>NZ_JAUSVA010000002.1:1331000-2662000 GCF_030813695.1 Kitasatospora herbaricolor
GATCCAACAGCTCAGCGACGACCTGGAGAAGCACGGCCTGCACCCGTTCCACCTGCCGATCGGCGTCAATCTCACCCAGGACGCCAAGGGCGGTGCGACCCACGAGAGCGTCTGCATCCGCTGCAACCGGGTCGACGGATTCCCCTGTCTCGTCCGTGCGAAGTCCGATTCCCAGGTGATCTGCGTCGAGCCGGCGTTGGAGCACGACAACGTCAGCATGGTCACCGGCGCCAACGTCCGGAAGCTGGAGACGGACGACGGTGGCCGCACCGTGACCGCGGTGGTCGCCGAGCTGGAGGACGGCTCCGCGGCACGCTTCCGCGGTGATGTCGTCGTGGTCGCCTGCGGTGCGGTCAACTCCGCCGCACTGCTGCTGCGTTCGGCGAACGAGCAGCACCCCCGCGGGCTGGCCAACAGCTCCGACACGGTCGGCCGCAACTACATGCGGCACAACAACCTGGCGCTGATGGCGGTGTCCGAGGAGCCGAACGACACCCAGTTCCAGAAGACCCTGGCGCTGAACGACTGGTACCTCGGGGCGGACGACTGGGAGTTCCCGCTCGGCGGCATCCAGATGCTCGGCAAGTCGGACTCCGACCAGATCAAGGGCGAGGCACCCCGCTGGGCCGGACTCGCCTCCCCCGACATGCCGTTCGAGGTCCTCGCCCACCACGCCGTCGACTTCTGGCTCTGCGGCGAGGACCTCCCCCAGCCGGGCAACCGCGTCACGCTCGACGACAACGGCGACATCCACCTGGCGCTGGACGAGAAGAACAACATCGAGGGGCTGAAGCGGCTGCAGCACAAGCTGCGGGGCATGCTCGGCAAGCTCGGCATGCACCCGCACCACCTGCTGCCGCACAGTCTCTACCTGCACAAGGGCATGCCGATCGGCGCCACCGCCCACCAGGCCGGCACCGTCCGCTTCGGCACCGACCCGCGGACCTCGGCCCTCGACGTCCACTGCAAGGCCCACGACCTCGACAACCTCTACGTCGTGGACACCAGCTTCTTCCCGAGCATCGGCGCCGTGAACCCGTCCCTCACCGCGATCGCCAACGCCATGCGCGTCGGCGACCACATCGCCGAACGCCTCCGCTGAGCGGATTCGGCCCGAGCCGCCCACGCGTCGGCAAGGGCTACTCCAGGGAACCGGCCGAGGGCGTCAGCAGGATGGCGGTGTCGCCGGCGCCGGCCGTCGGCGCGCCGGTCTCGGTGGCCGCGGTGAGCTGTCCGTCCGGCCGTACCACGAACAGCACCTCGTGTCCGGCCGGGATGCCCCCGTCGACCCGGTGGGTGACGATGCGGGCTCCGTGGGCGTACCGGTGGGCCAGTTCGGGCCGGTTGAGACCCTGGCCGAACAGCGCCTCGCTGCCCGTGTAGGGGGCGACCACGCCGTGGCTGCGGGTGGGAGGCGCCAGGCGGTGGACGGGCCCTTCCACCGTCTCCTTGAGCGTCATGAAGGCGAGGGCGTTGAAATCGTCCTCGTCCGTGAGCAGCAGGACATCCGTGATGCCCTCCAGTTCGGCGCCCGCACCGCTGGCGGCGGCGAGCAGTTCGCCGGGAGCCAGGGCCAGACCGGCGTCGGTGATGCTGCGTCGCTGGCGGTCGAGGCCGGCCCACATGAGGACGTCCAGGCCCGCCGAGCGCAGGGCGCGGCCCAGCTCGACCACCCAGGGGTCGCCGCCGACCAGCAGCGGGCGCGAGCGCGCCGAGCGGCGCACCCCCAGACGCCGGGCGACCGGGAGCGCCGTCAGGCCGTACACCATCACGGTGGCGACGATCACCACGAAGGTGGCCGGAAGGATCTTCTGCGCGCCGCCGATGCCGGCCTGGACGAGGGAGACGGAGAAGGTGGAGGCGGTGGCCGCGGCGACGATGCCGCGCGGCGCCATCCAGCCGATGAACCAGCGTTCCCGGAAGGGGACGTCGGTCCGGGCGGTGGAGAGCAGCGCCACCAGGGGCCTGACCACCAGGACGAGGGCGGCGACCAGGACCAGGGCGGGCAGTGCCACGTGACGCAGGGACTGCGGGGTGACGGTGGCCGAGATGGAGATGAACAGCAGGCCGATGATCAGCGAGACCAGCGTCTCGAAGAAGGGCCGGCGGGCCGGGATGTCCAGCCCCGGAAGGTTGGCCAGGGCCATCCCCATGACGACGGCGGCGATCAGCCCGGTGTCGTCCCGGAAGGCGTCACAGACTCCTGCCACCGCGACCACGGAGGCGAGTTGGACCGTGGTGCCGAGGACCTCGTCGAGGGTGAGGCGGCGCAGCAGCAGCCAGAGGAGTGCCGCCCCGACGGCGCCGCCGGCCAGCCCGACGGCCGCGCTGCCGCAGAACTTGCCGAGCTGGCCGGCGAAGCCGTGCTGTCCGCCGGCCAGGACGCCGTGGAAGACGAGGGCCCCGAGGATGCCGCCGATCGGGTCGATCAGGGACCCCTCCCAGACGAGGACTCGTTGCAGTCGTTCGGTCGGACGGACGAATCCGAGCAGCGGCCCGACGACGGTCGGTCCGCTGACGACGAGGATCGCGCCCAGCATCACGGCGGCGCTCAGCGACATGCCGACGACGGGGACGGCGAGCAGGGCCGCCGACACCCAGGTGACCAGCGCCCCGAGCCAGATCAGCCGGACCACGACCCTGCGGGTGTGGCCCTTGAGGTGGCGAAGGTCGAGTCCGAGTCCCGCGTCGTAGAGGATGACCGCGACGGCGAGGGAGACCAGGGGGGAGAACGCGGGGCCCAGCAGCTTCTCGGGATTGACGACGTCGGTCAGCGTACCGGCGACGAAACCGGCCGGCAGCAGGAGGAGGATCGCCGGGACCCGCAGCAGGCTCGCCACCAGCTGGGACCCGACGGCCAGGGCCACGATCAGCGAGGTGCCGAGCAGGATCTGACTCGATGTCATGGCCTTCCCTTCGTCGAGGCCGTCCTGGGTGACGGGTTGGCAGATGCTCCGGCTGTCCGGCCGGAGGGACACGAACAGGGCTGGAGCAGGACGGCGAGGCCCGCGGCGGTCCGGACGGGGACACACCGTCCGGCCCGGGCGACCCGGGCGGGTGGGCGACCGATACGGCGGCGGCGGTGCACGCCGTAGGCGGTCAGGCCGGCACCGCGGGCGATCTTGGACGCCGGCACGGCGGTAGAGGGGGTGCCGCCGATCAGCAGAAGCTCGGGAACCATGCTCGCCGCTCGCCGTGGTCGGCGGTCATTCGGCCACGTCCTCGTCGGTGAGGGGCTCCAGCACGCCATGGGTGTCGAGGCGGTAGAGGACGACGAGGGCCGGGCCGATGAACACGAGGGCGACGGCGGCGACGACGAGCATCCACTGGAGCGGTGCGTCAGCCCCCGCGCCCTGCTGGACGGTCAGCGAGGTGGGTACCAGGTAGGGCCGCTGGGCGAAGCCCCAGGCGGCGACCAGCAGTGCCACGACGGCCACCGAGCTGTACCGCGCCCAGCCGGCGGCCGGGCCGGCGACCAGCCACGCCGAAAGCGCGAGGGCCACCACGGCGGCGATGACGAGAGCCAGTCCGGCGCCGTGGGTGAGCCCGTGATGGACGTAGCTCGCGTGCGGGTCGGTCACGACCAGGCCGATCACCCCCAGGGCCAGCAGCACGGCGGCCGCGATCCAGGCGCGGAGCCGGAAGTAGCCGACGAGGTCGTGGGCCTCGAAACGGCGGGCGTCCACCGTGAGGAAGACCGCGCCCAGGAAGGCGGTGGCGGCGACGGTGATCAGGCCGGCCATGATCGACGTGGTGTTGGCCCAGGCGTCGGCCGAGGCGGTGGTGCCGGGCGAGACCCGTCCGGAGGCCACCCCGCCGATGACCGTGCCCAGGAAGAACGGGGTGAGCAGCGACGAGACGGCGAACACGGCGCCGTAGATCCGGCGTGCCGCGAGGCGCCTGGTGGGTTTGCGCAGCGCGAAACCCGCGCCGCGCAGCACCATGCCGACGGCCGCGAGCGCGAGCGGGAGCCAGAGCGCGGTGAAGACGGTCTGGAAGAAGAGCGGGAAGCCGGTCCACATGACGACCAGGGTGAAGATCAGCCAGACGTTGTTGACCTCCCAGACGGGGGCCATGGCGTGGTCGACCAGCCAGCGCGGGCGCTTTCCGCGCTCGGCGCCGCCGGCGAGGAGGTCCCAGAACCCGGCGCCGTAGTCGACGCCGCCGCCGCAGGCGTAGGCGGCGACCGCGAGCAGCAGGATCCAGGCGACGACGGTGGCGGTCACAGGTCGCTCCCGGGTGCTCGGTGCTCGCCCGGGCCGGCGGTGGCGGCCGGTTCCGGACGTGGGCCGTAGGGGGTGTCCGTCTCCGGGCCCTCGGCCTGGGCCCGGGCGGAGCCCGCGTCGGCGAGGCGCCAGCGGGTGCGCATCTTGAGGAGCACCGCGAGGAAGGAACCGAGGACGAGCACGTAGACCGTGACGACGATGCCGAACATGGTCCACAGGGAGGCGGCGCCGGTGGGGGTGACGGCCTCGGAGACGCGCATGTTCTGGTAGACGATCCAGGGCTGGCGGCCGACCTCGGTGGTGATCCAGCCGCATTCCACCGTGATCACGCTGGCGACGCCGGCTACGGCGGCGCAGCGGAAGAACCACCGGGACTTCGGCAGGTCGCGGCGGCGCCACCAGCACCAGGCGTACCAGAGCGCCAGCAGGATCAGGACGCTCCCGATGGTCGCCATGATGTCGAAGGCCCAGTGGGTGATGGTCGCCTGGGTGGCCGTGGGGCGGTCGGCGGCGGCCACCGAACTCAGCCCGGTGACCTGTGTGTCCGGCGTGAACCCGGCGAGGATGGAGTCGAGTTGGGGGATCTTGAGGCCGCCCTTGACAGTACCGTCCTCCTGCAGGCGCCCGAACAGGTACTCCGGCACGTGGGTGTCGGTGTCCCAGACCAGCTCGGCTGCCGCGAACTTGATCGGCTGTTTGTGGAAGATCTGCCGCGCGATGTTGTCACCGAGCACGAACTGCACGGGGGTGAGGATCGCCGCGACGGTGAACGGCACGGTGAAGCCGAGGCGGTGGTAGCGGTCACGGCGGCCGCGCAGCCAGCCGACCGCGTAGACGCCGGCCACCACGTAGCCGGCGGTGAGGAACATCGCCACCACGAAGTGCCAGTACTGCGGGCCGAACATGGGGGTGAAGATCGCCTGTTGCACGCTGACGTCCACCGGCCTGCCGGAGGAGTCGAGGGTGAAGCCCTGCGGGGTGTTCATCCAGGAGTTGGCGGCGATGATGCCGAACGCGCCCATCAGCGCCGTGAGCGGCAGCGGCACGCCCAGCCAGAAGTGCGTCCAGGGCTTCAGCCTGCGCCAGCCGTAGAGGTAGATGGCGATCAGGATCGCCTCCAGGAAGAACGCCCACCCCTCGACCCCGAAGCCGAGGCCGAAGACGTCACCCCAGCGGCCCATCATGCCGGGCCACAGCAGGCCGAACTCCAACGAGAGCACCGTGCCGGTGACGATGCCGACGGCGAACTGCACGGCCATCACGGCCGACCACCGACGGGCCAGCAGCATGGCGGTCGGGTCGGCCCTCCGCAGACCGCGGTGGTGCATGAGCAGTGTGATGAACGGCAGGGCCACACCGAAGGGCACCAGCATGATGTGGGACGCCAGGGTGAACGCCATCAGCTCCCGGGCGGGGAGCAGCTGTGCGGGGGTGTCGGCCAACAGGTGTGCTGCGGTGCTCATGCGGGCCTCGATGGCTCGGATCGGGTGACGGGAAGGGCCGGCGAACCGGCCGGGGACGAGGTCTGCGCGGCAGCGGTGTGCGGGACCGTCGCGGCGAAGGCGCGCTCACGGCGCGACCGGAGGCGAGGACCGGCACCGGCTGGGCAGCGCGCCGGCCCTGCTGCGGAATCCGGTGAGGAGGACCGTCCGGACGAACTGCCGGCTCCGGCCGGTCGATCGGCCCCTGGGCGTGGAGGTGCCCCGTCCTCACGACGGCCTTCCCGCACGAGGTGCGGGCCGCGCTGCCCGGGTGCGCGCAGCGCTCGACCGACGTGGCCGCGACCGGAGCGCCGCGCGGGGCCCGAGCCGCGAGGAGGCCGGCGAAGCCCCCGCCGGGAGTCGGCACCCGGCGAAGCGTCACGTGTCGTCCACGGTGCGGTCAGCCTCCGGTGGCGAAGCCGGGGAAGAGGGTCATCCCGCCGTCGACGTAGAGGGTGGTGCCGACGACGTAGTCCATCAGGTCGGACGCCAGCACGGTCACGGCGTTGGCGATGTCCGCGGGGTCGCCGACCCGGCGGTACGGGATCAGCCGCAGCAGGTCCGCCTCGGCCTCCGGGGTGTCCCAGGCGGACGTGTTGATCGGGGTGCGGATGGCACCGGGCGCCACCGCGTTGACCCGGATCCCCTTCGGGGCCAGCTCCTGCGCCAGTGTCTGCATCATCATCAGGACGCCGCCCTTGGACGAGGCGTAGTTCACGTGGCCCGCCCAGGGGATGATCTGGTGCACCGAGCTCATGCAGACGATCTTCCCGGCCGAGCGGGAGACCTCCGGCACGACGCCACGGCGGACGAACTCCTTCGCCGCCTCCCGGGCGCACAGGAACTGACCTGTGAGGTTGACGTCCAGCACCTTCTGCCACTGGGCGACGGTCATCTCGGTGACGGCGGCGTCCCGCTGCAGGCCTGCGTTGGCCACCATGATGTCGATGGTGCCGAAATCCTGGACCATCCGGTCGACCATCGCGACGACCTGGTCCTCCTGGGAGACGTCCGCCTCGTGGGCGTAGGCCCGCACACCGAACGACTTGATCTCCTCGACCACCTCCTCGGCGGCCTCCGGCCCGAAGACGTAGTTCACCACCACGTCGGCACCGGCCCGGCCGAGAGCGATCGCGGTCGCCTTGCCGATGCCGGAGTTCGCCCCCGTCACCAGGGCCTTCTGCCCCCGCAGGACCGGCGGCACGGCCCACCGGCCCTGATCCACAGCTGAGCTCACTGATCTCTCCCGTCATCGGTCGCGCGCCGGATCCGACGGACAACACTCCTCGGCCACGGCCCGTTCCGGGACAAACGGCTCGCACCACTCGTCCGTTCGGGCAGGCGGCGACCCCCGAACGGCCCAGCAGGGCGGCGCGCCGCCCTGCTCCAGGCCCGCTCCACGCTCGGGTGGGCAGCGCAGCCGAGTCAGGGGCCCGGCGGGGCCGGCCTTGAGCAACAGCGATCCGCCTCGGGGTTGCGACGGGCGCCATCCCGCCGGGACGGCGCGGGCTCGCGGCCGGGGCGGGACGCGGATGGCAGTAGGCGGATGTCCCGGACGACCTGCCGCAGGGCCCATCGGGTGGTCACGGGCGCACTGCCGGAAAGCCGGCCCGATCTGGAATGTCCCTCGCCCTGTGCCCGCCCGGCCGTCACCGATCCGGATCCCGCTGACACCGCACGGACCGTCCGCGCGGCCGCCGGCCTCTGAGCGACACTCTCCGGCCCCGGTCGCAGGACGGACCCTGGCAGCGTGGTGGGTCGGGCGCCGCACCGGAGTAGCCTGGGAGCTACCGAAGGCACATCGCAGGCCGGACCCCGATCCGGCTTCGTCTCCGGAGACCGACAATGCCGGGCCCATGTGAATGGACCCGGGGACAGGTCCGGGACATGACCGTGACCTTCGACCGTGTGAACACCCCACGGACGCCCGCAGCACCACTGCGTCTGACGCTCACGCCCGACGACGCCACCGCAGGCCGGCTGGACGGTGCCTGGTGGCCCCGGTCGTACGACCTTCTCGCCGAACTGCCCTCCCTCGCCAAGGAACTGGACGGGCGCTGGGGACGGGTGACCCGCGTCACCCTCAATCCCGCGCACTGGCCCGTCATCCCCCCGCGGATCCCGGTGGCCGGACACGTCGTCCATGCCGGCTGGTTCCGGCAGGAGCAGGACCCCGACGAGATCATGATTCGCTCCTACACCCCGCTTCGCCTGGACCTGCTGGTGATCCCTCCGGACACCGACGAAGCAGCGGCCGCCGAACTGATGGCCACCGCAGCCGACCCCTCGAACACCCGCACCGCCGGCGACCTGCTGGCGGCCGGGCCGCCGGAGCACATCGTGCGAGGAGCGGACTGATCACCGACCGGCCAGATGGTCACCTTCGCCGACAACGGCCCCGATGCCGACGCCGAGCACGGCCCGACGGCTCGATGCGACCGAAGTGCGCCAGGACGCCGACGCGGACGCGGTCCTGCGCGATCCCACCCCTGCTCTGTTCGGCCTTGCCCGGCACGCCCGGTAGGGCCGGTCCGCCCGAACGCGTCGCCCCCGAGCAGGCGCGCACCCCGCTGCAATGACCGCCAGGGCGCAGCTGACACTCCGGCACCCGGCTACTTGAGCCTCTCCGTTGCCGTGGCGCCGGCGCAGACGGGGCGGGTGCGGGCCGTGTAGGAGCGGGCGGCCACCACGAGGCCGCCGCCCAGACCGGCGAATGCCAGACCGCCGAACTCGACCATCCACGTGATCCCCGAACCGGCGGTGAACGGCGGGGACGGCTCGATCGTGGGCAGCACGCCGACAGCCATGAGTGGGGCCATGACGATGAGGACGGCCCCGTACATCGCCAGAGGGATGCCCGTCAGCCAGGCCGGGATCAAGGGCAGCAGGCGCGGGACCCGTCGTCCGGACAGGAACAGCGTCCAGCGGGGGAACACCTGCCCCCACGAGTACAGCAACCCCAGCAGCAGGAAGACCCCGACCATCGCCGCCAGGACGGTCACGTCCATCCCGGCCGCCGCGGCCGCCCTCGACGGCCCCGACGCGCCGACGCTCGTCGCCCTCCGCCAGTCGTCGCCCGCGACGCCGAGCGCGTCTCCTCCCAGCGTCCAGACGGTCTTGGCTCCCGCCCACGGCAGAAGTCCGCCCATGAGCAGGTACACCGCGACGCGGGTCCGCCCCGGGGCCCGGGAGGCGGCCGGGTGGACAAGGGGGCCGTCGGCTGCGCCGCTGTGCGACCGCCCGCATCGCGGGCAGTCTCCGCGCAGCCGCCGGCGGTACGACAAACCGGCGAGGAGCAGGAGGGCGGCACCGGCCGTGTTCAGCAGCACCTGGGCCAGCCCGGTGGCGCTCTCGACCCCCGAGAGCGCCACCATGGTCACGAAATAGATCGGCAGCCCGTTCATCCCCACGACGAACACCGGGAGCGCCACGATCAGCGCCGTCGCCACCGCAACCCGGCCGGGCCCGGCGAGAGTCCGGGTGCCGGCCAGGCAGGCGCCGCCGGCCAGGAGGGCGAGGGCCGCCAGGAAGAGCTGGACCTCCGGCGCGTACGCGGAGTGCTCCTTCCATTGCACGGTGGTGCCCGTCGCCGCCCAGGTGACCTCGACGGTGGCGTACAACACGCCCCACACCGCCGCGACCACGGGCACCCACACAGGCCGGCGCCGCCTCCACAACGCCCGCCCCGGGCTTGCGATCGGCGGCTCAGGAACGCCACCTGCCTCCGTGTTCGCAGGAACAACCACCGTGACCCCCGTCTGTCCGGATTGCCGACGCTCCACGATGCCGCGCCGCCCGCCCTGATCACATCCGTCCCACGGGCCATCCGGCTTCCCCCGCGCGGGGGAAGCCGAATCGTGAATGCCGGCCGGCCGGAGGATGTCGAGCGGGTGCAGGCTCCCCCGACAGCCCCGGCATGGGTGCCCGCCTCACTCTTGCGAGTGATCGTTCGTGTCCATCCGATCGGAGCGGAGCCTCCCCCCATAGTGTTCCGTCAACGAACCTTCAGCTCGAAGCCGGACCCCGAAATTGGAGGCACGAGCCAGATGACCGACGAGATCGTCCGCGCCGCGATCCACCCCGCCATCGGAATCGCCAGAGTCGGAAACTCCCTCGAGGAGTACTGCACCGCACCCGAGGTGCCCGACCCCGCACCGCAGGACCCGGGCTTCTACAAGGACTCCGCCGGAGCGATCAAACGCGAGGCGGCACGCTTTCGGGTCTACGGGTACAACGCCCTGGGCGAGGTGGTGGCCGAGCTGACGGCGGACAACGCGGACATCCGCTGGAGTGCGCACCTGGCGAACAAGAAGGCTGCCTGGTACCAGTTCCAGCTCGCGCTCGACATTCCCGAGGCGGCGAGCGCCAATCCGTCGGGGCTGCGCAACAAGGAGATCACCGGCGACCTCCGCAAGGGCCTGATCATCGATCCGGGCCCGATCGGCATCACCGGGAGGAACGTCTCAGGGCCCGACTTCCACTTCCGCGACGGCAAGTTCATGGGGAAGGAGGTCTATCTCGGGGAACTCCGCACCGACGAGGACGGGCGCCTGCTGGTGTTCGGCGGATTCGGCGAGTCGGCCTCCCACAACGGCAAGCCGATCACCACCTACGCCAACAACGACGGCTGGCACGACGACATCGGCGACGGCCCGGTCACCGCGGCCGTCACCGTCGGCGGCCGCGTCCTGCCGGTCGACCCCGCCTGGGTCCTGGTCGCCCCGCCCAACTACGCTCCCGCGCTGAAGGGCATCCGCACTCTCTACGACCTGCTGTACGACGTGTTCGTCTGCGACGGATCGCTGCCGTTCCCGGACAGGGTCTCCTTCACCCGCCACATCGCACCGGTGCTCCAGCGCTTCACCGACCACCAGTGGGTCAACCACGGCTTCGCCGGCTACTACGGGCACGACGGCCTCGGCCAGTTCACCACCCCGCAGATGCTGGCGCGGCTCAGCAGCAAGGCCCCCACCCGGCGCGCGCTGCGCCGGCAGGTGTTCAACGCGCTGCGCGACTTCGGGCGCGACGGCACCTCGCCGGTCCCCTGGCCGTGGCTGTACGGGGACGCGATGGCCATCCCGCCGCGCTCGCCACTGCACCACATGGCGTTCTCCCCGACCCAGTACCGGATGTTCCAGTGCTGGGCCGACGGCGACTTCGAGGACGACTGGGGCACCCTCGGGGCCACCCCGCCGCCCCGGACGCTCGCCGAGGTGCCCCTCGCCGAGCAGCCCGCCGCGCTCGACCGCGCCGCACTGGACTTCTGCCTCGCCGACGCCTTCCACCCCGGCTGCGAGGTCACCTGGCCGATCCGGCACCCCTCCATGTACATGGCGCCTTTCCGGATCCGCCACCGCCCGGCCGGCCGGCCCGAACCCTCGTACGGCACGGTCCTCACCCCCGAGACCGCGCTGTCGGTCAACGGACCGCTGTACGCCCAGGCGCCGGGTGACCTCTCCCGGTGGATGGCCGTCCCGTGGCAGAGCGACACGGCCAGCTGCCGCTCCGGCTACGAGCTGTCCCTGGGTCCGCGTCACGACCCGTACCTGCCGACGTTCTGGCCGGCCCGGGTCCCCAACCACGTCCTCACCGAGGACGACTACCAGGTGGTCGTGGACGAGACCCGGCCGCTGGCGGAGCGCACCGAGGCGTTCGAGCGGCGCGCCGTGTGGCTGCGCGGGCTGCGCGGGCAGAACACCGAACAGCTCAACCAGATGATCGACGACTGGTACCGGCTCGGCATCGTCGAGGTGCGCGAGGGCGCCAAGGACTTCCCCGACCGGATCCAGGTGGAGTCCAGGCCCTCCATCGACCTCGAAGGCGTTCCGCTCACCCAGAACCTGGTGACGCTGCACGTGCCCCAGGCCGCGGACGTGGCCCTCGCGTCGGAGGCGATCAACCAGGCGATCGCGGTCAGCGGCTACACCGCCGAAGAGGTGACGGCCGGCTTCATCGACAAGGTCGCGCCCTTCCGCGACAACACCTGATGACCGGTCGGCTCACCACCACGGGCGAGCAGTACGACGTGGTGGTCGTCGGCGGCGGCCCGGCCGGCGCGGCCGCGGCCCTGACCCTGGCGCGTGCGGGGCGGACCGTGCTGCTCGCGGACGCCAGGACCGGGCCGCCCAAGGTCGGCGAGGCCCTGCCCTCGGTGGCCAAGGTCCTGCTGAACGACCTGGGCACCGGTCAACGACCCGTCGCGGCCGGTCACCTGACCTGCTACGCCAACCTCTCGTCCTGGGGGTCGCACGCCCTGGGCCGCACGGACTTCATCAACGACCCGAACGGTCCCGGCTGGCATCTGGACCGGGCCCGGTTCGACCAACGCCTGCGCGAGGCGGCCCGCTCGGCCGGCGCCGAAGTAGCGGAGCGCACCACAGTCCGCCTGAAGTCCCGTCAACTGGAGGGACGTTGGACCGTCGCCCTGCGGGGACCGGCGGAGCTGAGGATGGTCCGGTGCAACTGGCTCGTGGACGCCAGCGGCCGCCGGCGGGCGGTGGCCTCCGCCGGCCGGGCCGCCACTCGCCGCACCGACGCCCTGGTCGCCGTCTGTCTGGACCTGGCACCCGACCCCTCGGGCCGAGCGGGTGAGACCTGCTCGCTGGTCGAATCCGCCGCGGACGGCTGGTGGTACACCGCGCTGCTGCCCAGCGGCCGCCGCCTGGTGGCCTACTTCACCGATGCCGACCTCGCCCCGCCCGCACCGCGCACCCGCTCGGACTTCGACCGTCTGCTTCGGCGGACCCGGCACGTCGCCGTCCGGGCCGACGCCCACCCGCCGCCCACCGACGCGACCGTCAGGCGGGCCCCCGCCCACTCCTCCCACCTCGACACTCCCACCGGCGACGGCTGGATCGCGGTCGGCGACGCGGCCACCGCCTTCGACCCGATCTCGTCCCAGGGGATCCTCACGGCCCTGCACACCGGCATGACCGGAGCCTCGGCCCTGGCCGCCCACCTCGACGGGGACGGCGAGGCGCTGGGGTCCTACCGCACCCAGGTGGCAGCGGTCCTCACCGCCTACCGGCGCAACCACCACGCGGTGTACGGCCTGGAGAGCCGCTGGAGCGGCCGGCTCTTCTGGCAGCGCCGGCACACGTCCCTGCCGCATCCCTCCGCACCACAGCACAGCACCCGCAAGGAGTTCGCATGACCACCCGTCACGACCACGAGCACGAGGACCCTTCGGTCCACTCCTTCATCCTCTCCGGCCGGGACACGGTCTTCGGCTACCACCTGGCGATGTTCGGCATGGCCGAGCACCGCTACCAGGTCGTGGTCGAGTACGACCTGCCCACCGACATCCTCGACATCTACCTCAAGGACCAGGCGGACCGCCCGGCCAGCTGGCACGCCGTGCGCAACACCGAGGACATGGTGCTGCCCCCGATCGGCGACGGCTCGGTCACCGAGTACCCGGCCAGGCTCGACCGGGTCACCCAGACCGGCAACGGCGAGGACCGGGTCTGGGAGGCCGTCTCGGGCGGCTTCACCGTGCGGATCAAGCGGGTCCTGAACTTCCGCCGGTTCGGTGAGGAGCCCTTCCCCGCGCACCTCACCTACCTGCTCTACGGTCGGGGCGAGGAGGCCCACATCGCCCACCGCCTGGTGCAGCGCCCCCACTTCGAGCAGATCCTCACCCTCCGGCAGGTACCCGACGGCGTTACCGCGGACGATCTGGCGAACGCCGTCGAGATCACGATCCCCTCGGTGCCCGACAACGGGCACGACGGCCGGCCGTGGACCACCAGGCCACTGCCCGACAGCAGTTACCCGGCCGTGCTGCACCGCGGCAAGGCGGCCCCCGTGCCGATCACCCTCGACCTCGGTGGCGAACGCTGGTGGAACATCACCACGCTCAACGCCTGACGAGGGAGGGCCGAGCGGACGGATCCGCTGTCCCGGTTCCTCATGGACCGCTCCTGACCGGAGGACTCCGCCGCGGGGCCGCCGGCCGCCGGATCGGGCACCACCGCCCGATCCGGCGGGCACCGGGGAGGACGGACCGCGGACAGCCGGCACCCGAACCGGCGCGTGACCGTCGGACCGCGACGGGGAGCGATCGACGCCTTCTCAGCCCACCCTTCGTGTCGTGGGGTCCGGGCTGCACAGCCAGCCGTTGACGGCAAAGCGGCTGTCCGCGTGCCGCCTGCTCGGACAGCCGACCGGCCGTACCTCGTGCCAGGCGGTGGGGCGGAAGAAGACGATGCTGTCGTGCTCGGGTTCCCAGTCCCGCCAGGTGCGCTCGTCCCATTTGCCGGCGGTCCCGGTGTGCAGCGGCAGGGCGGCGTCGAACACCCGCAGCTCGCCCCCGACGAAAGGCCGGGGCGAGCGGTGCAGGTAGTACACGAAGGTGAGCAGGCGGCGGGGAGCGAACTCGGCGCTGGTGTCCTGGTGCGCCCGGTAGAAGTCGCCGTCGTTGTGGACGTTGAGGCCGTAGCTGGGTTCGGCGTGCCGGCAGGAGACCCCCAGGGTGTGCTCGACCACCTCCAGGACGTCGTCGATGGCTGCCATCAGCTCGGGCGCCGCAAAGCCCTGGTACGAGCGAGACCGGCGGAAGTCGAGGTCCACCTCCCGGTCGCGGATCATGGACGGCTTCAACATGTCGCCGGTGGAGGCGATCGCACGCTCCAGCAGGGCGCCGGCAGTCCGGTCACCCAGGAACTGGGTGATGCGACAGACCGTCACCGGTAGCCGCCAGATCGCGTCCTTGGACACCGGCGAGCGCTGATCCATTGCCCCGGACGGTCCCGTCACGGTGTCCTGCCCTGTCATGGTGCCCTGCTTCCTGGATCACGATGGGTGCCGCAGCGGCCGCGGCCACCGGTTCGCGCGCGCCGGCGGCGTCTCTCAGACGGCCCACTTCGGCGGTGAGTTCCTCCACCCGGCGGTGCAGCGCCTGGACACAGACCAGGGCCACGCCGAGGCCGTCGACGACCGGGATCACGGTGTCGTCCGGGTTGAGGCGGAACGCGGCGTGCCAGTCCTGGGCCATCGGCCCCAGGTGGCGGACGTCCTCGGGCTCCCAGAGGTAGCGCCAGGTACTGACGGGCAGCGCGGCCACGGTCTCCAGGACCGTGTAGCCGTTGACCGCACCGACGTAGCCGTCGACCGCACCGACCTGGGCCGCCGAGCCGTTCTGCCGCCCGCCCGCCCGACGGTCGGCGGGGACCGGGCCGGCCGGCCGGGACCGCCGGTGGAAGATCCGCATCCTCAGCGGCTCCAGTCGACCGGAACCACGTCCTGCTTGAGCCCGCGGTCGCTGCAGACAGCGCACGGGCTCCCCGGCACCCCGGGGCCCTGGTCCGTGCCGATGGTGATCGCTCCGTGGGCCCCGGCCGGGGCGTGGACGCCGTCACCGACCAACGCGGCTTCGTAACCGCCCAGCAGTTCCTGCAGGATTCCAGGCCCCAGATTCTCCGGGGCGGTGATCGCGGCGATGCCGTCGTAGTCGGTGTAGGCCGCCCCCAGGGTCCGGCCACCGACCGTGGCGAACACGATCCTGGCACCGCGGATGGGCTGCCCGGTCACCGCGTCGGACGCCATCGCGTGGATGTTCTCCAGTTGCATCTGGGTGACGTTCAGGCTCGCCTGGCTGGTGGTGAGTCTGGTCGGCTTCAGGCTGGGGCACTCCGCCCCGCTGCACGACGCGTCCGCCGGGGTGGTCGCGGACGCGGTGACACCGCTCCCCACTCCCAGCGACGCCAGAGCCGCCGCCATCACCGCGACACTCCTACGACCTAGTGAACTCATGCCACTCCCATGGGAACTGCCCGGGCGTGCTCCGCGCCGGCGCTGGACCGCGGGACGGCCTGGCAGGGGCAGCACGCAACGGGTGCCGCCCCCTTCGGACGACATGACCGAGCGTATCCACGCCCCTCGGACCCGAGCAGCCGACAAGCACGGGTTCGCACCATCTGATGAACCACCGGCCAGGCAGTGACGAACACGATCGACGCGTGCAAACCAATGAGCGACCACCGGCAAGACCCAGGCGTTCGACGCCCCGGGGTCCATCGTGGCAGTACAGCGGACCGATGGCGTCCCGGGGCGGGCCTTCCCGGCCGGGGACGGCCCTCGGAGGGTGTGGGAACGGGGTGGCCGTACCCGCTCGCACCCCGTCAGGGGGATGTGTCAGAGTCTGCGGATGCTGAAGATCGTGGTGGAGACCGAGAACGGCGAGCGGCACGTGGGTGTGCCTGCCGAGGAACTGGCCGGGCTGGTCCAGCGGATCGGCGGTGACGGGGACCGGTTCCTGGTGGTCCAGCGGATACCCGATCTGCCCGACGTCTTCACCCAGGTCTGGCACGAGGCCGGCGGGGACTACACACTGCAGCACCGCACCGGCCCCACCGGTGAGCACTTCCAGGTACTGGTCGACGATCCCGATACGGTGACCGCGGCGATGACCGGATGGGCCGCCCGCACGCCCGGCTGGGACACCACCCTTGCCTGGTCGCCGCTGGACCTGGGCCCCGCCCCCGAGGTCCCGCCGCTCGACCTGGACGAGGACGACCGCACGGTGCTGGAACAGCGCATCCGCGTATCGCTGGCGGGCGGCTACGTCACCCGCGCCTCTCTGGCGGAACTCGCCGAGGACTACCTGGTCACCGCGGAGCGTCGGCCCGTGTCCCGCGCCCAGGCGCAGATGCTGGCCGACCGGATGTGGCTGGAACGCCTGGCGGAGCAGGCCGACTGGCAGGGCGAGACGGACCCCGAGCGGCTCACCCGCGCCTTCACGGCGCTCAGGGAGGCCGGTATCACCGCCCGCGAGCACTTCACCTGCTGCCACGGTTGCGGCCAGGCCGAGATCGGCGGCGAAGGCGGCCCCGACGCCCGCGGCTTCGTCTACTTCCACACCCAGTCCACGGACTCCGCTGCGGCCGGCCACGGGCTGACGCTCCACTACGGCGGCTTCGACGGCTCGCCCGCCACCACCGTGGCCGTCGGCCATGAAGTCGTAGCGGCCCTGACAGCAGCCGGCCTCCGCACCGACTGGGACCACGACCCCGGCCAGGCCATCACCATCACCCCCCTGGACTGGCGCCGGCGCCTGATCGGGTGAAGACCACCCTTCCGGAGCATTCACACCGGCTGCTGGGAAGGCCCGGAGGCAGCCGTAGGACGGCGCAGGGGTCGAATGCCCTGTGGCGGGACGGAAGCGGGCAACAACACTGGCCGGACGGCCCCGACGGCCGAAACGAACCGGCCGCCGCGACGCCGGCGACGGAGCCCATCCGGGCCGGCGGCAGAACCGGAACCGAGATCGGCCCGTCGTCGCCAGGACCTTTCCAGTCCTCCTCAGAAGCCATGATGATCCCGACCGGCGCGGCACGTATTCTTCGCTGTCGGCGGAACGGCGAGCTGAATGTCAACGGCCGGCCGCTGACCCGCCCCGCACTGCCGCACCCCGGTGTCGGCCGCTCTCGGGCCGGTCGCGGCCTGCGCTTCGCCGCAGGGGAGAACCCGGCCACCGCCGAGCCGCCCCCGCCGGCGCCGCCCGTATCAGCGCCAAGGTGCCCCGGCCGGGTCGGCCGGGGCACCTTCTCGGGGTCAGCTCGGCAGGGTCCACTTCTGCCAGGCGTTGGTGTTGCAGTCCCAGATCTGCAACTGGGTGCCGTCGGCGCTGCTGCCGCCGGGGACGTCCAGGCAGCGACCGGACTGCGGGTTCTTCAACTGGCCGGATGCCTGGGCCTGCCACTGCTGCTGCGTGCCGCCGTTGCAGTCGTAGAGCTGGATCTTGCTGCCGTTGGCGGTGCCGGCGACGGTGATGTCCAGGCAGCGACCGGACTGCGGGTTGCGGATGGTGCCGTCACCGGCGACCGTCCAGGTCTGGGCGGTGCCGGACGCGCAGGTGTACAGCTGAACGGCGGTGCCGTTGGCGGTGCCGGCGGCCCGGGCGTCGACGCACTTGCCGCCGAGGCCGGTGATGGCCCCCGTCCCGCCGCCGGTGCCACCGGTGCCACCGGTGGGCAGGGTGATCTCACCCTGGTTGACGACCCGCGGCAGGAAGTAGCCGGTCTGGATCTCGGCGTTGGTGTTGTTCCCGGTCAGCTGCTCGGACCACAGCATGAAGTAGGACCACTTCGGCTGGCTGTCGAGCAGGGCTGCGGTGGGGATCCTGCCGAGTTCGGCGATCGCGATCGGCTTGCTGCCGGCGATGGCGAGCATCTGCTGGTAGTCCGCGGCGCTCGGGTAGGTCTTGTACCAGGCGTCGAGGGAGACGACGTCGACGTACGCGTTGCCGGGGTAGTAGTCGGCCCAGCCGCCGGCCGGGTTGTCCTGCACGTTCCAGACCCAGATGAGGTTGGACAGGCCCTTGGTGTTGGCGAGGTAGTCGTGGGTGATCTGGTAGAGCTTGGCGCCGCCGTTGCTACCGGGGCGGTTGCCCCACCAGTTCCAGGTCTCGTTCATCTCGTGCAGCGGGCGGAAGAGCACCGGGACGCCGGCGTCCTTGAGCTGCTGGAAGTAGGGGACGGCCTCGTCGAGGCGCTTCTTCCAGGCGGTGTTGAGGGCGGTGCCGTCGGTGACGATCTGGGTGAACTGGTCATTGGTGATGCTCGACTTGACGCCGCCGTCGAAGTTGCAGCCGCTGCCCTGGGTGGGCGGGCAGACGTGCCAGGTGAGCGCGACCAGCGAACCGTTGGCCCACTCGGTCTTGGCCTGGTTGATGACGTTCTGCCGGTTGGCGACGTCGGCGGGGTTGAACATGAGGTCGCCGCCCCACAGGCCCGGGTACTGGCCGGTGATGTTCTTGACCTGCTGGGTGTACTGGGCGGGGGCGGAGGCGGGCTCCTTGTTGTGCTGGCCGGAGACGATGTGGTTGCCGGTGACGGACTGCAGGTAGGTCAGGACGTTGGCCTTGGGGGTGGCGGGGAAGGCCTGGGCGTCCGGAGCCGGCAGTGTGGTCATGAGCAGTGCGGCGACGGCCGCGGCGGCGAGCGCGGCGCCGCGGGTGGACAGCCGGGTGAGGGCTTGACGCATGGTGGTCGGCTCTCTGGTGGAGGAGTGGGGGGATGTCAGAGGTGTCCGTGGGGGCACCGGGTGGGTCGCCACGTACGGGTACGGGAGTGGGTGTCCCGCCCAGGTGGTGTGGGGTCTTCCGGGGGCGCAGCGCCACGGGCGTCAGGTGGTACAGGGTGCCGGATACTGCCACGCACTCTGTCCGGCGTTCATGCAACTGCCGGAGCACTGACCTGAGATGAACCGAGTAAGCGGGATGAACATACGGCTGGGTCGGGGCGCCGTCAACAGGTTGCGCATCCTCGGGCGGTCTCAATTCCGTTTGGTTTCAGGCATCGAGCGTTTTTCAGGCGAGGGTGCGGCACATGAGCGCACGGGACTTCAGGCAGTCGGTCGACGTCGGACATGACTGACAGCCAGGAGCTGTCCGGCCGATCACGTGGCTGCGCCTGATCCGCGCGATGTTCCAGGCACGGGGCGCGGAGAACGCGGTGATCTGCCGGACGCCGAGCGGGAATGGCGGTTGCCGTACCTACGGGTGGGCAACGGCCGGTGCGGGCGGTGGCGTGACGTGTCACACGGGGACGACGACCAGGCCCGCGACGTAGCGGGCGAGCCGCGCCGGACCGTGCCCGGCGAGCGCCTGGTGGACGTAGCCGGGCACCACGGGCCGCAGCCCGACGGCGACGTGGCGGAGGTGGGCGGTGTGGTGGAACCGCGCCATCGTCCCGGGCCCGTCGATCAGGGTGACGCCGTCGGCGGCCCGGCCGGCACACGGACGGTACCCGTACAGGGCGTCGTGCAGGCTCCGGGCGACCGCGCCCGCGCCGGACTGCGGTGCGGTCAGTAACCCGCGCAGCGGACGGGGCACCCCCTGACCGGCGAGCTCGGCGTCGGTCGTGACGGGCGGGCACGGCCCGACGCCGCGGGCCAGGAGCGGGGCGAAGTGCACGGCGCCGGCCAGCAGCCCGGGCCCGTCGAGACCACCGAACCGGAGACCGGCGGCCTCCGCCTCGGCCGCGCGGTGGCGGAGGGTGGCGCGGACGGCCAGGGCGGGCAGCAGGGCCACGGCGGCGGTGACGGCGTCGGGAGCGGGGGTCGCGGCGGCCGCGGCGTCCTCTGGCCCGGTGTGGAGCAGCAGGGCCGCCGGGACCTCCAGGTGCTGGGCGGTGTACAGCAGGCGGGTGAGCTGGGAGTCCGGGTGGGCCCGCCGGTCCGAGCCGATCCGCCACAGACCGGCGTGGCAGGTGAGGCTCCGCGTCTGGACGAGGCAGCCGAACCCCCGCCCACCGGGCTCCACCCACCACCAGAGCAGGTCGGCGCCGGTGGCCCTGCCGCGGTGGCTGTTGAACGAGACGTACCGGGCGTCGTCCGGCAACTCCTGCAGCAGCTCCCGGACGATCCCCTCCTCCGCCGTGAAACACCCGCGGAAGAGCTCCTGCGCCAGCGTCCGGGGGCGGCGGCTGCGCGCGACGGCGCGGCCGTCGATCGGCATGCGTGCGCGGCCGGCCAGACCCATCAGCCGCCCCCTCCTCCGGCGCCCGGACCCGGCGGCGGGCGGCACCCGCCGCCGTGGTCACACCCATGATGACCCATCGCCTCCCCACCCGGACCGCTACGCCCGGACCGCCCAGGGCATCGTCCCGTCGGGCCGGGCACTCCCTCTACCTCGGCACCGTCACCGCAGCAGCACTCGTCGTCCGATCGCCAGGACGGCGCCTAGGCGCAGGGAGGCATCGCGGATAGCATTGGTGAACCGAGAAAGTTGCCGTGGCCGGCCGGACGGCGGCCCGATCCGCAGTGGGATGGAAGGGAGCACCTGGTGACACGCCCGACCATCAGTGACGTGGCGCGTGCCGCCGGCGTGTCGAAGGGAGCGGTGTCGTACGCCCTCAACGGGCGGCCGGGCGTGTCGGAGGCGACGCGTCGACGCATCCTGGCCGCCGCCGACGCGCTGGGCTTCCACGCCGACCGGGCGGCGAGAGCGTTGGCGGGGGCACCGGCGAAGACGGTCGGCCTGACTCTGTACCGGCCCGCCAGGACGCTCGGCGTCGAACCGTTCTTCATGGAACTGATCAGCGGCCTGGAGGCCGAACTGTCCCTCCGCTCCTACGCCCTGCTGCTGCACATGGTCGCCGACCGTGAGCAGGAGACGGCGGTGTACCGGCGGTGGGGGCACGACCACGCCGTCGACGGGGTGCTGGTCTGCGATGTCCTGGACGACGACCCGCGCCTGCCCGTGCTGCGGGAGCTGGGGCTGCCCGCGGTGGTGATCGGCCCGTTTCCGGCCGGCGGCCGGGTCTCCAGCGTCTGGTCGGACGACGCCGTTTCCCTCCAGGAGGCGGTGGAGTACCTTGTGGCGCTGGGCCATCGCCGCATCGGCCGCGTGGCGGGCATCCCCGACCTCGCCCATACCCGGATCCGCTGCGCCGCGTTCGCGAACCTCGCCCGCAAGCTCCGGCTGGAGTGCGCGCCGACGGAGTACACCGACTACACCGGCCCGGACGGCGCCCGCGCCACGCGCCTGCTCCTCGGGGCGGCCGACCCGCCCACCGCACTGGTCTACGACAACGACATCATGGCGGTCGCGGGGCTGGCGGTCGCTCAGGAGATGGGGCTGACGGTGCCCGGGGACCTCTCGGTCGTGGCCTGGGACGACTCCCCCGTCTGCCGGATCGTCCACCCGGCACTCACCGCGCTGACCAGGGACATCGCGGCGTACGGCCGGCAGGCGGCGCAGCTGCTGCTGGCGTCGCTCGACGGCCGGGAAGCTACCGGTGTATCGGTCGAGGCCGCCCACCTGACACCGCGTGCGAGCACCGCCGGCCCGGCGAACGCCCGGCCGCCGGCCTGACCACCCGCCTCGCGCACCCATGGTCCTGACGCCCCGGCGGGTGCCGGCAGGTCAGGCCGGCTGCGGGGCGGGGCCGCTGCTGTCCCGGACGACCAGGGTCGCGGTGTGGTCCAGCACGGCGGCCGGCGGCCGCCCCCCGATCACCTCGAACAGCAGCCGTACGGCGTGCGCGCCGTACGCGACGATGTCCCGGCGAAGGACGGTCAGCGCGGGGCGCACGGCCTGGCAGAGCGGCGAGTCGTCGAAGGCGACGAGTGACAGGTCGGCCGGTACCCGTACGCCCATCTCGCGGGCGACGGCGAGGCCGGCCACCGCCATCACGTCGTTGTCGTAGACGACGGCCGTCGGCCGGTTCGGCGAGCTCAGGATCCGCCGCGTCACGAGGCCGCCCGTGTGCGCGGTGTAGTCGGCGCCGACGATCGCCGCCGCCGCGCCCGCACGCCGGCAGGCCGCGGTGAACGCGGCGTCCCGGACGGCGGTGTGCAGCATCCCGGCCGGGCCGCTCACCCTGGTGATGCGGCGGTGGCCGAGGCCGGCCAGGTGCCGGACGGCGGCGTCGACCGCGGCCTCGTCGTCGTTCCAGATGCCGGTCAGCGCGCCCCCGGGGACGGGCCCGCCCACCACGACGGCGGGCAGCCCGAGCGCGGCGAGCGGCCCGATGCGCGGGTCGTCGGACTCCAGGTCGCACACCAGGACGCCGCCGACCCGCCGTTCGGCGTGCCAGCGCCGGTAGACGGCCGTCTCCTCGGCGGCGTCGCCGACGTACTGGAGGGCGAGGCCGAGGTCGCGGGCGCTCAGCTCGGTCTGGATGCCGCTGATCAGTTCGCGGCGGAACACCTCGACGGTGTGCGCGTCGGAGGCGGGCCTGCGCAGGGTCATCCCGACCGGACGGGCGACTGTGCCCTGCAGAGCCTGCGCGGAGGTGTTGGGGTTGAAGCCGAGGTCCCTGGCGATGCCGAGGATCCGCTCGCGCATCTGCTCGGAGACGCCGGGGCGGCCGTTCAACGCGTAGGAGACGGTCACCCGGGAAACCCCGGCCTGCCGGGCGATGTCGGCCATGGTGGGCTGGCGCGGCATGAGCCTCCTCCGGACGGGCGCACCGCGAGCATACCCGCCTCGTGGAGCCCGGTGCCCGGGAGTTCCGGCCCTCGCCCGCATCGGTCGGGACGGGCCTGCCGGTACCGGCAGGCCGGCTCTGACAGCCCGGTGTCCGTGCGGTGTCCGTCCCGGTCTGCACCGGGCATCCCAGGAGCCGGCCCGCGTCGGTGCTCCTCCGCCCCCACCCGAGGTGGATCACCACGGATGGGGGCGGAGGGGCCGGGCGCCGGCCCCTGGGGCCGGCCCGGGTCCGGCAGGCGCCGCACCCGCACAGGGCCGTGCGGCGCAGCCGGGGGTTCGGGTGTCAGCGGGTGGCGGTGACGGTGTCGATCCAGGCGGTTCCGGTGGCGGCCTGGCCGTTGAAGTAGAAGGAGAGCTGGGTGACCTTGCTGGTGTCGAGGGTGCCGGGGGTGGCCCAGGAGGGGTTCTTGAAGGTGTTGAGCGGGATGGTGAGGTTGCTGCCGGTGGTGTCGGTGAGGGGGACGGTGGTCTCCCAGTAGGTGCCGCTGGCGACGAACTGGATGGTCAGGGCCTGGTCGGGGCCACCGTCGGAGCGGGCCCACAGGCGCAGGGCGGTGGCACTGCCCCAGTCCTGCGGGGTGGGGAGGGTGCGGATGATGCCGGCGTAGCCGGGGGCTCCGTGGTCGTAGGCGGCGCGCAGGCTGTGGCCGGTGCCGTCGGCGTGGGCGGTGTCGAGGGTGGTGGTGACGGCTCCGCCGCCGGTGTTGCGGGGATAGGCCGTGGCGAGGGCGCTGTCGGTGGGGTAGCTCTCGAAGTCGTCGACGATGAGGTCGCCGGTGGTGAAGGTGGCGGGTGCGTTGCCGGCGGGGGTGGAGCCGGCGGCGTTCACGGCGGCGACGGTGTAGTGGTAGGTGGTGTTGGGCTGGAGGTTGGCGGCCGGTGCGTAGGTGGTGCCGCGGATGCTCGTGGCCTGGAGGACGGGGGCGGAGAGGTCGGCGTTCTTCGAGAGGGTGAGGGTGTAATAGGCGGCGCCGGGGGCGGCGGTCCAGGTGAAGGGGGTGCGGGTGTCCACGCCGGTCGCGCCGGCGGCCGGGGTCTGCTGGAAGGCTCCGGGCTTGCCGGTGGCCGGGGACGCGGTGGCCGCCCTCCAGGTGGCGCCGGTGAGCGGCGCGGGGTGGGCGTCCGCCCTCCAGTCGAGCCGGACGTGGCCGGTGGCGCGCAGGTTGTCGAGGGTCAGCAGGGTGTGGTCGCCGCGGCGTTGCAGGGTGGGGGTGGCGTTCACCCAGGTGACGCCGTCCGCGGAGGTCCGGACGGTGGGCAGGGCGGAGCGGTCGAGGGTGGCGAAGTCGGCCTGGAAGCTGGTGAGGCCCGGCCGGCTCCAGGTGATCTGCCCGGCCTTCCGGGGGGCCGGGGCGACGCGGACGCCGTCGCCGTCGGGGGTGGTGGTGAGGGTGTCGCTGTGCGAGGAGGTGAGGATGAAGCTCTGCAGGGGGTCGGCGGCGCTGTCCTGGCCGGGGGCGGCGGCGAGCGCCGGGGAGGTGGCGAGCGGGCGGCCGGCGCGGTCGAGGGCGACGGCGCGGTACCAGGCCGGGGTGGCCGGGGTGGCGGGGTCGAGGTAGGGCGCGTCGTTGTCGGAGAGTCCGGTGGCGACGGTGCTGTAGGGCCCGTCGGCGCCCGCGGTGGCGCGTTCGATGCGGTAGCCGTCTGCGCCGGCGGTGCCGCGCCAGGCGATCTGATTGATGCCGGCGCTCTTGGTGACGGACGTGACCAGGGGCGGCGTGGTGGCCACGGCGGGGCGCGGCCGGTCACCCGTGACGGTCAGCGCGAAGGCGGACTCGGCGAGGACGGTGGCGTGCATCGCGGCGTTGTCCCCCGGGTGGTGCAGGGTGAAGGTGTCGTCGTGCTGGACGTAGCCGTGGTCGTCGGCATGGCCGAACAGTGACCAGGAGAGCGCTCCGGTGACGTTCGGGTCGTCGGCGAGCGCGAGCGCGTCGGCGGCGGTGACGCTGGTGCTGCCGTGTTCGCCGGCGAGGTAGACCTTGCCCTTGGCGGTGATGGCCTTGGCGTCGGCGGCTTCGGTGGTGGCGCTGCTCGGGTAGTAGTGGACGTCGACGATGTCGACCTGGGCGGAGGCGAGCGCGGCCGCGTCGACGCCCTGCTGGCGGCCGGCCGCGACCAGTTGCCGGGGCGCCAGCTTGTGGACGTACGCGCCGATCTGGTCCGCCCAGGTGGTGGTCATGTCGTTGAGTTCGTTGCCGAGCGACCAGGACATGACGGTGGGGTCGTCCTTCAGTGCCAGCCCGGTGTAGGGGTTGACGTGGTTCAGGACGTGGGCGATGTAGTCCTTGTACGCGGCGATGGCGCGGGCGTCGGTGTAGAACGCCTTGGGTTCGAGGCCGAGCCACCCGGTGATGTTGGTGTAGCCGCCGGAGTAGTACGTCCACTGATCGGTGAGTGGCACGACCAGGCGAAGGCCCAGGGCGCGCGAGCGGGAGATCGCGTAGTCGATGCTGGCGAACGCGGCGTCGTTGTACTGCCCGAGGGCGGGCTGGATGCACTTGGCGCAGCCGAGGGAGGTGCCGAGGGTGTGGGAGCGGACGACGGTGGCGTTCATGGCGCGCGCGGTCTTGAGGGCGTCGTCGATGCGGAAGGTGGTGGGGTAGTCGACGCCGCCGACGTTCTCGTCGAGGCCGAGCCAGTAGAGATTGGTGCCGCCGAAGCGGAAGGGGTCGCCCTGGAGGGCGAGGTGAGTGCCGTCGCGGGTGACGAAGGCGTCGGCGGCCGCTGCCGGAGGCCGGGCGCCGGCCGGGGCGGTGGTGGCGGCGACGGCGAGGCAGGCCGCCGCTAGGGTGGCGGCCGTCGTGGT
This sequence comes from Kitasatospora herbaricolor, assembly GCF_030813695.1. Classification (NCBI taxonomy): domain Bacteria; kingdom Bacillati; phylum Actinomycetota; class Actinomycetes; order Kitasatosporales; family Streptomycetaceae; genus Kitasatospora; species Kitasatospora herbaricolor. The sequence goes on from NZ_JAUSVA010000002.1 coordinate 1,356,450, forward strand.
GCGGCGGGCGGTTCCGGGCATGGGTGTACCTCTCGGGGGTGGTGGGTTCGGCGGGGTCCGCTCGCACGGTGGAGCCCCGGGCACGGGCTGGTTCGGGAGGCGGGACGGTGCGGCACGCTGCGGCGGGCAGGCTGTCGGCGGCGGGTCCGGAGCGCGGGCACCGCTCCGGGCCGGTCGTCTCCTGGTTGATGGCGTTGAGCAGGCTCCGGGCGGCCGGCGGGCCGCAGCCGAACACGCCGTCACCCGTCGCGTGAACGATGGGGCGGGTGGTCGGCGCCGTGGGAGCGGGGCCGCTCTTCCGGGACGCCCTCGACACCGGGGAGGGGATCCTGCGGAGGCGTGGGCCGGAACGCGGGCGGGCGGGGCCCACCAGGTCGGGGGCGCCGACGGTGCCGGCGAGCGGCTCGGCGCCCCGGCCGGGCCGCCGGCCGGGTTTCGCCGGCGCCGGTGTGGTTACGTGCCGTCCCGGGAGGCACCGGTTCGGCGGCCGGTGTCGGGCTCCGGCGGAGCCCCGGCCCGCGCCGTGACGTATCCGTGGTGGCGCGGCGCCGGGGTGTCAGGGACGGTGGGTTACCGGTGCCGCTTCGTGCGGGGGGAGTTGACGCAGCGCAGGGCGGTGGTGAGGTCGGCACCGGGGTCGGCTCCGGTCCAGTTGTCCACCTGGAAGACGGTGCTCTCACCGGGCAGCAGGGTGGTGAGGCCGCGGTCGGTGCGGGCGTCGGGGTGCAGGCGGTCGGCCTGGAGCAGCAGGTCGCGCAGCAGGGTGCGGGCGGTGACGGTGATGGTGGCGCCCGGGCCGTGCGGGGTGACGACGGCGTCGAATTCGGCATCGGGGTAAGCGAACTGGGCGTCGGTGGTGGCGAAGTGCCAGGCACGCAGGGTGTCGGCGTCGGCCGTCCAGAGTTCCTTCGCGGTGTCCGCGGCATCGGCGACGGCCGCCGGTACGTCCAGGAGGGTGACCGTGCGGGGTGCTGCGGTGAACGCGAGTTCTGCGGCGGCGAGGGTGGTGCCGTCGGTGGAGTGGCGTTGCACGGTGACGGTGCCGGTCCACGGCGTCGCACTCTGGTTGATCGCGGCGACGACCAGCCGGCCGTCGCGCTGTTGGAAGGTCAGCAGCCGGTCGGCGTAGAGGCGGCGCAGCTCGTGGTGGAGCGGCTTGAGCCGGCCGTCGCCGTCGATGGCGGCCCAGGAGGTGACCGGCCAGCAGTCGTTGAGCTGCCACAGGATGGTGCCGGCGCAGACGGGCCAGTGGGAGCGCCAGTGTTCGACGCCGGTGGCGATGGCGCGGGCCTGGACGACCTGGGTCAGGTAGTGCCACTCGTCGAAGTCCGCGGGGGCCTCGAAGTGGTGGGCGAGGCCGCGGTCCAGCTTGCCGTTGCCGTCCTCGGCCTTCTGGTGGTGCAGCATGCCGGGCGAGTCGGCGGCGAGCACCTCGCCGGGCAGGGCGCGCAGCAGGGTGGCGTGGGCGGGTGGTGCCTGCCAGCCGAACTCGGCGACGAACCGGGGGACGGTGGCGAGGTAGTCGGTGTAGTCGCGGCGGTTCCACACCTCCCAGGAGTGGACGGTGCCGTGGTCGGGGTGGTTGGGGGTGTGGTCCCAGGAGCCGGACCAGGGGCTGCCGGCCCAGTAGGGGCGGGTGGGGTCGGTCTGGGCGACGACGCGGGGCAGCAGGCCGAGGTAGTAGCCCTCGCCCCAGGAGTCGCCGGCGAGCTCCTGCTCCCAGCCCCACTCCGCGAAGCCCCAGAGGTTCTCGTTGTTGCCGTTCCACAGGACGAGTGAGGGGTGGGGCATCAGGCGGGCGACGTTCTCGCGGGCCTCGGCCTCGACCTCGCCGCGCAGCGGCTGCTCCTCGGGGTAGGCGGCGCAGGCGAACAGGAAGTCCTGCCAGACGAGCAGACCCAGTTCGTCGCAGACGTCGTAGAAGGCCTCGCTCTCGTAGATGCCGCCGCCCCAGACGCGGACGAGGTCGACGTTGGCGTCGGCGGCCTGCTGGAGTCGTTCGCGGTAGCGCTCGGGTGTGACGCGGGTGATCAGGGTGTCGTCGGGGATCCAGTTGACGCCCCGGGTGAAGATCCGCACGCCGTTGACGACCAGGGTGAAGCCGGTGCCGTGCTCGTCGGCGGACGTGTCGAGTTCGACGGTTCGGAAGCCGATCCGCCGGTGCCAGGTGTCGAGGGGCGCGTCGTCGGCGGCGAGGGTGAGGTGCAGGTCGTACAGGGGCTGGTCGCCGTAGCCGCGGGGCCACCAGAGTGCGGGGTCGGGCACGCGCAGGACCAGGACGGCGGTGTCCTCGCCGGGTGCCACGGTGACGGTGGCGGTGTGGCCGTCGACGGTGGCGGTGGCGGTGAGTTCGCGGCCCGCGCCGGTGACCGTGCGTTCGATGTCGAGGTGGAGTTCGACGGTGCCGGTGCCGCCGGTGATGTCGGTGGTGGTGCGGGGGCGGACGCGGGCGAGGCGGGCGGTGGACCACTGCTCGATCCGGGCCTGGCGCCAGATGCCTGCGGTGACGAGGGTCGGGCCCCAGTCCCAGCCGAAGCTGCTGGCCATCTTGCGGATGTAGTTGCTCGGCTCCGGGTACGAGTTCGGCCGCTCTCCGAGGCCGGCGCGGACGGCTTCGGCCTCGGTGTAGGCGGAGGTGAGGCGGACGGTCAGGTCGGCTCCGGCGCCGAGGAGTTCGGTGGCGTCGAAGCGGTAGCCGCGGTGCATGTTGCGGGTGGTGCCGAGGAGGCGGCCGGCGAGGGTGACCTCGGCGACGGTGTCCAGGCCGTCGAAGACGAGGTCGGCCCGCTCGAAGGTGTGGTCGCGGGCGGGCAGGGCCGTCGCGTACGTCCAGTCGGCGTGGCCGATCCAGGCGACGGCCTGCTCGTTGAGGCCGAGGTGGGGATCGGGGATCAGGCCGGCGGCGAGCAGGTCGGTGTGCACGCAGCCGGGGACCTGGGCGGGCACGGCGTCCGAGTACAGGGCGGGCGGCGCCTGCTCGGGGGTGTACCGGGCGGTGTCCAGTCGCAGTGTCCAGCCGTCGGTGATCGGCGTGCGGACTGTCATGCGGTTTCTCCTTGGTGCGTGGTGGGCCGGCCCGTGCCGGCGTCGGGACGCAGACCGGGGCGGCGGGTGCCGCCGCCCCCGGGCTGCGCTGTTCGGCCGGAGCTGTTCCGGCCGTGTGGAGTCAGCCGGCTATGGTGCGCTGGCTGTCGGACCACTTCTTGTTCAGGTCCTTGAAGAAGCTGTCGGCGTCGCCGGCGGCGCTGCCGCGGGCGACGTCCACCAGGCGCTGGCGGTAGTCCTGCGAGGTGATGCCGATCTCGGACGCCTTGTCGATCTTGTTGACGACGTCGATCTTGTTCTGGCTCTCCTGGATGAAGCGGACGTTCTTGTCCTGGAAGGGCTTGAGGCTGTCGGGCAGTGCGGCTCCCTTGACCGAGGAGATCGAGGCCTCGGCCGCGGCGCTGCCGGACTTGGTGATGAACCAGTCGATCCAGGCGCGGGCCGCGTCCTTGTGCTTGGAGTGCACGTTGACGCCGTACTGGTAGTCGGGGCGCAGCACCGAGCAGAACTGTCCGCCGCTCTGGGCGGGGAAGGGCATGAAGCCGATCGTCGACGGGTCCTGGCCGGCGGCCTTGGCGGCAGCCTGCATCTGGGAGACCGCCCAGGAGCCCAGCCACATCGAGCCGACCTTGCCGGAGCCGATGAGCGTCTTGGAGTTCTCCCAGTTGCTGGTGGTCGGGTCGGGCTCGGCGAGCTTCTCGTGGACGATGTCGAAGAGCAGCTTGTCGGCGGTGTGGAGGTCCTTGCCGGCCGTCCACGGGTCGGCGGTGGTGGCGAGCGTGTCGCGGGCACCCTCGTCGCAGCTGGGCGAGCCCAGGGCGTTGGTCCAGTTGGTGAGCGGCCAGCCGTCCTTGTAGTTGGTGTAGTACGGGATGGCGCCGGTCCTGGCCTTGACCGCCTTGAGGTCGTCGATGAACTGCTCGGGGGTGGTCGGCCATTCGGTGATGCCGGCCTGCGCCCAGACGGCCTTGTTGTAGACGAAGCCGTTGGCGACGCCGATGTTGGCGAGGCCGTAGACCTTGTCCTTGACGGTGGCGTGGTCGGTGTAGTCGAACGTCTTGGCCAGCGAGGTGTCTCCGAGGGGGGCGAAGAACGTCGGGTACTGGCCGACGGAGAGGGAGTTCGGGATCAGCAGGACGTCACCGTAGTTCTCGGTGTTCATGCGGATCTTGGTCTCACCCTCGTAGTCGGTGAGCCCCTCGAAGTTCACCTTGACGCCGGGGTAGAGCTTGTTGAACTCGGCCGCGTACTTCTTGAGCGTGCCGTCCTGGACGAGGTCGGTCCGGTTGGTCAGGACGGTGATGTCACCGGAGACCTTCGCCGGGTCGCCCGGCGCGTCGGCCGAGGTTGCACTGCCGCCGCTGCTGCTACAGGCAGTGAGGGCGGTCATCGTCGCGGCGGCGACAGCCAGCCATCCTCTTCGCATACCTGGTCACTCCTTGGTGCTGTGGGTGGTCGATCGCACGGTGATCGTGCAGTGATCGCAAAGGGGGTGAGCCGCACTGGCGGCTGGGGCCAAGAGGCCGGTGGACGCTTAACGTAGACGTCACAGCAGCGCCATGTCCATAGAGCGGTCAAGCAAGTCTTTCATTCGCTTTGATAACAGCGATGCGCTGACAAACTAAAACTTTACTTAACCGAAACTCTTCGGCTGATCGTTTCGCATGCGTGATGACCAAAGCCTGGACATCGTTGTCTTCCCCGGTCCACACTCGACCCGACGCGAGCCCCGACGAGCCCTATACGCGGTGGCCACTCCACCGGACACATCACCTGGAGACATCACCATGAGTAATCAGCGGGCCGAGTCCAGGCGTGCCCGGACGACCGCCGTCCTCCGCAGCACCCTCGCCACCACCGCGCTCGCCTCCGCCGCACCGGCCACCGCCGCGACTGTCTCCTCCGCCCCTGCCGCCGCGGCGCCGCGCTCCTCATGCGCCCCGGCCGCGGCGCGCGACACCACCGTGCAGGTGCCGTTCGACGGCACCTCCTACGCCGTGCGCGTCCACATCCCCTTCCGCACGCGGGCCACCGGCCGGCTCCCCCTCGTGCTGACGTTGCACGGCAGCCAGAACACCGGCCAGGGACAGCTCGACTACACCGGCGTCACCCGCACCGCGGACGCCAACGGCTTCATCGTCGCCGCCCCCCAGGGCGCCGTGGCGAGCGGCAGCGGCTACATCTGGAACGTCCCCCAGGTCACCCCCACCGGCACCCGCGACGACGTCGCCTACCTGAGCCAGGTCATCGACACCCTGACCGGCACCCTGTGCGCCGACCCGGCCCGCGTCTACGCCACCGGGTACTCCGGGGGCGGCCGGATGGCCTCGGCCCTCGCCTGCGCGATCCCCGACCGGCTCGCCGCCGTCGCCCCGGTCGCCGGCCTGCGCGCCGGCCGGCCCGACCCCGCCGACGACCGCACACCCGACCCGACCTCCTGCCGCCCCGCGAAACCGGTGCCCGTCCTCGCCTTCCACGGGCAGCAGGACCACACCAACCCGTACGACGGCGGCGGCGCCGCCGCCTGGCGCTACCCCGTACCGGCCGCACTCGCTCGCTGGGCCGAACTCAACGGATGCCGCCCCGTCCCGGCCACCACCCCGGTCACCGAACACGTCACCCTGACCGCCTACCGCGGCTGCCGCCACGGAGCCGACACCGCGCTCTGCACCGTCGCCGACGGCGGCCACACCTGGCCCGGCTCCCCGTACGAGTCCGCGGGCAACGGCACCACCAACCGCGAGATCGACGCCAACGATCTGATGTGGCAGTTCTTCCGCCTGCACCACCGCTGAGCCTGCCTCGGAGCCGCGAAAGCCGGCAGCCGGCCGGCGGCGAAGAAGGCGAAACCCCGTCGCCGGCCCCGGCCGTCCGGGACCGCAGCGGCGCGGTCGAACCCCGAACGGACACGGCTGCCGTAACGTCAGGTACCCGCCCGCTGCACAGGATCAGGGGATGGAGCGCAGCCGGTCGGCGGCGCTCGCCGATCTCCGCGACGTGGCGCTGGGCGACCACGTCCCGCGGCGCCACAGGCGGCGTTCGCGAAGAACGCGGAGGGGCCTGCCACCCCAGGCGCGTGGAATCGAGCTCGTCGGCACACATCGGCCGGGCCTCACGGACCGTACGGCCCTGACAGCGTGATGCCGTCAGGGCCGTACGGGGTGCAAGGGCCGGGCGGCTGTGTGTCAGCCGTCCCGCCCGATCGCCGCTACGCGGGTTCCACGCAGTAGAGGGCGGCGCGGACGGCGTCGGCGTCGGCGGTGCCGGCCCCGGTGACCCGGATCCGGGTCTGCTCGCCCGCCAGCAGGGTCACCAGGCCGCGGTCGGCGGCGGCGTCGGGGGCGATGCGGTCGGCCTGCAGCAGCAGGTCGCGGAGGAGCGTGTGCGCGGTGACCACGACGTCGACGGCCCCCCGGCCGTCGGCGCCCTGGCTGTCGGCGACCGGCTCGACGGTCACGTCGAACTCGGGCTGCTGGTGGTCGAAGGCCTTGTCGGGCACCGGGAAGTGCACCGCGCGCAGCCCGTCGGCGTCGGCCACCAGGAACTCCTTGGCGGAGCCCTCGACCGGCCGCAGGGCCTGCGGCACGGCCAGCCGCACCACCGACCGGGCCCCGACCGTGACCGGCACCTCGGACTCGGCCGTGACGGCGCCGTCCGCGGACACCCTGCGCAGCGTGAGGACGGTCTGCCAGGGCTCCGCGGCCTGGTTGACCAGGGCGGCCTCGGGCGCTCCGGTCACGCCAGGTGGCTGGAGGGTGAGCAGGCGGTCGGCGTAGAGGCGGCGCAGCTCGTGGTGGAGGGGCTTGAGGCGGCCGTCGCCGTCGATGGCGGCCCAGGAGGAGACCGGCCAGCAGTCGTTGAGCTGCCAGACCACGGTGCCGGCGCAGCGCGGCCAGTTGGAGCGCCAGTGCTCGATGCCGGTGGCGATCGCGCGGGCCTGGACGACCTGGGTGAGGTAGTGCCAGCGGTCGAAGTCGTGGGGCGGGGCGAAGTGGCGCTCGATGCCGCGGTTCAGCTTGCCGTTGCCGTCCTCGGCCTTCTGGTGGTGCAGCATGCCGGGCGAGTCGGGGGCGAGGTCCTCGCCGGGCAGGGCGCGCAGCAGGGTGGCGTGGGCGGGTGGTGCCTGCCAGCCGAACTCGGAGACGAAGCGGGGGACGTTCGCGCGGTACTCGGTGTAGTCCTGGCGGTTCCAGACCTCCCAGGAGTGGTGGGTGCCGTGGTCGGGGTCGTTGGGGTGGTGGTCCCAGGAGCCGGACCAGGGGCTGCCGGCCGAGTAGGCGCGGGTGGGGTCGAGTTCGGCGACGATGCGCGGCAGGAGGCCGAGGTAGTAGCCCTCGCCCCAGGATTCGCCGGCGAGTTCGGGCTCCCAGCCCCAGTCGCGGAAGCCCCAGAGGTTCTCGTTGTTGCCGTTCCAGAGCACCAGGCTGGGGTGCGGCATCAGGCGGACGACGTTCTCGCGGGCCTCGGCCTCGACCTCGCCGCGCAGCGGCTGCTCCTCGGGGTAGGCGGAGCAGGCGAACAGGAAGTCCTGCCAGACCAGCAGGCCGAGTTCGTCGCAGGTGTCGTAGAAGGCCTCGTCCTCGTAGATGCCGCCGCCCCAGATCCGGATCAGGTCGATGTTGGCCTCGGTGGCCTGGGTGAGACGGGTGCGGTAGCGCTCGGGGGTGACCCGGGAGACCAGGGTGTCGTCGGGGATCCAGTTGACGCCGCGGACGAAGAGGCGTTCGCCGTTGACGACCAGGGTGAAGCCGGTGCCGTGCTCGTCCGCGGACCGGTCGAGCTCGACGGTGCGGAAGCCGATCCGCCGGTGCCAGGTGTCGAGCGGGGCGCCTTCGTGCGCGAGGGTGACGTCGAGGTCGTACAGCGGCTGGTCGCCGTAGCCGCGGGGCCACCAGAGGTCCGCGTCGGGCACCTCGACGACCAGGACCGCCGCGTCGCCGTCGAAGGCGGTCTCGGCGGTGACCCCGGCCACGGTCGCGCGGACGATCAGCGGCCGGCCGTCGCCGGCGGCGGTGCGCTCGGCGGTCACCCGCAGTTCGACGCGGCCGGTGCCGTTCTCGACGGTGACCAGCGGGCGGACCTGGGCGAGCCGGGCGGTGGACCAGTGCTCCAGGCGGGCGGGGCGCCAGATGCCGGCGGTGGGCAGGGTGGGGCCCCAGTCCCAGCCGAAGCTGCTGGCCATCTTGCGGATGTACTGGAACGGCTCCGGGTAGACGTTCGGGCGCTCGCCGGTGATCGCCCGGACCTCGGCGGCCTCCTGGTAGGCGCTGGTGAAGTGGACGCTCAGCTCGCCCGCGAGGCCGGTGACGTCGAACCGGTAGCTGCGGTGCATGTTGCGGGTGCGGCCCAACTCGGTGCCGGCCAGGGTGATCCGGGCCGCGGTGTCGAGGCCGTCGAAGACGAGGTCGGTGCGCTCGTGGGAGCCGGTCGCGTCGACCTGTGTGGTGTAGGTCCAGTCCCGGCGGCCGATCCAGGCCACCGCGTGCTCGTTGGCGCCGATGTACGGGTCGGGGATCAGTGCGGCGTTCAGCAGGTCGACGTGGACGCAGCCCGGGACCTGGGCGGGCAGCAGCGATCCCTCGTGGTGCAGGTTCCAGCCCTCGTCGAGTGGGGTGGCGTCCTTCATGGTGCGGCTCCTGTCGCTGGCCGGTGGTGGGGTGGGCGCGAGCAACCGTAACCCGCAGGGGCGCACCTGTCCATAAACCGGTTATGTGACCCCAGCCGACCTCCATCTGGGACGTCAGATTCGCCTCAAGATGGTGTATATCGGCCCTTCCGACCCGCCTGCCAAGGTCAATCGAGACCCGACGAGTCGATTTTGGCTTTACCGGTTCGCTCCCTCTCGGGCATAGTCCCGGAGGGCAGCCTGGACGAGAACGCCGGCAAGGCCGAGGTCGCCGGGGTCCGGGGCCGGATCGGGTTCCGGCGCGTGTCCTGTCCCTCGACCTGCGCAGTTACCGGCGCTTCCTGTCGGTCGTCCCGCAGGAGCCCGTCCTCTTCGAGGGCAGTACCCGCGAGAACGTCGCCTACGGGATGCGCGAAGTACCTCTGGAGACCCCGCGGGCCGCGCTGCGCGACGCGAACGCCCTCGCACCTCCGCCCTCGACCCCCGCTCGGAGGACCTCGTCCAGCAGGCCATGGCCGGTCTGGTCCGGGGCCGCACGGTCTTCGTGGTGGCGCACCGGCTCTCCAGCATCCGCGCGGCCGACCGCATCGCCGTGCTCCAGGTCGGCCGGCTGGCCGGGATCGGTCACGACGAACTCCTCGGCAACGGAGGCGTCCACCAGGATCTGCACGCCGCCGCAGCCAGCTGAATGCCGGCCGGTTCACCGCTGCCGTCGGCGGCGAACCGGCCGGCAGCGTCATCCGCCGATCCTCTTCCGGGACACGGACCACTTCGTGTTGAGTTCGGCGAAGTAGCCGTCCCGGTCGCCGGGGGCGGCGCCGCGGGCGATGTCGACCAGCTTCCGGCGGTAGTCAGGCGTGTCGAGGCCGATCTGTGCGCCCTTGTCGATCCGGCTGACGACTGCCGCCTTGTCCTGGGTCTCGACCATGATCCGCACGCCCCGCTCGTCGAAGGTCTTCAGAGCGGGCGGCAGCGGGGTGCCCTTGAGTGTGGAGATGGCCTGCTCGGCCTGGGCGCTGCCGGATTTGGTGAGGTACCAGTCGATCCAGGCGCGGGCCGCCGCCTTGTTCCTGGAGTGCGTGTTGACGGCGTACTTGTAGTCGGGCTGGACAACGGTGCAGAGGTGACCGTTGTGCAGGGCGGGGAAGGGCATGTACCCGATGTCGTCGGGGTTGTGTCCGGCGGCCTCGGCGGCCCTCTCGATCTGCGGGACGGCCCAGGAGCCGAGGAACATCGCGCCGATCTTCCCGCTGCCCAGCAGGGTCTTGGAACTCTCCCAGTCCGTGGTGGTCGGGTCGGCCTCGGTCAGCTTCTCGTGGACGACGCTGTAGAGCAGCCCGTCGATGGTGTTGAGGTCCCTGCCGGCGGCCCACGGGTCGGACGTGGTGGCCAGTGCGTCCTTGGCCGAGTTCTCGCAGTTCGGGCCGCCGATGTGGTCGGTCCACTGCCGCAGTGGCCAGCCGTCGCGGTAGTTGGTGTAGTACGGGGTGGCCTGCGTCTTCGCCCTGATGGCCTTCAGGTCGTCGATGAACTGCTGGGGCGTGGTCGGCCACTCGGTGACGCCGGCCTGCTCCCAGACCACCTTGTTGTACACGAAGCCGGTGCCGATGCCGACGTTCGCGAGGCCGTAGACCTGGTTGGCGACGGTGGCGTACTCGGTGAAGTCGAACCTCGGCTGCAGGTCGTCGGCGGTGCCCAGCGGCGCGAAGTACGTCGGGTACTGATTGACCGCCAGGTCGTTCGGGATCAGCAGGACGTCACCGTAGGTGTCGGTGTGCATCCGGACCCTGGTCTCGCCCTCGTAGTCGGTGAGCCCCTCGAAGTTCACCTTGACGTCCGGGTGGAGCTTCCTGAACTTGGCGGCGTACTTCTTCAGCGTGCCGTCGGCGATCTGGTCGGTACGGTTCGTCAGCACCGTGATCTCGCCCGCGATGCGGCTGTCGCCGCCCGGGGCGGGTGTGCCTCCGCCGTCCTCGCTGCTGCACGCCGTGAGCAGCATCGTGGTCGCGGCCGCCGTGGCCACCCATCCTCTGCGCATGTTCGCTCATCCTTCGCACTGATCGTTCGGGAGCGCCGAAAAAGCGCACCCTGTGGAGCCGGGCTGGCGCTTGTGGGGTACCGGGTTGCGGCACCGGGGGCCGGGCCCACGCTCCGTGAGCGTGGGCCCGAAGGCCGGGTGCCGGATTCGGGAACCGTCGCCGCGCGGGAGCGCCGGTCGGCGTGGCGACGCCGGGGCCGAAGTGGGGACTGCGGCATGGAAGGAAACCGGGGGGTGCATCCGCCCGGGACATGGTGCGGTCGGGCCGGATCGAGCAGTATGGGCGACGGCGGAACTGCGCAGCGCCGCACGGGGTCGTCCCGGGCACTGCCGATGTGCGGGTTCTCGACCGGCCGCGCGAGGGTGGGCGCACCGGGGCCGTGGACGCCAGCAGGGTCACCCCCGCCGCCAGCTCGACCACTCTGGCATTAACCGATTAATTCAGCAGTACGCTATTGGCGGCTCTCCTCGCCTGTCAATACATTGTTAACCGGTTACTGTCCAGCCTGTCGGGCTCGGTGCCGTCGGTGGTTCGGCCCGTAGTAGCTTGGGTGGGAAGGTGTGCCTCGTCGGTTCAGAAGGGTCCTCGTGGATCAGGTGTCCCAGCAGAAGAGTCCTGCCGCACGGCGGCCCACGATCGCGGACATCGCCAAGATCGTCGGGGTGTCCAAGGTGTCGGTGTCCAACGCGCTCAACGGCCAGCCCGGGGTGTCGGAGGCGACCCGGGCCAGGATCATGGCCGTCGCGGAGGAGGTCGGGTTCGTCCGTAACAGCGCCGCCCGGGCGCTGAGCGGGGCGAAGTCCTCGGCGGTGGGCCTGGCCCTCGCCCGCCCGGCACGGATGCTGGGGACCGAGCCGTTCTTCATGGAGCTCATCGGGGGCATCGAGAACGTCCTGTCCGACGCCTCCTACTCGCTGGCGCTCCAGGTGGTCTCCGACCACGAACGCGGTCTGGAGGCCTACCGGCGCTGGTGGGGCGAGCGGCAGATCGACGGCGCGATCCTGGTCGACCTGCGCGAGGACGACGCCCGGGTGCCGGCTCTGGAGGAGATGGCGTTGCCGACGGTCGTCATCGGCCACCCGTCCGGGTCGGGCCGGCTGACACCGGTGTGGTCCGACGACACCGCGGCGATCCGCGAGGCCCTGGAGTACCTCGCCGCACTCGGCCACCGCCGGGTAGGCCGGATCGCCGGACTCGTCGGGCTCGTCCACACCTCACTGCGCGACCGGGCCTTCACCGACGTGTGCGGCGACCTGGGTCTGGAGGCGGCGCCCGTCGTCCACACCGACTACACCGGCGAGGAGGGGGCGCGGGCGACCCGGCGCCTGCTGCTCTCCCCCGGCCGGCCCACCGCGATCCTCTACGACAACGACATGACGGCGGTCGCCGGGCTGTCGGTCGCCCAGGAGATGGGTCTCCAGGTACCGAGGGACCTGTCGATCGTGGCCTGGGACGACTCCCCGCTGGTCCAGGTGGTGCGGCCGCCGCTCACCGCGCTGACCCGGGACATCCACGCCTACGGGGCGAACGCCGCCCGTACCCTGCTGTCTCTGATCTCCGGTCAGCAGGTGGACGGCTACCAGGACTCGGCGCCGCAGCTGACGCCCCGCGGCAGCACGGCGCCGCCGCCGTCCTGACGGCCGTACCGCAGGCGTGGCCGTACGGACGGGACGGATCAGGAACGGCTCACGGACGCCGCGGCGGCAGTCCCGTGGTGCCGCGCGGGACCAGCACGGGGGTGCCGGAGATGCGGGACTCGGCCTTCCCCGTGTCCAGGAGCTCCAGCAGGCAGTGGGCGACCTCGGAGCCGAACGCGAACGGGTCGTGGCTGAGGGCGGACAGCGCGGGCCTGGTTATCCGGCACAGGTCGGAGTCGTCCCAGGCGACCAGGGACACGTCCTCGGGCACGCGCAGGCCGAGCTCGGCGGCGACGGCGAGGCCGGCCACCGCCATGATGTCGTTGTCGTAGAGGATCGCGGTGGGCCGGTCCGCGCCGACGAGCAGCGCACGGGTCACCCTCGCCCCCTCGTGCGCGGACAGGTCGGTCGGCACACTGCGGTGGTCGTCGAGCGACAGCTCGACTGCGACCTCTTCGAAGGCCCGCGAACGCACCAGTGAGCTGCCGAGCCTCGCCGGGCCCGCGACGTGGGCGATCCGGCGGTGGCCGAGTACGGCGAGGTAGCGCACCGCCTCGGCGGTCGCCGCCGCGTCGTCGCTCCACACCGCGGGGAACGGGCCGCTGTGGTCAGGGTGGGCGACGACGACCACGGGCATGCCGAGGCGGTGGACGGGCTGGATGCGGGGATCTTCGGCGACCACGCCGGTCAGCACCGCGCCGTTGACCCGGCCGGACTGCCACCACTGCTTGTAGAGGGCGATCTCCGACTCCAGGCCGGCGGTGAGGCGCAGCAGCAGCGAGCAGGGCCGCTCCGACAGCACGCTCTCGATACCGCCGATCAGGGCCATGTGCAGGGCGTCCAGGCCCTCGGCCACGGCTTCGCGGCTGATCGCCATGCCGATCGTGTGCACGCCCGGGCTACGGGCCAGCGAACGGGCCGCGAGGTTCGGCGACCAGCCGAGATCGCGGGCGGCCTCGGCGATCCGGCGACGGGTCGCCTCCGAGACGCCGGGCCGGCCGTTGAGGGCCAGCGACACGGCCCCCGCCGAGACCCCGGCGCGGGCGGCGACGTCCCGGATCGTCACCCGGTGCTGCATGGTGTTCCCCTCCGTCGGACTGGGCAGGTCGGCGTGCGCAAGTGAACATCCTGACAGGTCCTGGGGCTTTGAACTCGCCGAACGCCCCCGGGCGCGTGCGGCGGCCCCTCCCTGGTCACCGTACGGGTGGCGGGGCGCTCTCTGCGGATCCCCGGACGATCAGGCGGGTGGGGATCTCGATCCGGCGGGCCGGGGCGGCGTCGCCGAGCAGCCGGTCGAACAGCACCTTGGCGGCGGTCCGGCCTAGGGCGGTGGGGTCCTGGGCGACCACGGTGAGGCCAGGGGTGAGCAGCGGGGCGAGTTCGAGGTCGTCGAAGCCGACCAGGGCCGGCCGGGAACCGCGTCGGGCAAAGCGCTGCAAGGCAGCAAGCGTGACCCGATTGTTCGCGGTCAGCAGCGCCGTGACGGGTTCGGTGCCGTCGAGCAGGCGGTCGACGGCTTCGGCGACCCGGGCCGGGTCGGTCGGGCCGGTGGCGATCCACCGCTCGTCCACCGGCAGGTGCGCGTCGGCCATCGCCTGCCGGTAGCCGCGCAGGCGCTCGGCGCAGGTGTGGATGCCCGGCAGGTCCCCGACGAATCCGATCCTGCGGTGCCCGTGCCGGATCAGGTGTGCCACGCCCTCACGGGCGCCGCCGGCGTTGTCACTGAGGATCGCGTCGGCTTCGATCCCCGCCGCGGGCCGGTCGAGGAACACCACGGGGGTGCCGGAGGCGATCTCCGGCAGCAGGTAGGAGTGGTCGTCACCGGCCGGGACGATCACCAGCCCGTCGACCCGGCGGGCGCAGAAGGCCAGCGCCACCTCGCGCTCCCGGTCGCCGTCCTCGGCGCTGGATCCGGTGAACAGAAGACAGCCCTGCTCGGCGGCGACGCCCTCGACCGCGCGGGACAGCACGGAGGAGAACGGGTCGCCGATGTCCTCCAGCAGCAGGGCGATGCTCGCGGTGCGGCCGGTGCGCAGCAGCCGGGCGCTGTCGTTGCGACGGAAGCCCAGCTCCGCGATGGCGGCGCGGACGCGCTCGGCCATGGCCGGGGTGACGCCGCTCTCACCGTTGACGACCCGGGAGACCGTCTTCAGGCCGACGCCGGCCGCGGCGGCGACGTCGTTCATGGTCGGCCTGGTGCCGTTTCTGCTGGTCAGCATATGGGGATCATACGGAGTCGCCGAAGGCGGGCCAGGGGGCCGGATCCCAGCGGTCCCGGGCTGTCGGCAGGACGACGGCAGCCGAGCAGCGTGGACGGGACGCCGGCGGCCGGCCCCTTCCGGCCCGTGGTGCCGGCCGCCTGTCGTAGCGGCCCGTCGGCTCCCGGCAGACGGGCGTCGGGGCCCGTCCGCCGTTCCCGCCTGTCGGCGACGACCAGGACGAGGAACGGTTCGATCAGGGCGAGCCGGCGGACGCACCGCTCGCGTGGACCGGCCGGCCGGTACCGGGTGGTCGCTCCTACGACAGCGGCGACGGCGCCGGCCGACGTCATGCCGCAGCAGCGGAAGCGCTCGATGGCCAGGAGACAGGTCCGACGGCACGAGCTCCTTCCCGCCTGGCGGAAGTGGTGGGCATCAGGGCACCGCGATACCGATCTCCGGGACGCCGGCCGGCGCGTCGGCGGCATCGGTGGTACCGGGCGGAGCGTTCACGGGGGTCGGCCTCAGCGGTCGGCGGGCAGGCGGGTGGGGGTACGTCAGTGCTGGGTGGAGCCGACCCGGACGCGGTAGAGGCGTGCGGCGCCGGTCAGTTCGGCCGGTGCGCCCGCGGCTGGGAGGAACGCGCTCGCGCCCGGGCCGAGCGTGAGCCGGACCGCGGGGTCCTGCCGGAGTGCGGCGCTCCCCTCCGTGCAGAGCAGGATCTGCGGGCCGTCGTCGTCCAGGGTGACGGTGCCGGGGAGGTCCAGCCGGGAGAGGGCGAACTCGGCGGCAGGCGCCCGGTAGTGGACCTCGCCGCCGGGGCCCGGGGTGGCGGGCACGCGGGAGGGCGGGCCGGGGCGGAAGTCGACGACCGCCGCCAGCGCGTCGACGTCGACGTGCTTGGGGGTGAGGCCGCAGCGCAGGACGTTGTCGGAGTTGGCCATGACCTCCACTCCGGTGCCGTGCAGGTAGGCGTGCGGGACGCCTGCGTCGAGGTACAGCGCCTCGCCGGGCTGCAGCCGGACGTGGTTCAGCAGCAGCGCGGCGACCAGCCCCGGGTCGGCCGGGTAGTCGCGGGCGGCCCCCGCGTAGGCGGCGTACGTGCCGGCGTCGGGTCCGGACGCCCCGGCGGCGTCCTCCAGGGCTGCGGCCAGCGCGAGGGCGGCAGCGGTTCCGCGTGGGCGGTCGGTGCCCAGCGCTTCGGTGAGGACGGTGCGCAGTGCGGTCTCGGGCTCGGCGGTGCGCAGGATCCCGATCCAGTGGTCGAGCACCGGCAGGTGCAGGGCGGCCAGCAGGTCCGCTGTGGCGGCGGGCTCGCGGAAGCCGCACAGGGCGTCGAACCCGCTCAGGGCGCAGAGCATCTCGGGTTTGTGGTGCGGGTCCCGGTAGATGCGGTGCGGCGCGTCGAGGGGGATGCCGGCCTCCTCCTCCGCGGCGAATCCGGCCTCGGCCTGCGCGGTCGTCGGGTGGACCTGGACGGAGAGCGCGTGCTCGGCGGCGAGGATCTTCATCAGGAACGGCAGGCGCGGGCCGAAGCGCCCGGTGACGCTCTCGCCGAGTTCCCGTACGGGGTCACGGGCGATGACGCGGTCGAGCGGTTCGGGTCCGTCGCCGCGGTCCGTCCGTGACGGGGCCCCGGGGTGGGCGCCCATCCACAGTTCCGCCTCGGGCCCGCCGCCGGGCGTACGGCCGGTCAGGCGCGCGATGGCCGTGCGGGATCCCCACGCGTAGGGGCGGATCTGGTTGGTCAGCAGGCCGGCGGGGGGCTGGGACTGGCTCATGGCGGTGCTCCGGATCGGGATGGGCCGGGTTGGGGGACGCGAGGGAGGTGGGAGAGCGTGGGGGTACGACGGCTGTGACGGGCCCGGCTCCTCGTGCGGGGCCGGCCCGCCCCCGTGGTTCCTCACCCTCAGGAGGAGTCGGGGGCGGGCCGGGGTCTGGGGCGGGTCAGGGCGCGTCGGCGGGCGCGGTGCTGCCGCGGGGGACGAGGACCGGGGTCGCGGTGGGACCGGAGGAGACGGGACGGCGGTCGACCAGGTCGAACAGGCTGCGGGCGACCTGGGCGCCGAACCCGTGGACGTCGTGGCTCATCGCCGACAGGGTCGGGTGGGTGAGCCGGCACAGCTGGGAGTCGTCCCAGGCGATGAGGCTGAGGTCCCGCGGCACCTGCAGGCCGAACTCGGCGGCGACGGCGAGGCCGGCGACGGCCATGATGTCGTTGTCGTAGATGATGGCGGTGGGCCTGCGGTCGCCGGAGGACAGGAGCATCCGGGTGGCGCGGGCGCCGGCCTGCCCGGAGTAGTCGGTGGCCAGACTGCGCGGCGTCCTCAGTCCGAGTTCGGCGGCGATGCGCTCCAGGGCGCGGGTGCGGATCACGGTGTGGCCGAGCGCGGGGTCGCCGCCGACCCGGGCGATCCGGCCGTGGCCGAGGAGGGCGAGGTAGCGGACCGCCTCCTCGACAGCGGCGGCGTCGTCGGTCCAGACCGCCGTGACGTGGTGGCCGAGGAGTCCGGCGTGGCCCGCGGCGACGACGGGCATGCCCAGTTGGGCGAGGGCGGGGATCCTGGGGTCGTTCTCGGCGAGGTCGACCAGGACGGAGCCGCTGACCCGGCGGGCCTTCCACCACTCGCGGTGGACGGCGGTCTCCTGGTCCCGGTTGCGTACCAGCCTGAGCAGCAGAGTCGCCGCCCGTTGCTCCAGGACGCTCTCGATGCCGGAGATGAACTCCATGAAGAACGGCTCCAGGCCGAGCTGTCGCGCGGGGCGGGCGATCACCAGCCCCAGGGTGTCGGCCCGCTCGCCGCGGCTGCCCAGACTGCGGGCGGCCTGGCTGGGGATCCAGCCGAGGTCGGCGGCCGCGGCGCGGATCCGCTGCCGGGTGGCGGCCGACAGTCCGGGCCGGTCGTTGAAGGCCAGTGACACCGCTCCGGCGGACACCCCGGCCCGGGCGGCGACGTCCCTGATGGTGACGCGCGCGCTCACGTGTCCTCCTCGGTCGGTGCAGGGTGCGGTACCGCGACGCAGTCGCCGTACTCCGGAAGTGCTGAACCGTAGGGCTGGGGCACCTGCCCGGGCAGGGTGCGACTGCTTGAGCCGAGGTCGCCCCGGCGGACGGGGCGCGCCACCGCGACGCAGGCGCGGTGGCGCGGGTGGCGCCGGGTCACTTCGTGGAGCCGGCCGAGAAGCCGCTGTAGATGAACCGCTGGAGGGCGAGGAAGACGATGAAGGTGGGCAGGATGACGAGGATCGTGCCGGCCGAGATGGTCTCCCAGTGCGCTCCGAACGGGCCCTTGAAGCGGAACAGGGAGGTGGAGATCGTCCCCAGGTCGGAGGCCGGCATGTAGAGGAAGGGGATGTAGAAGTCGTTGTAGACGGTGATGCCCTTGACGATGACCACGGTGGCGATCGCCGGCTTGAGCATCGGCAGGATGATCCGCCAGTAGATGGTGAAGGAGTTCGCGCCGTCGAGGCGGGCCGCCTCGTCGAGGGAGACCGGGATGGAGCGGATGAACTGCAGGAAGACGTAGATGGAGACGATGTCGGTGCCGAGGTAGAGCAGGATCGGCGCCCAGCGGGTGTTGAACGCGCCGAGGTCGTTGACGATCTGGAAGGTGGCGACCTGCGTGGTGACGCCGGGCACCAGCGTGGCGACCAGGAACAGCCCCACGATCAGCTTCTTCATCCGGAACTCGAACCGGTCGATGGCGTAGGCGGTCATCGACCCGATCAGGACGGTGCCGGCCGTGGAGACGACCAGGATGATCGTGGTGTTGAGGAACGCCTGCAGCATGTTGCCCTGCTGGAAGGCGTTCACGTAGTTGTCGAGGTTGAACCAGTTGTCCGGGAGCGTCAGCGGGCCCGTGTCGCCGACCTCTCTGCCGGTCTTCAGCGAGGTGAACAGGATCACGATGAGCGGGACGACGACGACGGCGCTCGCGAGGACGAGCGAGAGGTACTTCGCCGTGCCGGCCAGGGCCGCGCGGGGGGCGGGCGCCCGGCGGGGGGTGCGGGTGTTCGGGGTGGCGGTGGTGGTCACGACAGTTCAACCCTCTCCTCCGGCACGAGCCGGCGCTGGATCCACGTCACGATCAGGATCAGGACCAGGAGGACGACGGCGGACGCGGATGCCAGGCCGACCTTGTCGAACTTGAAGGCGAGCTTGACGGTCTGGATGACGAACGTCTCGCTGCCGTTGGCACCGCCGGTCATGATGTACGGGATCTCGAAGACCGCAAGCGACCCGGAGATCGCCAGGATCACGCTCAGGCTGATGATCGGCTTGATGCTGGGCGCGATGATGTGCCGGAACTGCTGCCAGCTGTTCGCGCCGTCCAGCGACGCGGCCTCGTACAGGTGCGGCGGGATCGACTGGATCGCCCCCAGGAACAGCACCATGTTCAGGCCCATGAAGCGCCAGACCGACACCCCGGCCAGGGACTTGTTCACCAGGTCGGGGTCGCCCAGCCACAGCTGCTGGCCGTCCGCCCCGAACAGCCGCAGCACGGAGTCGAGCGTGCCGCCGGGCTGGAAGAAGTACAGGAACACGAAGCCGATCGCGACCCCGTTGATCAGGTACGGGAAGAACAGGATGCCCTTGAAGAGGTTCCGGAACCGGGTGTTGAAGCTCAGCACCGTGGCGAAGTACAGGGCGCCCGCGATCTGCACGAAGGACGCGACCAGGTAGACACCGCTGACCAGGAAGACCTTGAAGAGCTCCGGGCGGGTGAAGAGGTCGGCGTAGTTCTCGGCGCCGACGTTCTCGCTGGTGGGGCTGACGCCGTCCCAGTCGGTGAGGCTGTAGCCGAGCATGTCCGCGATCGGCAGGTAGGTGAACGTCACCAGCAGTACCAGCGGCGCCAGCAGGTAGAGCCAGGGAGTGAACCACCAGTACCGGCGGGTGCCCTGGCGCCGTGGCGCGCGGCCCCGGGCGGGGGGCTCGGGTGGTGCGGCCGGGCGGGCCGCCACGGGCGATCCCGGTCCTCTGTCCTTCTGCAGTGCAGTCATCTCGTTCCTTCGTAGTGCAGGACACCTTGGTGAGCGGCGCGGCCGGGCGGCAGGGGCAGCCGGCCGGAGAACGGCCGCGCCGCTCGTCGGGGGGATCAGCCCGTGACCGTCTTCTGCGCCTCGGACCACTTCTCGTTCAGCTCCGCGAAGTAGCTGTCGTGGTCACCGGGGGCCGCGCCGCGGGCGATGTCGACCAGCTTCTGGCGGTAGTCGGGGCTGCCGAGGCCGATCTCGGAATTCTTGTCGATCTTGCTGATGACGGCGGCGTTCACCTGGTTCTGGCCGGGAAGCAGCGTGACGCCCTGCGCCTCGAAGGGCTTCAGCGAGGCCGGCAGGGGGCTGCCCTTGACCGAGGAGACGGCCTGTTCGGCCTGCGCACTGCCGGACTTGGTCAGGTACCAGTCGATCCAGGCGCGCGCGGCCTCCTTGTTCTTGGAGTGCACGTTGACCGCGTACTTGTAGTCGGGCTGGATGATGGTGCAGAGCTTGCCGCCGGTCGCCTGCGGGAACGGCATGAAGCCGATGTCGTCGGGGTTCCGGCCGGCGGCGATGGCGGCGGCCTGCATCTGCGGGACGGCCCAGGAGCCGAGCAGCATGGCGCCGATCCTGCCGGTGCCCAGCAGGGTCTTGGACCCCTCCCAGTTGGTGGTGGTCGGGTCGTCCTCGCTGAGCTTCTGGTGGACGGTGTCGTACAGCAGGCCGTCGATGGCGTTGAGGTCCTGGCCGGCCGCCCACGGCTGCGCGGTGGTGGAGAGCTTGTCCTTGCCGCCCTGGTCGCAGCTGGGGCCGCCGATGTCGTCGGTCCACTTCTGCAGCGGCCAGGCGTCCTTGTAGTTCGTGTAGTACGGCGTCGCCGTGCCCTTGGCCTTGATGGCCTTCAGGTCGTCGATGAACTCCTGGGTGCTCATCGGCCACCGGGTGACGCCGGCCTGCTGCCAGACGGCCTTGTTGTAGACGAGGCCGGTGGCGGTGCCGTAGTCGGCGATGCCGTAGACCTTGTCCTTGACGGTGGCGTAGTCCGTCCAGTCGTAGGTCCTGGAGAGTTCGGCCGAGTCGCCCAGGGGCGCGAAGAAGGTCGGGTACCGGGTGATCGACAGGTTGTCCGGGATGAGCAGCACGTCACCGTAGTTCTCGGTGTTCATGCGGATCTTGACTTCGCCCTCGTAGTCGGTGAGGCCCTCGAACTTCACCGTGACGTTCGGGTGGACCCTGGTGGACTCGTCGGCGTACTTCTTCAGCGAGCCGTCGGCGACCTGGTCGGTCCGGTTCGTCAGCACCGTGATCTCACCGGCGACCTTCGCCGGGTCGGCGGCTGCGGTCGCGGCCGAGGACGAGCTCCCGCCGGCATTGCCGCTACAGGCAGTGAGCACAACCATGGTTGCGGCCACCACGGCCACCCGTCCTCTGCGCATCTTCGCTCATCCTTCGCACTGGTCACCCCGGGATCGGGAAGCGATGCCCGGGACTGGAGCTCGGCTCCCAGAGCTGCTGGACGCTTAACGTAGACGTCACATCCTGGCCATGTCCATAGATCGGTCAACATTGGTACCCAGGTCATTTGTTGCCAATGAACGCCTAATTTACTAAACCTTTGCCTTAACCAATGACGATTCAGTCTCGTTGATGAACTGCGATCACATCGGGGTCGACAACGTTGTCCCATCGCGTCACAATCGGCAAACCGACCGGCAGTGCCTGGCCCAGAACACGGCGGCGCCGCCCCGTCACACCTGCGGAGACGACGACAATGAGTTACCACACTGGCGCTGCCGTTACTGCCCGGCACACCCTCGCGTCACCGCTCCTGGCCGCCCTCGACATCGGCGGAACGAAGATCGCCGGCGGCCTGGTCGACACCGAGGGCACCCTCCTGCACCAGGTCCAGCTGCCCACCCCCGCCCTCGGCAGCAGCCGCGACCTCATGGGAACCGTGGACAGCATCCTCGACCTGCTCGCGCAGCACCCGCGGTGGGCCTCCGTGCGCGCCGTCGGCATCGGCAGCGCGGGGCCGGTGGACACCGAGGTCGGCAGCGTCAGCCCGGTGAACATCCCGGCCTGGCGCGGCTTCCCGCTGCGCTCCGAGGTCGCCGCCCACCCCGCCGTCAAGGACCTGCCCGTCGTCCTCGGCGGTGACGCCGTGGCGATGACCGCGGCCGAACACTGGCGGGGCGCCGCCCGCCCCTACCGCAACGTCCTGTGCCTGGTGGTCTCCACCGGCGTCGGGGCGGGTCTGGTCATCGACGGCCGCCTGCACACCGGCCCCTCCGGAAACGCCGGCCACCTCGGCCACATCAGCATCGACTTCGCCGGGCGGCCCTGCCCCTGCGGCTCACGCGGCTGCCTGGAGGGCATCGCCAGCGGCACCGCCATCGCCCGCAACGCCGCCGAACGGGGCTGGCGACCCGTGGAGGGCGACGTCTCCGCCACGGCCGTGGCGAGCGCGGCCCGGGCCGGCGACCCGCTCGCGCTGCACGCCTTCGACCGCGCCGCCCGGGCCCTCGCCGCCGGCATCGCCGCCACCGCCACCCTCGTCGAGATCGAGGCCGCGGTGATCGGCGGCGGCGTCGCGCAGGCCGGTGACGTCCTCTTCGCTCCGCTGCGGACGCACTTCGCCACCTACGCCACCCTGCCCTTCACCGCCGGCACCGTCCTCGTCCCGGCCCGGCTGGGCACAGACGCCGGCCTCGTCGGAGCGGCAGCCCTCGCCCGGCCCGCCCTCGCCCTCCTGTCCGGCCCTACCGCGCACTGACCGGCAGGGCCGGGCGACGACGAGTACTGCCGGGGCGCAGAGGCGATACCGGACAGGCCGTCACCGCCGCCGCCCTCCGTCTCGGTCGAGCCACCCGAACCCCCGGTCGCCTGAAGTGCGCCGGGGGTCTCGGCGTCCGGGCGAAGGCGCGCGACTGCAGGTTCCCGAGCGTCAGCTCCAAGGGGCGGGGCACCAGGCGAACCGTCCAATCCCGGTGGCGCATGGTGATCAACGGGCCCAACGGATCACTCCTTCAAAGGTTCGAGCTCGTGCGGCGACCAGGGAGCAGCGGCCCGCACGGGACGTGGACCTGCTGGTGGGGCGGAGGCTCCCCGTAGGCGGCTGCTTGGTGGCGCCGGAGGTGAGGCCGTTGTGGACGAAACGCCGCAACGCGAGGAAGGCGACCGGCCACAGATCGTTGCAGTTGAGGAATGGCTGCCTCGGAACGGTGCATTCGGGCGTCCTCCGTGCGGTTCCGGTGACGTCGCCCGAGGAACACCTGCTGGCTGCAGCACCGGCAGCCCGTTCCCCCGACCGGGCGCGCCCGTCAGATCTCGTCCCAGGGCGCCTCGCGGTGCAGCCGGCGGACGGTCGCCAGCAGCGGTGCGTCCGGCGGGAGGTCGACGGTGTCGATCCGGCCGACCGCCGCGAAGCCGCGCGCTTGCCTCCTCCCCCTCCCAGGAGTCGGCCTGGTTCGTGCCTTTGCGCCTTCGACAGTGAACCATGTTGACGCAAACAGATGGCGAGCAGAGTCTCGGAGTCGAATCGGAGACTGTCAAGGGGTTCCCACCACCCCGGCCGGGCTTTCGCCGACGGTGCGAGCAACAGAGGTGCGGTCGCCTCCGAGGCGGCGGATGCCCGGGGGCGTTGCACCGACTCGCCGGTTCACAGGACTCGGTGCGTGAACCCGGCCGTGGGGTGCGGACCGCGGGTAGCGGTGAACCCAGTCGCGGAACCCGGACTTGCGGTGTGCGTTCGGCCAGATCAGGCGCCTTCCACGGCTCGGCGTAGGCCACCGATGCCGTCGCCCGACCACCGACCCCAGGAGGTGGTGGACCGCGGCGAGGGCAGGGATCCGCCCCCTGGCCCGGCGTGCCCCGGGGGCTTTCTCCACATCAGGCACCGAACTTCCGATCCAGGCAAGCTTCGCTCACGACTCACACCAGGCCGCGTGAATTGCTTGACTCCCCGCCTGTCGACGGTGGAAGCTGTGCGCCAGCACCCTGTTGGCGCAAACACGAGCACGGTGCACGCGTCCTCGAGGTCCCTGGCGTGCCCGGCCGGAGCAGGACAACGGACTCCGACGGCCGGCACAACCGGCCCCACCGGCGTCCCCACCGGGCCCCGTCGAGGCAGCCGACGGGGTGCGCCCTTCGGCCGCGGCCCACAGCCACGACGGAACCCCCTGCGTACGGCCCGCATCGCCGTGGCGCACACCCCGTCCCGCCCGTCTCACAGCTACCGCTTCGCGCGGCCGCGTCCACGAAGATCCCCCGTCCACCGGCTTCCCCCGCCCCCTCGGTTGTGCAGGAGTTCCGCAGATGAACGACGAACCCACCCCCGGCGTGAGCCGACGCGCCCTCCTCGGCAGCGCGGCCGCCGCGGCCGCCCTGACCGCGCTGCCGAGCGCGCTCCGTCGGGCCATGGCCGCCCCGGTGACGGCCGGGACCGGGACGATCGCCGACGTCAAGCACGTGGTGATCTTCATGCAGGAGAACCGCGCCTTCGACCACTACTTCGGGTCCCTGAGCGGAGTCCGCGGCTTCGGCGACCGCAACGCGGTCAGCCTCCCGGGCGGCAGCCCCGTCTGGTACCAACCCGCCTCCGGCGGCCCCGGCTACATCCTGCCCTTCCGGATGAACACCACGACCACGTCCGCCACCTGCGCCAACGCCCCGGCCATGGACTGGCCGACCGACCTCTCCATCTGGAACGGCGGCCGGTACGACGCGTGGAACACGGCCCGGAACCCGGGCGTCGGGATGGGCTACTTCACCCGCCCGGACCTGGACTTCTACTACCAGCTCGCGGACAACTTCACCATCTGCGACCACTACTTCCAGTCCACCCTGACCCAGACCAACCCCAACCGGCTGCACGCCTTCACCGGCAGCAACGGCCTCTCGGTGGGCCAGTCCGCGGTCATGGACAACACGGAGCCGAGCGCCGGGTTCAGCTGGACGACGTACGCCGAGCGCCTGCAGGCGGCCGGCGTCAGCTGGAAGGTCTACCAGCAGGCCGACAACTTCGACGACAACGCACTCGCCTGGTTCAGTTCCTTCAAGCAGTCGGGGGTGTCAAGTCCCCTCCGCACCAAGGGCCTGGCCACCGTCGCGGACATCGTCACGGCCTTCGGCAACGACGTCGCACGCGGCACGCTGCCGCAGGTCAGCTGGATCGTCGCCCCGACGGCCCTGTCCGAGCACTCCAACTACCGCCCGGCGGACGGTGAGAACCTCACCGCGAGGCTGCTCGCCAAACTCGCCGCGAACCCGGCCGTCTGGTCCAGCACCGCGTTCATCCTCAACTACGACGAGAACGGCGGCTTCTTCGACCACGTGCCACCGCCGATGCCGCCGACCTCCGACTCCGACGGGCTCTCCACGGTCTCCACCGCCGGCGAGATCTCCGACGGCAAGCCGATCGGGCTGGGCTTCCGCGTGCCGCTGATCGTGGTCTCCCCGTGGACCCGCGGCGGGTACGTCTGCTCGCAGGTCTTCGACCACACCTCGGTCATCCGCTTCTGCTCCCAGGTGTTCGGGGTGGCCGAGCCGAACATCAGCCCCTGGCGCAAGGCGGTCACCGGGGACCTGCTGTCGGCCTTCGACTTCGCTTCTGCGAACACCACCTGGCCGGCCCTGCCGAGCACCGCCAACTACTCCGCCCAGGCCGCCGCGCAGTGCGCGAACCTCCCCTCGCCGGCCGTGCCCGCCGTCCAGACGCTCCCCGTGCAGGAGCCCGGGCATCGCAAGGCCCGAGCACTGCCGTACGCGTTCGAGGCCTCCGGCCGCGTCGCCGCCGAGGCCTTCTACATCGACATGGCCAACACCGGCACAGCCGGGCAGTGCGTCCACCTCTACCCCAACGCCTACCGTACGGACGGCCCGTGGCGGCACACCGTCGAAGCCGGCAGGACCCTCACCGACTACTTCGTCAGCGGGAGTCCGGCCGGCGCCTACGACCTCTCCCTCTACGGCCCGAACGGCCTGCACCGGCGATTCCGCGGCAACAGGGTCACCGCCACCACGGCCGGGCAGGCCAACCCCGAGGTCACCGCACGGGCCGACGGCGCGAACGGCCGCCTCACCCTCACCATGGTGAACAGCGGCACGGCCCCGTGCACCGTCACCGTCACCGCCGGTGCCTACCGCACCGACGGCCCCTGGACGTTCACCCTGCCCGCCTCCGCGACCGTGCAGAACTCCTGGGCGATCAGCGACAGCAACCGGTGGTACGACCTCACCGCCACCGCCGACACCACCGACGGCTTCCTGCGCCGGTTCGCCGGCCACGTGGAGAACGGCCAGGAGAGCACCACCGATCCTGCCGTCACCAGCGTCCTCGGGACCAGCGTCAGATACGTCGACAGCCAGGAGACCAGCGGCGAGAACGGCGCGGCGACCAACGCCGTCGACGGCGACCCCCAGAGCATCTGGCACACCCAGTGGTCCCCGACCCCGGCCCCCCTGCCGCACGAGATCCAGCTCGACACCGGCGGCCCGCACGCGGTGACCGGCCTGCGCTACCTGCCGAGGCAGAGCGGCGGAGCGAACGGCCGCATCGGCCAGTACGAGGTCTACGTCAGCAACGACCCCACCAACTGGGGCACCCCGGTCGCCACCGGCACCTTCGCCGACGACGCCGGTCCCAAGACCGTGACCTTCCCCACCGTCAACGGCCGGTACGTGCGACTGCGCGCCCTCACCGAGGCCGGCAACCGCGGCCCGTGGACCTCCGCCGCCGAGATCACCGTCACCGGCTCCTGATCCCCGGCGGGGTGGAGAAGGCCGACGCGGGGTCGCGACCAGCGGGCACGCGAACAGACGCCACGGGCTGCGGAGTTCTGCCGACATGACTCAGGGCTCCACGGCGTCCGACGGTGGCCATCAGCCGCACCCACCCCGACGCCGAAGCCCGCCTCCCGGCCGTGATCAAGAAGTCCGAGAACGGGACAGGGATCGTCCCCGAAGCCGAGCACGCCAGGTCGTTGGACGAACGGGAAGGGCCAAGCCCGCGCTCGACTCCTACCCCAAGGCCCAGCCGTAGCTCGCACCCGTAACCAAGGACGGGCCCGTCCGCCACCAGCGGCCGGGCCCCGTCAGGTCAGCCCAGCGACCCAGCGAACTTCCCGGCCTTCGCATCCGCCGCCGACAACGTCAATTTCCCTCGATGCGACACCTCCACCTGGAAGAAGTCCGCACCCACCGGCACCTTCTCCACCATCACCGACAGCGAGCACGCCGACCCGAACACGACCCCGTTCGTCAGCCGACCCGTGCCCACAACGGTTCCGCTGGCGCTGTACACCGTCACACTCGTGCCTTCAGCGATGTCGTCGTACCCGCCGGTGCCCTCGCACTGAGTACTGACCCGACGCCAGTGCGCAGCCCCGGCAACCTCCATGGTCCCGGTCAGGGTGAACGTTGCCGCCGCGGTGGAGGTGGCTGTGGAAGCAAGCGTCGGGCCAGAGCCGGTCAAGCCCCAAGCGAGACCGACACCGCCCGCTCCCACGATCAGGCCGGCCACACCGGCAGCCAGCGGCACCACCCAGCCGGGGCGCGGTCGAGCGGCCACCGGCACGGGTTCGACGATGGGATCCAGCGGGGGCGGGGACACGGGAAGCGGCTCATCGGACATGACGGCGAGCATCCCAGCCCACCACGCCAGACGTGCCCGTATGCCCGAATCGTGACCGAGCCTCGTCCACCGGCCGCTCTGCATTCGGCCCCGCGCTCGCGGGGATCTCTTCTGCTGCGGTACCCGATCCCGAAACTTGAGCGGGTCGACCCCGCGCTCGCGGGTGTGGATCTCCACGCCTGCAGCCGCAGGACGCAGTTCATGATCGGCGTCCGCCCAGGCCTGTCGGATGCTCTCGTCCTCAAGCAGCCAACTGACGTCGAGGCCCTTCGGCGTAGCGGCCGCCACCTTCTGCTTCGCGGCCAGAAGCGCGTTCCGTGCCTGGGCCTGGAGTTTGGGCAGATGGATGTCGAAGAGCGGCTCGAAGAAGCCATTAGCCTGCTGCTGGGCCAGACGCTGGACGGAGACCTCGGCTGCTGTGGGGGCGGGCCACTGCCTCGGAATGCTGGTCGGCCGTTTCGGGGTCCTGATAGCCGGTCCAGTGCTCGGCGGCGACGGCCAGGAGCGGGCCCTCGATGTCGGCACCGTTCAACCGGGCGAACCAGGCCTACACCACCAGTGACTCAAGCAGCTTGCGGGTGACCGAAAACCGGTGCGGGACACGTCTTTCGCGCTGCTCGCCTCGGATCCGGTTTTCCCCGGGCGCGCCCGTCAGATCTCGTCCCAGGGCGCCTCGGGGCGCAGCCGCCGGGCGGATGATGAACCAGAGGTTGAGCAGGAGGGCGGTGACGAACCTGCGCACCCCGAATGCGGCCGCCAGTCCGGACACGAGCGTGAGGGCGAATGCGGCGAGCACGAGCCAGCCCCAGACGTCCTCGCCGCTGCCGAACCCCAGGGCGGTGATCCCTGCGCCGATCAGCGCGAAGAGGGCGATGTGCGACGCGCGGTGCCGGTAGCTGCCGCCCGGATCGGCCAGCCCCGCGAACAGCAGGCCGAACACGGCGCTGAGAAGGTACTGCTCATGGCCGATCGCCCAGAAGACCACCAGCGTGTCCCGGCACAGGCCTGCGAAGGCTTCGCGGGTCCGTGTGCCGGAGGTTACTTCGGGTTGGTGGCCTCGGCGGGTGTTGTCGCTGGTCAGTGTGCGGGACAACCGGGGTGCGAGAGGGCCGACTACTTCTCCCCGCACCCGTGTGGGGGGGGCGAGAACGGTAATGCTCATTCGGGTTCCATACGCCCGTGGTGTCGGTGGAGTCGCGGGCTGCGGGTGGGGGCGGGGGCGGGGCTGAGCGTGAAGCAGCGCTCCGGTCACTGGTGGCCCGGCGCCGGGCCACCAGTGACCGGACGGCGCGCCGCTGGGGCGGTTTCAGACCGGGTGAGGGGCGGCGCGCGTGCGCGCCGCCCCGATGTGGGCAGGGAGCGGGATCTACACAGGAGGGTCGATGTAGAGCAGCCGGTCCGGCGTCCCCTTCGGGAGGTCCCCCAGCACGCCCTTGAGGGAAAGGGCGATGATCTTCTTCTTCAGGTCCGCCGGGGCGTAGGGGGCGCGGCGCAGGGACATCGTGTAGGCCGCGGCTCCGGCGGCGTGGGCGGCGGCGACGTCTGTCCCGTTGAGGGTGTGGGCGGCTTTGTTGTCGCCGCGCCATACGGAGTCGATGTCTTTGCCGGGGACGAAGATGTCGACGCACGGGCCGGTGTCGGAGAAGGTTGCGGCCTCGTCGTTGATCGTGGTGGCGCCGACGGTCAGGACCCGCTCGTCGGTGGGGCAGGATGCGTCAGCGTGGGCGCCGGCGTCGCGGACGACGAACAGGCCCGCGTCTTCGGCGCGGCGGATCTCCTGGGCGAGCCTGTCGCTCATCGGGAAGTGCGGGCCGATGAGGATCACGAAGCCCGGGGCTCCCTGCCACCGCCAGCGGTACTGCGCTTCGAGGCGCTCGCGCTCCGCCTCGTGGCGCGGGAGTTGCACCGCCTTGTCCTTGACGGCCCAGCGGATGCCCTCGATCAGGTCGTCCAGGGTGGCGGTGCCGGTACACGGCACCACCTTCACCGCGACCACCTCAGCCTTCTTCGCGACGCCGTACTTCTTTCCGCCGACCGTGCCGGCCAGGTGCGAGCCGTGGCCGCTGCAGTCCTCGTTCGCGTCACCGGACACGGTGGTGGTTCCCCACCTCGCCCGGCCCTGGAAGTCCTCGTGCGTGGTGTTGATGCCACTGTCGAGCACGTACACGCTCGTGAGCGTCCCGCCTTGGTCGTCGTAGATGTACTTGTTGTAGTCCCCATGGTCCAGGGGCTTCTTGTGGGAGATGCGGGCCAGGCCCCAGGGAGCGCCCTTCTCCACGTTTGCGTCGGCGCTGCCCGTGCAGGCTCCGAAGGCCAGCATCACCGTCGCCGACACCACCACCGCGCGTTTGCCCCACACTCGCCGCATCCCTACGACCACCCTTCACCATCGACCGTGCACGAAGATCCGCACGCATCAAGAACGACGGGGACATGCCGGCGACACCGGCGCCGGAGCGCCAGTGAGCGGCATGGGCCTGCGACGGCGGGGCGTGCTGTCGGTTGTGCCCTGGGGCTGGGCCGTGCCGGCCAGGCCGTGCGGACGGTCGGCTGTGGGCCTGGGAGGACCTGCGGACTGGCGCCGAGGTGCCTGGGTGTGCCGGCCCTACCGCCTGGGCGGGGCCGGCGCACGGCTGCGCCCGGGGGCGGTTGTTCTACGTGAACTGGAGGTCGATGACCTGGTAGAACGCCTGGCCCGTGTCGGCGACCTCCCACACCGCGAGCAGGACCTGGTGGCCGGCGCGGCGCTCGGGCAGGCGCAGGGTGTGGACGGTGGGGTTACCCGGGTTCAGCGGGTGCTCCCAGTAGGGCTGTTCGGGCAGCTCGACGCGGTGGAAGGGCTCGCTCTCGAACTGGGCGCGGGTCAGGGCCTGCTCCGGGTCCCAGCCGCTCTTGGTGAGGAAGTAGTTGAACCGGCGGGTCCTGTGCTGGGCGTGGAAGCCCCAGGTGATCTCCAGACTCTGGCCGGAGGTGACCGGGTGCTTCTTCCAGTCGCGGCCCACCTCGTCCAGGGAGGCGGCGAAGTCCTTCCCGGCGCTGGCGATCTTCCCGTCCGCCGGCGGCTGCGCGTTGACCACGTCGGTCGGGGCGAGGGGATCGGGCAGGCCCGCCTGTGTCTGGGGAAAGAACTTGCCGGCCTCCAGGCCGTTGGCCTGCCAGTTCTCCAGGTAGAGGTGGGCTCGGGACGGGGGGAAGCTGATTGCTCCGTGCTTGGGCTCCATGGGACGCTCCTTGCTCTATGCGTACATACGTACACGGAACGTTACCGGACGGCGCGCAACTCACCCGCCATTCAGGACCCGTGGGACTGGCGGGCGGGGGGTGACCAGCGGGCTCTGGGAGAATCAGCGGGCGGTGCGCGCCACACACCATTGCCCGTGGCGCGCACCACCTTCACGCCGCCGGCCGGGTCAGCGCGCCCCGCGACCGGTCGGGGCGTCAGGTGATCTGCGGGCCCAGGGCGGCCTGGAGCAGGGAGAGGGCGTGCTGCGGGTCCTGGGAGAGCCAGGGCTCGCCGTCGGCAGCGTCGACGACCTGGCGCCCGTCGACGAGGGTCCCCCAGCCGCCGGCGTCGTCGGCGGTGGCGATCCATCCCACCAGGCGGCGGTCCAGGCGCCGCACCGCGCACAGGCTCAGATCGGCGCCCCAGCCCTCCACCACCAGGTCACCGTCGGGCACGTTCCAGGTGTCGGTGGGGGCACCCAGACCCCGGGCGAGCGGCGAGGTGGAAGTGCGCTCCTCGGCGAGCGCCACCCGCAGCTGCTCAGGGACCTCAGCTTGATTTTTATGCTGTCGCCGCGATTTTGGCGAGGTGGGCTTCGAGCGTGGGTTCGCGTTTGACGGTCTTCCCGACGTCGTAGCGGGGTGCCGGCCTGCGGTTCTTCGAGCCCGGTGGCCGTCCGGGGCCTGGGCGTGTCGGTTGCGGCACGGCTGCTGGGTTGGGCGTCTTCGCGCGGATGTTGCGGAACCCGCGGCGGACCCGGGCGGGGGTGAGCCTGCTCGGCGGGGCCGGTTTCTCCCAGGGGCGGCGTAGGTCCTCGGCGAGGGGGCGGGCGAGGCGGAGTTGGGTGTGGGCGACGATGACGAGCCAGGTCCACAGGTCGGCGGTGTCCGGGTTGCGGAAGCGCGGGGCGGTCCAACCGAGGGTCTGCTTCATGAGTCGGAAGGTGTGCTCAAGATCGAATCTGCGCAGGAACGTGGTCCAGGTGCTCGGCGTCGATGCCGGTGGCGGAGGACCACAGCCACAGCGGTTTCGCGTCCCTCTCGCCCGGCAGGTGTTCGACCTTGAGGCGCATCAACGTGCCGTGGGTGATGGGGATTTCACCTTCGTGGTCGAGCCAGGGGCCGCGCTTTTGCAGGCGCTGGTGCATCCGGTCCCACGCTCTCGCCTCGGCCTTCCCGTAGCGGGTGGTGTCGGTGGTGGTGGCGGCGTCCGGGGTGTGCCAGCTGTCGGGCTTGGCGAAGGTGAAGACGCCGCCGTGCCGGCGCGGGCGTCGGGCCTTAGGGGTGGAGCGGGGCTCGCCCGGGTCACGGAGCATGACCCGGTCCGAGCGTAGTCGGCCGACCAGTTCGACCGGCAGGTCGGACAGGACGTAGGCCAGGCGGGTCACGTCGTAGCCGGCGTCCATCACGATGAGGATGTCCGGATCGCCTGGGTGCCAGTGGCCTGCCGCGATGATGCGTTCGACGACCTCGCGCAGCTGGGCGGCGGTGACGACGGTCGCGTCGTCGGCCGGTCCCAGCCGGACCGCGTCCAACAGTGCGACCCATGACGTGCGCCCGGACTCCAGGGCGGCGACGAAGGAGTACGGCCAGCCGGGGACGAACTGGTCGGCGCTTCGACCGCGGCCGTAGACGTGGCAGAACAGGCGCTCGTCGCTGGTCGGGGCGTCGGGCCGCAGCCAGTTGGAGACTTCTACGGCCAGCGCGATCCTCCCGTCCGCGAGCCGTGGCAGCGGCAGGCCGGTCAGGGTGCGACGCAGCCGCTTCAGCTCCAGCCATCCCCGGTCCAGCGCCTGGTA
Organism: Kitasatospora herbaricolor; assembly: GCF_030813695.1. Classification (NCBI taxonomy): domain Bacteria; kingdom Bacillati; phylum Actinomycetota; class Actinomycetes; order Kitasatosporales; family Streptomycetaceae; genus Kitasatospora; species Kitasatospora herbaricolor. Next base: position 1,388,626 of record NZ_JAUSVA010000002.1, read on the forward strand.
CAGGACGCCGTGCCCGCGCCGGTGCTCGGCCGCGAGTGAGAGTTCCACCAGCGTTTTCACCGGTCCGTCCGTGCACAGCACCCCGTCCGTCAGCTCGAAGAGCGCGTCCGCGCGGACGTACAGGCAGTCGTAGAACTCAACCCGAAAGCGGCACAAGATGCCCAATGCGTCGCTCGTGGGCGGATCAAGGGGGAGACTCATATGCCGCGGCCGTTCTCTTGGGCTTCGTGACTCGACATCTCGAAGCGTGGAGAACGGCCGTCTCCGCTGTCCCGGGAAGAACCGCAGACCAGCAGGTCGGGTGACCTGCGAGGTTAAACAAAAAGCTAAGACCTCCGACGTTGGTGAACCCCTTTCCCGCCACATGGCCGATCCCCCAGGCTCCGGCCTCGAACGCCAGCCAGCCGAGGTATCCGTCGTCCTCAATCACCGCGACCCGGGCCCCAGGCCTTACCCTGCCCACCGTGCGGACAAGTCAGGAGCCCCCGCTTCGGCGTTGACACTCGGGCGACAGCGGACAACATCACGGCCGCTCGCACGGCGCTCCCGTGCCGAAGGCCGGTGCCCTGGCGGATCCCGGCCCTGGGTTGTCCGGCAATCGGCCGCTGTCGCCGCCCAGGTTCGCCGAGCCGGGCCGGAACCTGGGTCGGCCCGGGGCAGCGTGGCTTGGACGGTGCCGGGTGCGGCGTGGACGATCGCGTTGGTGGGCAGTGCGGAGCGCACAAGGGCAGCGTGCGGTGGGGCGCTGTCTTCGTGGTCAGGTGAGGGGGGCCGGGGGCCTGGTGCTGCCCGCCCTTCCGGGAGGGGTGGCGGCGGCGTCGTCCCAGGAGGCCGTGGCGAGGTGGTCGGCGCTGCCGCCACGCCATTCGACCAGGAAGAGCGTCGCGTCGTCGCTGGTGGCTCCGCCGCGCTCCCGCTTCAGGGTGTGGGACAGCTCCCGCACCGTCGACCGCAGGCCGACCTGCGCACGCCCCACCCGGGTGACGGCGTCGATCAGCTGTTCCTCGCCGAACTGCTCACCGCCGGCCAGGTGCTCCTCGACAAGACCGTCGGTGAAGAGGAGAACCCGGTCACCGCGCCGCAGCTGCTGTTCGCTGATCCGCGGCTGCTCCCCGCCGAAGCCGACCGGCAGTGTCGTGGGGCCCTTCAGTTGCTGGACGACGTCGTGGTCGCGGATCAGCAGCGGCGCCGGATGACCGGCGTTGACCCACTGCAGGCGTCCCGAGACGACGTTGAGCTGCATCATGTGCGCGGTGACGAACTGCTCGGGCCCGAACTGGTCGGCGATCGCCGTGTCCATGAAGGCGTACGTCTCGGCCAGCGCGATGCCCGAGCGCCGGGAGTGCCGGTAGGCCCCGATGGCGACCGCCGCCATCACCGCCGCGTCCAGCCCGTGGCCCATCGCGTCGATCACGGCCACATGAAGGATGTCGCCGTTCAGCGCGTAGTCGAAACTGTCACCGGCCACCTGGTAGGCGGGCTCCAGGATCCCGGCGACCTCGACCTGCGGGGTGGACATCGTCAACGGCGGCAGCAGCGACCACTGGATCTCCGCAGCGGTCGTCATCGGAGCGAGGCGACGCGCCTCGAAGAACTCGTCGGTGTACCCGTTCTTGGTCACCAACATGTCGGCCACCAGACCGGCGAGCCGCCGCAGCAGCCGCCGGTCGTCGTCGTCCACGGCATCCAGCGTCAGGGCCAGAACCCCCACCTGGTCACTGCCGTCCAGCAGCGGAAGGTACATCCGCACCCCGTCGGGCTGCGCCACCTCGACCGCCGTCGCGCGCAGGAACGCCGCGCCGGCGGGGGAAGCGTCGATCGGCTGGGGCTCCCCCACCCTCAACCGGCGCCCGGGCAGCGGGACCAGCATCAGCTGCTCGTAGTCCTGCAGCAGGATCGAGACCTCCCGGCCCCCGACGATGGCGACCTCCTCGGCGATCAGCGGGGCGATCAGCTGCGGCGGCATCTCGTGCGCCCGGTCCAGCAGCACCCCGAGCAGCCGCTCACCGAACCCCTCCGACCGGTCCACCACGACCCTGTCGGGCCACCCATCACCCTCTGCCATAGTCGCCCACTCCACCACACCCACGACCGGTCCCCCGGACAACACGCAGGTGGCGGGCCATAGGTGTGGTCAAAGGGCCGGCCCGGCCGGGCGGCGGCAATCGGGCCGGCCCTGCCGTCCGCACTGCGGCGGGGCCGCAGCCGCTCCTCGGCCGGGCCCGGTCGCAGGCCGGCCCTGGGGAGCATGGTGGGCCCCGGCAGGGCGTGGTGGGTCGGGCGCCGCACCGGAGTAGCCTGGGAGCTACCGAAGGCACATCGCAGGCCGGACCCCGATCCGGCTTCGTCTCCGGAGACCGACAATGCCGGGCCCATGCGAATGGACCCGGGGACAGGTCCGGGACATGACCGTGACCTTCGACCGTGTGAACACCCCACGGACGCCCGCAGCACCACTGCGTCTGACGCTCACGCCCGACGACGCCACCCCAGGCCGGCTGGACGGTGCCTGGTGGCCCCGGTCGTACGACCTTCTCGCCGAACTCCCCTCCCTCGCCAAGGAACTGGACGGGCGCTGGGGACGGGTGACCCGCGTCACCCTCAATCCCGCGCACTGGCCCGACATTCCCCCGCGGATCCCGGTGGCCGGACACGTCGTCCATGCCGACTGGTTCCGGCAGGAGCAGGACCCCGACGAGATCATGGTGCGCTCCTACGCACCGCTTCGCCTGGACCTGCTGGTGATCCCGCCGCACACCGACGGAATCGCGGCCGCCAAGCTGATGGCCACAGCAGCCGACCCCACGAACACCCGCACCGCCGGCGAACTGCTTGCGGCCGGGCCGCCGACCCACATCGTGCGAGGAGCGGACTGATGACCAACCACCAGCCGTTCCCGGTGGAACCCTCCAGCCCGGGGCAGGACGTGCCCGGCCACGGCAGCGCGGTGGCCGGCGCTCCCGCCGGCGAGCGCCGCGCCACCGTCCAGGACCGGATGGACCTGCCCGATCTGCAGATCAGTGACGACGTCCTGGCCGACACGGCGATCGACATCCTCCGCAGCGCCCACGTGAGCCACATGCTGGTCCGCGGGCACGACGGCCGCTGCGCAGGGCTGCTGACCAGCGCTCAACTCGGCCCCTACCGACGGGGCGACAACCCCCACCGCCGGGGCAACGACATCGGCAGCACCTCGGTGGACGACATCGTCCACGACCGCGCCCCGTTCGCGCACGCGTCCATGCCCGCCGACACCGCCCAGGCCGCCATGCGCATCCGAGACCTGGAAGCATGGCCCGTCGTCGACGACGACGGGTACACCGTCGGGCTCCTCCCCCGCACCCGGGCCTGACACCTCCGCCCGACCGACGTAACAGGCGCAGTATCCCCGGTACGTCCGTCGGCGGCCGGTTGTGCCTACTGAACCCGGCGCAAGGGATCCGCCCCCATCACGTCAGCGCCACCGCCGACACCCCCGGCGTCACCCAGTTCCCGGCACCGGGCCTTCGCGTTCATCCCCAACGGTCGACACGGCCCGTTCCTGGCGGAGGCCGCGCACGAACGCCGCCGTCGACATCGACTGGCCCGAGGTCAGCCACCTCTCCTGACCCGTCACCGGCTCCGCCGCAGGTAAGTCGCCGTCCGGGAGAATCCCGGGCGCGACGGCGCACCTGCCTGCGGGTTCCCTCCTCAGGGCGAGGCTCTCGGCGTCGTGCCGTCGAGGTGATGTGCGCGCGATGCACCAGGGCCTCTCCCGTCACTCGGCCGCAGGCGTCAGGCCTGCGTCACCGAAGCCGACGGAGGAACGGCCGTCCCGGAGACGACCGCGCCGTGGACCTGGGAGAGATCGATGCCGACCGGGACGTGTCGTTCAGATTGCCGCGATCGCCCGTGACGTGTTCGAACTCCATCGCGCCGCCTTCCAGGCGATCCACCAGGAAAGGCCTCCCGCATCCCCTCCTTGCACGGGCGACGGCCGACCGCGCGAGCCTCCGAGGACGTTGGGGCGATCAGTTCTAATGTGCACTCCATGGGAGAACCCACGCACTCGACCCGCCTTGAGCGCATGCTCGGCGTCCGGCTTTCGGAGGACGCGGTACGCCAGTGGCCGCAGAGCGGCGAACTCATCAGGGGGAGGTCGCGGATCGCCGAAGTGGAGTCCCACTTCGTCGGGCTGAGACTCGGGGTCGGCAGGCGGCATGCCTGCGGCGACACCGTCGTCGTCGAGTGGAGCACCGACTACGGCGACGGCCGCGTCTACCGGAACGTCTCCGTCGCCGAGCTCGACGACGGAAGGGCAGTCCGGGTGACCGACTACTGGGGCGAGCCGTTCACTCCGCCCGCCTGGCGGCAGACGATAGCCGAAACGCTCGAAATGCCCGCAGACGGTGTCTGGCCCTCCGCCGACGCCCTTACCCAGGATTGAGCCGCCGAGGAGGCCCGTCCGGTCGTCCCTTCTGTTCGTGCCCAGGGCGGATTCCATCCCTGCGTCGAGGCGGGCGTCGCGCGGGGTTGATCCCCCGGATGAAGCGGGGTTCCTCCCTCGCCCGAATGCGCGACCTGCCGGTGGCCACCGACCTCCTCGACGCCGACCAGCCGCGCGGGAGACGCTGCTGGAGCGGGTGCGCGCCTACGAGCAGGCTGCCACCGAAGGCGTCGCGGATCTGCGCGTCGAGCTCTCGCGCGCCGAGGACTTCGCCGCCACCCTCCGGGTTCGGCTCCAGGCCGCTGGCGAATCCCTCACCGTCCGGTGAACCGCTGACCGTGGAAGGGATGCCGTGCCCGACCGAGCCTGGACCAACTGGCTGCTGACGCACGGCCCCGTGCGGGCCGTGGACGTACGACAGGCCGGTCCCGGCACCGTGGTGGTGGGCCTGCGCGGCGCAGTCGGAGCGAAGGACGCACAACGCGCCGGACGGGCCCTGGCTCACCTGCTCGCGGCCGGTCCGCGCGAGGCACACATCGACCTTGCCCACGCCGGGGCGCTGCCGCCGTCGTCGGTCGCCGCCGTCTTCCTCCCCCTCGGCGCCGCGGCCCGCGATCACGACGTCGCAGTCACCGTCCACCGCGCCGGCCCGAGCACGCGGGCCGCACTGCGGGCCCTGGGCCTGGACCGCTTCCTCGCCTACAGCGACGAAACCCCCTGACACCGCCCGCCACCACCGGCAGGGACGGACCGGGCTCCGCCATGGAGCCGACATCCGGGGTCAGGGCCGTCAAAAACCTGTCAGGAAAGCGTAAACGTCGCATAAAGTCCGTAGTGGAGTGCCGGGAAGCCTGGTCGGCGAACAAGGGACAGATCTCTTCTTCGCCAGGGGGCTCGCATGGTGCTCATCGCTGTTTTCGGGGTCGCGCTCCTCGCCGCGGTCCTCGTCTCCGGGCTCGCTGCCCGTACCGTCCTGTCGACCTCGCTGTTGTTCCTGTTGGCGGGTGCGCTGGTCGGTGACGGTTTCCTCGGGCTGATCCACATCGCCCCCAACGACCCGATCGTGGTCATGACCGCCGACCTGGCGCTGTTCACGGTCCTGTTCACCGACGGCATGCACGTCTCCTTCCCGGCCCTGCGCGGGGCGTGGCGCAGCCCGGCCCGCGCGCTCGGCCTGGGCATGCCGTTGGCGTTCGCCGGCATGGCCCTGGTGACGCATTTACTCGTCGGGCTGGAGTGGACGACGTCGCTGCTGGTCGGTGCGGTCCTCGCCCCGACGGATCCGGTGTTCGCCTCGGCGGTCGTGGGTCGCAAGGAGGTCCCGGCCCGGCTGCGGCAGTTGCTGAACGTCGAGTCGGGCCTCAACGACGGTCTCGCGCTGCCGGTGGTGCTGGTGCTGATCGCCGCCGCCGGTCCCACGTCGCCCACTGCGGAGTCCTCTTTCGGGGTGATCGGCCTGGAGCTGCTCGGCGGCCTGGCCCTGGGCGTTGTGCTGCCGCTGGTGGTGAACCTGCTGGTGCGGGTGCCGGTGCTCGGTGCGGAGGCGAAGCTGCAGCCGCTGCTGCCGCTGGCGACCGGCGTCATCCTCTACGCCGTCTGCCACCTCACCGGCGCGAACCCCTACCTGGCCGCGTTCTCCGCCGGCGCGGTCCTCGCGTCCGTCTCGCCGGAGTCCAAGGCGACGTTCGAGCCGCTGGGTGAGGCGCTCGCGGAGCTGAGCAAGTTCGCCGCGCTGCTGGTCTTCGGCGCCCTGCTCACCCCGCGCCTGTTCGGGGACCTGTCCGTCGGCGGGTATGTCGCGGTGGTGCTGGCGATCGTGCTGATCCGCCCCGCCTCCCTGCTGATCTCCCTGCTCCGCTCGCGCATCGACCGCCGCGAGCAGTTGGTCGCCGCCTGGTTCGGCCCGAAGGGCTTCGCGTCGGTGGTGTACGGGCTGCTGGTCCTGCAGGCCGGCATCCCCGAGGGCGGGCAGGCGTACACGCTGATCGCGGTGTGCATCGCCGTCTCCATCGCCCTGCACTCCAGCTCGGACGTTCCCGTCGCCCGCCTGTTCCGTGTCGATGACCTGGTGCCCCTGCCCGACGGCCAGGATGACACCGCACGACCCGAGGACCCCACCCCGACGACGCCCCGGACGGCCGACACCGTCCCGGCCCGACGGGCCGCCGACACGCTGCCTGTGACGAAGGAGATCTGACGATGCGCGCACGCGACCTCGCCGAGCCGTTCCCCACCGTGAGCCTGGACGACCAGGCCCTCGACGCGGCGAGGCTCCTGGCCGAGCACCGCCTGCCCGGCCTCCTCGTGCTGGACGAGTCGGGCCACCCCGGAGCCGTCCTGCCCGCCTCCCAGCTGGTGCGGATGCTGGTGCCCGGCTACGTCATCGAGGACCCCTCGCTCGCCGCGGTCATCGACGAGGCCCACGCCGACCGGCTCTGCGACGAACTCACCGGCGTCAGCGTGCGGGAGTGCCTGCCGAGGGACGCACCCGCGCCGGCCGTCGCCGCCGCCGACGACACCGCCGTGGAGGTCGCGGCCCTGATGGCCCGCACCCGCAGCCCGCTGGTCGCCGTCGTCCAACACCCCACCGGCCGCCGCGGCGGCAGCGGCGGCGGCAGCGGCAGCGGCAGCGGCAGCGGCAGCGGCAGCGGCAGCGGCGGGGAACTGCTGGGCGTCATCACCGCCTCCAACCTGCTGCACCGACTCCTGGGGAACGCGTGAACAACTGGCAAGCCTGGGCGGCCCTGGCGGTCTTCGCGGCCGCCTACGTCCTGATCATCACCGAATGGGTCCACCGGGTGGCCGCGGCCCTCGGCGGCGCCGCCCTCATGCTCGCCGTCCGCGCCACCGACGACGAGTCGGCGTTCTTCTCCACCGACTCCGGCATCGACTGGAACGTCATCTTCCTGCTCATGGGCATGATGATGATCGTCGGAGTCCTCAAACGCACCGGCCTCTTCGAGTACCTGGCCATCTGGTCCGTCAAGCGCGCCCGCGCCAAGCCCTTCCGCGTGATGGCGATGCTCGTTGTGATCACCGCCACCGCGTCCGCGCTGCTCGACAACGTCACCACCGTGCTGCTGGTCGCCCCGGTCACCCTGCTGGTCTGCAAACGTCTGGGGCTGAAGCCGGAGCCGTTCCTGATCGCCGAGGTCCTCGCCTCGAACATCGGCGGGATCGCCACCCTGGTCGGAGACCCGCCGAACATCATCATCGCCAGCCGCGGCGGCCTGAACTTCAACGACTTCCTCGTCCACCTCGCCCCCCTCGCCGTCCTGCTGACCGGCGTGCTGCTGGTGATGTGCCGGGTCATGTTCCGGCGCTTCTTCGTCCACGACGAGGACCGCGCCGCCGAGGTCATGGCCCTCAACGAACGCGAGGCCGTCCACGACCACCGCCTCCTCGCCCAGGGCCTCACCGTCCTCACCCTGGTCATCGCCGGCTTCGTCCTGCACCCCGTCGTCCACTACGCCCCGTCCGTGGTCGCCCTCCTCGGCGCCGGCCTGCTGGTCGCCATCTCCAAGGTCGAGGTCAAGGACGTCCTCGCCGAGGTCGAATGGCCCACCCTCGCGTTCTTCGCCGGACTGTTCGTCATGGTCGGCGCCCTCATCGAGACCGGCGTCATCGAGACCGTCTCCAAGGCCCTCGCCGACGCCACCGGCGGCAACCCGCTCGGCGCCGTCATGCTCCTGCTCGTCGCCTCCGGGATCCTGTCGGCGGTGGTCGACAACATCCCGTACGTCGCCACCATGGCCCCCATCACCGCCGACCTCGTCCACACCGTCGGCGAGCCCTACGGGCACGTCCTGTGGTGGGCCCTCGCACTGGGCGCCGACCTCGGCGGCAACGCCACCGCCATCGGCGCCTCCGCCAACGTCGTCGTCCTCGGCATCGCCGAGCGCAACCGCACCCCCATCAGCTTCTGGACCTTCACCCGCTACGGCGCCCCCGTCGCCGCTGTCACCATCGCCGTCTCCGCCCTCTACCTCTGGATCCGCTACTTCGCCCTCGCAGCATGAACACCCCCGGTCACGGTGCCCGGCCTCCCGATGGGGCGCGGATGAGCCGGAGCGGGCGGCCGTAGCGATGGCTGCGGCACCGTCAGGTACGGCACCCACAGGAGGTGCGCAGTTCGCGGTGAGGCGGCTGATGGCGTCTTCGGTCGCGGGGGCGAGACCGTAAGCAGGGAATCAGTCGTACTCGAACAACAAGGGCATCCGTGCGGCGCGTTGTTCCTCGTGGTGGCGCAGGCGGCGGGAAAGTCCCTGGACGGCGGCGGTCAGACCGCCCTGGGTGTCGACGACGTCGATGGTTCTCTCGCGCGAGCCGTGGCCACAGGCGGCACGCCAGACCTGGGCCATCGGGCCGATGTGCAGGATGTCGGGGACCCGGCCGCAGTGTCACTCCCTGACGGGCAGGCCGCCCAGGAGGGTGCGGATCTGGACCGGTGCAGGGTGCGGCCCGCTCGATCCTCGGCGGTGGGGCGCAGGAACGCCGAGGCCACCCGGCCGGGTCAGGCCGGTGAAGCGCACGGTTCCTGCAGTCCGTCGCGGCGGCCCGGTCAGGGGATCCGCCTGATGTCGCGCCTCACGTGATCAGCGGTACGACGATCGGTTCGAGGGCGGTGACAACCTTCAGGATGGCGTCCAGCCAGTTCACGGGACTCCACGGCGAGGGGAGAGGGGATTGGACGCAAGCCATTCCATCAGCCCGGCCCGCCTCCCTGTAGGGGAAGATCGAAATTACCGCTGCCTGCCGCATTCGATCACGCCGTGAGAGCAGCCGACTCACCCGCCCCGGGCCGGTGAGCCTCCGCGAGGTACCCGGGCCGAGGCTCCTTCACCGAGCCATGACCACTCCGATTCGAGTTGTATACCAACGGCGGTTCCGGATCGCGGGCGCGACTCACTATTTCTATGCTGGTGCCTCAACCAGCCGGATCGAGCTTTGATCCATGTTGATATTTCGACCTTCGAAATTCGAGTCGCAGATCGTACGGGAGGTGCGGTGACCGATTGGCGCCGAGCGGTGAGAACGGTGGGGCACTCACCCAGTGCGCTGCCCTTGGCAGTGATGCTCGGCGTTGCGGTGATGGACGCCTTCACCGGCTCGGAGTACAACCTGCTGCCCGTGTACGCGGCAGGCCCTGCGATCGCCGCCGCGCGGGGAACCATCCGGAACGTCGTGGCGATGGGTGCCGTCGCGATCTGCCTCTGTATCCTGTTCGCGGCGAAGGCGGGCCGGTTCGGCGCCCTGCGAATGTACGTCGCGCTGGTCGCCATCGTCTACGTGACACTTGCGGCGGTGTACGCGGCAAGGTCCCGGCAGAAGACCGAAAGTCGCCTGCTGGACGTGCAGGAAGTCGCCCAGACGCTGGAAGACGTGCTCTTCGTCCCCCTTCCATCGGCGATCGGGCCGGTCCGCCTCGGAGCTTCCTACGTCTCCGCGAGCCGCGCCACCCGCGTAGGGGGAGACTTGTACGAGGCGGCACCCTCCCCGCACGGCGTGCGCCTCGTCATCGCCGACGTCCAGGGCAAAGGCCTGCAGACCGTACGCTGCGCGGCGGTGGTGCTGGCCGCGTTCCGTGAAGCCGGCCACGAACGGGAGGAACTGGCAGAGGTCGGCCACCGTATTGAAGCTGCGCTGGACCGCCGAACAGACGGCCGACGGTTCGTCACCGGTATTCTCGCCCAAATCAGCCCGGACGGACACCTCCAGGTGCTCAATCACGGTCACCCCCCGCCCCTGCTGCTCACGCACGACGGCAGGATCAGCTTCGTAGAAGCGGACGAGCCGGTCCCGCCTTTCGGTCTCTCCACCCTGGCAGGTCCCTTCCAGGCCACCGTGACGAGGTGGACCCTCTGTGCCGGAGACCGGCTCTTGTTCTACACAGACGGCCTGAGCGAGGCCCGGGACAGCGAAGGGCGGTTCTACCCCGTGAGCGAGCGAGCGGGGCCACTGCTGAAGGAAGGCAGTCCGCAAGAAGCCCTCGACCGCGTCCGAACCGACGTCGCCGAGTTCACGCGCGCCCCGTCCGATGACGACTCTGCCCTCCTCCTGCTGGAGTTCACCCCCGAGTAGGGCGACCCGAAGGATCCAGCACGGGGCGAGCAGACTGCGTGAGCTGTCGACTTCCTGTCGGCGACGGGTGAAACTGGTTCTGGATCACTTTCCGGGCTCTGTCGCTGATTGAGGGGTCCGTGCCGGCCGTGATCGGGCGATGGGCATGACCTCGGCGTGATGGATTCGGTGCGTGTGGCGGACCTTCTCTTCCCGGGGATCGGTGTGGAGGTCGAGGAGATGGTTCTTGGGGATAGCGAGGTTCGTCTCGCCGTGCGGTCGGTGGCGGCATCGGCCGTCTGCCCGGGGTGCGAGCGGAGATCATCGCGGCTGCACTGCTACTACCGGCGGCGTCTTGCGGACCGTCCGGTCGCGGGGAGGCGGGTTCGGCTGGACCTGAGGGCGCGTCGTCTCGTGTGCGGCAACGACCAGTGCGGCCGGCGGACGTTCGCCGAGCAGATCCCCGCTTTGACGTCCCGCCACGCGCGTCGCACGGCCGCGCTCACGGCTCAGCTCACCGACATTGCCCTGTTCTTGGGCGGCCGGGCCGGAGCCCGGATCTCCGGGCGTCTGGCCATGACCACGTGCCGGGACACCCTGCTCCGTCTCATCCGGGCGCCACCCGTCCCGTCGTCTGGCCTCGTCCCGCGTCTGGGGGTGGACGAGTTCGCCATCCGGCGCGGTCGCACCTACGCGACGGTCCTCGTGGACATGGACACCCACCGGCCGGTCGACGTCCTCGCCGGTCGTGCCGCGAACACCTTCGCCACCTGGCTGCGCGACCACCCCGAAGTGCGGACGATCTGCCGCGACCGCGCCGGGTCCTTTCGCGACGGTGCCCGCACGGGTGCGCCGCAGGCGCAACAGGTCGCCGATGCCTGGCACCTGCTGCACAACCTCGCCGAGGCCGTCGAGCGCGTCGTCGGCCGCCATCGCGCTGACCTGCGCGAATCCCTCGACCTCGGAGAAGAGCGGGATGAGATGCCCCGTTCCGGAGCTGCCGGCTCGAACGAGCTGGACGTCCACGGCCGGCCGCGTCCCCTGGTCGCCCGCACGCGCGAGCGTCACCAGCAGATCCACGAACGGATCGAGCGCGGCGACAGCCTGCGGGCCATCGCCCGTGAGCTCCGCCTCAGTCGCGGCACCGTCCTGCGTTTCGCCCGAGCCGCCGACGTGGAGCAACTCCTCGTCGCGGCGACCCATCGCCCCAGCGTGATCGACGACTACCGGCGCTACCTGCACCACCGGTGGATGGAGGGCTGCACCAACGCCTCCGCACTCACCCGCAAGATCCAGCAACTGGGCTACCGCGGGGACGTCAACACTGTTCAGCGTCATCTGCGGCTCTACCGAACCGGAGCGATCCCGGCGGAGGCCCACCACCCCACCTGACCGTCCGCCGCGTCACCGACTGGATCATGCGCCGACCCGAGCGGCTCGACGACACCGAACGCAAGTGCCTCGACGAGCTGTGCGAACGCAGCCCGGCCCTGGCCACGACCAGTGAGTACGCCCGACGCCTGGCGACCACGGTCCGCGAACGCCGCAGCGAGCACCTGGCCCTGGATGTCTGGCTCGCCGACGTCCGCCTCGACGGGCAACCCGAACTACGCAGCCTGGCCGGCGGGATCCGACGCGACCATGCCGCCGTTCTCGCGGCCCTCAACACCACACTCACCTCGGGAGCAGTAGAGGGCAACGTGACCAGGATCAAGCTGCTCAAGCGCCAGATGTACGGGCAGGCCAAGTTCGACCTCCTACGCCGCCGCATCCTCCTATCACCATGATCAGCCAGCCAAGACCTTGACCGCCTGCGGGCAGCCCACCGCGATCGAGCCGGCCTGGCATGCCGCACCCGGGCCTCGCACCAGGGGCGGGTGGGGCGGAGACCAGGGCCATCTGCTTGCGCTTGGTCGCGGCGGGCCGCCGCGCCTGCTACAGCGGATGAGCGGGCCCAGGGACCGAACCCGCACCAGGCCGCCCGCGCGACGACCATCAACGGAACAGTGAGGTAGGGGAGTCTCGGGGCCTCGGTCCGTCATCGACAAGTAATCGCCAATGTCACTGGCTCGCATGCCCGCCGACGGCTTCGCGTTCAGGCGTCAGCTGGTCGCGTCCGCGGTGAGCATCCGGAAGTCGTAGGCGCGCGGGAGTGGGAGGCCGGGTGTGATGTCGCTGGTCGCGCGTTGGTGGGCGAACCAGAGTTCGTGGAGGGAGTTCTCGCCTTCGCGGATGTCGGCGACTTCGATGCCTTCGTGGAGGAGGCGTCCGCAGCGGTCGGTGTCGCCGGTGTCGAGGGCGGCGCGGGCCTCGGTCCAGCGGACCCGGCCGGTTGCGCGTTGGGTGGTGTCGAGTGTTTCGAGGTGCTCCAGTACCTCGTGGGGGTGGCCGGCCCGGAGCAGGAGGCCGGCGCTCTCCAGGACGAGGGGGAGCAGGGTGGGGGCGAGTTGGAGTGCTTGGCGGTAGGCGTGGGCGGCCTCGTCGGGGTCGCCGGTGTGGGCGGCGAGGGTGGCGAGGTTGCGCCAGGCCCAGGGGGTGGGGTGCAGTTCGAGGGAGTGTTGCCAGGCTTTGCGGGCGGCTTGGTGGTCGCCGGTGTGGGCGTGGAGGGTGCCGAGGTGGAGTTGGGCGAGCCAGCCGTCGGCGGCGCGGAGCAGGTCCCCCCAGGCGGGGTCGCTCTGGTGGGAGGCGGGTGCCCGGCCGGGGTCGGCGGTGATGCGTCCGTGGTGGAGGAGTTCGAGCCAGGGGGCCTGTTCGGGGCCGAGGGTGGTGTCGGGGAAGGGTGCGCCGGGGGTGCTGAGGGGGGCTTCGCCGGTTTTGGTGCGGCGGTGGTGTTCGAGGGCGCCCCAGCCGGAGCCGGTGTGGAGGATCTCGTCGGGTTGTTGGTCGATCCAGTGGGTGGCGGCTTGGAGTTCGGCGTCCAGTGCGCTCTGTGGGAGGAGCTGGTCCAGGCTGTGCTGCGCGGCTTCCCGGGCGGTGGTCCAGTCGGTGCTGTGGACGGCGTCGGGGTCGGCTTCCAGGAGGCCGTAGGCCTCGGTCCAGGACCATTGGGCGCCGGCGGGCATGGGGAGGTGTTCGAGTTGGGTGCGGGCGAGGCCGGCCTGGATCTCGAGGTAGGCGTGGCCGGGTTCGGAGAGCCATTCCTGCCAGTGGCGGCCGCCTTCGCCCTGTCCCCAGAGGAAGAGTTTGCGGCCGCGCAGGCGGCGGGTGGAGGTTTGGACCAGGCCGCGGCCGCTCGCGTCGAGGGCGGTGATCCAGTGGCGTCGGTGGTCGGGGATGTCGAAGAAGTAGTCGGCGGCGTCGCGGGAGCGGGTGGTGCGGGTGAGGTCGGTGCCGTGGGGGGCGGGCAGGTCGATGTGGTGGATGCGGCGGTCGTAGGAGAACTGCCAGGCGGCGTCGGCGGGTGCCAGCACGCGCACGTCGGGGGCTTCGGGGACGGCGATGTTGGACCACCAGTACATGGGGACGGTGGTGTCGCGGGGGTTGGTGATGCGGATGTGGACGAGCAGGACCTGGGAGTCGTCGGGCAGGTGGGCGTCGATCTGGTAGACGACGCCGCGGATGCGTTCGTACTCCCACATCCGTAGGACGGGGGTGCCGTCGGGGCGGGTGAGGCGGGCGGTGTGCAGGGGTTCGCAGGTGGTGGGGGTGTGGCCGATGGTGGCGATGTTCCATTCGACGCCGCCGGCCAGCCAGGCGCCGCGCAGGGCGAGGTTGGCGGGTTGGAAGACGGGGTTGCGGAAGAGGAGTTCGCGTCCGGTGGGTTTGTGGATCAGGGACCAGAGGCGGCCGCCGGCGCCGAGCAGGAAGGTGGCCCGCAGCGTGGCGTTCTCCAGCACCGCCACCGGGTGCTCGGCGGGTGCGCGTTCGCGGGTGTAGCCGTCCTGCATCAGGTAGGGCATGACGGAGGGGACGCGGCCGTAGCCGATGTTGTGGCGCATCTCCTCGTCGGCCTGCGAGGTGTCCTCGACCTGGTGCAGGTCGGCGCCGCCGAACAGCGGCGGGAGGGGGTTGACCGGGCCGACCGCGGCGGTCGGCAGGGTCAGGGTGGTCAGCCGCAGCTCACTCATCTGTTGCCATGCCTCTTCGGGGTTGTGTGGTGGGCTACTTGACGCTGCCGGAGGTGAGTCCGGCCTTCCAGTAGCGCTGCAGCAGGAGGAACATCACCACGATGGGGATCACGGAGAGCAGGGCGCCGGTGATGATGAGGTTGTAGGGGACGGTCTGGCCGCGTTGTTCCTTCCAGGCGACCAGGCCGACCGTGACCGGCTGCAGCCGGTCGTTGGCGAGCATCAGGGAGGGCAGCAGGTAGTTGGTCCAGATGGTCACGAACTGGAACAGGAAGATCGTGACGAGTGAGGGCTGCAGGACCCGCAGGGCGATGGAGCGGAAGATCCTGAACTCGCCGGCGCCGTCGATGCGTCCGGCCTCCAGCAGTTCGTCGGGGACGGCGGCTGCGGCGTAGATGCGGGAGAGGTAGACGCCGAAGGGGCTGACGATGCTGGGGATGAACACCGCCCAGAAGGTGTTCACGATGTGGGTGGCGGAGAACATCAGGTAGAGCGGCAGCGCGAACAGCGGCGCGGGGATGAGGATCGCGCCGAGCACGGTGTTGAACACCGCCTCACGCCCGCGGAAGGTGTACTTCGCCAGCACGTAGCCCGCCATCGCGGAGAGCAGCGTCGCGGCGAGGGCGCCGCCGACCGCGTAGAGGAGGCTGTTCAGCAGCCAGCGTCCGTAGATGCCGTCCTGGACGCCGAGCAGGGTGGAGACGTTCCGCACGATCTCGATCCGGCCGGCGAACCAGAACCCGTTGCTGGAGAACAGGTCGCTGCTGCTCTTGGTGGCGGAGACGACCAGCCACCACACCGGCAGCAGGGAGTAGAGCGCGGCGAGCACCAGGACGGCGAGCACCCCGATCCGGCCGGCCGCACGGGTGGCGCCGGCCCGCGCCGGGCCGGCGGACGACTGCTTCACCGGGATCCTCGAAGCCTTGTTCACAGTGCCGCTCCGCGCTTGTTGACGAACCGCATGAATCCGAACGAGAGGACGAAGATCACCAGCGCGAGGAGGACCGAGCGGGTCGCCGCCGCGTGGTAGTTGTTCGCCGCGACCTCGTTCTGGGCCGCCATGATCGGCGTCCAACTGCTGGAGAGGTTCGGGGCGACGGCCTTCATGACGACCGGCTCGTTGTAGAGCTGCGCGGTGCCGATGATGGAGAACACCGTGGTCATCAACAGGGCGGGCCGCACCAGCGGGATCTTCACGTGCCAGGCCAGGCGCCAGCCGGTGCAGCCGTCCAGGGCCGCGGCCTCCGTCAGCTCGTCCGGGATGGCCTTGAGGGCGGAGTGGATGACGATCATGTTGTAGCCGGTCCAGCCCCAGGTGAGGATGTTGCCGACCGACCAGGGCAGCCAGCTGTCCGAGGTGAAGTCGACGTGCAGGCCGATGCCGGCCAGCGCGTCGGCGATCGGGCTGACGTCCGGCTGGTAGAGGAAGGACCACATCAGCCCGCCGATCACACCCGGGATCGCGTACGGCAGGAAGAACGCCAGCCGGAAGAACCGTTTGCCGGGCGTGCGGCGCGCATCCAGCAGCAACGCCAGCAGCAGCGCCAGGCCCAGCATCAGCGGCACCTGGACGGCACCGATCAGCAGCACCCGCACCACCGAGGACGTGAACGCCCCGTCCGCCAGCGCGTCCGCGTAGTTCGACAACCCGGTGAACACCGTCGACGGCGGGGTGAGCCCCAGACCCGAGCGGTGCAACTTGAACAGGCTCTGATGCAGGGCGTAGCAGATCGGCGCGACGAAGGTGATCAGGAACAGGGTGCCGAAGGGGAGCAGGAAGCCCAGCGGTGTCCAGCGACGCCAGTCGACGGCGCGCCCCCGTGGGGCGGGGGCTGGCGTCGGGCCGGACGGTGCCGGGGCGGGCCCGGTGCGCTCCTCGTGGGAGCGCACCGGGGCCGCGGTGGTGGGGGTGGTGGGTGCGGGGTGCATGGTCAGCCGATTTCCATGCCCTGGGTCTTCATCTCCGCCAGCGTCTGGGCCTGGGTGTCGGCCAGGGCGGCGTCCAGGGTGGTGGTGCCGGCGCCGGCCTTGCCGAGGCCGTCGCCGAGGGCGCCGGAGGTCTTGGTCATCACCGGGCCCCACTGGAAGCCGGCATCGACCTGGGCGGCGCTCGCCTTGAACACGTCGAAGATCTTCTGGCCGCCGTAGAAGGGGTTGGGCTCGGTGAGCGCCGGGTTGTCCAGGCCGGTGAGGGCGGCGGGGTAGATGCCGGTCTCCTTGATCAGGTTGGTGACGCTGGCGGGGTCGGTGCCGAACCAGTGCGCGAACTCCACCGCCTCCTTCACGTGCGCGCAGCCCTTCAGCACGGCGTTGGGGGTGCCGCCGGCGTTTCCGGAGGCGGGCTTGGTCGCGTCCCAGACCGGCATCGGCGCCACCGCCCAGTTGCCGGAGGTCTGCTTGACGCTGTCGGCGAGGATCGGGGTGTCCCACACCGCGTTGACGTCGGAGAGGATCGTGCCCTCGCCCATGCCCTTGTAGAGGGCGGTGTCGAAGCTCGGGACGACCTTGACGAGCTTCTTGTCGATCAGGCCCTGCCAGAACGCGGCGACCTTCTTCGTGGCGGCGTCGTTCACGTCGACGGTCCACTTCTCGCCGCCGGTGGCGAACCACTTGGCGCCCGCCTGCTGGGCCAGGCCCGCGAAGTTGTAGGCGTCGTTGCCGAAGTAGCCGATGTAGGCGTTCGGGTCGGCGGCGTGGATCGTTGCGGCGTCGGCGGCGTACTCCTCCCACGTCCTCGGCGCCTCGTTGATGCCGTACTTGGCGAACAGGTCCTTGCGGTAGATCAGGCCCATCGGGGCGATGTCCACCGGCAGGCCGTAGGTGTGCCCCGCCACCCCGGACTGCGCGAACGCCGAAGCCCCGTACTCCTTCGCGAACGGCGCCGCCGCCGCCGTCGCGTCCTGCAACGCCCCCGCCGCCGCGAACGTCGGCAGCGTCTCGAACCCGACCGAACCCACACAGGGGGCGTTGCCCGCCTTCACCGCGCTCAGCATCTTGGTGTAGCCGCCCTTCGAGCCGGGCGAGATCTTGCTGTACGTGACCTGGACGCCCGGGTGGGAGGCGTTGAACAACTCCACCGACTTCTCGTAGCCCGGGGCCCAACCCCAGAACTCGATCTTGACCGGACCGGACGCCTTGTCTGCGGAGCCGCCCGACCCGCCGGAGCCGCAGGCGGCGGTGCCGGCGAGAGAGGCGATCGCCACGGCGAGGGTGACGGTTCTGAACGCGCGGTTCTTCATGGGAGGTCCACTTCTGCTGCCTACCGCGGGGCGGGGCTCGGCCCGGGCGCGGTGGTGGGGGACCCGCCGAATGCTGCGGGTTATTAGTTCCGCTAGTGTGTTAATTGAAAACGGGCGCTGTCAAGGGGTTCGATGGACCGTTCCACAAACGCAACAAACGGCCATGCGAACCGACCGAAGAACACAACTCGCCATATCTAGAGGGCTGTTGGCTCAGTACATGGCATTCCCGACTGCCGGTCGACAGGCTTCCGCGGCCGGATCAGCACTCGGAGCGGCGACAGGGGCCAAGTTAGTTGAGGCGGTGCATGAACTAACATGACCAGGGTCTACAGCGGCCTGCGGGCAGGCCCCGGAACGAGGAGACTACGTGCGGCAAGAGCAACGCGACACCACCGGCCGCCGCAGTAGCAGCACGGCCTCCACCAGGGCGAGCGCCGTCCTGGCGGGCTATCCGGAGCCCGCCGACAAGGCCTCGCTGCGCCGCACCAACCTGGGCGTGATGCTGCGCCACCTGCGGGAGAACGGCGAGCAGTCCCGCACCCATCTCGCGGCCGCGACCGGCCTGCCCAAGGCCACCGTCTCGGTCCTGGTGGCCGATCTCATCGAGCGCGGACTGGTCCGCGAAGGAGCGCCCGACCGGGCCGGCGCGGTCGGCCGCCCGCACCGGATGGTCGACCTCGACGGCCGCTGGATCTGCGGCGTCGGCGCCGAGATCGGCCCCGACCACATCACCGTCCTCGCCCTGGACCTGCGCGGCACCGTCGTCCACGAGGACCGCCGCGCCCTGGACGTGCCCGCCCTCACCCCGCAGGCCGCCTTGCGCGAGGTCGCCGACCAGGTCGCCGACTGCCTCAGCGCGGTGGCCGACCTCGGCATGCACGCCATCGGGATCACGCTCGTCACCCAGGGGTCGGTGGACGCCGCCTCCGGCACGGTCGCCGTGGCCACCAACTTCGGCTGGCGCGACGTACGGGCGGTGCACGAGCTGCGCGCACGGCTCGGGCGGCACGCACCGCCCGTCCTGGTCGAGAACGACGCCGAGTCCGGCGCCCTCGCCGAGTACCTGGCCGCCCCCGGCGCCGACGTCCGTGAACTCGTCTACGTCACCGGCGGGATCGGCGTCGGCGGGGCCAGCATCTCGGGCGGCAAACTGATCCGCGGCTCGGAGATCGGCCACATGAGGCTCGACCGCCTCGACCGGCCCTGCGCCTGCGGACGGACCGGCTGCTGGGAGGTCGCCGTCGGACTGCAGGCCTTCCTCGACGCCGCCGCGGACCCCTCCGACCGGGTCCACGACCTGTCCGTCGACCTCGCCGACCGGCTCGACGACCTGCTGGGCCGCGCCGACGCGGGCGAGCCCCGCACGCTCGCCGCCCTGGCCGCCCTCGCCGACGACCTGGCCCTGGGACTCGGCATCCTGGTGGACGTACTCAACCCACCAAGAATCGTCCTCGGCGGCTACTTCGCCGTGTTCGGCCGCTACCTGGTGGACGCGGCGCAGCGGGTCCTCGACGACCGCAGGATCGCGCCCACCCCCGGGCGGGTGGTCGTGACCGCCTCGACGCTCGGCCTCTCCAACGCCGCCCGGGGCGGCGCCCACCTCGCCCTAGAAGGCATCTTCCAGGACCCCTCCGACCTCCCGGTCCGACCCGAACCGACAGGCGAGCACGCATGGTCCCACTGAGCCTCGACCGCCAGACTTGAGGGCAGGAGTCAGAGCTTCGGGTCCGGACGCGGCGCGCACGACCGACCTTTCCGCCGCGGACAGGGGACCGTGTCGACGGTGCCGCGACACCGATCACCAGCAGGACGAGTGGGGCTCGACCTTGGGTCGAGAGCCCCTCATACTCGATCCACTCGGTGAACAGCCGGAGTGCCGACGGGCCGGCGGCACGGCGCCGGGCTCGGGCGCGCGCGCCCTTGCCCCGCACCACCGTGGGCCGTTGGGCGTCCCTGCCCTGCCGGAAGGCTCGCACAGGACGAACTCTTGACTTTTCCCGGCAAGTACTGCCACCTTGTGCTCACAGATGCTCGAACTAACCATTAAACGAGCATCCAGGAACACCATTTGCCACCTGGCGGGTGCTCGTAGGAGAAGTAAGCACCGGCGAGGGGACAGGCCCACATACCTGGCCGTCCCGTCGGCGGGAGCTCCCGAAACCTCCCGCCCACGGCGGCAGCGGCCGACGGATTCGTGTCGGCCGCAGGCAGGCGGCCGCGGCGAACGGCTCCGCGCCTCCACCCCGGCGATCCTGCTCCGGCCGTTCCGGCCGCCCCGCGCCCAGAACGGCCACTTCACGGCTCCCCCACACCGTGCATTGCCCATCGAAGGAGCACTCGTGTTCTCCCCTTCCCGCAGAGCTCTGGCGGCGGTGATCACCGCTGGCGTCCTCACGCTGTCCGGTACCGCCGTGTCCCCGGCGTCGGCGACCCCACCCAGCGGTACCTACACGATCAGCGTCGGGTCCCCCGTCCCGTACGCCTACCCGAACGACACCCCGTCCGCCCCGTACGTCGACAAGGACGGCACCTTCTACTTCCAGCAGTCCAACGCCCAGTACGAGGCCACCGGGCCGCGGTTCTGGAGCTTCTACACCGGGACCGACTTCGACACCGCCACCAAGTCGAGCGCGATCAGCAACTACGTGAACCCCGCGAACGCGAGCGACAAGAACAACGACACCACGTGGCGGTGCAACAACAGCCCGACCGGCGTCGAGGCCACGTACGCGCCGAGCGGCTCCAACTACGCCCAGAAGAACTACTGCGACCTCGCCGGGGTGTGGGTCGACCCGGACACCGGTGACTGGTACGGCCTGGTGCACAACGAGTTCAGCCCGCAGCCCTTCGGCGACGGCCTGCACTACGACGCGATCGACTACACGGTGTCCAAGGACCAGGGCAGGACCTGGGACATCAAGAGCCACGTGATCACCTCCCCGTACAGCACCACCCGGGGCGACACCACCGCGTTCCCGAACAAGACCTACTCGTACGGCGACGGCGACCAGCGCCTGTTCGTGGACACCGCCTCCGGGTACTTCTACGTCTACTACGGCTCGCGCATCGTGGATCAGGGGGCCGGCGGCGGCTGGAAGGCCTTCTACGAGCACGTGGCCCGTGCCCCGATCTCCGGCAAGATGGCACCCGGCTCCTGGCAGAAGTGGTACAACGGCGCCTGGACCCAGCCCGGCGTCGGCGGCCAGGAGAGCAACATGGTCCCGGTCGGCTCCGGCAGCACCACCGGCTACACCCCCGTGTCCGGCGAGTACAACCCCGCGAACACCGGCACCGCGGCCCAGCAGATCGCCGCCGGCACGATGCCCGCGACCTCGCCGCTGTTCGTCATGGACATCACCTACAACGCCTACCTGGGCCTCTACATCGGCCAGCCGCAGGCCGTGACCCAGGACGGCACGTCGCCGCAGTACCTCTACGCCACCGACGACCTCTCCACCCAGAAGTGGTACCCGATCGGCGACACCGGCAGCTACCACACGGCGTCCTGGTACCGCTGGTTCCTCGACGGCGCGAACAGGACCAACAACACGATCGTCGGCAAGAGCTTCCGCTCCTACTGCTCTTTCGGCTGCTCGAAGAAGGCCGACGGCACCACCTCGTCCGGCGAGTACGTCGACCTCACCATCACCCCCTCCTCCCCTGCCGCGGCGCCGGTCGATCCGACCAAGACCTACCGGATCGCCAACGGCAACGGCCGGATCCTGGCCCAGGTCTCCGGCGGCTCCGCGACCACCTCGCTGGCCGGCGCCACCGGCTCCGCCCTGGAGTCCTGGATCTTCAGCGCCAACGGCGACGGGTCCTACCGGATCACCAACTCCTCCACCAGCCAACTGCTCGGTGTCGACACCACCACCACCGGCCGTACCTGGGGTGCCCAACCGACCGTCACCACCGCCGCACCGAGCGGTCCCAGCGTCGGACAGCAGTGGTGGGTCGTCCCCGGCACCACCACCTCCGGAGCAGCCACCGGCACCCTCAAGCTGGTCAACCGTCACAGCGGCCTGGTGATCGGCCTCTCCGCCGACTCCGCCCGGCTCGCCGAGACCACCCCCACCCGCAGCTGGACCAACACCACCGGCAACACGGTCGGCGGGACCCGCACCGCGAACGAGCAGACCCTCACCCTCACCCAGACCGGCCCGGCCCCCGAAATCGTCACGGTCACCAACCCCGGCAACCGGTCCGGCAACGTCAACACGGCCGTGTCGCTGCAGCTCAGCTCCAACGACTCCGCCGGCAAGCCCCTCACCCTCTCCGCCACCGGCCTGCCCGCCGGCCTGTCGATCAACTCCGCCGGCCTGATCACCGGCACCCCGACCACCGCCGGATCCTCGACGGTCACGGTCACCGCCTCCTCCGGCACCGCCACCGGCACGACCTCCTTCACCTGGGCCGTCAACCCGGTACTCAGCGGCACCCACACCCTGACCACCGGAGGCAAGGCACTCGACGACCCGAACAGCTCCACCATCCCGAACACCCAGCTCATCACCTGGGCGACCAACGGGGGCACCAACCAGAACTGGGTCTTCACCCAGCAGACGGACGGCAGCTACCAGATCGTGAACGGCCTCTCCAACCTCTGCATGGACGTCAGCGGCAACTCCACCAACGCCGGCGCCCAGATCATCCAGTGGACCTGCACCGGCGGCAACAACCAGCACTGGGTGATCACCCCGATCACCGGCGGCTACACCGTCACCTCCAAGAGCAGCGGGCTGCTGCTCACCACCGCCTCGACCTCCAACGGCGCCCTGGTCACCCAGCAGCCGGACACCGGCTCCGCCCTCCAGCACTGGATCATCAACTGACCGCCACCCCACAAGGGCGCACCTGACCCACCCAGCCGACGGGGCCCTGCGGACACCCACCGCAGGGCCCCCTCCCCTTTCCCCGACCTGGCCGGGTGCAGCATCCGGCCTCCCGGCCCAGCGCGCCCTGCGCGTGAGCCGGACAATCCGACGGCGTCCGCGGTCCTGGAGCGCCCCCGCCCGAACGCCTCAACCCCCAGGCCGGCGCACTGGCCCCGCTGCTGCCCGCTCTCGCCCACCGACTGCCCCCGCACCCCGCCCTCCCGGACGACACCCGTGCCGGACGCTTCCAGCTGATGGGCGCGGTGCGCTCCGTGCTCGACGCCGTGAGCCCCCTGGCCCTGGTGCTGGAGGACCTACATCACGTCGCCAACGTCCTCAAGACTTCACACCACCCGCAACAACGTCACCGATCTCCGCACCACCATCGACAACTTCTGATCCCCACCGCCCTGCGGGCACTGTTGTGTGTGACGCTTCCCGCGCTCTGGGTACCACAGGGTCAGGGGGTTGACGACTTCGCCGTACGTCGCCGTCCCGGTGAACGCTTCCGTCAGGCTTCGCTCCACCACTCGTCCGTAGTTGTGCGGGCGGCCTCCGCGTGGGGGAGGGCAGTTCCAGCATCTGGCAGCCGACCGCGTTGGGCTGCCGGACGATGGAGCGGGCCTCGGTGGTGTGCAGGGAGAAGACGAACGGTCCGGGCACCAGCAGCACACGGCAGAGGCCGGCCGTCACTTGGTGGACCAGTCGCTCCAGCGCGGGCACCGGCCCACGGGAGCGGCAGCCGTTGTCCAGATGGACCACCGACTCGGGCAGCCCGAGCAGACTGGCCATCCGGCAAACGGCGCTGCAGGTGGCCTTCCCTCTGCCACCTGTCGTACGGATAGCAGCGCAGGTAGATCGCCGTTCCCCGGTGGCGCTTCGAGCGGTGTTGATGCGCATGACGTCCGCCTCCTCCAAGGACCTCCGGAGGCGCCCGACTCGGGGTTGAGAATCTGATGTCCGCCTCTGTTCCCAGAGAACGCCGACGGGCAATTCGAGTCCATGGTCCGGGAACTCGGGTTCGGCTACATCTCGCGTCATTCGCAAGGGAACGATAGGTAGTCCACCCCGTATCCGGACTCCCCCTCCGCAGGCCCACACTGGGCGGCCTGCCTCATCACCGGGGGATAACCGGCAGGAGGATGCGGCTGGGGTGTGCGGGGTTGTGGAAGACCGTCTGCCGGGCCGTGCGCAGGATGGTCGCCTCACTGGGAGGGGCGCCGGTGTTGGGATTGCGGTCCCAGCGGGGGAAGCTGCTGGAGGTGATCTGGACGCTCAGACGGTGCCCGGCCGGGAAGACTTGGCCGGTCGACCAGAGGTCGATCCGATGTTCGTCCGGTTCGCCTGGCCGACATCGGATGCGGCGGATCCCGTCCGCGATGTTGAGGGATCGTCCCTCCTGGTCGACGTCGCACAGGCGGGCGACCCAGTCGGTGGAGGGCGCGTCGCTGGCCGCATCGAGTAGCACGGTGAGGCGGCCGGTGACTTCCAGGTCATGGCTCAGCGGCTCGCTGGTGTAGACAAGGACGTCGGGGCGTTGCTCAACGGCGCGCTGGTCCTGCGGGCCCGGCGGGTAGGCGCTGGCCATCAGCAGGTTTCCGCCGCAGGTCGCCACTGGGTCGGTGGGGTCGTAGCAATAGGAGTCGGGATCCTCACCGTGGTGCGGGGGTCGCTGGGAGAGCTTGCCCTGAGCGTGCAGGTAAAAGGAGGTCTGCGTGGCGCGGGCCAGGGGCCAGGTGTCTTCGTCGCGCCAGCGGTCCGGGCCCATGACGAAGATCTTGACGGGTGCGGTCTCGGGCTCCGGAGAGAGCGCCGTGGGGGGTTTGAGCCAGCGGTCGAGCCAGTCGAGGCGTCGGGCGATCAGGGACGACGTCAGGTCGAGGGAGGCGGCACTGGCGGCGGTTCCGTAGTCGACCTGGCCGACCCGGCTGAGATGGCCGCTGGCGTGGTCCCAGGGACCCATCGTCAGTTGGGCGGGCCATCCGGTGGCGGCCATGGCGGTGTAGTTGTCCAGGACTCCTTGGGCGAAGACGTCATACCAGCCGCCCGCGTGAAAGGTGGGCAGCGAGATCCTGGAGTGTCTGCCCGCGACGCGGGTGTCGTCCTCGGCGGCGGGATCGTCCTGGGCACGTTCGAAGCCCACTTCCGGGATGCGGTGGCGGGCGAAGGCGGGGAATCGGCCGGCGGGCAGTTCCCAGTAGGTTCGGTCCTTGAGGTGGTCGAGGTCGGCGATCAGGGCGAGCGTCGCGGCCCGGCGCTGGGCGGGGTCAGCCGGGCCTGTGCGAGTGAGGTAGTCGATGCCCAAAACGAGCGACAGGTATCCGCTGAGGCCAAGTTCAATGGCGCCGCCGCGGGTCCACAGGCCGTCGTGGGGGTCTGACCAGGTGAAGGTGGGCGTCAGAACCTTGAGTTCCGGGGGTGCGGCCAGGGCGGCCATCCACTGGGCGTTGCCCAGATAGCTGGCGCCGATCATGCCGACATCTCCGGTGGAGCGGGGCAGCCCTGCGGCCCACCGCACGGTGTCGTAGCCGTCGTGGGCCTCGTGGGTCAGGGGCTGCCACCGGCCCTGGGAGGAGGCCCGCCCGCGGGTGTTCTGCACGATCACCAGGTAGCCGCGCTTGACCGCGGCGACCGGGTCCAGCCCCGCCGCAATCATCGGCAAGGACTTCTCGTACGGGGTCCTGGCGAGGAGAGCCGGCCACGGGCCTGGCCCCCGGGCCGATAGACGTCCGCGTACAGCAGGACGCCGTCCCGCATCGCGACGGGGACTTCGAAGTCGACTTCCATGCGCTCAGTCATGATCCACGTGCCTTCCACAGCCGCCAGCCGGGGTGTTTTGCCGGGCGGACATGTGATGCGAGGGTGGCGTTTGCGGTGGTACCCGTCCTCGTCAGCCGGTCCCATCGGGTCATCCGGCACGGCCGCTCGACATTGCAAGGTTACCGGGATCTGCAACAAATCTTCGGCCCGACCAGCGACGGATGTGCACCTTGAATCCTTCCCCACCTTCGAGCCGGACGAGTGGATGAGAAAGCCGCTACAGCGGTTACCCTGCCGGTCAGGAGAACAGCTCGGACCAGGTGCCGTTGCCGTAGGGCTTGATGCCACCACTGTTGTATCCGACACCGATTCGCGTGTAATCGCAGTTGACGATGTTCCGGTAGTGACCGCCACTCGGTCCTTCCGAGTACCAGCCCTGGAACGTGGCGTCCGGTGAGCTTGAACCGGCCGCCAGATTTTCGCCGACCGATCCGATGAAACCGAGCCTCTTGGCACGGTCGTTGACCGTTTCACCGGAAGGAGAGGTGTGGCCGAAATACTGCTTGGCCATCTCCTCGTTCACGTGATCCCGAGCTATCAGCACCAAGGTGCTGTCGGCCTTCAGACGGCTCTTGCAGCCGGCCCTGTCCCGAGCGTCGTTCGTGAGGTCGACAACCCTTTGCTCCAGCGGTGTCATGAGGGCGGCCTTCGGAGGGGCGGCGGGGTCACCGCTGCCACTGCCGGTGGCACGCGATGCTGAACCCGAAGCTGTCGGCTTCAGGGACGGTGCACCGAGCGCTACGTTCTCTGCCTCCGCGACTCCGGGGGAAGGAAGGGAAGACGGCGCCGAAACCGGCGAAGGCGTGGCTGGCGCGGAGGTGGCCGACCGCGCCTCCGCCGGCGTTTCCGCGGCCCCGGGGGCGCCCCGCCCGTCGGCGGCAGGGGCGCTGACCCTGCCCGAAGCCTTGTGTTCCTGGCCGGTCATGCTTCTGGCCGCAACAACGGTCAGCCCTGCGATCGCGCAGGTGGCAGAGGCTGCCAACACCACGTTGCGAATGGTCTTCCCACGACGGCGGGAGGGGGACGCGTATGTCACCTTGATGGTCCTGTCCTGATGAACGGTACGGAAGGTTTCCGCCGCTGTGGCGGACGAGTCGCGTCCTGCAGGGAAGGACGTCGATGCGGAGAGTTCGGAAGGCGTCCCTGGCTGCGGTGCGGGCGGGATCGCAGACGGGCCGTACCCTGTGGCGAGGCCCGTCGGAACCACTTGCCTGTCGGCCAGGGCCACGAGCAACCCGGCTGGAACACCGACAAGCATGAAGTCGGCCAACAGCCGTTCAGTACGTACGAGGCGGTCCGAAAGACCTGCGCAGGCGGCGCAGCGGCGCAGATGTCGCGCGGTGCGCTTGCGCCACAAGGAGCAGGGAACGTTGTCCCAGGCGGTGATGGTGGCCTGCAGCCCCGCACACCTGGGCCGGGTGTTCAACGCCTCGACCAGGGTGCGCGAGATCTGCAGCTGCGCGTGCATCCGCTGGATGCGGACGGCGGCGTGTGCGGGTGACAGACCGAGAGCGGCGGCGACGTCGCAGCGGTTCATCTCACCGATGATCTCCAGCCACCACAGTGACAACAGGTCCTGGTTGACGGGGTCGAGCCAGCGGGCGGCCTCGACAGTGCGGCGGCGCTGTTCCGACAGATCCAACTTCAGGGCCGACAGCTTGGTGAAGCTCGCCCCTGCGCCGCCGGTCCGGACGGCAGCCTCATCGATCATCCCTGTGCGCTCGGAATCCCTGTGCAGCCGCCGCCGGCGGTCGTCGACCTGATGCAGGGCAATGGCCGACAACCAGCCCTTGAAACGCTCCGGGTCGCGAAGCGCCCGTATGTCTCTTATCGCACGAAGCATTGTCTCCTGTACGACATCGTCGATATCGGCCTGCCCGGTGAGGCCTCGCTCGACAATTGCGTACGTCATCGGCAGGCAGAAGCTCAAAAGCTCCTGCATAGCAGCCCGATCTCCTCCTTGAGCTGCGACGACCAGGGCAGCCGGTGAACGCTGCCCGTCGTCAGGGTGACTCATCGAAAAATCCTCTCCTGCTCTTACCTATCGACCGACTGGGACGTTATCCGGACTTGAAGCGTTCGAACAATGACGAACGGCACCAAGAAATTGTGTTACCCGCGGAGCCCGTCCGGCGCCCGGCCGTCGCTCGGCTCAGAAGGGAAGCTCCAGCTGCGAACGCAAGGCAGCAGGTCGGTCAACAGCAGGAGGATCGTCATCCGATCGAACACCACTGAAAAGGGCCCAATGAAAACGTTATTTCCGCGGGTTCGACTCGGCCGGAAGGACTCCGCCTCACCACGCTCACGTCGTTGCCGGCGCCGCCGCTCCCCTGCTCGCTCCCGGTCGGACAAGCCGAGCGGCCGAGTTCGAGCCGGTCAAGACCTCCCCCTGATCCCTTTCGCCTTCCCGCCCGCTCGAAGTCCGCGCAGCCGCCGGGCCGGTCGCTGCCGACGACCTACTGGGAGAGGGAGCGGTGGTGGCATTCGAAGGGTTCAGGACCGCCTAGCAGTGGAGGCGGAGGCCGATCGGGGGGAGCGTGCTCGATGGCGTCGATGACGACTTCTGCGACGACGAGTAGGACTTGACCGTCGATCTCTGTGTCCATGCCCCAGGCGCTGAGGTCGGTGCGGGCGCGCCGGCGGGCGGCGCCGGCGGATTCGGAGTGGTGGGCAACCTCCCAGACCGCTGGGGTTCTGCTCGGCGGTGAGCCGCCGGGCGGCTCGGGGGGGCGGTCGTGGAACCCGCCGCACCGTCGGCAAGGCCGGGCGGCGTGTCGGTGGGGATGGTGACGGTGGTGTCCATGGAAGGTCTCCTCTGCATGTCTTCCGCCACGAGGGGGTTGACACGGGAGCGGTCATCCGAAGTCGCATCTGCGAAAACCATGTCCTCCACCCTCACCCGGCAGGCCGACACGCACACCGGGGGTACTACGCGGAAACTACCTGTGCCTGCCGATGCGGGTATGAGTGAGCGCCGCCGGGCCGGTTCGCACGTGGTCCTGAGCACCTGCCCTGCGGCGTCCACGGGCCGGGCTGTCCAGGGCTGCGTCTCGTCACGGTCGAGGGTGTTGCCGTCCGCGTCGACTCGGCTGTGCGGCGGAGTCGCAGGCAGGTCCCTTCAAGTCGGCCCAATCTTCGCGAGGGGGCCCGGTCTCCCGGCAGCCCGGTACCCGGTCCCCGATCGCCGCCGTACGAACGAGGTGGCCTTCGCTCCGCCGACGCCTGTGTGACATTTTTCTGACCAACCGTCAGTAATCCGTCAGGCGTGCCCCGCTGCAGCACAGAGCACACCCCACCCCTGCTCACCGGCCCCACCGATCGGACCGAAAATGACCAACCCCCGCTCCACCACCCGGCGGCGCCTGGCCGCCACCGCCTCGGCCGCCCTCGTGGCCGCCACCACGCTCGTGGCCACCACCGCCCTCCAGGTCGTGTCCGCCCCGCCCGCGGCCGCCCTCGACAACCACCTCGGGCGCACCCCGCAGATGGGGTGGAACAGTTGGAACAAGTTCCGCTGTGCCGTCACAGCTACCGACATCAAGGGTGCCGCGGATGCCATCGTCGCCAACACGACCGGGGGCGGGGCCGCATCGGCCGCGCCCCTCCGAGCGCCGCTCGACCCTGTGATCGCCATGACGCTGCCACTCCCTGACGATCCGTCCGCCATTTCGTGGCCCGCAACGGCGCTCCCGGTCTCCCGGTCGGCCATGACTTGCACCCCAGGTCGATCACGATCGAAAAGTGGTTCACCGGGCAGCCGAGACTGCGAGGTGTCCGGCAGCGCGGAGCTCTCCGCCACCACGGCCGGGTCGGACAGGCATTCGCGCTCGGCGGCTCACCTTCGACACGGTCGGCGAAACGCGACCGTCGACCTCGCGATCGCCGGGCAGCGGTCCTCGACGAGTCCGGCGGTTCGTCGTCCGGCACCGGGTCGGACCCTCGCGCCGGTCTCCGTTGCCCGCCCAGGGGCAGGCGGTCTAGCCTGCGGGTATGGGTGAGTCCGAACGGCGGAGCCGGGGCGCGGCCAACGCCGGTCTTCCCGCCGAACTGACCAGCTTCGTCGGGCGCAGGCGGGAGATCGCCGAGGTGAGAGGCCTGCTGTCCACCGCCCGCGTGGTGACCCTGCTAGGCCCGGGCGGTATCGGCAAGACACGGCTGGCACTGCGGGTCGCCGACCAGGTCCGTAGGGCGTTCACGGAGGGGGTCGCGTTCGTCGACCTCGCTCCGGTGCGGGACGCGGACCTGCTCGCCTACACGGTCAGCGATGCCCTGAACATCGCGAGCCGTAGTCCGCACGACCAGGTGGACGTCATCACGGACTTCCTGCGGGACCGGCAGACGCTGCTGGTGCTCGACAACTGCGAACACCTGGTTGACGCCTGCGCGGATCTGGTCAACACCGTGCTCCGCGCCGCCCCCGACGTGCGGGTGTTGGCCACGAGCCGGCAGCGTCTCGGAGTCACGGGGGAACGCCTGTGGCAGGTGCCGCCGCTGGCCGTACCGGATCCGGACCGAACCGGTCAGCCCGCCGCCGTCCCGGAGTCCGAAGCGCTGGCGCTGTTCGCCGCACGGGCCGCGACGGTGAGCGACTTCGTCCTCACCGAGGACAACTGGCCCGAGGTGTCGCGGCTGTGCCGCAGGATGGACGGCCTGCCGCTGGCCATCGAACTAGCCGCGGCCGGCACCAGGGTCCTCTCCCCCGGCGACATCCTGGAGCGGCTCGACGGCAGGGTCCGCATCCTCGCCTCCACCGACCGTGGTGCACCCTCCCGCCACCGCACCCTGGGGGCGGTCGTGGACGGGAGCTACGACCTGTGCTCACCGCAGGAACGGCTCCTGTGGTCCCGGATGTCCGTCTTCGCCCGCGGCTTCACCCTGCCCGCCGCCGAGCAGGTCTGCAGCGACGAGAGCATTCCCCCCGACACCGTCCTCGACCTGGTCACCGGCCTGGTCGACAAGTCGATCCTGATTCCCGAACGGCATCCCACCGAGATCCACTACCGCCTCCTGGACACCCTCGCCCGCTACGGCCGGGACCGGCTCCGCGAAGCCGGTGAGGAGGACGCCGTCCGCCGCCGCCACCGGGACTTCTACGCCGCCATGTCCACACGGTTCTCCACCGAGTGGTTCGGCCCCGGCCAGGTCGAGCAGGCCCGGCGGATGCGGGCGGAGCACGCCAACCTGCGGGCCGCCCTGGACCACTGCCTCACCACACCCGGCGAGGGCCGGGCCGGTTTGGTCATGGCAACCGACCTCATCCACTACTGGGTGGCATGCGGGCACATCACCGAGGGCCGGCACTGGCTCGAGCGGGCACTCGCCCTCAACCCCCAACCCACCCCGGAACGGGCCAGCGGGCTGCGCCGGCTCGGTTCCATCGCCGCGAGACAGGGCGACGCGGCCACCGCCGTCCCTGCGCTGGAGGAGTGCCGGGCCATCGCCCGTCGACTGGGAGACGGCGTCCTGGACGCGGAGGCCATGGCCATGCTCGGGCAGGCCGCCATCACCGCAGGAGACCCCGAAGCGGGTCTTCCCTACCTGCAGGAGTCGGCCGAGCGCCTGCGCCGGCTACACCACCCACCGGAGCAGTACATCTATCTCCCGCTCCTCGTAGCCCTGGCCAAGCTCCAGCTCGGCGCATTCGACCAGGCGGCCGTAGCGGCCGAGGAGGCCTGCCGGCTCTGCTCCCGGTCCGGCGACCGCTGGTACCTGGCCGCGGCCCTCCTCCACATCGGATACGCCGAGATCGGCCGGGGCAATCCGGCCGCAGCCGCCGCGTACGCCGTCCGAGCCATGGACATTGCCCACGACTTCGACGACCCCACGACCGTCGGTCTGGCACTGCTCTGCCTGGCTTATACCGCCATGGCGACCGGAGATCACCGACGCGGCGCCGTGCTCACGGGAATCTGCCGCGGCATCTGGCAGCAGGCCGGCATGTCTCTCGGCATCGCGGCCCTCTTCAGCCCGACGATGCAGCCACTCGAAGCCGCGGCCAGCGCCGAACTCGGCGAAACCGAATTCCGGGGCGCAGTGGCCTACGGCACCGGGCTCGACCTCGACCAGGCCGTCGCGTTCGCGCACGGCGCCGACAGCGCGGCCATGGACCGGCCCGGCCGGAGTGACAGTCCGCTGACCAGACGCGAACGGCAGGTCGCGGATCTCGTGGCCGAGGGCCTGTCGAACAAGCAGATAGCGGCCGACCTGGTCATCTCCCAGCGCACCGCCGAAGGCCACATCGAGCACATCCTCACCAAGCTCGGCTTCTCCTCCCGCACACAGATCGCCGCCTGGGTCGTCCGGACCGCAAACACCGTGCAGCATCCCCCCGCGAGGCACCAGAGGGCGTCGCCACCTCCGGCGGCCGGTACCCCGCTGCCTCCGGGCCAGCACACCTGAGGGCGATCGAGGGCGTTGAAACGCGGGCGGGGTCTGTCCATTGAACGGCTGTGTCCCGCAATCGGCGGTAGCGCTGTGTAGTGGTCACTGGATGAGGATGGGTGGCGTAGCAGGGGGAACGCGGCTCGGCCGTGCATCTGTCTCATGATCCGTTTGGTTCGCGTGTCGGTGCCTCGCGTCCTGGCCCCCGTGCCGCACACCATCGGAGGCCAGGCTGAATCAGCCGGAACTCCTGACAAAACCGATTGCCCCGACGCTCTCACCATCACATGTTTGCGTCAACATCACAATGGTGCAAGTGATCGTGAGGTCCCGCTGTTCTCCCTGCACTGCGACCCGGCGCGGGGGTCCGGGTCCGCTGCAGGTGGGAGACGCGGCCCGCCGGTTGGTGGTGTCGACCATCCTGATGGGGGGTGGATTCCTGGCCGTCCGGTCCTGCCGCTGAGTGGTCGCGGAGGCCAGCTGCGCCGTCCGGGCAGCGGCGGTCCCAGCCTGCTCGCCCCGGCCAGCCCTCAGCGGTGCCGCCGTCCGTTTGTTCCGAGGCACCCTCGTCGCACTGCGGCTTGCGCCCATCCGTCCCGGCCTTTCGGTGGCCGGGAGAGGTGACTTCGGGTCGACATCCTGGCGGGGCGGCGCGGCCCCGCTCCTGCCGCCGGCCGGGGCGCCCCTTCACCTTCAGGTGGCCCAGGTCGGCGAGCCGGGGAGTGGAGATGTCCTGCAGGGCGCAGATGACCGCGCTGAACTCTCGGCCGATCGCACGGCGCCAGCAGGCCAGCTCCCGCAGCAGAGTCGCACCGCTCCGTCGCCCGCGGCCGGCGGACCGGCGTTGAAGCCGCGGCCCCGCTCGCGGCTCGGCCGGCAGATCCTCGTCCAGGCTCTCGAAGGCGTCCCGCCACCTCTCCGGCCGCTACCCGTACACCTTCAGCACGGCATGCGGCGCGCCATGGACGGCGGCCTGGTGCGGGGAACGCGGACGGTGTCGGCCGGCACCCGGTCCGCACCCGGTCGAGGGTCCGGCGACTGCCTCGCCCGGTCGGCGAAGCATTCGTCGGAGTCCTCGGCCCCGGCTACGATCCGCGACTGCCGGGCGGTAGAACCGCAGGTCGGCAGAGTAGGCTGAAACTAACCGTCACCGCGGCCGGGAGGACGGCCGGCGGCGCGTCCGGGCGACATCGTTGCCGGCGCGTCCGGGGCTGCGCGCGACGTGACGGTGCTCAAGGCCGCGGTGTAGCCGCGGCCACCAGGAACGTTTCAGCCGTCTCGGAGGGGCGGAACGTTCCGAGAGACCTCCAAGCCCTTCCGAAGGCACGCGTCCGAAGGCAGGCATCGTGGCTGTTTCTCCTCGGCGTCGCGCGTACGCCGTCGCCGCGTGCCTCTGTGCCGTGGCCCTGGGGCTCGGCGGCAGCGGCTTGGTCAGGGCTGGGCAGCCGGTGGCTCCGGACCGGGCCGCGTCCGCCCAGGCCGCGGGTGGGATGGACGCACTGATCAGCGCCGCGAAGGCGGAGGGCCGGCTCACCACGAGCGCCCTGCTGCCCCACTGGGCGGGCTACGGGGCTCTGATGGACGGATTCGCCCAGAAGTACGGCATCAAGGTCGTCGACGACAATCCGGACGGCAACAGCCAGCAGGAGATCGACGACGTCAAGCGCCTCAAGGGGCAGCCGCAGGCACCCGACGTGCTCGACCTCGGGGAGGTCTTCGCCCAGTCCGCGGTGCGGGAGGGTCTGCTGGCCCCGTACCGCACCGTCGTGTACGACCAGATCCCGTCCTCCCAGAAGGACGGCAAGGCCCGCTGGGTCAACAGTTACAGCGGCTACGTCTCCATCGGCTGCGACGCCAACCGCGTCAAGACCTGCCCCGTCTCCTTCAACGACCTGCTCAAGCCCGAGTACAAGGGCATGGTCGCGCTGACCGGCAAGCCGGCGACCGCCGCGTCGGCCTTCGCGGCCGTGTACGCGGCCGCCCTGGCGAACGGCGGCTCGTTCGACAACATCCAGCCGGGGATCGACTTCTTCGCCGACCTGGACAAGGCCGGAAACTACAACCGCGCCAACGCCTCGGTCAGCGCGATCGCCGGCGGCCAGACACCGATCGCCATCGAGTGGGACTTCCTCAACCTCCAGCACGCCGACGAGCTCAAGAAGTCGGGCGTGCAGTGGAAGGTCTCCATCCCGTTCGACGGCAGCTTCTCCCAGAGCTACGCGCAGGCCGTCAACAAGGACGCCCCGCACCCCGCCGCGGCCCGCCTCTGGGAGGAGTACCTCGCCGGCCCGGAGGGCCAGAACCTGCGGCTGGTGGACTTCGCCCGCCCGGTGCTGATGGACGCGATGGCGAAGAACGGCACTCTCGACACCGCACTCGCCGGCGGACTGCCGACCGTCGAGGGTACGCCCACCTTCCCGACGGAGGCGCAACTGGCCAAGGCGCACGAGACCGTCCGGACCAACTGGCCCACGGCCGTGCTCGGCTGACCGACCCGACGGACCGGGCACGGTCAGTCCGACGCGATGTCATGACCGGCCGGCCGGCGGGCCCCGGACGTGGGTGCGTGCAGGAACCGCGCCGGCGGTGGTCCCTGGCCCGGTCCGTGTACGGTGCCGGGCGTGCCGGCGCCCGGCGAATCGATCCCAGGCCGCAGCCCCCTCGGTCGTGTTCATCCGGCTGATGTCGAGCACGCTGGCGTGCA
Organism: Kitasatospora herbaricolor; assembly: GCF_030813695.1. Classification (NCBI taxonomy): domain Bacteria; kingdom Bacillati; phylum Actinomycetota; class Actinomycetes; order Kitasatosporales; family Streptomycetaceae; genus Kitasatospora; species Kitasatospora herbaricolor. The sequence goes on from NZ_JAUSVA010000002.1 coordinate 1,423,200, forward strand.
GGGCCTGTACGAGCTGGTCCGTTGCCAGCCGCTCACCACTGCTCGCGTGGCGCAGCAACTGTCGGCGACGGCCGAAAGCGGGTTCTGGATCACTGAAAGTGATCCAGAACCACGGTTCGCGCGCCACCGACAGCAACTCGGTCCAGAGAATCTGGCATACGATCCTTACGTAGGGAGAACCACGAGCGGTGGCAGCATCACGTGAAACGCTGATGAACTCCGTTAGCGTGCCGTCCGCAAGGCCCCGCTCGAGTCGACGCCCAGTGGCGCATGTCGCCTGCAATCTCGGCGTCCACGGGGAAGCGCTGCGGTCCTGGGCCCGCCAGACCTACGCCGGCGGGCGCGACGACCGCCTGAGCAGCTCGGAACTCGGCTCGTCCGACACGGCAACCTTCCGTGGATGTACCTACAGGCTCACGGCCGGCCCGACCGGTGGATGCGGGGGACGGACGTTCTTCGGACCGTCAATATGCGGCCCCACCTCCGAGGGTGCATCGCTGCCTGCTCGCCCGGGCCTCAGGGCAGGCCCCGCCGCGGTCGCGCACCGCGTGCGGTCAACCCGGCGTGACCAGCTGGTCCACCGTCCGGCCGAGCCGCGGGACCATGCCCGCGTGACCCGCACCCCGCACCCCGTACCCCGCACACCAGCCTTCCCCAGCTCCGCGCCGCCTGCGCGTAGGACGCGGACCGCCTTCCGGTGCGCCTGCGCTACACGATCGGGGGGCGGCCCGCGCGGGTGAGGCGCCAGGCGGTGCGCCAGGACATCGGGCGGCGTTCTCCGTGGCCACCGCGCAGGCCCTGGTGGAACCCCGAGGCCCAGGTGGCCAGGGCCTTGCGGTCCCGGGTCCTGGCCACAGTGATCAGCACCCATACCGTCAGGTAGACGGGGATGAGCACGGCGGGGAGACGTCGGTAGGCGATCCAGACGCGATTACGGGCGACCAGGCGCAGGTAGAGGGTGTGGCGGGCGGGGTCGCTTGCGGGGTGGTGGACGACGATCCCGGGGGCGTACCAGCCGTTGTATCCGAGGTCGGCCAGACGCCAGCAGAGGTCCAAACCCCAAGGTCCAGCGGGGCCTCGCCCGCGACGGAAGGGAGGCTGCTGCCGGATGAGCGGCGTGCGTCGGCCGGGCGGGGTCGGTGGCCGGTTGCGGGAATATCGGTAGTGAGGGGAGGAGGCGGGTGATGGCTGCGGTACGGGTCGATGTCGCGTACGCGCTGGTGAGTGACGAGGGCGGGGAGCGGGTGCTGCTGGTGCGCAACCGGGACACCTGGAGTCTGCCGGGCGGCCGGCGGGAGGGCGGCGAGAGCCTCGCGGAGGCAGCTGTGCGCGAGACCAAGGAGGAAGCCGGCGTCGTCGTCGAGGCGGGGCGCGGTGGTGCACGTCGGCGAACGGATCGACGGCGAGCTGCACGACTTGTTCGTCGTCTTCCGTGTCACGTTGGTTTCGGGCACACCGTCGGCCCCTCACTTCGACGAGGACGTGTCCGAGGTGGCCTGGGTGCCCGTGGCGCGGGCCGGCGAGCTGATGCCGTGGTACGCCGGCGGGGTCCAGGCGCTGTTGGCGGCGGGTGGCGCCGGTTACGGCACCACCCGCCGGTGAACCCGGCCCACGTCGCGCGGTGGTCCGACCTGGGCCGGGTGGCGGTGGAGAATTTCCGTAAACCCCTGGTGGCGGCTCTCGCGATGGGGTGATGATGATCGCCTCGAACCCGTACGACGACGGGATGCTCGTGGCTCTGCCCCAACTGTCCGCCGAGGTCCGCGCAGCGGCGCTGGACAAGGCGATGGCCGTGCGCCGCGAGCGCGGCGAGATCCTGGGCTCGCTCAAGAGCGGCGCCGTCTCGCTGCCGGATGTTCTGGACCGCGAGGACACCGTCGTCGGGAAGACCTCGGTGCGCCGTCTGCTGGAGGCCCTGCCGGGCATCGGCAAGGTCCGCGCCGACAAGCTGATGGCCGAGGTCGGGATCTCCGACAGTCGCCGCGTCCAGGGCCTGGGCCCGCGCCAGCGCGAACGCCTTCTCGAACTCCTGGCATCCCAGGGGTGATCGACCCCGTGGCAGAGGTCCCCGGCCCCGCCTCGCACTGTTCCTGCTCTTGCAGTGTCTGCGACCGGCCGATCGAACAAGGTGGCTCCACCAGGTGTGGATCTCCCTGCGGGTGGCGGCGGCGATGCCGGAGCGCTACTTGACCGCAAACGCGGAGTGACGCCGTGCAGGGGCCGCCCACCGCTGGCCAGGAGACGTTCCGTCAGGACACGAAGGGATCAGGGCTGCCCCGGAGCGCGGGTGGGGAGGTGCGCTCCGGGGCTGTGGGCGGTGCCGGTCAGCGGTTGGCCCAGATGGAGTTCAGTTCCTGGGCACTGAAGGCGTCCAGGGATGCGCTGCCGCCGGTGGCGTAGGCAGAGACGCCGTTGTTGGAGGGGTTGGGAAAGATCTGGTCGGTCAGAACTACCTGGCCGTCCGCGGCGTACACCTCGACGGAGGAGGTATCCACGACGACGCGCAGCTGCAGCTTGCCGTCCGCGTCGAGGCTGAGCGGTGCGCGGTGCACGGCGGCGAAGTTCCCGCCGAAGGAGGAGTCTCCCGAGCGTGTCCGGTCGACGTACAGCTCCTGGGTGGTGGTGTCGTAGCCGATGCGGGTCTCCTGGCCGCCTCCGGTGTGGACCTTGAGGCCGAAGTCGTTCGCGGTGCCGGCCCGCAGGGTGGCCGTGATGTCGAGCAGGCTGCCCTGCGTGTTCAGGGGCACGGCGGCACCGGCCGCGACGGCCGTCGTCGGCGCGGTGCTGACCGTCCCCGTCCGCAACTGCTCCAGTTCCTTGATCGGCACCTGCACCAGCTGCAGGGCGCCGTTCACCGTCTTCAGCGAGAGCTCCCGGGGCAGGGAGTCTGCGCTGCGCCAGGGGGAGGTGGGGATGTTCCCGCCGTACTGCCAGTTGTTCATCCAGCCGATGACGACGCGGCGGCCGGCGGGCTCGTCGTTGAAGGAGGTGGCGGCGTAGAAGTCGGCTCCGTAGTCCATCCAGTGGACGTTCGAAGCCTGGTTCTGGACGGGCTCGTCGGTGAGGGTGAACTGGTCGGCGTTGATGTGGCCCCAGCCGCCGGAGTTGTTGTCGACGATCTGGATACGGGCCTGCTTGCCGGCCACGCTGCGCAGGTCCCACTGGACGGGGTCGAGTGCCTCGTTGTCCTTACCGGTGACGGTCCTGACCACCGCGCCGTCGACCACCAGGTTGACGGCGGTGGGGCTGGCCTGGGAGTTCGGGTGGTTGCCGCCGCCGACCAGGAAGTTCAGGTACGGCTTGTCCACCGTGAAGGCAGGGGAGGTGAGAGTACCGGTGATCGAGTCGCCCTGGAGGAAGGAGTTGACGAGCCCCTTGCCGAGATAGCCGGTCACCTGGTTCTGGTTGGCCAGGGTGCCCTGGGCGGGGCCGGTGCCGAAGGCGGCGCCGGTGGTCGCCCAGGCCCCGTAGGTGCTCCCCTCGAAGTCGGCGAGGACATTCGGGCCCTGGTCGGTGAGGGTGAACTGGTCGGCGTTGATGTGGCCCCAGCCGCCGGTGTTGTTGTCGACGATCTGGATACGGGCCTGCTTGCCGGCCACGCTGCGCAGGTCCCACTGGACGGGGTCGAGTGCCTCGTTGTCCTTGCCGGTGACGGTCCTGACCACCGCGCCGTCGACCACCAGGTTGACAGTGGTGGGGTTGGGCTGGGAGTTGGGGTGGTTGCCGCCGCCGACCAGGAAGTTCAGGTACGGCTTGTCCACCGTGAAGGCAGGGGAGGTGAGAGTACCGGTGATCGAGTCGCCCTGGAGGAAGGAGTTGACGAGCCCCTTGCCGAGGTATCCGCTGACGCTCTGCTGGCCCGGGAGGGTGCCCTGAGCGGGGCCGGTGCCGAAGGCGGCGCCGGTGGTCGCCCAGGACCCGTAGGTGCTCCCCTCGAAGTCGGCAAGGACCGTTCCCGCGGGCGGCGTGGAGGTGGCGGGCCCGTCCGGGGTGAAGGTCGTGCCGTCGAAGTCGCCGACGAAGTACTGCGCGGCGGAGGTGTTCTGGGGGCCTCCGGGATTGATGTTGACGACCAGGACCCATTTGGTGTGCGACGGGTCGCCGTCCACCGGGAGCTGGAAGAGGTCCGGGCACTCCCACAGGCCGCCGGTGGCGCCGGCCGGTCCGAAGTCGCTGAGCTTGGTCCAGGTCTTCAGGTTCGGGGAGGAGTAGAAGCTCACCTTGTGGTCGGCGGACAGGGCGACCGTCATGAGCCAGCTGTTGGTCTGGGCGTTCCAGAAGACCTTGGGGTCGCGGAAGTTCTGGGAGCCGATGTTGAGGACGGGGTTCCCGGCGTACTTGGTCCAGGTGGTGCCGCCGTCGGTGGAGTAGGCCAGCGACTGAGCCTGCACTCCGTCGGACTTGTGGTAGCTGGTGTAGATCGCGACCAGCGGGGGATTCGTGCTGGTACCGAAGCCGGTGGTGTTGTTCTTGTCGAGGACGACTCCGCCGGAGAAGACCATCTCGTTGGCGTCCTGCGGGAGGGCGATCGGCTGCTCGGTCCAGTGGACCAGGTCGGGGCTGGTCGCGTGTCCCCAGGACATGTTGCCCCAGGTGTTCCCCGAGGGGTTGTACTGGAAGAAGAGGTGGTACGTGCCCTTGTACCAGATCGGGCCGTTGGGGTCGTTCATCCAGTTCTGGGCGGGCGAGAAGTGCAGTTGGGGCCGGTAGGTCTCGGTGTACGAAGTCTGCGCGTCGGCTGAGGGGGCGAGGAGCGCCAGGCCGAGGACGGCGCTGGCGGAGAGGGCCAGCAGGCGCTTGGAGCGGTGGTGCGTGACGGTTCGGTCGCGCATGGGGGTCTCCTCGGGTTCGGGCCTCCCGGACGGGCGGGGTACCCGTGCGGGTGGGTCCTCGGGAGCGGCGTGCCGGAGGGCATGCGGTGCGGCAGGCCGCGGGGTGGGGATGGCGCGGAGTTCTCTCGGCGGAGGCCCGGGACGGATGGGGCCGGGTCCCGGGCTCCGGGTCCGGACGGGACGCACCCCGCGCCCCGTACGGCTACGGGGCCGGGTGGACCGTGCGGGGGCGGGCACCCTCAAGCCGGCCCCCGCACGGGGCTCTTGGTTGCTCCGGTAGGAGCCGAGGTGCCAGAGCTTGAGGCTGGCGAGGCGGGCGGAGCCGCCCGAGGCGAACAGCTGGACGCTCTGGGTGCTGGGGGCGGTGAGTCGGTGATCACGGCCTGGCCCTGGCCGCCGAACGCCTCCACCGAGGACCACTCGATGAAGGACCCTGATGTGGATCTTGCCGGGATGGGCGGGGTGCACGCGCGGGTGGGTCCTCGGGAGCGGGGTGGTGCTTTGCGGCAGGCCGCCGGGTGGGGGACGGCGCGGAATTCTCTGGGCGGAGGCCCGGGACGACCACGGCCGGGACCCGGGCTCCGGGACCGGACGGGACACACCCTGCGCACCCGTGCGACGACGGGGCCGGGTGGACCGTGCGGGGGCGGGCACCCTCGGGCCCGCCCCCGCACGGGGCTCTCAGTGGTTCCGGTAGGAACCGAGGTGCCAGAGCTTGAGGCTGTCGAGGCGGGCGGTACCGCCTTCGGCGAACACCTGGACGCCCTGGCTTCCGGAATCGGGGAAGATCTGGTCGGTGATCACGGCTTGCCCCTGACCGCCGAACACCTCTACGGAGGACGCGTCGACAACCACACGGACGTGCACCTTGCCGTTCTGGGGCTTGAGGGGTGCGGTCTGGACGCCGGGGAAGTTGGGATCGAAGTCGACGGCCCCGGACTTCGTGCGGTCGACGTACAGCTGCTGGTTGGTGGCGTCGTAGCCGATGACGGTCTCCTGGCCGGCACCGGTACGCACCTTGAGCCCGAACTTGCTGGCGTCGGCGAGCGAGAAGGTGGCGTCGATGTCCAGGGCCTGTCCGGCGCCACGTCGGGCCAGGTCGACGGTGCGGTTGCGGACGGCGACGTCGTGCAGGGCGACGGCCGGCCCTTCGCGCAGCGAGTTCAGGGACTGGACCGGCTGCTGCGTCAGTTGAAGCCGGCCGTCGACGGTGCGCAGCTGCAGTGTCCGGGGAAGGCTCTGCGCGCTGCGCCAAGGGGTGGTGGGGGTGTTGCCGGCGTACTGCCAGTCGCTCATCCAGCCGATCATGGTGCGCTCGCCGCGGGGCGCGTCGTTGTAGGTGACGGCGGCGTAGAAGTCCTTGCCGAAGTCGACCCAGTGGGCGCGCTGGAGAGTGGAGAGCGCGGGCTGGTCGGCGGCGGTGAACTGGTCGGCCATGATGTGGCCCCAGCCTGCGGTGTTCAGGTCGGTGACCTGGATGCGGGCCTGCTTGCCCTTGTAGGCGCGCAGGTCGAAGGAGGCCCAGTCCAGGGTTTCGCTGTCGGCGCCGGTGACGCTCTGCACGGTGTTGCCGTCGATGACCAGGTTCACCGTGGTCTCGTTCGACTGGGGCTTGGCCTGGGTGTCGGAGAGGACGATCTGGTCGACGTTGAGGTGGCCCCAGCCTCCGGTGTTCGCGTCGACGATCTTGATCTGTGCGGTCTTTCCCTGCAGGTCGGACAGGTCCCAGGAGGCCCAGTCGAGGTGCTCGTTGTTGCTGCCGGTGGCGCTGCGGACGGTCTTCCCGTCGACGATGAGTTCGATGGCGGTGGGGGCGTCGGAGTTGGCGGGGTGGGTGCCGCCGCCGAGCAGGAAGTCGAGGTACTTCTTGTCGATGGTGAACGTCGGCGAGGTGAGTTCGCCGGTGGTGGCGTCGCCCTGGAGGAAGCTGTTGGCCAGTCCGTGGCCGGTGTAGCCGGAGACCTCCATCTGGCCCGGGAGGGTGCCCTGCGCAGGTCCGGTGCCGAAGGCGGTGCCGGTGGCGCTCCAGGTTCCGTAGGTGTCGCCCTCGAAGTCGGCGAGGACGGTGCCGGTGGGGGTCGGCTGCGGGTCGGTGACGGCGTTCGGGTTGTGGGGGTGGTTGCCGCCGCCGACCTTGAAGTTGATGTAGTTGCTGGTCACGGTGAAGGCGGGGGACGTGGTGGTGCCCGTCGAGCTGTCCCCACCGTTGAAGCTGTTGGCGTAGCCGGTGCCCTCGATGCCGGTGATGGCCGACTGGCCCGGCAGGGAGCCGGTGGCCGGGGCGGTGCCGAAGGCCGTTCCGCTGGTGGTCCAGGTTCCGTAGTCGGGCTGTTCGAAGTCCTGCAGGACGGTGCCGGCGGGCGGGGTGTAGGAGCCGTTGTCGTCGGGGGTGAAGGTGGTGCCGTCGAAGTCGCCGACGAAGTACTGCGCGCCGGACCCGCCGGCGATGGCGCCGGGGTTGATGTTGACGACCATGACCCACTTGATGCGCTTGGGGTTCCCGTCGATGGCCATCGGGAAGAAGTCCGGGCACTCCCAGGCGCCGCCGGTGGCGCCGGCCGGGCCGAACTCGCTGAGGTGGTTCCAGGACTTGAGGTCCTTGGAGGAGTAGAACTCGACCTTGTGCTCGTCGGCCAGCGACACGGTCATGAGCCAGCTCTGCGTGGGTGCGTACCACTGGACCTTGGGGTCGCGGAAGGCGTGGGAGCCGATGTCGAGCACCGGGTTGCCGGTGTACTTGGTCCAGGTGCGGCCGCGGTCGGTGCTGTAGGCCAGCGACTGGGCCTGCTTCCCGTCCAGGTAGGCACTGGTGTAGACGGCGACCATGGCGGGGTCCTTGCGGGTGCCGAAGCCGGTGGTGTTGTCGACGTCGATCACGGCGCTGCCGGAGAAGACCATCTCGTTGTCGTCGTGCGGGATGGCCAGCGGCAGTTCCTTCCAGTGCACCAGGTCCGTGCTGACGGCGTGGCCCCAGGACATGTTGCCCCAGGAGTTGCCGTCGGGGTTGTACTGGTAGAAGAGGTGGTACTCGCCCTTGTAGTACACGAGCCCGTTGGGGTCGTTCATCCAGTTCTGCGCCGGGGTGTAGTGCACCTGGGGGCGGTACTGCTCCTGGAACGGCGCGGTGTCCGCCACTGCGGGGGATCCCGCGGTCAGACCGAGGCAGACGGCGGTGGCCAGGATGGCCAGCGAGGAACGGCGGGTACGTCGGGACACAGGCATGGAGAGCTCCTTCACAGAGCTTTGGGTGGGGGTGAGCGCGATCGCGGCTCTTCGGGGCATGGCTGCGCCGAGGCACGGCGACGGTACGGCGGTCGCGGTGACATGGCGGGCCGTGGGTGGGGCGGCGGTGCGGTACTGCTAGGCGGAGGGCGGCAGTTCGCCGGATCCGCGGGGGATGAGACGGGTGGGGACGGTGACGGTGCGGGCCCGGGTGCGGTCACCGTCGAGGCGGGCGAGGGCGATCTCGGCTGCGGCTGTGCCGATGGCGGCGGGGTCCTGGGCGACCGTGGTGATGGCGGGTTCCAGCACCTCCGCGAACGGCAGGTCGTCGAAGGAGACGAGGGCGATGTCGCGCCGGCCGGCACGGACCATGCCGCGCACGGTGCCCATGGCGGCGAAGTTGTTGGCCGCGAGGATCGCGGTCGGCGGGTGGGGACTGTGCAGCACTCGCAGGACGGCCTCGGCGGCCTCGGCCTCGGTGTGGCCGTCCAGTACGAGCGAGCGGTCGTAGGGCAGGTGGGCGGCTTCGAGTGCTTCGCGGTATCCGGCGAGGCGCTCGCGGCGGGTGTAGAGGGTCGCCGGCCGGTCGCCGATGAAGGCGATGCGCCGGTGACCGCCGGTGATGAGGTGGGCGGTGCCTTCGCGGGTGCCGTCCCGGTTGGAGCTGACCACACTGTCGGCGGTGAGGCCGGTTCCGGGGCGGTCGAGGAAGACCACCGGCATCCCGGCGGTCCGGGCTGCCCGCAGGTGGCCGTGGTCGGCCGCTGCTGCGGGCACCACCATCAGTGCGCTGACCCGGCGGCCGAGGAAGGTGGTGATCAGCGCCCGTTCCCGGTCGGGGTCGTCGGCGCTGGAGCCCATCAGCAGGGTCAGCCCGCGCTCGCGCACCGCGCTTTCGATCCCGCCGGCGACGGTCCCGAAGAATGGGTTGCCCATGTCGGGGATGATCAGGCCGACGGTGCTGTCCGGACCGCCGACGCGCATGTTGCGGGCCATGAGGTTGGGCTGGAAGCCCAGCTTCTCGACCGCCGCCATGACCTTTGCCCGGGTTGCCTCCGAGGTGGGCCCGTCGCCGTTCAGGACCCGGGAGACGGTCTTGGCGCTGACGCCGACCTCCTGGGCCACATCGTGCAGCGTCGTGCGACGGGGCGAGGCCATGTACCCACCGTTCGGCTTCGCCGGGCGCGGGCTCCGATGGTACGAGCGGGCCCGCGCCCGGGGTGTCTGGTCAGTTCGGACGGACTCCGGCGGCCTTGACCGCACCGGCATCCGCCACGACAGTACCGCCGTGCTCCTCGTCGACGGTGAGCGCGCCCGTCATGATGGCGACGACCTCGGACATGCTGTAGTCGGACGGCTTGATCAGGGCCTCGCGCCGGCCCATCCGGTGGACGTGGATACGGTCGGCGATCTCGAAGACGTGCGGCATGTTGTGGCTGATCAGGACGACCGGCAGGCCCTTGTCGCGGACCCGTCGGATCAGGTCGAGGACCTGGCCGGACTCCTTGACGCCGAGCGCCGCGGTGGGTTCGTCCATCACGACGACGCTGCGGGCCCAGGCGACCGAGCGGGCGACGGCGACGGCCTGGCGCTGACCGCCGGAGAGGGTCTCCACCGCCTGGGTGAGCGAGCGCAGGCCGATCTTGAGGTCGGCCATGTGCGCGGCGGCCTCCTCGCGCATCCGCTTCTTGTCGATCATGCGCAGGACGCTGCCCAGCGGGCCTGGCCGGCGCAGTTCGCGGCCGAGGAACATGTTGGAGGCGATGTCCATGGAGGCGGCGACCGCGAGGTCCTGGTAGACGGTCTCGATTCCGTGGGCCCGGGCGTCCTGCGGTCCGTTGAAGCGGATGACCTCGCCGTTCAGGCGGATCTCGCCCTCGTCGGGGGTGACGGCGCCGGTGAGGGCCTTGATGAGACTGGACTTGCCGGCGCCGTTGTCGCCGATGACGGCCAGGACCTCGCCGGGCAGCAGGTCGAAGTCGGCGCCGTCGATGGCGGTGACGTGGCCGTAGCGCTTGACCAGACCCCTGGCCTGGATCACGGGGGTGGGAGTGGGAGCGCTCATCAGCGGGTCCTCTTCCGGGAGATCTGGTCGACGGTGACGGCGAGGATGACCAGGACGCCGGTGATCAGCGTCTGGTAGATGGAGGCGACGCCCATCAGCTGGAGGCCGTTGCGGAACACCCCGACGATGAGAGCACCGACCAGGGAGCCGAGCACGCTGCCCCGGCCGCCGAAGAGGCTGGTACCGCCGAGGACCACCGCGGTAATGCTGTCGAGGTTGTCGGTCTGCCCCGCCTGCGGGTCGCCGACACCGGTGCGGGAGATCAGCAGGAGTGCGGCGAGGCCGTAGACGAGTCCGGCGAGTGCGTAGAGGCCGATGGTCAGGCGGCCGGTGCGGATGCCGTTGAGGCGGGCGGCCTCGGGGCTGTTGCCCAGCGCGTAGACGTGCCGGCCCCAGGATGTGCTGCTCAGCAGGTAGGCGAACACACCGAACAGTGCCAGGGCCACGAGCGAGCCGTAGGTGACGTCGGTGCCGCCGAGCGGGAAGGTGGTGCCGAGGAACGTCAGTGCGCCGGGCAGGTCGGTGACGGTCTGCTCGTTGGAGTAGATGTGGGTGAGCGCGAAGGCGACGTTCAGCATGCCGAGCGTCACGATGAACGGCGGCAGCGGGATCAGCTTCACCAGCAGACCGTTGAGCAGGCCGAAGCCGGAACACACCGCCAGGCCCAGCACGATCGCCACCAGCGGCGGAACCGTCCCTTGGGCGGCCGTCCTGGCGATCACGATCGACCCGAAAGCCATCACCGCGCCGCAGGACAGGTCGATGCCGGCCGTCAGGATGATCAGAGTCTGCCCCACGGCCAGCGCCCCGACCACCATCACCTGCTGGATGATCAGCGAGAAATTGCCGCCGGAGAGGAACTGGTCTGTCGTCAGGGAGAAGAAGGCGCAGGCCAGCACGAGTGCGGCGAGCGGGCCGGCCGTCGGGGCCGTCACGAGCCGGCGCAACGCTGTCGGCCCGGTGAGGTTCCCGTACGGGGCGGTGGATGTGGTCATGAGAGGTCCTTGCCGGTGAAGCGGATCGGGAGCGCCCGGCGGGCGGCGTCGCGATGGGTGGAAGCGGTCCGGACCGGGTCGGGGCAGGAGAGCCGGACCGGACCGCTGGTGAGGGGAGGGGCCGGTCAGCCCCAGCAGTTCGCCAGGCCGTAGGTGGTGTCGTGGGCGTTGATGCCGGCCTGCGGCTTGTCGGTGATCAGGTTGACGCCCGTGTCGGTGTAGCCGCTGGCCTTGGTTCCGGACTTGGCGTAGGAGACGATGGCGTTGAGGCCCTGGGAGGCCATCACCAGCGGGTACTGCTGGGAGGTCGCGGCGATCTTGCCGTCCTTGACGGCCTGGGTGCCGGTGCAGCCGCCGTCGACCGAGACGATCAGGACGTCCTTCTCGCGGCCCTTGGCCTTCAGCGCGGTGTAGGCGCCGAGCGCGGCGGGCTCGTTGATGGTGTAGACGACGTTGATGTCGGGGGACTTCTGCAGACAGTTCTCCATCGCGGTCTGGCCCTTGGCCTGGTCGCCGCCGGTGTCCTGGGAGCAGACCACCGACGGGTCGCCCTCCGCGATGCCGAAGCCCTGCAGGAACCCGTCGTGGCGCAGCTGGCCGACGGCGACGCCCGGTGCGAGGTCAAGGGTCGCGATCTTCGCGGTCTTGCCCGCCATGGCGGTCTTGGCGTACTGGCCGATCAGCACGCCCGCCTTCTTGTTGTCGGTGGCGAACAGCGCGTCGGTGCCGTCCTCGGGGTCGGTCGGGCTGTCGAGGGCGATGACCAGGACGCCCTTGTCCCGGGCCTTCTTGATGGCGGGCAGGATCGCCTTGGAGTCGCTGGGGGTGATCAGGATGCCCTTGACGCCGGCGGCCACCATGTTCTCGATCGCGGCGATCTGTCCGGCGTTGTCGCCGTCGAACTTGCCAGCGGCCGTGCTGAGGGTGGCGCCGCTCTCCTGGGCGGCCTTCTGGGCGCCTTCCTTCATCTTCACGAAGAACGGGTTGGTGTCGGTCTTGGTGATCAGGCCGACCTTGATCGATCCGCCGGCGGACCCGGCGTCGGTGGAGCCCTTCGAGCCGGAGCCGCACGCCGTGAGCGTGAGCGCCATGCCGCCGGCCAGGAGAGCCGCTGCGGATCTGATCAGGGTGGTGCGGGTGACGAGGGACATCTTGGCTCCTGGGGGGTGCTGCCCGGGGTGGTCAGGGCGTGATCGTCGCGGTATCGGGAATGTCATCGTTGACTTATGTCAGCGTTGACATCCGCTTGGGAGAGATGATGAAGTCTGCGAGACCCGGGTCACAAGCCCCACCGGCGTAACAACTGGGTAACGCAGCCGCAATCACCCCCGCTGACCAGCGACGCCAGGCTTGCAAGTCAGCAGCCCAGATCCGGGACCGTTCGGTCCCGGCCCCCAGACACCACTCCCCCGAAAGGCGCACCGATGGTCCAGCGCCCGATTGCCGTCCTCGGCGAGTGCGTCGCCGACGCTTTCGCCGACACTGCCCAGCCACGCCCAGGCGAGCTCGCTCTGCGTGTTCTGCCGGGCGGCGGGCCGGCCAACACCGCCGCGGCACTGGCCCGGCTCGCCACCCCCACCCGCTTCCTCGGCCGGATATCCTCCGACGCCTTCGGCGCGCTCTTCCGCGCCCACCTGGCATCGTCCGGCGTCGATCTCAGCAGCGTCGTCGCGGCTCGCGAACCCAGCACCATGGCCATCGCGACCCTCGACGAGCACGGCCAGGCCCAGTACTCCTTCCACGCCGAAGCCACCGCCGACTGGCAGTGGACCGATGCCGAACTCGCCGCGGTACTCCCCCGGGACGCCTCCTGCCTCCACACCGGCTCCCTCGCGCTGGTGCGCGCCCCCGGCGGCGAGCGCATCGAGGAACTCCTCACCGGCGCGCGCAGCAGGGCGACCGTCTCGATCGACCCCAACGTCCGCCCGCTGCTGGTCGACCCGGCCGTCTACCAGGCGCGCCTGGCGCGTTGGTGCGCACTCGCCGACATCCTGCGCCTCAGTTCCGACGACCTGGAGCTGTTGATGCCGGGCGTGACGCCCGAGCGAGCCTGTGACGCCTGGCACCTGGCCGGCGTCCGGCTGGTGGTGATCACCCTGGGCGGTCGCGGCGCGGTCGCGTCCCTCGACGGTGTCCGGGTGTTCGCTCCAGCACCGCGGGTCGAGGTGGTGGACACCATCGGGGCCGGCGACTCGTTCACCGCCGGCCTGCTCCACCGGTTGTCCCGGGCCGGCCGCCTGGGCGGACGACTTGACGACCTGACCGTCGACGAGGTCTCCGACGCCTGCGAGTACGCGGCCCGGGTCGCGGCCCTCACCTGCTCGGTCGCCGGTCCCAACCCGCCGTGGGCCCATCAGATGGAGTCCGCACCTGTGGCCACGTCCCGCTGACGGCGGCTTCCGGGGCCGCACGCCCGGACCTGCCCAGGGGAAGCCCCCGACCTCGCCGAACGGGTCGCAGCTTCTCGGCGTGACCCTCCACCCGAGCTGACCGTCCGGCAGCGTGCCAGACCACCACCCCGGTGAGCACAACTGCCGGGGCACGCCCGGCCCCGCCAGGCATCGCAAGCGGCTGGGGAGACCCCGTTCTCCGGCCACGACATTCTGCGCGGGCGCAGTTCCCGCCGACGCCCAGAGGAAGAGGAACCGGCATGAAGAAGACCCTGCTGGCCGAGTTCACGGTCAAGCCCGGATTCGAGGAGCGGGTCGCCGCCCTGGTGGCGGATTTCGCCAGGACGGTCCGGTCGGAGCCCGGCAACCTCGTCTTCGACGTGTACACCAAGGAATCGGATCCCCGCGCGTACTGGATCTTCGAGGTGTACCGGAGCGAGGCGGCCTTCGCGGAGCACATCACCGCTCCCCACGGGGGCCCGTTCAACACCGAGCTGGTGGGGATGATCGAGGAGGACGCGTCCGTCCTGACCTTCCTGGCCCCGCAGACCGGGACAGGCACCCACCACCTGGCTCGCTGACCCCTACCACCCTTGCCCCTGGAGCGAGCCGTCCTGCCTCGCCCCAGGAGGGTGCCAGCCGCGCGCGTCGCGAGGGCCCGCGCGAGGTGATCGCCCTTGCTGTCGCTGCCCCGGGACCGGCCGCAGGCCGCCCCGGGCAGCGGCATGCCCTTGTGCCGGCACGGCTCGTGGTCCCGCAACGACACCACGAAGAACGGTTCAGCGTGCGGCGCAGCGTCACCCTTCGGCCGTCCTTCGGCCGTCGGCCGGCGGCCGGCGCAGCTGCACGGCTCCTCGCCCCGTCTGGAAACGGGTTCGCAATGAGTCGTTGACACGCCCGTCCCCCGAGGGGCACCCTGTCAGCAGGGTGCCAAATCGATTTGGCAAGGATGCCCGGATGTCTGGCCGGGACCCGGTCGCTGCAGTCGCGACCCGGATGGCCGGAGCGTCGGACGACGCGGTCTCGCGGAGGCGATCTGGGCCCACCCGGTCTCTCCCCGGCACCAGAACTGCCGCGCCGACGGCCGCACACACGCGGGCGTGTTCCCTCCGGCGCACCGCAAGAAGGAGCAGTCATGCGAAGGACCACCCAGGCCCGCACCAGCGCCGTCTACCTGCGCTGCTATCCCCGCGACTACTGGGCCATGCAGGCCCTGCGCCGGGCGCTGGAGGAGCATGCGCTGCGACTGGGGCTGCTTCCTCCCGTCGCCTACGTCGACGACGGAATCTCCTCGCGGCATCCGGCCCCGCGCCGGGCGGACCTGGAAGCCGCCGTCGCGGCGGGAGCGATCAGCGTCGTCCTCATCCCGGGCCCCTGGGTCTTCGCACTCGACGACGCGGCGGCGCGTCGGGCCGTCGATGCACTCGTCAGCCTGGGCTGCGAGGTCGTCGAGCTGCCCGCCCACGGGACGCTGCGGCATGAGCGGATCGCGGGCGAGCCCGCGACCGCCCGGGCGCCTGCGACCGCGCCCGTTCTCCTCTCCCCGGTGGCGGCGTGAGCGGTGCCGACGTGGGCAAGGCCGGCGGCTCGGGCAGACTGGAGCGTCAGGCCTGTCCATCATCGGCCCCGTCCTCCCGCGACACAGGACACGAGCCCGTAACGGTCCCTTGACACAGGCGCCGGCTACGGCGATTGTCTTCGCAACAAGTTGCCCAAACGTTTTGGCAGGAATCATGAAGCGCGTTGGAATCAAGGATGTGGCGGCCGCGGCCGGGGTGTCCGCGACGACGGTCTCCCACATCCTCAACGCCGTCGAGGGCAAACGGATCAACCCCGAGACACGGCGCTCCGTCCTGCAAGCCGCGGAACAGCTGGGCTACCAGCCGAACAAGCTGGCCCGCGGACTGCGCCTGAGCCGGTCCTCCACGGTGGGGTTCCTGAGCGACGAGATCGCCACAACGCCGCACGCAGGGCAGATCATCCGTGGGGCCCAGGAGGCTGCCGCAGAGCGCGGACTGCTCCTGCTGATGCTGAACACCGGGGGCGACCGGGACCTTGAGCACAAGGAGATCGCCCTACTGCTCCAGCACCGGGTCGACGGCATCCTCTACGCGTCGATGTACCACCGGGTCGTCGAGGTGCCCGAGCCGCTGCGCTCGGTGCCCACGGTCCTGCTGGACGCCCGCTCGCACGACCCGGCGTTCTCATCGGTCGTACCCGACGAGGAGCAGGGTGGCCACACCGCCACCCGGGCGCTGCTGGCCCACGGCCACCGAAGGATCGGCTTCGTCACCAACTCCGACGACATCCCCGCCTCCCGGGGACGGCTCGCCGGGTACCGGGCCGCCCTCTCGGAAGCCGGCATCGACTTCGATGCCGGCCTGGTGGTCGCCGACATCTCCGACGCCCCGGGCGGCTACCGCGCCGCACGGACACTGCTCGCAGCGCCGAACCGGCCCACCGCGCTCTTCTGCTTCACCGACCGCATGGCCATGGGCGCCTACCGGGCCGCCGCGGAACTCGGGCTCGTCGTGCCCAGGGACCTGTCGGTGATCGGTTTCGACAACCAGGAACTCATCAGCGAGAACCTCTTCCCGGCGCTGACCACCGTGGCGCTGCCGCACTACGAGATGGGCGCCCGCGCCATCGCACAACTCCAAGCCGTGATCGACGCACCCGAACCTGCCGCCGGCCCGCGCAGCCAGGAAATGCTGCACTGCCCGCTGGTTACCAGGGACTCGGTCGCCCCACCGCCCCGGCTCTGACACCGGAGCGGTGAAGCACCACCAGAACAGCGACCGTCGACACCGGTCGCCCGGCAAGGCCCTCGCAGGCCTCGCCCCATGAGATGGAGAAACCATGAGATCGAACGCCAGGCGCCTCGCGGGGACAAGTGTAGCCATCCTCACCGCGGCGGCCGTGCTCGCCGGCTGCGCCTCGGGCAGCACCGGATCCGGGTCGGGGGCGGACGCCGACACCCTGACCCTGTGGACGCACAACGCCGGCAACGCAGACGAGTACAAGGTCGTCCAGAAGGTCGTCGACGACTTCAACGCCAGCCAGAGCAAGTACAAGGTCAAGATCCAGGCCTTCCCGCAGGGTTCGTACAACGACGCCGTGGTCGCCGCCGCAGCCGCCAAGAAACTGCCCTGCATCCTGGACGCGGACGGACCGAACGTGCCCAACTGGGCCTGGGGCGGCTACCTGGCCCCCCTGGACCTGAGCGGCAGCGAGACCGCGGTGGCCGACCAGCTGCCGAGCACCGTCGGCACCTACAACGACAAGCTCTACTCCTTCGGCCACTACGACGTCGCGCTCACGATGTTCGCCCGCAAGTCGGTGCTGCAGGAACACAACATCCGCATCCCCACCCTCGACAAGCCCTGGACCAAGGACGAGTTCGACGCAGCCCTCGCCACCCTCAAGGCCGGCGGCAAGTTCGAACAGCCCCTGGAGATGGGCACCGGCGGAAGCGGCGAGTGGTGGCCCTACGCCTACTCCCCCCAGCTGCAGAGCTTCGGCGGCGACCTCATCGACCGCTCCGACTACAAGAGCGCCAAGGACGCACTCGACGGCCCCGAGGCCGTCGCCTGGGCCACCTGGTTCCGCTCCCTGGTCACCAAGGGCTACATGGCCCAGAAGGGCGGAGCCAGCCCCAACGACGACTTCCTCAACGGCAAGTCCGCCATCGAGTGGGACGGCAGCTGGGACGCGGCGAAGAACGCCGCCAAGCTCGGCGACGACCTGGCGATCCTTCCCCCGGTCGATCTCGGCAAGGGGCCGAAGATCGGCGGCGCCTCCTGGCAGTGGGGCATGAGCAACACCTGCAGCAACAAGGCGGGCGCCCAGGAATACCTCAAGTTCTCCCGCAAGACCCAGTACTTCGTGGACTTCGCCAAGGCCACCGGCACCATCCCGGCCACGGCCGGCGCCGCCGCACAGATACCCGGCTACCAGCCCGGCGGCCCCTACGAGATCTTCTCCCAGTCGGCCCGGAAGTTCGCCGTGGTGCGCCCCGTCACGCCCGCGTACCCGTTCATCTCCTCCGTCTACGAGAAGACCGCCAAGGACATCCTGGCCGGCGCCGACCCGCAGAAGACCCTCTCCCAGGCCGCGGACCAGATCGACTCGAACCTGAAGACCAACAACTACTACGCCGGCTGACAGCCCCGCCCAGCACTCCTCCGGTGGAGGCGCGCCCAAAACCCGCCTCCACCGGAGCCCCCTTCCCGTCCGGAGCTCCCGTGACCACTACCCACCTCCAACGCGCCCGCACCCGGCACCCGCGCAACCCGCAGGCCGCGGTCCGCCGCCGCGAGCGCCTGACCGCTGCCGGCATGGTCAGCCCCGCAGTACTGCTGCTCCTGGTCTTCTTCGTCATCCCGGTCGTCCTGGCCTTCGCCCTGGCCTTCACCAACGCCCGGCTGATCTCCCCGACCCCCGCCCACTTCGTGGGCCTGCAGAACTTCAAGCTGCTCTTCCAGGACCCGGTCTTCTTCCGCTCCCTGCTCAACACCTTCATCTTCGCCGCCGTGGTCGTCCCCCTCCAGGCCGGCCTCGCACTGGCACTGGCCCTGCTCGTCAACACCAAGGTCGGCGGCACCAACTTCTTCCGCACCGTCTACTTCATCCCGGTCGTCACCTCCATGGTGGTGGTGTCCATCGTCTGGACGTTCCTCTACCAGAAGACCGGGCTGATCAATCACCTCATCAACACACTCACCTTCGGTCACGTCCACGGACCCGACTGGCTGAACGACCCCTCGACGGCGCTTCCCGCGATCATCTTCATGTCCGTCTGGCAGGGCGTCGGCTTCCACATGGTCATCTGGCTCTCCGGGCTGCAGACCATCCCGGCCGACCTGCACGAGGCGGCGGCGATCGACGGGGCCGACCGCTGGGCACAGTTCCGGTACGTGACCTGGCCCGGCCTGCGGGCAACCCGCACGTTCGTCCTGATCACCATCACCATCGACGCGCTGCGCCTGTTCACCCAGGTCAACGTCATGACCCAGGGCGGCCCCCTGGACTCCACCACCACCGTGGTCTACCAGGCGGTGCACGCCGGCTACCAGCAGCAGCAGACCGCCTACGCCTCCGCGATCTCCCTGGTGTTCTTCGTGATTGTGCTGGCCGTCTCCCTCATCCAGCGCTTCCTCACCCGGGAGAAGGACTGACATGGCCACCACGCCGTCCCCCCACCCCGCGCCCGCACCCAGCCGCCCCCGGCGGACGCTGCGCCGGCTGCCGGGCCACCTGTTGCGCAGCGTGCTGGCGCTCGCCTTCGCCTTCCCCATCGTCTTCATGCTGATCTCGTCGTTCAAACCGGACCAGCAGATCTTCGCGGACCTCGGAAGCATCCGGGCGTTCCTGCCCGTCGGGGACCTGTCGCTGAACAACTACACCGCGGTCTTCGACCGTGTGCCGGCTGCGCGCTTCCTCATCAACTCGATCGTGATCTCCGCAGTCACCGTCGTGCTGGGCATCGTGGTGAACAGCCTCGCGGCCTTCGCGCTGTCCAGGATGCGCTGGCCCGGACGCAAGGCCCTGCTGATGCTCATCATCGCCACCCTGATCGTGCCGTTCGAGACTTTCGCGCTCCCCCTGGTGTGGTGGGTGAACAAGCTGCCCTGGCTGGAGCTGCACGGCTTCCAGCTGGCGCTCACCGAGGGCTGGCTCGACACCTACCGCGTGCAGATCCTGCCGTTCGTCGCCAACGCCTTCTCCATCTTCCTCTTCCACCAGTACTTCCAGAGCATCCCCAAGGAACTCGACGAAGCGGCACGGATCGACGGCGCGAGCTGGTTCGGCATCTACCGGCGGATCATCATGCCGCTGTCCGGCCCGGCCGTCGCCACCGTCGCCATCCTGACCTTCCTGCCCATGTGGAACTCCTACCTGTGGCCCCTCATGGTCGTCCAGGACGAGAACCTGCGCCCCGTCATGGTCGGCATCCAGTACTTCTTCCAGCTGAACGTCTCCTGGGGCCAGATCATGGCGTACTCCTCCCTGATCACCGTTCCGGTGCTCGCGCTGTTCCTGGCCTTCCAGCGGTCCTTCATCAACAGCATCGCCTCCAGCGGCGTGAAGGGCTGACCCACCGCCACCACCGTCCGCACGTCGCGCCGAGAGGCCCACCGGCGCCGCCCGCCTCTACGAAGGACACCCTTGTCCACCTCGCCTGCCGACCACCATCTCCCCTCCGTCCACGTGAGGCCGCCCAAGAACTGGATCAACGATCCCAACGGCCTGGCCTTCCACGACGGCCACTACCACGTCTTCTTCCAGCACAACCCGCACGCCCCCACCCACACAGGCGTCCACTGGGGGCACTACCGCAGCACCGACCTCGTCACCTGGGAGCAGCTTCCGATCGCCCTGACCCCGACAGCGGGCGGCTACGACGCGGACGGCTGCTACTCCGGCAACGCCGTCTCCGACGGAACGCGCATGGTCGCCTTCTACTCCGCGCACCGGCAGGACCGCTGGTGGCAGCCGGTCACCTCCGCGGAGTCCCACGACGGCGGGCTCACCTGGGACAAGCGGCCCGAGCTGCTGATACCGACGCCTCCGGACGCCACCACCATGTACCGGGACCCCTACGTCTGGCGCGAGGACGGCCAGTGGCGGATGCTTGTCGGCGCCAGCCTCGCGGGCGACCGGGGCGCAGCGCTCCTCTACGAGTCGGACGACCTCGAACAGTGGCACTACCGCGGTCCGTTCCTTGCCGCGGATGACGGCCACGCCCCGGGAACGGGCGGCTGGACCGGCTGGGAGTGCCCCCAGTACGCCGCTTACGACGGGCGGGGCGCCCTCGTGGTCAGCCTCTGGGACGCAGTCGACGGGCCGCGCAGCGTGCGGGTGTACGTGGGCACCGAGAACGCCGGCGTGTTCACCCCCACCGCGCACCAGCCGCTCGACCACGGACCCGACTTCTACGCGCCTGCCCTGCTGCGGGCGCCCGACGGCCGCTGGCTGCTGTGGGGCTGGTCGTGGGAGGCGCGCGATGCCGCGTGGAGCGACGAGGCCGGGTGGGCCGGCACCCTGACCCTGCCGCGCGAACTCGTCGTCACCCGGGACGGCAGGGTTCATCAGCAGCCGGCCCGGGAGATCCTGCAGCACCGCGGTCGCCGCACCGTGCACGTCCCCGGGCAGTTGGCCGGGCCGCAGGCCCTGGACCTCGGCGAGGTCGGCTCCGCCTTCGATCTGACCGCACGCCTGCGACCCGATGCGCAGGAACCCGGCGGCCTGCGCCTGGTGACCGCCCGCGACGGCTCGGAGTACCTCGACATCACGCTCGACCCCGTCGCCGGGGAGCTGGTCGTGGACCGCGACCACGCCTCCCGGGACCCGCGGGCGCTCCCGGGGCAGTACCGGCTGCCGCTGGGGCCCGAGAGCGCCGGCGACGGTGCCGTCGACCTGCGGATCATCATGGACGGTTCCATCGTGGAGATCTTCCTGGCCACCGGTGAAGCCCTGACCCTGCGCTGCTACCCGACCGGCGCCCCGCCTTGGCGGCTCCAGACGCTCGGCCAGGCGCACGTCACCGTGGACGCCTGGGACCTCACCTCCGGCAGCCGGAAGGACTGGCCCGAGCAGTCCGCGGCCCTGGCCGGCGCCTCACCCACTGGTCCCGTCGGCTGAACAGCGCAGTGCGCGCCGGTGCTCCCCTGCCTGCTGGCAGGGGAGCACCGTGTTTTCCGGCGGCGGTCGGCGCGGGCCGATAGCCCGGCCGGCTCGGCGACCGACGCCCGGTCCCGGCCCTTCCCGCCATCCGCCCGGCCCGCCGACACCGGTGGGCAGGCCCCGTAGGACGGGGGCCGGCCCACCGGTGTCGGTGTGTCACCCGCGGGGTGCGGCGACCGAGCCCCTGTCCCGCAGGGGCATCGGGATCCGGTGGACCGTGTTGCCGAGTGCCTCTGCACCGAGCACGAGTTCCATCGCCGTGCGGCCCATGTCGTAGTGGGGCAGCGCAAGCGTCGTCAGCGCGGGACGCAGCCACGACGCGATGTCCTGGTCGTCGAACGAGACGACCGAGATGTCGCCGGGGACCGTGAGGCCGGCCTCGGCGATGGCCTGGTAGGCGCCGAAGGAGAGCCGGTCGGTGGAGCACACGAGTGCCCGCGGCCGCCGGCCGGCGTCCAGCAGGGCCCGGGTCTGGCGGTACCCGTCCTCGGCGTTCCACTCGCATTCCACGACCCCGTCGAGGACGACCCGTTCCTCCCTGAGCACTTCCTGGAGCCCGCGCATGCGCTCGTTGCCGGCGAAGATCCCCTCGGGGGTGGCGGGAATCGCCTGGTGGCCGCCGATGGCCCAGATTCCGTTGCGGTGTCCCGCTGCCGTCAGCAGACGCCCGGCCGCGCGGCCGGCCTCGATCTCGTCGGGAATCACCGAAGGAGCGTCGAACCCGGGGGCCAGGCAGTTGAGCAGGACGACCCGCTGACCGTGCAGGTCCTTCGGCGGCGTGATGTACCGGGTGTACATGGAGGCCAGGATCACGGCGTCGACCTGGCGGTCCACGAGGGCGTTCACCAGAGCGCTCTCCGTGCTGGCCGATCCCTCGCTCTCGACGATGAACAGCAGGTAGTCGTGGGACCGGGCCACTTCCAGCGCCCCGCGGATCACATCGCCTGCGAAGGGGGTCGTGGTGATGGCGTCGGAGACGAAGCCGATCGTCCGGGTGATCCTGGTGCGCAGGCTCCGCGCGGTGACGTTCGGCCGGTAGCCGAGCGTCTTGGCGGCCTCCTTGACCCTGGCCTGGGCCGCCTCGGAGATCCGCATGTCGGTACGGCCGGACAGCACGAAGGACGCGGTGGTCTGCGAGACTCCCGCGCTGCGAGCGACGTCGCTCATGGTCACTCTTCGTCCGGTCAATCTTCACCTCGGTGTGATGGCCCTCCGGCGGCCCGCGTGAGAGCGACGATGCGGAGGGACGGCTGCTTCTGTCAAGCCGGCGCGGCAGGCGTCCGCCGGCGGGCGGCAAGACTGCTGAGCGGCGCCGCACGGTGGGTCCGTGCGGCGCCGCTCACCTGGCCGGCCGGTCAGTCGGTCAGTCGGTCATGCTGTTCATCTTCCACACCGTCATGGACTGGACGACCGAGCCGTCCCCCCAGAGCTGCAGCCCGAGGGAGTCGTTGCGGACGTCATAGGCCCGGGTGGTGACCGACTTGTACGAGTTCGCGTACGCCTCGACCATCGAGCGGTCGACGAAGACGTCCAGGGTCACCTGACCGCCGTCGAGGACGAGCGGCCCGCTCTGCACTCCGAGGTTGCTGTCCACGTTGGAGTTGCTGCCTGTCTTGGTGCGGTCGACGCCGAACGTGCCGCCGTTCGCGGTGTCGTAGAAGAACCTGGTGTGCTCCTCGTCGCCGGGGCTGCGCAGGACGTCGAGCCCGAACCGCTGTGCCGTGCCGGGCTTGAGGGTGAGGTGGACCTGCAGCATGTCTCCCTTGATGCCTGCCAGTTGCTGGTTCACCGCGGCGATGCCCATCGGGCCGGTCACGTCCAGGAGCGGCGCGCCGGCGTGCAGGTTCGCCGTCTCGGCAACCGGCCGGATGCCGAGGTCACCGTCGGGGCGCATGGTCAGCTCGACCGGCAGTCCTGCGTTGTGCGCCCATCCCGCGTCGTAGTGGGCCTGCTCGGTGCGACGGTCCTGGGCGATGCTGAAGAGCAGCGACCTGCCGTTGCTGTCCACCATGCCGCTGGGACCGGTGAAGTGCTCGCCGTAGTCGAACATCCGCGGCACCGTGCTGTCAGGCGTCCACGTGCGGGTCGCCGCGTCCCAGGTCCCCACCCAGTAGAGGGTGTTCTTGCTGCTGTAGGGGCTCGGACCACTGAACGCGGGGTTCACGATCAGGGCGTTGCGCTGCCTGCCCTGGGCGTCCTTGCCGATCGGCAGGAAGGTGGGCAGCTCCCACACCTGGCCCGACTTCGGGTAGGCGCCGACGTCTCCCGTCTGCAGCGGGCCGACGTACGTCCAGTTCACCAGGTCGGTGGAGGTGTACAGCAGGGCCGTGCCGCCGACGTCGGCGCCTCCTGTGGTCTGGACACCGGAGCCCACCAGCTCGAACCAGGTGTTGCCCTCCTTCCAGACCGTGGGGTCGCGGAACTCTCCGACGCGGACCTTGCGGCCGGTGCCGACGTTGGCGTTGGGGTCCTGCTGCGTCACGAGCTGGGGATCCATGGCCCAGTGCACGAGGTCGGGGTCGGTGGGGTCGACCGGCCGCGCGGTGCCGACCGCCTGGTTGGGGCGCTGCGAGTCGTTGCCGGCGGTGATGAACAGCACCGGGTTGCCGTCCTTGTCGACCGTGGAGCCGCCGGACCACACACCGTCCGGAGCCACACTGTCGGCGGTCGGCGCCAGGGCCACCGGCAGGTCACGCCAGTGCACGAGGTCCGTGCTCACCGCGTGGCCCCAGCTGATGTTGTGCCAGTAGGGGCCGTGCACGTTGTTCTGGTAGAAGAGGTGGTAATGCCCCTTGATGAAGATCGGGGCGTGCGGTTCGTTCATCCAGTGGTTCGGCGCGGTGAAGTGGTAGCCGGGACGGTACTTGTCACCGTCGTAGCGCGAGCGGTCCTGCGTCATGTGCGCGGCAGGGATCACCCCATGGGCGAACGTCGACAGTACGGTGCCGTGGCCGGTCGTCACCTCGGCAGCGTCGAGCGGCCGGTTGTAGAGCTTCACCTCGTCGATGAGGCCGCTGAACATGTTCACCGCGAACGTGCCGTTGATGATCTCCGGCTGGTTGTGGCGCCCGATCAGGAGCGGCACCGGTGCGGGGTGCAGGGTCACGCCCGTGGGGATGGCGCTCTGCGCCACCTGGGTGCCGTTGAGGTACAGGCGCATGTTGCCGTGCGCCGGGTCGAACGTGGCGACCAGGTGCGCCCAGTCTCCGGCGGTGAGTGCGGCGGACTTCGGGGCGGTGACCTCCCGCCAGGCGTCTCCGGTGCCGACGCCGAAGGTCCACACTCCGTGGCGTCCGACGCCCAGGGAGAAGCCGAGGTGCGCGCCGGCGTCCTGCTGGTTGACGATCGCCGAGACCTTGCCGCCATCACCCCACTCGAAGGCCTGCGGGGCTACCCAGGTGTCGATGGTCAGACCGTCGGGCGTCAGGGGTACGGACGAGGCGCTGCGGGTGACCCAGGTGGAGTAGCCGTCGAACTTCAGGGCGCCGGACAGGTCGCCGTCGCCGGCGGCGGTGGGCTGCCACAGGGGGTCACTGTTCGGCTTGTACACCGCGTGGTTGAACACGTAGCTGATCGGATCGGCCTGGTGGCTGATCCCTTCGACCGTGCTGGTCCCCTGGTGCTCGGCGAAGTTCCAGTAGGCGACGGGAGCGGTGCTGGGGGCGCCGGGCGGCTGGTCGAGTCCGGTGCGGACGTCGTCGAGGTTGATGTGACCCCAGCCGCCGGTGGCCTGGTCCACGACCTTGATCCGCAGCTGCTGCCCGACGCGGTCGCGGGCGTCCCACGTCACACGGCGGTACGCCTCGTCGTTGGTGCCGGTGGCCTTCTGCACCACCGTCCCGTCGGCAGCGACCAGTGCCACGTACAGGTTGTTCAGGTCCTGGCCGCCGGACACCAGCAGGCTCACCATGCCCGTGCCCGACAGCGTGAAGGCGTCGGAGGTCAGAGTGCCGACCGCCGCGTCACCACCGCTCTTGAAGCCCCACAGGTGGTAGGTGCCCTGCTGGTTGAAGCAGCAGCCCCACCCCCAGCCGGCGTCGGAGGTGACCGCGCCCTGGAACGCGGTGCCCGAGGGCGTCCAGCCGTTCAGGTTGCCCGTCTCGAACCCCGGATTGACGAGGTCGGTGGTGGCGGCGACTGCCTGATGGGTGGTCAGTGCCGAGCTCACCGGCAGACAGAACAGCAGTGTGAGCAGCAGGCGAAGGACGACGTGGCTCGGTGCGGCCGAGTGTCTACGCATGAGGTTCCCCCAGCGTTTCCAGCGTGCTAAATCGAATCTCCATGAGCGCAGATGCTGGCGGCGCCCGCCTTGCTAATACAAGTGTCATGACTGGACTATTTGCCGATTCGTTACCTAGAACGACGGGCCCCATGATTGGCTAATTCGATTTAGCACTCGTCGAGATTCCCAGGGGGAGAGCCATCAGGGAGGCGAGTGGTTGAGCATGAGGTGAGTGGTTGAGCACAACGGCTGCATCCAACGTGGGTGCCGACGCGGACGCGAGCGCTCCATGAGCGGTCACGGGTATGTGGGCCTCGTTGCAACCATTGCCGCAAGGGCCACGCCCCGGTCCGCTCCATCGGGACCGACAAGGCTCGCCCCCCACGAAGGGCGCGCCTCCCTCGCGCGTTGCCCGGCCCTGGACGGTGCTCGGTGGTGGACACCTTGGCCACGACCGAGCGCGTCGCTGGTGGTGGGCTCCTGCCGCCAGTCCGAGAAGGCCATCGCGACCGAATGCTCGGCGCTCACCCGGTACGCCTCCGTGAGAAGTTCGGTGAGCCAGGAGCGGTACGAGCGCTGATCTCGGTTCTCGCCCGGGAAGGCCTCAGGTCGTGGGCGGAGTTGGACGTCACGTACTTGGCGCGGGCGTCGCGGCTCGTGCGTTCGCAGTTGGTCCGCCCGCCGGAGTTGTACGGCGGGTCGGTGATGACCGCGTTGACGGACTCGTCGGGGAGGGACTTCAGGACGGTGAGGGCGTCGCCTCGGTGGAGGGTGAAGCTGCTCATGAGGCCTCTCTGGGACAGGATGGCCCAGCTCCGGGCAGCGCGCTGCAGCCGCCTCCGGCAGCGGGGATGCAGGGGAAGGTAACCGCGATCGGCAGCCGTACCCAACGGACGGCGAAGGAGCATCGCGGGCTGCTCGGAGGTGGTTTGGTGCGGCCGGACTTCGCGTCTACTGTCTCGCCGTGCCAACCAGGTAGCAGGCCGGATCGGCCAAGCCTGGCGCGTGCTGTCCCATGCTTGTCCCACCAGGGCGGGATCACGCGGCGCAGCACGCGATCCCTTCCCCTGTGTCCCCGAGGAGTGCACCGTGTTCCCAGCAGTGGCGGCAGCACCGGCCGGCCACTCCCCCGACCGGGCGCGCCCGTCAGATCTCGTCCCAGGGCGCCTCGCGGTGCAGCCGCCGCGCGGTCGCCAGCAGCGGTGCGTCCAGCGGCAGGTCGACGGTGTCGATCCGGCCGACCGCCGCGAAGCCGCGCGAGTTGGTGAGAAAGGCACCGTCGAACGAGGCCACGTCGCTGAGGAAGACCGGGCGCCGCTTGGACTCCACCCCGGCGGCGGCCAGTTCGCGTACCAGCACCTGCATCGCGATGCCCTGGAGCACGGGCGCGTCCGGCCAGACCACGGTGTCGCCCTCGACGAAACCGACGTTGGTGATCGCACCCTCGGCGATCACACCGCCCTGCCCCACCAACAGCGCCTCGTCGTAACCCTCGCCCGCCGCGACCTGGCGGTAGTAGGTCTGGGCGAAGCCCCCACTGTGTTTGACGTGCGCGACGGGCCGTTGATAGTCCACCGCGCGCAGGCTCATGACCTCGGCGGGAGCCTCGCCCGGCGGCCGGACGGAGACCAGCACCCGGACGGGCGCGCCCGGGGCGTCCTCGGGACGGAACACGTGGACGCGCACGGAGGCGTCCCGGCGTCCGGCGGCGCCGTCGGCGGCCGGGGCGAGCGCGTGCCGGACCAGTTCGCGGACCCGTTCCCCGTCCAGGGGCTCGCCGTAGAACTCCCGGGTGGCGGCGTCGAGTCGGGCCAGGTGGAAGTCGAGGCCGGGCGTACGGCCGCCGCGCACCTGCATCGCGGTGAAGTGCCCGTACCCGCCGAGGGCGAGGTACGCGAGGTCGTCCACGGTCGCGGCCAGGCCGTCGACCTCCAGCTTGAGCTGCGGAGCAACAGTCATGACTGCGAGCCTACTTGACGCCTCGGCGGGCCCACGGGACGGCCCTTGCGGTGGACCGGTGCCGAGCACCGGTCCACCGCAAGCGACTCCGCGGGACGCCGTCGGGCCGTGCGCCCCGGCCGGGCTCAGTGGCCGCGCGCGATCCAGTCGGCCAGGCTCGGTGCCTCCGCTCCGACCGAGGTGGAGTCGCCGTGGCCGGTGCGGACCACCGTCTCCGGCGGCAGGGTGAGCAGCCGTTCGCGGATCGAGTCGATGATGGTCGGGAAGTGCGAGAACGAGCGCCCGGTGGCGCCCGGTCCGCCGTGGAACAGGGTGTCGCCGGTGAAGACGGTGCCCAGCTCCGGTGCGTACAGGCAGACGGCGCCCGGAGCGTGGCCGGGTGTGTGCAGGACGGTCAGGGTGGTGCCGGCCACCTCGATCGCCTGGCCGTCGGCGAGTTCGCCGTCGGGGAGCCGCTCGGGGTGGGTGAGCTTCCACAGCGGCAGGTCGTCGGGGTGCAGCAGGACCGGCGCACCCGTACGGGCGGCCAGGGCCGGGGCCGCGTCGATGTGGTCGTTGTGGGCGTGGGTGCTGACGATGGCGACCAGCCGGCGGTCGCCGAGCGCGCCGGCGATGGCGTCGGCGTCGTGGGCGGCGTCGATCACCACCGCCTCGGTGTCGTCCCCGACGATCCAGACGTTGTTGTCCACCTCCCAGCTGCCGCCGTCCAGCTCGAAGGTGCCGGAGGTGACCAGGTGCTCGATCCGGGCGGCGCTCACAGGATCACCACCGAACGGAGCACGTCGCCGTGGTGCATGCGCTCGAAGGCCTGCTCCACCGCGTCGAGTTCGATGGTCTCGGTGACGAAGGCGTCCAGGTCCAGGCGCCCCTGCAGGTGGAGGTCGATCAGCAGCGGGAAGTCCCGCGAGGGAAGGCAGTCGCCGTACCAGGAGGACTTCAGCGCGCCGCCACGCCCGAAGACGTCCAGCAGGGGGAGTTCCAGCGTCATCTCCGGCGTGGGGACGCCCACCAGGACGACGGTGCCGGCCAGGTCGCGGGCGTAGAACGCCTGCTTGTAGGTCTCCGGACGGCCGACCGCCTCGACCACCACGTCGGCGCCGTTGCCGTCGGTCAGCTCGCGGATCGCCTCCACCGGGTCGGTGGTGCGGGAGTTCACGGTGTGGGTGGCGCCGAGCCGACGGGCCGTCTCCAGCTTGCGGTCGTCGATGTCCACCGCGATGATCTTCGCCGCACCGGCCAGCCGGGAGCCCATCACCGCGGCGCCGCCGACGCCGCCGCAGCCGATCACCGCGACCGAGTCGCCGCGGCCCACGCCACCGGTGTTGATCGCCGCGCCCAGGCCCGCCATCACCCCGCAGCCCAGCAGTCCGGCCACGGCCGGCGAGGCCGCCGGGTCGACCTTGGTGCACTGCCCGGCCGCGACCAGGGTCTTCTCGGCGAAGGCGCCGATGCCCAGGGCGGGCGACAGCTCGGTGCCGTCCAGCAGGGTCATCTTCTGCTTGGCGTTGTGGGTGGCGAAGCAGTACTGCGGCCGCCCGCGCCGACAGGACCGGCACTGCCCGCAGACCGCACGCCAGTTGAGCACCACGAAGTCGCCCGGGGCGACCTCGGTGACGCCCTCGCCCACCGACTCCACCACGCCGGCGGCCTCGTGGCCGAGCAGGAAGGGGAACTCGTCGTTGATGCCGCCCTCGCGGTAGTGCAGGTCGGTGTGGCACACCCCGCACGCCTGCACCTTGACCACCGCCTCGCCCGGCCCCGGGTCGGGCACGACGATCGTCGTCACCTCCACGGGCGCACCCTTGGCGCGCGCGATCACTGCCTTCACCTGCTGGGACATCCGGTTCCCACCTCCGTCGGCCGGCGCGGCACTGCGCCGGACTGCGAATTCCGCTTGCCCACGAAGCCTAGCCCCGGCCGGCGGCCGCCCCGCCGAGCGCGGCCGGTCGGCGGCCGCGGCGGGACCGAGGGACCGGGGACACCAGGGGCGCCGCCAGTCCGCGCGGCCGGCGAACTCGGCGGGATCCGCCCGTCGATGGCCGGATCTGCCGCTGTCCGGGGGCGGGCGACACACATACCGTCGTACGCAGCGACCGCCTCGTGCACCCCATCGCCGTACCCGGGTCACGGACCCCCCGAAACCCCCGCCCGGCGACGGTGCCCCACCCGTTCCCCCGCAGCCCCGGCACCGGAGCACCCCCGAACACCCGCCAGAGCCAGCAGACCTCGCAGACCTCGCCGACTTCGCAGACCGCACCCCGCGGTCGACCGCCAGGAGGATGGATGTCCGTCGAACAGCGCCCGGCCGAGTCCGCACCGCCGCTCGTCCCGCTGCACTGCCTGCGCCACGCCGAGCCAGGGCCGCCGCGCCTGGCCGCCCTGCCCACCGGGACCCCGGTCTGGCTGGTCAGCCGGCACGCCGACGTCCGCCAGGTGTTCACCGACCCCCGCCTGAACCGTGCCTCGCTGTACGCCCCCGACGCGCCGCCGGTGTCCGTGGTCCCCAACATCCTGGACGACCCGGACGGGCTGCTGAACCTCGACGGCGCCGAGCACCAGCGGCTGCGCCGGACCGTCCAGCGCGCCTTCACCCCGCGGGCCATCGCGCGGTGGCGGCCCTGGGTCGCCTCGGTGGTCGACGGCCTGCTGGACGAGCTGATCGACCAGGGCTCCCCCGCCGACATCGTCGCCGCGTACACCAGGCCGCTCCCGGTGGCCGTGATCAGCCGTCTGATGGGCCTGGACGGGCTGGACCTGAAGCGGCTCGGCCACTGGAGCGACCACGCGCTGTCCGCCACCGCCCACCCGGCCGAGGCGATCGCGGCCGCCATGGGCGAGTTCGCGCAGTTCGCCGCCGAGCTGATCGCCGAGCGGCGCGCCGCCCCCGGCGATGACCTGGTGAGCGGCCTGCTCGCCGCGGCACGGGAGAGCGGCGGGGTCGGCGAGCGGCAACTGGTGTCGCTGGTCGTCGGGCTGGTGGTGGCCGGCCACGAGACCACCATGACGACGCTCGGCAACGCCATGGTGTACCTGCTCGGCGACGGCCGGGCCGCCTGGCAGCGGCTCGCCGCCGACGAGGAGAGCGCGGCCGCGGCCACCGAGCAGCTGCTGCGCGCGATCCCGCTCGGGGACACCGAGGCGCTGCCGGGGCTGCTGCGCCGGGCCACCGAGGACGTGGAGATCGGCGGTGTGACCATTCCGGCCGGCGCCGTGGTGGCGGCCGACGCCGCCTCGGCCAACCACGACCCGGCGGTCTTCCCGCGCACCCTGGCCGAGGACCTGTTCGCGCCGCTCGGCTCCCCCAGTCTCACCTTCGGCGCCGGCCCGCACCACTGCCTGGGCGCCTGGCTGGCCAGGATGGAGCTGGAACTCGCCCTGCACCGGCTGGCCCGCCGGCTCCCGGGCCTGCGGGCGGCCGGCCCGCAGGAGGCGATCGTCTGGCGCGAGGGCCTGCTGACCCGCAGTCCGCTGGCTCTCCAGGTGGCCTGGTGACGGGCGGACCGGACGGCACCGGCGGTACGGGGTCGGACGGGACAGGCGGGGCGGCGGGCGCCAGCGGGACGGCCGGCGATGTCGTGGTGCGGGTCGACCGGGCCCGCTGCGTCGGCACCGGCCTCTGCGCGGCCACCGCGCCGGACGATCTCGCCCTCGGGGAGGACGGCCGGGCCCGGGCACGGCATCCGGTCAGCGCGCCCGGGGAGCAGCTGACCGAGGCCGCCGAGATGTGCCCGGTGGAGGCGATCACCGTCCGGTCCGCGCTGGACGGGCGGGTGATCGCCCCGGCGCTCTGAGCCACCGCCGGAACGGACGGGGGAACAGCACCGCGCCCGGCCCCGCCGTGATCGGCGGGGCCGGGCGCCGTCGGGAACCGGCCGTACTCGGGCGCCGGGCACGGCCGGTTCCGGGACCGGGGCCGGGGCCGGGACCGGCGGCCTCGGCCGGGTGCCGGTACCGGGTCAGGCGCGGGCGACCGCCAGCTCCTTGATGTCCTCGAAGCTGAGGCCCAGCTTGCTGTACGTCCGGACCTGCTGCTCGGTCAGCCCGCCGCCCTGGGTCAGCTCCTTGACCTGGGCGTCGGTCAGCGGCTCGGCCGGGCCGCCCAGGCCGCCCCGGCCGGCGCCGGAGATCTCACCGAACAGGCTGTCGAGGTCGGCCTTGGTGATCTCGGTGGCACCCGCAGGCGCCTGAACCGCCGGGGCGTCCTTGCCGAACGCGATCTTGATCGGCAGGCTGGTGCCCGGGGCGATCTCCTCGTCCAGCTGGGCCAGGTCGAAGGTGACGGAGGACAGCGACCCGTGGTCGAGGAGCACATCCATCGCCAGCTTGCGGTTCGGCACGTCGCTCGGGAGGGTCGTCGGCAGCTTGCCCAGGCTCGGGATCTCCTCGACCAGCGGCCGGAAGGCCTCCAGCAGGTCCTCGGCGAGCCTGCGGGACGGGACGCTGACCGTCACGCGGTCCTTGCCGTCCTGCTTGCCCTTGTCCTCGAAGGAGACGTCGCGGCTGAAGACGTCCTTCAGGGACTTGAGGAGGTTCTCCTGCGTCCCGGGGGACAGGGTGGGCGGCGCGGACGGCGTGGCACCGGCCTTGCCTCCGGCGGCGCCCCGGCCGCCGCGCAGCGACTTGCCGAAGTCCTGCAGCGTCCCGGCGTCCAGCGAGACCCACTTGCCGGCCAGCGCCCCGCGCACCGACGCGGGCAGGTCCGCCGTCATCTCCCGGACCTCGGACGGGTCCTCGCCGACCAGGGTGGCGAACCCGGCGAGGTCGGCCTGGGCGAACGTCCTGCCACCGACCTGACGGAGTTCCAGCAGCGACTTGCCGCCCTTGCCGGTGAGCGCGTACGAGAACGAGAGCGCCTTGTCCCCCAGCAGCGCGTCGGGGTCGGCGGGCTTGCCGTCCGCGCCCTTCGGCGACCGCAGGTCCTTGAGCGGCTTGTCCGCGCTCAAGGAGACGGCCAGGCTCACGGTGGACAGCGCGGCGGCGCTGTCGGCGCCGATCTTGTCGCCGGTGGCGGCGCCGAAGGCCTCGATCTGGGCCGCGGTGGCGTCCACCGAGAGCTTGGCCGAGAAGGACTTGCCGTCGCCCAGCTTCCTGAAGGCGTCGGAGACCTTCTGTGCGGCGGACAGCTGCTGGACGGTGCCGCAGGCGGCGAGCCCGGCGGCGAGGACGGTGCTGCAGGTGGCGGCGGCCAGGGTGGTGCGGACGGTCCTGCGTATCACGGTGTTGATGACATACTCCTGCTGCTGCGTCGTCAAGATGATGGAAGCGACTGGTCCGCTGCCTGCGTTCGGCAGGACACAGGCAAGCACAGGAGCCCTGGCCCGGGCATCCGATTTCCCGGGCGGCCTCCCCCGGGGCGACCACAAACTATCGCACCCGACCGACAGCCCCGGAACCCGCCGCCGGGCCGCCCGGGCGGCCCCCGGCGCCACCGGTCCTGCACCGTGCCCGTTCTGTGTGACGTGACCGGCCCGGCCTACGGTCCACGACGCTAAGGTCGGGCAGGTGATCGTATGGCTCAACGGCACCCATGGCGCAGGCAAGACGACGACGAGTCCACTCGTGCAGCGGTTGATCCCGGATTCACGGGTGTTCGACGCCGAGAAGGTCGGCGAGACACTCATGGACATCACGCCGGGGCTGCCCGAGACGGACAACTTCCAGCACTGGCCGCCGTGGCGGCAGCTCGTGGTCGAGACCGCCCGCCGCGTACTCGACTACACCGGCGGCATCCTGGTGGTGCCCATGACGGTCCTGGTCGAACAGTACTGGCGGGAGATCAGCGCGGGCTTCGCCCACCATGCCGTACCGGTACGTCACTTCGTCCTCCACGCCGACCAGGACACCCTCCGCGGGCGGATCTTGGGGGACGCTCTGACGGGCCCGTCCCCGTTCCGTCTGAAGTACCTCGACCCCTACGCCGAGGCGGCCCGCACCTGGCTGCTCGCGGAGGCCGAGGTCGTCGACACCACGCACCTCACGCCGGCCCAGGCCGCCCGGCAGATCGCGGAGGCCGTCAGGGGTTGAGGGCGGCCCGCCGCGGGAGGGGAGGAGCGGCAGACGACGAGGAAGGGCCTCGAAGGGCCTCCCCCTGCCGGGGAGCGCGAACGACCCGGTGGGGGAACCCGGCCCGACTATTCCGCTTCCTGCGTGTTGAGGCGCCGGAGCAGGTCGAGCAGGGTCGCGCGATCCGCTGCGGGCAGGGCGGAGAAGCAGGTGGCGAGAACCTCGTCGGCGATCTTGTCGGCGGCCGCCAGGGTCCGTTCTCCGGCTGCGGTGAGGTGGTGTTCGATGCGCCGACCGTGTCCCGGGCGCCGTTCGACCGCGCCCTGGGCCGTCAGACGGCCGACGAGCGCCCCGAAGGCCTGCTCGCTCTGGAACGTCGCGGCGGCCAGCTCGCGGGCCGACGCCCCGGGTGCGCGGCCGATCGCCCGGAGGGCGTCCCACTGGGCCAGCGTGGTGCCGACCGTCGCGAGCGCGCTGTCGAGCGCCCGGTGCTGCCGGTACTGCGCCTGCTTGACCGCCCTGCCGAGTTCTTGCAGCTCACCATTCATGGGCCCAGTCTACGACTCGACTAAGCTAGCTTATATAAAGATATTTAGTTACTCTGCAGGCATGCTTCCAGACCACACCTCAGCCGTGTACTCCGACCTGCCCCTCACCCTGTCCGAAGCCGGAGCAGGCCGGCCGGTCCTGATCCTGCACGGCGGCGGGGGCCCGGCCACGGTCGCCGGCCTCGCCGGGCACCTCTCCCGCAGCGCCCACACCATCACGCCCGTGCACCCCGGTTGGGACGGCACCCACCGCCCCGACTGGCT
Organism: Kitasatospora herbaricolor; assembly: GCF_030813695.1. Taxonomy (NCBI): domain Bacteria; kingdom Bacillati; phylum Actinomycetota; class Actinomycetes; order Kitasatosporales; family Streptomycetaceae; genus Kitasatospora; species Kitasatospora herbaricolor. The sequence continues at coordinate 1,457,386 of NZ_JAUSVA010000002.1, forward strand.
CACCGGCATCGACGGCCTCGCCCTCAGCTACCTCCGTCACCTGCACGACCGGGACCTGGACGACGTCCTGGTCGTCGGTTCCTCGCTGGGCGGCTGGATCGCCGCCGAGATGGCCGTACGCGACACCGCGGGAATCATCACCGGCCTCGTCCTGATCGACGCCGTCGGCGTGAACGTCGAAGCGGAACCGATCACCGACTTCTTCGCCCTCGACGCGCGTGGCGCGGCGGAACACTCCTGGCACGACCCCGACCGCTACTTCGTCGACCCTGCCGGTCTGCCCTCCGCCGAACTCGCCCGCCGACAGGCCAACATGGCCACCATGCGAACCCTCGCGGGCGACCCCTACATGCACGACCCGGAGCTCCTGGGCCGACTCGGACGCGTGCAGGTGCCGGCCCTGCTGCTCTGGGGGGAGAGCGACCGCATCGTCACCCCCGCCTACGGCGCGGCGTACGCGGACGCCTTCGCCGACGGCGCTCTCCAGGTCATCCCCGAGGCCGGCCACCTCCCGCAGATCGAACAGCCGGACGCCACCACCGCCCTGATCGACGTTCACCTGCGCCGGACGAGCACCCGTCACATCGGCGCCGAGTGACTGTCGGCCCGCGGCCACGCCCCCCGCGGGCACGCCCTCCGCGGCCACGCCCTCCCGGCCACCGTCAGAGGCTCAGCAGCAGATCCCGAACCACGGCCGGCCGGGAGAGGAACGGGTGGTGGCCGGCGTCGAGTTCGACGACGGCGCCGGCCCGGCGGGCGAACTCGCGCTGCAGGCGCGGCGGGGTGCCCCGGTCCTGGGTGCAGACGAGGTACGTCGAGGGCACCTGGTGCCAGGCGGCCGCCCCGACCGGCTGCCCGGTCACCCGCAGGCTCTGCGGGGCGAGGTGGTCCGCGGCCCGCACCTGGTCCTCGGGGTCGCAGTCCTGCAGAAACGTGTCCACGAGCAGTTCGGGGCGCACCCCGAAGGTACCGGCGTCGGGGTCGACGTCCAGGAACGCGGCCGGGCCGCCGTCCCCGAAGTCCGAGAGGCTCTGCCCGACCTCGGGCAGGTAGCTGGAGACCAGCACCAGGTGGCGTACCGACCCGATGCCTGCGGCGGCTTCCGCGGTGACGACGCCGCCGTAGCTGTGGGCGACCACGACGGTGGGCCCGGCGCCGTCCAGCAGCGCCTGCCGCACCGCCGCGACATCCTCGGCGAGCCCCGGACCGGCGGCGCCCGCGGGCAGGCCCGTCTCGCCGCAGCTCGGCAGCGCCGGGGCCGAGCTCGGCACCCCTCGCTGCCGCAGCAGCTCGGCGGTGCGGTGCCACCACCACGATCCGTCCCGCACGCACGCCCCGTGCACGAACACGACCCTCATCGCCACCTCCACCTCGGCCTCCCCCGCCTGCCACCCATGCTCGTCGAAGTCGCGGCGACACGCCCGCGCCGGGCGGAGGAGGACGGCCGTCCCGGGTGGCACCACGGCCACCACCTGATCGCCCGTCGGCCCGTCGGCCCGTCGGCCTTGCGGTGGCCCACGCCACCCCGTCGGGCACCTGTCCCTCCGGAAGGGCGAGTTGACGACCCTGCCGAGGCCGGCCGGTGGGGCGGCGAACCGGGTCAGCCGGCCCGCAGCAGCGCCTCCACCGACCTCCGGAAGGCCTGCGCGAAGGCCTCGCGGGTGTCCGCGTCGACGAGGTCGAGCGAGAGGTACGGGTTGAGGTCCTCCAGCTCGACCAGGAGCAGCCCGCCGTCCTCCGTCCGGCAGGCGTCGACGCGCTGGATGCCGAAGGGCAGGGTGTTCCAGTCGATGAACCGGCCGGCGAAGGCGAGGTCCTCCTCGGTGGCCGCCCAGGGCTCCAGCTCCCAGCGGCGCGCCGGGTCCGGGGCGTACAGGGCGTACAGGAACTCACGGTCCACGTAGTAGAAGGACACCTCGTGGCGCAGGGCTATGTACGGCTGGACGAGGCAGCCCGCCAGCGGGTCGGCGGCGAGCCCGGCGGCGTCCACCACGCGCAGGCCGAGCGAGTCGGCGCCGAGGCGGGGCTTGACCACGTACCGGTCGGCGGCCGGGAGTGCGGCCAGGGCTGCGGCGGGGCCGAGGTCACCGTCGGCGGTGGGGATCACGGGGTGGCCGGCCCGGCTGAGGTCCAGCAGGTACTGCTTGCCGGCCATGTCGCCGCGGCCCGTCAGCGGGTTGTGGACCCGGACGCCCGCGGCGAGCGCGGCCCGCCGGAAGGCCTCGTACTCCTCCTGGTAGTGCAGCACCGGGCCGCTGTTGCGGATCACCACCGCGTCGAAGCGCCCCATCAGGACGCGGGCGTCCACCGGGTGGCAGAGCGCGAGGTCGAAGTACTCGCGCAGGCGGGCGGTGAGGCGGATGTCCTCGTCCCCGTAGCTGCGGCCGTTGGCCGGGTAGGCGGGGTCGGAGACGTACAGCAGGGACGGCCGGGCGGACGGCATTGGTGGTGCCTCTCGATCGCGGTGGTGCGGGTTCCGGGGCTCAGCCGCAGGCCAGCGCCGCGCGGATCTCGGAGGCCGGATCGCCTTCATGGTAGGGGCGCTCGGTGGTCTCGATGTTGTCCAGGAACTCCTGGTAGCGGACCGCGTACAACAGGTGCGCGAGGGGCTCGGCCAGGGTGAGGGCGCGGACCGGGTCCGAGCCGGGGGCGTGGGCGGCCCAGGCGCGCGCCCAGACGTCCGCCACCTGCGTCCAGCGCTCCTCGGAGACGAAGGCGCGCGGGCGCAGCCCGTCCAGGGCGGGGTGGCCGTAGCAGCTGTCGGCGAAGTCGAGGACGACGGTGTGCCGGCCGTCGGAGCGCCAGTTGCCGGGGTGGAAGTCGCCGTGCACGAGGGTGTCGGGCAGGCCGCAGGAGTCCAGTTCGGCGATCAGTGCGGGCAGCCGGTCGAGCAGGTGCCGGGCGGCGGTGAGCTCAGCCGGTGCGAGGTCGCGGGCGGCCTCGCCGTCCAGGACCCGGCGCAGCCGGGCCGGGAGGTGGCCGAGGGTGCGGTCGGGCAGGCCGGCCGCGGCGGCGGCGCCGCTGCGGGCGAGCGCGGCCTGGGCGGCGACCAGGCGCGGCACGACGTCCGCGACGGTCTCGGCCGAGGGGCCCCAGCAGTCCTCGCCGGGTACTTCGGCGAGCAGCAGGCGGCGGCGGTCCCGGTCGGCGGCGATCACCTCGGGGACGAGGCCGGGGTCGACGGCGTGCAGCAGTCGGACGACGCTCGCCTCGCAGGCGTTGAAGGCGGGGTTGGTGGTCTTCAGCCAGGCGGCGCCGTTCCCGGTGGGCAGCCGGAACAGCCCGGAGAGGTTCCAGGTGCGGATCTGTTCGGCCGGCCCGGCGGGCCGGCGGCCGGTGGCCCGCAGGGCCTGGTCGGCCCAGGCGAGGCCGGCCCGCAGTCCTTCGGCGGTGGCCCAGTCGGCCCGGCCGGCGGCGGGGCCGAGCAGCGCCACGTCGTCCTCGTCGGCGGCCCCGGGGAGGCCGCGGACCGGTCGCTCCAGGGCCTCCGCGTGGTAGGTGGTGTGCCCGCCCCGGCCGCCCTCGCCGCCGGTGACGCCGACCAGGCGCAGTACGGCGACGGGCGCGCCGAGGTGCTCCTCCAGCCGGGCGACGGTGCTGCCGACCATCGGCCAGCGGACGCCGTCGACCTCGAACGGTCCGAGCCGCCCGAGCTGTTCCCCTCGGTGGGTGAGGTGGACGGTGACCGTTCGACCGTTCGTCTGTTCCATCCGGGCAGGCTGCCGCACGGCGTGACCGGGCGCCACCGATTAATCGCCGGCACCCGGCGTGCCCCCGCCCGGGCCCGTTCACCCGGGGCCGGAGCGCCGGGCGGGCCGGGGCCGGAGCGCCGGTCAGGCCGGGATGACGACCGCCGTGCCGGAGACCCGGACCCGGTCGTCGCTCTCGTGCAGCGCCACCCGCAGGACGCCGGGTCGGCCGAGGTCCTCACCCTGGTGGAGGGTCAGCTCAGCGGGGGCGGTGACGGCCCCGATCTCGCGAAGGTAGGCGCCGAAGGCGGCGGCGGCCGCGCCGGTGGCCGGGTCCTCCACCACGCCGCCGACCGGGAACGGGTCGCGGACGTGGAAGGTGCGGGCGTCCTCGCGCCAGACCAGTTGCAACGTGATCAGGTCGCGGGCGGTCATCCAGGTGGCGAGCCCGTCGAAGTCGTAGTCGAGGTCGGCGAGCCGGGCCCGGCTCGCGGCGGCCAGCACCAGGTGCCGGGCGCCGGCGTAGGCGATGCGCGGCGGCAGTTCCGGGTCGAGGTCGGCGGCGGCCCAGCCGAGCAGGGCCAGCGCCTGCTCCACCTCCGCCGCGGTGACCGGCTCGGTGTGCGGCCCGACGCTGGTCAGGGTGGCGCGCAGCAGGCCGGCCCCGTCCCGGTCGACCTCGACCGGGACCTCGCCCGCGCCGGTGTGGAAGGTGAAGCGCCCCGGCCCGGCCTGTTCGGCCACCGCGACGGCGGCCGCGACGGTGGCGTGGCCGCAGAACGGAACCTCCATCAGGGGGCTGAAGTACCGCACGGTGTGGTGGCCGGGGGCCGCGCCCGGGGTGAGGAAGGCCGTCTCGGAGTAGCCGAGGGCGGCGGCCATCCCCAGCATCGCCCCGGCGTCCAGCTCGGCGGCGTCCAGGACGACCCCGGCGGGGTTGCCGCCGGCCGGGTCGGCGGCGAAGGCCGCGTAGCGCAGGATCTCGGGGGTACGGGGTGCGGAGTCGCTGGTCATGCCCGGTCGAACGTGACGCGCCCGTGCGGTGTTCCCGGCCGGGGGCGCGTCGGCGCGGGCTGCCGCGCGCCCTGCCCGGGGTGCGCCGGGCGGGGCGGCGGATGCGCGATGCTGTGCTCTCGGTGGCGCGGTGACGCGGCGGTGGTTGCGGGGCGAGGAGGGTGTGGTGGCAGGCGGCAGGGAGATCTCGACGGCGGCGCAGGCCGCGGGCGACGACAGGGTGCTGGCCTTCGGGCACCTGCTGGGGGCGGCCGGGCGGCTGGAGCACGTCCTGGGCCGGGCGGTGGAGGCGGAGTGCGGGGTCGGCCACTCGGTGTTCGAGGTGCTCCTGGTGCTCGGACGGGCCGGTGCGCCGGGGCTGCCGATGCGGGAGATCGGCCGGGAGCGGGTGCTGACCACGGGCGGGGTGACCCGGCTGGTGGACCGGATGGAGGCGGCCGGGCTGGTGCGTCGCGCCCAGCACCCGGAGGACCGGCGGGTGCAGTTGGTGCGGCTGACCGCGCTGGGCGAGGAGACCTGTGTCCGGGCGGCCCGGGTGCACGCCGAGAACGTCCAGCGGCTCTTCCTCGACCGGTTGCCGGCCGAGCGGCGGGAGCGGTTCGTGAGTGATCTGCGGATGCTCAGCCTGAGCGCCGGTGAGGCCCTGCCCCGGCTGCACTGAGCGCCGGGGGCCGCCGGGGAGCCGCCATGGACTGCCGTGGCCCGCGCCGACCGTGACCGACCGCGCCGCGCCGGACGGGCTCCGGGGTCCGCTCCGCCGGGCTGCCCTGTTCGGCGCAGCCGTGGGTGCGGACGGACCCCGGACGGCGGAAGCTGGCCTCAGAGTGCTCGACGGCAGCAATGCCTGCCCAGTCAGTTACTGCAAGGTCAGGAGAAATGCCCCGGCGTGCGGGCGCGGCTTCCCGCCCCCGCCACTGCCGTCCGGGCCGGCTGAGGCACCCCGGCACCCGAGGAAGGACCCTCATGAGCACCCTCGACTTCCAGGTCGTCGACAGCCCCGACAGCTCGCTCAACAAGACCGCCGTCCTGGTGACCGGGCTGCACGAGGCGATGCTGGTCGACGCCGGCTTCACCCGCTCCGACGGCCGCCGCCTGGTCGAGGCCGTCCGCGCCAGCGGCAAGCGGCTGACGACCGTCTTCGTCAGCCACGGCGACCCGGACTTCTACTTCGGCGCCGAGGAGATCCAGGACGCCTTCCCCACCGCCCGGTTCCTCGCCCCGCACCTGGTGGTCGAACACATCACGGAGACCTACCCGGGCAAGCTCCAGGCCTGGGCGCACCTCGGCGACGAACTCCCCTCCCGGCTGGTGCTGCCGGAGATCCTCACCACCGACGAGATCGACTTCGCCGGCCACCGCTTCGAGCTGCGCGGCGCCGACTTCCACCTGCCGGACCGGCACTACCTCTGGCAGCACCAGCACCGCGCGATGCTCGGCGGCGTACTGCTCTTCCAGGGCCTGCACGTCTGGACGGCCGACACCCCGACCGCCGAGCAGCGCGCCGCCTGGATCGACATGCTCGACGGCATGGAGGCGCTCGGGCCGGAGTTCGTGGTGGCGGGCCACCGCACCGCCGGCGCGCCCACCGACACCAGCGCCATCCGGTACACCCGTGACTACCTGCGCACCTTCGAGACCGAGGTGGGAAAGTCGCCGGACGCCGCCGCCGCCCGGGCCGAGCTGGAGCGCCTCTACCCGGACGCGGGGATGCCGCTGGCCGTCGACCTCGGCACCAAGGTCGCCAAGGGCGAGACGACGTGGGGCTGACCGTGACCGGTACACCGCCGCCCTCCGCCGCCCCCGCCGACGTGGTGCGCCGGCAGTACCTGGCCTCCGCCCGCGGCGACCTGGAAGCCCTGCGGGCCACCCTCGCCGACGACGTGGAGTGGACCGAGATGGCCGGGTTCCCGCTGGCCGGGACGTACCGGACCCCGGCCGGCGTGACCGCCGCGGTGATGGAGCGGCTGGCCGCCGACTGGGAGGACTGGACCGCCCACGACGACACGTACGTGGTGGACGGCGAGAACGTGGTCGTGCTGGCCCGCTACACCGCCCGCCACCGAACCACCGGCAAGGCACTGGCCGTCCGGGTGGCGCACCACTTCGTCGTCCGCGGCGGCCTGATCGTGCGCTTCGAGCAGTTCGTCGACACCGCGCTGGTCCGCGACGCGATGACCGGCTCCGCCCTCGCCCCGACCCGCTGAGCCGGCCGCGCCCCCGCACGCCCTCGCCCTCCTGGCCGCCCTCCCCCCGTCCGCCGTCACCCGAACAGGGGAGCCGCTCGCGCCGCGTGCCCTATGGTCTCGACTCGCCCCCGCCTCCCGGGCAGGCTGTCAGGGCACGGCGCCGGCCCATCGACGAGGAGCTGACCATGAGCACAGGCACGGACCAGGCAATGGTGATCGTGGGCGCGAGCCTCGCCGGGGCGAAGGCCGCCGAGGCGCTGCGCGAGGCCGGGCACGACGGGCCGGTCGTGCTGATCGGCGAGGAGCACGAGCGCCCGTACGAGCGGCCGCCGCTGTCCAAGGGGTACCTGCTCGGCAGCACCGGGCGGGAGAAGATCTACGTCCACCCGCCCCAGTGGTACGCCGACCACGACGTCACCCTGCGGCTCGGCACCGCCGTCACCGCCGTCGACCGCGCCGCGCACACCGTGACCCTGGCCGACGACGGCCGGATCGGCTACCGCAAGCTGCTGCTCACCACCGGCTCCTCCCCGCGCCGGCTGCCCGTCCCCGGCGCCGACCTGCCCGGCGTGCACTACCTGCGCCGGGTCGAGGACAGTGAGCGGCTCAAGGAGGCGCTGCGCCCCGGGGCCCGGATCGTGGTCATCGGCGCCGGCTGGATCGGCCTGGAGACCGCCGCCGCGGCCATCGCCGCCGGCGCCGAGGTGACGGTGCTGGAGAGCGCCGAACTGCCGCTGCTGCGGGTGCTCGGCCGGGAGGTCGCCGAGGTCTTCGCCGGCCTGCACCGCGACCACGGCGTGGACCTGCGCTTCGGCGTCCAGGTCGAGGCCCTGACCGGCGGCACCGAGGCCGTGACGGGCGTACGTCTGGGCGACGGCACCACGGTGGCGGCCGACGCCGTGATCGTCGGGATCGGCATCACCCCCAACACCGCGCTGGCCGAGGCCGCCGGGCTGGAGATCGACAACGGCGTGCGGACGGACCAGTGGCTGCGCACCTCCGACCCGGACGTCCACGCCGCCGGGGACGTCGCCAACGCCTTCCACCCGCTGCTCGGCAGGCACATCAGGGTCGAGCACTGGGCCAACGCCCTCAACCAGCCGCAGACCGCCGCCCGCGCGATGCTCGGCCGGGACACCGCCTACGACCGGGTGCCCTACTTCTTCTCCGACCAGTACGACCTGGGGATGGAGTACACCGGGTACGTCGAGCCCGACGGATACGACCGGGTGGTGTTCCGGGGCGACGTGCCCGGCCGGGAGTTCATCGCCTTCTGGCTCTCCGGCGGCCGGGTGCTGGCCGGGATGAACGTCAACGTCTGGGACGTCACCGACCCGATCCGGGAGCTGGTCCGCTCCGGCCGCACCGTCGACCCGGCCGCCCTGGCCGACCCCGCCCGGCCGCTGACGGAACTCTGAGCGGGCGGCCGGGCCGAGGGGCCACCGGCACGGCGGACGCTGTCGGTACACCCGTGTTTCCGGCCGCCGATGCCAGGGGGTGGCGGCAGGACGGCACAGCGAGGGCCTCCGGCGGCACGGCCTGACGGCGCGACCACCCCTGACCTCCGACCACTACGAGGGGCGCTACCTACCAATCCCGTACGTGTGGAGCAAGATGTTGCCGACTTCGGGTGCTCCTGCCGTGGATTCGGCCTGCTCACGGACGTTCCCTGAAGGCGGAGGCGGAAAGCCGACTGCCGGTGTTCCCGGATCAGCCGCCTCGGAACTTCATCGAGGAGGCCACGTCATGGGTTTCGACACCACCCGAAACGACATCGCGGGTGCGGCGATATATCTGCGCTGCTACCCGCACGACAGCTGGCAGATGGCGGCTCATCTTGATGCGCTGCGGCACATGGCAAGGCGGCTCGCGCTGCCCGAACCCACGGTTCACCTCGACAACGGCCGCCGCTCCCGCGGGCCGCTACCGGCGTTGGAGCGACTGGTCCACCTGGTGAACGCCGGCTTCTACCGGTTTCTGCTGGTCACCGGACCGTTCGCCTTCTCCCTGAACGACACCGAGGCCCGCTCCATCGTCCGGCAGCTCACCGAAACCGGCTGCCGGGTTCTGGAGCTTCCGTCGCCCCGCGCAGCATTCTCCCGCACGGTCACGGTCGGGCGCGGTGAACAGTGCGCTCCGACCGGAGGAGGCTGACGCCGACAGCCGGCTCCGGCGGCTCCGTCGGGCCGCAACCCCGCGGGGCGGCGTCCCTGTTGAGCCGAGTCCGATCGAGGGCCGGGCGGGTCACCCCGGTGGGCGGTGAAGGTGGGGTAGGTGGCGGTGACGTGTCGGTGGTCGAGGAGTTCGAGCCGGCCCGGCGGGGCCCAGTGGCGGCCGTCGATCCTGCGGCGCCGGCCAGGGTCGGCCCGCCGCGAGGGTGGAGGACCCGCCGAACACGGCGGGCTGTGGTCATTGGTTCGGCCGGCGTGTTGATTCGGACCAGCGCCGCCGAGGGAGCGCCTCGCACCATTCCAGCGAGCGGACCGGCGAGCCCGCAGCTCACCCTGCTGGCGCAACTGAGCGAATCAGGCGGGCAGCAGGCGCGAAGACTCGCACCTCGGAGCGGCCACCGGCAGGCTCCCTCGACCCGTTCGGCCATCCCTACGGGGATGGCCCTGCCGGTTGATTCCGACAGCCTGTGAACTGAGCCTGTGAACTGACATGGGCCAGGTCGACCCCGGCCTCCGGGCAGGCCCCGGGAACGAGAGGAACCGCGTGCGGCAGGAGCAGCGCGGCACCACCGGCCGCCACCGGACCGGCAGGCCTCCACCGGGGCAGGCGCCGTCCCGGCGGGCTACCCGGAGGTCGCCGACCGCCACGCCCCGTGCGGGCGCCGGCCCGTGGCAGCCGGCGCCCGCACGGTGCTGACCCTCGGCGACCTCCGGACCTGCACCGGTTGCTTCAGCCACCGCCTCGGACGCCCGCGGCTACTCCGTGGTGGCCACGGCCGGCTCGCACGGGGCGGTGGGCTTGGTGGTGGGGGTCGGCGTGGGATTGGAGGGGGTGGAGGTAGGAGTGGGGTCCGGGGTCTCGTCCTCCGGCCCCTTGAAGCCGCCCATCATGACAGTCCCGGTCGAGTCGTGGACGCTCCGCAGTGCGCCGGGACAGGCCGAGGACTTCTGGGCATAGTCACCCATGGACCCGGTCAGGGCGCCGTTGTTCGCCGTGGGATTGCCGAACTTCACCTTGTAGTACGGCCAGGTGGTCGCGTTGCACGGCGGCATCTTCGGCCCCGTGTAGCGCTCGACCCAGGAGACGTCCGAGGTCGAGATCTTCCGGGCCGCCGCACCGACGCTCCACTGGCCGACGACCGTGGACGCCCCGGTGTCGGTGTCGATCACCTTGCCGGTCAGCTGGGTGCCGGACTCCACCACCTGAAGCCGATAGGTGTGCCCGAGAGCGCCCTTGATGGTGGTCTTGCACGAGACACCGTCCGAACTGCCGTCCGCGCCGCCGTGGCAGTTGGCGTGACCGGTGGCCGAGTCACCCCGGAACGAACTGAAGATGACCCGGAACTGACGGGCGCCCTGGGAGTCCTCGGGCTGCGGCTGCATACCGATGTATCCGCCCGCACCACCGCCCGTAAAGCCGAACTGGTTTCCGAAATAGAACATGTTCTGCGACCTGGCCGCGTCGATCCGCTGATAGAAACTCAGCTCGGTGACGCCGTCCTTGGCGCCCTGGACCGACCAGGACATGGCGGGCGTCGACGCGAGCGCCGCGCTCGGGCCCCAGAACATCATCGCCGATCCGCCGGCCAGACCGACCATGCCCAGTATTCCGACGATCTTCCGGCCCCGACGTGTGTGCTTGCCCATGAGTTGGCGTTCCTGTTCCTGCTGGGTGCGCGGCCCCGCCTGCGGCTGCAGGCCTTGCACGGTAGGGGTTCTGGACCTCATCGAAGTGAGGGGAGCACCAGGGCGGGTGCGGTCGTCACGGCTCACCGCCACCGGCGCGGCAGTGGCCCGAAGGCGCCCTCGGGCCACTGCGACTTCGGCCACACCGTAATTCGGGCCGCCTGAACCGGACAATGCCCTTAAGGCTCGGATAAGGGAGCGCTCATTTCCCGCTTCGTTTCGCCCGGCGCAACTCGGAAGCGATGCCTGCTAGTTTCGAGACCTCACCCCGAAGTCGCCCTCCGCAACACGGAGGGCATTTCCGGCATCGGACAAAATCACCCGACGGCCCCCGGCTCCTTCCCCAGCCGTCGCCGGCAAGGGAGCCTTGGATGACCGACCAGCCCGGTCCCGCCGTACCGTCCGACAGGGCGCTGGCCGCCCGCATTCGCGGCGGCCACCTCCGCGACCGAAGTGCCTTTCCGGCGAAGCAGCATGACGAGCGATCAGCCCTGGCCGAACTGCACCGGCGCCACCACCACGCCGTACTGGCCTACGCGCGCGGCTACGCCGCCGGGACGGACGCGGTACGGGACCTGGCCGCCGAGGCCTTCGACGACACCGTCACCGCCGTCCGGGCCGGCCGGGGGCCGACCGGGTGGTGGCGGATCCCGCTGGCGGCGGCCGTCGAACGGACGGCGGCCCGCTGGGACGGCGGCCCGCGCCGCTCGTCGCTGCATGCCGACGTCCGGAGCCGGAACGACCTCGGGCGGCCCGCGGCGCTGCCGGAACCGAAGCCCGGCACCGGCCACCGTCCGTCGGCGCAGGGCTTCCTGGTACTCGCCGAGGAGTCCCAGACCGTGCTCTGGCTGCGACTGGTCGACGAACTGCCGCCCGAGGAGGTCGCGCTGGTCCTCGGTGTCGACCCGGAGCAGGTGGCCCCGCTGACGGCTCGCGCGCTCGAACTGCTCCAGGCGGCCTGCCTGCGGGCCTACTGCGCCCGGCACAGCGAGGACGACTGCCGTCACTACGGCCGGCTGCTGGTCGTGGCCGTCCGCAGTCCCGACCGCACGGCGCACGGCCTTGGGCAGCACCTCGACGCGTGCCCGTCCTGCCGGTCCCTCCTCGGCGACCTGCGACGGATCGACTCAGCGCCGGGCGAGGTGATCCGCGCGGCGGTCATGCCCGGGGCGGTGACCGGCGACGGACCGGGTGCAGGCGCAGCGGCGGGCCCTGTTCTCCGGGATCCGGGCACGCCTCGGGTTCCCGGCGCGGCCGCGGTGAAGCACCGCCCCCGGTGGACCAGTTGGCCGGCGGCAGCGGGCTGCTCCACCGCGGTGGCGGCGGTCGCGGCGGTCTGCGGGATCGTCCTGGCGCCCGCCCACCAGGCGGGTGGCGCAGCCGCGGAGGCGCCGTGGAAACCGGCCGCCGCGCCCGGTACGACGGCCGGGCGGACCCTCGTCCCGGGCGTGGTCACCCCGACGGCACCCGCGACGACCGCCCGACCCTCCGCACCACCGGGCCGGCCGTCCGTCACGCCACCGGCCGCAGCGGCGCCCGGGGACCCCGCGCCGCCCTCGCCGGCCGCCGGCCGCCCAGCAGTCACCGCCCCGGCCACGGCGAGCACGCCTTCGCCGCAGGAGTCCACGGCGGAGCCGGCCGACGCCGGCCTGCTCAACGGGGATGTCGAAACCGGTGTACCGGCCCCGTGGCGCGCCTACAACTCCGTACGGGCCGACACCTCGACCCCTCGGACCGGCACCTTCGCGCTGCGCCTGGGCGCCCACCCGTCAGGGGCCGAGCAGGACCTCCCGGTGGCGCCCAACACCACCTACCGGCTCAGCGGCTGGACCGTCGTCACGGCGGACGGCGACCTCGCCACCATCGGCGTCAAGAACTACGGCGGACCGGAACTCCGCGACCCGGTGGGGGCGACCACGTACACCTACCGTGCGATCGAGTTCACCACCGGCCCCGCCGCCTCCCGCGCCACCGTGTACTGCTTCAAGGTGTCCGGCACCGCGCCCGCCTACTGCGACGACCTGGCGGTGGTACGGCTGTGAGCCACCCGCCGGCGGGACGCGGTGAGGTCGCGGCCCGGGCTGGGCCGTCGGGTACGGCGGTCGCCCGGGCCGCGAAGGATCAGCGCCCGCGCCGGCGGGAGCGGCGCCTGGTCAGGAGGACGATGACCGTCGCTCCGGCGGCGACGAGGGCCGCGCCGGTCACGGCCGGGCCGGTGGCCGACGCGCCGGTGGCGGCAAGGGAGCGGTCCTCGGCCCGGCTGCTGGACGCGGCGGGTTCGGGGGCGACCGTGGATCCGATCACCGCCCGGTCGTCCGCCTGTTGGGTGCTCGGGGCGGGCGCGGGCGCGGGCACCGGCCGGTCCGTGGTCCGGGAGGGGGCGGGTCCGGTCGGGACCGGGGTGGGGGCCGCCGTGGTGGCCGTCCCGGGGCCGGAGCCGAGCTGGACCCGGACCTCGGCACCGGCCGCGGTGACCTGGGAGACGTCCACGGACACCTTGGCGGAGGAGTCGGAGATCGGGGTGCCGGCGACGAACGAACCGACGACCGCCTTGCTGTCGTGTCCGACGTTGCTGATCAGGACGGCCTGGTTGTAACGGCCCTCGGGAACGCGGTAGACGTTCACGCCCTGGGCGACGTCGAGATCCGGGGTGGCGGAGTCGGGGGTGCGGTACTCGACGACGATGCGGTCGCCGCCGGTGCCCAGTGGCAGATCGATCGCGCGCACACCCGAGGTCCCGGCGGCGTGCAGCGGAGTGAGGTGGACGCTGCCGGTGGCAGCGGGTGTGGTCACCTGCTGGGTGGTCAGCCACTTCAGGGAAAGCAGCTCGGGCGCGGTCAGGCCCTTCTTCTCGCCGCCTCCGCCCATGGGGGTGCGATTGCTGTAGCCGTCGTCGGTGCAGGCGGTGAAGCTGCCGGCCGTGCACGTCTGGCGCTTCTGGTGGGCGAACCCGAGGTTGTGACCGAACTCGTGGACGATGGCGGCCTTGTCGGCGACGGCGCCCTCGTGGAACCAGCTCACCGGCCCGGGCGCGCTGGCCAGTCCCCACCAGTCGCCGCAGTACTTCGAGTTCAGGACGATCGAGACGTGGTCGTAGTCCAGGTCGGGGATCGTCTTGCGGGCGAGTTCGGCGATCTTGCCGGTCTCGCAGGCCGCGGAGTCGTCCATGTCGAGGGCGAAGGGTCCGAAGACCCCGTCGCCCTTGGCCGGGACGACACTCATCCGGCCGCCCGAGTTCTCCTTGTAGTAGGTGGCGAGGGAGTCGGCCGGGCCGAAGAAGTTGCGCACCGCCTGGTCGTGCGCCCGCTGGGGGTCGGCCAGGGAGAGGTTGCGGAAGTTGACGAGGACGACGGCGTGCCGGTCGACCTGGGACGGGGCCGGCTCGGCCGCCGCGGCAGGGGTGAGAACGGTGGTCGCGGAGAGTGTCAGGGCTCCGGCCGCGGCAAGCAGCGGGGCTGCCCCGCGGGACGTCCTGCGCGGCCTACGAGCTGGTCCGGCCGAGGGGGCCGCAGTGGCATGCGTGGTGGACGGGACGGGTGTCATGGGGAGTTCTCCTTGCAGGCTCGGACCGGCGTCGCGAGCGACGGCCGGCCCCTTTCGTGGTACGGGCCGATCTGTCATCGCCTCACCTCGTGACGGCCCGAGGGGCCCGATCGCGCTCGAGGCGGCTCGGTGCCCGCGGGCCATCCGCCCTCGCCCGCCGGTCGGCGTGAGCCGCCTGTGCAGGCGCGTGCGGAGATTTGACGGCATTTCAGCCACTTTGTGTCATGGGCCGCGCTGTCCGGCTAGGCTCCCGCCGTAGCCGCAGGTAAGCGGTTCCACCTCCTGAAGTCCCCTCGCCCCCGATGGTCCCGGTGCGTGATCGGTTCGTTATGAACCGTCCCGCCCCTGCCGGGATCCGGGACCACGCGACGGCCCACGCACCCAGACAGGGCACAGCCATGACGACCTCCGCCCCCACCGCGCCCGACACCGGCGACAGCCGGTCGGACAGCCGGCTCACGGCACTCATACGGGACGATCCGCACTCCACCGGCACCGCCAGAACAGCGGCCATCGAGACCCTCTACGACCGGCATCACAGCGGGACACTGCGGTACGCGCGCACCTTCACCCGCGACGCCCACACCGCGCAGGACCTGGCAGCGGAGGCCTTCGTGAACACGGTTCGCGCCGTCGACGCCGGCAAGGGCCCGACCGATTCGTGGCGCCCGTACCTCCTGGGCGCGGTCCAGAACGCGGCGTTCGCCTGGGGCCGCACCGAGCGGCGGGTCCACCTGCAGGACGCCGAGGCACTGGAGCAGTGGCACCGCCCCTCGCCCGACTCCCCCGGGACGGGTCTCGACGGCGATCCGGCGGGCATCGTCCTGCGGCACGAGGAGCACAGCCTCGTGGCCCACAGTTTCCGGTCCCTCCCGCACCGTTGGCAGTCCGTCCTCTGGCTGCGCCTGGTCGACGAGGTGCCGGCCGGCCAGGTCGCCACCGTCCTCGGGATCGCGCCCTCCGGCGTCTCCTCACTCCTGGACCGCGCGGTGGAGGGACTTCGCAAGGCCTACCTGCAGGCCCACGTGCAGCGGCGGGAGGACAGCGAATGCGTCCACTACGGAGGCCAACTGGGCGAGACCGCACGCAGATCCTCCCGGCCCCACGGTGCGCTCCGGCGTCACCTGGCCGAATGCACCCACTGCCGTACCGCCCTCGCGCACCTCCGGGGCATCAACTCCCGCCTGGGCGCGATGCTGCCGATCGCGTTCGCCCCTCCCGGGGCCTCCCACCTTTTCACGGACACGGCCCAGGCGGTGCTGCCGGCCAAAGCCCTCAAAGCCACTGCCCTCACCGGCAAATGGGCTGCGGCAACGGTCGGTGGTGTCGGTGCACTGACCGCCGCCGCCCTGATCGTCGCCGTCCTGCCCGGCCACCGTGGGCCGGCGGGAGGCCAGCAGCCCCAGGGCGGACGGCCGCCCGCCCCGAGCCGGGACGGCACCCCCGCGCCCGCCGTCAGCACGGTCGTTCCCGCGCTCCCCTCCACCACCCCCTCGCCCTCGCCCTCCACGGCGCGGGCGTCGCGGAGCAGCGCGCCCCCGCCCGCCTCCGTGGAGCAGTCGATCGTCGATCCCGACTTCGAAGCGGCCGGCGCGTCCCCGTGGCGACTCACCGCCGGGGCCTCCGTCGTCCCCGCCCATCCGCACGCCGGTCAGCACGCGGTGCGGCTGACCTCGCCGGCGTCACGCGTGGAACAGACGGTCGACGTGGTGCCGGGGAGTACGTACAAGCTCTCGGGCCATGCGGCGGTGGCGGCCGGTGGTGACAGCGTCGCCCTGGGTGCGCGGAGGGACGGCGGCCCCGACGCGCAAGTAGTCCTCAAGTCCGTCGACCTGTACGCCTGGGGAGCGGTGTCGTTCACCACCGACGCGCGCACGACCCGCCTGACCGTCTACTGCGCGCCGCTGGAGATCAGCGGCCCCGCCTACTGCGACGACTTCGCCCTGAAACGGGTGGGCGAGGGCTGAGTGCCGGAAAGGCTCCGGTGCCGCACGGCGACGGGTCGGTGCCGTCGCGGTGACGGTGCTCCACGCCGGCAGTGCCGTACACGCGGTCAAGCGGCCGACTACGTGGTCCTCCACCTACTCATCCCGTACGACCGGAGCCTTCCGTTATCCCGCCGTGACCTCTCCGGTGGCCGTTCGATCTTCGTCCGCAGGCCTCATGGAGGGAGAGCAAGGGGGACGGAACAGACATCCCGACCGGGACATCGGTAGAGGAGACCTTCCCATGGACGCCATCGCCACCAGCCCCACCGGAGCACTCGACGCCCCGGCGGACAGCATGACGGGCTCCACCGTCCCACTCCTCCCGGAGCCCGGCGCCGAGGCACGACCCGTACGGAGCGAAGCCGTCTGGATACTCCCCCACCACCCCGCGTCGGCAGGCGACGCCCGACGCATCACCCGCGCCGCCCTCGACGCCTGGGGCGTCGACGAGGACACCACCGACCAGGCCCTGCTCGTCGTCTCCGAACTCGTCACCAACGCCGTCGAACACGCCTGCCCCCCGATCGCCCTCCACCTCGACCGCCCCACCCCAGGCGACGCCCTGCACATCGAGGTCGACGACGGCGGCCCCGCCACCCGGGACGGCGCCTGGACGGCCAGCTGCGCGCCCGACGAACACGGCCGCGGCAACGACATCGTCGCCCGGCTGGCCACCGCACACGGCCGCCGGCCCGGCGACCACGGCATCACCTACTGGGCCGACCTGTGAGCCGCCCGAACGCCACCGCGGTCCGCAACCGCCTACGGCGACTGGCCTGGCGTCTGTGCAACCCCTCCGGCCTGGTCGTCCCCCGGCGTTCCCGGCCACCTCGCCCCGCACGCCGGTGAGCGGGGGACTCCAGGCGCCCCGGAGCCCTTGCGGTGCCCCGCACCGCGTCGTCCGCTGCCGTCCGACAGGGCCAGGAGGAAGGGCCGCCGACCGTTCCGAACGGCCCTCAGGGCCGTTCGGTGGTGATGATCTCGTCGCGGGTGGTGCGGAGTTTCCTGAGGGTGTTGGCGACGTGTTGTTCGACGGTGCGGGGTGAGATGGCGAGGGCCTGGGCGATGTCGTTGTTGGTGGCGCCGGTGGCGAGGAGTCGGGCGACCTGGGTTTCGCGGGGGGAGAGGTGTTCGCCGTAGCTGCGGCGGCCGCGGGGGGTGGGGCGGTTCAGGCCGAGTTCGCGCAGGGCTTGTTGGCAGCGGGCGGCGTCGGCGGTGGCGCCGAGGGCGGTGAAGGTCGTGTTGGCGGCGGTGAGGTGGTCGGCTGCGGTGTGGGGGTCGGTGGGGGCGAGGGCGCGGGCGTGGTGTTCGAGAGCGCGGGCGGCGTCGTAGGGGCGGCCGATGGCGGTGAGGGCGCGGCGGGCGCGGTCGAAGTGGTCGGCGGAAGCGGTCGCATCGCCCTCGTACCCGAGCAGCAGGCCGCGGGCGAGGTGGAGTGCGGCCCGCGCGGCCGGCGCGTCCAGGCCTTCGAGAGCCTGCTCGGCCTCGCCGACCAGGTCCCGGGCGACCTGGTGGTGGCCGCAGATGAGAGCGGCCTGGACGGCTGCGGTCAGAAGATCGGAGGATCGGTTCCAGGCGTAGGTACGGCGCATGGTGTCCAGAGCGGGGAGGACGACAGCCCAGGCATCCTGTGGCAGGCCACGGGCGAGGTGGACCTGGGCGATACCGGCCGCGGCTCGCATTGCCTCCTCCGGCTCGAAGGCCGTTTCCGCGAGGTGTGCGGCTTCGCGCAGCTGGTCCAGGGCGCGGGTCCAGTGCCCGCGGGCGGCGGCCAGGTATCCGCGGTCCACGCAGGTCTGGATCAGGATGGCTACATTGTCGGGGGCCTGGGCGAGGAGGGCGGCGTGGTCCGCCTCCAGGCGGTCCCAACGGCCTGCCTCCCAGTCCAGCCAAAGGAGTTGACCAGCACTGTAGGGCTCAAGGATCCGGGTGGTACCGAGTCGTCGGGCGAGGTCCAGGCTCTCGTGGAGCAGGGTATCGGCGCGTTGGTCGTGCCCGGTCGCGAGAGCGTAGGTGCCGACGTTGAACAGGGCGCGGGCGCTCTGGCGCAGGACTTCGGGGTCGGGGTCGTCGCGGGGCAGTCGGTCGACGAGTTCCCAGACCTGCGGGTCGGTGACCCGGGCCATCAGGCTGAGGAGGGTGGCGTGGACGGCGGCGCGCGCGGCGCGGCTGGCGCTGTCGCGGACGGCGTTCTCGGCGCGCTCCATCCACTGCCGTACCTCCTGCGGGGAGCGTTTCGGGCTGGCCGCGAGGGCGACCATGGCGCGGGCGGCGAGTTCGGGGCGGGTGGCCAGCTCCTCGACGGCCCGTTGCAGCTCGCGTTCGCCTGCCACCACGTCTCCGGCCTGGTTGACCATGAGGAGGCCGAGGGTGAGGCGGATCTCGCCGCGGGCGGCGGTGGGTAGTTGGGGGTCGGTGAGGATGCGGCGCAGGGCGGTGGCGCTGGTGGTGTGGTCGACGGCGTGGACGGCGATGCGGGAGAGGGTGAGGGCGGAGCGGGTGCGCAGGTCGGGTTCCAGGCGGGGTTGGGCGAGGATGTCGTGCAGGAGGGTGGTGGCGGTGCCTTCGTCGCCCAGCGCGGTGGCCTGGTCGGCGGCGGCCTCGGCCTGGCGCAGCCAGGCGGCGGTGTCGCCGAGGGCGCGGGTGTGGTGGGCGATCTGGACCAGGGGCGGGGACGGTGTCGTCCACAGGATGCGGACGGCGCGTTGGTGGAGGTCGTGCCGGTGGGGGCCGGGGATGTCCTGGTAGACGGCCTGTTGGGCGAGGGCGTGGCGGAAGCCGTAGTGGCCGGGGGCGCTCTCGCGCAGGACGGCGGCCTGCAGGGCCTCGGTGAGGGCGGGGCCGGCCTTGCGGGGGTCGAGGCCGGTGACCTCGGTGAGCAGGTGCTGGCTCGCGGGGACGGCGAGGACGGCGGCGGCCTCCACCATGGCGGCGGCGGGCTCCGACAGGGTCGACATCCGGGCGGTGACCGCCTCGCGCAGGCCCCGGGGGACGGCGGCTTCCGCCAGGGCCGAGACGTCGTTCCCGGAGGGACGATCGGTGCGTGGCTGGTTGTGGTGGGTGCGGTCGGTGAGGGTGAGCAGGTCCTCCTCGACGACGAGCGGCAGGCCGGCGCTGCGTTCGAAGAGGGTGCGGCCCAGGGCGGTGCTGGCGCGGGGGCCGAGGACGGCGGCGGCCAGGTCCTGGACGTCGTCCTCGGTGAGGGTGTCGAGGTGGATCTCCGCGCCGCCCGTCCCCGGCGGTCGCCGGTAGGGGGCACCGAGGACGGGGGTGCCGGCGGGCACGTCCTCGCGCCGGTAGGTCAGCACCAGCCCGAGCCGGTTGGGCAGGTCCCGGGCCAGCAGCAGGAGCAGCTCGCGGGTGGCCTCGTCCGCCCAGTGCAGGTCCTCGATCACCAGCACCAGCGGACCCACCGCGTCCAGCACGGAGCGCACCGCACCCATGAGCTGGAAGCGTCCGGCCCGCGGGTCCTCCGGCGGCGCCGGCGGCGGCGGAAGGTGTGCGGCGAGGGCGGGCAGCAGCGGGGCCAGCGCCCCCGCCTGCGGGTTGAGCCGCTCGGGCGGCGGCAGCCAGTCGGCGGTCCCGCGCAGCGCGTCCAGCACCGGACCGAACGGCAACGGCTCCCGCAGCGGATGGCACAAGCCGGTCACCACCCGCACCCCGCGGCCGGTCAACGCCGCGGTGGCCTCCTGCACCAGACGCGACTTGCCCACACCCGCCTCGCCCTCCACCAGCACCACCGCCGGCGGGACATCCAGCGCCGCAAGCAGCAGATCCAGCTCCCGGCGACGCCCGACCAGCGCGAACCCACGCCCCGTACCGACGCCCTCGGGACCACGGTCCACCACCACAGCCGACCTCCACGAAACCCGCCGGGCCTCCTCACACCCCCGGTTTCAAGCTAGTCCCGGCACCCCTGCCCCGCAACGAGCGGCGGAGACAGCCTGAGCGGACCGCGGCACTGCCCGCGGTGCGGCCACCACCCCGCCAGCCGAATTCTCCACGTACCGATCCCCGTACCGATCCCCTGCACGCCTTACGGTTCTTTACCCCCCGGTGACCTCCGGGAAGGCCCTTCGGGCTGCGCCTGGATGCCCAATAGAAGGGACAAATCCGGCATCCCGAGCGCCATGGAAGCCGGATGCCGCATGTCAGTACAGAGAAAGGTGAAGACTCCAGTGCCCACGACCGACAGCCCGGTGACTCTGCCCCCCGCCGCCTACCTGCGTTACGACCCGGACGACCTCGCGGGCCTGGCAGGCCGCCTGGACGCCCTGCGCGCCTTCGCCGCACGGCTGGGCCTGCCCGACCCGGTCTTCTATCTCGACCACGGCTCCGCCTCCCACGATCCCCGGCCCTACCTCCACCAGTTCGCCCGGGCCGCCCGGCGCGGCTCCCACCACCTGCTGCTCGTGCCCGGACTGTGGGTCTTCTCCCCGGACGACACGCGGGCGCGCCTGACGGTCCGACGGCTGATGGCGATCGGCGGTGTCCGCATCCTGCAGCTCCCTCCGGCGGCGGCGCGACGGGCGGCGGCATCGACACCCGGACCCGCTCGCGATGTGCGAAGGGGAGTGGGCGGCTCCCGTGCCTGAGTACGGCCGCCCACCCCTGCCACCTGACCCCTCGTCCCTCCGGGCGCGCCCCCGGGCAGGAGCGTGGAGCATTTGATCGCCACACCCCTGGATCCGCAGATCATTTGATCATTTGATCCCCTTTTCTTGACTCTGATCAGCGCGGGCACCCACGATGTTCCATGTCCAGCCCGGCCGGAGCCCCGACCGCCCCCTTCCTCCTGCCCCGCCCCCTGCCGTCAGGAGTCTTCGCATGCCCCTCCCCCTCAGCCACCGGCACATCGGCACAACGCGCCGCCACCAGGCCGACCGTGTCCGGCCATCACCTCACCGACCGTGATGCGACGACGACCCCGCGGCGGGAGGGACACCAGCCGCGGCCTTCCCACCGGCGGGCCGACCCCCAGGGGGACGGCCACCCGGGGAACGACGACCGGTGCTTCCCCACCCACCGGGCCTGAACGGCCGGCCGGCGGAGTCCGCGGAGATGCGACCTTCACCCGAGCGAGGAGGAAGTCTCGACCGTCCGGACCTCCGCAGAGGTAATTCCTCGACGAATTCCAAAACCCGCTGTTCCTGTCTCACCGCTCCGGACATCGCCGCCGGCCATCGACCTGCGTGCACATTCATCTCCCGGCTGAACAACGCGTTGCCGATCGGCATCGTGCGCTTCCGCATGCGCTCCGATAAATACATCGGCCGACGACAGTGACCCACCAGAGAATACCTTCCCGTGCAGGCCCGGAATCAATTCCGACCGCCTTCGCCGGATGTATTGACAGCCGACTCGGCAACTCCCAGGATCTGCACACTGCCGAATCACATCCGTCCGGTTCCCCCGACCGCGGACGGCTTATTTTCCTTTCGGCATCGGGCACCACGCTCTCCCCCACCCATTTGTGGAAAGGCCCCGATGAGATCCTTCGGACGCACCACCACCAGCCTGCTGGGCGCCGCCGCCCTGGTAGCGGGCCTGGCCCTCGGCTCCAGCACCACCGCATCCGCCACCGGCACGTCGTACTTCCTCGACTGCTCGGCCGGCACCGCCGGCAGCGGCACCCAGGCCAGCCCCTGGAACTCCTTGAGCAGCGCCAACGCGCATGTCTTCGGCCCGGGCGACACCCTCAGCCTCAAGGCCGGCACCACCTGCACCGGCACCCTGCAGCCGCAGGGGTCCGGTGCCGCCGGACAGCCGGCCACCATCACCGCCTACGGCAGCGGCACCGCGCCGGTGGTCGACGGAGCGGGCGCGACCGCCGGCGTCCGCCTCGTCGACCAGTCCTACTGGACCGTCCGCGACCTGCACGTCCAGAACGACGCGGGCGACCGCGGACTGCGCGACGGCGTCCTCGTCGAGTCCACCACCACCGCCCACAAGGCCGGCATCGTCATCACCCACCTGGAGGTCTCCGACACCTCCGGCTGGGGCGACAAGACCGGTACCAACGCCTCCTGGTTCTCCGCCTCCGCCGGCATCGTGGTGAAGGTCTCGGGCAGCACGGTCGGCCACTTCGACGGCATCACCATCACCGACAACTACATCCACGACACGGGCGGCGGCGGCATCAAGCTCGCCGGCGACACCAGCACCAAGCACACCGCGGTCTACATCGCCGACAACACCATCGACGAGGCCGGCGGCGACGGCATCGTCGTCCACAACTCGACCTCGCCGCTGGTGGAGCACAACACCGCCACCGACCTGGGCCTCGGCAACTACCCCTTCGTCGCGGGCAACTTCGCGGGCATGTGGCCCTACAACAGCAGCAATCCCACGTTCCAGTACAACACCGTCGGCGGCAGCAAGCCCTCCACCTTCGACGCCACCGCCTGGGACTGCGACATCAGCGTCACCGGCACCTGCACCTACCAGTACAACTACTCGTACGGCAACGCCGGCGGCTTCTACCTCAACTGCGTGTCCGGCTGCGTCTCCAACCCGGGCAGCGCCGGCACCAGCAACACCAACGTCGTACTGCGCTACAACGTCGCCTTCGACGACTGCCGCATGGTGCTCAGCAGCGGAACCCCCGGCACCCACTACATCTACAACAACACCTTCTACTGCCCGTCCCGGCCGGTCGTCGACACGATCGGCAACAACAAGGTGGTGAAGAACAACATCTTCGTCGCCCCCTCCGGCTCGTTCACCACGGGCAGCGGCGTCGTCTTCGACTCCAACCTCTACTACGGCGGCATCGCCGCACCTGCCGGGGACGCCCACGCGGTCACCACCGACCCCAAGCTCACCGGTGACTCGGCGACCAAGGGCCTGCGGCTCAAGTCCGGCTCGCCCGCCCTGGGCAGCGGGACCGTGATCGCCGACAACGGCGGCCTGGACTTCTTCGGCAACGCCGTCTCTGCGACCGGCACCCCCAACCGCGGTGCCTACAACGGCGCCGGTGCCGACGAGGCCCTCCCCATCGAAAACCTCTACAACGAGATCGGCGTCACCGCCGACGACAACGCCACCGCGGGCGGACACGCCTCCGCCACCCTCAGCGGCCGCAGCTTCTCGGGCGACGCGCTGGAGGCCGCGGGCCTGGTCCCCGGCCAGCAGACCACCACCGCCGGAGTGACCTTCACCTGGCACCCGGGGCGCTACGGCACCCCCGACAACGTCCACGCCACCGGGCAGACCGTCGCCGTGAGCGGCACCGGCTCCACCCTCGGCATCGTCGGCTTCGCCACCAGCAACGCCCCCTCGGCCCAGGGCACTCTCCGCTTCTCCGACGGCAGCACCCAGGCCTTCACCCTCGCCCTGACCGACTGGTGGAACAGCAGCGCCACCAACGGCAACACCCTCGTCAAGCAGGTCTCCTACCAGAACCAGCACGACGCCTCCTACAACGACGCCAGCACGCCCCCCTACATCCACACCGCCTCGCTGTGGCTCAACAAGATCTCGCTGCCCGCCGGAAAGCAGCTCACCTCCGTCACCCTCCCCGCCGGGACCGGCACCTCCGGCACCGCACTGCACGTCTTCGCCATGGCCGTCGCACCCTGACCGAGCACTGAGCGCCGTGTCTGCCGGGCGGGTAGCCGCCCGGCAGACACGGCGCTTCCGCATGTCCGGCCGGCGGGACGCGGTGAGGGTCACGGAGATGGTGGCCCGTGCCGGTCGGACGAGCGCCACCGCACGCCGGTCCCCGGCTCCCGGTCGGTGCGGAAGCCGAGCGTGAGAGTGACGCGAGTCCCTCCCGGGGCGCCGCGAGCGATGTCCAGCCGGCCCCCCGTGGCCTGGGCGGCCCGGGCCACGATGTCCAGGCCCAGCCCGGTGGATCCGAGGCCGGCGCCGCGGTGGCCGGGGCCCGCGGCCCCGGGCATGCCCGGCCCGGCGTCCTCGACGACGAGTTCGACGCTCCGGCCGACGCGGCGGACGGTGATCGCGTACGGCGTGCCGGGCGGCGTGTGGCGGAAGACGTTGCCCACCAGGGCGTCCACGACGGCGACGAGTTCCTCGGCGCCGAGCTCGACCGGTGTGGCCTCGGCGGTGATCTCCGCCGAACAGCGGCGTCCGTCCATCTGGGCGAGGACGGCCCAGAAGCCCGCACGGCCGCGGACCACCCCGCCGAGATGCGTGGCCGGCACCGGCCGTCCCTCGGCATGGTGACCGGCCGACGCGCCGGAGAACGTGGTGCCGGCGAAGGCGCGCCCGGCGGCCCCGGTCGCCAAGGGGGCACGAGCCGTCATGATGATCGAGTCGAGTTCGTGCTCCAGCCGGCCGACGGCCGCGGTGATCCGCTCGGCACCCGCTGTGGATGCCGATTTGTCGACGGCGAGTTGCAGGGCGGTCAGCGGTGTACGGAGCCGGTGCGAGAGGTGGGCGACGAGTTCACGCTCGGTGGCCAGGAGTTCGACCACACGGTCCGCCATCGCGTTGAAGGCCTGCCCGGCGGCCTGGAGTTCGAGCGGTCCCGTCGCATCGACCCGGTAGCCGAGGTCACCGGCGCCCAGCGCACGGGAGGCCCGCGACAGGCTGCGGGAGGAGCGGACGACCTGGGCGCCGAGGCGATCGGCCAGCAGCACCGAACCACCGACGAGGCCGACGGCCAGCAGGACCATCACAGTGATCGGGAACACGACCCCGCGCCGCTGCTCGGCACACGGAACGAAGGCTTCGACGACCGCCACCCCACCGTGCGGCAGGGTGACGGGTTGGAGGTAGAGCCGGCCGCCGGGGAGGTCCCGGGCGACGAACTCGCGGGCCTCCGAGGCGTGCCGCACCAGCGCCGCGGGCGAACGGGTGGCCCCGGCCGTCTGGCCGTCGGGCAGATGGACACCGAGGGTGTCGGCATGGTGGAGGGCGGAGACGGCCCGGCCGAGGTCGGAGACGCTGGTGGTCAGGGCGAGTACGGGGGTGAGCGCTGCGGCGCGGTCCTCGGCCGCGGCGATGCTCTGGGCACGCGCCTGGCGGACCACCAGCACACTCAGTGGCAGCAGGAAACTGAGGACGACCACCGAGGTGACGGCAAGGGCCGCCCCCGCCAGGCACCGTCTCACCGGGGATCCACCAACTTGATCCCCACCCCGCGCACCGTCAGCAGGTAGTGCGGGAGGGCGCCACGCTCGCCGAGCTTGCGGCGCAGGGCGCAGAGGTGCACGTCGATGGTCTGGTCGTCGATGTAGGGCTCGCGCCAGACCTCGGCCAGGATCCTCCGCTTGGAGACGACCTGGCCCGCGTACCGGGCGAGGAACGACAGCAGGTCGAACTCCCTCCTGGTCAGTTGCAGTTCCCGCTCGCCGAGGAAGGCCGTGCGGGCCGGCCGGTCGATCCGCAGATCACCGACCACCACCGGGCCCGCGGTCGCGGAATCCGGCGCGGCCATCGACCCG
Source organism: Kitasatospora herbaricolor (assembly GCF_030813695.1). Taxonomy (NCBI): domain Bacteria; kingdom Bacillati; phylum Actinomycetota; class Actinomycetes; order Kitasatosporales; family Streptomycetaceae; genus Kitasatospora; species Kitasatospora herbaricolor. Next base: position 1,483,073 of record NZ_JAUSVA010000002.1, read on the forward strand.
GACGCCTCCGACCGCCGCAGCACCGCTCCGAGCCGTGCCGCCAGCAGTCCCCCGGAGAAGGGTTTGACGAGGTAGTCGTCGGCGCCGGCGTTGAGGAGGCCGATGATCTCCTCGTCCTCGTCGCAGGCGGTGGCGACGAGGACCGGCACCTGGGAGATGCCCCGGATCATGCGCAGCGCGTCGCCGCCGTCGATGTCCGGCAACCGTAGATCGAGAACCACTGCGTCCAGCCCGCCCCGGGTCACCTCGCGCAATGCGCTGAAACCGTCCCCCACGCTTCGCACGGCATGTCCGTGGGAGGTCAGAATCTCGATGAGGGACGCTCGTATGCTGGCGTCGTCTTCGACGACAAGGATACTCGCCATGGGGGATACCGTAGCGGATCCGTTCTTCCTCGGTATTTCCTGTTTCGGCTGCCGGATGCACGGTCACTTCGCGGGTGCTCCGACAGGCGTCCGATTCGCCGAGGAAGCCACCGCCGCGCATCGGATCGATTCCGGGCCGGCGCCCTTTCCGACTTCCACCGCCTCGCCGCAGGCGGATTGCCACCATGAAATCCCCTCGTCGAGTGGATTTATTCGATCAGTGAATACGCCCAGCGGCTTCGAGCCGGCCTGGCAGCTCCGCAGGCGGCGCGTCGAGGAGTTCCGCCGGCTGCTGGAAGGGGCCGCGGACACCGGCGGCCGGAGCGCGGGGTGGGCGGCAGCCTTGATTGCCGAGGGGTGGTGCCGGGGCTACGTTGGCAGCAGGGGTGTGAGGAGGCCCGGCGGGTCTCGTGGAGGTCGGCTGTGGTGGTGGACCGTGGTCCCGAGGGCGTCGGTACGGGGCGTGGGTTCGCGCTGGTCGGGCGTCGCCGGGAGCTGGATCTGCTGCTTGCGGCGCTGGATGTCCCGCCGGCGGTGGTGCTGGTGGAGGGCGAGGCGGGTGTGGGCAAGTCGCGTCTGGTGCAGGAGGCCACCGCGGCGTTGACCGGCCGCGGGGTGCGGGTGGTGACCGGCTTGTGCCATCCGCTGCGGGAGCCGTTGCCGTTCGGTCCGGTGCTGGACGCGCTGCGCGGGACCGCCGACTGGCTGCCGCCGCCCGAGGGGCTCAACCCGCAGGCGGGGGCGCTGGCCCCGCTGCTGCCCGCCCTCGCTGCACACCTTCCGCCGCCGCCGGCGCTGCTCCCGCCCGAGGACGCCCGGGCCGGACGCTTCCAGCTCATGGGGGCCGCACGTTCCCTCCTCGACGCCATCGGCAATCCGGTGCTGGTGATGGAGGACCTGCACTGGGCGGACGAGGCCACCCGCGAGCTGCTCCTGCTGCTGGCCCGGGACCTGCCCAACCGGCTCGGGCTGGTGCTGACCTACCGGCGCGAGGACCTGCCCGCCGGCACCCCCGTCCTCGGTGCCCCCTACCGGCGACCGCCGGGGACGGGCGGCGCGGAGATCCACCTCGACACCCTCACCGAGGACGACGTCCAGGACCTGGCCGCCGCCGTCCTCGGCCCCCGCGCCAGCACCGCCCTGGGCCGCACCCTCTTCGAACGCAGCGCCGGCCTGCCGCTCGTCGTCGAGGAGGACCTGCTCACCCTCACCGACCGCACCCACCACAACCAGCCACGCACCGGCCGAAGGCGCCATGCCGTCGGACAGTCGGGCGCGGGGCCGGCGGACGACGTCTCGGCCCTGGCGGAAGCCGCCGTCCCCCGGGGCCTGCGCGAGGCGGTCACCGCCCGGATGTCGACCCTGTCGGAGCCCGCCGCCGCCATGGTGGAGGCCGCCGCCGTCCTCGCCGTCCCCGCGAGCCAGCACCTGCTCACCGAGGTCACCGGCCTCGACCCCCGCAAGGCCGGCCCCGCCCTCACCGAGGCCCTGCAGGCCGCCGTCCTGCGCGAGAGCGCCCCCGGCCACTACGGCTTCCGCCACGCCCTCGCCCAACAGGCCGTCTACCAGGACATCCCCGGCCCCCACCGGCACGACCTCCACCAACGCGCCGTCCGCATCCTGTGGACGACACCGTCCCCGCCCCTGGTCCAGATCGCCCACCACACCCGCGCCCTCGGCGACACCGCCGCCTGGCTGCGCCAGGCCGAGGCCGCCGCCGACCAGGCCACCGCGCTGGGCGACGAAGGCACCGCCACCACCCTCCTGCACGACATCCTCGCCCAACCCCGCCTGGAACCCGACCTGCGCACCCGCTCCGCCCTCACCCTCTCCCGCATCGCCGTCCACGCCGTCGACCACACCACCAGCGCCACCGCCCTGCGCCGCATCCTCACCGACCCCCAACTACCCACCGCCGCCCGCGGCGAGATCCGCCTCACCCTCGGCCTCCTCATGGTCAACCAGGCCCGGGACTCCTCCGGCGAACGCGAACTGGAACGGGCCGTCGAGGAGCTGGCGACCCGCCCCGAACTCGCCGCCCGCGCCATGGTCGCCCTGGCCCTGGACGATCAGAAGCCACCGCAGGACGCGCAGGCCTGGCTGGAGCGCGCCGAGGAGGCCGTCCGGGACAGCCCCGACCGCGCCGCGCACGCCGCCGTCCACGCGACCCGCCTCAGCCTGATGGCCACCGCCGGGGACCACGACGTGTGGGACCTCGTCGACCGGCTTCCCCGGGACGACCCCGAACCCGAAGTCCTGCGCCAGACCGCCCGCGCCCTCCACAACGTCGCCGACGCCGCCCTCGGCACCGGGTACGACACCCGGGCCGCGGCCCTGCTCCACGAGAGCCTGGACCTCGCCCGACGACTGGGCACCCTGGTCGTCGTGGAATGCCTGGGTGCCATCAACCTCCTGCGGGTGGACTGGCTGGCCGGCCGCTGGGACCGACTGGAGGCCGACCACGCCGCCCTGGTGGCCCGGTACCCGGACATGGCCAGCGCATCCTGCGACGCACACCTGACCTCCGGATACCTGGCCGCCGCCCGCGGGCACTGGACCCGCGCCCTCGACCAGCTCGGCCGGGCCGCCCGGATCGCGGAGGCGGCCACCGAGGCGGACTGGAAGCTGCGGGTCGCGGCGGGCATCATCCAGGTCCAGCTCGCCCGTGACCAGGCACAGGACGCCTGGACCATCGCTGCCCCGGCACTGCAGGACCTGCGCACCGCCGCCTGCTGGCCGGTGGCCAGCGACCTGGTGCCCGTCGCCCTTCAGGCCGCACTCGCCACCGGCCACCAGCAGGACGCCCGCGACCTCGTCACCGAAGCCGAACACGCCCTCGAAGGTGCCGACGCACCCGCCGCGCACGCCGAGACGCACCTCGCCCGCGGCCTGCTCCTCCAGCACGACGGCGACACCGCCGGCGCCGCCGACCACTTCGACCGCGCCCGCCGCGCCCTCACCGCCATCGGCCGCCCCTACGACGCCGCCCGCGCTCTCGAACACCACGCCCGCGCCCTCGCCCCCACCGACCCCCACACCGCAGCCGACCACCTCACCGCCGCCAACACGACCTTCACCGCCCTCGGCGCCACCGCCGACGCCGCCCGCTGCCAACAAGCCCTGCGCGAACTCGGCCTGAACCGCCCCACCCCCCGCGGCCGCCGCAGCTACGGCGAACACCTCTCCCCCCGCGAAACCCAGGTCGCCCGACTCCTCGCCACCGGCGCCACCAACAACGACATCGCCCAGGCCCTCGCCATCTCACCCCGCACCGTCGAACAACACGTCGCCAACACCCTCAGGAAACTCCGCACCACCCGCGACGAGATCATCACCACGGGCAGCGCCGAGCATTCCTGACGGTCCGCCATGCATGTCGGGCCGAACCCGTTCCGCCGCCGATCCGCACGGCCGGGCCCGGCCTGGCCCGGCCCGGAGGCCGCCCGGTCAGAGACCGGCCAGGAAGTCGATCAGCGCCTCGGAGACCTCCTTGGGCCGCTCCTGCTGGGTCCAGTGACCGCAGCCGGGCAGCAGGCGGACCTCGCGCAGTCCCGGTACGTGGCCCGACAGCCCGGACAGGCTCTCCCGGGCCTGGGGATTGGCGACCACGAGGTCCTTGTCGCCCACGATCAGCAGAGCCGGCGGCTGGATCTTCGCGTCGTGCCAGGGCGCGGTCAGCTCCCAGTTGCGGTCCAGGTTGCGGTACCAGTGCAGCGGCCGGCGGAACCCGTTCTCCTTGAACTCCGCCACCAGGAAGGCGATGTCGGCCTCGGTGAGCCAGTCGGGCAGTTCCTCGGGATCGCGGAAGACGTCCAGGAACCCGCCGCCCTCGGGCACCATCGGCAGCCCGTGCGCGGCCAGCACCGGGGCTCCCGCGAGCAGCCGCCGGAAGGTGGTGTCCAGGTCCCGGCCCAGCTCCGCCTCCGGTACGCCCTGCTGCTGGAAGTACATCATGTAGTAGGAGAGGTAGGCCGGGTCGCCCAGTTGACCGCGCAGCGTCCGCGACAGCCCGGCCCGCCCGCGCGGGTACGGCGGCACGGAGAGCCCGACCACCCCGCGGACCAGGTCCGGACGGAACAGCGCGGTGTGCCAGGCCACCGGCGCGCCCCAGTCGTGCCCGACCACCACCGCCCGGTCCGCGCCCAGCGCCCCGATCAGGCCGGCGACGTCGCCGGCCAGGTGCAGGACGCTGTACTGGTCCACCTCGTCCGGGCCGCCCGTCCGCCCGTACCCGCGCTGGTCCGGCGCCACCGCGTGGTAGCCGGCCTCGGCCAGCGCCACCAGCTGGTGCCGCCAGGAGTACCAGCTCTCCGGGAAGCCGTGCAGCAGCAGGACCAGCGGCCCGCTGCCCGCCTCGGCGACATGCATCCGCAGTCCGCTCGCCGACTCGACGTAGCGGTGCGAAATCTCGGTCATTGACGCTCCCTCACCCGGTCGGTCCGGGACCGCCACCCTGCCCGACGGTCTCCGGCCCCCAGTGTCGGGGGCGGCGACGGTACTCGGTCAAGAGGGCACCGGCGGCAACGGGCCATCCGGCCGCCGGCGCCGGCCCGCCCCCGTACGGTCAGGAGCTGATCACCTCCAGGAAGGGCTGGTGGGCCGAGTTCTCCCGGCTGTTGAGGTTGACGGCCAGGCCCACCGCGCCGAGCGGCTGCCACACCGCGAGGGTCAGCTCGCCGCCGGCCGCGGCCACCGCGTCGGTGACGTCCAGGCCGACCCAGTCCGCGGTGTCGGAGATCCTGCCGGAGCCGAGCGCGGCGCCCAGCGACGGCGAGCGGTTCCAGGTGACCGCGGTCTCCGTCCAGGCCTCCCCGCCGGTGGCGAAGGCCTGCAGCGAGGTCTGGGTGCCGCCGGAGTCGGCCACCGCCCCGTACGTCCACAGCACCGCCCGGCGGACGGTCCCCGGGACGGCCGAGGTGTCGAAGCCGAGCAGCGCCCGCCGGCCGAAGCCGCTCCCGGCGGTGTTCGTGTTCTTCACCGTGAGGCCCGTCGCCGTACCGTAGTTGGTGTCGCCGTAGGTGCCGTCCCGCAGGTAGCTGTCCCGGGTGGGGGCGAGGGCCGAGGCGACGGCGGCGGTGGGCGTGCCGCTCCTGCGCAGCGTGACGGTACGCCCGGCACCCTGCGCGCCGCCGACCTCCACCAGCAGCCGCACCGCCCCGTCCACCGACAGAACGGTGACGCCCGGACCGGCCTGCGCCTCCAGGTAGCCGGCGCGGGCGACGGTGACGGTGACGGTCGCCGACGCCCGCGACGGGTCGCAGACCGTGATCGCCAGCTCGCTGGCGGACTCCCGCAGCAGCACCGAGGCGGGCGCCGACACCGTGACCGGCCCGGCCGTCCCGGCGGCGAAGAAATTGGCGGCCGTCACCCCCGAGGCACTGTCCGAAATCGCCTGGGCCGAAGCGGTGTTGGCCAGCACGGCTACGGTGGGCGCGGCCGCCCGGGCAGCCGCGGCCGCCGCGTCGGCGCCCGGCATCAGCAGGTACGAGTAGGCCGCGCCGGCCGGATCCGTCCCGTGGTCGAGCCAGACGGTCAGGTAGCGGCGGGTCAGCGCCTGCGTGCTCCCGTTGACGTTGATGTCGTGCCAGCTGCCGGTCCGCTCCTGGCGGGCGGCGTTCACCGTCGCACCGCCGGGGAAGACGTACCCGCCGAAGCCGGCGATCGCCAGCGACCGCACCCCGGCCAGCCGCCCGGACCAGCCGAGGGCGTCCGGCTGGCGGACCCCGTCCACCGTGAGGGCGTGCGTACCGGCGGCGCCCAGATTGCGGTTGTCGACGACGGTCTCCACCGGCACGCCGTCCGCGCAGCTGATGCCCGCACCCAGGCAGACCACCGAATCGTCCAGCAGGAACCAGGACTTGCGGCCGCTCAGGGTGGAGGAGAGCCCGCGGACGTCCTGACCGACCGCCGCGTAACCGCCGTCGGTGGCGCCGCCCGCCCAGACGGCGGCCGGCCGCGCGGCGCCCCAGGCGCCGCCCGCGGCGTCGGCCAGCGGCGTGCGCGAGACCGTGGTGCCGGGCAGCCGGTACGGGTCCACCGTCGGCCAGAAGGCGTCCGAGTACTGGCCGTTGCCGTAGTCGGCGCCCCACCAGGCCAGCAGGCCGTTGTTGGTGTGCCAGCCGCGGAGGTTCTCCCCGTTGCCGGTCTCGTAGAAGGTGGTGCGGGCCGAACAGAGGCTCAGCGAGGCGGCCCAGCCCGGCCGCCGCACCACCGCGCGGTCCATCGCGAACACCCGGGCGCCCACCGGTTCACCGCCCGCCGTCACCGAACCGTCGGCCAGCAGCTTGTGTGCGCGGGCGAGTTCGGGCAGGTCGACGGCGGCGTTCGTCAGGTAGGGGCGGTAGCGGTCGCGGGTGATCCAGCCCTTCACGGCGGCCCGCCAGCCGGCGGACTGGGCGGCGGGAGCTGCACCGGAGTCGGCGAGCCGCAGGATGTGGCCGATGATCGTGTGGCCGCGCCCGTGGTCGTCCTGCTGGAGCTGCAGCAGGTCCGCGCTCTGCAGGCCACGGCTGGGGGCGCGGCCCGACACCGAGTCCATCACCAGGCCGTTGTACAGGAACGGCGCGTAGGCGGCGCCGACCGAGTCGAAGACGGTCTGCCGCTGGGGATCACTGATCTGCCAGGGGGACCCGGCGAGCAGGGCGAAGAGCTTGCTCAGCCCGCCGAGCATCACCTCGCCGTACGAGCCGGTGTACGGGACCCAGGTGTGCTGCACGAACGAGCCGTCCGGGTAGAGGCCGTCACCGCTGCGCACGTACGGGAAGACCGGGGAGAGGGCGCCGGCAGCGGTGGCGAGCCTGGCGGAACTCCTGCCCAGCACCCCGCGCAGGGCGAGCACCCGGCACAGGTCGACCCGGTTGGCGCCGGTGCTGGTGCCCGTGTAGGAGGCGACCCTCGCATCCGGCACCTGCCGGTCGACGGAGGCGAGTTGCCCGCTCAGCCCGGCGGCGGTGAGCACCTCGTACGCCAGCACGCAGGTGTCCAGGAGCGCCTGCGGCGCGCCGATCTGCCAGTCCCACCAGTTGCCGTAGGCGGTGGCGGTGGGAGTGTAGGCACCCGCCTGGAGGTGGTCGAGGCCGGCGGCGATCGCCGCGCCGAGGCCTGCGTCCCCGGTGAGCCCGGTACCGGGCTGCGCCCAGGCCAGCGCCATCGTCCGCAGCCGGACGTAGCTGCCGGTGATGTTGGCCGAGACGCTGCCCAGCGGCAGGTCCGGCCAGAGCGATCCGGCGGCGGGCGCCATGGTGGCGTACACCGCACCGGCCCGGCCGCCGAGGCCGCGCAGGGCGGTGGCGTAGGGTTCGGCGGCCGGGTCGAAGCCGGTCCCGGTCAGCAGGTCGCGCCAGCGCAGCCGGAGGACGTCGTAGGCGTCGGCGGCGGCCCGGGCGGGCCGGGCGGAGAGCAGCAGCGGGCCCGCGACGGCCGATCCGGCGGCTATCCGGAGCACCCCTCGGCGGGACGGGCCGGACGGCGGGACGGACGGCGGGTCGGGCGGGGTTGCCGAGCTGGGGGCTGCGGGGATGTGCGGGTCGGCGCTGATGGGGGGCCTCCTGGCCGAAGCATCCGGACGGTGGGCCACGTCGCGCAGGGAGGGATGCGCGCGGCGGCGCCCGGCCGGAGTCGCTCCGGTCCGGGAGAGGCTGACGGTAAGCGCTTTCCTAAGGGGCGTCAACGGTTTGCGCAGACCCGATGGACCACCGGTGCACCGGAACGCCCCGCACAGCGGCAGGCGGGGGCGGACGGCGAAGGGAACAGCTGCCCGAGCACAACGGACAGCGGAGGGCGGACAGTCGAGGGCGGACGGCGGACGGGACGCCCGGCAGGCTGTCGCGCCACCGGACGTCCCGTCGGTCACCGCTGCTCAGGCGTGCTTGGCCGGCCCTCGGCGCCGGTCGGCCACCGGCTTCGACGGGTGACCCTCCGCCCGGTGCCGGGCGGCGGACGCGTTCAGGCTGCCCCAGGCGAGTATCACGGCCAGCAGCAACGGGGCGAGCATCAGGATCAGGATTCCCATGGGGTGCTTCCTCCTACGCTCGGCGGATCTTGGAACGACCTCCTACCCGCTCACGCCGGGGCGAACCCGGCCGGGCGCCGGGCGGCCGGCGAAGCACGGCCGCACCGTGCCCGACGCGCGGTCAGTCGGTCAGTCCTCGGTGAGCAGGCCGGCGCGCAGGTGCCCCAGGATCCGGATCAGGATCCGCGAGACGTGCATCTGCGACAGCCCGAGCCGCTCGCCGATCTGCGCCTGGGTCAGCTCCGCACCGAACCGCAGCGCGAGCACCGTCCGGTCGCGCTCCGGGAGCGCCGCCACCAGCGGCTTGAGGGACTCCAGGTGCACGGTCGCCTCGAAGCCCTTCTCCTCCACGGCGAACCGGTCCGCCAGCGTGCCGCCGCCGTCGTCCCCGTCGGCCGGCGCGTCCAGCGACCGCGGGCAGTGGGCGTTGGACGCCTTCTGCCCCTCCACGATCTCCCGCTCCGGCAGGTCGAGGTACGCGGCGAGTTCGGCCACGGTGGGCGTCCGGTCCGAGCGCTGCTCCAGCACGTCGCCGGCCTTGGCCAGGGCCAGCCTGAGCTCCTGCAGCCGGCGGGGGACGTGCACCATCCACCCGGTGTCGCGGAAGAACCGCTTGAGCTCCCCGCGGATCGTCGGCAGGGCGAAGGTCGGGAACTCCACACCGGCGGCCGGGTCGAACCCGTCGATGGCCTTGATCAGGCCCACCGTCCCCGCCTGGACGATGTCCTCCATCGGTTCGCCGCGCCCGCGGTAGCGCGCGGCCGCGAACCGGACGAGGGTCAGGTTCAGCTCGACCAGCGTCCCGCGCACGTAGGAGTACTCGCGGGTGCCCGGCTCCAGCCGGCCGAGCCGGACGAAGAGCTCCTTGGACAGGGCCCGCGCGTCGGCCGGCCCGACCGCCCCGAGGTCCTCGCCCGGCCGGACCGCCGTGAACGACGGCTCCGGCAGAACGGCCGGACCGCCGGCGGACCGGTCCGGGGAGGGCGCCGCGGGGCCCCCACCGGGAAGTGGGGTCACGTCTCGCAGAGCCGGCATGAGGTTTCCTTCCGCTGGTCGGGCCTGAGGATGTCTTCCGACCCTTCGTACCCACGCACCCGCGCCGGACGCAAACCCGATGCCCGGAATGTCCCGTTTTCATGGCCCTTCGCCATGACATGTCCCACATCTGCGGGAGCACCGCCGGACGCCCTCGGCGTCGATCCCCCACCGGGACCCGCCGGGGTGCGCGACGCCGCCCGGGGCGCGGACGGGCCCCGGACGGCGAGCGGTGCGGTGCGGTGCGGTGCAGAAGGGGTCAGCTGACGCTGACCGCGCTCCAGGCCGCGGCGACCGCGTTGTACTCGGCGCTGCCCGCGCCGTACAGGTCCTTCGCGGCGCTCAGCGAGGCGACCCGCGCGCCCTTGTAGTTGGTGGTGGACGTCATGTAGACGGTCAGCGCGCGGTACCAGATCTTGGCGACCTTGTCGTTGCCGATGCCGGTCACCGTGGAGCCGTTGCAGGTCGGGCTGTTGTAGGCGACGCCCTTGACCGTCTTGGCACCGCTGCCCTCACTGGCCAGGTAGAACCAGTGGTTGCCCACGCCCGAGGAGTTGTGCACGTCGAGCTGGGCGACCTTCTTGCTCCAGCAGTCGGCGGAGGCACCGTCCAGCGAGGGCTTGTCCATCCGGCGCAGCCACGGCGGCGTGGACTGGTCGCTGAACAGGTAGTCCGGGGTGTCGACGGCGTTGTCGGCGTACCACTCGACCATGGTCCCGAAGATGTCGCTGGTGGCCTCGTTGAGCCCGCCGGACTCACCGCTGTAGCGGAGGTTGGCGGTCGCGCTGGTGACGCCGTGGGTCATCTCGTGACCCATGGTGTCGAGGTCGACCTGCTCGGGGTCGGTCACCCCGTCGCCGTCGCCGGTCATCATGCAGAAGCAGGCGTCGGACCACTGGGCGTTGTCCCACTTCGTCCCGACGTGCACGAAGACGGTGGCGCCCTTGCCGTCGTTCTTGATGCCGCTGCGGCCGAAGGTGCTCTTGTAGTAGTCGTAGGTCCAGGCCGTGTTCGCGTGGGCGTCCACGGCGGCGGTGGCCCGGTCGGTGGAGAACTTCTTGCCGTCGCCCCAGACGTTGTCGGCGTCGGTGAACAGCACGCCCGAGGTGGCCGTGATGGAGCCGGCGGAGGCGTTGCGGGCGTCCCGGGTGCTGTGCCCGCGGACGGTGTCGACCAGGGCGTAGCCGCCCGTCTGGGCCTTGGTCTCGATGCTGACGGTGCCGGTGTACTCGGACTTGCCGGTGCCGGTGGCCTCCTGGTCGGCGTCGTACGCCTCGATCTGGTCGCCGGTGGTGGCGTCGGTGACGACGATCCGGCTCGCGGGCTGGCCGTGGTCGCCGACGCCCGCGACGGTGGTCCGCCAGGCGAGCCGGGGCGTGCCGTCGGCGGCCCAGACGACCAGTTCGGGGCTGCTGGTGGCGGCCGAGATGCCCGGCGCCTGCCCGAGCGCGCGACCCGCCGTGGCCTCGGCGGGGACGGCCGGGACGGTGGACTTCACGGCGGCGTCGTGCGCGGCCGCCCGGGAGGAGTCCTTCAGCCGGCCCTTGGCGTCCTGATGGACCACCAGGTCGCCGCCGACGACGGGAAGCCCGCGGTAGGTGCGGTCGAAGCGGACGTGCTGGCTGCCGTCCGGGTCGATGATGACGTCCTTGACCTGGAGGTCCTGGTCGGCGCCGAAGCCGAACACCGGGGCGTTGTGGGTGACGTTGGCCCTGGCGTGGGCGATCGCCGTGTCGCGGGTGGTGACGGCGGCGGCCGATCCGGTCTGGACGGTCGCGGCGAGAAGTGCCGCGGTGGCGGCGACCGCTATCGCTGCGGGTAGGGTGCGACGGCGGCGCGCGGAGATGGGGCTCACGCTGACTCCTGTGGGGGTAGCTGCAGGGATTGAGCTGCCCAGAGTTTGACGATGAGCAGACAATCGGCGCTATGCACCGGCGCGAAGCTTGACCAATTCGTAGCCAAAAACGATCAGATTCGGTCATGGCACCGGCCCCCGAGCCCGGCTGACGCACCGCCTCCCCCTCCTCCGGGCCCTCACCTGCCCCGGGAGTCGTCCACTCCGGCGGGCAGCGGGCAGCCGGCGGCGGGCGGCGGAACCGAGGGTGCCAGGCCCGTACGGAAACCGGGTCAGCACCCCTGCCCGGAGGTCACCGTGGGGGGGTCGACCGGGTCAGGGGTCGAGGAATCCCGCCGTGCCGGGTCCTCCGTGCGAGCGAACCGGCCGGGCCGGGCCGGGAACGAGGCCGAGGACAAGGCCGGCCGGCCGGGCAGGTCCGGGCCCGACCCCTGGCCCGACGGCCCGGGCGGGAGGATCCTGCCGACGGTTCCGTACGAGGAGGCGGCGGCATCGGCCTCGCCCGGAACTCCTGGTTGTGGTCACGGGCCGACCGGTCCAACCAGTCGCCTCCGCCCGCCGTCCCGGGCGGCATCGAGCAGGTCCGGCTGTTCGGCGAGGAGGGCGACCACCCCGCACTGCCGTGGCCGGGCTTCGACTACGATCCGGAACTCGTGGCCGGGCCCGGATGGTCGCGGCATCCGCGCTCGACGCCCAAAGGCTCAGGGCGGAATCCACCGAGGACATGCAACCCCACTTCCTGGTGAGCGACTTGACGCTCACTGCCGGGTGACAGTCACTGACACCCGGGCACCGGAGCCGCCGACTGCGGCAGGGCACGTCAACTGGGCGGCTCCGGCGCGGGATCGCCCGCGCTCCCCGGCGCCGGCCGAGCGGTACCGGATTGCTCCAGGCCGTCGTGGAGGTAGAGCACGCCCCCCGTACCCGGGGAGCGGCTGACGGCGGCGAACCAGGCCCGCTGCTCGGGCTGCAGATGCGGCTGCCAGTCGGCGGGGGTGCGCCAGGCGGCCCGGTCGTGCTCGGCGCTGAGGACGACCGCCGTGCCGGCGGGCAGGACACCGGCGTCGAAGCAGAAATCGATCACCGGCGGCCAGCCCCCGGCCGCGCCGCGGTGGTCGACCGCGAGCAGGCGCAGCGCCCGGGCGGGCACCAGCCCGGTCTCCTCGGCCAGTTCGCGCAGGGCGGTGCCGTCCGGGCGCTCGCCCGGGTCCGCGAGACCTCCCGGCGGCTGCCACCAGCGGGGATGCCCCGGATAGGGCTGGGCCTGGTGCAGCATCAGGACCCGGCCCCGCGGGTCGGCCAGCAGCAGGCTGGCCGAGACCACGTGCTTGGGCAGCCCGGCGGTGAACTCCTCGACGGGCAGCACCGGGTGCTGCCGCTCGCGGGTCGGCGGCGTGCCGGTGGCCACTCAGCCCCGCTCCGGCCTGAGGTCACGGGCGGCCAGCCGGCGCAGGTGTTCCTCGAAGAGCTGCCGCGGGTCGCCGCCCATCCGGGCCAGCAGCACCATCCCGGTGGTGATCACGTCGCAGGCCTCGGCGCGGACGTCGTCCCAGGAGTGCGAATACCCCTTGCGGGGGTTCTCCCCCAGGGCGCCGATGGCCGCCTCGGCGACCTCCCCGACCTCCTCCTGCAGCTTGACGATCTGGACCAGCCAGCGCTCCTGGCCCTGCCGGGTCGATCTCGAATCGAGTTGGGCGGCCAGCGAGTTGATGATGTCCCAGGTTTCGTCCACCCGGACGATGATGGCGCTGTTCGATGCGCTCCCTCAACCCGGGCGGTTCCGGGAGCGCCCGGGCCGAAGCACCCGTTTTCGATCACCCCCGGGCCGCCGTCCGGCGAAGCCTCGCTCAGCGGAAGCGCCGGACGTGGCGGCGCTGCCACGGGGTCTCCACGGCGTGCCGGGAGTAGTGCTCGCGCACGTAGCCGACCGCCTCGCGGGGCGGCACGCCGTCGAGCACCGCGAGGCAGGCCAGGGCGGTGCCGGTGCGGCCGCGGCCACCCGCGCAGGCGACCTCGACGCGTTCGTCCGGGGCACGCTCCCAGAGTTCGAGCAGGGCGGCGCGGGCCGCCTCCCGGTCGGCGGGCAGCCGGAAGTCCGGCCAGCGCACCCAGCGGGCCTCCCAGCCGACCGGGGGCGGCGGATGCCCCAGCAGGTACAGCGCGAACTCGGGTTCCGGCCCCGGTGGGACGGGCCTGCTCAACCCCCGGCCGCGGACCAGCCGCCCGGAGGGCAGCCGCAGGACACCGGCGGCCGGGGCGTCCCAGGTGGTGTTCACCCCACGAGCCTAGCCCGGAGGGCCGGTGCGGACGTGCCCGCGGTCCCGGCCGCCCGACGGGTGCGACCGACCGGTGCCCGCGAACGGCCGGTTCCGGCGGCCGGCCAGTGCGTGCCACCGGCCGGAGCGACGCCCCCGGCAAGGCGTCATGAGCATGTTGACCCGCCGGTAACACGTCCCTAAGCTCGTCGGCGTCCACGGACCGGCGCCGCCGGTCCCGGCCTCCGCGTGAAGGGCCCGGCGATCAGCACCTCCACCCCCGACCGTGCGTCCGTCGGGCGCCGCAGGTTCCTCACCTACCTGCTGGCCGCGCCCACCCTCACCGTCGCCGCCCGGCTCGCGGCGCCGACCGCCCCCGCCGTCGCCGCGACCGTCCCCGACGCGGAGCCCGTCCCCCCACCCGCCGCGGGCACCCTGCCCGGCCTGCCGGGGGTGCCCGACGTCGTCGACCTCGGCGACGCGCTGATCCTGGCCGGCCTGCCCACCGCCCACCTGCTGGTGCTGGAGGTGACCGCCGCCGGCCGGGTGGTGCTGCACCTGCCCCGGGCCGAGGTGGGCCAGGGCCTGACCACCGCCGTCGCGATGCTGGTCGCCGAGGAGCTGGACGCCGGGCTGGACGACGTCGACGTGCCGCTCTCCGACGCCCGGCCGGACCTGCTGTTCAACCAGCTGACGGGCGGTTCGAACTCGGTCCGCTCGCTGTACGACCCGGTCCGCGCGGTGGCCGCCGCCGCCCGGGCCCGGCTGGTCACCGCCGCGGCCGCGCGCTGGAACCTGCCCGCCGGGTCGCTGCGCACGGAGGGCTCCGCCGTCCTCGCCCCCGACGGGCGCCGCGCCGGCTTCGGCTCCCTCGCGGAGGCCGCAGCCGCGGTGACCGTCCCGGCGGTCCCGGCCACGCCCAAGACCGCCGAGCAGCACCGGCTGGTCGGCACGCCCACCGGGCGGATCGACGCCCGCGACATCGTCACCGGCCGGGCCCGGTACGCCGGCGACCTGGCCGTCCCGGGCGCGGTGCCGACCGTGGTGGCCCGACCGCCGACGATCAACGGCGGTGTGCAGGCCTTCGACGCCTCGGCCGCCCGCGGCATGCCCGGGGTGCTCGACGTGCTGCCGCTGCCCGGCGGCGGCGGGGTGGCGGTGCTGGCCGAGACCTTCGACCAGGCGCTGAAGGCCCGCGACGCGCTCCAGGTCTCCTGGCGGCCGGGCCCGCTGGCCGACCTCTCCGACGCGGGCATCCGCAGCCGGCTGCGCGCCGCCAACCCGCCGTTCCTCGTGCCGCCGCTGCTCACCCTGCACGTCGACGCCGAGTTCGACTTCGCCTTCGTCAGCCACGCCCCGATGGAGGTGCTGACCGCCGTCGCCGACGTCCGCCCGGACCGCGCCGAGCTGTGGTTCTCCTCGCAGTCGCCGATCGTCGCGCAGCAGACCGTCGCCGCCGCGCTCGGGCTGCCGCAGGACGCGGTCACCGTGCATGTCGTGCGCGGCGGCGGCTCCTTCGGACGGCGGCTGTTCTTCGACGCCGCGCTGGAGGCCGCGCAGATCTCCCAGGCCGCCCGGCGGCCCGTCAAGCTCATGTGGACCCGGAACGACGACATGCGGCACGGCCGGATGCGCCCGGCCGGCCACCACCGGATCCGCGCCACCCACGCGCTCGGCCAGGTGCTGACCTACGAGCACCGGGTGGCGACCGTGCGGACGGACTTCCGGCACGGCCTCGGCGAGGCGCTGACCGCCGCCGGGTTCGCCGTCCGGGCCGGCGGGCTGAGCCTGAGCCAGGGCTTCTTCCTGCTCACCGAGAAGAACCCGTACCGGCTCGGGGTCACGACCCAACTGCTCGCGGAGGTGCCGCTGGACGTGCCCACCGGCAGCTGGCGCTCGGTGTACTCGGGGACGGTCCGGGTCGCGGACGAGATCATGGTGGACGAGATCGCCCGCACCCTCGGGCAGGACCCGGTGGCCTTCCGCCGCGCCCGGCTGGGCAGCGCGAGCGCCCGGGCGGTGCTGGACACCGTGGCCGCCGAGGGCCGGTGGGGCCGGCCGATGCCGGCCGGGCACGCCCAGGGCGTCGGCTTCCACGAGGAGCACCGGTCCTGCGCGGCCTACCTGGTCGAGATCGACGCCACCGACCCGGCGCAACCGCGGGTCACCAGGGCGGTGATCGCCGCCGACGTCGGCCGGGCGGTCAACCCGCGCGGGCTGGAGGCCCAGCTGACCGGCGCGCTGATCGACGGCATCTCGGTGATCCTGCAGGCGGGCAACCACATCGACCGCGGCGCGGTGCGGGAGGGCAGCTACGCCGACTTCCGCTACGCCCGGCAGCGGCACAGCCCGCCGTCCGTGGAGGTGCACCTGATGCCGCCGAGCGGCCCGCCGGGGGGCGCGGGCGAGCTGGGCGTGCCGGCCGCCTCGGCCGCCGTCGCCAACGCGTACGCCCGGGCCACCGGCCGGAGCCCGCGTTCCTTCCCGATCAACTTCTGAGGGGCCCGAACCGATGCCCAGTCACACCTTCGTCCTCAACGGGCGGCCGGTCACCGTGGACGCCCCGGACGACATGCCGCTGCTCTGGGTGCTGCGCGACAAGCTCGGGGTCACCGGCCCCAAGTACGGCTGCGGGGTGGGTGTCTGCCGGGCCTGCACCAGCCACCTGGACGACGCGGAGTTCCAGCCCTGCACGGTGGCGGTGAAGGACTGCGCCGGGCGGCGGGTGACGACCATCGAGGGCCTCGCGGACGGCGAGGTGCTGCACCCGGTCCAGGAGGCCTGGCTGGAGTGCGACGTGGCGCAGTGCGGCTTCTGCCAGCCCGGCCAGATCATGACCGCCGTGGCGCTGCTGCGCCGCAATCCGGCGCCGACCGACGCCGACATCGACCAGATCCAGAACATCTGCCGGTGCGGCACCTACCCGCGCATCCGGGAGGCGATCAAGAAGGCCGCGGCGGCGGGCTGAGCCCGGTGGGCGGGCAGGTCCCGGCCCGGGTGCTCGGCGGTCGCGGGACGGTGGTCGGTCCGGAGGTCGCCGGGCGGTGGTCGCCGGTCAGGCGGTCGCCGGGCGGCGGCCGAACCAGGCGGCCAGTCGGTCGTACAGCGGCGCGTCCGGCCCGATCGGGACTTCGGGCCCGAAGGCGTGCCCGTCACTCTCCGCGCCGCGGAACTTCGGTTGCAGCGCGCCCCGGCCCCACTCCAGGGCGGCGGCGCCGACCGTCTCGTCAAGGTCGGTGGACCGACCGGTCGCGGTGGCCAGATCCCAGCTGTGGACGGCGAGTTCGGCGGTCTGCTGGTCCACCGGGAACCGGGCGGGCAGCTCGCCCATGCCCGGCACCTCCCGCACGCCGCTCAGGTCGCCGGCCCGGCGCCAGGCCGCGAGCAGCTCCTCGGCGCCGGCCTCGAAGGCATGCGCCCAGCCCTCAATGACACGCTCGGTGGGCGCCTTCCAGTCCGGGGTGCCGCCGTTCGCCCGGACGGTGAACTGCCGCAGGTCGGCCAGCAGATGGCTGACCAGGTCGGTCACGTCCCAGGACCGGCAGGGGGTCGGCAGCCCGCCCTGGGCGGGGTCGGTGGCGGCGACCACCGCGCCCGCCTGGTGCAGTGCGCGGGCGAGCAGTTCCACCGGATCGGTGGTGTCGGTGTCGGGCATGGTGACCTCCGGGGACGGTTCGGATACCGGCCCGGTCGATGCTGCCACCCCGGCGCCCACCGGTCGGGGAGCGACAGGCCCGAGCCGTCCGCGCAGGTCCGGCGCCGGGCGGCGGCGCGGGGTGCCCGGCGCGGGGTGCCGGGTGCGGGGTGCCGGGTGCGGGGTGCCGGGTGTTGGTGCGGGGCGTGGGTACGGGACGTCAGCGCCGGGCGGGCGAGGTCGGCCGCCCGGTCACCGGGCGGCGCGGCGGCGACGGGCGCGCAGCGCCAGCACGCCGGCCGTGCCGACCACCACGGCGGCGATCGCGGCGAAGGCCCGGCCGACCCCGGAGCCCCGCGCCGGGGACTCCGCCGCGGTGGTCACCGTGGCCGGGGAGGAGACGGACGCGGTCGCTGCGGCGGAGGCCGGCACGGTGGGGCCGGCCTGGGTGGCGGTGCCCTGGGAGGGGCCGGGCCGGACGGGCGTCGCCGCCCCGGGCGCCGGCGAGGCCGGGACGGGCGTCGCGGACGGTGCCGGGTCCTGGATCACGTCCACCGTCAGGTCCGCCTCGCCCCGGCCGAGGGCGGGGAACCCGGACTCCACGGTGACCTTCCACCGGCCGACCGGCAGCGGTTCGCGGGTGCTGAAGGTCGAGGGGCTCCCCTGCAACGGCACCAACCGCCAGGGGCCCACCGAGCGGCCGTCGTCCGAGACCGCGCTGAGGGTGGCGGCGACCTCCTCGTCCACCGGTTCGCCGTCGTTCTCCCAGCTGGCGACCGCGCGGGGGTGCCCGTCGGGCGCGCCCGCGATCCGGAAGCGGATGGTGTCGCCGTGGGCGTTCGCCGTCCCGGCCGGGCCGAGGGCCGCGAGGACGGCCAGCAGGAATACCGCCAGCAGGCCGGTGGAGCGCTTGGGGGTCAGCACGGTGACTCCTCGTGGGTTTCGGGGCGATGGCAGGGCCCGCCGGGGGCCGGGCCCTGCCGGATCGGAGAACGGCCGTACGGGGGATGGGCTCCCCCGTACGGCCGGCGACCCGTCGACCAGGGGGCCTGGCCGACGGGTCCGGGACGGTCCCGGATGGGACCGGGTCGGCCTAGGAGGCCTGCTGGACGGTCCAGTTCTGGTAACCCTGGGCGTCGGGCTGCTGCAGTTCGAGCAGGCGGCCGCCGTAGTACCAGCGGCTGCTGACGCCGAGGGCGAGCGGGCCGCCGTCCGCCGTGAGGGTCCAGCCGCTGCCGGCCGCGGTCAGCTTCCAGCGCTGGGAGGTGGCCGAGGTGTTGCAGGGCTGCTGCATCACGTACTGGCCGGGCACCAGGCGGCCGCCGACCTGGAGGCACTTGCCGGAGACCGCGGACTTGATCCGCAGGAACCCGTCGCCGGCGTCGTCGAAGAGCCAGCGCTGGTTGGCGTAGCCGGTGCGCTGGTAACCGATCAGCACGGCACCGTCGTTGGTGGAGCTCCCCCACATGTCGGCCGACTGGCCGGTGAGGCTGTTGAGCAGCAGGTACGACTTGCCGGGCACGGTCGGACCGGTGCTGCCGCCGCCCGCCGACGGGGTGCGGAAGGCCGCCGGGCGGCCGGGCTTGGTGGTGGCGCCGCGCTGGTCACGGACGGCGACGGCGAAGGAGTAGGCGGTGTCGGGGCGCAGCTGGACGACCCGGACGACGGTCGACCGGACGGTGGCCAGCGCCTTGCCGTTCAGCTGGATCTCGTAGCCGGCGGCGGAGGCCACGGCCGGCCAGCTGAGGACGGCCGAGTTCTGGGTGATCTGGCTCGCGGTCATGTCCGGGCCGTTGGTCGGCGCGGGCGTGCCGGTCGGGCTGGGCGTGGAGGTCGGGTTGGGCTTGGTCGGCGAGGCGCTCGGGCTCGGCTTGGCGCTGGTGCTCGGGCTGGGCGAGGCGCTGGTGGACGGGCCGGTGGTCGGGGTGGGCGAGGGGCTGGCAGTGGGGTCGGGCTTGGTGCCGCCGCCGGCTATCAGGAACTGGTTGTTGGCGATGTTCCAGTGCGTGGTCAGGTAACTACCGGGCTGCGGGGCGGTGTTGTAGTAGTCGTCGTGGTTGCAGTCCAGCCGCTCGTCGTGACCGCGGTCGGGGCAGATGGTCTGCATCTTCGGGTAGTACGGCGCGTCCGAGTAGCACATGATGTCCCACTCGTCGACGCAGTGGCCGGCCTTGCTGGTGTGCGGGGCGCTGTTGTTCACCGCGCCGAGGTTGTGGCCGAGTTCGTGCGCGGCGGTCGAGCCGCCCCAGCAGCCGGAGTCCGTCCGGCCGTACGAGGGGCCGAAGTTGCTGCGGTTGTCCTGGCCCGGGCGCTCGTCACCGTTGAAGGTGCCGATGCCGCAGTAGACCTGGGCGTCCGCGAAGATCATGTACTTGCGGTCGCGGCGGTTGTAACCCTGCGACGCCAGGGCGTCGTTGGCCGAGCCGAACTCGTGCAGGGCGGCCGCCGAGATCTCGACGTTGAGCACCGACACGGTGCAGTCGGCGCCGGTCACGTACCGGACGTGGCGCACGCCGCCGGTCTCGCCGGCGCTGGCGTTGTAGATCGCGTCGGTGTCCGCGGCCCACTTCTTGAAGGAGGGCAGGTACTGGGCGAAGCGGTCCTGGCCGGGGGCGTGCAGGTACAGCACCTGCACCCGGTTGCCGCTGGTGCCGTCACCGTCGCAGACCACCGCGGCGTCGCCGGAGGCGGCGGCGGTACCGGCGGGGGCTCCCGCGACGGCGTCCGGGGCGGCCGCGGCGGCCGCCTGGCCGGCCGGGGCCGCACCGATCACGGCGCCGGTCTGCGCGTCGATGACGGGGGGCTGACCGGCCAGCAGGTCCGAGGCGGACGGCGGCTTGGCGTCGCCCTCCCCCGGCACGGCGGGCGCCGGGGTGGTCGCGGCCACCGCGGGCTCGGTGTTCTTGTGGATGTCCACGCCGGCGGGCGGGGCGTCGGGCCCGTGCGTGCAGAGCGCCGCGTCGGAGACCCGGTAGACGCCGACGCAGGGGTCCTCCTTGGGCGCCGGGGTGAGACCCGTGTAGACCAGGCCGCGGGCCGGGTCGTCCTTGGGTATCTCCTTGATCGGCGTGGGCGGCTCCTTGTGCTCCGGCTTCGCCGCCGGGGAGGCGGTGCCGCCGGCGGCCTCGCCCACGACGCCGTCCTGGGCGGGCTGTTCGGCCGCGGCGACCGCGGAACGCTGGCCGTCCGTCACGGTGTTGACGCCGATCACGCTGGCGGCCACCGCGGCGGCCAGTGCCGCCGCCGTGACCAGCAGGGTGCGGGGACTGCGTTTCGGAAGGGCGCGCCTTCGTGCCATCTCGATCGTCCTGTCTGCTTGTGCGGGGTCGTCCCAGGGCATGCCTGAGGAGGGATTCGCCAGTAAGGGGTCTGGCGTGGGGAAGCGGCCGTGGGGGCCGGAAAGTCGAGGGTGCGGTCGGGGGTCGATGGTTCAGGTGGTCGTTCGGGTGGTCAAGAGGGTTCAGGTGGTCAAGGGGTCCGGTGGGGAGGGCCCTCGGGTCAGCGGGCCGCTCCGAAGTCCTGGGTCCACCACGGCCCGCCGGGGCCGAAGCGGGCGCCTACGCCGATGTCCTTGAACGCGCAGTTCAGGATGTGCGCCCGGTGGTCGGGGGTGTTCATCAACTCGCCCACCACCACGGCCGCGTCGTCCCGGCCGAAGCCGATGTTCTCCGCGTACGTGGTCCAGTGGTAGCCGGCGGCGGTGATCCGCTGGGGCGCGGTGACGCCGTCGGGGTCGGTGTGGCCGAAGTATCCGCGCGCCGCCATGTCGTCCGAGTGGCGCTGCGCGGCCTCGCTCAGCCGCGGGTCCACCCGGAGCGGGGCGCAACCCTGCTTCGTCCGCTCGCTGTTGAGCAGGTCGACGAGCTGCCGCTCGAACGGGTCGAGCGCCACGGCCGGCACCACCGAGGGCACCGCGACCGGCGCGGGCGGCGGCACGGTGGCCGACGGGCGCACGGGCCTGGGACTGGGCGAGGGGCTCGGCGGCGCCGCCGGGGGAAAGGCGGCGGGGGTCGGCTCCGGGGCCGTCACCGTCACCGACGGCTCGGGCAACGGCGCTGCGGGGGAAGGCGGTTCGGACGCGGCCGGCGGAGCGGCGGGCTCTGCGGCGGGGGCGACCACCGCCCGGACGTCGGCCGGCCGCGGACCCTCGGGAACCACGTAGGCGAGGCAGGCGACGGCGGCCACCGCCGCGATGCTGCCGAGCACGGCCGGCGAGCCGGGTCCCTGCCGGAACGGGCGGCGGACGAGCTGCTGCAACGTCGTCCCGCCGGGGCCCGGCGCCGGAGCGGGCGCGGGCGGTACGGGGGCCGGAGGGACGGAAGCCGGCGGCGCGACGGGGCCCGCAGCCCCGGGTGCGGCGGGTGCGGCGGGTGCGGCTGCGGCGGCGCCGGAGCCGGCCGGCCCGAAGGCCGTGGGCAGCAGGCCGCCCAGGTGCTCGGGCACCGGGACGAAGGCCAGGCCGGCCAGCAGCCCCTCGGCGGGGACCAGGCCGTTGCGATGACCGCCGCAGGCCACGCAGTCGCGGGCATGACGGGCTATCCGTTTGCGCCAGAGCGAGCCCGGGGCGCCGTCCCAGGCCGCCATGAGCGAGTCGAGTTCCTCGCAGCGCGGCAGCGCCGAGAGCGCCCGGACCACGACCCGGGCCACCTCCAGCTGGGTCTTCATCCGCTGCACCCGAACCGTCACGTGCTGCTGGGACTGGCCCAGGGCGACGGCCACGTCCGCCCGGGTCAGTTCGCCGGCCGCCTCCAGCCACCAGAGGGCCAGCAGTTCACGGTCGGTCTGGTCCAGCCAGCGGGTCGCCTCGGTGACCTCCCGGCGCTGGCCCGACAGGCCGAGCCGGACGATGGTCAGTCCGACGAAGTCGGCGCCGGGGTCGGCGACCTCCTGGGCCTCGTGCAGGCCGTCGCAGAGCGCCTCGGAACTGTGCGCACGCTGGCGGCGGCGGACTTCGTTCATCGCGATGGCCACCAGCCAGGAGCGGAAGCAGGTCGCGTCGCGCAGGCCGCCCAGCCCGTCGACGACCCGCAGCATGGTCTCCTGCACGACGTCGTCGACATCGGCGTGCCCGCTGAGGGCCCGGCCGACGATGTTGTAGACCAGCGGCAGGTACTCCGCGATCAGTTCGCCCTGCGCCCGCTCGTCCCCGGCCTGCGCCGCCGCGACCGTGGCGGCCCCGTTTGCACTGTTCACCTGCGTCCGCTCTCCCCGTGGACCTGCCCGTACATGCCCTGACACCTAGGAGACCTGCGGCGCCCGACCGGATAACAGAAATCCGGAACGAGTTCTTCGGGAGTTCGGAACGGGCTTCCACGGCAGCGGCCGGACGGGCCCGGGAGGGGTCCGGCGAGGGCCGGAAGGGGGCCGGCGTGGGAGCCGGGGGCGGGGCGGCGTGGGAGCCGGGAGCGGGACGGCGGACCGTCATGGACCGGCCGGTGACCGACCGCCCGAACGCGGACAGCCGCCCCCTCCGAGGAGGGGGCGGCTGCCGGTGATGCGGGACGGGATCAGACGGTGATGGTCTGGCCCGGGTAGATCAGGTCGGCGTTGGCGCCGATGACCTGGACGTTCTTGGCGTGCAGGCTCGACACCGAGGTGCCGAACTTGGCGGCGATCGCGCCCAGGGTGTCACCGCTCTTGACGGTGTAGCTGCCCTTGGCGGTGTTGTGCTGGCCGGCCTGCTTCCACGACTTCACGGCGTCGGTGGAGGTCGGCTTGTTCTCGGACTTCGGCGTCTGGGCGGCGGCCGCGTCCGAGGAGGTGGCCGGCTTGGTGTCCTTCTTGGCCGGGGCGGCGGGCGCCTCGGCGGCGGGCTTGGCGGCCGCGTCCGAGGTGTCCACGGCGGCGGCCGCGCCACCGGCGGTCAGGCCGGCCTTGACGGAGCAGACCGGCCAGGCGCCGGGGCCCTGCGAGGCGAGCACCTTCTCGGCGATGGCGATCTGCTGCGCCTTGGTGGCTTGGTTGGCCTGCGGCGCGAACGCGGTACCGCCGAAGGCGGCCCAGGTGGAGGAGGTGAACTGCAGGCCGCCGTAGAAGCCGTTGCCGGAGTTGATGCTCCAGTTGCCGGTGCTCTCGCACTGGGCGACCTTGTCCCAGGTCGACACCGAGGCGGCGGAAGCCGAGTTGGCCGTGACGAGGCCTGCCACCGGCAGGGTCACGACGGCCCCGCCGATCAGGGCCATCCGCATGCGGTTGCGCTTGGTGGCGGTCTTGGTGGTGGCAGCGGCGGTCTCGTTACGGAAGCTCATGTAGATCCTCTCGACAGTCCCGGGCAGGCATGCGGAACCAGACCCCGGAAGGGCCTGTCTCACTCACCTCACTCGAAGAGCGGCCGGACACGCACAGGAGCGCGCCGCGCCGCCCCGGCAACCCTCCGCACGCCTGCGACCTGATGCGAGCGGTCGCTCCGGCGGGCACGTCCCGCACCGGATGATCCGGCGGGCCGTGCGGTGGGGGTGAACCCGGGTGGTGCTCGTTGCACCGACGACAACGAACCTACGGTTCCGTGAGGCTTGGTTCAACCATTGACAGGTTCTCCCAGGTCAGTCCACTGTTACCGGCGGTATTGATCAAGGAATCGCGCCCCGAATGCCCAGTTTTATCCGTATTTGCATGATCAAAGCGGACATTTCGGTGCCCGTCCTCACGCCTGAGGCCCTGTGAGCCCGCCCACACGGACGACGCGGAGACAGACCCGGCACACGTTCCGTGACAATTCGCCCCCTCCGGACACCGCCCCGCCCGCTCCCGGGTGGCGCCCGCCACACCGTGCCGTCCGTCCGACGCTCCCTCAACCCCCGGAAGCCTCAGGAGCACCCGGCCGCCGAGCCCACCGCAGCGCGTTGCGGCATCCCCGACCTGGCGCCCCCGGCTCAGGCGGGCAGGGCCAGCCGCACCGCGTAGTAGGCCACCAGCCCGTACCCGGCCCCGTAGGTCAGTGTCCGCGCCACCGGACCGGTGAGCCGGGCGCCGGCCAGCGCCCCCAGCCCGGCGAGCACCTGCTGCCAGGCGAGCGAGGCCACGAACACCCCGCCCGCGAAGGCCGCGCCCGCCAGGGCACCGGGAGTCGCCCCACCCCCGCCCGGACCGCCCGCGCCGCCGGCCGAGACCAGCGCGACGAAGTAGAGCGCCGTCGCCGGGTTGACCAAGGTCAGCAACAGGAAGCGGACGAAGGCCCGGCCCGCGCCCCCGGCCCGGGGCCCGCCGTCGTCGGCGCCCGTGACTCCCCCGGCGCCCTCCTCGGCCGACGCGCCCGGGCGTGCGCGCGGGCTTTGGCAAGGCCGTTCGCGCGGGCGTTCGTGCGGCCGTTCGCGCGGGCGCAGCAGCGCGAGCAGCCCACGGACCGCGATCGCGCCCAGCAGGGCGGCCGAGGCGGTCCTGGTCCACACCTCCCACCCGGCGAGGAGCGCCGAGACCCGGGTGCCGACGCTCACCGCAAGCGCCGCGTACAGCAGGTCGGCCAGCGCGACCGCGGCCGCCGCGCCGGCGGCGGCGCGCCACCCCCGCCGTCCCTCCTCCAGCAGCAGGACGCCGACGGCGCCGAGCGGCAGGGCCACCCCGAGGCCCGCCGCGCCCCCCGCGAGCAGCGGCCGTACCAGGGAGGTGTCCATCAGGACGAGGGATTCGGTCATCGGGCCACCGTCACAGACCGGCGGCGGCTTCCCCGGCCGGATGCGCCCCGGGGCCGCGATAATCGCGGTATGGACGAACTGGACAGCGATATTCTCGGCCTGCTGCGGACGGACGCGCGGATCTCCTACCGCGATCTGGGGGCCCGGGTCGGCCTGAGTTCGAACGCCGCGGCGGAGCGGGTGCGACGGCTGGTCCGGACGGGCGTGATCCGCGGCTTCACCACCCTGGTGGACCCGGCCGCCGACAGCCGCCCCGGCCTGACCGTCTTCATCGACGTGACCCTGCGGCCGGAGACGGACAGCGACGCCTTCGAGACGACGGTGCTGCGGCTGCCGGGTGTCACCGAGGCGGTGCACGTCACCGGTGCCCACGACTACCTGCTCCGGGCCCGGGCCGCCGACGCGGCGGCGCTCGACCGTCTGCTGCGGCGGCTGAAGCACGAGGCGGGGGTGGCCCACTCCAGCACCCGGCTGGCCCTGCGGATCGCCTCCCGCTGAGCGGGGGCGCTCGACGGCGGGCCGCCCGGGGGCCGGCCACCGGGCCGGGAGGGACCCATCGGTCCGGGCCCGGCCCGGCGCCCGGTCAGCCGGTGCTGTCGAGCCCCGCGTCCCGGGCCAGCAGCGCCGCCTGGACGCGGTTGTCGCAGCCCAGCTTGGCGAGGATCCGGCTGACGTACGTCTTCACGGTCGCCTCGCTCATGTGGATCCGGGCGCCGGCGTCCGCGTTGGACAGCCCCTCCCCCAGCAGGGCCAGCACCTCGCGCTCGCGCGGGGTGAGCGCCTCCAGCCGTCGGCGGGCGGCCTCGGCGCGGGCCGCCGCGGGCCCGGCCGGGCCGGCGGCCAGGCTGTCCACGATGAACCGGGTGGCCACCGGCGAGAGGAAGGCGTTGCCGCCGGCCGCCGCCCGGACGGCCTGGATCAGCTCGGCCGGCGCGGTGTCCTTGAGGAGGAACCCGGCGCCGCCGGCCGCCACCGCGCGCAGCACGTTGTCGCGCTCGCCGAAGGTGGTCAGGACCAGCGCCCGTGCGTCCGGCGCGGCGCGGGGCAGCTCGGCCAGCGCGGTGAGGCCGTCCATCACCGGCATCTGGATGTCCAGCAGCACCACGTCGACACCGTGGGCGCGGGCCAGCTCCAGCGCCTCGCGTCCGTCGGCCGCCTCGGCGACCACGTCGATGTCGTCGGCCGAGGAGAGGATCATCCTGATCCCGGCGCGGATGAGTGGCTCGTCGTCGGCGACGAGGACTCGGATCACTGCTGGTCCTCCTGGACGGGCAGGGGTCGGCGCCGCGGGCCCCGCTCGGCCCGGGCCGGCCGCGTGGCACGCGGCACGGTCATACCTTCGCACGGTAGTGCTGCTTGTCGATCAAGGTGCCGTCCTTGAAGCAGAACCGGGCCACGTACTCGTCGTCGAAGCTGTCCTTCCCCGGTTCGTCCGAGAGGTACCAGGAGCAGGACGCCCCGGCCGGCAGGGTCGGCCCGGTGCCCTGGTAGCCCTGGGTCAGCAGGCGGCTGCCGACCGGGAGCCTGGCCCGGACGTCCGCCTCGGCGCTGCCGACCGCGATCGACTCGTACGTCTTCGTGCTCACGGTCGCGTCGTCCAGGGCCTGCACGAAGGCCATCACGCCCCAGACCAGCAGGCCCACCACGGCCAGCACGACCGCGCCGGCGCCGGCCGCGCAGCCGACCGCGGGGCTGCGCAGCCCCGTCCGCCCGGCGGGGCCCAGGCCGCCCCCGCCCGGCGGGGCCCAGGCCGCTCCCGCCCCGGCGGGCGGCGCGTCCGACAGTCCGTCGGCGGTTGCGGCGGACGGCCCGGCCGCCCCGTCGTGGTGGTAGGGCAGGACGGCGGCCAGCCGCCAGCCGCCCCCGCCGGACGGTCCGGCGTGCACCATCCCGCCCACCAGCCGGGCCCGCTCGCGCAGCCCGGTCAGGCCCTGGCCGCCGCTGACCACCTGGCCGGCCGGCGGCGGCTCGGGCGCCGGCCCGTTGGCGATCTCGACCACCAGCGCGTCCGGCTCGTAGCGCAGGGCGACGGTGAGCGGCGCGCCGGGCGCGTGCTTGTGCGCGTTGGTCAGCGCCTCCTGGACGATCCGGTAGGCGGCGTGCTCGGTGGCCGCGGCGAGCGGGCGGCCGTCCCCGCCGCGGCTCAGCGTCACGGCGGCGCCGGCCGCCCGGGAGCTCTCGGCCAGCCGCTCGATCCCGTCCAGCCCGCCGCCGGAGCCGCCGCCCGCCCGGCCGGCCCCGGTCGGCGCGGACTCCTCGTGCAGCACCCCGACCACCACCCGGAGCTCACGCATCGCGGCGACCGCGGCCTGCCGCAGCACGCCGACCGCGGCGCGCTGGGGGTCGGTCAGCGAGCGGTCCACCTCCAGCGCGCCCGAGTGCACGGAGATCAGCGCCAGCTGGTGCCCGAGGCTGTCGTGCATGTCCTGGGCGATCCGGTGCCGCTCCCGCAGCCGGGCCTGGTGGGCGATCATGACGCGCTCGCGCTCCAGCTGGTCGTTGCGCTCCCGCAGGGCGACCAGCAGCGCGCGGCGCTGCGCGTGGTAGCGGCCGGCCAGCGCGGGCAGCCCGGCGAAGAGCAGGAAGCCGCCGATCGCGAACCCCGCGACCCCCTTGGCCGGGACGACGTCGTCCCCGTGCAGAACGGCGGTGGCCGTGATCAGGGTGAAGGAGGCGGCCATCACGCCGAGCGTGGGCAGCGCCCGGGTCACCCGGTAGCCCACCGACCAGGCGGCGCAGATCAGCAGCGGCGCGAAGCTGTCGATCGCCCCGGCCGCGGCCGCCGTCGCCAGCATGACGGGCACCGGCAGCCCGCGCCGCATGGCGAAGAGCAGGGCCACGGCGCCGACGTACAGCACGAGCTTCAGCGGCCCGCCGCGCGCGACCGAGACGATCAGCGCCGCCAGTCCGGAGAGCACCAGCAGGCCGACGACCTCCCGGACCAGCGCCCACGCCCCCCACGGCCCCGGGAAGACCCGGCGGACGGCCCGGCCGGCGACCCGGCCGACCACGGCCGCCCGGCCCGGCCCCGGGCCGCCCGCGCCGGGGCCGGCCCCGGGCCCACCGCTGCCGGCCGTCCCCGCGCCGGTCGCCGTCGTACGGTCCGCTGTTCCTGGTGTCGCTGCCACCCGGCGAGGCTAACCGGACCGGGTGGCGGCCGGCCGCCACCCTTGGTCGTCGGGTGCCGCGACGAAAGTCGCGATCCCGAACGCCTCGGGGCGGCCCGCGACGGGGCGGCGGACGCCGGCGCGGTCAGTCGGGGGTGTAGGCGGCCAGCAGCAGGGCGACGTCGTCCGCGCGGTGGGTGGAGCGCCGGGCGTCGCGCAGCAGGCGGTCGGCCAGTTCGTCCAGGGTGGCCGCCTCGGCGTGCGCGAGGGTGGTGCGCAGCCGGTCGACGCCCTCGTCGATGCCGCTTCCGGGCTCCTCCACCAGCCCGTCGGTGTAGAGGGCGAGGATCGAGCCGGGCGCGAGGTCCAGTTCGGTGACCGGGAACTCCGCGGTGTTGTCGATGCCGAGCAGCGGCCCGCCGGGCAGGTGCAGCGCCTCGGTCTGCCCGTCGGGGTGGCGCAGCAACGGGGGCAGGTGGCCGGCCCGGGCCGCGCAGGCGTGGCCGTCGGCGCGGTCCAGGTAGATCAGGCAGCAGCTGGCGAGCAGTCCCGGGTCCAGGTCGACCATCAGCCGGTTGGTGCGCCGGAGCACCTCGCCCGGCGGGTCGCCGCCGCTGGCGAACGCCCGTACGGCGCTGCGCAACTGGCCCATGGTGGCGGCGGCGCCGACGTTGTGCCCCTCGACGTCGCCGATCACCAGGCAGGCGCCGGACGCGGTGCTGATCGCGTCGTACCAGTCGCCGCCGATCTCCATCCCCTGGGTGCCGGGCAGGTACCGGGCGACGATCCGGACGGCCTCGATCCGGGGCAGCCGGTGCGGGAGCAGGGCCTGCTGCAGTCCGCGGGCGAGGGCGAACTCGGCGTCGTAGAGCCGGGCGCGTTCGAGGGCCTGGGCGATGAAGCCGCCGAGAGCGGTGAGCAGGCCGCGCTCCTCGCTGCTGAAGGGTCTGGGTTCGTCGAAGCCGAGGATGCAGCTGCCGACCGGGTGGCCGGAGGCGATCAGCGGGAGGAAGGCCCAGGCGCGCATCTCGTCGAGCGGGATCCCGGGGTAGGCGGCGGAGAGCTGGTGGACGGACTCGAAGAAGATCGGGGTGCCGGTGCTGAGCGCGTCGACGCCGGGCAGCCGGGTGCCCATCGGGGTGCCCTCGAAGCGGTCCAGGAAGCCGTCTGGGTAGCCGGTCTGCGAGACCAGGTGGAGCCGCTTCTCACGGGCCGTGTAGATGGCGAGCTGCTGGCCGCCGAAGGCCGGCAGGATCTGTTCGCCGACCGCCTGGCAGACCTCCTTGACGCTGACCGCCTCGGTGAGCGCGCTGGCCAGCTGCAGCAGGTGGTAGGTGGAGCCGATGCCGGGCCGGGTCAGGGCCGGTGTCTCGACCGGCGTCGCGGCCGCGCCGGGGGGCGCCTCGGCGGCGACCACCCGGCCGGTCACGCCGTGGGCGTCGGGGTAGAGCGAGAAGGCGAGCCAGGTGTCGGGCGGGCGCAGCGCGAGGAAGGCGGTCGGCTGCTGGGAGAGCATCGCGGCCCGGTAGCGGTCCTCGTACACCGGGTCGGAGAGCCAGGACAGCACGTCCCACGGGTGGTGGCCGAGGAGGTCCTCGCGGCGGGCGGCCAGCAGGAGTTCGCAGCTGCGGTTGACGTAGCCGGCCACCCCGTCCGGGTCCAGCGAGAAGACGCCGTCGCGCAGCCGCTCGACGGCGGCCGCGGCTGCGGAGCCGGTCCGGCTGTCGAGGACGGCGCCGACCAGGTGGGTGCGGCCGCTCGGGCCGGTCTCCGGCACCCGTCCCCAGAGTTCGACGGGGTGGGCGTGGCCTTCCCGGTCGACCACCCTGATCCGGGCGGCCAGCACCCGGCGGTGGTCGAGCGCGGCCCGGGCGGCGGCGCGCAGCTCGGGCAGGTCGGCAGGGGAGATCCGGTCGGTGAGGGTGACGGCGCGGCCGTCGTACTCGGCGGGCGGGACGCCGAACAGTTCGCACATCTCCTCGTCGGCGTTGAGCCTGCCGGTGGCGAGGTTCCAGTCGAAGAGGCCGACCCGGGTGACGGCGATGGCGGGGGTCGGCAGTTCGACCACGGCCGCGTCCCCGGCGGCCTCGACCGGGTGGCCGCCGCCCTCCAGCCCGGCGAGCGCCCCGCCGAGGCGGTTGGCGATGGTCCGCAGGTGGCGCGGGGCGCGGTCCGGCACGCCGTGCCGGGAAGCCGGCCAGAACGCGGTGAGGACGCCGAAGCTGTGGCCGTCCGAGGCGATCGGTACGCACGCGGAGGAGAAGTCGTACGGCATCCCGACGGCGAGCTGGGGGAAGCGCCGCATGGTGTCCTCGGTGTCGGCCAGGGTGACCGTGCGGCCGGTGCGGTAGCTGACGGCGGCGGGCAGCGGACCGGCCACGGCGATCCGGCGCATCGGGCTGAGCAGCGACAGGGGTACGCCGGCGACCGTGGTGAGCACCAGCGAGCGGCGGTCCCGCGAGTGCAGGTAGACCACACCGCCGTACGCCTGGGTGCTGCTGAGCGCCTTGCGGACGGCGGCGGCGAGCAGCACGTCCACCTCGTGCGCGGCGGCCGCGGGAACGTGTGCCCGCAGGCGGTGCGCGTCACCGCGCTCCGCCTCGGTACCGCCGGTCTCGCGCGGGCCGTGCTGGTCCGCCGGTACACCTTGGCGCATCTCTTCTTGCTACGCCGGGGTCCGGGGCCTGTCAAGGCGGGCGGCGGCGGCCCGGAGGCCCCCGCCCGCCACTCGGACCACCCGGGTTGCGAGGTCCGGCCGCTGCGCCAGCATGGCCCTGACCGCGCGCGCCCGGCGCCGCCCGCCGGCGCCCTCCCGAGATCGGTGGTGCCGATGACGTTCACCCCCTGGTGGTCGCGTGTGATGTCGTTCCTGGTCGACTACTTACTGGTGAGCATCCCGTCCGGTGCGGCGCGCCTGGTCGACCCGCACGGCACCGCCCTGGAGATCGGGCTCGGCGTGGTCACCTTCGCCCTCCTGGTCTACAACCGCTGGTACCTCGGGGGCCGCGGGCAGAGCTGGGGGAAGAAGCTGCTCGACACCCATCTGCACAAGGAGGCCGGCGGCCGGCCGATCGGCACCTGGATGTCCTTCGTCCGGGACGTCTGCCACCTGCTCGACGCACTGCCCTGCTTCCTGGGCTTCCTCTGGCCGTTGTGGGACGGCCGGCGGCAGACCTTCGCCGACAAGATCGTGAAGACGGTGGTGACCCCGGCCGAGACCCCGCTGCCGGAGCCACTGGCCCCGAACTGGCAGGCTCCCGGACGGCCGGAGGGAGCCGCATGACCGCCCGCCGGACCACCGTGGTCAACCTCAAGGGCCACCTGGACGACCCGGACTACGCGGACGTCGTCTACGTCGGCCGCCCGATGCACCGCGGCGGCTGGCACCTCGCGGGCTCGCCGTTCTCCTGCCCGTTCCGGCCCGGCCGGGACGGCACCCGGCAGGAGGTGGTCGACCGGTACCGGGCCTGGCTGCTGGAGCGCCCGGAGCTGCTGGCCCGGCTCCCGGAGCTGCGCGGGCACCGGCTCGGCTGCTGGTGCGTGCCGGAGCTGTGCCACGCCCAGGTGCTGGCCGAGCTGGCGGACGCGGGGCCCTGACGGCCCGGCCCGGCGCCGCCACCGGTACCTGCCGGCCCCCGGGACGCGCGGCGGTACCTGACGGACCGTGCGCCGGGATCGCGCGGGGCCGGGGCGCGGCGGGCCCGGTGGCGGTGCCGGGGCGCACGACGTTCGGGACGGGCGCCGGGCCGGGGCGGGCCCGGCGGGCCCGCGGTGCGGGGCGGCAGGGCAGGATGGCCGTGTGCAGGTACGCCCCATCTCGCCCGAGCGGCTGGCCGAACTCCTCGCCGACCGCATCACCGACCTCGCCGCGGCCCTGCCCGAGGGCGGCCGGCTGCGCGTCGCCCTCGACGGCGCGCCCGCGGCCCGGCCGGGCGCGCTCGCGGACGCCCTGGCCGAGCCGCTGCGGCTGCGCGGCCGCCCCACCCTGCGGGTGTCCGCCGCCGACTTCCTGCGGCCGGCCTCGATCCGGCTGGAGTACGGCAAGCAGGACCCGGACGCCTACCACGACCTGCGGCTCGACGAGGGCACCCTGCTGCGCGAGCTGCTCGACCCGCTGGAGCCCGGCGGCAGCGGCCTGGTGCTGCCGACCTTCTGGGACGCGGCCGCCGACCGGGCCACCCGGGCCGGGTACACCCGGCTGCCGCCCGGCGGGGTGCTGCTGCTCGACGGTGAGCTGCTGCTCGGCCGCTGGCTCCCCTTCGACCTGACCGTCCATCTGGCGCTGACCCCGGCCGCGCTGGCCCGCCGGACGCCGCCGGAGGAGCACTGGACGCTGCCCGCCTTCGCCCGCTACGAGGCCGAGACCGGGCCCGCGGACGCCGCCGACCTCACCGTCCGGGTCGACGACCCCCGCCACCCCGCGCTGGTCGAGCGGCCGTGATCGGACGCGGTGTGCCCTGCGGGGCCGGACCGCGCTGGCAGTACGGGCACCAGTAGGCGACCCGGTCCTGCGGCGGGGTGCCCACCCGGGCGGTCAGCACGGCGGTGCCGCAGCGCGGGCAGGGGCGCCCGGCCCGGCCGTACACCCAGTGCTGGTGGCCCGGCCGGGTGTCGCCGGTGGTGACATGGCCGGGGCGCAGCTTGTTGGCCTCCAGCAGCTGCCGGGCCCGGTCCACCAGGCGTTCGGGGGCGGGGAGTTCACCGACCGGGGTCCAGGGGGTGCGGCCGGCCAGGAAGCAGAGTTCGGCCGCGTACACGTTGCCGATGCCCGCCAGGTTGCGCTGGTCCAGCAGCGCCTCGGCGAGCGGCCGCTCCGGCACGGCGCCGAGCCGGCGGACGGCCTCGGCCGGGTCCCAGCCTGGACCGAGCAGGTCGGGGCCGAGATGGCCGACGGCCCGCTGCTCGTCGGCGGTGCGCAACAGCTCGACCACCGGCAGGCGGTAGCCGACGGCGGTGGCGCGTGCGGTGCCGAGGACGGCCCTGATCTGCCAGGCCGGGCCGCCGGACCAGCGTTCGCCGGGCCGGTGGACGGCCCAGCGCCCGTCCATCCGCAGATGGGTGTGCAGGGTGAGGCCGCCCTCCAGCCGGGTGAGCAGGTGCTTGCCGCGCGGGGTGACGTCCAGCACGGTGCGGCCGGTGAGGTCGGCGGTGGCGTGCGCCGGCACCCGCAGGTCGGCGACGGTCAGGACCTGACCGGCCAGCGCCGTGTGCAGGTCCGCCGCGGTGCGGTAGACGGAGTCCCCTTCTGGCATGGCTCCATCCTGGCCCCTCGGCGGTCGGGTGTCAGGCCCCGGCCCAGGGCCGCCCGGGCCGGGGAGCGGGGCTCGGGTCCGGCCCCGGGCACGGGCCGGGCGCCCGGGTCAGGCGCCGCCGGTGTGCTCCTGGCCCTCGCGGAGCACCACGACCGGGCAGGGCGCGTGCTCGGTGAGGTGGCGGCTGACCGAGCCGAGCAGGGCACCGGAGAACCCGCCGAGGCCGCGGCTGCCGACCACCAGCAGCGCCGCGCCGGCGGCGGTGTCCAGCAGGGCCCGGGCGGCGTTGCCGGGGATCACCAGTTGGGAGATCTTCACCGGCGGCTCGTCGCCGGCGGCCTCGGTGACGGCCTCCGCGAGGGTCCGGGTGGCCAGCTCCTCCGGGTCGAATCCGTCCGCGACCGGCACCGAGCCCACCCAGCCGTAGAAGGCCGGGTACTCCCAGGCGCAGAGCGCCTCGACCGTGCCGCCGGTGACCCGGGCCTGCTCGACCGCCCAGCGCAGCGCGCTGCGCGACGCCGCCGAACCGTCCACGCCGACCACGATCCTGCCGCCGGTGCCGTTGCCCATGCCGTCCTCCTCGCTCGCCTTCGGATACTCCCCTATATATAGATCAACCGGACATTCCTCCGATTACCGCCACACGGTACGGACCCGCCACCCTGCGGAACCGCCGTCGGGCCCCGGCCCCTGCCGACCGCTGACGGCCCCCGGCCCTTACGAACCGCTGACGGACGGCCACGGCAACCCCCCGGCACCGCCCGGCCGCCCTAGCGTCGGCACCATGGATGTTCTGCTCACCGGCGGTGCCGGTTTCATCGGGTCGGCCGTCGCCGCCCGGCTGCTCGACGACGGGCACACCGTCCGGGTGCTGGACGCGCTGCTGCCGGCCGTCCACCCCGGCGGCCCGGCCGCGGCCCGGCTCCCCGACGGCGTGGAGTTCCAGCACGGCGACGTCCGGGACGCGGCAGCCGTGGCCCGCGCCCTGGACGGCGTGGACGCGGTCTGCCACCAGGCCGCCATGGTCGGGCTCGGCCTGGACTTCGACGACGCGCCCGACTACGCGGGCTGCAACGACCTCGGCACCGCCGTACTGCTCGCCGGGATGAACCGAGCCGGCGTCCGCGCCTTGGTGCTGGCCGGCTCGATGGTGGTCTACGGCGAGGGCCGCCACCACTGCGCCGAGCACGGCGAGGTCGCCCCCGGGCCGCGGGTCGCCGCCGAGCTGGACGCCGGGCGGTTCGAACCCCCGTGCCCGGTCTGCGGCGCCGCCCTGTCCCCCGGCCTGACCGGCGAGGACGCCCCCGCGGACCCCCGCAACGTCTACGCGGCGACCAAACTCGCCCAGGAACACCTCGCCTCGGCCTGGGCCCGGGCCTGCGGAGGCCGGGTGCTGGCCCTGCGCTACCACAACGTCTACGGGCCGGGGATGCCCCGCGACACCCCGTACGCCGGCGTCGCCTCGCTGTTCCGCTCGGCCCTCGCCCGCGGCGAGGCCCCGCAGGTGTTCGAGGACGGCGGCCAGCGCCGGGACTTCGTCCACGTCGGGGATGTCGCGGCGGCCAACTCGGCGGCCCTCGACGCCCTGGCCGACCGCCCGGCCGGCAGCGCCCGGGCGTACAACGTGGGCAGCGGCGAGGTCCGCACCGTCGGCGAGATGGCCGTCGCCCTGGCCCGGGCCTTCGGCGGACCGGACCCCGTGGTCACCGGCCGCTACCGGCTGGGCGACGTCCGGCACGTCACCGCCGACTCCTCCCGGCTGCGGGCCGAACTGGGCTGGCGGCCGCGGGTGTCCTTCGCGGACGGGATGGCGGAGTTCGCCGGGGCACCGCTGCGGGGTGACGGCCGGTACTCCGGTGCGACTTCGTGATCCGTCCCGGAGAGACACCGCGGCAGTCGTTGCACCGGCCCGGGCCGGGCGTGGCCGGCCTGTTCGGCCGCCCGCCGGAAGTCCGTCCGTTCGGTACCGGACCAAGGTCCCTCTGCCGTTCCTCCGCCTCGCGCCTGGCTCGGGGCCTCCGACGGCCCCGCGCCGGTACGCCCGTCAGGTGCTCGGCCAGCGTTCACCCACGCGCTTGACGATCCGGTCACCGACCTTGAACCGGCTGCAGATCCGCCCGGGCAAGGTGATGGAGACGACCTCGCCGTCGACGGTACGGACGTCCAGCCAGTAGTCGGTCCGCATCCCGGTGGTCAGCGTGTGCTGCTCGGAGTAGCGACGGATCACTTCTCCCTCGAAAGCCTGCGCCGTCGCCCGGGAGGCGGAGTCCGAGGACGAAGCGATCGCTGTCAGGGCCAGGAGGATCACAACCCCGGCCACGAGCATGAACACCAACACGGGCACCCCGTTCCCTCGCCCCCGGCCCTCGCCCTGCGAGCGTAGCGCTGCGGTGGCCCCTCGGACAGGCCTCCGGGGCGGGCGGGGTGGCAGTCTGGGGGCCATGCCGAAGAAGCGATCACGGGCCGCGAGTCCGGCCGCGGCGGGCCGCGGCCCGGCGGACCAGCGACCCCAGGCCGAGGACGAGCACGAGCACGAGCCGTGGACGAACATGGAACTCCACTCCCCCGTGCAGTACAAGGGGTTCACCGACGCCGAGGGCGTCCGGTGGGCCCTGGCCCGGGGGCCGCTCGACCCGCGGCGGGCCAAGCGACTGGCCCGCACCGCCGACCTGATGTGGATGGGCTCGGACATCGGGCACGACTGGGACCGGCACACCTTCGTGCCCGAGTACGTCCCGGCGGCCGAACGGCCCGCCAGGTGGCTGGAGATCAGGAAACGGCTCGACCTGCGGGACTGGGACCCGCTGGGCGGCCAGGCGTTCCAGGCCTACGAGTTCGTCTCCAGCGGCCGGGTGCTGCTCTACATCGAGGTGCACTGCTGAGCCCGGTGCCACCTGCGACCGGGGACGGGGACCGGGGACCGGGAGGACCCCGGGTCAGGCCCCGAGGCGGTGCAGGGCGTAGGGCTCCCAACCGGGTTGCCGGCCGTCGGTCCGTGACGGGTCTCCGTCTCCTCGGTGCGGTGCGGTGCGGTGCGGAGCCGGTGCGGAGCCGGTGCGGCCTCGGCCGACCGGGCCGGTCAGGGCCCCGGCGGGCGTGCGACGATCGCCGCATGACTCGTGACCTGCGCATCTGCTTCGTCGGGGACTCCCTGGTCGCCGGGGTCGGCGACCCCGTCGGCCTCGGCTGGGCGGGCCGGCTCGGCGCCCGGGCCTTCGCCGACGGCCTGCCGTCGACGCACTACAACCTCGGGGTCCGCCGCGAGACCTCCGCGGACATCGTCGGCCGCTGGGAGGACGAGTGCGCCCGGCGGCTGCGGCACGGCACGGACCTGAGGGTCGTTCTCTGCTTCGGCGTCAACGACGCCACCCACGAGAGTGATCGCCCCCGGGTCGCACCGGAGCGGTCGGCGGCCAACCTGGCCACGATGCTGGACCGGGCGGCGGCCCGGGGCTGGAGGGCCATGGTGGTCTCCCCGCCGCCGGTGGCCGACCCCGCGCACAGCGCCCGGACCGCGCTGCTCGACGAGGACTTCGCCCGGGTCTGCCGGACGGCGGGCGTCCCGTACGTCTCCGTGCACCGGGCGCTGAGCGAGAGCGCCGTGTGGATGCGCCAGGTGACCCTCGGCGACGGGGCACACCCGGGCGCCGAGGGCTACGAGGAGTACGCCACCCTCCTCGACCCGCACTGGCGGGCCTGGCTGGCCGCCTCGGGGTGAAGGCGGTGCGTCCGGCCGGGCCGAGCGCGGCCGGATCTGACGGCCCGTGGGCCCAGGGTGAGGAACTCCCGCTCCGTTGACGGATCCGTGCGTCCGCGGCAGGGCGGTCCGGGGCCAGGTGGGTGCGCCTTGAGGTCGGCTCCGGGCAGGGCAGCGCGCCGCTGATCAGCGGGTGGATCGGGGAGGACGTCCGTCTGTTCCGGGCGAGAGGGGAAAAGGAGGTGAACCCACTCCTTTCCACTCTCAATGTATAGCGCACGGGGGGCCTTGCGGCAAGGCCCCCTTGGTGCCGCAGAATCGTCCGCCTAGGGCCGGGACCAGGCCGGACAGGGGGACGGGCCGACGCCGTCCGCCCGGTCCCGTCCCAGGCCTTGTCGCTGTTGCTGTCGCTGTTGCTGTTGCTGTTGCTGTTGCTGTGAAACGGTCGTGGCGGCTCCGCCCCAGCTGCCCCGACCACACTGAGAATCCTGATCCGATGGAGTTCGTTTTGGTCCTTTCGTCATCGTCCTCGTCCGCGTCCGCGTCCCCCGCACCGGCCGAGCCCGGCACCGGGCCCGGAACGCACCCCGGCGAGGCCGGCGCCCGGCCCGCCGACGCCTGGCGGACGGCGGAGCTGCGGGCGGAGAACGCGTACGTGGGTGCGCTGTACGACCGCCTGGAGGCGCAGCGCGCGCTGGCGGCCGCCCGGCTGCGCGAGACCCACCTCCAGGACCAGGGCGGGACGTACCAGTCCCGGATGGAGCGCGACACGCTGGAGCTCCACCACACCCGGCGGCTCTCGGAGTTGCACGCCGCCGAGTACGGGCTCTGCTTCGGCCGGATCGAGAACGCCGACGGCGAGCGGCAGTACATCGGCCGGATCGCCCTGGCGGACGACGACCACGAGCCGCTGCTCACCGACTGGCGGGCGCCGGCCGCGGAGCCGTTCTACCGGGCGACGCCCGCCGCGCCGGGCGAGGTGGCGGCGCGGCGGCACCTGCGGAGCAAGGGCCGGACGGTCGTCGACTTCGACGACGACGCCTTCGGCGTGAACGCCCCCGAGGGCCGGACCGGCTCCGAACTCAGCGGGGAGGGCGCCCTGCTGGCCTCGCTGACGGCGGACCGGACGGGGCGGATGGGCGACATCGTCGCCACCATCCAGGCCGAGCAGGACCGGGTGATCCGCTCCGAACTGGGCGGCGTGCTGGTCGTCCAGGGCGGCCCGGGCACCGGCAAGACCGTGGTGGCCCTGCACCGGGCCGCCTACCTGCTGTACACCCACCGGGACCGGCTGGCCAAGCGCGGGGTCCTGGTCATCGGGCCGAACACGACCTTCCTGCGCTACATCGACCAGGTGCTCCCGGCGCTCGGCGAGAGCGAGGTCGTGCTCAGCAGCATCGGCGTGCTCCACCCCGGTGTGACCGCCACCGGCCCGGACACGCCGGAGGCGGCCGCCGTGAAGGGCGACGCCCGGATGGTGGGGGTGCTGGCCGCCGCACTGGAGGGCCTGCGGCAACTGCCCGAGGAGTCCTGGACCATCACGGTGGGCCGGCGTTCGTCCCGCCAGGAGGAGCTGGAGGTGGGCCGGGCCCTGTGCCTGCGGGCGCACGCCGCCGCGCACCGGACCGGCGAACCGCACAACCTGGCCCGGCCGGAGCTCGTCGAGCGGCTCACCTCGGAGCTGGCCCTGCGGATCGCCCGGGAGGGCGGCGGGGAGATGGACCTGGACGCCGTGGCTGACCTCGCCGACGCGCTGGTCGACGAGCCCGACGTCCAGGCCCTGGCCGACCGGCTGTGGCCACTGCTCACCCCGGAGCAGCTGCTCACGGCCCTGTACGGCTCAGCGGAGCTGCTGGCGGCGGCGATGCCGGACTTCACCGGGGCGGAGCGCGCCGCCCTGCTGCGCGAGCGGGCGGACCGGGAGGAGACGGGCCGGGAACTTTCGGGTCGGGAGGAGACGGACCGGGGACGGGCGGCCCCCGGCGGGCCGGCCGGGCCCTGGACCGTCGCCGACGTCCCGCTGCTCGACGAGGCAGCCGAACTGCTCGGCCCGCTGCCCGGCAACGCCACCACCGACCGGGCCGCGGCCGTCGCCGAGGCCAGGGAGCTGGAGTTCGCCAAGCTCGTCCTGGAGGACTTCGGCGAGGGGCTGGTCGAGATCGACGCGGAGATGCTGGCCCGCCAGTACCGCGGCGAGCAGTCGCTGCGTCCGCTCGCCGAGCGCGCGGCCGAGGACCGGACCTGGGCCTACGGGCACGTGATCGTGGACGAGGCGCAGGAGCTGTCCCCGATGGACTGGCGGATGCTGACCCGCCGCTGCCCCGGCCGTTCCATGACGATCGTCGGCGACCTGGCGCAGACCGGCGCGCCGGCCGGGCTGGACTCCTGGGGCGAGGCGCTCGACGAGTACACGGCGGGCCGCTGGCGCACGGTGGAACTCTCCGTCAACTACCGCACCCCGGCCGGGATCATGCGGGTCACCGAGGGCGTGCTGCGGGCGCTCGACCCGGCGCGCCGCGCCCCCGGCGCGGTGCGCGAGGGCGGGATCCCGCCGTGGAGCCTGCGGATCCCCGAGGACGACCCGGTCCCGGCGCTGCGCTCCGCCGTGGAGCGGGAGATCGCCGCGCTCGACGGCGGCCGGACGGCGATCATCCACGCGCCGACCTGGCCCGCGGACCGGGTCGGCGCGCTGGCCGGGCTGGACGGCGTCGCGGCCTTCGACGACCCGGAGGCGCTGGACTCGCCCGTCGTCCTGCTGACGGCCGCCCAGGCCAAGGGGCTGGAGTTCGACGCCGTCCTGGTGGTGGAACCCGCGGAGATCCTCGCGGCGCACAACCGCGGCGTGAACGACCTCTACGTCGCCCTCACCCGCGCGACGAGGAGCCTCGGGGTCATCCACAGCGGGGAGCTGCCGGAGATGCTGGCGGGGCTGGAGCCGCGCTGACCGGAGCGGCGGGCGGGTACGGGGCCGGCCCACCCGCCCGGGTGCGGGCCGCCGGAAGTCGATTGCCCGGCGCGGGGGCCGTGGGTAGCGTCGCTGTCCGTGATCCCGACCCTGCGCACCGAGCGCCTGCAGCTGGACCCGTACGTCCCCGAGGACGAGGAGGTGTTCGTCGCACTCTTCCTGGACGCCCGGGTGTCGCGGTGGATGGGTGACGGCCCGTACCCGGAGGAGGAGATCCGGGCCCTGTTCGGGCGGATCTTCACCAAGGTCTACGCCCGGGAGCTGTTCGAGGTCTGGGCCGTACGCCGGGACGGCCGGTTCGTCGGGCACGCCGAGATCAAGCCGTCCGAGGCGGTCGGGGGCCACGAGATCATCTACGCGCTGGCCCCGGAGGCCTGGGGATCGGGCCTGGGCACGGAGCTGGCCGAGGCCGTGGTGGCGCACGGCTTCGGCACCCTCGGGCTGGCCGAGGTGCACGCCACCGTGGCCGCGCCCAACCTCGCCTCGCTGGCGCTGCTGGGCCGGATCGGCTTCGAGCGCGTCCGGGACCTCACCGAGGAGGACGGCGGCACGACGCACGTGCTGACCCGCCGCCGGGCCCGCTCGGCGCCCCTCCTCCAAGGGTGACCCGGCGCCCCGGGCCGGGGGCACGGCGGCGGCCGGGTTCAGCGCAGGACGGCGGCCGCCGGCAGCGCGATCTCGAAGCAGCAGCCGCCGGTGACGTTGTGCACGCTGGCCCGGCCGGCGTGCGCCTCGACGATCCCGCGGACGATGGCCAGCCCGAGGCCGGCCCCGCTGTCCCCGTGCCGGGCGTCGCCGTGCGCGGCGTCCGCCCCCATCTCGGCGGGCACCCGCGGGGTGCGGGCGCTGACGCCGCGCCAGCCGGTCTCGAACACCCGCGCCAGGTCCGGCTCGGGGATGCCGCCGCAGCCGTCGGTCACCGAGAGCACCACCTCCCCCCGTTCCTGGCGGGCGGCGACGGCCACCACGCCGTCGGCGGGGGTCGAGCGGATCGCGTTGACCAGCAGGTTGCCGAGCACCCGGGTGATCTCCCGGCCGTCCACCTCGACCGGCGCCGGCTCCACGCTGTCGCCCAGCAGCCGCACCCCGCGCTGGCGGGCCAGCGGGTGGGCGCCCGCGATGGCGTCCCCGACCAGGTCGTACACCGAAACCCGGGACAGCGAGAGGGTCAGCGCGCCGGCCTGGATCCGGGACAGCTCGAAGAGGTCGTCCACCATGCCGGTGAGCCGGTCCACCTCGGTGCGGATCTGGGCGTGGTAGCGGCGCGGGTCCTCGGCGACGCCGTCCTCCAGGGCCTCCGCCATCGCCCGCAGCCCGGCCAGCGGGGTGCGCAGGTCGTGCGAGATCCAGGCGATCAGCTCGCGCCGGGAGGACTCCAGGGTCTGCTCGCGGCGGCGGGACTCCGCCAGCCGGGCGCTGGTGGCGGACAGCTCGGCACTCAGCGCGGCCAGCTCCGAACCGAGCGGCCCGTCCGGCGCCGTGAAGCCCGCGTCGCTGCCGACCGTCCGGGCGGCCAGGGCCAGCGCCCGGCTGCCCGCGACCACCTGGCGGCCGAGCAGCGCGGCGGTGGCGAGCGAGACCACGGCCCCCATGCAGAGCACCGTTATCACCACCCCCAGGTCGTGGTGCGAGAGGAACATCGCCTGGGCGACGACCAGCGTCCCGCTGGTCATCGCGAGGACGGTGACCACGGCGACGCTGAACAGCGAGAGCGCGACCGACCGGCTCCGCAGCAGCCGGACGGCGGGCCAGCCCAGCAGGCCGGAGGCGCCCGCGCCGACGGCGGCGAAGGCGGCGATGAGCAGCAGGTCCTTCACAGGGCGGGGCCTTTCCCGGCGGGGTCGAAGCGGTAGCCGACGCCCCAGACGGTGGTGATCAGGGCGGGCGCGGCCGGGTCGTCCTCGACCTTCTCGCGCAGGCGCCGGACGTGCACGGTGACGGTGGACAGGTCGCCGAACTCCCAGCCCCAGACGCGCTGCATCAGCTCCTCGCGGCCGAAGGCGGCTCCCGGGTGGCGGAGCAGGAAGGCCAGCAGGTCGAACTCGCGCAGGGTGAGAGCCAGTTCGCGGCCGGCCCGGAAGGCCCGGCGGGCCGCCGGGTCGAGGGTGAGGTCGCCGGCGGTGAGCCGGGACGGCTGGGCGGGCCGGGCGGCGGCCGGCCCCGCGGCCGCCGAGCGGCGCAGCACGGACTGCACCCGCAGGACCAGTTCGCGCGGGCTGAAGGGCTTGGTGACGTAGTCGTCCGCGCCGAGTTCCAGTCCGAGGATGCGGTCGGACTCCTCGCCCTTGGCGGTGAGCATCACCACCGGCAGCCGGTCGCCGCCCTCGCCCGCCCGCAGCCGGCGGCAGACCTCCAGTCCGTCCAGGCCGGGCAGCATCAGGTCGAGGACGACCAGGTCGGGGCGGGTGGCGGCGGCGCGGGCCAGGGCCTCGTGGCCGTCGGCGGCGCGATCGACCCGGTACCCGGCCCGGAGCAGGTAGCCGGTGACCACCTCGGCGACGGTGGGGTCGTCGTCGACGACGAGGATGCGGCCGGCCGGGGCGGGGGCCGGGGAGGGTTCGGCCCGGACGGCGCCGGGCGGCGGCGCTTCGGCCCGGGGAGGCTGGGCCGGCGGAGGCTGGGCCGCGGGGGCTTGGGCCCGGGCCGGCTGGGGAGTGGTCACGCCTCCGAGGATAGGAAGCCGGGAGCGGCGGCCGCGCCGGTCGGGGCGGCCCGTACGACTTCCGTAAGGTGGCGATGCGGCTTTTGTCATGGTTGTGCTGGGTAGCGTGACCCGGGTGACTACCACTCCCCCTCCCCCGCCCGTCGACGTGGTGCTGCCCTGTCTGGACGAGGCCGGGGCCCTGCCGTGGGTGCTCGCACGGATCCCGGACGGCTGGCGCGCGATCGTCGTGGACAACGGTTCGACGGACGGGTCGGCCGAGCTGGCCCGGTCGCTCGGCGCCCTGGTGGTGCACGAGCCGCGGCGCGGTTTCGGCGCCGCCTGCCACGCCGGTCTGCTGGCCGCCACCGCCGGGACGGTCTGTTTCATGGACTGCGACGGCTCCCTCGACCCGGCCCAGCTGCACCGGGTGGTCGAACCGGTGGCCGACGGATCGGCCGACCTGGTGCTCGGCCGGCGGCGGCCGACCACCCCGGGGGCCTGGCCGCTGCACGCCCGGCTGGCCAACCGGGTGCTCGCCCGGCGGCTGCGCGCGCACACCGGCGCCCCGCTGCACGACCTGGGCCCGATGCGGGCCGCCCGCCGGGAGCGGCTGCTCGCCCTGGGCCTGGGCGACCGCCGCTCGGGCTACCCGCTGGAGATGGTGCTGGCCGCCTCGGCCGCCGGGATGCGGATCGCCGAGCGGGACGTCGCCTACCGCCCCCGCGCCGGCCGCTCCAAGGTGACCGGCACCCTGCGCGGCACCCGGCAGGCCGTCCAGGACATGCGGGCCGTCCTGGCGGCGCCGGCGCCCACCCTGCTGGTGATCGCCAAGGCGCCCGTCCCGGGCCGGGTGAAGACCAGGCTGACCCCGCCGTGCACGCCCGAGCAGGCCGCCTCGCTGGCCGAGGCCGCGTTGACCGACACCCTGCGGGTGCTCGGCTCGGTGCCGGCCGGCCGGCGGCTGCTGGTGCTGGACGGCGAGCCGGGCCGGTGGCTGCCGTCCGGCTGGGAGGTGGCCCCGCAGGTACCGGGCGACCTGGACGTCCGGCTGGCCGCCGCCTTCGCGCTGGCCCCGGCGGGGGCCCCGGCGCTGCTGGTCGGGATGGACACCCCGCAGCTGAACGCCGCCGTCCTGGCCGCTCAGCTGTCGCCGGCCGCCCGGGCGGGGGCCGACGCCTGGTACGGCCCGGCCCAGGACGGCGGTTTCTGGGCGCTGGGGCTGGCCCGGCCCTCCCCCGGGCTGGCCCGTCGGCTGCTGCTCGGGGTGCCGATGTCGACCCCGCGGACCGGCGAGGTGCTGCTGGAGCGGCTGGCGCAGGCCGGTCTGACCGTCCGCCGGCTGCCGGTGCTGACCGATGTGGACACCGCCCGGGACGCCGCCGAGGTGGCGGCGCTCGCGCCCG
Organism: Kitasatospora herbaricolor; assembly: GCF_030813695.1. NCBI lineage: Bacteria > Bacillati > Actinomycetota > Actinomycetes > Kitasatosporales > Streptomycetaceae > Kitasatospora > Kitasatospora herbaricolor. The sequence continues at coordinate 1,526,927 of NZ_JAUSVA010000002.1, forward strand.
GCGGCGCGTTCGCGGCCCGCTGGCGGGCCGTCGAGGCGGTCACCGGTGCGGCCGGGGCCACCGGATGACGCCCGGCACCGGCGCTCCGGCGGAGGCCCGCCCCTGGATCGACGACCCGTTCAGCGAGGCGATCCGCACCGGCCGCGGCCCGCTCTGGCTCCGTGGCGCGGACGGCCGGCGGCACCACCTGGACGTGGAGCGCTGGTGCGCCCCGCCGGACGCGGCCGACCGCACCCTGCTGGAGCGCTGTGCGGGGCTCGGCCGGCCGGCGCTGGACATCGGCTGCGGCCCCGGGCGGCTGGTGGCCGGGCTGCTGGCCCTCGGACTGCCCGCGCTCGGGGTCGACCTGACGGTCGCGGCGGTGGCCCGCACCCGGCGGCTCGGCGGGCCGGCGCTCTGCCGTTCGGTGTTCGAACGACTCCCCGCCGAGGGTCGCTGGGGGTCGGCCCTGCTGGCGGACGGCAATCTCGGCATCGGCGGTGACCCGTCGGCCCTGCTGGGCCGGATCGCCCAGTTGCTGCGGCCCGGCGGCCGGCTGTTCGTGGAGGTGGAGCCGCGGGAGGTGGACGAGCGGCTGACCGTCCGGATCGAGAACGCGGCCGGCCATCGGGGCCCGCCGTTCCGCTGGGCACGGCTCGGCGCCGCGGCGACCGCCGGCCGCGCGGCCGGCGCCGGCCTGGTGGAGACGGAGCGCTGGAGCGTCCTCGGCCGGCACTTCCTGGCACTGACCCGGCTGCCGGGCACTCCGCCGGGGGTCCGGAACTGACGGGGACGCGGGCCGGCCGCCCGCGCACCCGTCAGTTCCGTCGGGGACGTCAGGCCCGGTAGGCGGCCCAGGCGTTGGTCATCCGGGTGACCTGTCCCGCGGTGAACTGGGTCATGCAGGAGTCGTAGGTGTAGTCCATGAAGTTCTTGATCGGGTCGAGGCCCGTGGCGGTGCAGGTGTCCCGGCCGGTCGGGCACTGGTAGGCGGCGCTCTTCTCGGCGGGGGTGTCGGAGACGTAGTCGCCGTTGCCGCTGCAGCCGCCCTGGAAGGTGTGGTACAGGCCGAGCCAGTGGCCGACCTCGTGGGTGGCGGTGTCGCCCTCGTTGTAGTTGGCCGACGAGCCGCCGGGCAGCGAGGTGTCGAGGATGACGACGCCGTCGTCCTTCGGGTTCGAGCTGTACGAGCTCGGGAAGGTCGCCCAGCCGAGCAGGCTCTGGCCCAGGCTGGCGGTGTACAGGTTGAGGGTGCCCGCGCCGCCCTTGCGCAGGGCGGTCTTCATGGCCTTCTCCGCCGAGGAACCGGGCGAGATGCCGTTGTACCAGGCGGCCTTGTCGGTGTAGTCGGTGCCGGCCAGGGTGAAGGTGAACGGCGTCGCGGTGTTGCCGGAGCCCTGGCCGCCGTAGGCCGCGTTGAGCACGGAGAGCTGCTTGCTGATGTCCGAGGCGGTCAGCTTGCCGGTCGTGCCGGAGTGGATGACGTGCACGTACACCGGGATGGAGGTGGCCGCGATCGCCGGTGAGAGCAGGGCACTGCCCTGGGCGGACTTGCCCAGTTGCTTGACCTTGGCGTTGAGGTCGGCGTCCATCGCGCCGGCCTGGGCGTCGGTGACGGCGTTGGGCTCGTGCGCCTGGCTGCCGGCGGCGCGGCGGGCGGCGGAGTCCTGGCCGTCCTCCCCGACGCACCGGCCCGCGGCCGTGGGGGCCGAGGCGGCGGTGACGGGCGAGGGCGCGGCGAACTGGGTGAGGGCGAGGGTGGCGACGAGGGCGGCGGCGCTGAGGAGTCTGCGGGGGACACGCGTGTGGACGTGGGCAGAACGACGCATCTGCTCTCCTGTGGAGAAGTGGGGGGATGGCGGTGGGGAGCCGCCGAGCCGAGGCTACGCAGGAAGGGCGTGTACGCGTCAGGTGGTAACAGGTCGTGCAATTCCTGACGACAAATCGGGCAAACTCCGGAAGTTCACCCGATCGGAGCTGGTCGAAGCGGAGAATTTACCGCCCGGCAACATCGCTACCCTGTCCGAAAGTTGATTGGCCATCCCTTCCCCGCCCGAACCGTACGCATGCCCACTGCCACCCGTACGCCCCCTTCCCACCACGTCGCGCGCCCCCGGCCGGCTAGGCCGCGACGAAGGCGATCTCGCCCAGCCGGCGGGCCGCCGCCCGGTCCAGCACCACCACCGAGGCGCACTCCGCCGGCGGTTCGCCGGTACCCGCCAGACGGGTGCGCAGCCGCGCCGCCGCCCGGCAGTGCCGGGCGAAGGCGGACGCCGAGACGGTCTGACCGCGGGTCAGCTGGCCCTCCCTCGCCTCCGCGCTGCTCGCGTCCAGCAGCACCAGGTGCAGCCGCCGCCCCTGCCGGGCCGCCGTCCGGGCCATCCAGTGCCGCACCCACGGCACCGCCCCGCAGTCGTGCACCGCCAGCGGACCGCCCGCCAGCAGCGCCCGCCGCAGCCGCCGGTAGTGCGACAGGCGGACGAACGGCCGGTAGAGCGCGTACGGCAGCCAGCCCGGCAGCCGGGCCGCGTACTCCTCGCGCACCTGCTGGGAGTCGATCACCCGGGCCCGGACGGACCGCCGCAGCAGCGTGCTCTTCCCGCTGCCCGGCAGCCCGGAGACCACCAGCAGGTCCTGCGACGGGTAGTGGAGTGCGGCGGCGCCCCGCCCGCCCCTCAGGTCGTGCAGGGCGCGCGGGCGCAGCGCCGGCGGGCGCGGCGCCCGTCTCGGCGGTGGCACGCGGACCGGCTGCGCGGACAGCTCGGCCTCGATCGAATCGGACACCAGTACTCCCTCCGGAGCCCGGTGCCTGACACCCTCCGGGCCTGCTCCGACTTCTCAAAGAGACAGTAAAGAGTAGTGGTCAGGGCCGGTCCCACTGAACCCTTTTCACCGAGAGGGACGGTTTCGGGAGGGCGGCCGGTTCCCGGCCGGCCGGCGCGGGCCACCGCCGGGCGCCCCGTCAACGACCCGGCCGGGGCGTCCCGGCCCGCCGCCCGCCGCGCCCGTTCGTCGCCGAAGGACCTGCCGGCGCACCCGGCGGGGCATCGGCGGGAACAGCCGCCGGGGCACCAGCCGGAAGACCCTCCGGAACACCCGCCGGGGCACCTGCCCCGGGCCGCGGCCGGAGCCGCCGGACGGCCACGCCGGCGAGCACCACCGCCAGGGCGGCCGCGTACGCCGCTTGCTGGGCCCCGCCGCCCAGCAGGTAGACCAGCTGGCCGGCGGCCGGCACCGCCAGCCACTCCCACCGGCCGTCCAGCCCCACCAGCGCGACCACCAGCAGCCCGTACCAGGGGTAGCCCGGCGTGACGGTGAGCAGCGCGCCGCCGGTGACCAGCAGCGCGCCGCGCCAGGGCCGCTCCGGGTCGCCCCGGCGCAGCACGTGCAGCACCAGGGCGAGCAGCACCAGCGCCGCGCCGTACGGCGCCAGGCCGTCCGGGAGCAGCAGCCGGAGCAGGCCGAAACGGTCGATCCGGTCCTGGTCGTAGCCCTCCTCCCGCAGGTACCCGGGCAGGTAGCCGAGCACCCCGGCACCGGAGGCGAGCACGTACGGCAGGTACCCGAGGGCGAGGGCCCCCAGCGCGGCGAGCGGCAGCACCGCGTCCCGGGGGCGGGGGCGGCGGGCCAGCAGGCCGGACATCGCGCCGGGCAGGGCGAGCGCCGGCAGCAGCTTGGTGGCGGTGGCCGCCCCGAGCAGCGCCCCGCCCGCGCCGGCGCGCCCCCGGCCGGCCAGGACCAGCCCGCCGACCATCAGCAGGGCACCGAGCGCGTCCACGTGGGCGTCGTTCACCGCCCAGACCGCGACCCCCGGGCACCAGCCCCAGAGCGCGGCCCGCCACAGGGCGCGCCCGGGTGCTCCCGGCCGCCGGCGCAGCGCCGTCAGCAGCACGCCGGTGGTGGCGACCGCGAGCAGCGCGCCGCCCGCCTGCGCCGCCCGTACGCCCCACCCGCCGGCCACCCGGTGCAGGCCGGCGAACCAGAGCTCGGCGACCGGCGGGTAGATCGTGGGCACGTTCGGACGGTTGAGCCGGCTGCAGAACCCGGCGGCGGCGCGACGCTCGTCCCAGCCGTCGCAGCCGTCACCCGGCGGGAAGAGGCCCGGCGCCCGGGCCCGCAGCCCGGCCAGCGCCGGATCGTCCGGGGCGTACGCGTAGGGCGAGAGGCCGGCCTGCTGGACCTGGCCGTCCCACACGTACCGGTACGCGTCGTCGCTGCTCCTGGGCGGGGCGAGCAGCGCGGCGGCGGCGACCAGCACGCTGCCGGCGAGCACCAGCCGGCCGGCCCGCCGGGCGGGCACCCGGCGCAGCAGGGCCACGGCCAGGGCGAACAGCAGCGCGTCCACCGGGTACCAGGCGTACAGCGGCCCGCGGTGGCCGAGCGTCCCGCCGCCGGTCACGGTCAGCGCCGTGGACACGGCCAGCGCGGCGAGGGCGAGGCAGCACGCCGCGGTCGCGGCACGGCGGCGGACGGGCGGGGTGTCGGGCATGCCGTCAGCCTGTCACCGCGACGGCCCGTCCCCGCGGACCGGCGGGCGTCCGTACGACTTCCGTAAGGCGGCCGTCCGGATGACGTGACCGGCCCCGGCCGGGAGCGGCGGGCCCCGGCCGGGTCCGGCGGCAAGCAGGATGACCGGGACGGGCCGCCGCCGACCGGCAGCGCGGCCACCCAGCGAGGCCAGGTACCCATTGATCTTCATCGCGGTCAGGTTCACCACCCTCCCCGGACGCGGCGACGAGTGGCTCGCCCTGGTGGACGAGTTCACCAGGGCCACCCGCGCGGAGCCCGGGAACCTCTTCTTCGAGTGGTCCAGGAGCGTCGACGACCCCGACCGGTTCGTCCTGCTGGAGGCCTTCGCGGACCAGACCGCCGGGGCGGCGCACGTCGGTACGGCGCACTTCGCGGCGGCCATGGAGACGCTGGCCGGCGCGATCGCCCGCACCCCGGAGATCATCAACGTCGAGGTGCCCGGGCAGGGCTGGAACGCCATGGCCGAACTCACCCCGCGCCCCCGGACCTGACCCGCCGGGCGGTGCCCGCGCCGCCGGTGCGGCCACCGCCCGCCGGCGCCCGTAGGACTTTCGTAAGCAGGTCGAAGCGCCTGTGCGGGCCTCCGAGCGGTTCTGATGGCGGGGTGGACGAAGAACACCCCGTGCCGCACCGCCGGCCGTACGACCTCCCGCTGCCGACCCCGCCGGAGGTGCTCCGCCGCGGCCCCCTGCGCGAGGGCGCCTTCGGCTCCGCCCTGCACGAACCGCGCACCGCCGTGGTGATCGGCCGCTGGCTCGGCGCCGCCCTGCTCACCTGCTTCCTCACCGGCCTGCTCAGCCACCTGCTGCAGGAGCCGCCGACCTGGCTGCGCGACCACCTGCCCACCCGGCCGGTGGACGGGTACCGGGTCACCCAGGGGCTGCACGTGATCAGCGGCCTCGCAGCCGTCCCGCTGCTCGGCGCCAAGCTGTGGACGGTCTACCCGCGGCTCTTCGAGTGGCCTCCCGCGCGGAGTGCGGCGCACGCCCTGGAGCGGCTCGGGATCGCCGTCCTGGTGGGTTCGATGCTGCTGGAGCTGTTCACCGGGCTGCTGAACACCCTGCAGTGGTACCCCTGGCCGTTCCCGTTCCGCCAGACCCACTTCTGGCTCGGCTGGCTGGCCGTGGGCGGGCTGCTGCTGCACATCGCCGTCAAGGCCCCGCTGATCACCCGGCACTGGCGGCGGCGCGGCCCCGGCCTCGCGCAGCGCCGGGCGTTCCTGGGCGCGGTGACCGCCTCGGTGACCGTCGTCACCCTGACCACCGCCGGGCAGACCGTGCCCTGGCTGCGCGGCCTCACCCTGCTCGCCCCGCGCCGGCCCGACATCGGCCCGCAGGGACTGCCGGTCAACCGCACCGCCGCCCAGGCCGGCACCGCCACCGCCCCCGCCGACTGGCGGCTGACCGTGGACGGCCCGCACCCGTACGAGCTGACCATGGACCAGTTGCTCGCCCTGCCGCAGTACGAGGCCGAGCTGCCGATCGCCTGCGTCGAGGGCTGGAGCGCGTCCGCCCGCTGGGGCGGGGTACGCGTCGCGGACCTGCTCGCCCGGGCCGGGGCGCCCGGGTCCGCCCGGCTGCGGGTGACCTCGCTGGAGGCCGACGGGCCGTACCGGGTGACGGAGATGCCCGCCGCCCACGCCCACGACCCGCTCACCCTGCTCGCGCTGCGGGTCAACGGCGAGACGCTGATGCCCGACCACGGCTACCCCGCGCGGATCATCGCGCCCGACCGCCCCGGTGTGCTCCAGACCAAGTGGGTCACGCGGCTGGAGGCCCTCTGATGGCACGCTTCCTGAGGCTCGGCACCGCCCTCGCCGGCATCGCCCTGATGGCGTACGGGCTGTACGGACTGCTGAACGACCACTACATCACCGACCCGGCGGACGTCCTGGTGTGGGCCGTCGGCGGGCTGCTCCTGCACGACGGGCTCTGGGTCCCGCTGGTCTGTCTGGCCGGCGCCCGCTTCGCCCGGGGCACCGCCCTGCGGACCTGGCTGATCGTGGCCGCCGCGGTCACCGCCGTCGGCCTGCCCGCCGTCCTGCGGGCGGGCACCGACCACGGCAACTTCACCCTGCTGCCCCTCCCCTACCTGCGGAACTACCTGCTCGTGCTGGCGGCCACCGGGGCCCTCACCCTGCTCGGGGTGGCCGCGTCGGCGGTCCGCCGGCGCAGGCGGCGGAGGCCGGGGCCGCGGTAGCGGGCCGGGGCGCCCCCGGATCGCGGACGGACGGGACGGACGGGACGGACGGAGGATCCGGCTGTTCGGATACCCGGTGGGGTATCGTGGAGGACATCCATCGAACACCGCGGAGAGGGAACGGACCATGTGCCGACGCACCACGTGCCACACCTGCAAGAAGATCACCTACGCCGGCTGCGGCATGCACGTGGACCAGGTCCTGGCCGGAGTGTCCGCGGCCGACCGCTGCACCTGCGAGAAGAGCGCGAAGACCGGCGGATTCAGCCTCCGCAAGCTGTTCGGCCGCGGCTGAACACCCGGAGACCCGGCCCGCCCGGGGCCGGCCCCCCGTCGAGCGCGAACGGGGACGTGGACCACCGACGACCCGACAGCGTCACGAACGCCGACGACCGCATCCGGGCGGGTCGGCCGATCGCGTTGCCGGGCCTCTCCCGGCCGCGCCTGTCAGGGAGACACCGGAAGAGGCCCCCCTCGACGCTACCGGGTCGGCCTCGCCGCCGAGGTGACTCCCGATCGACCTGACGCCGTCCGAACCGAGAACGCCGCGAAAACCAGGCACCTGACGCATCGGCGGCCCCATGTCCGGCGTGCTGCCCGGCGTGCCCTCGACGGCGATCCTCCTGGCCCGGCCGGAGCCGGTGGGCACCGCGGACGCCGCCCACGGCGGCTCCGAGGCGGTCCGTGACACGACCCGCCGCGCTCCATACACCCGTCACTGACGGAACGTCAATACCTGGGTCGCCGGTCGCCTAGAGTTCGGCGGGTCCGCACTCCATCGGCGGAGGGCGTCGACGCCTGGGCCGTCCCCGAGGGCCGCGGCGGGATCGGAGTCAGTGGTGCGCGAGGACCTGGTACGGGAGTCCGCGGCGGCGGGCCGGGTGGTGCTCTGGGAGGAGTCCGCGCGGGACGGAGCGCAGGCCAAGACCCTGATGTCCGCGGACTTCCGGGTGCGCCTGGCCGTCGAACAGGGGCGGATGTTCGGAGCCGACGGACCGCGGCACGTGGTGTTCGCGGCCGGCTTCCCGGCCGTGTGCGCCGAGGAGTTCGAGGCGGTCCGGCAGGTCGCGGCGGAGGCCGAGGGCGCGGTGAGCGTCGCCGCGGTGTGCCGGGGGACCGCGGCGGACGTACGGCAGGCGGTGGCCTCGGTGCGGGGCAGCGCGCACGCGCGGGTGATGGTCGTGGTGCCGGCCTCGGAGGCGATGGCGGCGGTGATGACCCACCGGACCGCCCGCGAGGCCCTGGCGGCCGGGGTCGCGCTCGTCAAGGAGGCCCGGGGGCTGGACGACCTGGTGGCGGTGGATCTCTGCCTGGCCGACGCCTCCCGCGCGGACCACGGACTGATGGCCGCGTACGCCGCCGAGGCGACCGCGGCCGGCGCGGGGGCCGTGATCCTGGCGGACACCGTCGGCGGCCAACTGCCCACGGCGGCAGGTGAGATGTTCGCCCGGGTACGGGCCGGCGCCGGGGACGGGGTGGTCCTGGCCTCCCACGCGCACAACGACCTGGGCCTGGGGCTGGCCAACACCCTGGAGGCCGTCCGGGCCGGGGCACGGGTGCTCTCCAGCTCCTGGCTGGGCCTCGCCGAGCGCAGCGGCCTGGTCGCGACCGAGCAGCTGCTCTTCCTCCTCGCGCACCGGGCCGAGCACACCCGGGTGCTGCTGGGCGAGCAGAGCGACCCCTGGTGGACGGCCCCGGACCTGACCGCGCTGCCCCGCATCGCGCGGATGGTCTCCCGGGAGACAGGAGTGCCGCTGAGCGTGACCACACCGATCGTGGGGAGCGGCGTCGGCACCATCTCCACCGGTACGCCGTTCGTCCACCCGCAGCTCTTCCAGCCTTACGACCCCGCGGAGTTGCTGGGGACCGAGCCGGACGTGGTGCTCACCCAGCTGGCCAGCGCCCGGGTGGTGACGGCGGTGGCGGCCCGCCTCGGGCACGGTCTGGACCGCGCCCAGGCACGGGCCGCGACGGGCTGGGTGAAGCAGCAGGCGTACCGGTCGGGCCGGGCGGTCGTCGACCGGGGCCTGTTCGCCGGCTACCTCGACGGCCTGCGCGCCGCGACCACGGGGGACGCCCGGTGAACCCCGGCCCCGACACCGACCCTGCCCCCCGCACCGACCCCGACCCCGGCACAGGTGCCGGCCCCGGGTTCGGAACCGTCGACCCGGAAGGCGCCCGACGCACCCTGCGGAACGGGGCCGCGGTGGTGCTGCCCAATCCCGCGCCGCTGACCTACGTCGTCGCCGCGACCGTCCCGCAGGCGGTCAACACCGCGAAGGGGCGCCCCGCCGGGCAGGCCGTCGCACTGTGGGCCCATCACCCCGCCACCCTCGCGGCCCTGGACGGCGCCCTCGACCTCGACCCGGGCCTGACCGCCCTGGCCGGCCGGCTGCTGGCCGAGGAACGGGTGACCCTGCTGCTACCGCTGCGACCGGACGCCCACCGGCCCGACTGGCTGTCACCGGCGAGCCGGGACGGCTGGACCCTGCTGTTCGGCGCGCGCTGGGAGCCCCTGCGGCCCGTCCTCGACGGCTTCCCCGTCCTGTACGTGAGCAGTGCCAACCGCACCGGCCGACCGCCGGCCGCCGGGCCGGCCGAGGCCGTCGCGATGTTCGCGCCCGCCACCCCGGTCCTGCCGGCCGGGCCGCTCGCACCGGCCGGCGGGGAGCCCGCCGGGGCGCCTCGCGCGGCGACCACCACGCTGCGCCTGCACACCGACGGGCGGCTCGAACTGCACCGGCCCGGCGCGCAGGACCGGGCCTTCCCGGCACCCGAGCGGTACCTCGACCACCTCCGCCAGGCGTACGGGTCCGGCGGCGGGGAGCGGCCCGGGCCGCTGTCCGGCTGAGCGCGGACCGGGCCCGCGCGCGGCGGCGCCGGGCCGCCGACGACCGCATCCGGCTCGGCCGCGCCCCGGCCGGAAGTGCTGGGAACACTCCAGGACCGGCCCATGATCGTTGTGGCCGGCGGGGCCACCACCCGGGCCCGGCCCGGCGCCGGCGGGAGCGCCGGGCCACGCCCGCCACCGGGGGAGAGGCACGTTTCACTGCCGGGCGGGCACCGACTGCGGCGCTACGCTCGGGCCGTGGGAGAGCCCGAGCCCGAGCAGCGCGCCGAAGGCGCAGGACCGTTCACCACCCGTGTCACCTGGCACCTCCCGGCAGGCGAGACGGTGGTCTGGGAGTCGCGGCTCGCACGCCGGCGCGGAGCGCTGTCGGTCCGGGCCGCGGGGGACGCCGCCGGCACGCCCGCGACGGCCGACGCGGTGACGCTCGCCCGGCTGCGGCGGCTCAACAACGTCGCCTCCGGCGCGTTCGTGATCGGCGGGGCACTCTTCGCGCTCGGCGCCGCCGTGGCCCAGTTCGGCTCGGGCGATCCGACCGTGAGCGCCTCGGTCTACTTCGCCGGGGGCCTGTTCTTCAACACCGGCGGCTACGTCTCCCTGCTGCAGGTGCTGAACGCGCCCCGCCACACCGGGGCGGGGCGCGACCTGGTCACCCCCCGCTGGCGGTGGTGGGGGTACGAGCCGATGCGGGTGGACTGGCTGAGCACCGTCGCGCTGTTCGCCGGAACGCTCGTGTTCGCCGTCAACCTGCTGGACTCCTTCCACCAGGGCCTCACCGCCCAGCAGGCCGACCGGCGGATCTGGGCCCCCGACGTGATCGGCTGCGTGCTGTTCCTGGTGTCCGGGCATCTCGGGTTCGTGGAGATCTGCCACCGGTCGTGGCCCTGCTGGCGCTCCCGCAGCCTGGGCTGGTGGGTGGTCGCGGTGAACCAGTTCGGGTCGGTGCTCTTCATGGTCTCGGCGATCGCCGCCTTCACCCGGCCCGCCACCGGGAGCCTGGTCGACGCCGGCATCTCCAACTGGGCGACCCTCGCCGGCGCCCTGAGCTTCTCGGTCGGCGGCGTGCTGCAGGCCTTCGAGCGGCCGTAGGCAGCCGCTCCGCCGGACCGGGCGCCCGCCCTCGGGCACCGGGGCAGGAGCGGGACACCGTGCCTCCCCTCCTCCCCCGGCGCCCCGCCCTCCGGCCCTACCCGCCTGCGCGGTCGATCGGCACCCTGGTCAGCAGTTCACGACGTCCTCGTAGCTGGCGAAGGTGCTGTCCCCGTTGAAGCGGTGGGTGGTGCCGAAGGGGATGGAGGTGCAGGCGGAGTCCCGTCCCCAGTTGAAGATGACCTTCACCCTGATCGTCGAGGTGCAGCGGTTGTTGACGTCGACCCACGGGTCCCCGCCGCCGTACGTGCCGTGGTTGACGACCGCGCAGGTGGGGACCGCCGAGGCCGGGGTCGAGGCAAGCACGACCCCGCCGAGGCCGAGGGCGACGGTGGCGACGGTCGCGCCGATCTTCCTGTTCATGTCCGGTGTCCTTCCGCAGTCCGGCCGGCCCGGTGGCCGGCCTGTCCGGTGCCGGATCCCGCGGCGGGCGCCCCTTCTGCTACGGGGAGGCGCCCGCCGGGTGCTGCCGACACCGAGGATGCTGGCAGCGCGCCGCTGAACCGGGCCTGAAGCCTCCTGACGAATCTTCAGGTTCCTCTCAGGCGCGGTGCGGCACCCTGATGGACATGCGGATTCTGGTGGTTGAGGACGACCGGCGGCTGGCCGAGCTGCTGCGCCGGGGGCTGGTCGGCGAGGGCTTCGCGGTCGACCTGGCGCACGACGGTCAGCAGGGCCTGGCCCAGGCACTGGTCAACGACTACGACGTGATCGTGCTGGACGTGATGCTCCCCGGCCTCAACGGCTACCGGATCTGCGCCCGGCTGCGCGAGGCCGGCGTGTGGACCCCGGTCCTGATGCTCACCGCCAAGGACGGGGAGCACGACGAGGCGGAAGGGCTGGACACCGGCGCCGACGACTACGTCACCAAGCCGTTCTCCTACATCGCGCTGGTCGCCCGCCTGCGGGCGCTGATCCGCCGTGGCCGGCGCGAGCGCCCGGCCGTCCTGCGGGTCGGGTCCCTGGAGATCGACCCGGCCCGCCGCCGCTGCCGCCGGGGCGAGGCTCTGATCGCCCTGACCACAAGGGAGTTCGCCGTCCTGGAGTACCTCGCCCACCGGCACGGGGAGGTGGTCGCCAAGAGCGAGGTGATCGAGCACGTCTGGGACGACGCGTTCGACGGGGACGTGAACATCGTCGAGGTGTACGTCAGCGCCCTGCGGCGGAAGATCGACGCCCCCTACGGACTGCGGACCATCCGGACCGTCCGGGGCGCCGGGTACCGGCTGGCGGCCGATCGGGCCGGCGATCAGGCCGGCGCATGACCCGGCGGACGGTCCGGCGCTCGGCGCGACGGGCGCTGCCGCCCTGGCGGCGACCGGCTTCGATCCGGGTCCGGGTCACCCTGCTCACCACGCTGGCGGTCGCCCTTCCGCTCGCCCTCGGGGTCGTGGGCGCCGCCAACGCGCTGCGCCCGCTGTTGCTGCAGAACTCCGCCGAGTACCTGTCGGCGACCGTCGCGGGGGAACGGCCGGACGGCGCGGACGACCCGGAGCAGAACCTGCGCCGGCTCGCCGACGAGCTGACGGACAACCCCAGGCTCGAAGCCCGGCTGCACACCACGACCGGCCCAGGGCCGGCGGGCGACGACACCGACCCTGACCTCGGGGACCTCTCGCTGTGGCCGTGGACCGATCCCGCCCGGGCCCGGCCGGTGATCCAGAGAACCCTGACGGTCGGCCGCCCGGACGGGAGCACCCTCGTCCTGCAGGTGGCCAGTCGGCTGCAGCACGAGCAGTACCTGCTGAACACCGTACTGCTGGCGACGACCGCCGGCACGGCCCTGGTCACCGCCCTGGTGACCGCCCTCACCTGGGCCGTGGCCGGCCGGGTGCTGAGCCCGGTGGAGGGCATCCGCCGCCGGTTCGCCGAGCTCACTGCGCACGATCTCGGCCACCGGGTCCCCGTCCCCGGGACGCGCGACGAAGTCGCCCGGCTCGCCCGCACCATGAACGCCACCCTCGACCGGCTGCAGTCCGCGGTGGAGCAGCAGCGGCGTTTCGTCGCCGACGCCTCGCACGAACTGCGCAGCCCGCTGGCGGCGCTCCGCGCCGAACTGGAGATCGCACTGGCCCGGCCGGACCTGGCCGACTGGCCCGAGGTCGTCCGCGGTGCGCTGGGCGACACCGAGCGCCTGCAGCACCTGGTCACCGACCTGCTGCTGCTCGCCCGGCTGGACGCCGAGGACACCTCCCGGCGGCCGGCCGCGCCGGTGGACCTCGGCGACCTGGTGCGGGAGGAGGCGGCCCGCCGCCGCCCGCCGGCCCACCTCACCCTCACCGTCCGGACCGCTCCCGGGCCCGTCCTGGTCGACGGCCACCGGGCGCTGCTCACCCGTGTGCTGGGCAATCTGCTCGACAACGCCGAGCGGTACGCGGCAGCGACCGTGTCGGTCGGCCTGGGCTTCGACCACCGGCGCCGCGAGGCCGTCCTGGAGGTCCGGGACGACGGGCCCGGCATCCCGCCGGAGGACCGGGCCCGGGTCTTCGAACGCTTCACCCGGCTGGACGAGGCCCGGACCCGGGACAGCGGCGGCGCAGGCCTTGGCCTCGCCATCGCCCGGCACATCGCCGCCCTCCACCACGGCACCCTGGAGGTCGCGGCCTGCCCGGACGGCGCCCTCCTCCGCGCCCGGTTGCCCGCCGGCAACGCGGGGCCCTGAGGGCGGCGGGCGGCGGCGACAACGGGAGGCACGGAAGGGTGACGCAGGTCACATCGCCCTGGCGCGGCCTGCTGTCACATCCCGCCCGGCCGATCCGTCATTGCTGTGAAACCACCGACACGGCAGGGAGAACGCCATGGAAGCCCGACTCGACCTCTACGGCAACAGCGGCGCGGCCAAGTTCGCGAAATACATCAACTCGGCGGGCAAGGTCGTCTCGGACTCGACGCTGCCGGCCGCGACGCAGGAGCTGGTGAAGATCCGCGCCAGCCAGATCAACGGCTGCGGCTTCTGCACCGACATGCACACCAAGGACGCCGCCCACGCCGGGGAGACCTCGGTGCGGCTCAACCTGGTCGCGGCCTGGCGCGAGGCCCGGGTCTTCACCGACGCCGAGCGGGCCGCCCTGGAGCTGACCGAGCAGGGCACCCGGATCGCCGACGCCGCCGGCGGGGTCACCGACGAGGCCTGGGCGAACGCCGCCAAGTACCACGACGAGGACCAGCTCGCCGCGCTGGTGTCCCTGATCGCCCTGATCAACGCCTACAACCGGATGAACGTCATCATCCGGCAGCCCGCCGGCGACTACCGGCCGGGCCAGTTCGGCTGATCACCCCGCACCCGGGGGCCGGTGGGCCCCCGGGGCAGGCGGGCGGAACGGGGAACGGGCGGGCGGAGCAGGGGACAGGCGGGCGGAACGGGGCCGGGCTCAGTTCCCGGGCGCCAGCACCGGGCTGTTGTGGTAGGCGGCGATCAGCCACCGGCCGTCCCGCCGCTCGAACACCCAGGTCGCGTTGACCTTGCGCGGGTCCGGCACCTCGCTCTCGCCGGCGAACAGGATGCCGGATTCGCTGACCACGATCGCACCGTCTTCTCCCAGGAAGCGGATGCCGAGCCGCCTGTTCCGGGTCGAACTGCCCTTGAGCGGTCCCTCGAAGCCCAGGGCCATGCTCCGGCGGATCACGTCCCGGCCGTCGCGGAGCGAGCCGGTCATGACGGCGGTCGCGTCCTCGGTGTAGTCGGCGACCATGGCGTCGGCGTCACCGGCGGCCCACGCCCGGTAGCTGTCGGCCAGCACGGCCTCGATCGCGGCCTCGTCGGCCGCTCGACGGTCTGACATCGGATTCTCCCTCACGAGCGGTCCGCCGGGGTGTTCCGGCGAACTCACCCGTACATACCGGCGGCCGGGCGGGAACTCATCGCGCCCGCGGCCGGGAGATTCCCGGCGTGCCGGACGGAGGCCACCGGGCCGCCGGCGATCCCACGCGTGGGCCCGGCCGCGACCCGCCGCTCACCCGTCCGCAGGCGGTCGCAGAGGGCCCCCGGGGGTGGGTGGACCCTCCTCGTCGAGGTCGGCCGCCAGACCGAAGGCCGCGAACACCTCCGCCCCCTGGAACACCGAGTTCCGGCTGATCCCCTCGGCGGTGACGGTGAAGACCTGGAGGGTGTGCAACCGGTACCCGCCGTCGGAGCGCCGGTAGGCGGCGAAGCCGGGCTGGCCGTTGGCCGCGACCGCCAGCAGGCGCCAGTCCGGTCCGAGCCGCCCGAAGACCCAGCCCATGAACACGCCGTAGTTGTCGCGGCCGCTGAACCAGTTGAGCATCGGCGGCATCTCCATCACCACGTCCTCGGTGAGCAGCCGCTTGAGACCCTCGACGTCGGCCTGCTCGAACGCCCTCATGTAGCGGTCGACCCAGGCCCGCTGCTCGGCCGCGGAGGGCTCGCCGAGACGGTCCGGCCGGACCCCTGCCTCCTTCAGCCGGGCACGCGCCCGTTGCAGCGAACTGTTCACCGAGACGACGGTCGTGCCGAGGATGTCCGCCGCCTCGGCGGCGGAGAAGCCGAGCACGTCCCGCAGGACCAGCGCTCCGCGCTGACGCGCCGACAGGTGCTGCAGGGCGGCGGCGAACGCCAGCCGCAGGCTGCTGCGGTCGATCACCACCCCCGCGGGATCGCCCGCGTCCAGCAGCGAGTCGGGCAGGGGCTGGAGCCAGGCGGCCTGCTCCCCAGGGACGAACGGGGCGAGCGGGTCCGACGCGGCCACCAGCCCCGACGGCAGCGGCCGGCGGCCGCGGGCCTCCAGGGCGGTCAGGCAGACGTTCGTCGCGATCCGGTAGAGCCAGGTGCGCAGGGAACTGCGCGTGGCGTCGTACCGCTCCCTCGCCCGCCACGCCCTCAGGTAGGTGTCCTGGACCAGGTCCTCGGCGTCGTGGGCCGAGCCGAGCATCCGGTAGCAGTACGCCAGCAGCTCCGTCCGGAACGGTTCGGCCGCGCGATCGAAGCCTTCTTCCCCTGCCGTCACCGCCACGCCCCTTCTCCGCCAGTGCCGGGGCCACCCTAGCCGCGGGTGGCGACAACCCTGGCCGACGGATTCCGAGGGGGCGTCAATCCCCCTCCCCGGTCCGCTCGATGCGCCGACCGGGGCAGGAGCCGCCGGCACCGGGTGCGGCAACGTCGCGCCGACGACGGGCCGAACGTCCCCACACCCTCCCCCGGCCACCGGAGCGGCCCTCGCGGCACCGGTTGGGAAGATCACCAGTTTGCCGAGGAGGCCCGGGAGAAGGCCGGAGAGGGGGTGAGCGGGCCGACGGATTCGGCGTTACCCGGGCGCGACGAGGAGATCACCGTGCTGACCCGAGCCGTGCACGGGCTCCCGCGCGGGACGTGGCGCGGCCGCCGAGATCGCCGGCGGCCCGGGCTCAGGCAGGAGGGGGGAGAGAGGAGGGCGGGCGGAGGGCGGAGGGCGGGAGGGTGAGTGCGGGCCGGGCGCTCCCGGATCGCCGGGCTGCGCCGGGAAAAGCCGGTGAGCCGGGGGCGGCCCGTTCGTAGACTGGGTGCCATGAGCCGACGACGACATTGATCCCCTGCCGGATCCCCCGCCGAAGATCCGGGGGGAAGAGGCTGCCGAGGGCCGCCGGGTGCGAGGTGCGACCGCCGCCCGCCCGTCCCCTCCGCAGAGGATCCTCCATGTCCTTCCCCTCCGTCCGCCCGTTCCCACGGACCGACCGGCCCGTCCGGCCCGTCCGCGAGGTGCGCCGGCTCGAACGCGCCCTGCTGTGCTACTCCGGGTTCGAGGACTTCGTCCTGCTGTACCCCGTGTACGCGCTGCTGTTCGCCGAGCACGGCCTGAGCACCGCCGAGATCTCCGTCCTGTTCGGCATCTGGTCACTGACCGGCGTGCTGCTCGAAGTACCGTCCGGGGTCTGGGCGGACCTGGTCTCCCGGCGGTTGCTGCTGGTCACCGGCCCGCTGCTGTCGGCGGCCGGCTTCGGCCTCTGGGTCACCCTGCCGTCCTTCCCGGCGTTCGCCGCCGGCTTCGTCCTGTGGGGGGCGGGCGGCGCGCTGCGCTCCGGCGCGCTGGAGGCGCTCGTCTACGAGGAGCTGGCGCGCCACGGCGCCGGCTCCCGCTATCCGCGCCTGATGGGCCGGGCCGGCGCGGTCGGCACGGCCGCCACCGTGACCGCCTCCGGGCTCGCCGCTCCCGTCTTCGCGCTGGCCGGCTACCCCGCCCTGGGCGCGGCCAGTGTGGCCGCCTGCCTGCTCTGCGCCTTCGCCGCCACCAGGTTCCCCGAGCACCGGCAGGGGGCGGTGGGCCGGGCTCCCGCCGACGGGGCTCCGGCCGAGGACGCCCCGGCCGACCGGCCCCCGGAGCACCCTGCTCCGGGCCTCGCCGGCTCCTCACGCGGCTACCTCCGCACCCTGCGGGACGGCCTTGCCGAGGTCCGCCGGAGCTCCGCGGTGCGCAACGCCCTGCTGCTGGCGGTGGCGGTCACCAGCGTCTGGGGCGCGCTGGACGAGTACGTGCCGCTGCTGGCCGCCGAGGCCGGCGCCACCACCGCCGAGGTCCCGCTGCTCTCCCTGCTGGTGTGGGCCGGCGTGACGGCCGGCGGCCTGCTGGCCGGTACGGCCGGCCGGCTGTCCGGCCGCGCGTCGGGCGCCGCGGTGGCGGTGGCGTCCGGGGCGCTCGCGGCGGGCGCGCTGTGGGGGATCCCCGGCGGATCCGTGCTGCTGGGGCTGGCCTTCGCGGTGTTCCAGGCGGCCGACGTCGTCACCGACGCCCGGCTCCAGGAGGCGGTCACCGGCCCGAGCCGGGCCACCGTGACCTCACTGGGCGGCCTCGGCACCAGCCTGGCCACCCTGCTGGTGTACACCGCGTACGGCGCGGCCTCCGGCCACAGCTCGCACGCCACCCTGTTCGCGCTGTCCGCGGTGCCCTACCTGGCGATCGCGGCGGCGGTGGCCCGCCGGCGCGGCCCGGGCGCACCGGGCGGCACCCGGCCCGGGGCCGGTACGGGTACGGGTGTGCGGGCCGCCGTGGCGCCCGGACCCGTGGCCCCCTCCGACCTCTGATCCCCGCCACCGGACCCGGGGCTCGGTCCGGAACAACCGAGGTGAGGCGCCGTCCGGCCCCGGTCCGCCCGGGGGCCGGACGGCGGCCGGGCGGCGGCTGCTCGGCGGCCGGGCTGGGCACTCCGGGACCCCGGCCGGGGGCCGTTCGGGCCCGGCTTCTCCGGCTTTGCCACCGCTTGACGCCAACTCATGTGTTTCAACTAATATCGGCGGTCAGGGCATTGATGTCCTGCTCGGTCGAGCCGGATTCCCTGCCGACACCAAGAGTTCATGTCCTGGCGACGTAGCGGTCACGGATCACTCCGGGTCCGGCGTTAACCTCCGACCGATCACCCGTGATCCGGTCGCAGCGCCGGTCACATGCCCCTGACCGAAAGGCCCGCGGAGCCGATGGCACCCCGACTCTCCGTCGTCGTCCCGATCTACAACGTCGAGCGCTACCTGGAGGAGTGCCTCGACTCGATCGCGGCGCAGACCTTCGAGGCGTTCGAGTGCGTGATGGTCGACGACGGCTCGACCGACGGCAGCGCGGTCATCGCCAAGGCCTACGCCGAGGCTGACAGCCGGTTCCGGCTGGTCCAGCAGAAGAACAAGGGCCTCGGCGCGGCTCGCAACACCGGTCTTCGGCACCTCGGCGGGGGCACCGAGTACCTGGCCTTCATGGACAGCGACGACACGCTGCCGCCCGGCGCCTACGAGCTGATGGTCGCCACCCTGGACGAGACCGGGTCGGACTTCGCCGCCGGCAACGCCCTGCGCTTCCGCACCACCGAGCACTACCAGTCGCACGCGCACCGCCGGCCGTTCCGCGAGACGCGGCTGAAGAGCCATGTCACCGAGATCCCGTCGCTGGTCACCGACCGCACGGCCTGGAACAAGGTCTACCGCCGCAGCTTCTTCGACACCGCCGGCATCCTCTACCCCGAGGGCATCCTGTACGAGGACGCCCCGGTCAGCGTGCCGCACCACTTCCTGGCCGGCAGCGTGGACGTGCTCTCCGAGCCGATCTACCACTGGCGGGTGCGCGACGCGGGCGACATGTCCATCACGCAGATGAAGACCGACCCCAAGGGTCTGATCGACCGCGTCCGTTCGATCGAGCTGGTCCGCGAGTGGCTGATCGCCCAGCCGGAGCCGAAGTTCCGCGAGTACCTGCGCTCGTACGACCGGAACACCCTGGTCGAGGAGCTCCCGATGTTCTTCTGGTCGGTGCCGGACGGCGACCGGGGGTACCGCGAGGCCTACCAGCAGCACGTCAGCCGGCTGCTCCGGACGATCGGCGTCGAGCAGATCAACGCCCTGGGCGCCCCCCTGCGGGTCAAGTACCGCCTGACGCTGGCGAACCGGATGAACGAGTTCGTCACCCTGCAGCGGATGCACCGGCTGTACCGGCGGCGCGCGCAGCTGCTGCGCCTGGGCCGGACGCCCGCCCCGAGCGCCTGAGCCAGGGCCGTCTCACCCGTCGCCCGTCGCCCGGTGCCCTCGGGCCGTCGGCGGTGAGCGTGTAGTAGCAGCCCGGACGCCAGGCGGGCGGGACCACCGCCAGGTCCTCCGGCCGGCCCCCGACGAGCAGGCAGTCCAGCGCCCACCGGTTCGCCGAGTGGGCGATCACCAGGACGCGCGTCCCGCCCCGCCCGGCGGCCGGATCACGCAGGAAATGGGGCGTGGCGATGAGGACTTGACGGTAGCTCTGCCCACCGCCGGAGAACGGCTCGTCGAGGTGCCGGGCCCGCTGCGCGGCGACCCGGGCCGCCGGGCCGCCGTCCAGTTCGCCGTAGTGGCACTCGCGCGGCCGCACGTCCTGGTGGACGGGCGGGCGGCCGTCGGGAAAGGCCGGCCGGGCGGTCTCGACCGCCCGTTGCAGGTCGGAGACGAACACCGCCGCGAAACCGCCGTCGCGCCGGCGCTCGCCCAGCTCCACCGCCCGGGGCTGCCGCGTCCGGGCCGGCCATGGCCGGGGCCATCGGCACGGTCAGGGCGAGGGGACGCCCGGCAGCCCCGTGGCGAGCCCGTCCAGGGCGTGCGAGCAGACACAGTCCCGGGTGACCGGCAGCCCCTCCAGGGCCTTGAACAGGACGGTGCGCAGCCGCTCGACGTTGCGGGCGAAGACCGCGAGCACCTCGGCGTGGGTGACTCCCTCGCCGCTCTCCACACCCGCGTCCAGGTCGGTCACCAGGGCCAGCGAGGTGTAGCAGAGGCCGAGTTCGCGGGCCAGCACGGCCTCCGGGTGCCCGGTCATGCCGACCACCGACCAGCCGTTGCCGGTGAACCAGCGGGATTCGGCGCGGGTGGAGAACCGCGGGCCCTCGATCACCACCAGGGTGCCGCCGTCGACGGGCTCCCAGGCGGCGTCGCGGGCGGCGGCGAGGGCGGAGAGCCGGCCGTCGGGGCAGTACGGGTCGGCCGCCGACACGTGCACGACCTCGGGGACGGTGCCGTCGGGCAGCGGCCGCCCGTCGTAGAAGGTCTGCACCCGGCCGGAGGTGCGGTCCACGAACTGGTCGGGGACGAGCAGCGTGCCGGGCCCGTACTCGGGGCGCAGCCCGCCGACCGCGCAGGGGGCGAGCACCTGCCGGACCCCGAGGGACTGCAGGGCCCACAGGTTGGCGCGGTAGTTGATGCGGTGCGGCGGCAGCCGGTGGCCGCGGCCGTGCCTGGGCAGGAAGGCGACCCGCCGGCCGGCCGCCTCGCCGACGAACAGCACGTCGCTCGGCGGCCCGTACGGGGTGTCGACGGCGACCTCGGTCACGTCGTCGAGCAGGGCGTACAGGCCGGAGCCGCCGATCACGCCGAGTTCGGCGCGCGCGGGGCCGGTGGTTCCTGACATGGCGTCAGCCTTTCGGTCACGTCCGGGCGGAGGGGCCCGGACGGGCCCCGGGGGCGGCGAGCGCCCTTCGTCCACCCTAGGTCGCGACCCGCCGGCACCGCGCCGGTCGCGGTCTTACGAATCGCGAACGCCGCGAACGGCCGGGGCGGGCGGGGCGGGCGGGCAGCCGGGAGGAACGGTGCGGGCGGGCAGGAGCCCCGGCCCCGCACCGCCCGCACCGCCGCCGGACCGGTCAGCCCAGCTGCGGCGCGACCCGGTCGGCGATCAGCGCCAGGTGGTCCAGGTCGTGCAGGTCGAGGATCTGCAGGTAGCAGCGCTGGGAGCCGGCCGCCGCGTAGCGGCCGATGGTCTCCACCACCTCGTCCGGCGTGCCGGCCAGGCCGTGCGCCTTCAGCTCGGCGACGTCGCGGCCGATCGCGGCGGCCCGCCGGGCCACCTCGGCGTCGTCCTTGCCGACGCAGGCCACCAGGAGGTTGGAGTACACCAGGTCGTCGCCGCGGCGCCCGGCCTGCTCCACGGCGGCGCGGACCCGGCCGAACTGCTCCCGGCTCTCCCCCGTGGAGACGAACGGCAGGTTGAACTCGTCGGCGTACCGGGCGGCCAGCGCGGGCGTGCGGTGCAGGCCCTTGCCGCCGACCAGGACGGGGATCCGGTCCTGCACGGGCTTCGGCAGCGCCGGCGAGTCGGACAGCTGGTAGTACTTACCCGCGAAGTCGAAGGTGTCGCCGAGCTTGGTCTCCCAGAGCCCGGTGACGACGGCGAGCTGCTCCTCCAGCCGGCCGAAGCGCTCCTTCGGGAAGGGGATGCCGTACGCCGCGTGCTCCTCGGCGTACCAGCCGGCCCCGAGCCCGAGCTCCACCCGGCCGTTGCTCATCGCGTCCACCTGCGCGACCTGGAGGGCCAGCACGCCGGGCAGCCGGAAGGTCGCCGCGGTCATCAGGGTGCCGAGCCGGATGGTGCTGGTCTCGCGGGCGAGGCCGGCCAGCGTGATCCAGGCGTCGGTGGGGCCGGGCAGGCCGTCCACGTCGCCCATCTTCAGGTAGTGGTCGGAGCGGAAGAAGGCGCTGAAGGCGCCCAGTTCCTCGGTCGCCCGGGCGACGCGCAGCAGCGTGTCGTAGGAGGCACCCTGCTGCGGTTCGGTGAAGATGCGAAGATCCATGCCGCCCATTCTTGTACAGTACGTAGCGATGGCGAAGCAGACCCGTCCGGTCCGGCGAATACTGGCGCCTCCCCGACCGGCCGGCGACCGGCCCGGAACCGGCTCCGGTCCTGCTCCGGCCCGGCCTCCCCGGCAGGGCGTGCGCCCCGGCGGGTGGCCAAGGTCTCACCACCCGTTCGCCGGACCCCGCCGTGCCGGGCCGTCCGCTCGCCTACCCTCGACGGGTGATCGCCTTTCCCGACGAAGCAGCCGGCTGCCCCCTCCCCGGCATCGTGGCTTCCTACACTCCGCGCCTGGCCGCGTTCGCCGCCGAGCCGGGCTTCGTCGCGGCCGTCGACCAGCACGCCGCCGAGATCCGCGAACGGCTGTTCGCCCAGGGCCCGGAACTGATGCCCCGGCCGCTGCGGCGGGCGGAACTGACCGACTACGCGCTCGGCTTCCTCGACGCGCTGGCCGAGGTCGGCTGGGACCAGCCGGTCGGGTACGACTACGCGGTCGACCGGCTGACGGCGATCTGCTGGCTGGTGCACCAGAACGGACTGCTCGACGCCTGAACCGGGCGCGGGCCGGGCGGCACACGCCCCGTGGCGCTCTCCCCCGGTCGGCCGATCGGCCGGAAACCGGCTGCCGCGACCGGGCCGACGCGTACAGTGGCGGTCCACGAAGCGATCGACGGCGGGAACGGTCAGGGTGAACACGCAGGTGTGCAAGGGCGGGGTGGCGGGCCACCAGGCGTTGGTGTGGCGGGTCCTGCCGGAGCAGCCGTCCGCGGCGGTGCTGGTACTGCACGGCGGGCAGGAGCACGGCCTCGCCAAGCCCGGCCCGCTGAACCTGCCGGGCCTGCGGATGCAGGGTTTCGTCCGGGCGATCAAGCGCGAGACGGCCGCCGCCGGCGTCGCGATCGGCGTGGTGCGCTACCGGCACCGGGGCTGGAACGGCGAGCGGGCGGACGCCGCCCGGGACACCGCGGCCGCCCTCAACGACCTCGCCGAGGAGCTCGGCCACGTGCCGACCGTCCTGGTCGGGCACTCCATGGGCGGCCGGGCGGCACTCCGCTCGGCCGGTCACCCCAACGTCACCGGTGTCGTGGCGCTGGCCCCCTGGTGCCCCCAGGACGATCCCTGCGCCCAGCTGGACGGCCGGGACGTGGTGATGCTGCACGGCGACCGCGACCGGGTCACCAAGCCCGGAGACACCCGGTTGCTGGCCGCCCGGGCCAGGGCGGCGGGCGCGCGGGTCTGCGGCTACACGGTGACCGGCAGCGGCCACACCCTGCTGAGGCGATCCGGCGACTGGCACCGGGCCGCTGCCCGGCTCACCGCGGGCCTGCTCGGCCTGCGCCCGCTGCCCGCCGAGGCGGCCGCCGCGCTGGCCCTGGACGGCGACGCCCCGGACGGACTCGAACTGCCGCTGCTGCCGCTCCCGCGTACCGGGCCGGCCGCCGGCCGGCCCACGCCGCCGGTGCGTACGGAGAGCTGACCCGCGCAGCGGGCCGACCGGCGCAGGCACACCCCCACAGGAACACCCCCGCAGGCCCGCCCGCGCAGTACCACCCCCAGGCGCACCCGACGCGGGCCCGGTGGCGGGAGACCGCACTCACCGGTGCGTACCGGGAGGGTCCGGAACACACGTCCGGGCCGGCCGACGGAAGAGTCGGCCGGCCCGGACGCCGTACGGTCAGACCAGGTCGAACCGGTCGAGGTTCATGACCTTGTCCCACGCCGCCACGAAGTCCTTGACGAACTTCTCCTTGGCGTCGTCGCTCGCGTAGACCTCGGCGACCGCGCGCAGCTCGGAGTTCGACCCGAAGACCAGGTCGGCGCGGCTACCGGTCCACTTGACCTCGCCGGTCTCGGCGTCGCGGCCCTCGAAGGTGTTCGCGTCCGCGGACGTCGCCGTCCAGGTCGTGCCCAGGTCGAGCAGGTTGACGAAGAAGTCGTTCGTCAGCGAGCCGGGGTTGGCCGTGAGGACGCCGAGCGGCGACTGCTGGTGGTTGGCGCCCAGCACCCGGAGGCCGCCGACCAGGACGGTCAGCTCGGGGGCGCTCAGGTTGAGCAGGTTCGCCCGGTCGATCAGCAGGTACTCGGCCGGCAGGCGGTTGCCCTTGCCGAGGTAGTTGCGGAATCCGTCGGCGGCAGGCTCCAGGGCGGCGAAGGACTCCACGTCGGTCTGCTCCTGCGAGGCGTCGACCCGGCCCGGCGTGAACGGCACCGCCACGTCGAAGCCGGCGTCCTTGGCGGCCTTCTCGACCGCGGCGGCGCCGGCGATCACGATCAGGTCGGCGAGCGAGACCTGCGTGCCGTCGGTCCGGGCGGCGTTGAAGGACTCCTTGATGCTCTCCAGCGCGCTCAGCACGGTCGCCAGCTGGTCGGGGTCGTTGGCGTCCCAGCCGGCCTGCGGCTGCAGGCGGATGCGCGCGCCGTTGGCGCCGCCGCGCTTGTCGCTGCCGCGGAAGGACGAGGCCGAGGCCCAGGCCGTGGAGACGAGCTGGGAGACCGACAGGCCCGAGGCGAGGACCTGCTCCTTGAGTGCGGCGACGGCGGCGGCACCGATGAGCCCGTACGTCGCCTCCGGCAGCGGGTCCTGCCAGAGCAGCGTCTCGGAGGGGACCTCCGGGCCGAGGTAGCGCACGACCGGGCCCATGTCGCGGTGGGTCAGCTTGAACCAGGCGCGGGCGAAGGCGTCCGCGAACGCGGCCGGGTCCTCGTGGAAGCGGCGCGAGATCCGCTCGTAGGCCGGGTCGAACCGCAGCGAGAGGTCGGTGGTGAGCATCGTCGGGGCGTGGCTCTTCGACGCGTCGTGGGCGTCCGGCACCGTCCCGGCGCCGGCGCCGTCCTTCGGCCGCCACTGGTTGGCGCCGGCGGGGCTCTGGAAGAGCTCCCACTCGTAGCCGAACAGGATGTCGAAGAAGGTGTTGTCCCAGGTGACCGGGGTGTTGGTCCAGATGCCCTCAAGGCCGCTGGTGATCGTGTCGCCGCCCTTGCCGGTGCCGAAGGAGTTCTTCCAGCCCAGGCCCTGCTGCTCGAGCGGGGCGGCCTCGGGGTCGTCGCCGACGTTGTCCGCCGGGCCGGCGCCGTGGGTCTTGCCGAAGGTGTGGCCGCCCGCGATCAGGGCGACGGTCTCCTCGTCGTTCATCGCCATCCGGCGGAAGGTCTCGCGGATGTCGCGGGCCGCCGCCAGCGGGTCCGGGGTGCCGTTGGGGCCCTCGGGGTTGACGTAGATCAGACCCATCTGGACGGCGCCGAGGGGGCTCTCCAGCTCCCGGTCACCGGTGTAGCGCTCGTCGCCGAGCCAGGTGGTCTCGGGGCCCCAGTAGACGTCCTCGTCGGGCTCCCAGACGTCCGCGCGGCCGCCGCCGAAGCCGAAGGTGTCGAAGCCCATCGTCTCCAGGGCGACGTTGCCGGCGAGGATCATCAGGTCGGCCCAGGAGAGGCTCCGGCCGTACTTCTTCTTCACCGGCCAGAGCAGCCGGCGGGCCTTGTCCAGGTTGCCGTTGTCCGGCCAGCTGTTGAGGGGGGCGAAGCGCTGCTGGCCGGCGCCGGCACCGCCGCGGCCGTCGCTGATCCGGTAGGTGCCGGCACTGTGCCAGGCCATCCGGATCATGAACGGGCCGTAGTGGCCGAAGTCCGCCGGCCACCAGTCCTGCGAGGTGGTCAGCACCTCGGCGATGTCCCGCTTCACGGCGGGGAGGTCGAGGCCCTGGAACGCCGCGGCGTAGTCGAAGTCCTCCCCGAGCGGGTTGGCCACCGCGGGGTTCTTGGCAAGGATCTTCAGGTTGAGCCGCTCCGGCCACCACTGGCGGTTGCCACCGCCCTGGGTCGGGTGCGGGGCGCGTCCGTGCGCGACCGGGCAGCCGCCCTCCGCCTCCGACTTCGCATCTACGACGATCGCGTCATGGTTCTCGGACATGGGAATTCCTCCGGAGCTGGCAAATGACGGTGCAGGGGGACTGGACGAACGTGCTGGGGACCGGGGGTGACGGCTCGGCGCCGGTGAGCGGGCGGGTACCGGCTCCGGCGAGGCGGCGGGCGGCACCGGCACGACCGCGCGCCTCGGGGCCGGGAACCCCGGCAGCGGGGCGGTCGCCGCTCCGCGCGGGCTCACGCCGCACGGCGCGGGTGCCCGTCCTGCGAAGGCCGGGACCGCGTCGCTTCCCGGCGGTGGCCGTCACACCCTGCCTCCTGCCGTACCGGGGTCTTCCCACCTCTTGGCTGTCACCAGAACCGATCCTACGATGGACAGGTTCTAAGTCAAGAAGAACATCAGCCTCCCGTCCGATCCGTGCCGAAAGCCCACTGATAAAATCCAGCCATCCCATGAGCCCGAATAGGCGGACCAATATGAGCGACCTGCTGGAGCGACTGCGAGGACGCGGCTGGCGGATGACTTCCCAGCGGCGTGTCGTTGCGGAGGTCCTCGACGGTGACCACGTGCACTTCACCGCCGACGAGGTGCACGTCCGCGCGGCCCAGCGGCTGCCCGAGATCTCCCGGGCGACCGTCTACAACACCCTCGGCGAACTGGTCGCCCTCGGCGAGGTCATAGAGGTCACCACCGACGGCCGCGCCAAGCGCTACGACCCCAACGCCCACCACCCGCACCAGCACCTGGTCTGCTCCGGCTGCGGCACCGTCCGCGACGTGCATCCGGCCCGCGACCCGCTGGCCGACCTCCCGGCGGACGAGCGCTTCGGCTTCACGGTCTCCCGCGCCGAGGTCACCTACCGGGGACTCTGCCCCTCCTGCGCCTGACGGGACGATGACCGGGGCGCCCTGACACGTCGGGGCCCCGGGCTCGTCAGGCCCCCGAACCGGCCCCCTGACCTGACCGACCCGCGCCCCGGGCGACCCCGCGAGCGCCTGCCGCCGGAGGGCCGGTCGCCCGCTGCCCGCCAGCCCGCCAGCCCGCCAGCCCGCCAGCCCGCCGGCCCGCCGGCCCCTGTCCGCCGGGATACCGCTGCCCACCGATGACGCCCCGGACGCGGGCTCCGAGCCACCGAGGTGTTCGGCGGGCCCCGCGCCCGAGCGTCCCCTGCAGCCGAACCGGCCGGAATCGTCCCGGCGGCCCGCCCGGCCCGGCCCCCGAGAACCCCGCACCGGCGATCGGTCGTCGACGCACCGGCACGGCTCGGGCAAGTGGCCCGACCTGATGCCTTGACAGGTCCAGGGAGAGCCCCCGAGACTTCGGGAGAGCGCTCTCTCAGACAGCCACCGCAGCCTCGGCCACCCCGCGACGACCGGTCGGCACGCACCTGCCGCGCTCACGCACCGCCGGCCCGCCGCACGGCGGGTGCCGTCGGCGCCCGCCCCGCCGCGCCACCGGCTCCGCCCACCCCGCCACCCCCTGCGGGGCTCCCGCACGCCCCCACCCCCTGCGGGGCCCGCGGCACGCTCCCCACCGTGCCGCGGGCCCTGAGCCGCCCCCGCCGTCAGGAGCCGTCGTGCCCCGTCCGAAACCACGATCCGCCCTCGCCGGGCCACTCGCCGCCCTGCTGGTGGCCGGTGCCCTCGCCGCCTTCGGCGGACCGGTGGCCCAGGCCGCCGACCAGCCGTGGACCAACGCGGCCCAGACCCCCGAGCAACGGGCCGACGAGCTGCTCGCCGCGATGACCCAGGCCGAGAAGCTGACGATGCTGCACGGCGGCCCGTCCTGCGGCTACGCGGGCTGCATCCCGGCCAACACCCGGCTCGGCATCCCCGCACTGCACTTCCAGGACGGCCCGGTGGGCGCCGGCGACGGCCTGACCGGCGTGACGCAGCTGGCGGCCCCCGTCGCCGGTGCGGCCAGCTGGGACCCGGCCCTGATGCGCGAGTACGGGCAGGTGCTCGGCGGCGAGCAGTGGGGCAAGGGCACCAACGTCGTGCTCGCGCCGACGGTCAACATCGTCCGCGACCCCCGTTGGGGCCGGGCCTTCGAGTCCTTCGGCGAGGACCCGTACCTGGCCGGGCAGATCGGCGCGGCCGACGTCGCGGGCATCCAGAGCCAGGGCCCGATGGCGCAGGTCAAGCACTTCGCGGTCTACAACCAGGAGACCAACCGCAACAGCATCGCCGACAACGCCGTGGTCTCCGACCGCGCGGAGCGCGAGATCTACCTGCCGGCGTTCGAGGCCGCGGTCAAGCAGGGCGTCGACTCCGCGATGTGCTCGTACTCGGCCGTCAACGGCGCCTTCGCCTGTGAGAACGGACCGCTCCAGAACGGCGTGCTCAAGGGCGACCTCGGCTTCAAGGGCTTCGTCACCGCCGACTGGGGAGCCACCCACTCCACCGTCGCCTCGGCCAACAACGGCCTCGACGTGGAGATGCCGGGCAGCGACTACTACGGCACCGCGCTCACCAACGCCGTCAACGCCGGCCAGGTCCCGCAGGCGACGATCGACGACCACACCCGCCGGGTGCTGACCTCGATGTTCCGCCGCGGGCTCTTCGACCGCACCCAGACCGGCAACCGGGACGCCGTCGTCACCTCCGCCGCGAACGCCGCCGTCTCGCAGAAGGTCGCGCAGGAGGGCAGCGTCCTGCTGAAGAACACCGCCTCGGTGCTGCCGGTGGCGCCCACCGTCCGCTCGATCGCCGTGATCGGCGACGACGCCGGGGCCGGCGTCATGTCCCAGGGCGGCGGCAGCGCCGCCGTCAACGCCCCGCACGTGGTGACGCCCTACCAGGGCATCAAGTCCCGTGCCGGCGCCGGTACGACGGTCACCTTCGCGCAGGGCGTGCCGTCCGCGGACGGCTCCCTGCCACCGGTGCCGACCTCCGCGCTCAGGCCGTCCACGGGCACCGGCACCGGCCTGTACGGTGAGTACCACAACAGCACCGACCTCTCCGGCGCGGTGGTGGCGAGCCGGGTCGACCCGGCCGTCGACACCGTCTGGGGCGGGCAGTCGCCCGCCGCCGGCGTCAACACCACCAACTGGTCGGTGAAGTGGACCGGCACGCTGACCCCGCCCACCACCGGCAGCTACCAGTTCTCGCTCAACAGCGACGACGGCAGCCGGCTGATCGTCGGCGGCCAGCAGGTCATCAACAACTGGTACAACCAGGGCCCGACGACCCGCACCGGCAGCGTCACGCTCACCGCCGGGCAGCCCGTCAGCATCGAGGTCGACTACTACCAGGCGGGCGGCGGCAGCAGCGCCTCGCTCGGCTGGCAGGTCCCCGGGCAGAGCGCCCACGACCAGGCCGTGACGGCCGCCCGCGCCGCCGAACTCGCCGTGGTCTTCGTCAGCGACTTCCAGTCCGAGGGCTCCGACCTGCGCGACATCGACCTGTCGGCGGAGCAGAACCAGCTCGTCGCCGACGTCGCCGCCGCCAACCCGCGCACCGTCGTGGTGGTCAACAGCGGCTCCGCGGTCACCATGCCGTGGGCGGGATCGGTGCAGGGCATCGTCGCCAACTGGTACCCGGGGCAGGAGGCCGGCAACGCGATCGCCTCGCTGCTCTACGGCGACGTCAACTTCTCCGGCAAGCTGCCCGTCACCTTCCCGAAGTCGCTGGCCGACGTGCCCGCCTCGACCACCGCCCAGTGGCCCGGGCAGAACGGCACCGTGCAGTACTCGGAGGGCGTGAACGTCGGGTACCGCTGGTACGACGCCAGGAACAAGGAGCCGCTCTACCCCTTCGGGTACGGCCTCTCGTACACCACCTTCGGCTACTCGGGCCTGACGGTCTCCGCCCCCGACGCCGCCGGCAACGTGGCGGTCGGCTTCGACGTCAGCAACACCGGTACCAGGGCCGGCGCGGAGGTCGCGCAGGTCTACGTCGGCCAGCCGGCCGCCGCCGGCGAACCGCCGAAGAACCTGCGGGGCTTCCAGAAGGTCGCCCTCGACCCGGGGCAGACCAAGCACGTCTCGCTCACCCTCGACGCCCGCAGCTTCCAGTACTGGTCGGGCTCCTGGACGACGGCCGCCGGCACCCACACCGTCTCGGTCGGCTCCTCCTCGCGCGACCTCCGCCTCACCGGCCAGACCACCGTCACCGGCGGTGGCGGTACGGGCGGCGGCCTGACCCTGCTGCCGCGCACGGGGTGGACGGCCTCGGCCTCGTCCACCGGTGGCGGTGACGTGCCGGCGAACATGCTGGACGGGAACGCGGCCTCGCGCTGGTCCTCGGGCGTACCGATGACGTCCGGGCAGTCCGTGACGGTGGACACCGGCGCCGTACGGTCGCTGGCGCGGATCACCATGGACTCCGGCGGCAGCGCGGCCGACTACGCCCGGGGCTACCAGGTGTTCCTCTCCCCCGACGGCGTCTCCTGGGGATCCGCGGTGGCAACCGGCAACGGCACCGGCCCCCTGGTGACCACGGACTTCCCCGCACAGAACGCCCGCTACGTGAAGGTCGTCCAGACCGGCACCTCCACCTCCTGGTGGTCCGTCAGCGAGTTCAACGCGTACACCACCGGCGGTGGTTCGGGCGGCGGGCCGTCCGTGCTGCCGCGCACGGGGTGGACGGCCTCGGCCTCGTCCACCGGTGGCGGTGACGTGCCGGCGAACATGCTGGACGGGAACGCGGCCTCGCGCTGGTCCTCGGGCGTACCGATGACGTCCGGGCAGTCCGTGAGGGTGGACACCGGCGCCGTACGGTCGCTGGCGCGGATCACCATGGACTCCGGCGGCAGCGCGGCCGACTACGCCCGGGGCTACCAGGTGTTCCTCTCCCCCGACGGCGTCTCCTGGGGATCCGCGGTGGCAACCGGCAACGGCACCGGCCCCCTGGTGACCACGGACTTCCCCGCACAGAACGCCCGCTACGTGAAGGTCGTCCAGACCGGCACCTCCACCTCCTGGTGGTCCGTCAGCGAGTTCAACGCGTACGGGTGAACGCGCCGGGGCCGCCGCGACAGTCGCGGCGGCCCCGGACCGTGAGACCGCCCTCACGCCCGTCGGCCGCCGCGGGCCCGGGGCGAGGACGCCGGCGGGCCCGTCCACGGTCGGAGCCGACCGCACCGCGAGCGGTAGCGCCGTTTGCGCAGCAGCTGGACCTCGTCGGCGGCGCCCGGTACGCGGCAGGCGCCGTGCGCAGCACCGCCGGCCGAACGGTCGCGCCGAACGGCGACGGCCGAACGGCGCAGCCGCACCGAGAGGGCCGCACCGTGACGACCCGGCGGTGCGGGTACCGACGATCGCCCGTCGCAGGTCCACCGGGGCCGTACGGGTGAATTCGCCCGTTCGCGATGTTTGTCACTGTCTATGATCCTTTTCCGTGACGGACAGTCAGAACAGCGGAGCATTACGCGACAAGGCCGACGTGGTCGTCCTCGGCGCCGGGCCGGCCGGCCTGGTGCTCGGGAACCTGCTGCAGACGAGCGGGATCGACTGCGTCGTGCTGGAACGCGCCACCCGCGCGGAGGTCCAGGCCCGGTCCCGGGCCGGCTTCCTCGCCGCGAACACCGTGCGGATCCTGGACCGGCACGGCCTGGCCGAGGACCTCCACCGGCGCGGCCGCGAGCACGCCACCTGCGAGTTCCGCACCGAGGACGGCCGGTTCAGCCTTGACTACGCCACCCTCGGCCGGGGCGAGCGGCACACCGTGTACCCGCAGCACGCACTCGTGACGGATCTGCTGACGCGGTTCCTGGACACCGGCGGCCAGGTGCGTTTCGGAACCGAGGCGCTCACCGTGCGGGACGCGGACAGCACCCGACCGACCGTCACCGTACGGGATGCCGAGGGCCGCACCGGCAGCTGGCGGGGCCGGTACGTGGCCGGCTGCGACGGCCGGCACGGCGCCGCGCGGCGCTCGCTCCCGCCCGGCGCGGTCCGCCGCCACCACCTCGACCACGGCGTCTCCTGGCTCGGCCTGCTCGCCGAGGCGCCACCGAGCCTGGACGCGGTGGGCTACGCGGTGCACCCCCGCGGCTTCGCCGGGCACATGGCCCGCACGCCCGAGGTCACCCGCTACTACCTGCAGTGCGAGCGCGGCACCTCGCCCGACTCCTGGTCCGGGGACCGGATCTGGGACGAGCTGTCGCTCCGGCTGCGCGCCGCGGACTACGGCCCGCTGCACCGCGGCCCGGTCGTCCACCGCGCCGTGATCGACCTCGAGTCCGACGTGCTCGAACCACTGCGGCACGGCTCGCTCCTCCTCGCGGGCGACGCCGCGAGCCTGCTCAGTCCCTCCGCGGCCAAGGGCGCCAACCTCGCGGTGCTGGAGGCCGAGATCCTCGCCCTCGCCCTGATCGACGACCTCGGCCACGGCGATCCCGCGGGGCTCGACCGCTACTCGGCGCGGTGCCTGGAGCACATCTGGCGCGCGCAGGAGTTCTCCGGGTGGATGGTGCGGCTGCTGCACGGCGCCCCCGGCCCCGGCGGCGCGTCGATGTTCCAGGACGCCCTGCGCCGCTCCCGCCTCGCGTCCCTGGGCAGCTCACGCAGCTGCCAGGACTGGTTCGCCGAACACTACGTCGGCGTCTGAGCGCCCCTCACCCGAGCACCGGACCGCGTCCCCGCGCCGCTTCCCCGTGCCGGAGCCCGGACCCGGACCGGCATCCACCCGAGTACCGACATCCGCCCAGTACCGAAATGAGGACGCTCCGCCATGCCCACGACGTTCACGACCGACACCGACCGTTTGGCCGAGACGGTCGACTTCGTCCGGCAGCAGGACGCCGCCACCCTGCTGCCGCTGCTCCTCCCCGGCCTGGACGCCCTGGAACTACGGGCGCTGGTGGACCGCTGCCGGTTCTCGCACGCGGCGCTCCTGATCTTCCCGCCGGCCCGTGAGGCGCTGCACGGCGTCCTGGCCGGCTGCGGGCTGTCCACCGACGTGCCCGCGCAGCCCAGCGTGGTCGTCCGGGAGCGGCTCGCCGCCCGGCACCGTCGCGACCCGGCCGACCTGGACGTGCGGATCCTCCGCCCGCCCGTGGCCGGCCCGGACGGGACGAGCCGGACGGTCGAGGTGTTCACCCTGGCCGTGCCGCCCGGCTCCGACCTCGCCGGCATCGCCGAGACGGAACGCGCCCGGGAGCACGAGGCGCACCTGGCCTTCGACATCGAGCGCCCGGACCCGCTGGTCCTGCGCGGCATGTGCGCGATCTTCGCGCGGCACGGCGCGACGGCCGACGGCGGCGGGTACAACCCGCACGAGGACGGCACGGTGTTCTACTTCACCGCGCCCGCCGACACCAAGTCCGGCTACCGGCGGGTGGAGCTCTACGCACCCGGCGACCACCGGGACGTGCTCGCCGCCCACCTCGACGCCCACCGCGCACGGCACTCTGCCGAAACGCTCCTGCGCCTGATGACCGGGGCCTGGACCACCCAGGCGCTGGCCGTCTTCGCCGACCTGCGGGTCCCCGACGCCATGCACACCGACGAGGGCACCCCCGCCCGGACGCTGGCGCGGGCGGTCGGCGCGGACCCGGAGAGTCTGGGGACGCTGCTGCGCTACCTCGCCATGCACGGCCTGGTGGCGAGCGAGCGCGACGGCTTCCGTCTCACCGGACTCGGCGCGCTGCTGCGCACCGACGCCCCGGACTCCGTGCGGCCGCTGGCCCTGATGTACGGCGGCCCGTTCTACCGGTCGTTCGGAGCGCTCGGCCACACGGTGCGGACCGGGGAGGTCGCCTTCGACCACCTCTTCGGCGAGAACCACTTCGACCACTTCGCCCGGCACCCGGAACTCGCCGAACTCTTCGACCACTCGATGGCCGCCGCCTCGCGGATGTTCGCCCCGCTCACCGAGCACCCCGTCGTCACGGCCGCGAGCAACGCCCCCGGCCGGCGGACCGTCGTCGACATCGCCGGCGGCAACGGGGCCCTGCTCGGCCGCGTCCTCACCGCCCACCCTCGCCTCGACGGCGTCCTGCTCGAACGCCCGCACGTCCTGGACGCCGCGCGCCGCGCCATGGAGGCCGCCGGCCTGGACGGGCGCTGCGCCTTCCGGCCGGGCGACTTCGCGGACGTACCGCCGGACGGCGACATCTACGTCCTGTCCCGCATCCTGCACGACTGGGACGACGAGCGGTGCCGCGAGATCCTGCGCCACTGCGCCCGCGCCATGCCCGCCCACGCCGACCTGCTCATCGTCGAACGCGTGCTGCCCCTCGACGACTCGGCCTCGCTGGCCACCGCCTGGGACCTCCACATGCGGTGCAACGTCGGAGGCCGCGAACGCCGCACCGACCACTACGCCCGGCTCCTCGCCGACGCGGGGCTCACCCTCGTCGGCCGGTCGCCGCTCCCCCTGGAGGGGAACGTGCTGCACGCCCGGCGGGCAGGCGCGCCCCACCCCGACGGCCGGTAGCGGCGGCCCGTCGCCGTCCCGTCCTGTCGGCCTCCCCTTCCCGCGCCTCCCGTCCCATCGGCCTCCCGGGCGAACCCGACCCGGGAGGCCGGCCGGTGGGCGCCGCGCCGGCACCCCGCCCGACTAGCCTGACCGGATGGAGAACACGGAGAAGCTCGACGGGGTCGAGATCCTGCCCTTCGCCGACGAGGAGGCGTTCACGCGCTGGCTGAGCAGCCATCACACCCGCCACGAGGGAGTCTGGTTGAAGCTGGCGAAGAAGGGCTCCGGGATCCCGTCGCTCACCAGCGACCAGGCGGTGGACGTGGGCCTGTGCTACGGCTGGATCTCCGGCCTGCGACGCGGCCTGGACGAGCGGCACTACCTGCAGAAGTACGTCCCCCGGCGGCCGGGCAGCCTCTGGTCGCAGGTCAACGTCGAGAAGGTGGCGGTCCTCACCGCCGAGGGCCGGATGCGCGAACCGGGCCTCGCCGAGGTCCGCCGCGCCCAGGCCGACGGCCGGTGGGCACGCGCCTACCGGTCCCAGCGCACGGCCGCCGTCCCCGAGGACCTCGCCGCCGCGCTCGCGGCCGACCCCGCCGCCGACCGCGCCTTCCAGGCCCTCGACCGCACCGGCCGCTACCTCACCGCCCTCCCCCTCCTCCAGGCACCCACGCCCGAGGTACGCCGGGCCAGGCTGGAGCGCACGGTCCTCCGCCTCGCCGCGGACGGACGCGGCGACAAGGAGAAGGAGGCGACCGGCGGCGCGGTGACGTAGGTACCGGTGGCACGGCCCGAACGGTGGAGTGCCGGCCGTACAACTCGTCCGACGCCTGGTCGAGTTCACCCGACGCCGGTCGAACCGCCCGGCGAATCCCTCCGGCCCGGGCCGCTGACCTGGGTGGGGACCACCCGTCCGCCGCCTCCGTTCACGCAGTGAGGCTAATCACTGCCTCACGGTATCGGTCCGGGCGCCGGGTAGGTGTACGTTCCTGCGCCAGCGGGTGAATCAGTCCTCCGCTGTCGCAGATGCCCGGTCAGCAGCGCCTCCGACGAGAGAGACACCAGACATGTCTGCACAGGTCCCGACCCACCACCCACCCCAGCGCATCGGCGTGGTCGCCGAGTCGACACCCGGGGAGACCCGCGTCGCGGCGACGCCCGCGACGGTGCGGCAGTTGCTCGGCCTCGGCTACCAGGTCGTCGTCGAGTCGCAGGCGGGCACCGCCTCCGGATTCACCGACGAGGCCTACACCGAGGCCGGCGCGAGCATCGGCGACGCCTGGGCCGCCGAGGTGGTCCTCAAGGTCAACGCGCCGTCGGACGACGAGACGGCCCGGCTGCGCGCCGGCACCACCCTCGTCGGCCTGCTCGCTCCGGCGCAGCGCCCCGAGCTGGTGCGGGAGCTGTCGTCGCGCGGCGTCACGGCGCTGGCGCTGGACGCCGTCCCGCGGATCTCGCGGGCGCAGTCGATGGACGTGCTCAGCTCGATGGCGAACATCGCGGGGTACCGGGCGGTGATCGAGGCGGCCCACGTGTTCGGACGCTTCTTCACCGGCCAGGTCACCGCCGCGGGCAAGGTCCCGGCGGCCAAGGTGCTCGTGGCGGGCGTCGGCGTGGCCGGGCTCGCCGCCATCGGCGCGGCGTCCAGTCTGGGCGCGATCGTCCGCGCCACCGATCCGCGGCCGGAGGTCGCGGACCAGGTGCGCTCGCTGGGCGGTGAGTACCTGCCCGTGGACGTCGCCCAGGAGTCCGGCACGGACGGCTACGCCCGGGCGACCTCGGAGGACTACGACCGCGCCGCCGCCGCGCTCTACCACGAGCAGGCCAAGGACGTGGACATCATCGTCACGACCGCGCTGATCCCCGGCCGTCCCGCCCCGCGGCTGGTCACGGCCGAGGACGTGGCCGCGATGAAGCCGGGCAGTGTGATCGTCGACATGGCGGCCGCGCAGGGCGGCAACGTCGAGGGCACCGTGCCCGGCCGGGCGGTGGTCACCGGCAACGGTGTCACCATCATCGGCTACACCGACCTGGCCGGACGGCTGGCCACCCAGGCGTCACAGCTGTTCGCCACCAACCTGGTGAACCTGCTGAAGCTGCTGACCCCCGGCAAGGACGGCCGGCTGGTCGTCGACTTCGACGACGTGGTCCAGCGGGCCGTGACGGTGGTCCGGGAGGGCGAGGTCACCTGGCCGCCACCGCCGGTGGCCGTGTCGGCGGCGCCCGGCGCCGCACCCTCGGCCCCGGCCGCGCCGGCGGAGCCGAAGCAGTCCCGGCTCACCCCTGCGGTGCGGTTCGGCCTGCTCGGCCTGGGGATGCTGGCGGTCTTCCTGCTGATCGCCTTCGCGCCGGCCCAACTCGCGGAGAACTTCACGGTGTTCGCGCTGGCGGTGGTGATCGGCTACTACGTCATCGGCAAGGTCCACCACGCCCTGCACACCCCGCTGATGTCGGTGACCAACGCGATCTCCGGGATCGTGGTGATCGGCGCCCTGGTGCAGATCGGGCACGAGAGCTGGGTCGTCACCACGCTGTCGGCCGTGGCGATCCTGCTGACGAGCGTGAACATCTTCGGCGGCTTCGCCGTCACCCGCCGCATGCTGAACATGTTCTCGACCGCCCCCGAAAGGCGCTGAGCCCGATGACATCCACCACGGCCTCGCACGCCGCGGACCTGGTCGCCGCCCTGCTGTTCATCCTCAGCCTGGCCGGGCTGTCGCAGCACCGGACCTCGCGCGCCGGCGTCGTCTACGGCATCGCCGGCATGGCCCTCGCGCTGGTCGCCACCGTCGTGCTCGCGGCGCAGAGCATCACCGCGGGCGCGGTCGCCCTGATCGTCGTCGCGATGGTGCTCGGCGGCGCGGCAGGACTCTGGCGGGCGCGGCGGGTCGAGATGACGCAGATGCCCGAACTCATCGCCGTGCTGCACAGCTTCGTCGGTCTCGCCGCCGTCCTGGTCGGCTGGAACGGCTACCTGGAGGTCGAGGCGCACGGCACCGCCCAGACGCTGGTCACCGGCGACCTGCTGGGCATCCACCACGCCGAGGTCTTCATCGGCATCTTCATCGGCGGGGTCACCTTCACCGGCTCCGTCGTGGCCTTCCTGAAGCTGTCCGCCCGGATCGCCTCGCGCCCGCTGACGCTGCCCGGCAAGAACATCCTCAACCTGGGCGCGCTGGCCGCGTTCGCGGGGCTGACGGCCTGGTTCACCGCGGGTCCGAACCTGGGCCTGATGATCGCGGTGACCGTCCTGGCCCTGGCCCTCGGCTGGCACCTGGTCGCCTCGATCGGCGGCGGCGACATGCCCGTCGTGGTCTCGATGCTGAACAGCTACTCGGGCTGGGCCGCCGCCGCCGCGGGCTTCCTGCTCGACAACAACCTGCTGATCGTCACCGGGGCCCTGGTCGGCTCCTCCGGCGCCTACCTGTCGTACATCATGTGCCGGGCGATGAACCGCTCCTTCCTCTCGGTCATCGCCGGCGGGTTCGGCGTCGAGGCCCCCGCGGGCGGGGACGAGGAGCAGGGGGAGCACCGCGAGATCCGCGCCGAGGAGACCGCCGAGCTGCTCGCCCGGGCCCGGTCCGTGATCATCACGCCCGGCTACGGGATGGCGGTGGCCCAGGCACAGCACCCGGTGGCGGAGCTGACGCGCCGGTTGCGCGAGCGCGGCGTCGAGGTGCGCTTCGGCGTGCACCCGGTGGCCGGACGCCTGCCGGGGCACATGAACGTGCTGCTGGCGGAGGCGAAGGTGCCGTACGACATCGTCCTGGAGATGGACGAGATCAACGACGACTTCTCCGACACCTCCGTCGTCCTCGTCATCGGCGCCAACGACACCGTCAACCCGGCCGCCCTCGACGACCCGTCCAGCCCCATCGCCGGGATGCCGGTGCTGCGGGTGTGGGAGGCGGAGCAGGTGATCGTCTTCAAGCGCTCGATGGCGTCCGGCTACGCGGGCGTCCAGAACCCGCTGTTCTTCCGCGAGAACAGCGGCATGCTCTTCGGCGACGCCAAGCAGAGCGTGGACGCGATCCTCCAGGCCCTGCCCGGCCGGCCCCAGGACGCCCTCGCCACCCGTCAGCCGA
The DNA here is from genome assembly GCF_030813695.1 of Kitasatospora herbaricolor. Lineage (NCBI taxonomy): Bacteria > Bacillati > Actinomycetota > Actinomycetes > Kitasatosporales > Streptomycetaceae > Kitasatospora > Kitasatospora herbaricolor. The sequence continues at coordinate 1,564,942 of NZ_JAUSVA010000002.1, forward strand.
CGGCGGCCGGCTAGGGCCCGGTCCGGCGGACGGGCCCCAGGCCCCGCACCGCCCCCGAGCGGACCGACCGGGCACGACGGCCCGGTCGGTCCGCTCCCGGGGCCCGGCCGGCGGGCGTACGTGACCTCCGGCCGGGCCGTCGCCCCCTCACATCCGCCAGCTCTGGCCGGTGAAGTCCCCGCAGGTGTTGAGCACCAGCTTGACGTAGTCGGCCGGAGGGCCGGCCGTGTCCAGGCACAGGCCGCTGGGCAGATTGGTGAACCGGTAGGTGAGGGGGTCGTACTCCCACAGCTGTCCGGTGAAGTTCCCGCACGGCCTGAGCACCACGTCGAGTCCGGCGACCGGCGGTCCCGCGGTGTCGAGGCACAGCCCGCTGGGCGGGTTGACGACGGAGTGGCCGGACCCGCCGTAGCTCCAGATCTGGCCGCTGAAGTATCCGCAGTCGCTGATGCGCAGGGTCACGTCGGCCCGCTGCGGGCCTTCGGTGTCGACGCACAGTCCGCTGGAGGTGTTGGTGACCCGGCCCGGCGCGGACGCCGACGGTGCGGCGGGGCTCTTCACCGGGAGCGCCGGCAACGGCGCCGGGCTGCTCGGCGCCGGGGCCGACGGCAGCCCCCGGCTGCCGGCGGGAGCGGTCGGCAGCGGCGTGGTGCCCTGCCGCTGGGACGGAGCCGCGCCCTGCGCCCGGTCTCCGATGCCGGCCAGCGCGGCCCTGATGCCCATCGCGCCGCCGGCGGCGAGCACCACGGCGCACACCGCGGTCAAGGCCCGCAGCGCGGTGCGGCGCGGCCGGTGCGGCACCGGCGGACCGAACGGGGGGACGTGCCCCAGCGACGTGGTGCGCGCGGCCGACGGGTCGGGCGCGGTGACCGTCATCGAGAGCGTGCCCAGCTGGTCCGACAGCTCGCTCTCGCGATCGACGATCATGGTGCTGACGGCGGACGGGACCCACCGGCCCGTCGTCGCGGCGGGCCCGGCCAGCTGGTGCAGGACGTCGGCCAGGGCGGGCCGTGCTGCCGGGTCCTTGGCCAGGCACGCCCCGACCAGCTCGGTGAGGGGCGCCGGGAGCCCGGTCAGGTCGGGGTCGCCGTGCACGATCCGGTACACGACCGATTCGATCGACCCCGCACCGAAGGGGCCGCGTCCGGTCGCGGCGAACATCAGCACCGCGCCCAGGGCGAACACGTCGCCGGGCGGCCCGACGTCCAGCCCCTTCGCCTGCTCGGGGGAGAGGAATCCGGGAGTTCCCACGATGCTGGTCGAGACGTGCGTCGCGTCCATGACCCGGGAGATGCCGAAGTCGATCACCCGGGGGCCGTCGCCGGCGAGGATGATGTTGCCGGGCTTGAGGTCACGGTGCACCAGGCCCGCGCCGTGGATCGCGGTCAGCGCCTCCGCCAGTCCGGCCCCCAGGGCGCCGACGGCCTCGGCGGGCAACGGCCCGTGCGCGTCGACCGCCTGCTGCAACGACGGGCCGGGGACGTAGGCGGTGACCAGCCAGGGCGGGTCGGCACCGGGATCCGCGTCCACCACCTGGGCGGTGTAGAAGCCACCGACCCGTCGCGCGGCGGCGACCTCCTGGGCGAACCGGCGGCGGAACCGCGCGTCGCCGGCGATCTCGGGGTGGACCACCTTCACCGCGACCGCCCGGCCACCGCGCGACCGGCCCACGTACACCTGGCCCATCCCGCCGCGACCGAGCCGCCCCAGCAGGTGGTACTGGCCCACCTGTCGCGGATCGCCGACCTTGAGGGGTTCCATGAACAACGGCCCTGCCGAATCCCGAGACACCGATGGCTGCCCAGGTGATTCTTCCAGCTGCCGCCCGCCCGCGAAGGCGGGTCGACGAAGCTGATGATTCCTCAAGCCTGTTGCGGGGGGAGCTGTTGCGAAGCAGAGGGGACGGTTCGCACCGGGCGGCCGGCGGCCCGGCCACGGGCTGCGCGAGGTCGGCGGCCCGCGGGACGTGGAGCGGTACGGCGCCGCGGGCCGCCGCTACCTGAACAAGCGGTCACCGCCGGCGGCCAGGCGATGGGTGGCGCTGTGGCGTTGCCCCGGTCCCGGACGAGGTTGACGGCGCAGAGACCCGGGGTGATCACCCCAGCCAGGGCCCGCCGTGGATCCATACCGGCGGGGGCACCGGGTCCGGTGCCCCCGCCGGCACGAACAGGTCCAGCAGCAGCGGCCGGAAGCCCTCGATCTCCGCGTAGGTCGGATCGCGGTACGCCAGCCGGCTCCCCTCCGCGCGCGGATCCGGAATCCGCGGTGCGACGACGGCCATGCACTCTCCCATCAGGGGCGGTGCGGGGCCTCACCCACCGGTCGACCGGTCCGCCCCGGCGGGTCCACCGCTCACTCGAACTGCCGTACCGCACAGCCCTGTTCTACCAGCCTCTGCCGCTTCCTCGCCTTCGCCGCCGACGCCTGACCCTCCCGCCGGCCTCGCCACGGGCCCGGCCGGCCGTGCCCTGCCGCACTCAGCCGGAGTACACCCGCCGCTGCGCGTGCTCGGCCCAGTCCACGATCTGGATCGCCGCTCCGGCGGCCTCCTGACCCAGGCAGCGCCTGTGGTGACGGCGCGCGATGCCGTCCAGGTCGAGGTGGCGGCCGAAGGCGGGATGTCCGGCCAGCCGGCCGGCGTACGCCCACACCTGGGAGTGCCCGGCGATGTCCTGGACGGCGGCGGCGTCCAGGTGCCAGCGGTGCACGGTGTCCAGCCGGACGAGGGTCACCCAGAGCTCCACGTCCGCGAGGGTCAGCTCCTCGCCCAGCAGGTACGGCTGGAAGTCCAGACGGCGCTCGATCGCGGCCAGCCCGTCGAGCAGGACCTCCAGCGCCCCGGCGCGCTCGGCGGGGGTGGCGTCGGCCTGACCCGCGCGCTGAGCAGGGGTGTTGATGCTCAGCTCGCACAGCTGCCGGACCGCCGCGATCGCCGGACCGGCGCCGCGCGGGTGGAGGTCCGGGCCGGGGAACCGCCCGGCCAGGTCGAGGAGGATCTCGGCCGGGTCGGTGCTGACGATCCGGCCGCTCCAGTCGTCGCTGAGCACGGGCGCCGCGGCCGGTCCGGGGTGCTGGTGCGAGGTCGCCTCGTACAGCGGCCGCAGGGCCAGGTACCCGTCGTCGCCGTCGTCCGGCAGCGCGGGCAGCAGGGTCACCGGCAGGATGTCGTCGAGGCCGAGCAGGCTGTGGGTGACGGCGATCTGCAGACAGTGCGGACAGGCGAGGGTGAGGTGGAGCCGGTAGCGGTGCGGTACGGGGTAGTAGCCGCTGCGGGCGTCATGGCCGATGCGGCCGCGGAGGGCGCCTGCGGAGAACGGGGACGAGGCGGACATGGGTCTCCCAGGAGTCGGCGGTACGCGGACACGCGTACGGCGAGGAGGGTGGGGGGAGAGAAGGTCGCAGCTCAGGACATGCGACTGCCCGCAGCGGGGTCAGAGGAGAACGGCTGCCGGGCTGTCGGGGGCAGGCGCCCCTGCCATGCTGCTGCACACCCGTTGCAGGTCGATGTGGCGACGGCAGGTCAGCATCGGGAGCAACCGGACGGCGTGAGCCACGCCATCGATCACCGGCTCCGCATGCCTCACGGTTCTCCCGCCTACGTTCGACGATTCCTGCTTCGGAGTCTCGACCCGCATCCGCGCCACGTCAAGGGTCTCGGCAAGGGAGACCCGACCGTCCCGCATGGTGGGACGCGCCTCTCGCACCCGCGGTCCGGTCGGCCCCGCGCCGGTCGGCGGACGCCGGACGCGGCGGGTCGGCGGCGCCACGGAGGGGCGGAAGACCCGGGCGGCGGAACCGAGTTCGAGGGCCGAGCCGACCGGCGCCGCCCAGGACCGGCCGGTGGCCGGCTCCCGGAAGACGTCAGGAGCGCCCCGGACTCCGCCGGGGCGCTCCTGACCGTGCCGGGAAGGCCTCAGGGAGCGGGCCGCCACCCGAGCGCGGGCCCGAGACCGGTGGCGATGTCGGTCAGGATCTGCACGTAGTCCTCGTGGTCGAAGGAGAACGGCAGTGCGAAGACGACTTCGTCGACCTCCCTGAACCCGGCGTGCGCGTACAGCTGTTCGGCGATCTCGGCGGACGTCCCGATCAGGTCCCGCGCGAACATCGTCCGGGCCGGCCCCTGCGGCTCGGCGGTGCGCGCGGTCCGGCTCCGCACGTACTCCTGGTACTTGGCCCGCTGTCGCGCCGACGCGCCGTCGGTGGGGATGACCACCAGCCCCTGGGAAACCCGGGCGCGCGCGCCTTCGGGGTGACGGGCCCGGAAGGCGGCGATCTGCGAGCGCTGGGTCTCGGCGAAGTCCTCCGACTCCTCGGCCTGCAGCACGTTGCTGGTCAGCAGGCTCAGTCCCTGCTCGCCCGCCCACCGGGCCGAGCGCAGACTGCCGCCGCCGTACCAGATCCGGTCCGCCAGGCCGGGCGCGACCGGCTGGACCCGGTCGGAGTACACCTCGATGCCCTCGACCCCGCTGAAGTCGGTGGCCGGCTTGCCGCGGACGAAGTCCAGCAGGCGCCGTACCCGCTCGTAGCTGAAGTCCTCGGCCTCGGCGGTGTCGGGGTAGAGCGCGGACGCGATCCGGTCGTACTGCCCGGGGCGCCCGACGCTGATGCCGGGATTGAGCCTGCCGCCGGACAGCAGGTCGACGGTCGCCAGGTCCTCGGCCAGTCGCAGCGGGTTCTCCCACCCCAACGGGATGACCGCGGTGCCCAGTTCGATGCGACTGGTCCGCTGGGTGGCCGCCGCCAGCACCGCGACGGGCGAGGAGATCCCGTACTGCAGGTGCCGGTGACGCACCCACGCGCTGTCGAATCCCAGCTGCTCGCCGAGCTCGATGATCCGCAGCGTGGACTCGTGGCCCTGGCCGGGGTCGGCCGGGTCGAACAGTCCGATGGTCAGGAATCCCAGCCGCTGAAGGGGCTGCGAGTGCGCCGGCACCGGTTCCTCCGTCCTCCGCGACAGGCCCGCCGCCGAGCGGCGCGGTTCGACTTGCACGGTCCGGATTCCGATCACCGGACTTCCGTCCCCACACTCACACACCGATCAACGGCACTCAAGCGCTTCACGGAAACGCCATCCGGGGCAACACTCCCGCCATGTCCCGGCGCGGGATGCGGCCTGCGTCACCTCGGACGGGGCCGTGCTCGGAGCCGCCCGGGCCTCCGGCATCGCCTACCCCCGCCATGCCCGGGCCACCGCCCACCCGGCCGTCCCGGCTGCCGGACGGCCGGACCGGCCACCTCGGTTCGGGAACCGCGCCGTGGTCGACACCAAGCCGTCCGCGTCGTCCAGCCAGGGGTGGCGGCCCACGCCCGGCTGGAGGACGGACCCGGCGCGCGGGGACAGCGCGGCGAAGCGGGCCAGGACCTGCGGCGTCGAGGCCTGGTCGCACTCCCCCGCGAGGACCAGGACGGGTAGGTCGAGCGCGGTCGAGGGCCGCCCGGGTGGCGTCCGGGTCGAAGGCTCCCGCCGATCCGAAGACCTCCGCCGCCGCCGGGACGGTGGTGATCCCAGCAGGAGGCAGGTTTCGTCGTGGAGTTGAAGCGGTGCCCGGCGCCGAGGGACGCCCGCGGACAGGTCGTCGCGGACGGGGCGGCGCCGGCCGGGCCGGGCGCTCACCGGGGAGCAGCGTCCCGTCTCCGGGACGGTGCCGGCCTACGGCCCCTCGGCCCGCAGCGGGCAGCGGCGGGCAGCAGCCGTCAGCCGCGCAGTGCGGCGCTCTCGGCCTCCGGGGACAGCCCGAGGACCGGGCGGTCGGGACGTTGCGGCGAGACCCCGCCCAGCTCCTTCAGCCACGCCCAGGTGTCGGCGACGGTCTCGGCGACCGGCCGGCAGCGCAGCCCGTCCGCGAACGCCTTGGACGTCTCGGCGCCGTACAGGAACTCGTGCAGCTCGCCCGGCGGTGCCCAGATCGGCAGCTCCGTCCACGGTGCGATCCCGGCGGCGGCGATCCGCCCGGGGTCGGTCCAGCGCAGCTCCGCGTCCGATCCGGTCGCCGCCACGCACGACTCCAGCAGCTCACCCATGGTGGCGTGACCGGGCCTGCTCACCAGGTTGTACGGGCCGGACAGCCCACGCACGGCGGCTTCCAGGGCCCAGACGGCGAGGTCACGCGTGTCGATGTACTGGAGCGGCAGGTCGCGCGGGCCGGGGGCGAGCACCGGGCCGCCACGGGCGATCCGGTCCAGCCACCAGGTGAGGCGGCCCACGTCCTCGCCCGGGCCGAGGATCAGTCCGGCGCGCAGCAGCAGGGAGCGCTCCTCGCCGAAGGCGCCGGTGACGGCGAGTTCCCCGCCACGCTTGGCCCGCGGGTAGGGCACGTCGCCGTCGTCGGGCGAGCCGTCCAGCAGGACGCCGCTCTCGGCGGCCTTGTGGTCGACCGGGTCGGCGTAGACGGAGCCGCTGGAGATGTACACGTACCGGTCGGCGCGCTTCGCGAGGGCGTCCGCGGCGTCACGTACGGCCGAGGGGCGCGCGGACCAGGTGTCCACCACCAGGTCCCATGCGCCGGCACCGAGCGCGGCCAGTCCGTCGGGGGCGGTCCGGTCCCCCCGGAGGACGGTCGCCCCGGACGGCGGGCGGCGATTGCCGCGATGAAGAAGGGTCACGTCCCAGTCGCGGGACAAGGCTTCGTTGACTATGGCGCGTCCGACGAAACCGGATCCACCGAGCATGAGAAGTCGCATGCCGAACACTCTGGTCAGCGATGTGCCGGTCGGTCCACCCCCATCCGCCGCCAGCGGAATCGCCGTCAGCTGAATCCGACGGAGAACGTGTTCCGGCGGCGGAGCGCAACGACTGACGCCCCGTCGGGCACGGCCGCGCGGCCGCGGCGGGCCGAGGACGAACCCGCCCCGGGTGCCGGACCTGTGGTCGGCAGGTCGAACCGACCACAGGTCCGGTCGTCGCCGCTACAGCGACCGGGCTCGCGCGCGGGCGCGTGCTCCGGCCGGGTTCACGGTCGGGAGGCCGGCGCCGCCTGCTCCGGGGCCAGGGAGTTCCCGGCCGGGATGTGACCGCAGTCGGAGGGGGCGGTCCGGCCCGCGAACCGGTCGCCCAGCCAGCCGATGGCGAGCGGCGCCCAGACCACGGGGACACCCACGTGGCTCAGCAGGTCGAACTGCTGGAACTTGATCCGGCCGTCGCCGGTGGCGCAGTACTGCCGGGCGAGGGCCCGGACGTCGCCGGCCACCATGACCCCGTCGCCGGTCCCGATGCCGGCGGGGTTGCCGAAGGTCCCTTCCAGCACACCCCCGTTGCCCTGCGCGATGTAGCCGGGGACGGTCGGGGTGGGGGCCGAGCCGAGGTTGATCCTGTTCACCGCGGCGAGGAAGGCCGGTACCGAGTTCGGGTCGGCGTACTGCGGCTTCGCCATCTTCTTCCAGGTCAACCCCGGGAAGTGGCCCAGCGCGTCGACGATCGACCCGTGCTCCAGCTGCTGGTACACCGTCAGGCCGTAGTCGCTCAGGTAGGGCTTGAGGTCGATGCCGAAGGAGCGCGAGACCCCGATGACCGCCATCGGGATGACCCCGCTCCACACCAGGGAGCCGTCGACGTACTTGAGGTTGTGTGCCGGGTCCACCAGCAGGCCGCCCTCGGTGAAGCCGACCAGCCTGCTGTTGACGTCCGGCGCGTAGCCCGGTGCGAGTGCGGCCGCCCAGTCGGTCGCGATGGCACCGCCCGAGTAGCCCATCAGGCCGAAGGTGGTGTCGCCGTTCATCCCGGTGGCCGCGGATCTGGTCGCGGCACGGATCGAGTCCAGGGTGTTGGTCGCGTACTCGGGGCCGGCCGCGAAGTCGGCGCTCTGCCCCTCGGTGTCCGGGATGACGAGGTTGTAGCCCTGCGCGAGGAGCGGCACCAGGAAGAGCGCCTCGACGTTCGGGAGCAGCCCGCCGAGGGTGAGGTCGCCGGCGACGGCTCGGGAGGGGCTGTCCTGCGGGTCGAGGGAGTCGTAGAACGACTGGTAGGAGACCGCCTTGCCGCCGTCGCCCGTCAGGCTTCGCACCACGGTGGTGACGTTGGCGGCGGGTCGGCCCTGGGCGTCGGTGGTGCGGTAGAGCAGCTGGATCGCCTTGACCGGGGTGGGCAGTCCCAGGAGGTGGTACTGCAGGGTCCGGGTCTTCAGGACGGTGCCCGGCGCGAGCGAGGCCAGCGGCGCGCTGCCGTCGTAGGTGTAGAACGGGTCGCTCGCGGCGGCGGCCGACGGTGCGGCTGCCGCGGCCGGGCTCGCGACGGCGGCAACGGGCGTTGCGGCCAGGGCGGCGGTGACGGCGACGGCGAGCAGCCGAGACAGGTTCTTGCGCATGACTCCCCCGGTTCGTGGGACGGGAATTTCGTGGTCTTGGGGTTCTTCGGCATCCGGTGCGGTGCAGGCCACCGAGGGCGGCGCCGCCGTACGGAAGCGACACCGCCGTACGGCGGTGCGGCAGGGCAGGGCGGCGGCGCCGGCTTCGCGCTCGTCGCCCGGCCCTGTCCGGGGCCTGACGGGTGGTCGGGCATCCGGTCCGTGGACCTGGACGGCGTGGCGCTCCGGTGGCGCCGGCCCGGTCGCGGGGTGTTCAGGGTGCCGCCGGGCAGCTCCGGGCGGAGGGTGGCGGGCGCGGGCGCGCGGGCGGCGGACCGGCCGTCCGGACGGCGCCGGTCAGCGCATCGGTACGGCGGCGGGTGGGGGCACGGCGGCCTTTCGCGCGGGCAAGGCGGTCCTCCGGTACGGGTGGGGGGTGTGGCGTGCATGGGGGTGTGGCGTGCATGGGGGTGTGGCGTGCATGGGGGTGTGAGGGTCCGGTGGACGGCGCGTTCGGGCTCTGCGCACCTCTGGTGGTCCACCGGCAGGCGTGTTACCAACTGGTAAGTAACTTCCCGGAAACCATGATGCCGGCGGTACGGCGCCGTGTCCCCGGGCCGTGCACCAGAGATTCGCGAGGTGGATTGTGACCGCGTCCAAGGCGGCGGAACGCGACGTTGCCCCGCAGCTCGACGGCATACCCGTCCACGAGCGGCTGAGGGCCGCCGCGCCCGCCCTGGCTCCCGCGGTGATGGCCCGGCTCGTCGAGCAGCTCCCCGCCTACGGCGCGCTCCCCTCCGAACAGCTCCGCGGCGAGATCACCCGGGCGGTGGACCGCGGGATCCGGGCCTTCACCGCCGTGCTGCGCACCGGGGAACTGCCCGGAGCGGACGAACTCGCCAGGATCAGCGAATCATCGGCCCGGCGCGCGGACGAGGGCGTACCGCTGGAGGCCGTCGTCGGGGCGTACCACTTCGCCGCGCAGGAGTGCGCGGCCCAGGTCCTCGGCGCCGCCGGACCGGGCGACCTGCCGGACGTGCTGCTCGTCCAGCAGCAGCTGCTCGGCTACCTCCGGCTGGTGAGCTGCGCGGTCGCGTCCGGGTACGTCCAGGAGCGGCAGGCCGCGCTGGGTGACGAACAGGTCGCCCGGCAGGCACTGCTCTCCAGGCTGCTGGAGGGCGGCGACCCGCGGACCGCGGCCGACCGCGCCGGCCTCCCGCTGCCGCCCTGCTACCTGGTCCTGGGCATCACCATGGGAGCGCACCCCGACGAGCTGTCACCCGGCGTGAACCACGGCGTCGCCGCCCGCCGCAAACTCCGGCGGCTGCGCAACGAACTGCAGCGCCAGAGCGCGGGCGTCCCGCTGTCCGTGCTGTCCGGGAACGGCGGACTGGTGCTGATCCCCTCCGAGACCCCGCCGGCCGACTTCGGCAGCACGGACCGGGACCGGCTCTCCCGGCTGGTCGACCACCTAGCCCGGGCCTGCGGCGCCGAACTGCTGGTGGCCGCGGCGGCCGCCGCACCGGACGGCGTGGCGGCCGCCGCCCGGCTGGTCGGCGAGGTACGGGAGGTGGCCCGGGCGTCCGGCCGCGGCCCCGGGCTGTACCTCCTCGACGACGTCCTGCTGGAGTACCAGCTGAGCCGCCCGAGCCCGGCCAGGGCCGGACTCGCCGCACTGCTCACCCCGCTGGCCCACCGCCCCGAACTGCTCGACACACTGCGCACCTTCCTGGCCTGCGGCCTCGACCGCCGCCGGGCGGCCGCCCGGCTCCAGGTGCACCCCAACACCGTCGACTACCGCCTGCGCAGGGCCACCGAACTCACCGGCCTGGACGCCGCCCGGGGCGCCGACCAGCTGACCCTGCGCGCCGCGCTGGCCGCCCACGACACCACCCGGCACGACGGACCCGACCTCGGCTGACACCGCCCGGGCGGCACTCCGGTCGACCGGGCCGACCGGGCCGGCGGGGTCGGCCGGGTCAGCCGGGTCAGCCGGGTCAGCCGGGTCAGCCGGACCGTATGGTCCGGGCGAAGGTGCGGCGGTAGGCCTTCGGCGGGACACCACGGCGCCGGACGAACTGTTCGCGCAGGACCGCCGCGCTGCCGTAACCGACCCGGCGGGCACCTCCTCGACCGGCAGATCGGTGGTCTCCAGCAGTTCCTCGGCGCGGCCGAGGCGCTGGTTCAGCAGCCAGGCGTGCGGGGTGCTCAGCCCGTCACTGAGGCTCATCCGGACCCCCTGGCACAGCGCCGAGGACATCACCCTGCTCGCCGGGACGGCTGAGGGCGTGGTCGCGTTCGTCGGCGACCTGTGGTGGCGGCCGAACGGCCCCGTGGTCGACCCGGTCGCGCCCGATCCCACCCAACTTCACGCCTCCCGGCTGCGGGTGCTGGCCGGCGCGGACGTCATCGTCCCCGGTCACGGCGCGCCGTTCCCCGCCGGCTCAGCCCCTCGCTGACGAGCGGTCACCCACTACGGGCGCCGCCCTGAACAGCACGAGCGTCCCCGGCCGCGAACCGACCGAACCGGTGTGCCGAGGACAGTGCGGGGGCAGAGAACTCGGCGGGCGGCATTTCTCCGGCCTGGAAGGTCACCGAACGCGGCGGCCCGCGATCCACTCCGCCAGGGAGAGCAGGGTGGCCTCGGCGCTGTTCGCCATATGGTCCCGCAGGGCGTGGAGAGCCTCGGGGGTGTCGCCCAGGACCGGGTCGGCGCGCAGCAGTCGCCAGGTCTGCCGGACGATGGTGCCGGTGCCCTGCTCGTAGAGGTGCCAGTCCCAGCGCACGATGCCTTGCTCGGCTCCGCCGACGACGAACGCGAACGCGGAACCCGGATCGGCCCGCACCACCTCGGAGCGCGTGACCCATTCACGCCCGTCGCGACGGTTGCGGCCGCTGAACCATGCGCCGACCCATGGGCCGCCTCCCGGCTCGTAGTTCACGGCGCTGGCGCTCGGGCTCCACGTCTCGATCAGGGACACGTCGCTGATCAGGGGATACACGGAGTCCGGCACCAGGTCGACCCAGCACCGCCTGGTGAATGTGAAGGGCGTCAGATCCAGGCCGATCAGCGGATTTCGCGGACCGGCAGCGGCGCTCCGGGACGTTGTGGTGCTCATGGGTTCTCCCGAGGGTGAAGACGGCACAGGGGTGATGCGGCTCATCGTGGAGGCCGGTGCGGGAAGGAGCCAGACCCAGCCGATCCGCACCCCCGCAGGGTGCGGCACGGCTCGGTGGCGCTGCGCATACTCGGTGCCATGAACCAGCACGGGCAGCTCGCCGACTTCCTCCAGGCACGCCGGGGCCTTCTGCGTCCCGAGGATGTCGGGTTGCGGACCTACGGCGAGCGGCGCCGGGTGCCGGGATTGCGGCGGGAGGAGCTGGCGATGCTCGCCGGCATCAGCGCGCCCTACTACGCCCGGCTCGAGCAGGGCCGGTCGCGCAACGCCTCGCGTGAGGTGCTCGATGCCATCGCGACTGCCCTGCACCTGGACGAGTCCGAGCGGGCGCATCTGCACGAGCTCGCCCGTGCGCCGGAGCGGGGCAGAGCCGCACTCCGTCCCCGTCCCGAGCGGGTCACCCCGGCCACCGGCGCGTTGCTGGCAGCTCTCGAGGGCACCCCCACCGTCGTCATGGGCCGCCGTGCTGACGTGCTGGCCTGGAACGCGCAGGGTCACGCGTTGTTCGCCGGCCACTTCGACCGGGGCAGCCCCGCTGAACCGGGTCGTCGGCCGAACATGGCGAAGCTGGTGTTCCTCGACGCTCACACCCGGGACCTTTACACCGATTGGCCTGCCAAGGCCCGGGCCGTGGTCGGCAACCTGCGCCTGACCGCCGGCCGGTATCCGCAGGATCCGCTGCTGGCCGGGCTCGTCGGTGAACTGACCGTGCGGAGCCCGGAGTTCGCGGCCATGTGGGCCGACCACCGGATCCTGGCCTGCGACGTCGCCGACTACGAGATGCACCACCCCACGGTCGGGACCTTGACCGTCACCCAGCAGACGCTCCAGAGTCCGCAGGGAACCGGCCCTGCCGTGGTGATCGCCACGGCCGCCCCGGGGTCCGCGTCCGCGGCGGCCCTCAGCCTCCTGGGCCGGGCCGGCGGCGCGAGCGAGGCGGTCCGGCCCCGCAGGGGCGCCGAACCCCGTCCCTCCTGACCCGGGAGGGCCCCTCTCCGGGCCCCTTCCGCGGTCGAGGACGCCCATAGGTCCACGGCGCCGCGTCCACCTCCGCCGGTCGGCCTTCGCATGCCTCCGGCACTCCCCCGGCTGCGGCCTGCCCGCATGCCGGACAACAGAGAAGGAACCCATGCTCAAGCGAATCAGCCTGGTCGCCACCGTCGCCGCGACGGCCGTCGCCGTGGCCCTCCCTGCCGAGGCCACCCCGGTGACGCAGAAGCCCCTGAGTCACATTCGGATCGCCAATCACTTCGACCTGGCAGCAGGCCAGATGCCGGAGAACATCGCCCTGCTGCCCGACGGCACGGCCAACGTCACCTTCGCCGGCAGCCGCCAGATCGCCCAGATCACCCCCGGGGGCAGCACCCGGGTCCTGGCGACCCTGCCCGCACCCGCCGACGGCGGTACCGGGACCCCTGCTCTCGGCTTCCCCCTGACCACCGGCATCGTCCAGGCCGAGGACGGAAGGACGTACGCGCTGTACGCGACCGGCACCGCCGACCTGACGGGCCTGTGGCGGCTGGCCCCCGGCAAGGCACCGGAGCGCATCGCCGCACTGCCCCCGGACGGCCTGCCCAACGGTCTGGCACTGGACCCGCACAGTGAGCAGTTCTACATCACCGACTCGGTGCTCGGCACCGTGTGGACCGTCCCCCTCTCCGGGGGCCGGCCCACCGCCTGGTCGAGGGCCTCGGAGCTCGCTTCGACCGGCTTCCTCGGCGCCAACGGCGCGAAGGTCCACGACGGCGCGCTCTGGGTGACCAACCTCGACAAGGGCACGCTCGTGCGCATCCCGATCCGTCACGGCAACACGGCGGGAGTGCCGCAGGTGCGGGCAACCGGACTGGCCGGCATCGACGACTTCGCCTTCACCGGACGTGGCAACGAGGTGCTCGCCGCACTCAACGCCCCCGGCAAGGTCGTGCTCATCCGGCCCGACGGCACCAGCACCACCTTTCTGGACACCGACGACGGACTCCAGAACCCCACCTCCGTCGCACTGCGCGGCAAAGAGGTGTACGTCCTCAGCGCCGCCTACATCACGGCCGAGGACCCGAACCTCCTGCTTGCCCGCCTTCCCGGCCACCACCGCTGAGGGCTGCTCCGTCATCGTCGTCCCGTCATTCCGTCCCGCAGCGAGGGCCAGAACGGCGTCGGGGCTTCCGAAACTTTCGAGAACGTGCTGCCCGAGTTGTGCCGGCGAGGCAGGGTGGACACGGGGAATCGACCAGGCGCTGGTCAAGTTCTTGGGCCTGCATCGGCCATTGAGCCTCTGACCAGCGCCTTGCCGAGCAAAGCCGGGGCGATACTTTCGAGCTTGCAACCGAAAGTCTTGACAGCCCGCCGGGCGCGGACCAACCTTGTCGCCGTCGACAAGTCCGAACGGGATCGGAGCCGAGGTGCATTCGCCAATCGGTCCCGGGCGTAACGATGTTGATGACAAGTCGGCCACGTGCACCGCCGCGCGCCGCCGTCCGGCCGATCCATCCCTTCGCGGTCAGCGGCGGCGCAGAGCAGTACCCTCCCCCACCCCATTCGTCGGCAGGACGGATCACTCCAGTGAGCTTTCCCACCCCAGGAACCGCAGCAACGGCCGCCCACGGCGGCACCACCCGGCCGAAGGTCCCCTGCAGCGCCAGCTGACGGTCCACCGCCGCACAAAGTATTGACAACGCGCCTGGCCTGTCAGAGATTTGCCTGCACACGGCGGGCGCACTCACCGCAAATTGTTAGCGCTAACAGATAGTCGTACAGCCGGTCCCGCCCCTCCCGTCGGCCGAACCCGCAACGGTGTGCGCGGCGTGTCAACCGGCCCGCCCCGTACGTGGGCGGGACCAGGCATCGCCTCCCCGACACACCCCGGCCGCCCTGGCCGCCCTGGCCGACAGGAACGGCTCGGCCGAGTACGCGCTCGCACAACCGTCAGGACGTGACGCCGGTCCGCGACCGGTGCGCAGGCATCCCCCACCCAAGGAGAACGATCCGTCATGCCATGGCTCGACAAGAACCCCCGTCTCCGTAAGGCCCTGACGGCGGCCGCATGCATGGTCGTCAGCTCGGTAACGGCCGTGACCGCGAGCCCTGCGGCTCATGCCGCCGGGGCAACCACGCTGGGTGCGGCAGCGGCCGGCAGCGGCCGCTACTTCGGCACCGCAGTGGCCTCGGGCAAGCTCGGGGACTCGACGTACTCCACCGTTCTCGACCGGGAGTTCAACATGGTCACCCCGGAGAACGAGATGAAGTGGGACGCCGTGGAACCCTCCCGCGGGTCGTTCAACTTCGCCGCCGGAGACTCGATCGTCAACCACGCCTCCGCCCACGGCCAGAAGATGCGCGGCCACACCCTGGTATGGCACTCCCAACTGCCCAACTGGGTCAGCTCCATCACCGACGCAACCACGCTGCGCAGCGTGATGAACAACCACATCACCCAGGAGATGACCCACTACAAGGGCAAGATCTACGCCTGGGACGTGGTCAACGAGGCCTTCGCCGACGGGAGCACCCAGCACCGCAGCTCGGTGTTCCAGAACGTGCTGGGCAACGGCTTCATCGAGGAGGCCTTCCGTACCGCCCGGACCGTCGACTCCTCGGCCAAGCTCTGTTACAACGACTACAACATCGAGAACTGGTCCGACGCCAAGACCCAGGGCGTCTACAGCATGGTCAAGGACTTCAAGTCCCGAGGCGTGCCCATCGACTGTGTCGGCTTCCAGAGCCACTTCGGCACCGGCGGGCCGCCGGCCAGCTTCCAGACCACCCTGTCCAACTTCGCCGCACTCGGTGTGGACGTCCAGATCACCGAACTCGACATCGCCCAGGCGTCCGCCACCGCTTACGGCAACACCGTCAAGGCCTGCCTCAACGTCGCTCGTTGCACGGGCATCACGGCATGGGGCATCCGGGACAGCGATTCCTGGCGCACCGGCGAGAACCCGCTGCTGTTCGACAACAGCGGCAACAAGAAGCCCGCCTACAGTGCGGTACTCACCGCCCTGGGCGGGGGCGGCAGCGGCGGCACGCCGGGCGGGGGCATCGTCTCCGGCACCGTCTACACGCTCTCCGACGTGGCCGCCGGACGCGTGCTCGACGAGCCCGCAGGACAGAACGGCAACGGCACCCAGCTCCAGGTATGGGACGCCAGCGGTGCCTCCAACCAGCAGTGGCGGGCCGGCCAGAACAGCGACGGCTCCTACACGCTGACCAACGTCGCCAGCGGCCGGGCACTGGACGAGCCGGGCAACCAGACCGGCAACGGGACGAGGATGCAGGTCTGGGACGCCAACGGCGGCGCCAACCAGCACTGGCGGGCCGGCCAGAACAGCGACGGCTCCTACACGCTGACCAACGTCGCCAGCGGCCGGGCGCTGGAGATCCCCGGTGGTCAGACCGGCAACGGCGCTCCCGTCCAGATCTGGGACTCCAACGGCGCCGCCAACCAGCACTGGATCTTCAGGTGAGCCGATCCGGGGGCGTGTGCCTGCGCCGGATCCCTGAGCCGCTGCCGGGAGAGCCGCCGCGAGCCGCCGGGTTGTCACACGCCCGGTACCGCGACGCGGCCTGACGAAGATCGCGGCGGCCCGGCAGCAGGCAGGTCAGCACGGATTCGGGACTCTTGAAGTCCCGCCGGCGAGGCGAGGACTCCTGCGCCGGCCGATCGACGACTCCTGATGCGTGCAGCCTCGGCGGCACGCTCATGTTAACGATGACAAAGCCGGATGGCAGCTCCATCCGTCACCATGGAGGTCTTCATGCGCAGACGACGTTCCAGCCGCAGGCATCTGTCCGTGGTGCTCACCGCCGCGGTCGCGTTCGTGGCGGCATTGGCGGCGATGCTCGTCGCCGACCCGGCCCAGGCGGCCACCAGCGGCGCCTTGCGCGGCGCGGGGTCCAGCCGGTGCCTCGACGTGCAGAACGCCGCCCAGACCGACGGCACGTACCTGCAGATCTACGACTGCTCGAACGGCACCAATCAGCTGTGGACGTTGACGTCCGGCAACCAGCTGACCGTGTACGGCAACAAGTGCCTGGATGTTCCGGGACACGCCACCACGGCCGGTACCCGGGTGCAGATCTGGACCTGCAGCGGCGGTGCGAACCAGCAGTGGCGGGTGAACTCCGACGGCACGATCGTCGGCGTGGAGTCCGGGCTGTGTCTGGACGTCACGGGCGCCGGCACCGCCAACGGCACGGCGGTGGGGATCTGGACGTGCAACGGCGCCAGCAACCAGAAGTGGACGGGCCTGTCCGGTACGACGACACCGACCACGCCCCCGCCGACGGGCGGCACGTGTGCGCTTCCGTCGACGTACCGGTGGACGTCGACCGGCGCACTGGCGCAGCCGGCGAACGGATGGGCGTCGGTGAAGGACTTCACCGACGTGGTGTACAACGGCAAGCACCTGGTCTACGCGTCGAACGTGTCGGGATCGTCGTACGGCTCGATGATGTTCAGCCCGTTCACGAACTGGTCGGACATGGCGTCGGCCGGCCAGAGCGGGATGAGCCAGGCCGCGGTGGCGCCCACGCTGTTCTACTTCGCACCCAAGAACATCTGGGTGCTGGCGTACCAGTGGGGTGCGTGGCCCTTCATCTACCGCACGTCGAGCGACCCCACCAACCCGAACGGCTGGTCCTCGCCGCAACCGCTGTTCACCGGCAGCATCCCCAACTCCGGCACCGGTCCGATCGACCAGACCCTGATCGCCGACGGCCAGAACATGTACCTGTTCTTCGCCGGTGACAACGGCAGCATCTACCGGGCGAGCATGCCGATCGGGAACTTCCCGGGCAGCTTCGGCTCGTCGTACACGACGGTCATGAGCGACACGCCGGCCAACCTGTTCGAGGCGCCGCAGGTCTACAAGGTCAAGGACCAGAACCAGTACCTCATGATCGTCGAGGCGCAGGGTGCGAACGGGCGCTACTTCCGCTCGTTCACTGCCTCCAGCCTGAACGGTTCCTGGACCCCGCAGGCCACCGGTGAGAGCAACCCCTTCGCGGGCAAGGCCAACAGCGGTGCCGGCTGGACCAACGACATCAGCCACGGCGACCTGGTCCGCAACAACCCCGACCAGACCATGACCATCGACCCCTGCAACCTGCAGTTCCTCTACCAGGGCAAGTCCCCCACCGCGAGCGGCCCCTACGACCAACTGCCGTACCGGCCGGGCGTCCTCACCCTGCAGCACTGACCCGTCCGATCGCGGGTGACCACGATCGGGTGAAGTCCGCCCGGACGTGGACGAGCGGTCCACGGCGAGGGTAGTCCCCTCCGCCGACCGACCCTCACCGCCTCGGGGAGCCCCAGCCGTGCGTCGGCCGGGGCTCCCCCTGTTCGGCGGACCCCGTCGCGGTACGCGCCCAAGTGCAACGGCGCCAACGCTGGTCTCGCTCGTCGGCCGTGCGGTCGTGCCGGCCGGACGCCGCCGCTCTGCCGACAAGCCGCATCGCGGTGTTCGTGAAGGGTGTCGGGTGTTCCCCGGCCACTCCCTTCGTGCGGCGGTCCACCGGTAGGTGCGGGCCGAGGCCGGCCCGTCCGGTCAGGCCGTCGTCATGGCGGATTCGATGCTGCGGTGCCGGGCGGCGCCGTGCGCGAAATCGGGTACCGCCGACGTGCCCTCGCGCAGGTCGTCCAGGAACTGCTGGTAGGCGTGAGCGACCGCGTAGAGCGGTGCGTCGGCCCGGGGGTCCAGTCGCGGGACACGGACGTACGATTCCGGCACCGTCAGGGGAGCGAGTCCGGGGGACGTTCCGCGGCTGCCTTCCAGGGTGACCGGGCTGAGCTGGAGATGGCCGACCGGGGCGGTGAGAACGAGGTCGCCCTCGGTTCCGTTGATCTCCCAGCGGAAGTTGGTGCCCCGGGACATGCCTCCGCGGTAGTGGAAGGTGGCCACCGCACCGCCCGGCAGCCGTCCCGAGGCCACCACCTGGTCCGCGGCGGTCATGGGCACGGGCAGTCCGCTCCCGGTGTCCACGGCCGACGTACGCCGCGACGCCAGTCGGATCCGCAGATCCTCGGGCTCTCCGAGGACGGACGCGAGTCCGTCGAGGGTGTGGCTGAAGGGGATGGTCAGCAGCGTCGCGCCGTTGGCGGCGTCGAGCACGTAGTGATCGCCGGGGCCGACGGTGGCGCCCCAGGCACCGCCGGAGCCGACCACCGTCGTGGACAGCACCTCCCCCACGTAGCCGTCGGCCACGAGATCCCGTACGTGGGCGAGGGCCGGATGCGACCGCGCCTGGAGTCCGACGACGGTCGGCACGGCGTGGCTGCGCGCCAGCTGCGCCATGTCCTCGGCCTCCGCGAGCCCGTTGCCCAGCGGCCACTCGCACAGCACGCTCTTGCCGGCGCTCAGCGCCGTCCGCACCAACTCCCGGTGGTGCGGCACCTTCACCGCCACGACCACCAGGTCCACTTCTTCGCAGGAGGTCAGTTCGGCCGCCGTCCCGAAGGTTCGGGCGACACCGTGCTTCGCTCCGGAGCGCTCCGCCGACTCTTTCGAACTCGTGCTCAGGGCCCTCAGTTCGTAACCCGGGACGGCGCGCAGGGCCGGCAGGTGGGAGCGCTCGGCCCAGCTGCCGTGCGCCCCGAGTCCGATGATCCCTACTCCGATCGGCTTCCCGGACCGGACCAGCGCGCTGAGCGGTGACTCGGATGTGTTCACGATTCGCGGCCTGTTCTCTCTGTGGACGGGCACCGGCGTCGCTCGCAGTGGCCACGGACCCGGTGAGGGGGGAGTGACCGGCCAAAGGGCCCCGTCGTGGCAAGCAGGGCCAGGTGTCGAGCAGGCGCCGGCACGGGAGATCCGCGCCCGGTGGGCGGGATCGGGGCGTGCGGGTCAGCGGGCGATGCCGCAGACGGGTGTGAAGCACGCGGTGCTGTCGCAGGTGTCGCGGAACTCCGGCCCGGCTTCACCGGGCATGCCGGCGCGGACCATGGCGGTGGAGGCCGCGAGGTGCGGCCGGCCGTCGGCGGTCAACTCCTGGCGCCGACAGCCGGATTCGGTCCGCGCTCGCTGTCCAGCAGGGTCATGAGGGGTGCGGCGTAGCGGGTTCCGGCCACGGCATCGGCCGGGACTGCCTCGTCGATCGTGCGGAGGTCCGCGTCGGACAGGGTGACGTCGGCCGCGGCCAGGGCCTCCGCGACGCGTTGGGGCCGGCGGGTGCCCAGGACGGCCACGACGGTGCCGCACCCACGGCTCCGGGCGATGACCCAGGCGGTGGCGAGTTGCGCGACGCTGATGCCGCGCGCGTCGGCAAGCGGCCGCAGCCGTTCGACGAGGGTGAGGTTGGTGGCGAGGTTGTCGGGGTGGAAGCGCGGCAGCCAGCGGGCGCGCGGGTCACCTCCGGCGGGCCGCCGGTAGCTGCCGCTGAGCAGGCCGTGGGCGAGGATCCCGTAGGCGGTGACGCCGATCCCCAGCTCGCGGCAGGTGGCCAGGATGCCGTTGGCCTCGGGATCACGGCTGAACAGGGAGTATTCGACCTGCACATCGCAGATCGGGTGCACGGCGTGGGCGCGGCGGATGGTCTCGGGCCCCACTTCGGAGAGCCCGATGTGCCGCACGTAGCCGGCCTGGACCAGCTCGGAGACGGCGCCGATCGTGTCCTCGACCGGGGTGTCCGGGTCCAGGCGGGCGGAGCGGTAGATGTCGACGTGGTCGGTGCCGAGACGGCGCAGCGAGTAGGCGAGCGCGTTCTTCACGTGGGCAGGGCGGCCCTCGATGCCGACGAAGGAACCGTCGGGGCCGCGCAGACCGCCGAACTTGACGCTCAGCAGCGCTCTTTCGCGACCACCGGTGCGCAGGGCGCGGCGGATGAGGTCCTCGTTGTGGCCCATGCCGTAGAAATCGGCGGTGTCGAGGAGGGTGACGCCGGCGTCGAGGGCCGCGTGGATCGTGGCGATCGCGTCGGCCTCGTCGGCGGGGGAAGTGTGGTCGGACATGCCGGCGCAGCCCAGTGCGAGAGGGGGGACCTGCGGGCCGCCGGTTCCAAGGGGTCGCGTTTGCACGGTGTCTCCTGCGGGGCGGGAAGGGGGACGCGGCCGACAGGGGCTGCCGAGGGCGCAGCCACCTGTTAGCGTTGACATCTCAACACTAAGAAGAGGCGCGTTGATATGTCAACACTGAACGAGGGGGCCGCCGCGCCGGGCGGGGCCATGACCGGCGCCTCGAACGAGCCCGTCGATTTCTGGAGCGCCTTCAAGCGCGCCCACGAGGTCGTCCGAGCCCGCGTGATCGCGGACACCGCCGAGGCGGCGGGCCTGTCCGAACCGGACCTGACGATCCTCGCCAACCTCAACAAGGCGGGCGGCAGCCTGCGGCAGAGCGAACTCGCCGCGGCACTCGGGTGGGACCGCACACGCATCTCCCACCAGCTCACCCGCATGGGCAAGCGCGGACTCGTCACCCGCGAACGCGCCGGCGGTGTCACCGTCGCCCTCACCGACGCCGGGCGCGCGGCCATCACCGCCGCACACCCCGGCCTGGACACCGCGGTACGCCGCCACCTCACCGACAAGCTCTCCGCACAGGAGATCGAAACGCTGACCTCCGTGTTCCGCCGGCTGTAGGCGCCGGAGCCGACCCGGCACACCAACTCCGGCCGGGGGCAGACGAAGTGCCGCAAGCCGGTGGGCTCTACCCCCGTCGAGGAGATCCCGAATTCCAGGACCCCGCCGGACATCGGGCGCCGGCCCGGCCGGCGGTCGTACAGCCGAGCGCGGCCGAGCAGACGGACGATGGTGAGCCCGGCCAGGCGCGCCGCAGACAGCAGGCGGTGATCAGGAGTACCGTCCGCCCCTACGCACCGAGGCGGCGCAAAGCCACGGCAAGCCGCTCGGGCGGCGGTGTCCCGGTACAGGGTGCCCTTCAATCAGGACAGTTCGCGCCGGCGGTACCGGCCCTGGCCGGCAGGAACCTCGCAGCAACGACCAGGGCGGCAAGCAGGGCCCGGGCCGTGGAACCGCCGCCGGGCCGCCACCTTCGCGTGGCGGCGACCCGGGCTCCTTCGACGCACGATCACCTCACGCCCACGGCAGCGAGGCGCGGTTCCTCCAGTAGAGCTCGGCGGGCTCGGCGAGCGCCGCCAGGCGGGCGAGCTCACCTGGCGCGAGGTCGAGCCGTGCAGCGGTGAGGTTCGAAGCCAACTGTGCCGGGGTGGCCGCGCCGGAGAGCACGATGTCCGCCCAGGGCTGGGCCGCGACCGCGGCCAACGCGATGGCGTCACAGGACTCGCCGGTCCTGGCGGCGAGAGCGCGCAGTACTGTCGTGTCGGGGCCGGTGGCGTTGCGGTCAGCGAGGCGGCCGTTGGCCATGCCCTCCTTCACCACCACCAGCATGCCGGCCTCACGGGCCTCGGCCAGCGCCGGTCCGGCGGACGGCTCCAGCAGGTTCCAGGTCGACTGGACGGCTTCGAACAGCGGACGGCCCGCCACCTGCACATCCAGCGCCGCCCGGACGGTCTCGCCCTGCGCCGGGCCGCTGGTGGACAGGCCCACTCGGACGCCTTCTGCGGCCAGCTCGGCCAGCCGCGCGTGCAGCGAGCGGTCGGTCAAGACCGGGCTGTCCGGTGTGACGGAGTGCACCAGGTAGACGTCCAGCCGCGGACCCAGCAAGGCTCGGCTCTCCCGGATCTGCCGGTCGAACACCGCCGTCGAATGCTCCTTGACCTCGTGCACGGGCACGCCCGAGGCCTGCCAGTCGGCGGTGTAGGTGTAACCCCACTTGCTCCCCACCACCACGTCGGCCGCCGCCTCAGGCCGGGCGGCCAACCAGCTGCCGACGAACTCCTCGGCCCGGCCGTACGACCGAGCCGTGTCGAAGTACCGAACCCCGGCGGCATAGGCGGCGTCGAGCAGCGCGCGCGTGCGCGCTCGCAGCGCCTCGACGCTCCGCTCGGACGGCAGGTCGAGGTCACGACCGAGCGTGATGTAGCCGGGCCGGCCGACGGCGGCGGTGCCGAGGCCGAAGCGGGCGAGCGACGGTCCGACGGCGGGGGCGGAGGCGGCTGCGGTCGCCATGGCGGAGCTCCCTTCGATCGTTCTGGCCGACGGGGCAGCGCACCCCGTCCGTGTCCGACCCTATCCGCCGCCCTCGTCACCACCGACAACCTGATCGCCGCCCCCATGGAGTCACCCGCCGCCCGGCTCCCACCGCCCAAAGGCCGCCCGATCCGGCGACGCGCTCAGGTTCACCCCCCTGTCGCCCTGGACCATCTCGCCCCGAGCGGCGGCCCCGCGGCGAGGCACCCCTTCAGCAGGTGCCGCCGTCGCGCCAGACGGCCCAGGAGCACGGGCGTTCGGCACGACGCCGGTGGAGTAGCAGGTGGCGGTGTACTCGTTCCCCGCGTGTGCGACCGTGTCGCCGGGCACGTAGGACCTGCCGGAGCTCCGGGCGGCCGGGCAGTCGGTGCCGCCACCGCCTCCGGTGACGGTGGTCACGGTGACCGCAGCGGACCGGGTGCCCGCCTTCCCCACGGCGTCGATGGCGGCGACCGTGCGGCGGTACCCCGTGCCGGCGGTGCGGCCGGTGACGAGATCAACGACGACTTCACCGAGACCTCCGTCGTCCTGGTCATCGGCGCCGACGACACCGTCCACCCGGCCGCCATGGACGATCCGTCCAGCCCCGTCGCCGGGATGCCGGTGCTGCGGGTGTGGGAGGCGGAGCGGATGATCGTCTTCAAGCGCTCGATGGCGTCCGGCTACGCCGGGGTGCAGAACCCGCTGTTCTTCCGCGAGAACAGCAGCATGCTCTTCGGGGACGCCCAGCAGAGCGTGGACGCGATCCTCCAGGCCCGCACCGGCCGGGCCCAGGCACCCCCGCCGTCCGCCGGCCAACCGCGGCCGGCCAGCACCCGCACCCGCACCCGGCCCTGAACGGACCGCCTGAGCACGACGCCCGGGCGGTCCGTTCGGCGTTCACGGCCGTCCGGCCGGCACTGTCGCGACGGATTCCGAGTTTTCCGAGAACTTTCCATTTGACCAGGTCAGATGGCATTCGGGGCAGCCGTTGAGCTCTCGCTACGCGATGGGTGAGGGGGAATCGCTGCGGATTTCGTGCACACTGGGATTCGGGACGCCGACGTCCCACCCCTCCGGCGGAACCGGATCCGGGCGACCGACCCGGCTGGCTCCGCCCGGCAACCGCGCGAGGCACAGTGTGTTCGGTGCCGACCCGGGAGGAGTCCCCCGTCGCCTGCCAGCACCGGCCGGGCCCAGGACACCCCCGCCGTCGCCGGCCGACCGCGGGAAGCCGGATCGGCGCCACCCGGTGCAACCCATCGCACGCCGATCGCCCTCCACATCACGACACGATCGGCCCACGTGATACCGCTCTACCGAGGAACATCACCCATGACTCACGGAGCCCACCCGAATACTCCGGCACCTCGTGCGAACATCGATCAGGCCCGCGACTGCGCGGACTGCCGCAGTTGGGGAACCGTGATCACCCCGGACGGCCGCCACGAACTGTGCCCGGCGTGCCAGCTGCCCGACACCGAGTATTCGTCGATCGCCGAGCCCTGACCCGCAGTCATGGCGACCAATGACTTCGCGACCACCGAGTTCCAGCTGGTGCTGCTCCGCCGGATGGCCGACTTCCACCCGGATCTGGTGGGGCAGGCCGTACGCCGGCTGGGAGCCACCCGCTCCGACCTGCGGGAGGCGAACAAGCGCCGGCAGGCGCTGATCCGTTCGAGCCGCCTCCCGCACGGCGCCCGCCGCTACGCGGCGGCCCTCGGTCCGCCCGAGGCGGTCATCCCCCGCCGCCTCGGCGACCTCGACTGCGCGGCCCAGCACTGGGCACTCCCGCTCCGCACCGGTCTGCGCTTCGAGATCCTGCTCGGGCCGGCCGGCGGACCGACCGCGCCGCTGAACGAGTGGCTGGTCCGCCGGCCGGGTTACCGACGCCGACGCCGCGGCTCCTCGCAGACTTGACCCCGTGGAGCTGCGTCGTCGCGGACGTCGCAGCGGCCTTCCCGCCGGCCATGCCACATGAAGGCAGTGCGCCGACCCGATGGGAACTCGATTTCACCGCTCCCGACGCGACCGGGCGGCCGCGCCCGTGCACCGCGGAGTTCAGCTGGGGCCTCCTCCGGGAAGTCCGCCTCGACGACCTGGGCGAAGCCGTCCGCCGCCGAGCAGGTGAGCCGTCTCCCCGCCCCGGCCTGCACGGCAGCCGCACTCCCGACGTCGCGCGCCCGGCGGGAACTGTCCGACGAGCCCTGGCACGGAACGAGATGGTGACCTGGACGGAGTGAAGTGTCCGGTGAACGGGCAGAGCATGATCGAGACGCCCTCGGAGACCACGTCCACCGCCGCGCCCTGGTTCGGCGTCCGGCACGGCCTGTGGGCGTGCCCATCTGGTTGCGTTCGAGTGCCGAGCGGCTCCACGAAGGCGAGGGCGGCGGCCGACGCCGAGTCACTGTCGTTCGTGCCACGATCAGTTCGGCCAGTCCCGCGGCGAATGTTCCCTCCGCCGCGTCGACGAGCCGCGTGCCGTCGTCGGTCAGGGCCGGCCGTGAGGACCGGCGGTTCGGCCAGGTCCGGGCTGCCGGACGGCCCATCCCTGCTTCTCCAGGCGGTCGACGCCCGTGCCGGTCGCTCCGATGCCGATGGCGAACTCGACTGCGAGGTAAAAGGGTACTGCTCATCCAGGCACCGGCCCCCGGCTCTCGTGCTGGACCCGATGCGCCGCAATCATGTCCGGGCCGTCCTCGGCCTGGCCACCACCG
Source organism: Kitasatospora herbaricolor (assembly GCF_030813695.1). Taxonomy (NCBI): domain Bacteria; kingdom Bacillati; phylum Actinomycetota; class Actinomycetes; order Kitasatosporales; family Streptomycetaceae; genus Kitasatospora; species Kitasatospora herbaricolor. The sequence continues at coordinate 1,590,134 of NZ_JAUSVA010000002.1, forward strand.
CGCTCGCCGGCGGGATCGCCCTGACCGGCGCCGGGGCGGCTTCGGCAGCGATTGGCGGCGGCTTCGGCGGCCCGGGCTGGAAGCAGACCTGCATCAGCGCCGGCGGCGGCCAGGTGTCGGCGCAGGTGACCACCAACTTCGCCAGCAACAACCGTACCGAGCAGATCATCATCTGGGACTACACCACCGGCGGCCAGGCGCTCGCCACCTCGTTCCCCTGCCGCTCCGGCCAGTACTCCTACACCTACACCCTCACCAACCCGACCCCGGGCCACGACTACAAGGCCGAGGCCCGCTTCTACGGGCAGCCCGGCAGCGGCTACGACTACCAGCTCAGCCCCGACCTCTGGTACTGAGCCACCGGCCGTGAGGTGACACGGCCCGCCACCCCCGTGGGCCCTGAGCCCGCACCGCGTCCCGCTCCCCACACCCACGGGGGCGGGACCCCCTCGCACCCGGTCCTACCTCGACGGTCTACCCCGCTCGCCGCGCCCGATGCGCCGCGATCATGTCCCGGTACCAGGCGTACGAGGCCTTCGGCGTGCGCCGCTGCGTCTCGAAGTCGACGTGGACCAGGCCGAAGCGCTGGTGGTAGCCCTCCGCCCATTCGAAGTTGTCCAGCAGTGACCAGGTGAAGTAGCCGCGGACGTCCACCCCTTCGGCGACGGCTGCGGCCAGTGCCTCCAGGTGGCCGGCCAGGTAGTCGATCCGGTCCGGGTCCGAGACCGTCCCGTCTGCTGCGGGTTCGTCGGCGACGGAGCAGCCGTTCTCGGTGATGGTGATCGGCGGGAGGGCGGCGCCGTAGCGGTCGCGGAGGCCGGTGAGGAGTTCGCGCAGGCCGTCGGGGACGACGGGCCAGCCGAAGGCCGTACGGGGGACGCCCTCGATCGGGGCCTCGGCGAAGGGCAGGCCGGGGTCGGTGGGGGCGGCGATGCGGGTCGGGTTGTAGTAGTTGACGCCGAGGCCGTCGAGCGACGTGCCGGCGATGAGTTTGAGGTCACCGTCACGGACGCTGCCGCCGAGCTCGGGGCCGACGCCGAAGGCCGACAGGTCGGGGTAGCTCCCGAGCAGGATCGGGTCGGTGAACAGGCGGTTGTGCAGGGCGTCGTAGGCCGCCGCGGCAGCCTCGTCGGCTGCCGAGGAACTCGCCGGGCGGACGGGGGTGAGGTTGTTGGCGATCATCACGTCGAGCCCGCGCTCGCGCAGCAGGGCCGCCGCGAGGCCGTGCCCCAGCAACTGGTGGTGGGCGGCGGGCAGGGCGTCGAGCATCAGGGCGCGGCCGGGGGCGTGGATACCCATGGCGTAGCCGTAGACCATGTGCACGAAGGGCTCGTTGAGGGTGATCCAGGCCGGGACGCGATCGCCGAGGCGGTCGGCCACCAGGGCCGTGTACTCGGCGAAGCGGTAGGCGGTGTCGCGGTTCAGCCAGCCGCCGGCGTCTTCGAGGGCCTGCGGGAGGTCCCAGTGGAAGAGGGTGGGCAGCGGGGTGATCCCGGCGGCGAGCAGGGCGTCCACCAGGCGGTCGTAGAAGTCGAGGCCGGCGGGGTTGGCGGGCCCGGCGCCGGTGGGTCGGATGCGGGGCCAGGCGATCGAGAACCGGTAGCCGTCCAGCCCGAGGCCCTGCATCAGGGCGACGTCCTCGGCGTAGCGGTGGTAGTGGTCGCAGGCCACGGCGCCGGTGTGGCCGTCGCGGACGGCGCCGGGGCGCGCGGCGAAGGTGTCCCAGACGGAGGGGCCGCGGCCGTCCTCGTCCACCGCCCCCTCGATCTGGTAGGAGGCGGTGGACACGCCCCAGCGGAAGTCGGACGGGAGGTCGAGTCGGTTCGGCATGGTCTGACTCCCTGCTCACGATGGCGATCGATGAGAGCACAAAAACACGAGGAGTGCTCATGTTAGTGCGCCGCCACCGAAACACCAGCTCTGTCAGCGCCTCCGACCGACCTCCCGGCCCGCGAGTCGGTCAACCGGCCTTCAGCAGCAGCTCGGTGAGTTCGCCCGGTACGGTGACCATGCAGTCGTGGCCGCTTCGCAACTCCCACACCTGCGACGGAGCACCGTTGGGCTGCACCGGGGGAACGGGGCGGCGGGTGACACCCGCCGGCGTACTGCCGACGCAGTGGATGTGGGTCCGGGGAATCGCGTCCAGAGCCGGGTTGTCGAGCCGGACGGGCTGCTGGAAGCAGCGGACCGACTCGTCCGAGAGCATCGTGCGCAGCCAGTCCGTGTCCGCGGGGTCGGTCACCCCGAACAGACCGACGGGCGCCGGCTGCTCCGGCATGGGCGGGATACGCCAGGGCGTGTCGGAAGCGGCGACGGCCTCGATCAGGTGCCCGGTCATCGGCACGACGTCGAGGACGCTCTCGCCATCGGCCGGGACCATCGCGTCGAGGTAGACCAACCCCGCTATCCGGTCCGGGACTTGATCGGCCACGGCGGAGACGACCATCCCGGCGTAGCTGTGCCCGACCAGTATCACGTCGCCGAGTTGGTTCTCCGTCAAGGCGGCGACGACGTCGGCGACATGGGTGTCGAGGCCGACGTCCGGACCGAGCAGGTGCTCCTTCTCGCCGTGACCGGTCAGCGAGGGGGCGAGAACCCGGTGCCCGGCCCGGGCCAGCAGGGGGACCACCCGGTCCCAGACGCGCCCGCTGTGCCAGGCGCCGTGGACAAGGACGTAGTTCTTCGTGCGCGGTGTGCTCATGGAAAAGACGCTAGTGAGCCGACAGGAACCTCTTGGTAACCTTCGGCGCATGGACGACTCAGCGGGAAGCGTCTTCCTCGCCGACTGCCCCGCCCGGCTGGCCATCGAGATCATCACCAACAAGTGGGCGGTGGTCGTCCTGTTCGCGCTCAGTCGCGGGCCGTGTCGGCACGGCGAACTCGTGGATCTCGTCGGCGGCATCTCGCGCAAGGTGCTCACCCAGACGCTGCGCAGGCTCCAGGGCTACGGCCTGGTCGAACGCCGCAGCTTTCCCGAAGCGCCTCCGCGGGTCGAGTACCACCTGACCGACCTCGGCCGGACCCTCGTCGGGCCCATCGCCGTGCTGACCGACTGGGCGAGGTCCTACGGTGGTGCCGTCGTCAGCTTCCAGGAGGCGGCGGAGGAGGAGTCCGCGTCCGGCAGCTGACAGCCCGGGCGCGGCTCCGGCTCGGGCGGACGTCTTCACCCACCGTTCGGGCCGAGGGCGTCGCACCGCGACCGGACAGCATCGAGATCCCGGCCCGCTCGGCGACCGCGCAGCCGCCACCCGACCGATGCAGGCGATCGGGCCGCCGCCTCGATGATGCGGCAGGTCGTCAGGTGGCTCGACCTGAACCGTCGGTCAGCGCAGCCGCGGTCAGCGTGAGGTGCTGAGCCAAGAGCGCGGCCGCGGTGTCGGCGTCGCGGGCCAGCGCCGCCTCCTCCAGCCTGCGGTGCTCCTCGGCGCCGTCCCGGTCGGGGTTGCGGTGCGCCGACCAGCGGCGGGCCAGTTCGCTCGCGGTCCACAGCCGGTCGAAGGTCTCCAGCAGTGCGCGGTTGCCGCACGCCTCCAGCAACGTGCGGTGGAAGACCCGGTGCGCCTCGGCCCAAGCGGCGGTGTAGTGCTCGCCTTCCGTCGGCGCGTACGCCGGGGTGCGGGCCAGGCGATGGTGGGCGGCCCGCACGCGGGACTCCCAGTCGATGTCGCCCCGCTCGACGGACATGCGCAGGACGACCGGTTCGATGGTCCGGCGGGCTTCCGCGATCTCCTGCCAGCGGTGGTCGGAGTAGGGCGGGACCGCGAATCCGCGGTTGGGCAGCCGGTCGGCGAGCCCCTCGCCGACCAGCCGCACCAGCGCCTCGCGCGTGACGGCCAGGCTCACGCCCTGTTGCCTGGCGAGGTCCTGCGGCTTGAGGGCGTCACCAGGGGCGTGGTCACCGCGCATGATCGCGTCCCGCAGGTGTGCGTGGACCTGCTCGGAGAGCATCTGCTTCCCGGAGGGAGCGGGGCTGTGAGGCGTGCCAGTCATGGCGCAAGCTTAGACGATCCGCTTGATAATCGATTATTGCTGCTACTGTCGATTCATCAGCGGAGGAGAGCGATCGACGAAGGCACCGTTCCGTCGCCGTGCGGCGCGACGACCGGCCGTGCCCCTCTCCCTGCCGTCCTCGGCTCCACCATGGCCGCTCCCGCCCTCGAACGCGCGGCGTCGGTCCCACCGCCCGAACCCACAGCGCCGCCAGACTCCCCGGAGGAAGATCCGCGATGCAGCTCGACGAACTTCCCGGCTCCGCCCGCCCCGGCGACGGCCCGACGGACCTGAGCGCCGTCCGCGAGGTCAGCCGTGCCGTCAGCGCCGCCCACCTGTTCATCTATCTCGCCCCCGAGAGCGCCCAGGCGGCGGCCGAACTCGGCGTGACCGACCGCGGGGCGGCCTATCTGGCCTTCCGGTCGGCCGCCATGGGCGCGGTTCCGTGGCAGGTCACGCTCGCGGCCTTCTACAACTTCAGCCCGCGGGCGGTGCGGGCCATGGCCGGCGTGTGGGACGCCGCGCCGCCCGAGCGGTGGCAGGCCGCCCGCTTCCGGGCCGCCGGACAGGCGATGCGGCGCGTCGACACGCAGCTGACGGACGACCACCTCGCCGAGGCGCGCTCACTGATCGACCCGGTCGTCGCCGGTGCCGACTACGCCGGCAAGGTGCTCGCCGCCGCGAACGCCTCGGTCGCGCTTCCGGGCGATCCCCTCGTCGCGCTGTGGCAGCAGATCACGGTGGCGCGAGAATGGCGCGGCGACGCCCACCTCGTCGTGCTCGCCGACAACGGCCTCGGGCCGTGCGACTGTCTCGTTCTGCACACCGCCACGGGCCGGCTCCCGGCAGCGCTCGTGCGGGCGACCCGCCGCTGGGACGACGAGGAGTGGACCGCGGCGACCTCGCGTCTGGTGGCGCGCGGCTGGCTCGACTCCGACGCCGTGATCACGGCGGCCGGCAGCGCGGCACGCGAGCGCATCGAGGTGGAGACGGACCAGCACTGCGCCGCACTGTGGGAGCCGGTCGGCGCCCTGGGTGCCCGCCGCTTCGCCTCGCTCATCGCGCCGATCAGCGAGGCGTTCACCGCGGCCGACACGCGTCAGGCTGCTCGCGGACTGCAGGATGTCGGGTAGACGGCCCGCTCCCGGAGCGTCGAGCGGCCGACGGACAGCCAGCAGCACCTCCCGCTCAGGACGCGGTGCTCCTGACCAAGAAGTCACGGACGGCATCGGCGAATTCGGCGGGCGCATCGTGGTGCACGACGTGCCCGGCGGGCAGCTCGACCAGCTCGGCCCGGCCGCGCCGGCGGGTCACCATGGCGCGGGCGTGGTCGGCGGCCAGTTCGTCGCTGCGCGTGCCACGCACCAGCAGCGTCGGGCAGCTGACGCCCGTCCAGTCCCCCCAGTGGTCGCCGTTGAGCGCCTTCTGGGAGCGCACGGTGTCCTCAAGGTCGAAGGAGAATCCCCAACCGTCCCCGGACCGCCGTACCGAACACTCCAGATAGGGTGCGGCCGCGCCGAGTGCCGCGATCAGCTCCGGTCGGGACGCGGCACCCCGCAGGAGCCGCTCGGTGAACGACCAGTCGCAGTCCACCACCGCGCCGATGTCCTCGACGATCAGCGCGGTGACCCGGCCCGGATGCCTCGCGGCGTACTGGTAGGCGTTCAGGCCGCCCAGCGAGTGACCCACGACCGCCACCGGACCGAGGCCCAGATGTCGGTGGAACGCCGCGATGTCGGCCACGTAGTCGCCCCGTTCGTACCCCGTGGCCCGGTCGGACTCACCGTGCCCGCGCTGATCGAGCGCGATCACCCGCCACCGCGGCGCCAACGCCTCGCCCAGCGGCCCGAAGGCCGAGGCCTCGTTGTAGTGCCCGTGGAAGGCCAGCAGGGGAACACCCGGGCCGCCGAAGTCCAGGTAGGACAGCCGCCGCCCGTGCACCATGAAGAACTCACGCATGCCGGTCATGCTAGGCACCGCCACCGACACGGACGGCGCCGGAGACCGAACCGGACGGACGGGGCACGTGGTAACCCGGGTGGCCTCCTGCCCATGGACACCGTGATCCCGGGCGGGCGCGGACGGCTGCCGGCGAACCTGTACACGTCCTGCTCCACGCGGGCGGGTTGACCCAGGGCCCGTCCGGCCCTGGGTCAACCCGCCCGCCCTGGGCAGCCCTTGCCGGAGTCGGCGCGAACCCGTTGCCGTCCGTCAGGACTGCGTCGGCATGACCTGGTAGCAGGCCGGGCCGTCGAGGTCGCCGGCGATCCAGGCCCAGTACATGCGCCCGCCGGTCGCGGGGCCCACCACGCCGTCGGGGTCCAGGCCGAAGGCGCTCTGGTAGCGCTTGACCTCGGTGAGCGTGTTGTTGCCGAACTGCCCGTCCACGCTGATGAGGTGGCTGCTGCCGCCGCCCTGCACCGAGTTCCAGTGGTTCAGCGCGTACTGCACGCACTGGACGTTGAAGCCGGAGTTCCCGTAGCGGATGTACGGCGCGCCGACCTTCGCGCTCGCCGAAGCGGTCCCGGCCGCGACCAGCAGGGCCGCGCTGAACGCCACCGTCGCGCCGCGCAGCGCGGACTTCACCTTCTGCCTCATGCTCAGATCCTTTCTGTACGTCGGTGACCCGCGGACGGCGCCGGGGCACCTCGCACCCGGACTCCGCGAGCAGTCCCGTACGCGTCCTGATCCGCAGGACGTCGACGACCCTGTCGCGGCGCCCGCCCGTACCGCCCGGGGATCACCCGTTCTACCGGTGACGGTGCAGCACCGTGCCAACGGATCGCCAACACACCACCAACCGGCGCGCTCCCCGCCCGCCCGGTCCGCCACCGCCCGGTCCGCCCCGTCAGCCCCGTCAGCCCGTGCCTGGCCGGCGCCAGCCAGGAATGCCGGCGCACCGCTCGCCCGGCCGCGGGGGCTCGCCGGTTGACGGCACCGCCCCAGAACGATAGACGTTGTATGTACAACTTTTCCGTTCGAGGGGACGCCGGTGAGTCCGGAAGCAGTACCGTGCGTGGTCCTGGTCGCAGCCTTGCTGCACGCCGTCTGGAACGCACTCGCCCACGGAATGGCGGACAAGCTCGCGGGGTTCGCCCTGATGAACACGGTTTTCCTCGCCGTCGGCGCGGCGATGACCTGGCCGGCGCCGCTGCCCGACCGCTCGGCCTGGCCGTGCCTCGCCGCCTCCGCGGCGCTCCAGGTCTGCTACCAGCTCCAGCTCCTGCGGGCCTACCGCCTCGGCGACTTCGGGCAGATGTACCCGCTCGCCCGGGGCACCTCGCCGATGGTCGTGGCCCTGGTCGCGGCGACCGTCCTGGGGGACCCGCTGCACGGCACCCGGCTGCTGGGCATCCTGGTGATCTCGCTCGGACTGGCCGGCCTCGCGTTCGCCGGCGGACTGCCGGGCCGTGAGCAGCTGCCCGCGCTGGGCGCGGCGCTCACCACCGGTGCGCTGATCGCGGCGTACACCGTGGTGGACGGCATCGGGGTCCGCCGGTCCGGCGCCGCGGACGGCTACATCGCGTGGATGTTCCTCACCCAGGGCGCGGCCGTGCTCACGGTGGCCGTGCTGCTGCGCGGCCGCGCCCTGCCCGGCCAGCTCCGGCAGGGACGGGTGGCCGGGCTGACCGGCGGGCTCATCTCGCTGACGGCCTACGGCCTGGTCGTCTGGGCGCAGACCGCCGGCGACCTGGCCACCATCGCGGCCCTGCGCGAGACCAGCATCGTGCTCGCCGCGCTCATCGGCGTCCTCTTCCTGCGCGAACGCCTCGGCCATGTCCGCCTGGCCGCCAGCGCCACCGTGCTCACCGGCATCGCCGTCCTGGAACTCGCCCACGGCTGACCCGGTGCCCCCCGCCGCCCCGGGCCGGCCGCGCCGCGCGACGACGACACCGACCGACCCGCACGGGCGACGCGGCCCCGGCGGAGCCGGTCCGAGGGGTGGGGCCGGCCCGCGGCGGGCCCGGCGCAGCCGGGGCCGGTCAACCGTTGCGAGTGGTCCGCAGCCAGTCCCGGTAGTGGGTGGGGGCCAGCCGGGCGGCCGGGCCGGCGGTGAGGACGTCGCCCCGGACGGCGGCGAACAGGCCGGCCCGGTCGTCGGTGACGACCGGCCGCCCGTCCTCCCGGGCGGCCAGGGTGATGCGGCCGACCTCGTCCAGGGTGAACCTGTCAGGGCCCGCGACGTCGAGGATGCCGTCGAGCGGGGCGCCGGTGGCCACGTCCGCGAGGGCGTCGACCACGTCGTCGGCGGCGATGGGCTGGACGGGGGTGGCCGGCAGCCGGACGGCGGTGTCGTCCGAGGTCCAGGACATGGTGGGCTCCATGAACTCGAAGAACTGGGTGGCGCGGACGATCGAGTACGGGGTCGGGCCGCCGCGCAGCAGCTCCTCCTGGAGCAGCTTGGCCCGGTAGTAGTCCAGCTGGGGGACCTGGTCGACCCCGACGATCGACAGGACGACCTGGTGGCGCACGCCGGCCTTCTCGCCCGCGGCGAGCAGGTTGCCCACGGTGGTGCGGAAGAAGGCGAGGGACTGGTCGTCGAAGGTCGGGGAGTTGGTCACGTTGACGACCGTGTGAGCACCGGCCAGGGCCGCCTCGAGGCCGGCACCGGTGAGCAGGTCGACGCCGGAGGACAGGGACGCCGTGGTCACGTCGTGGCCCCGCTTCTCGAGTACGGCGGCGAGCCGGGATCCGATCAGACCGGTGCCGATGACGGTGATCTTCATGGTGTGCCTTCCTTCGTGAGCCGGGCGTTCCCCCGGACGTTAACTCGGACATCGAATGTCCGGGATACTACTCGGATAGTATATGTCCGAGTCATTTGGGAGGTGGCGTGAAACTGTCGGGCGGCGTCGAATGGGCCCTGCACTGCTGTGTGGTGCTGACCGCGGCCACCGAACCGGTGCCGGCCGCCCGGCTGGCCGAACTGCACGACGTCTCGCCGAGCTACATGGCCAAACAGCTCCAGGCGCTCTCCCGGGCCGGGCTGGTGCGTTCGACCCAGGGCAAGACCGGCGGTTACGTGATCACCCGGGACGCCGGCGAGATCACGCTCCTGGACGTGGTGCAGGCCGTCGACGGGGCGAGCCCGGCGTTCGTGTGCACCGAGATACGCCAGCGAGGCCCCTTCGCCACGCCGCCCGAGCAGTGCACCAAGCCGTGCCCCGTCGCCCGGGCGATGGGAACCGCGGACGCCGCCTGGCGGGCCGCGCTGGCCGGGATCACGATCGCCGACCTGGTCGCCTCGGTGGAGAGCGACAGCGGACCGGAGGCGCTGCCGGGGATCGGCAGCTGGCTGACCGCCGGACCCGGCCCGCACTGACCGGGCCGCGGCGCCGGGCGACGGCCACCACCGGCGGCCCTGTCGCCACCGGGCCGCACCGGCAGTTCGGCTTCACGAAGGGCCACTTGTCGCCCGCCGACTTCGGGGCACGACCTCCCGGAGGAGAAGGACGAACCGCAGAGGGTGATTGACCGATGGTCATATCCTCGGCGCACCGGGGCATTCGGGCCGGTGGTCCCACCAGTCGTCCGATGCGATCACGAAGACTGCACCGGCCTTTCGGCACGGCATATTTGGAGCATCCGCCAGTACGACGCCCCGCCAGCGGGCGGGAGACTTCCGGCCAGGAGCTGCGGCCCGATCCGAGAGCCGGAGCCGACGCAGAGGGGGAACCGTACGATGAGCGGTCAGCTGTACGACGAGATCGGTGAGGCGTTCGAGGGCTTCAAGACCCTCCCGCTCGCGCGCTACGGGGAGGTGCCCGGCTTCCTCTCCCTGGTCGGCGACGTGAAGGGCCGGTCGATCCTCGACCTGGCCTCGGGAACCGGCTTCTACAGCCGGGAGTTCAAGCGCCGCGGCGCGTCCCACGTCCTCGGCGTCGACATCTCCTCCGCGATGGTCGACGCGGCCCGGGCCCTGGAGGACGGCGACCCGCTGGGCGTCCACTACGAGGTCGGCGACGTCGCCCGACTGCGCGCCTTCGAGCCGCCCTTCGACATCGCGGTCGCGGTCCAGCTGTTCAACTACGCCGACGACGTCGCCACCATCGAGCGGATGTGTCGCGCCGTCCACCGCAGCGTCGTGGACGGGGCCGAGTTCTTCGTCTTCACGCAGAACCCGGACCTCCGCTTCGACGGGCCCTCGCTGGCCAAGTACGGCTTCCTGTGCGAATCGCTCGGCGAGGAGACCGAGATCGGGCCGCGCGTGCGGATCACCGCACTCCTCGACCCGCCGATCTCGTTCGTCGCGAACCCGCCGAGCCGCGAGGTCCTGGAGCGGAGCCTGCGGGCGGCCGGATTCAAGGACATCACCTGGGTGCCCCTGGAGATCTCCGACGCCGGCCTGCGGGCGTACGGCGAGGAGTTCTGGGCGGACTTCACCGCCAACCCCCCGCTGGCCATGCTGCGCTGCCGCGCCTGACCCGGACTGCTCGCCCCTGGCGGCCCGACCCCGGCTCGACCGGTGACGGGCCGCCAGGCGGCGGACGGCGGAAGGCGGACGGGAACGCACACGTGTGGGGCTGCGTCCTCATGAGAGATGTCCTCATAAGGGACGAATGGGTCGGCCACCCGAAAGAGGGACGGCCGACCGACAGCTGGCCGCACGAACAGAGGAAAGCACATGGACATGCGTCCGAGTCGGCGCGGGGTGGTGACCGGAGCCGCCGCGACAGCCCTCACCGTCCTTCTCCCCACCGCGGGCACGGCCTTCGCCCATAGCCCGGACGGCGGGCGGACCACCGCCCGGCTGCACGCCCTTGAGCGGGCGCACTCCGCGCGGCTGGGGGTCTTCGCGTGGGACACCGTCACCGGCCGGACCGTGCTGCACCGCGCGGACGAACTCTTCCCGATGTGCTCGACGTTCAAGACGATCGCCGTCGCCGCCGTCCTGCGGGACCTCGACCGGGACGGCGAGTTCCTGGCCCACCGCATCCGGTACACGCAGCAGGACGTCACGGCGTCCGGCTACGCGCCGGTCACCGGCCTGCCCGGGAACCTCGCCGACGGCATGACCGTCGCCGACCTGTGCGCGGCCGCCGTCGACCACAGCGACAACACCGCCGCCAACCTCCTGCTGCGCGAGCTCGGCGGCCCCGGCGCGGTCACCCGCTTCTGCCGCTCCGTCGGGGACGAGGTCACCCGGCTGGACCGGTGGGAGCCCGAGCTGAACTCGGCGGAGCCCGGCCGGGTGACCGACACTTCGAGCCCCCGCGCGATCGGCCGGACGTACGCCCGCCTCACCCGGGGAGGCGCCCTCCGCCCGGGGGACGCGAAGCGGCTGACCGGTTGGCTGCTGGGCAACACCACCAGCACCGACCGCTTCAGGGCGGGGCTGCCCAGGGACTGGACCGTCGCGGACAAGACCGGCACCGGCGCCCACGGCACCACCAACGACGTGGGCATCACCTGGCCGCCCGGCCGGGGCCCGATCGTGCTGGCGGTCCTGTCCACCAAGGACGCCTCCGCCGCGCCCGCGGACGAACCACTGGTCGCCGGCGCCGCCGCGCTGCTGGCGGCGGAACTGACCGGGACCGGGTCGGCCGGGTAGGCGGCGGCGCCGACCGGGACCAGGTCGGCCGGGTGGGCGGCGGCGCGCCGACCGGTGGCGGCGCCCGCGAAGTCTCCCAGGGCCAGACGGTGTTCGCTTCCCGCCTCGCCCTGCCCGGCGTCGCTGCCGTTTCCCCCGGGAGGGTCCTGGAAGCCCGCCGTCCGGCCCCGCCCGGGCTCCGGCACCACACCGCCCTCCGGACTCCTGGCCGCCCCTCCTCCGGGCCTGCCCACCGCCCGAAACCTGCTGTGCGGCTGACCAGTCGAACGAGTGAATTCGGTGACGAGCGCGCTCCGGATGGTCCGCTCGCCCGTCCCGCCGGCCGGATCCCCTCGAACTCCACGGGCCACGGTCGTCGAACGGACGCTCGGGCGCCTGCGCACTGGGATCCGGCCCCCCGGCCACCGCCGACCACGCCCGGCCGACGAGCGAGCGGACCCTCCCTCGCGTAATCGAAATGCCCCCGTTCGACCCGGGCTCGCCCGGAGGTGATCCGCTTGAACGGCGCGATCGAACAGCACCATCATCAGACCCTCCCGGCCGGTGGGCCATCCACCCAACTCAGCTCCCTGGAAGCCTAATTGGTCATCCCAGGGCTGTCCCACCGGCGATCCCCCATGCTCGCGCACCGTCTGTGTCTGGAGGAGCTGTGGTGAATCCCCCCGCCCCGGTGGCCGGAATCCGGCCCACTCGTGAGGGCCTCGCGGTCCAGGACGTCCGCAAGGAGGCCAAAGCTTGAGCGCCACGACAGGCACCCCGGCCGAAGCGGCCGACGAGGAACTGCGCTGGCTCGCCGACGGCCGGCGCGTCGAGGCGATCGAGGCGATCAGCGTCACGGCGATGGCCCGCCGCCTGCCGACCCTCGTGATCCGTGCCTTCCGTCTCGGCTGGCACATCGACCGCTCGTCCGTCGCGCTGCTCCTGGCCTGCCAGGCCGTGTCCGCCGTGCTCGGCGCGGCCGGCCTGTTCGCGACCACCGGCACGATCTCGGCCCTGTTCGGCCCGGGCCAGGTCGGCGAGAAGCTCGCCCACGCCGCGCCCTCGATCATCGTGATCGCGACGGCGGCCGGGGCCCGCTCCCTGCTCGGCATCACGATCCGGACCATCACCATCCAGCTGTCCCCCCGCATCTCCCGCGAGGCCGAGGCCGCGGTGCTGCGCGCCACCGTGGCCGCCGAGCTGACCGCCTACGACCACGCCGGCTACAACGACGAACTGGAGGCCGCCGACCGCGGCGCCGAGGTGTGCGTGGACATCGTCGGGGAGGCGCAGAACCTGCTCGCCTCGCTCGCCGCCCTGATCGGCGCGGCCGGTGTGCTGACCGTGCTCCACCCGGCCCTGCTCCCCCTGCTGGTCCTGGCGGCACTGCCGCAGGGGATCGCGTCGGTGCGCGCCGCCCGGGTGCAGTTCCTGGCGAACCGGGCCGCGATCGGCGACCGCCGGATCATGGCGAACCTGCGCTGGTACATCCACCTCAAGCGCAACGCCGACCAGGTCCGCTCCGACACCATGGGGGACTTCCTGCTCGACAAGTACGAGCAGGTCGGCCGGCGGCTGGACGCCGGCTCGCGGCAGGCGGCGATGCAGAGCGCCCGGGTGTCGGTGGCCGGCGCGGCCGCGTCCGGCCTCGGCACGGCCCTGGTGTGGGCGGCGATGCTCTGGCTGGTCAGCACCGGCCGGATGAGCCTGCCGCGCGGCGGCGCGGCGGTGTTCGCGCTCGCCGCGGTCGGCACCAGTCTGAGCGGCATCGTCGGCTACGGCGCGGACCTGTTCCGCACCGGCATGTATCTGGACGACTGGTCGAGCTTCCTGGACACCGCCGGCGGTCACCGGCCGCGGCGCGGCACCGGCGTGCCGCAGGCGCCCGACCGGATCGCCGTGGAGAACCTCGTCTACGCCTACCCCGCCGCCGACCGCACCGCCCTCGACGGGGTCAGCCTGCACGTCGAACGGGGCGAGATCCTGGCCCTGGTGGGCGAGAACGACTCCGGCAAGACCACCCTCTCGAAGCTGCTGGCCGGGCTCTACCTGCCGGACGGCGGGTCGGTGCGGTGGGACGGGCACGACACCCGGGACCTGGACCCGCAGGCCCTGTGGCGGCAGGTCGCGGTCGTGCCGCAGGACTACGCGCGCTGGCCGCTGACCTGCCGGGAGAACATCACGCTGGGCCAGCCGACCGCCGAGGGCGACCGGGCCGTGCTGCGCGCCGCCGACGCCTCCGGAGCGGGCGAGGTCGTCGCCAAGCTCCGCCGGGGCCTCGCGACGCTGCTGGCGGTGGAGTGGCTCGGCGGCGAGGAGCTGTCCGGCGGGCAGTGGCAGCGCCTGGCCATCGCCCGGGCGTTCCACCGGGAGGCCGGACTCCTCGTCCTGGACGAGCCGACCGCCGCCCTCGATCCGCGGGCCGAGCACCGGATCTTCCAGAACCTGCGGGCCGTCGCACAGCAGCGGGCGGTCGTCCTGGTCACCCACCGGCTCACGAATGTGGCCGTCGCCGACCGCATCGTCGTCCTCGAAGACGGAAAGGTCCTCCAGGAGGGCACGTTCGCCGAGCTGGTCGCCGAGGACGGCGGCCGGTTCAGGGAACTGTGGGATCTGCAGAACGAACGCACCGGCGTCCCCGCCCAGCGGAACGCGCCGGCCGCGGAACGCCAGGAGGGCAAGAGGAGCCACGGGAGCGAAGGGAGCGACCTGTGATCGACTTCGGAGTGCTGACCGCGTCGGCCGCCCGCGAGGGCATCGAGCGGATCGGCGTAGGTGTGGTGGTCCGCGACACCGGCGGCCGGATCCTGACGATCCGCCGGGCCGGGCCGGAACTCACATCGGACTGTTGGGAGTTCCCGGAGGGGCGCCTGCACCGACGGCGAGGACGTGGAGGCCGGCGCCGAGCGCGTGCTGGCCGAGCGGACCGGGCTCGCCGGTCGGCCGCTGGAGTACGCGCGGAGCCTGGACCTCACCGACCGGCGCGCCGGCGGCTGCGGCAGTTCGTCTTCACCACCGCGGTGCCGGACGGCACCCCGGTTGCCCTCTCCCCGGACCACGACGCCCTTCAGTGGGCGGATCCGGACCGGCTGCCCGCGGCCGCCGACCGGCAGCGCGAGGTGGTCGAGCGGCTCACCGGCCGCCCGGCGGCTCCGGGCCGGCTCCCGGCCGGCGACCCTCGCCCCGGCCTGGTACGGCTGACCGCCCACAGCTGCTTCCTGGTCACCGACCCGGACGGGCGGGTCCTGGGGATGCGCTCGGCCGCCGACCCGGCCGGGTGGGAATTCCCCGGCGGCGACGTCGGATCCGGCGAGTCCCCGTTCGCCGCCGCGCTGCGCCAGGCCAGGGAGCAGCTCGGCCTCGACCTCGCCGCGGAGAACCCCGAGGTGATCGCCCGCCGGCACCTGGTCGCCGTCGTCCACGAGCAGGCCGGCGCCCACGGCCCGGCGCCGGCGAGCCGGTACGTCTTCGACGGCGGGGTCTTCACCGAGGAGCAGCAGGCCCGGATCCGGCCCGCCGCGGCCGGGCACACCGAGTGGCGCTTCGAAACCGCTCACGACTGGCACGCGCTGCTGTCCCCGGCGGGCTACCAACGGCTCCTCCGGATCCTGCGCGCGCACTGCTCCGGTACCGCCCTGTACCTGGAGCACCCGGCCGCAGCCGACGAGTTCGAGGGCGTCATGGTGTTCGTCACCGATCGCGAGGGCCGGCTGCTGATGCATCACCGCGACGACAAGCCGGGCATCGCCTGGCCGGGGTACTGGACCCCGATCGGCGGCTGGCGCGAGGCCCACGAGACCCCGCAGGAGACCGCGGCACGCGAGGTCCTCGAAGAGGCCGGGATCACGGTCACCGGCCTGCGGCCCCTGCCGGGCCCGCACCACGAACTGGTCCACCGGCTCACCTCGGTCCTGCACGCCGTCCAGGACGGTCCCGAGGCGGACCTGCGGCTCGGCGACGAGGGCCTGGCCGTGCGCATGGTCCCCCTCGGCGAGGTGCCCGCCCTCAAGGTCCCGCCCTACATGCGGCACTACCTGCCCCTGCTGGCCGACCTGACCGCCGCATCCGAGGGAGGCTTCCGATGACCGCTCCCGAACAGCAGCACTTCCACGCCCTGACAGCCGAAGGCGCCGGCGTCCCGCCCGAGGACCCGGGTCAGGCCGACCAGCTCGCCGCCGCGCTCCGCGCCCGGCTCCACCACCCCGACCTGCGAGGAGCCTGACCGTGGCCTTCGTCCCGCCCGAGCTGTTCGTCCCGACCCTGCCGCACGGCGTCTCCTACGCCGGGGTCTTCTGCACCGACCGCCACGACCGGCCGCTGCTCCTCACCTCCGTCCATCACCCTGGCGAGTACCAGTACCCCGGTGGCCTGCTCGACGCCGGCGAGGACCCGTGGGTGTGCGCGCTGCGGGAGACGGCCGAGGAGATCGGCTTCGTCCCCGCCTCGCTCGACGACGCACCCCGCCTCCTGCTGCTCTCCTTCACGCCGCCCGAGGCGCCCTGGCCGTGGAAGATCGGCGTGACCTTCGACGGCGGCCGGCTCACCGACCAGGAGATCGGCCGGATCGCCCTGGACCCCGCCGAGCACAGCGGGCACGCCGTACGCAGCGTCGAGGAGTGGTCCCGCATCGTCAGCCCGCGCCGGCTGCACACCCTGCGAGTCTCGCTCGCCGCCCGGCGCACCGGCACCGCCGCCTACCTCCGTACCCACGACCGGCTTCCCGGCGAGCCCGGATGACGGCCTGACGGGAAATCCCCCTCCGTCCGGGCGAGGGCGTTGCGGGCCGCTCCGGCGAGGATCCGGTCGCCCGGGCGAACGGCCGGCAGGGTGCGCCGCCCGCCGGCCCTCCTACGTCGGAGACGCCGCGATGGCTGGAAGCGCTCTCTCCGTGGCCGACTGCCCAGGTGCGGCAAGGGCAGCCGTCCAGGCGCGGAGGGCGGGGCGGGATCCGATGTCCGAACTCCGGCGATTTCACTCAACCATCTTTGAAGGAAGTTGAGTTGACTGATCGACGATTCGGCAAGGTCGTCCCTCGGCCCGTCCTGCCTCCCCGGGCCGAGGGAATCCACCACTCACCGCCCCAGGGCCACCCGACCGAAACAGCCCCACCGACCGGCCCACCGCACCCGGAATCGCCACGGAAGCAGACGTTCCTACAGACTCCGTGACAGGGAGGCGAGTTGCGGGAGGGGAGACTGCCACGCCTTTCTCGTCCACCCCCTTGGCGACCCCGACGGCGACTGGTACCTTCCTGGAATTGAGAGCGCTCTCACAGCACCACGCGGTCCCGCACCGCGCGCACCGGCACCCCCACCCGTACCGCTGAGCGCCACCCCCACTCCCCCACCCATCGTTGCCACGGACCGCGGAGTCGCCGCGGCGCTCCCCGGACGGACCACCTCCCACCCCGCACCGGTCCGCACGGGTCCCCGCCAGGTCCGGCGTGGCGATGCCCGCCCCTAAGGAGAAGGCCATGCCTTCTTTCACCGCGACCTCGGCCAGGACCGGACCGCCTCCCGTACGCCGCGACCGGCGCCCGCCGGGAGGCCCTCCGACGCCCTGAGCCTTGCCCGGCAAGGCCCCGGCGGGCCTTGTCCTGCAAGGCCCCGGCGTCCCACCGACCGGGGCTGCCGCCGCACCCGCCCGGCCTGCCGGGCCCGGCAGGCACGCCCCGAGTTCGGCACCTGCCGGAGGCGCCCTCCCTCCGCGCACGTGCCGCCGCTTCGCGACCGCACCCATGGAGCAGCGCTCGCCCGTGTGTCCCGGACGCCGACCGACCCCCGCCGGGGGCCGGCCGGTGCCGTCCCGTGCCGTCGCACCCACCGCACCGCGATGAAGAGGGAAGGACCACCACCCATGACGCACCACAGAACGCTCCCGCGCGCCCCGCGGCCACGACGGGGCGCCCGCGGCCTCCCGCTGCTGCTCGCCGTCCTGGCGCTCCTGCTCGGCGGGCTCGGCCTGGCACCGGCGGGCACGGCCGCCGCCGCGTCCCCCGACTACACCCAGAGCGTCAGCGCCACCAGCGCGACCCAGGCGAAGATCTCCTTCACCCCGACCACCTCGGCGCTCTACGTCGACGTGCACTACCTGGTCAACGCCGCCAACCAGCAGAACGTCCGGATGGTGAACGGCGCCGGCACCTGGACGCACACCGTCAGCGGCCTCGCCACCGGCAACGTGCTGGACTACTGGTTCACCTACGAGAAGAGCGGGCCGCAGTACGACACGCCGCACTTCAGCTACACCCAGGGCGGCAGCACCGGCGGTCAGGTGGCGCAGCCGGCCATCAGCCCGGCCGGCGGGCAGTTCGCCACGGCCCAGACGGTGACCATCTCCGACGCCACCGCCGGGGCGACGATCCGCTACACCCGTGACGGATCCACGCCGAACAGCGGCTCCCCGGTGTACACCGGCGCGTTCAGCGTCACCGCCAGCAGCACCGTGAAGGCCTTCGCCCAGGCCTCGGGGCTCACCGACTCCCCGGTCGCCTCGGCGACGTTCACCATCGGCGGCACCCAGACCAGCTGCCCGGTGCAGTCGGACACCCCGGACTTCGGCCCCAACGTGCACATCTACGACCCCAGCATGTCCGCCGCCAGCATTCAGGCGCAGCTGGACTCGCACTTCGACCAGATGAAGGACACCCTGTCGGCGCAGTTCAGCTCCAACCGGGTGGCCGACCTGTTCAAGCCGGGCACCTACAACGTCAACGACAACGTGGGCTTCTACACCTCCGTGGCGGGCCTGGGCCAGGAGCCCGGCCAGGTGACAATCAACGGCAACATCACGGTCGACGCCTTCAACGCCTCGGACGCGGGCAACGCCACCCAGAACTTCTGGCGCAGCGCCGAGAACCTCACCATCAACCCCGGCGGCGGCACCAACCGCTGGGCGGTGGCGCAGGCAGCCCCGTTCCGCCGGATCGACGTGCACGGCAACCTCGCGCTCTACCCGGCCAGTTACGGCTGGGCGAGCGGCGGCTACGTGGCCGACAGCCGGGTCACCGGTCAGATGGCGTCGATCTCCCAGCAGCAGTGGTACACCCGGGACAGCGGCCTCGGCAGCTGGGACGGCGGCGTGTGGAACATGGTCTTCTCCGGCGTCCAGGGCGCCCCGGCCAACACCTTCCCCGCCCCGCCCGAGACGGTGCTCGCCACCACCCCGGTGTCCCGCGACGTCCCGTACCTCTACGTGGACGGCTCCAACCGCTACCGGGTCTTCCTGCCGAGCCTGCGCACCAACGCGTCGGGCCCGAGCTGGGCGAGCGGCAGCACCCCCGGCAGCTCCCTGCCGATGAGCCAGTTCTACGTCGTCAAGGCCGGTGACACCGCCGCCACCATCAACAACGCCCTGGCCCAGGGCTGCAACCTGTTCGTCACCCCGGGCATCTACCACCTCAACCAGACGCTCAACGTCAGCCGCGCCAACACGGTGGTGCTCGGCATCGGGTACCCGACCTTCGTGCCCGACAACGGCGTCAACGCCATGCAGGTCGCCGACGTGGACGGGGTCCGGGTCAAGGGCCTGCTGTTCGACGCCGGCACCGTCAACTCCCAGGCGCTGCTGACCGTCGGTCCGGCGGGTTCGACCGCGAGCCACGCCGCCAACCCGACCACCGTCCAGGACGTGTTCTTCCGGATCGGCGGCCAGCTCGCCGGCAAGGCCACCAACAGCCTGGTCGTCAACAGCGGCAACACCGTCATCGACCACATCTGGGCCTGGCGGGCCGACCACGGCAACGCCGGGACGATCGGCTGGACCACCAACACCGCGGACACCGGCCTGATCGTCAACGGCAACAACGTGCTCGCCACCGGCCTGTTCGTCGAGCACTACCAGAAGTACGAGGTGATCTGGAACGGCCAGGGCGGACGCACCATCTTCTTCCAGAACGAGAACCCCTACGACGTGCCCAACCAGGCCGCCTGGAAGAGTTCGGCCTCGGTCAACGGCTACGCCGCCTACAAGGTCGGCGCCAACGTCACCAGCCACGAGGCCTGGGGGCTGGGCAGCTACTGCTACTTCAACGTGAACCCCGCGGTGGCCAACTACCACACCTTCGAGGTGCCCGACAACAGCGGCGTCAGGTTCCATTCACTGCTGACCGTCTCGCTGAACTACCAGGGCACCATCACCCACGTCATCAACGACACGGGGGCGGTGACGCCCACCGGCACGAGCCCGGTCAACCTGGTCTCGTACCCGTGAACCCGGCCCGGGCCGGACGACTCCGAGGGATCCTGACCGACCCGGATCATTGCCGAGCGGACGGATCCGAACGGTCCTGACCGACCCGGAGCGGTCCGGAGCGGTCCCGAGAGATCGGGGCGCCGGTCCGACCGGTGGTGGAACCGGTCGTGCCGCCGGAACGAGTGCGTTCCGGCGGCACGGTCCACTCCCGGCGGGGCCGGTCAGCCCGCCAGGACCCCGCTGCCCTCGCCGTTGAACGAACCGACCGTGTTGTCGCCGCCGACGTTGAAGATGTCGTCCCCGGCCAGCTGGTTGCCGTCACCGAGGACGATCGCCCAAGGGCCGGGCGAGGCATCGAAGTTGACGTCGGCGACGGCCACGCCGGGCAGGCCTGCCAGGCCTGCGGCGGCAGCCAGGACCAGCAGCAGCTTGGAGGTGCGGTTCATGGGGGTGTTCCCTTCCTCGACGGTGTCACCGCGACAGTAGGTTCCGGGGCCGCCGACCTCGGGGACTTACCGCCGAGCGGGTGTGTCGGCCGGTGCGCCGGCCTCGCCGGGCATCCGGTGCCCGGTGCCGGGCACCCGCGAAGCTCATTCCTTCTCCAGCCAGTCCGGCGTGCGGAACGTGCCGCCGTACATGGGCAGTTCGATCTTCTCCCCGTACCGCGCGAGCTGGGCCCACGGGCGGTTCAGGCCGGAGCTGCCCGAGCGGCGGACCCGGGTGACGGTGTCCAGGTCCAGCACGTCGACCAGGATCTCCTCGCCCGTCCCGGCCTGCTGGCGGACGATGCCCTCCGGGTCGACGACGACGCTGCCGCCGACGCCGGCCGGGTCCGAGGCGTTCACGTTGACGACGTACACCTGGTTGGTCCAGGCGTTGGCGCGGGCGCAGACGAGTTCCATCTCCCGGTCGCGGGTGGTGGTCAGGGTCGGCTGCAGGATCACCTCGGCGCCCAGCCAGGCCAGCTGGCGCGCGGTCTCGGGGAAGGATCCGTCGTAACAGATCGCCAGCCCGACGCGGGCGACGCCGGGGATGTCGAAGACCACGAACTCGTCGCCCGGGACGGTGTCCTCGTACGGCTGCCAGGGGAAGATCTTGCGGTACCTGGCGACGATCTCCCCCGCCGGGGAGACGGCGATCGCGGTGTTGTGGACGGTCCCGTCCTCGGTGCGTTCGAAGAGGCTGCCGGGCACCAGCCAGAGCCCGGTCTCGACGGCGAGGGCGCAGATCCGGTCGGTCAGCGGGCCGGGGACCGGCACGGCGGCCTCGGCCGTCCAGCCGGGGCGGCCCCGGAGCAGCGGCGCCTCGGCGGCGAGCAGCAGTTCCGGCACGACGACGAGCTGGAGGCCCGGGAACAGCTGGGCGGCGGCGCGGACCTGGTCGGCGAAGAGCCGCCAGCTGCCTTCGAGGTCGTGGGCGACCGGCCTGGTCTGCAGGGCGGCGATGGTGAGGGTACGCATGGCGATCAGTCCTCGGTGACGGTGAGCCGGACGACGGCCGTGCGGCCCTCGCGGAAGAAGCGGCGGAAGCGGGCGCGGACGATCAGCATGGCCACCGCGCCGGCCGCGATCGAGCCGACGCCGAGCAGGAACACCCCGCCGACGCCGTGGAAGGACGTACTGCCGTAGGCCGGGCTGAACATGTCGTGGGCGCTGCGGCCGAAGGCGGCCAGCATCATCAGCCCGCCGAGCAGCGGCAGGACGCCGCGCAGCAGCAGGTCCCGCGGGCTGCCGAGCAGCCGGCGCCGGAAGTACCAGACGCAGGCGAGCGCGGTCACCCCGTAGTAGCAGGCGATCAGCAGGCCGACGGACAGGATGGCGTCGCCGAGGAAGTCGCCGGACACCAGGCTCAGGAGCACCAGCAGGACGGCGGCGGCCGCGCCGAAGAACACCGTGGCGAAGGAGGGTGTTCTGTGCCGGGGGTGGATGCGGGCGAACGCGGCCGGCAGGGCGCCGTGGACGCCCATCGACAGGGTGGCCCGGGAGCTGCCGACGACGCAGGTCAGCAGCGCGGAGACGGCCGAGACGCAGACGGCGAGCTGGACGACCTTGG
Organism: Kitasatospora herbaricolor; assembly: GCF_030813695.1. Classification (NCBI taxonomy): domain Bacteria; kingdom Bacillati; phylum Actinomycetota; class Actinomycetes; order Kitasatosporales; family Streptomycetaceae; genus Kitasatospora; species Kitasatospora herbaricolor. Next base: position 1,611,900 of record NZ_JAUSVA010000002.1, read on the forward strand.
CCAGGGGGGCGCCCAGCACCGAGGGCGCGAGGGTGGCCAGCACGTCGGCGGCGTTGGCGGGGTTGCCGAGGCCGAGGCCGCTGTCGCCGGTGCCCGCGAAGCCGATCGTGGCGAAGGCGGTGAAGAGGTAGGCGGCGAGCAGGACGAGGGTCGAGATGACGGCCGCCTGGCCGGGGATCCGGCCGCTGTCGCGGGTCTCCTCGTTGACCGTGATCAGCGCGTCCCAGCCCCAGTAGATGTACAGGCAGAGCAGCACCGCCTCCGAGAACGGGCCGAAGCCGTCGAAGCCCAGCGGGTCGAGCCAGGCCAGGGAGGGGGTGGCGGCGCCCTCGCGGGCGAAGGCGGCGATGCCGAAGCCGAGCAGGGCGAGCAGTTGCAGGCCCAGCAGGACGTACTGGACGGAGGCGGCCAGCTGGAGGCCGCGGCGGGCGACGGCGGTGACGGCGACGAGCAGCAGGACGGCCGTCCCGGTCACGGCCGCGGTGTTGCCGGCCGGCGTCTCCAGGCCGGCGAAGGCCAGCAGGTAGCCCGCGCCGACCCGGGCGAGGGCGGTCATGGCCAGGAGCGTGGCGATCTGGACGACCCAGCCGCCGGAGAGCCAGCCCGCCAGGGGGCCGAAGGCGCGGGTGGTCCAGACGAAGGTGGTGCCGCAGTCCGGCATCTCCCGGTTGAGCTCGCGGAAGGCGAAGGCGGTGAGCAGGATCGGCACGAAGCCGAGCAGCAGCGCGGCGGGGGCCAGGTGGCCGGCCACCAGGGTCACGAAGCCGAGGGTGACGGCGATGCTGTAGGCGGGCGCGACGGAGGACAGGCCGAGGGCGACGGCGGCGAGCAGTCCGACGGATCCCCCGCGCAGGCCCTTGGAGGTGGGCGGCGCGTCGGGTGCCGCCTCGGCTCTCGCCTCGGCGTCGGGTGGTTCGGTGATCACGGGTGCTCCTGGTGAGGGACAGGGAGGGCTGGCTCGGCGAACACAGCTTGTTAAACGCAGATTTAAAACTCACCCGCACGATGCAGTCAAGGGCGGGGCTGGTAGTGTTAAACGAAGAAACAGAAACGGAACGGACCGACAGGACGACATGGCAGCCAAGAAGGGCCAGCAGGCCCGCCGGGCCGAGCTCGGCGCCGCGGTGCAGCGCGCACTGATGACCCGCGGACTGGAAGGCCTGCGCCTTCGCGACATCGCCGACGAGGCCGGCGTGACCCCCGCCGCGGTGCTCTACTACGGCGACCTCGACGCCCTGGTCCACGAGACCTACCAGCGGGCCATCGAGCGCTACAGCGAGCAGCGGGAGACCGCCACCGAGGCCTTCGCCGACGCCCCCGGCAAGCTCCGCGCCTGCATCGAACGGGGAGTCGCCGACGGCCCGGACGACGCCCTGACCCGGCTGCTGTTCGAGTACTGGCCGCGCTGCCTGCGCGACCCGAGGGCCGCAGCCCTGGACAGCGCTCTGACCGAGCGTCAGATCGCCCTCTACCAGGGCATCCTGGTGCTCGGCCAGGCTCAGGGCAGCTTCACCCTGACGGACCCGCCGCGCCTGCTCGCCGCCAGCATCGTCGCCATGGAGGACGGCTACCAGATGGAGGTCCTGGCCGGCCGCCGCAGCCGTACGGAGGTGATCACCGCGCTCCAGGCCTACGCCCGCGCCACCACCGGCCACGACCTGACGGCCGGCCAGGCCGCATCCTGACCGCCCGTATCCCGACCGCCCGCATCCTGACCATCCACATCCCGACCGCCCGCATCCTGACCATCCACATCCCGACCGGCCGCATCCTGACCGCCCGGCACACCGGCCGACCACGCCCGGACGGGCCGCCGGGCGGTCGGTCCGCCGGGCGGCCTCGTGTCGGTGATTCGCCCGGCACCACCGGATGCGGCACAGTGGGGCCCCATGAAGGCGCAGGCTGACCAGCGGAACGAGGCCGGACCGGCGGACGGGGCCCGGCGACGCCCGGTCCAGCAGCGCAGCCAGGAGCGGTACGAGCGCCTGGTGGACGCCTGCGCGGCGCTGCTGGACGAGGCCGGCGCCGGGGCCCTCACCACCAAGGCGGTCGCCCAGCGGGCCGGGGTGCCGATCGGCACGCTCTACCAGTTCTTCGCCGGCAAGGAGAGCCTGCTGGGCGCCCTCGCGACCCGGAACCTGGAGCGCTACCTCGACCGCCTGGCCCGCCGCCTGGAGGCGGCGCCGCCCCGGGGCGTACCGGGCTTCGTCGACCTGGCGGTGGAGGAGTTCGTCGCCATGCGGCGGGCGGTGCCCGGCTTCGGGCAGGTGGACTTCGGCCTGGTCGACCGGACCTCGCCGGGCGTCCGCGACGGGGAGCACCTGCTCGACCGCACCCTGGACAACAACACGGCCGTCGCCCTGCGCCTGCGGGCGCTCGGCGGCGCCCTCTTCGGTGCCGACGGGGACGCCGCCGGGCCGCCGGACGCCGGCCGTCCCGGCAGCACGCTGGCCCTGCGGGTGGCCCTGGAGGCCGCCGACGCCGTCCTCAAGCTGGCCTTCCGCACCGACCCGGACGGCGACCCGGTGCTGATCGCCGAGTGCAAGCGCCTGCTCGGCCGCTATCTCGCGGACGGCCCGACCGGCCCGGCCGGCCCCCGGCGGCCGGCCGCCGACACGACCCGCTGAAGCGTTGCGGCCCCACCCGCACGGAAGCACAGTGGAGACAGGACAGCTGCCCGGAGCACGGCAGCCGGCCTGTCGGCACCACGACAGCCGTCACTAGCTAAGGAGCAGATCGTGCATGCAGCGGTAGGTGACCAGCTCCACATCCACAGCAGGTCCGTGGGGATGGCGGACCGCACGGGGGAGATCACCGAGGTACACGGCGCGAACGGCGAGCCGCCGTACCTGGTGCGCTTCGAGGACGGCCACGAAGGGCTGGTCTACCCGGGCCCCGACAGCATCGTCGAGCACAGCAAGAAGAACAGCTGACGCGTTCCGTCCGTCCCGTGCCAGCCCGGCACGGGGCGGGCCCCTGACGTGTCCGCCGCCCCCCTGCCCGGCCCGCTGGCGGCGCTGGCGCCCCTGCTGGACGACTACGGCTACCTCGCGGTGGCCGTCCTGGTGCTGCTCGACAACTGCGGCGTCCCGGTGCCGGGCCAGACCGTACTGGTGCTGGCCGCCGTGTACGCGGGCACCGGACACCTCAGCCTCGCCGGCGTGATCGCCGTCGCGACGGCCGCCGCCGTCCTCGGCAACACCCTCGGCTACCTGATCGGCCGAACCGGCGGCCGCGCCTTCGTCGACCGCTGGGGCCGTTACGTGATGCTGACCCCCGCCCGGATGGAGCGCGCGAACGGCTTCTTCGAGCGGCACGGCGGCAAGGTCGTGACGGTGGCCCGCTTCGTGGACGGGCTGCGCCAGACCAGCGGCATCATCGCGGGGACCACCGGGATGGAGGCGCGCCGCTTCACCGTGTTCAACATCCTCGGCGCGGTGCTCTGGGTCGGCGTCTGGTCGGTGGCCGGCTACCTGGCCGGCGCGAACATCGGCACGGTGTACGAGCAGGTGGTCCGCTACCAGCTGTGGCTGCTGATCGGCCTGGGCGCGGCGCTGCTGGCCGCCCTCGTCCACCAGGTGCTGCGCCGGCGGGCCCGGCGCTGAGCGGAGGACGCCGCGCCCCCGGCGCCACGCCGGGCCGCCCCGCGGGGCGGCCCGCGACAGGGTCAGTCGAAGGACAGCCGCAGCACCTCGAAGGAGGAGGCGTAGCGGACGCCCAGCCGGCTGCCGGAGGCGCGGGCGAAGCCCTCCAGGAAGTCGGCGGCGTTGGCCATGTCGCCGCCGAGCCCGGCCAGGTACGCCCGGTGCGCCTTCAGCGAGGCGACGCCCGCCTCGAAGGAGTCGGTGGTGTCCACGGCGTGCCGGGCGTCGGGCGAGCCGGCCGCCCAGAGCTCCTTGACGCCGCTCCACGGCTGGTGGCCCTCGTCCAGGAGGTCGGGGAACACCCAGCGGTTGGCGGCGTCGCGCACCGCGTCCAGCACCGAGCGGCCGGTCGCGATGTGGTCCGCCTGGTTGGGCATGACACCGCCGTAGGTCTCCCGGAAGTTGGTGGTGATGACGATGTCCGGGCGGTGGCGCCGGATCGTGCGGGCGATGTCGCGGCGCAGCGTCAGGCCGTACTCCAGGACGCCGTCGGCGTGCCCGAGGAACTCCACCACGTCGACGCCGACCAGCGCGGCCGAGGCCACCTGTTCGGCCTCCCGGACGGGCCGGCACTCCTCGGGGCTCATCGAGTCGATGCCGGCCTCGCCGCTGGTGACCATCACGTAGACGACGCGCTTGCCCTGGGAGGTCCAGCGGGCGACGGCCGCGGCCGCGCCGTACTCCATGTCGTCCGGGTGCGCGACCACCGCGAGGGCGGTCTGCCAGTCCTCGCGCAGCGGCTCGAACGGTGCTGGCTGCTGGTCGTTCATCGGCACGGCTCCTCTGTCGGGTCCCCTGCGGGAGGGCTCGGTCCGATCTTCTCCCGGAGCCCCGTCCCGGTCACCCCGAATTCCGCTGCCCCGGGCCCCGGGCTCCGGAGAACGCACCGCGAGCAGCGCTCCGGCCCGCGCCGGCCGGCCGCCGTACCGGCCGCGCGGGCGGGCCCGCGGGCCGGGCCGCGCCGGTTTCAGCCGGCCGAGCGGAGGGAGTAGTTGAAGTCGGTGCTGCCGAAGTGGCCCATCAGGCGGAGCCAGAACGGCATCAGCATCTCCATGCCCCGGGCGCCCTTGATGTCGCCGAGGTCCAGCACCGAGCCGGCCGGCCAGCCGAACTGCTCCAGCAGGGCGACGACCTCGGCCTTGGCGTCCGGGTCGTCGCCCGCGACGAAGGCGTTGTGCTCGCCGGGAACGCGCCCGGGCTCGACCATCACCGGGGCGCTCATCGTGTTGAGCGCCTTGACCACCCTGGCCTGCGGGAACTCGCGCTGGATCCGCTCGCCGACGCTGTCCGTGCCCACCGGGTCCAGCCCGACCTCGCCCTCGGGCGAGAAGACCAGCGGGTTGGAGACGTCGATCAGGATCTTCCCGGCCAGCGCGTCGGCGCCGGCCGCCTGCAGGGCCTTGACGGAGACCGTGCCGGCGGTGGCGTTGACGATCAGCTCGCCGAAGGCGGCGGCGTCGGCGAAGGTGCCGCCGTGGCCGCGCGGCCCGGCCTGCTCGGCCCAGGTGGTGGCGGCCGTGTTGTCCTTGGTCCGCGAGCCGACGGTCACCTCGTGCCCGAGCGAGACCAGCTTGCCCGCCAGGGTGCGCCCGACCGTGCCCGTACCGATGATCCCGATCCTCACCGTACTTCTCCTGTTCGTAGACCGCCCCCTGCCAGCAGGGTGACGATACGTCAGGGCCGGCCGCCGGGCCGTCAGAAGCGGCGGGACGGCCGCGAGTCCCGGGCGGGACGGCAGGCGACGGGACGGCGGCCGGCCGCGGCCCCCGGACGGTTCCGGGGCCCGCGGCCGGCTCGGCGACCGGTCCGCCGGTTACTCCACCGTGACGCTCTTGGCCAGGTTGCGCGGCTTGTCCACGTCCCGTCCGAGGGCGACCGCCGCGTGGTACGCGAACAGCTGCAGCGGGATGTTCAGGAGCAGCGGGTCCAGCTCCGGCTCGCTCTTGGGGACGAGCACGCAGTGGTCGGCCAGCTTGGTCTCGGGCGTGCGGTGGGCGATCGCGAGGACCCGGCCGGAGCGGGCCTTGATCTCGCCGAGGGTGGTGAGGTTCTTGTCCAGCAGCTCGTCGTCGGGCACGAGGGCGACGGTCGGCAGCTCCGGGTTGATCAGCGCGAGCGGGCCGTGCTTGAGCTCGCTGGCGGGGTACGCCTCGGCGTGGACGTAGCTGATCTCCTTGAGCTTCTGGGCGCCCTCCCGGGCCACCGGGAAGCCGCGGACCCGGCCGATGAACATCATCCCCTCGCACCGGGCGTACTCGGCGGCCAGCTCGGCGATCTGCTGGTCGTTCTCCAGGATCTCCCGGATCTGGCCGGGCAGCGCCTTGAGGCCGGCCACGATCCGGCGGCCGTCGGCGGGCGAGAGGTCGTGGATCCGCCCGAAGTGCAGGGCCAGCAGGGCGAAGGCGACCACGGTGGAGGTGAAGGCCTTGGTGGAGGCGACCGAGATCTCCGGCCCGGCGTGCAGGTAGATGCCGCCGTCGCACTCCCGCGCGATCGCGCTGCCGACGGTGTTGACGACGCCGAGCACCCGGCCGCCCTTGCGCTTGATCTCCTGGACGGCGGCCAGCGTGTCGTAGGTCTCGCCGGACTGGCTGACCGCGACGTACAGGGTGTCGGCCTCGATCACCGGGTTGCGGTAGCGGAACTCGGAGGCCGGCTCGCTGTGCGCGGGGATCCGGGACAGCTCCTCGATCAGCTGGGCGCCCATCTCGCCGGCGTAGTAGGCGGAGCCGCAGCCGAGGATCTTCACCCGGCGGATCTCCCGCAGCTCGCGGGCGTCCAGGTTCAGCCCGCCCAGGTGCGCGGTGGCGAAGCGCTCGTCGAGCCGGCCGCTGAGGGTGCGCTCGACCGAGCCGGACTGCTCGTGGATCTCCTTGAGCAGGAAGTGCTCGTAGCCGGCCGTGTCGTAGGAGTCGATCTCCCAGTCGACGGTGGACGGCTGGCGGTGCGTGGTGCGGGCGTCCTCGGTGAAGGTGCGGAACCCGTCGGCGCGGACGGTGGCGAGCTCGCCGTCCTCCAGGTGGACCACCTGGCGGGTGTAGCGGACCAGGGCGGAGACGTCCGAGGCGACGAACATCTCCTTCTCGCCGATGCCCAGCACGATCGGGCTGCCGTTGCGGGCGACCACGATCCGGTCGGGCTGCTCGGCGTCCAGGACGGCGATGCCGTAGGTGCCGACGACCTTGCCGAGGGCGGCGCGGACGGCGTCCTCCAGGTCGGTGCCCTCGGTGGCGTGCGCGGCGATCAGGTGCGCGAGCACCTCGGTGTCGGTCTCGGAGAGGAAGACGGCGCCGTCGGCGGCCAGTTTGGCGCGCAGCTCGTCGGCGTTCTCGATGATCCCGTTGTGGACGACGGCGATCCGCTCGGCGTTGTCCAGGTGGGGGTGCGCGTTGGCGTCGCTGGGGACGCCGTGGGTGGCCCAGCGGGTGTGGCCGATGCCGGTGGTGCCCTTGAAGCGGGCCGGCACGGCGGCCGCGAGGTCGGCGACCCGGCCCTTGACCTTGCGGGTCTTCAGGCCGCCGGTGCGGCCGCTGACGGCGACGCCGGCCGAGTCGTACCCGCGGTACTCCAGCCGCTGCAGGCCCTCCAGCAGGAAGGGGGTCGCGTCCTTGGGTCCGATGTAGGCAACGATTCCGCACATGGGTCGCCGGCTCCTTCAGTGTGATTGCGTGGCGGGAGGTCTGCGCGAGGGCAGACGGGGTCGGGCGGCCCGGCTCAGCCGTAGACGATCCGGCGCAGCTGGCGGGCCGACAGCTGTGGGGCCGCGACCCGGCGCGCGGGCAGTTCGTCGGCCAGCCGGGCGAAGATCTTCTCGTTGGTGAGTCCGCGTGCCTGGAGTTCGCCGTGGCGGCGGCGGACGTACTCCTCGGTGCTCTCCGAGAAGTACGCCAGCACTTCCGCGACGACCCGCGCGGCCTCCCGCGGCCCCAGGGGGCTGGTGCGGGTGAGGTGGGCGAGCAGGTCCTCGTGAGGGTGTGGCGAGCTGGGCACGAGTGAGGAGCCTAGGCGGCCTCCGCGCCGGAACCAAAGATCCTGCCCGAATTCGGGCAGATCTTCAGACATTCAGCCCAGAGACCCGGCCCGGGGCCGCCGCGACCGCGCGCCGGACCACCGGGCCGCCGGCCCGCGGACCCGCCCGGCACCGGCCCCGCGTGCGCGCGCAACGCCGGGATGCGGCCGTTCGGAGCAGTGCGCGCCACCCGTGCGGCCCGGGCCCGCACCGGGCCGCAGGCCGTGCGGTGACCGGGCCGGAGCCGCGTCGTTGACCCGGTGCGATGTGCGGTAGCGTCGCCGACATCTCCCGAATGATGGTCAGAAACCACGATCAGCGGCCTGGTGCCCTCAGGATGGAGAGCGAAAGCCGTCCGTCTCGATCCACCGGGGGATCTTCGTCATGCAACCGCGGGTCTTCGCGATTCTCACCGCCTTCCTGCTGGGGGTGCTGGGCCTGGGGTCGGTGGCCGTCACCGACTGGACGCCCGCCCCGGCCACCGCCGCGACCGGCGCCCCCGGAGCGCCCGCGCCCGGCAGCGCGGCGCCTCCCGCCGGCACCCCGGCCGCCGCGGCGACCCCGACCGGGGACCCGGCCGTGTGGACCCGCAGCACGCTGCGGAACAAGGTGATGGCGGAGATGGAGCAGAGCGACCCCGGTGTCGCCCTGGCGGACCTCGACAAGATCACCAAGGAGAAGCCGTACACCGTGCGGTTCTGCCACCCGATCGCGCACGAGCTGGGCCACGCGGCGGTCAAGCGCTACAACGAGGACTTCCAGAAGGTCATCTCCTTCCCGCACGAGACCTGCGCGGCCGGCTACCTGCACGGCGCGGTCGAGGAGATGCTGAACGCCTCCAAGCAGCCCGAGGTGGACCTGCTCAAGCTGTGCGCGCCCGCCAACAAGGGCGCCTGCATCCACGGCGTCGGCCACGGCACCATGTTCGTCGCCAAGCAGGACGTCGCGGCGGCCCGCGCGCTGTGCAACAAGTTCCCCGGCGACACCAACAAGATCCGCTGCTCGGAGGGCCTCTTCATGCAGCTCTTCGGCCCGGACGAGGAGGACGAGAAGGCCAAGGCGAACCTGCCCGCCGACAAGATCGCCGCCGAGCCGCTCTACCCCTGCCCCGAGCAGCCAGCGCTCTTCCAGTCCGCGTGCTTCTTCTACGCGCCGACCTTCTACCTCTCCTCCCACGACTACGCCAACCACCCCGAGGCCTTCGCCGACGCCCTCAAGTGGTGCCTCAACGGCAAGGCCGCCGGCGGGGTGACGGACTGCAGCCGCGGGGTCGGCTCACGCACCATGAAGTACAACCTGGACCGCGAGGACTGGGCCGCCCAGCAGTGCGCCACGGCCGCCGACGCCTCCCAGCGCAAGGCCTGCGCGGAGGGCCTGGTCAGCTACTACACCGTGAACTACACCGACGGCGGCGCCGCCGGCCGGCTCTGCGCCAAGATCACCAACAAGGAGATCCAGGGCTACTGCCGGTCCGCCGCCGGGCTCTCCAGCACGCTGGACTGACCTCCCCGCCCGCCCCCGAGGGGCCCGCGCCGCCGTCACCCGGGGCCCGCACCGTCCGCACGCCGGGCGGCGCGGGCCCCTCGGCATACGCACCGTAGGATCTGCTCATCCAGGTGCGCCGAGGACGCCGCGCCGTCAGGCCCCCCACCTGCTGGAGCCGCACCATGAGCCCCGCCTCCCCCGCCGTGCCGCCCTCGTCCCCCACCCCTGTGGACGACTTCCGCGCCGCCGCCCACACCGCCGCCGACCTGGTCGCCGACTACCTCGGCGGGCTGCCCGGCCGCCCGGTCTGGCAGCCGATGGACCCCGCCGACCGGACGTCGCTGCTGGAGGCCCCGCTGCCCGAGGACGGCGTCCCCCTCGCCGAGCTGCTCGACTTCGTCGGCACCCGGGTGATGCCCGCGCCGATGGGCAACGGCAACCCGCGCTTCTTCGGCTGGGTGAACTCCGCACCCGCCCCCGCCGGCGTGCTCGCCACCCTGGCCGCCTCCGCGATGAACCCCAGCTCGGCCGGCGGCGACCACGCCGACGTCCACCTGGAGCGGGCCGTGGTGCGCTGGATCGCCGAGCTGGTCGGGTTCCCGCACCCGGCCGGGGGCGGCCTGCTGACCTCCGGCACCTCGATGGCGACCATCGTCTGCCTCGCCGCCGCCCGGGGCCGCGCCGCCCGCCGGGCCGGCTGGGACGTCCGCGAGGACGGCCTGGCCGGCATGCCCCCGCTGGTCGCCTACGCCACCGGGGAGACGCACTCCTGCGTCCGCAAGGCCGCCGAGCTGCTGGGCCTGGGCAGCAAGCACCTGCGGACCGTCCCCAGCGGCCCCGAGGGGCAGCTCGACACCGACGCGCTGCGCGCCGCGGTGGCCCGCGACCGCGCCGACGGCCTGCTGCCCTTCCTGGTGGTCGCCTCCGCGGGCACGGTCGGCACCGGCGCGGTGGACGCCTTCGACCCGATCGCCGACCTCTGCGCCGAGCAGGAGCTCTGGCTGCACGTGGACGGCGCGTACGGCGCCTTCGGCGTGCTCGACCCCGCGGTCGCCCACCGCTACGCCGGCCTGGAGCGCGCCGACTCGCTGGCGCTGGACCCGCACAAGTGGCTGGGCGTCCCGGTGGACTGCGGCTGCGCCCTGGTGCGCGACACCGACGAGCTGCGCGGCACCTTCAGCCTGGTCCCCTCCTACCTGCGGGACGAGGCGGCGGGCTCGCTCGGCTGGTTCTCCGAGTACGGCATGGAGCAGACCCGGCCGTTCCGCTCGCTGAAGGTCTGGGCGACCATCGCGCACCGCGGCCGGCAGGGCATCTCCGACGACATCGCCCGCTGCACCGCACTGGCCCGCCGGCTCGGCGAGCTGGTCGAGGCCGACCCCGAGCTGGAGCTGCTCGCACCGGTGCAGACCTCGATCGTGGCCTTCCGGCACCGCGCGGCGGGCCTGGACGAGGCCGCCGTGAACGCCGTCAACCGGGAGCTGCCGGTGGCGGTGCAGCTTCGCGGGCGGGTCTTCGTCACCGGAGCGCTGCTGGAGGGCCGCGAGATGCTGCGGGCCTGCCTGCTGAACGCGGCCACCACCGAGGCCGACCTCGAACTGCTGCTCGCCGAAGTCCGGTCCGCCGCGGCCGGGCTGACGGAGCGTCCGGCGGGGCGCTGAATCCGGGCGGCACCGGGGGAATGCGCGTACGAATGGTTCGACGAGACATTAACCCACAGGTCACGGGGGATTCGTGATCGTGAAACACCGGCGCGGCAGCATCATGGCATGGAACACCTGACGAACGGCCGCTCCCTCCCCCCGACGACCTCCCGCGCGCAGCGTCGCGGCGCCGGAATCCATCGCTGGCGCCGCGACACCGTCGAGCTCGCGGCGATCTTCCTCTCGGTCACCGCCGCCGACCTGGTGGCCAAGATCGTCGTGCACGGCCCGGACGGACCGCTGGTGCTCGCCGCCTCGGCGAGCGCCCTGCTCGCCACGGCGCTGTTCCACACCTGGTGGGCGCACCGCCACCTGCACGGACCGCCGTCGCCGGACACCCCCGCGCCGCCCGGCGCCGAGGCGGACGGCGCGACCGGGCCGATGGAAGACTTCGAGCAGACCACGCTCTGGCGGGTGCGCACCACGGTCGAGGACTCCCCCGGCAGCCTGGCCCGGGTGTGCACGGCCTTCGCCGAGCAGCGGGTCAACATCATCTCCATGCAGTCCCACCCGCTGCCCGCCGGGACGGTGGACGAGTTCTTCGTCCGCGCCCCGCTCTCCCTCACCCGCGCCGAGCTGACCCGGACCGTCGCCTCGGCCGGCGGGCACGACATCTGGACCGACCCGGCCGACGCGCACGACCTGGTCGACGTCCCCACCCACGTACTGGCCCTGGCGACCCGCACCGCGCTGGACGCCGCCGAGCTGCCGGTGGCCCTGCGGCAGCTGTTCGGGCAGTGCACCATCCGGCAGTTCCCCGGCGCCGGCAAGCGCGCCACCGCCGGGGTGGAGGGGCACGTGATGCGCCTGCCCGCGCCCTCGGGGGACCTGATCGAGCTGACCCGACCGCACCTGCCGTTCACCCCGACCGAGTTCGCCCGGGCCCAGGCCCTGGTGGAGCTGGACACCCTGCTCGGGCCGCGGGTGCCGCGGGTCAAGGCCCACCTCACCCTGCCCGCCGGGGCCGACCTGACCGTGCGCCGGGCCGACGCCGGCGACCACGAGGCGGCCCTGGCCATGCACGGGCGCTGCTCGACGGACACCCTGCGCAAGCGCTACCACGGCCCGGTACGGGACGCCGAGCGCTATCTGGACCACCTGCTGGACGCCCGGCACGGCCAGACCCTCGCGGTGGAGGCCGCCGACGGCCGGATCGTCGCACTCGGGCACCTGATGTGGGACGACGACAGTGCCGAGGTCGCCGTCCTGGTGGAGGACGGCTGGCAGCGCCGCGGGCTCGGGCTCGACCTGCTTCGGCGGATGTCCGCGCTTGCCCTGGAGGCCGGCGTCGACACCGTCTACGCGATCACCCAGGCCTCCAACACCGGGCTGATCTCCACCATGCGCAAGCTGGCGGCGCCGCTCGACTACCAGGTCGAGGAGGGCACCCTGGTGATCACCGCCCACCTGGCCGAGGCCACCGCCGAACTGCCCGTCCCCTGGCCGGGGCGACCGGGCCGCTGACACCGGGCCCGCCCCGCCGAGCCCGTCCCGTCCGGCCCGATCCGGTTCCGCCCCATCCCTTCCCGACCCTCCAGCACCGCTCCGTACCCGGACGGCCCCTCCGCCGCCCCGCCCCCGCCAGGGGAGCGGGGCGGCGGCGCCGCATCCGGCCCCGCCGCCCGCCGCCGCCCGGTGACGCAGATCACCGCCCGCGGCGACCGGCCGCCCCACGCCCGCGAGGCCCGCCGGGGAACCGGCCGCCCGGCCCCGGCCGTCCTGCGGTACGACAAGAACTCCGCGTGCCGTCCGTGCACGGCCCGTCCGGGAGGCCCCTGCGCGGGGCCCTCCGAGGGCCCGTCAGAGCTCCGCCCCGGCAATCCCGGCAGGCAGCGCGGGGTGCGGGACTCGGTCCCGGGGCGCGGAGTCGGTAGGCTGGCCCCGTCCCCGCCGCCCGACGGTCCGTTAACCGGCCCCCGGGTGGTGCCGCAGCAAGGAGGAACCACTGAGCATGGCAGGCACCGAAACGGAGGCCACAGGCGCGCGCGACGGCTCGCTGCCCGCCCGCGCCAAGATCGCCGTCACCGCCGGCCGAGTGGCCGCCGCCGTCTCGCGCAAGGCCGGCCGCGGCAGCGGTTCGGTGATCGGCGGCAAGATCGCCCTCAGGCTCGACCCCGATCTGCTCGCCACTCTCGCCGACCACCTCGACGTCATCCTGGTCAGCGCGACCAACGGCAAGACCACCACCACCCGTCTGATCGCCGAGGCCCTGCGGGCCGCCGGCCCGGTGGTGTCCAACGCGCTCGGCGCCAACATGCCCGCCGGCATCACCTCCGCGCTGGCCGGCGGCTCCGACGCCAGGTTCGGCGTGATCGAGGTCGACGAGAAGTACCTGGCCGGCGTCGCCCGCGACACCCGCCCGAAGGCGATCGCGCTGCTCAACCTCTCCCGCGACCAGCTCGACCGCGCGGCCGAGACCCGGATGATGGCCGAGAAGTGGCGCGAGGGCCTCAAGGACTCCGAGGCCGTGATCATCGCGAACGCGGACGACCCGCTGGTGACCTGGGCCGCGTCCTCCTGCAAGAAGGTGGTCTGGGTGGCCGCCGGACAGGCCTGGAAGGAGGACGCCTGGTCCTGCCCCGCCTGCGGCGGCGTGATGCAGCGCCCCGGGGACGACTGGTTCTGCCAGGACTGCGGCTTCCGTCGGCCCAACCCGCACTGGGCGCTGCAGGGCACCCACGTGGTGGACCCGCAGCGCGGAGCCTGGCCGATCCAGCTCCAGCTGCCCGGCCGGGCCAACCTGGCCAACGCCACCAGCTCGGCCGCCGTGGCCGCCGTCTTCGGGGTGGCCCCGCAGGTCGCCCTGGAGCGGATGCAGTCGGTGACGGCCGTGGCCGGCCGCTACGACGTGGTCCAGTACCAGGGCCGGGACATCCGGCTGCTGCTGGCGAAGAACCCGGCCGGCTGGCTGGAGACCTTCTCGCTGATCGACGGGCCGCCCACCCCGGTGATCCTCTCGGTGAACGCGATGGACGCCGACGGCACCGACACCTCGTGGCTGTGGGACGTGGACTACGAGCGGCTCTCCGGGCACCCGGTGTTCGTGATGGGCCAGCGCAAGCTGGACCTCGCGGTGCGTCTGGAGGTGGCAGGACTGCAGTTCCACGTGGTGGACTCGCTGGAGCAGGCCGTCCGGATGGCTCCCCCCGGGCGGATCGAGGCGATCGCCAACTACACCGCTTTCCAGCAGCTCAGGAAGGTCGTGGCGGGCTGATGACGACTCCAGGAACGCCCAACGGAAGGTCTTCGAGGATGAGTGAGAGCAGCCTGCGGCTGGTCTGGGTCTACCCGGACCTCCTCAGCACCTACGGCGACCGGGGCAACGCCCTGGTCGTGGAGCGCCGGGCCCGCCAGCGCGGCCTGAACGTGACCCGGATCGACGTCCGGTCCGACCAGTCGGTGCCCACCAGTGGTGACATCTATCTCATCGGCGGCGGCGAGGACCGCCCGCAGCGGCTGGCCGCCGAGCGGCTGCGCCAGGACACCGGGCTGGTCCGGGCCTCCGAGAACGGTGCGATCATTTTCTCGGTCTGCGCCGGGTACCAGATCCTCGGCCACGAGTTCATCAACGACCTCGGCGAGCGCGAGCCGGGCCTCGGCCTGCTCGACGTCTGGAGCACCCGCGGCGAGGGCGCCCGCAACGTCGGCGACGTGCTCGCCGACGTGGACCCGCGGCTCGGCCTGCCCCAGCTCACGGGCTTCGAGAACCACCAGGGCATCACCCACCTCGGCCAGGGCGTCTCGCCGCTGGCGACGGTGACCGTCGGCGGCGGCAACGGGACCGGCGACGGCACCGAGGGTGCCTGGCGGGACACCGTTTTCGGCACCTACCTGCACGGCCCGGTGATGGCCCGCAACCCCGCCGTCGCGGACATGCTGATCAAGCTGGCACTGGACGTGAACGCCCTGCCGCCGGCCGACACCACCTGGTACGACGCGCTGCGCGCCGAGCGGATCGCGGCCTCCCGCCAGCCCGCCTGAGACGGCCGTCACGGACCGGGTGCCCGCATCGCGGTCACCCGGTCCACGGATAATCGAATACGTACGACAATAGGAACGCTGGCCGCACACCCTCCTCGGCAGCCGGCTGCATTCCACGGCAGCGCCGACGGCGCCGCTGCCGTGTCGGTTCCTGTCCGGCCGGACACAGGGGCCCGCTATATGCTCGACCTCATGGTCGGATCCGAGCAGAAGTGTTCGATCCGATCAGCGCTTCACCCGAAGGTCATCTCCGCGCCACCCCGGCGCGGGAGCGGACCGCTACGGTGTCGGCGTGGTCCCAGCCTGGTAGTCCGGCCGTTCCTCGGTTCTGCTCGGGAGTTGCAAAGCAATGCGTATTGGTGTGCTGACCAGCGGCGGTGACTGCCCCGGCCTGAACGCTGTGATCCGCTCAGTGGTCCACCGGGGGGTGGTCGACCACGGCGACGAGATCATCGGTTTCCAGGACGGCTGGCGTGGCCTTCTGGAGGGTGTCCACCGCCCCCTGACGCTCGACTCGGTGAGCGGAATCCTCGCCCAGGGCGGGACGATCCTCGGTTCCTCGCGGGTCCAGCCCAGCCACCTGCGCGACGGCGTGGAGCGCGCCAAGAAGTACTGCGAGGACCTCGGGATCGACGCGGTCATCCCGATCGGCGGCGAGGGCACCCTCAAGGCCGCCAAGCTGATGAGCGACGGCGGACTCCCGGTGGTCGGCGTGCCGAAGACCATCGACAACGACATCGCCTGCACCGACGTCACCTTCGGCTTCGACACGGCCGTCTCGGTCGCCACCGACGCCCTCGACCGGCTGAAGACCACCGCCGAGTCGCACCAGCGCGTCATGGTGGTCGAGCTCATGGGCCGGCACACCGGCTGGATCGCCCTGCACGCGGGCATGGCCGCCGGCGCCCACGCCATCGTGGTGCCCGAGCGCCCCTTCCACATCGACCGGCTGACCGAGGTCGTCCGCGAGCGCTTCGACCGCAACAAGAAGTTCGCGATCGTGGTCTGCGCCGAGGGCGCCAAGCCCGAGCCCGGCACCATGCACTGGGAGGAGGGCGTCAAGGACATCTACGGCCACGAGCGCTTCACCGGTGTCGCCAACCAGCTCTCCCGCGAACTGGAGCACCGCCTGGGCAAGGAGGCCAAGCCGGTCATCCTCGGCCACACCCAGCGCGGCGGCACCCCCACCGCCTACGACCGGGTGCTCGCCACCCGCTTCGGCTGGCACGCCGTCGAGGCCGTCCACAAGGGCGCCTTCGGCCACATCACCGCCCTCCAGGGCACCGCGATCAACCTGGTGCCGCTGGCCGAGGCGGTCGCCGAGCTGAAGACCGTACCGGCGGAGCGCTACCTGGAGGCCGAGACCGTCATCTGACGGGCGCCGCCCCTCTCCTCCCCGCCGCCGCGGCCCCCCGGGTGTCCACCCGGGGGGCCGCGGCCGTGCCGGGGCGCGCCGCCCCGGCAGGCCGGTCAGAAGCCGGTGTCGTAGGTGTAGTGGCGGGTGTGGTCGAGCATGTCCGCCGGGGTGGTGTCGTTCCACGGCTTCATGGTCTCGCCGAGGTCCACCACGTTCGCGGTGCCCGCCGCCGGCAGGTAGCCCTGCCCGGGGTGGCGGCGCTGCCACTCGGCCCACAGCTTGTCGATGAAGCAGTGGTGCAGCCAGAACACCGGGTCGTTGGGCGACATGCCGGTGGTCATGTGACCGCCCACCCACACGTGCACCCGGTTGTGCAGGTTGACCCCGCGCCAGCCCTCCAGGTTGTTGCGGAAGCCCTCCGAGGAGCTGTTCCAGGGCGCGGCGTCGTAGGTCTGGATCGCCAGCACGGACTCCGCCTCGGCCCGGGTCGGCAGCGAGGCGACCGCACTGCCCAGCGCGCGCCGCAGGTAGTTGCGGCTGTCCGGGCGCACGTTCAGGGTCCACCCGCCGGCCGCGAAGGCGAACGGGCCGGTGGTCACCTGGCCGTCGCTGCTGCGGCCGTTGCCGCCCAGGAACCCGGCGTCCCAGAGCGAGGCGGAGGCGGTGCGGTCGGCCGTCCAGTCCCAGTACGGCAGGGTGACGTTCGGGTCCACGCTCTGCAGGGCCTGCTCGAACTGCAGCAGGAACCTGCGGTGCCAGGGCAGGAAGGACGGCGACCGGTGGCCGACCCGCTCCCCGTTGTCGGTGTCGCTGATGATGAACGAGTTGTGCGTGCTGACGAAGGCGTCGTAGCGCCCGGCCCGCTTCAGCGCGAGCACGGCGTTGACGAAGTCCCGCTTCTCCTTGGCCGTCAGGCTCGCCTGGTTCTTACGGACTGCCATGAGTCCCCCTCGGTACGAATCGATGCGTTGACATGCGGAGCGGCGGACGTCAGGCGAGCGGGCCGAGCGTGGCGCCCTGGAGCTCCTGCACGGCGGCGCGGGCGAGCGCACGGGGCGTGGGGAACGTCTGGTAGTGGTTGACGACGCTGATCCAGGTGCCGTCGGCGTTGCGCATCATGTGCAGCTCCTCGCCGTCGACCAGGACGGTGTAGCCGGCGGTGTGGTGGTGACCGCCGCCCTGCACCGGCCGGCCCTGGATCCGGCGGCCCTTGAAGACCTCGTCGAACTCGTCGGACGCCTCCGGGCCGGCGGCGGTGGCCTGCCCCCCGGCAGGTCCGGTGACGCCGAGCACGACCGTGCCGGCCGCCGCCGTCAGGGCGACGGCCGCGCCCTGCAGCATGCGTCGTCGTGTCAGTTCCGAGGCATGGGTGACCTGGGACATGGATGGACCCCCTCTTGCGCGCTCCCAGGGATGGCGGGACACGCGCGATGAACGTGCTTGATCACAGGCCGACGGAACGTCAGGTCCCGTCGACGGCGGCCCGGTTGACGGGCCGCGCCCGGCGGAGTTCATGATCGCTCCGCCTGTCCACATCCTCACAGGCCGTCCGGCGGCCGGGGAACGGCCGATCGGCGGGGTACCGGGGGTTGCCCTGTTTTCCGGACAATCGGTACCGAAGGGCCGAATGCCGATCCGGGGAAATTCTTCGGATTTTCCGGCATATCGACCGGACGATGTGATGATCTTGCACTGAAAGGATCATCCGGTGAAGATCTTCCGGTCGAGCCGCGAAGCAGTGACCGCCCTCACCCGCCACGGATGGCGCGATGCCGCGGCCCGGGCCCGCGCGCCGCACGGCCGCCCCGCCACCGCGGGCCGTTAGCGTGACCGGTGGCACCAGTCCACGACCGGAAGGTAGCGACGCCCCCATGGAGATCCTCGCCTACGGTGTGCAGGCCGACGAGCGGCCGCTGCTGGCCGCCGCCTTCGAGGGCCGCCACGCCCTGCGCAGCCTCGACGTGTTCCTCAACCACGACACCGCCCCGCTCGCCGTCGGCCACCCGGTGGTCAGCAGCAGCGTCAACGACGTCCTGGACGCCCGGACCCTCGGCGTCCTCGCCGCGGGCGGCACCAAGCTCATCGCCCAGCGCTCCACCGGCTTCAACAACATCGACCTCGAAGCGGCCGGGAAGCTGGGGCTCACCGTCGCCCGGGTCTCCTACTACAGCCCGTACGCCGTCGCCGAGCACGCCTGGACCCTCGCGCTGGCCGTCAACCGCCGCCTGGTCCGGGCCGCCGGCCGCTCACGCGAGTTCGACTTCCGCCTGGACGGGCTGATGGGGCGCGACATCCACGGCATGACGGTAGGCGTGGTCGGCACCGGCAAGATCGGCGAATGCTTCACCCGGATCGCCCACGGCTTCGGCACCCGGCTGCTCGGCTGGGACATCACCCCCAACCCGCACTGCCTGGACCTCGGGATGCAGTACGTCGAACGTGAGGAACTGCTCGCCCGCAGCGACCTGATCAGCCTGCACGTGCCGCTGCTCCCCGCCACCCACCACCTGATCGACGCCGACGCCCTGGCCGTCATGAAGGACGACGCCATCCTGGTGAACTCCAGCCGGGGCGGACTGGTCGACACCGCCGCCCTGGTCGAGACCCTGCGCTCCGGGCGCCTGTCCGGGGTCGGCCTGGACGTCTACGAGGAGGAGACCGGCGTCTTCTTCTTCGACCGTTCGGTCGAGGGCATCGACGACGACGTCCTGGCCCGGCTGATGACCTTCCCCCAGGTCCTGGTCACCTCGCACCAGGCGTACTTCACCCGAACCGCCGTCGGCCAGATCATCGAGGCCACCCTGCAGAACGTCGAGGACTTCGCCGCCGGCCGAGCCGGCGAGAACACCCTCGTGCCGACTCCCGGGAAGGCCTGAGACCGGCGGGACCGCAGAGCCGGCCGGCCCTGCCAGGGCCGGCCGCGCGGACCGGGCGGCCGGAACAGGCGATCCCGGCGGAGGGCTCACCCCTGCTCGGGACGGCGCAGCTGTTCGAGGCGGGTCGGTACCCAGTTCCACTGTTCGCCGTCGGTGTGCCAGCGCAGTGCGGTCCGGCGCCAGGCGTCGCGGACTCCGTAGCGGTGCAGCCGCATCCCGGCCGGCCAGAGCACGCCGGCGCGGGAATTCGGGCGCAGCGAGACGAACAGGGCCGGGACGTGGCCTCCGTCGAGGGTCGCCAGGACGCGGGCGCGGTGCGGCAGCCACATCCGCAGGAGTGCCGCCGTGGTGTCGTCCAGGGGTTGTTCCTCCTGGAACCCCGGTCCGCGGCCGGCCGGGTCGCGGCGCAGGACGACCGCGGAGCGCCGACGACGCCAGTCGGCCAGGTCGATCGCCGACACTTCACCGGACCGTGCGCCGGCCGTGATCGCCAGGGTCACCATCGCGGCGTTGCGGACCAGCAGGGACTCGCGCCAGCCCCCGTGCCGGCAGGCGTCGGCCGCGGCGGCCTCGGCCACCAGGCGCCGCACGACCTGCAGTCGCCGCGTTGGCGGGACCACCGGCAACGGATAGCGGGCGACGCTCATGTCGCACTCCCCTCCGGCTCCCCCGCCCCACCTGCGCGAAGGAGCTGCTTGGACTCGTTTTATCACACCCCTGGGACGGGTGACCGGCCCTTCAACCCCCGCCCGGCGCCTGAGGGGACCAACTCCCCGTCCGGCCGGACATGCGCGATGCGACGGCCTTGCCGAGGAGGACCGGGACGCGCCGGCCGTGGGCGGGCCGGACCGACGAAGGGGCTGGCCAAGGCGACACGGTGGGGGTGGGCCGGGGTCCGGGGTCCGGGGTCCCCGCGAGGGAACCATCGCTGCAGCCTCGTCACGGCAAGCACCTGCACGGTCCCGGCGGGTGACGGCGACCTCGATGATCACGAACCCGCTTCGCCGTCGGCCCCGGCCGTACCCCGGAGAATGACGGAGCCGTCCTGACGGGCCTGCTCGCACCGCCGGTCCGACTGGCCGGTCCCACCGGATCGGCCAAACGTGACGTGCCTCGGAGAAGGGCCCGAGGTTCGCCGGAATCGACGGACCCGACGCGAACGCCGAACAGACGGCGACCGCCAGGAATCCGCGGCGCTTCCGCTGCTGCCACCCCGCGCAGCCGGCCGTCCATGGATCGCGTCCACCGGGGCGCGGTCCCCGGGACCGCGCCAGCTGCCGGCCGGG
Source organism: Kitasatospora herbaricolor (assembly GCF_030813695.1). NCBI lineage: Bacteria > Bacillati > Actinomycetota > Actinomycetes > Kitasatosporales > Streptomycetaceae > Kitasatospora > Kitasatospora herbaricolor. The sequence goes on from NZ_JAUSVA010000002.1 coordinate 1,632,241, forward strand.
CGGGGCGCTGTCCCACCGGCCGGACCAGCGGCCGGCCCGGCCCGCTACGACGGGTCGGCGGGGCCGTCCGGCCGCAGGAGACCGGCCACCGACAGGGCGCCCCAGCCGACCGACACCACGACGGCCATCGCCCGGTGCCGGCGCCGGGGCAGGGCGGTGGCGAGCAGCGCCGCGTCGCCGAAGTCGGAGGCGATCCGGATCAGCGTCGCGGTGCGCAGACTGCGGTCGTCGGGGGCCAGCAGCATCGCCAGGCCGCAGGCCGCGTCGCGGAACGCGAGCGGCCGGACGCAGGCGGCCACCGCCGGGGGCACCTCACCGGCCGGGCCGGTCAGTCCGGACGGCCTCGCCAGCAGGGCGGGCCGTCGGGTCACGGCGAGGCCGTAGAGGGCGGTGGCCGCGCCGGTGAGTCGCAGCAGCGGACGGTTCATTGGGGCCTCCCTGGCTCCGGCCGGTCGGCCGCGGACCGGCCACCGTCTGGTTCGGAGCCGGTCCCCGGCGTGGATGGGGCCGCCGGCACCGGCCGCCCCGACCGAGCCTCGCACCCCACCGCCGGGGCCCGCATCCGGACGGCCGCACCGGGACCCGGACCGCCGGGGACGGCGGACCCGCCCGGCGGCAGGCGCGGCGGCAGGCCCGGCGCCCGGTGACGGCCCCGGCTGTCGGACCCCGACCGTACGATCTGCGCCATGAGAGCCTCAGGAACGTTCACCGTGAAGAGCTTCGTGCCGACCGAGCTGGTGCCCTCCCCCGCCGTCCCGACCGGCGTGCCGGTGGGGGTCGCGACGATGGAGAAGCAGTTCGAGGGCGAGGTAGCCGGCCGTTCGGCGACGCTGTTCACCGCCGCCTTCGACCAGGCGACCGGGGTCGGCACCTATCTGGCCATGGAGTCCTTCGAGGGCTCGCTGAACGGCCGGCACGGCGCCTTCAACTTCGCCCACTCGGCCACCACCGGCGGCACCGACCGCAGCAACGAGTTCTTCGTCCTCGTCCCCTCCAGCGGCACCGGCGAGCTGGCCGGGATCACCGGTGGCGGCGGGCTGACGGTGGAGGCCGACGGCACCCACCGGATCTGGTTCGACTACGAGATCGGCTGAGCCGGCGCGGGCGGTCCGCAGGGCGTGCGGCCCGGTCGTCCACCGGCCGTCCATCGGGGCCGCCCGCCCGGTCCGTCCATCGCCCGGCACGCCGCACCGGGGGCGGGTGCGGACCGGGTGTAAGCCACGCCTAGGCTGTATGCCGAAGCAAAACGGACGAACCGGACCCGTGCGGGCCGCGTCGAAGGAAAGCAGGACCCGCCGATGGGCGACGACGGAATGGCAGGGATGCACCACGGGGGCACGGGGGTGCTGGATCCCTTCTCGCTCCACTCGGCGCTCACCTGGTCCCCCGACTGGGTGTTCCTGGTCGCCGCGCTGACCGGCGTCGCCCTGTACGCCGCGGGTGTGGTCCGGCTGCTCCGGCGCGGCGACCGCTGGCCGGTCGGCCGGAGCGTCGGCTGGCTGGCCGGCGTCGGCGGGGTGGTGCTGGTGACCTGCACCGGCCTGAACGACTACGGCATGGTGCTGTTCAGCGCCCACATGATCCAGCACATGGTGCTCTCCATGCTGGTCCCGATCCTGCTGCTGCTCGGTGCCCCGATCACGCTCGCCCTGCGCGCCCTGCGCCCGGCCGGCAAGGGCCGACCGCGCGGGCCGCGCGAGCTGCTGGTGGCGCTGCTGCACAGCCGGTACGTCAAGGTGATCTCGCACCCGGCCTTCACCATCCCGCTGTTCATCGCCAGCCTCTACGGCCTCTACTTCACCCCGCTGTTCGACTTCCTGATGCAGTACCGCCTCGGGCACATCGGCATGATGGTGCACTTCCTGGCGGCCGGCCTGCTCTTCTTCTGGCCGATCATGGGCGTGGACCCGGGGCCGCACCGGCCGGGTCACGTGCTGCGGATCATCGAGCTGTTCATGGGGATGCCCTTCCACGCCTTCTTCGGCGTGGCGGTGATGATGGCCGGCCACCCGTTGGTGACCACCTTCACCGCGGCGGGCGCCCCGCCCGGCACCGACCTGCTGGAGGACCAGAAGCTCGCCGGCGGGATCACCTGGGCGTTCGGCGAGATCCCGACCGCGATCGTGCTGATCGCGCTGGTCTTCCAGTGGATGAAGTCCGAGGAGCGCCAGGCCCGCCGGCGCGACCGGGCCGAGGAGCGCAACGGCGACGCCGAGCTGAACGCCTACAACGACTACCTCGCCTCGCTGGACCGGCGCGGTCGCGCGCCCGCGGCGGGCAGCGCCCCGGCGGCCACCCCGGCCGGGCCGGTGACCCCGGCACCGGTCACCGAATAACCGCGGCACCGGACCGTCCGAGAGCCCCCGCCCCGTGGCGGGGGCTCTCGCGCGTCCCCCTCCACCCGAAAAATCGCTGGGTGCGGCGGCCACGGGTGTGTAGCGTCCGGGGGATGAGCTGGCTGCCCGAAGATTTCGTCCATCCCGTCCACACCGAGGTCCTCCCCGGATACCACCTGCGTCCGATCAGGGAATCGGACGTCGACCTCGACCACCCCGCCGTCATGGGCTCCCGCGAGCGGCTCTGGGCGCTGTACGGGGAGGCCTGGGGGTGGCCGTCGGCCACCATGTCCTTCGAGGCGGACCGCGCGGACCTCGCCCGGCACGAGCGGGAGATCGAGGCCCATCAGTCCTTCAACTACGCGCTGTTCGACACCGCCGAATCCGCGCTGCTGGGCTGCGTCTACATCGACCCGCCGGAGAAGCCCGGCGCCGACGCCGAGATCTGCTGGTGGGTGGTGGACGGGCTGGCGGGCGGCGAGGTCGAGGCGGCCCTGGACGCGCTGGTCCCGGCCTGGATCTCCGAACGCTGGCCGCTGAAGAATCCCCGGTACATCGGCCGGGACATCTCCTGGTCGGACTGGATCGCCCTGCCCGCACTCGGCTGAGCCGGCGGGGCGTCCGCACCCGGACGGTGGCCCGGGAGTGCGCGCCCGCACGGTGGCCCGGACGTCGGTGGGGGCGGGCCCGGCAGGTCCGTCCCGGGGCCGGCGCCGCGGAAACCACTGCCCCGCGGGAAAGCACTGCCCCGCGGAAAAGCACTGGCTTGCGGGAAAGCACTGCCCCGCAGGGGCCCCGGCACTACGCTCCCGACCATGAGTGCATTCCGCTGGCCCGTCCTCGACGAGGCCCATCAGGCTCTGCGCAGCGCCGTCGCGCAAGTCCCCGCCGACGGTTGGCAGCGGCCGACGCCCGCCGGGCGGTGGACGGTCGCGCAGGTCCTGCAGCACGCCGCCGCCGACCAGCTGGCGTACGCCGCCAGGCTCACCGGCGGGCCCGGGCCTGACTACGACCCGTTCGAGCCGTCGGGCACCATCCCGGGGAGCCCGGCCGAGCTGCTGGAGACGGCCCTGACCGCCTCGGCCGAAGCCTTCGGCGCCGTCGACCCCGCCGATGCCGAGGTGCCCGTCCCGCTCCCGCCGTACACCCTGACGGCGGCCCGCGCGGTGGAGGCGGCCGCACTCGACGCCGCGGTGCACGCCTGGGACATCGCCGTCGCGAGCGGCCTGCGCTCCCCGTTGACGCCGGCGCTGGCGAAGGCCCTGCGACCGGTCGCCGACGACGTGGTCGAGCCGCTCCGCGGCTACGCCTTCGCCTCGGCGCTCGAACCGGCCGCCGGCGCGGACGCGGCCGACGCGCTGCTCAACCACCTCGGCCGCCGGGCCGACTGGAAAGGCTGACCCGAGCAGCGCCCGCGCGGTGGCGACGGGCCCGGGCGGTCCCGCCGTTCGGCCCGACCGGCACCGCCCCTTCACCAACAGCCGGCCCCCAGGCGGCGGCCGGTCGCGTCCTGACCGCATCGGTTCCGCGGCGTCCCGAGGGCCGCCCGACTCCGGTCGCCGCTGCGCACCTCTGCGTGCCCCGGCTGTTCACCCCTGCGCGGGTACGACCGTTCACCAGTCCGTCCACGGCGGCCCCCGCCGCTCACTCGGCCGGGTGAACCCGCAGGTCGGCGCGTGCCCCTGATCAACTCGCTCCAGTTGGCGTTGGGTCCGACGTATGCGAATTCTGTTTCAGGAGCATTGATGCCCAACCCGCGTGACAATTCGACCGATTCCGCACGGACCGGCTCCCCAGGGCTCTTCCGTCGTACCTTCCTCGGGTCCGCCGCGGCGGCCGCCGCCGTGGCCGGCGGCGTCGCCCTCACCGGCAGCCCGGCCGTCGGCGCACCCCGCACGGCGCCCAAGGGCCGCGGCATCGACCCGGACCTGAGCCACGACCTCGCCCGCAAGATGCTGCTGGTCGGGGAGAACGGCGAGGACCTCACGCTGGAGTACCTGCGGATCCTGATCGACGGCCGGCTCCCGGCGCGCGCCCGGCAGAAGAAGGTCCTGATCGTCGGTGCCGGCGTCGCCGGGCTGGCCGCCGCGAGCCTGCTCAAGCAGGCCGGGCACGAGGTGGTGATCATCGAGGCCAACGCCAGCCGGGTCGGCGGCCGGGTCAAGACCTTCCGCGGCTTCCAGGACAAGGCGCTGTACGCGGAGGCCGGCGCCATGCGGCTGCCGGACTTCCACCCGCTGGTCCGCGCCCTGGCCGACAAGCTCGGACTCAAGCGCCGGCTGTTCTACAACGCCGACGTCGCACCCGGCGCCGAGCCCACCGGCTCGGTGCCGCCGGTGGTGTACCGGTCCTTCACCGGGGAGACCTGGTCGAACCGCCCCGACGACTTCACCTTCAAGGCGCCCAAGCTGGACGGCAAGCGCCTGATCCGGGTGAACGGGATGACCACCAGCCGGAACGCCTACGCCGACGCGCCGGACAAGCTGCACAAGACCTTCGGCGTGAACTCGGGCGGCCGCACGATGTCGGACGCCGTCACCGAGGCACTGAAGCCGGTCACGGTGTCCCCCGAGGCCGACATCAACGAGCAGATCGAGGCCTGGGCCAGGATCTTCCAGAAGTACGACGACCACTCCACCCACCGCTACCTGGTGGAGGAGGCGGGCTGGGACCTGGCGCAGATCCAGGCGGCCGGCACCTTGGAGAACCTCACCTCCCGGCTGCACTACTCGCTCATCCCGACCCTCATCGACCACGCGGCGATCAAGCCCACCAACCGCTACTGGGAGCTGGAGGGCGGCACCGACCAGCTGACCGAGGCGATGGCCGCGCCACTGCGCAACGACATCCGGATGGGCCGGCGGATGACCCGGCTCGTCCAGACCGACACCGGCGTCCGGATCGACACCACCGCCGAGAGCGGCGACGAGGAGTCCTTCGACGGCGCTCCGATCGCCCCCACGGAGTCCTTCGAGGGCGACTACGCGATCGTCACCATCCCGTTCAGCGCGCTGCGCTTCTGCTCGGTCGAGCCGCTGATGTCGTACCCGAAGCGCCGCGCCGTGAATGAGCTGCACTACGACTCGGCGACCAAGGTGCTGTTGGAGTTCAAGACCCGGTTCTGGGAGCAGGGGCCGAACGGCTTCACCGGCGGCGGCTGCGTCTCGGACAGCGCGAGCCGGTTCACCTACTTCCCCTCGCACTCCCCCGAGGGGTCGGCCGGCGGCGTGGTGCTGGCCTCCTACAGCTGGTCGGACGACGCGATGCGCTGGGACTCGCTCACCCCGGGCGAGCGGTACGCCTTCGCGCTCGACGACATGGAGCGGATGTTCGGTCCGGTCGTCCGGAGCGAGTTCACCGGGGTCGGCGCGACCCAGTCCTGGGCGCGGGCCCGCTACGCGCTCGGCGAGGCCGTCATCTTCACGCCCGGCCAACTGCACGAACTGCACCCCGCCAGCCGCACGGTGGAGGGCCGGGTGCACTTCGCGGGTGAGCACACCAGCCTGAAGCCGGCCTGGATCGAGGGTGCGCTGGAGTCCGCCGTCCGCACCTTCCTGGAGGTCCACCCGCGCTGACCCGCGGCAGCCGGACGTCCGGGGTGCCGGGCCACCGCTCCCGCCGGGGCGGCGGCCCGGCGCCCCCGGTCCCGCGCGCCCGCCTCCCTCCCGGGAGGGAGGCGGGACCCATCGCGGGCGGGAGGTGCCCGGTCGGCCGCGCTGGAAGAGTCTCCGGTACCGGGCAGGGCGCCCGGGACCAACGGGAGGCCCGCTCATGACCGTTCATCAGTTCCTCGCGTCGGCAGGCCGGACGGGGCTCCGACTGGCCACCGGCATGCTGGCGGGAGCGCTGCTGGCCGCCACCGCGCCGACGGCGGGCGCCGCGACCGCGGCCGGGGTCGCTCCCGGGCCGGCCGCGGCACGCGCCGACGAGGCGGCCCTGCGGCAGGCACTGGCGGACATCGTGGCGGCCGGCGGCTCCACCGCCGCCCTGGCCGAGGTCCACGACGGCGGCCGGACGGTCTGGCGCGGCACGGCCGGCACCGCGGACCTGGCGACCCACGCCCCGGTGCGCGCGGACGGTCACTTCCGGATCGGCAGCATCACCAAGACCTTCGTCGCGACCGTCGTCCTCCAACTGGTCGGCGAGGGCCGCCTGCGGCTGGACGACACCGTGGAGCACCTGCTGCCGGGCGCCGTCCCCGGCGGCACCGGCATCACGCTCCGCCAACTCCTCGACCACACCAGCGGGATACCCGACTACACCGAGGACCCGCGGTTCGAGATGAAGGACGAGGCGGACATCCTGCGCTGGGTCGACACCGGCCGCTGGACCACCTACCGGCCCCGGGAGCTGGTCGACGTCGCGACGGCGCACCCGGCGCTGTTCCCGCCGGGCACCGGCTGGAGCTACTCCAACACCAACTACCTCCTGGCCGGGATGGCCGTCGAGCGGGTCACCGGCCACAGCTGGGAGGAGGAGGTGCGGCGGCGCATCGTCCTCCCGCTGGGCCTGACCGGGACGTCCTTCCCCCGCACCTCGCCCTTCGTCCCGGCGCCGCACGCGCACGGCTACTTCAGCCTGTCCGGCGGCCCGGTGGACGTCACGCTGCGGAACCCCTCGGGCGCCTCGGCCGCCGGCTCCGGCATCTCCACCGCCGCCGACCTGGACCGCTTCCTCGCCGCGCTGCTCGGCGGCCGCCTGCTGCGCCCCGCCGAACTGGCCGAGATGCAGCGGACGACGGAGGTCCGCCCGGGCGTCGGCTACGGCCTGGGCCTGCAGCGGATGGACTCCCCCTGCGGGCCCCTGTTCGGACACACCGGGAGCATCGAGGGCTACCAGTCCGCGCTGGTCGGCACCCGGGACGGCGGTCGGCAGATCGCCCTGTCCTACAACCCGTTCGACCGCAGCAAGGGAGCGGAGCAGCAGCGCGCCGTGCTCGGCCTGCTGGTGAACGCGCTCTGCCCGTCGGCCCCCACCGGCGGCGCCACGCCGAACGGCTGACCGGGCCTGAGCCGGCGGCCGGCCCGCCGCCGGCTCAGGCCTCGGGCGTGATCCGCCCGAGCCGGCGCACCAGCTGCTCCACCGTGTCGGTGGGCGGCCAGGGGAAGTTCGGCAGGCCGGCCCGCAAGGTGACCTGACCGTGCAGGGCCGTCCAGAGCGCGACGGCGTCGCCGAAGGGGTCGTCGCCGGCCGAACGCCCGGCGCGGGCGCAGGCCTCCAGGCTGTCGACCAGGGTCTGGAACGCGAGCAGCCCGTGCGAGGCGCCGGGGCTCGCGCCGTCCGAGTCGTCCGAGTCGTCCGCGCCGGCACCGCCGGCACCGCCGGCACCGCCGGCACCGCCGATGCCTGCGAAGCCCTCCGGGCCGCAGGGGGACTCCTTCTGCTCGGCCCGCGGGGAGCCGAACAGCAGGCGGTAGCGGGCGGGTTCGCGGGTACCGAACTCGACATAGGCGGCGCAGCCCGCGAGCAGTGCCTCGACCGGGTCCTGGTACCCGTCGGAGGCGCCGAGGACGCTCTCGCGCAGCTGGGTGAGCGACTCGACCACGACGGCGTCGACGATGGCGTCCCGGTCGGCGAAGTGGGCGTAGATCGACGGAGCCGCGATGCCGACCTCGCGGGCCACCGAGCGCAGGGTGACGGCCTGGTCGGAGCCGGTGCGGACGATGATCGCGGTCGCCGCCCGGACGATCTCCTCGCGGAGCCGGGGCCCCTCGCCGCGCCGGTTGCGGTGCCGCGTCGGCGCCTGTTCGCCCTGGTCGGGGGCGGCGGCGGGATCCGAGGGCTGCTTGGGCATGGCGGCAACTTTACACCTGTTAGGCGATTGGAGTAGCTTTCCCTCCGCAAGCTTACGCACGTAAGGTTACAGGGGTGAGGAAAGCATGGGCTCTGCCAGCACCACCGACCCGGACCAGGGCCACCCACGACGCTGGGCCGCCCTGGCGGCGCTCTGCACGTCACTCGTGGTGGTCACCATCGACAACACGGTGCTCAACACCGCACTGCCCGCGCTCGCCACCGGGCTCCCGGCCTCCACCGCGGACCTCCAGTGGATCAACAACGCCTACACACTGGTCTTCGCGGCGATGCTGATCACCGCCGGCAGCCTCGGCGCGCGGATGGGCCAGCGCCTGGCCCTGACCGGTGGGCTGACGGTCTTCGCCCTCGGATCCGCGGTCGCCGCGACGGCCGGCTCGGCCGGCCAACTGATCGGACTCCGGGCGGTGATGGGCCTGGGGGCGGCCTTCGTCATGCCGGCCACGCTGTCCACCATCGTGACGCTCTTCGGCCCCCGGGAGCGCCCCAAGGCGATCGCCCTCTGGTCCGCGACGGCCGGGCTCGGCATCGTGATCGGCCCGATCGCGGGCGGCCTGCTGCTGGAGCACTTCTCCTGGAGCAGCGTCTTCTGGATCAACGTGCCGCTGGTCGCGATCGCGCTCGGCGCCGTACTGCTCCTGCTCCCCCCGATGCCCGGCCGGCCGGGAGGCCGACTGGACATCCCCGGCCTGCTGCTGTCGGCGAGCGGGCTGGCCGCACTGGTCGACGTGATCGTCCAGGGGCCCGAGCGCGGCTGGCTCTCCGCCACGTCGCTGGCCGAGGCCGCGGCCGCCGTCCTGCTGCTGGCCGCCTTCGCCGGCTGGGAGCTGCGTACCGCCGAACCGATGGTCGACATCAGGGTCTTCGCGATCCGGGCCTTCAGCCTCGCCGGGGTGCTGCTCGCGGTCACCTTCTTCGCCCTGTTCGGCCTGCTCTTCGTCTTCACCCAGTACCTGCAACTGGTGCACGGCTACAGCCCCTTGAAGGCCGGGCTCGGCGCGGTGCCGTTCGCCCTGGCGATGGCGGCCACCGCGGCGACCAGCGCCAGGACCGCCGCCCGGCTGGGCACCCGGCACACCATCGCCGGCGGTCTCGCCCTGATGTCGCTCGGCCTCGCCGGGGTGTCCCTGGTGAGCACCGGCACGCCGTACCTCGTGATCGCCGCCGCGATGGCCGTGGTGGGCGCCGGCATGGGCCTGATCATGGCGCCGGCCAGTGCGGCGACGGTCAACTCGCTGCCCCGGGAGAAGGCGCCGACGGCCGGCTCGATCAACAGCGTGGTGCGCGAACTCGGCGGTGTGCTGGGTATCGCGGTGGTCGGCACGGTCGTCTCGGCCTCCTACCGGGACCACCTGGAGTCCGCCCTGCCGGGCGCGCCGGCACCGGCCGCGGAGGACCTGACCTCCGCCCACATCGTCGCCGCGCACCTGCCCGCCGAGGCGGCCGGCCGGCTGCTCTCCGCGGCCGACCAGGCCTTCACCACCGCGATGCACGGCGGTACCTGGATCTGCGCCGCGATCACCCTGGTCGGGGCCGTCACCGCCCTGCTCGGGTTCGCCCGGACCGCCCCGGCCGCCCACTCGGCGGACGACCAGCCGGACCTGGGGCAGCCGGACCTGGGGCAGCCCGCGGTCGCCGGGGCGGACCGGACCCCGGCCGGCGCCCGGGGCTGACCCGGTCGGGTCCGGGGCCCGGCCGACGGATGGCCCGGCCGGCCGGGCCCCGGACCGACAGGCTTCGGCACGGTCAGGGCATCGGAGCGGTCAGGCCATCGGAGCGGTCAGCCGATGCCCTGCCGGTCCGGGGCCAGGGCGAAGGCCCGGTTCTCCGGATCGACCACGTGCTCGATCACCGCCCGCTCCAACAGGCTTCGCTGGGAGAGCAGTTGCGATCGCCGACCGGCCGGGGTGATCCGCAGCAGGTCGTCCAGTGCTGCCGTCAGCCGGCGCGTCACCTGGGGATGTCCGGCCCCGCAGATCCGGATCTCGGTGAACGCGAGGTCCACCACGCACTCCCAGTCGGGCACCGGCACGACCAGCCGCACCACCCCGTGGCGGTCCCGGAACTGGAGGTCGCCGAAGCTCTCCTGGACGAGCATGCCGAGCAGTTGGTGGATCCGGTCGACGGCCTGCACGGCGGTGGTCGGGTCGTTGACGGCCGGCGACAGCGCCCGGATCGCGATGTCCACCAGTTGCCGGAGCCCGAAGGTGAGGTCCTGGTGCATCGTCCGTTCGACGCCGACGTTCAGCGCCGAGGCGATCCGCCAGGGGCGCGGCGGGGAGCCGCCGGAGACCCGGACGATCGGGGTGCCCGGGGTGATGAAGTCCCCGATCCTCGGCACCATGTGGAACACCAGGTCACGCCTGCGCGCCAGGCGGACCAGCCGGCGGATGTTGAGGTCGCGCAGCGCGCCCGAGCGGCCCTCGTGGAGCAGCGTCAGCGCGTTCGCGGGCTCGGCCGGCGGGTCCCCGTCCGGCGGCACCAGCCGGTACTGTCCGATGACGGCCACCGACTCGGTCGCCACCCGGTCGATCACGTGCGGCACCCGCAGCAGCCGCATCATCGACTGCACGTACAGCACGAACAACGCCAGACTGAGGACGACCAGCAGAGTCGCCATCAGCCCGGAGAACACCGGTACCGAGGTGACCTTGCCCGGATCGGTCTCGTCGTCGTAGCTCAGCTGCACCAGCAGCGCGTACAGGAAGGTGGCCAGGCAGACCGAGAAGGTCGCCTTGGTCAGCCGGCTGCGGACGTAGAGCCGCAGCACCCGCGGACTGAACTGGCTGGCCGCCATCTGGAGCGCGACCAACGAGATCGAGAAGACCACGCCGATGAACGTGAGCATCGCCGAACTGACGCTGGAGACCACGCTCTTGGCGGCGGTGTCGAAGCGCATCAGCTCGCTCGCCGAGCCGGTCTCGGCGATCGTGGCGGCGACGACCGCCTCGTCCGCCCAGGCGGTCAGCCCGGCCAGCAGGACGGCGCCGACACAGGTGAGCAGCGGGGCGAACCAGAAGGACTCGCGCAGGTGGTCGCGCAGCGGTGACAGCGGCCGGTAGCGCGGCCCGGCCCGGCGCAGCCTGAGCCGGCCGGGCCGGTGCCCGCCCTGCCGGCTGCCGGCCGGAGCGGGACCGCCCGGGCCACGACCGCCCGGGCCACGACCGCTCGGGTCACCGTCGCTCGGGTCACGGTCGCTGGGCCGGCGGTCGCTCATCGGCCCAGGGTAGGAGCCCGGACGCGGTTCGCCCGGCGCGGCACGCGGACGCCCCCTGACGGCGCCGGCCACCGGCGCCCCCGGTCACCGCGGGCGCCGGGCGCCGGCCGTCCCCGCCCCCGGGACAATGGTGACCGGCGGCAGGCAGCCGCCGGTCACCACCCGCCGGGCCGCAGGGGCCCGCGCGCGGGGAGCGAGGAGTGGGCATGGCCAGGGAATTCGAGATCCGGCGCGAGGTCCTGCTGCCGGCGACGCCGGAGCAGGTCTTCGAGGCGGTCACGACCGGCACCGGCGGCCGGCTGTTCCCCGTGGCGGACGAGGCCGGTGCCACCCCGGGGCCGCATGCCCCCGGGGTGACGGCCTGGGAGCCGCCGGGCCGCTTCGCGGTCCGCACCGAGGGCGAGGGCGGCCGGTTCGACGCCCTGGAGTACCTGATCGAGCCGCGCGGCGAGGGCGGCGCCCGGCTGCGGTACACCCACGGCGGTGTCTTCGCGGAGGACTACGACACCCGGTACGAGAGCTGCGAGAAGCACACCGACCTCCATCTGCACACCCTGGGGCAGTACCTGCGTCACTTCGCCGGGCGCCCGGCGGTGGTCCTCGACGTCCAGGGGCCCGCGGCCTCGGCCGGCGCGGACGGGTTCGAGCTGCTGCTGGACGAGCTGCACCTCGACCAGGAGGTCCGGGTGGGCGACCGGCTGAGCCTGGACCTGCCGGAGATCGGCGTGCTGGACGCCGAGGTGGACTACCGCACCCCGCAGTTCCTGGGGCTGCGGGCCCAGGACGGGCTCTACCGCTTCTTCGGCCGCAACGCCTTCGGCGCCCCGGTCGGCGTGACCCTGCACCTGTTCGGCGAGGACGCCGACCGGGCGGGCACCGGGCAGGCCTGGCAGGCCTGGTTGGACGGCCTGTACGCGGGATAGTCCCCGCCGGTCCCCCACCTACGCCCCGCCTCGCAGCGGGGGCCGCCGGCTCCCGCTCGCCTACCCGCCCAGGGCCCGGCGCAGCGTCAGCGCGTCCGGGGCGACGGCGGTGAGCAGGCTCGCGTCCGCCCCCGGCAGGGCCAGCCAGGCGCTGCCCTCCGCCGGGGCGGGAGCGGGGTCGGGGGCGCTCCCGGGCCCGACCAGCAGCAGTTGCCCGGCCGTCCGGTGCCCGGCGAGGACGGCGGGGCCGTCCCAGCCGGGAGCGCCGGGGCCGAGGTCGGTCTGCTGGTCGAGCAGCAGCCGGCCGGCCCGCCGGACGGTCAGCCGGGAGGTGAGGCGTCCGGGCGGCCGGCCGCGGGCCCGGTCGTGGTGGCGGCCGAGGACCTGCTCCTCGCGGTAGCGCAGCCCGGCGCCCGGCGCCAGGGTGATCCGGGTGTGCAGGACGAGGTGGCTGCCGGCGGCGGCGACGACCTGTTCGGGCAGCCACTCCAGCCGGGCCCCCTCCCCCACCGTGAGGTCGACGTCGTAGTGGGCGGGTCCTGGCCCCGGCAGGCTGATGGTGGCCGCGGCGCTGGTGACCCGCATGGCGGCGCCGGCCCGGACGTCGACCGTCACGCCGAGCCGGTCGCCGCCGAGCGGGGCGGCCATCGAGCCGACCAGCACCACGTGCGCGGCCGGGCCGCTGCCCCGCGTACGGCGCGGGGCGAGCGGGCCGGCCCCGGCCAGCACGGGCAGGTCGGTGCCGCCGCGCCCGTCCGGCCCGGCGGTGATCCGGGCCCGCGCGGTGAGGGCGCCGGCGGCGGGCGGGGCGGTGGCGGTCACCTGGCGGCGGCCCAGTCGGCCAGCCGGGCCCGGACCCACCGGGCGACGGGCGCGACTCCGTCCGGGGCGGTCAGGGCGCAGAAGACGGTGGGCAGCTCGCCGCGCTGGGCCTCGGCGTCCCGGGCCATCACCCCGAGGTCGGCGCCGACCAGCGGCGCGAGGTCGGTCTTGTTGATCACCAGCAGGTCGGAACTGATGACGCCGGGGCCGCCCTTGCGGGGGATCTTGTCGCCGCCGGAGACGTCGATGACGAAGATCTGGTGGTCGACCAGGCCCCGGCTGAAGGTGGCGGTGAGGTTGTCGCCGCCGGACTCGACCAGCACCAGGTCGAGCGGGCCGAGGGCCTCCTCCAGTTCCTCGACGGCCTCCAGGTTGGCGGAGATGTCGTCCCGGATGGCGGTGTGCGGGCAGCAGCCGGTCTCGACGGCGCTGATCCGCTCGGGCGGCAGGACGGCGTTGCGGAGCAGGAACTCGGCGTCCTCGGTGGTGTAGATGTCGTTGGTGACGACGGCCAGCGAGAACTCCTCGCGCAGGGCCCGGCAGAGTGCCGCGACGGTGGCGGTCTTGCCGGAGCCGACCGGGCCGCCCAGGCCGATCCGCAGCGCCCGCCGGGTGGCGGGGCGCGGGGCGGCGGCGGGGCCGCGGGGCGCGTGCACGACGCCGGGGCCGTTCGGCTCGGTGAAGGTGTGCCGGGTGGGGGCGTCGACGTGGTCGACGTGGTCACGATGCAAAGAGCCGGACCTTCCAGGAGTGGTGCTGCTCGGCGTAGAGGTCGAGCAGGGGGGCGGAGGCGGCGGGCAGCCGGTCGACGTCGTGGTGGCCCGCGGCCTCGACGGCCGCCGCGGCGACGGCGTCGAGCTGCGGGCCGAGCCGGGCGAGGGCGGCGGCGACCTCGTACGGGTCGAGCCCGAGCAGCCGGACGCAGGCGGTGGCGGGGCCGTTGACGCTCTCGTAGGCGGCGACGGCCGCCGCCCCGCCGGGGGTGAGGCCGGCGGCGCGGGCGGCGACGCCGAGGACGACGGGCTGGTGGGCACCGCGCGGGTGTGCGGCGGCCAGCCGGTCGAGGTCGGGGTGCGGCCAGGCCGCCCGGGCCGCCCGCAGGAGTTGGCGGCCCAGGCGCCGGCTGGTGGCCCGCAGGGCGGGTGCCGGGGTGCGCGCGTCGGCGGCCTCGTCGAGTTCGGCGTGGCCCTGCCCGGTGGCGGCCGCCGCGGCCAGGCCGGCCGCGGTGAGGCCGCTGGTGTGCAGGCGGCCGGTGAGGAAGGCCGCCATGCTGGTGCTGTCGTGGACCCGGCCGGACTTGACGGCCGCCTCGGCTCCGCCGGAGTGCGCGTGGCCGCCGGCCGGGAAGCGGCCGTCCGACAGCAGCAGCAGCGCTGCGAGGCTCATCGGAGGCAGCCTTTCAGAACAGGAAGTACCGCTGGGCGAGCGGTAGTTCGGTGGCCGGTGCGGGGGTGATGACCTCGCCGTCCACGGTGACCGTGAAGGTGTCGGGGTCGACTCTGACGTCCGGGCGGGCGGTGTTGTTGACCATGTGGTCCTTGGTGACCCCGCGGGTGTTCCGGATCGCGGTGAACTCCTTGCCGAGGCCGAGGCGTTCGGGGAGGCCGTCGTCGAGGGCGGCCTGGGCGGTGAAGTTGACGGAGTTGAGCGCGGGGGCCCGGCCCTTGGCGCCGAACATCGGCCGGGGCAGCACCGGTTGGGGCGTGGGGATGGAGGCGTTGGCGTCGCCCGTCTGGGCCCAGGCGATCTGTCCGCCCTTGACCACCAGGTCGGGCTTGACCCCGAAGAAGGCGGGCGTCCAGAGCACCAGGTCGGCGAGCTTGCCGGGCTCCACCGAGCCGATCAGGTGGTCCAGCCCCTGGGCCACCGCCGGGTTGATGGTGTACTTGGCGACGTAGCGCCGGGCCCGCAGGTTGTCGGCCCGCCCGTCGCCGGGCAGGGCGCCGCGTCGGGCCTTCATCACGTGCGCGGTCTGCCAGGTGCGCATCACCACCTCGCCGATCCGGCCCATCGCCTGCGAGTCGGAGCTGATGATGGAGATCGCGCCGAGGTCGTGCAGCACGTCCTCGGCGGCGATGGTGGAGGGGCGGATCCGGGACTCGGCGAAGGCCAGGTCCTCGGGGACGTGCGGATTGAGGTGGTGGCAGACCATCAGCATGTCGAGGTGCTCGTCGACGGTGTTGACGGTGTGCGGCCGGGTCGGGTTGGTCGAGCTGGGCAGGACGTTGAGCTCGGAGACCACGGTGATGATGTCGGGTGCGTGGCCGCCGCCGGCACCTTCGGTGTGGTACGCGTGGATGCCCCGGCCGGCGATCGCGGCGAGGGTGTCGGCGACGAACCCTGCCTCGTTCAAGGTGTCTGTGTGGATGGCGAGTTGGGCGCCGCTCTGCTCGCAGACCCGCAGGCACGCGTCGATCGCGGCCGGGGTGGCGCCCCAGTCCTCGTGGATCTTGAACCCGAGGGCGCCGGCCCGCAGCTGGTCGTGCATCGAGACGGTGTTGACGGTGTTGCCCTTGCCCAGCAGCCCTATGTTGAGCGGCAGGTCGTCCATCGAGGCGAACATCCGCGCCAGGTGCCAGCCGCCGGGGGTGATGGTGGTGGCCTTGGTGCCCTCGGCCGGACCGGTGCCGCCGCCGATCAGCGTGGTGATGCCCGAGGAGAGCGCCTCGTCGGCGAGTTGGGGGCAGATGAAGTGGACGTGGGCGTCGATCGCGCCGGCCGTCAGGATCCGGCCGTTGCCGGAGATCACCTCGGTCTCCGGGCCGATCACCAGCGCCGGGTGGACGCCGTCCATGGTCTCCGGGTTGCCGGCCTTGCCGAGGGCGGTGATCCGGCCGTCCCGGATGCCGATGTCGGCCTTGACGACTCCCCAGTGGTCGAGCACCACCGCGCCGGTGATGACGGTGTCGGGGGCGCCTTCCGCCCGGCTGGTGCGGGCCTGGCCCATCGACTCGCGGATCACCTTGCCGCCGCCGAAGACGGCCTCGTCGCCCCCGGCGCCGCGGTCCTCCTCGACCTCGATCAGCAGGTTGGTGTCGCCGAGCCGGATCCGGTCCCCGGTGGTGGGCCCGTAGAGGTCGGCGTAGCGGGCGCGGCCGACGTGCAGCGCGTACGGTTCAGGCATCGAGCGGCCCTCCGGTCTCACCGCGCAGCCCGGCGACCTCGCGCCGGCCGCCGATCGGGACGAGTTGGATCTCCACCGGGATGCCCGGCTCGAAGCGGACGGCGGTGCCGGCCGGGATGTTCAGCCGCCGGCCGTGCGCGGCCGGCCGGTCGAACTCCAGCCCGGGGTTGGCCTCGGCGAAGTGGTAGTGCGAGCCGACCTGGACGGGCCGGTCGGCGGTGTTCACCGCGATCAGCCGGGTCACGGGCAGGCCGGCATTGAGGCCGATCTCGCCCTCGCCGTACAGCACTTCACCGGGGACCGGGCCCGAGCCGGGGACCGGGCCCGAGCCGGGGACGGGGGCGGAGCCGGGGGCTGGGCCCGAGCCGGGGGCTGGGGCTGGGGCGGAGCCGGCGGTCACCGGATCGGCCCGTGGACGGTGACCAGCTTGGTGCCGTCGGGGAAGGTCGCCTCGACCTGGACGTCCGGGATCATCTCCGGGATGCCGTCCATCACGTCGGCGCGCGCCAGCACCTGCCGGCCGGACTCCATCAGCTCGGCGACGGTCCGGCCGTCCCGGGCGCCCTCCAGCACGTGCGAGGTGATCAGCGCGACCGCCTCGGGGTGGTTGAGCCGCAGGCCGCGGGCGCGCCGCGAGCGGGCCACATCGGCGGCGACATGGATGAGCAGGCGCTCCTGCTCGTGCGGGGTGAGTCTCATCTGCGCGCACCTCGGGGGGAGTTCAGAGGGCGCGGACACAGCGCTGTGCCGCGGCGGCCTCGGGCGCGCGGGCGGGATGCGGAGGGTGGGTGGGGATGCGCGGGCAGCGGTGCCCGGCGCGACCGCCCTCCGGCCCGCACGCGGGAGGTTGATCTGTGTCGGACACCGTAGCGGACGAACGGCCCCCGGGTCAGGGGGCTGGCCGTACACGTCTGGCATCGGTATGCGGGCGGCGCAATTTCTATAACCCGACCGGACATCCACAATGCCATGCCGCCAAATGAAAGCTCAATTCCCGCTCAAATCGTGGAACTACTCACGAGTCACGTAATGATCCCTCTCGCCCGCAGCCACCTACCTGCGGAAATGTCCCTCGTGAAAGGTAAATATTCAGTAATGAAATCTGTGCATAGTCCTATGAATACACCTAGGGTGTGGCCACTCTCCGACTTCCCACCCAACAGAGAGACGGCGCATGGCATCCCTCGATCAGCTCTCCCCGCCGAGTACCGGCACACCCACCCCCACCGGGTCCTCCCTCCGCCGCGAGGTGGGCCTGATCGGCCTCCTCTGGGCGTCGGTCGGCTCGATCATCGGCTCCGGCTGGCTGTTCGGCGCCAAGAACGCGGTGGTGGTCGCCGGCCCGGCGGCGCTCATCTCCTGGGGCATCGGGGCGGTCGCGATCGTGCTCCTCGCCCTGGTGCACGCCGAGCTCGGCGGGCTCTTCCCGGTCGCCGGCGGGACCGCGCGCTACCCGCACTACGCCTTCGGCGGCCTGGCGGGCATGTCCTTCGGCTGGTTCTCCTGGCTGCAGGCGGCCACCGTGGCGCCCATCGAGGTCGAGGCCATGATCGGCTACGCCGGCCACTGGGAATTCGCCAAGAGCTTCCTGAACGACAACGGCACCCTCACCACCAGCGGTTTCATAGTCGCGGTGCTGCTGATGGGCGTCTTCGTCGCGGTCAACTTCCTCGGTGTGCGGGTGCTGGCCCACACCAACAGCGTCGCCACCTGGCTGAAGATCTTCGTCCCGCTGCTGACGATCTTCGTGCTCGCCGTCACCAACTTCCACGGCAGCAACTTCACCTCGCACGGCTTCGCCCCGTTCGGCATGAAGGGCGTGCTCGGCGCGATCAGCTCCAGCGGCATCATCTTCGCGCTGCTCGGCTTCGAGCAGGCCATCCAGATCTCCGGCGAGAGCCGCAACCCCAAGCGCGACATCCCGCGGGCCGTGCTCGGCTCGGTGGCCATCGGCACCCTGATCTACGTCCTGCTGCAGGTCGTCTTCATCGGGTCGCTGCCGGTCAGCTCCTTCGCCGCCGGCTGGGACAAGCTGGACTTCCCCGGCATCGAGGGACCGTTCGCCGGGCTCGCCACGCTGGTCGGCCTCGGCTGGCTCGCCTGGGTGCTCTACTTCGACGCCATCGTCTCCCCCGGCGGCACCGGCCTGATCTACACCACCTCCACCTCGCGGATCTCCTACGGCCTGAGCAAGAACGGCTACGCGCCGCAGGCCTTCGAGCGCCTCGACCGCCGCGGCGTGCCGTGGTTCGGCCTGATCCTGTCGTTCGTCACCGGCGTGGTCTGCTTCCTGCCCTTCCCCAGCTGGCAGGAGCTGGTCGGCTTCATCACCTCCGCCAGCGTGCTGATGTACGCCGGCGCCCCGCTGGCCTTCGGCGCCCTGCGCCGCCGGCTGCCCGCGCGTGAGCGCTCCTACCGGCTGCCCGCCGGCGGCGTGATCTCCCCGCTCGCCTTCGTGGTCGCCAGCCTGATCATCTACTGGGCCGGCTGGCACACCCTGTCGCGGCTCGGCATCGCGATCGTGCTCGGCTACGCGCTGCTCGGCAGCTACGCCGCGTACGCGATCCGCAAGGGCCTGCCCAACGCGCCGCGCCTGGACTGGCGGGCCGCGCAGTGGCTGCCGGTCTACCTGGTCGGTCTGGGCCTGATCTCCTGGCAGGGCGGCTTCGGCGACGGCCGCGGCAACCTGCCGATGTGGTGGGACATGGCCGTTGTCAGCGCCTTCGCCCTCGCCGTCTACTTCTGGGCGATCCGGGTGGCGCTGCCGGCCGAGGAGATCGAGCGGAACGTCGAGGACATCGAGGTGGTGGACGCGGGCGGCCACTGACACGCCCTCATGCCAGCGGTCGGGCCTGCCGGATCACTCCGGCGGGCCCGCGCCGTTTCCCGGGCCGGGCGGCCGGGTGCGCGCGGGTTCAGGTGGCGGAGGAACGGCGCCGGGCCGCGCGCCGCTTCAGGGCGCGGCGGTCGTCCTCGCTGGTGCCGCCCCAGACACCGGCCTCCTGGCCGGTCTCCATGGCCCAGGCCAGACAGCGCTCCCGGACCGGGCAGGTGTGGCAGACCGCCTTGGCCTCCTCGGCCTGCCGCAGCGCCGGGCCGGTGTTGCCCAGCGGGAAGAACAGCTCGGGGTCCAGGTCGCGGCACCGCGCACGGTCTCGCCAGTTCATCGGAATGCTCCCTTCCGGAGGTGGATGCCTTCGGGCCGGCGGGCCACGTGGGACGGGGCCCCGCGGGGCGTCGCGTTCCCGGCCCTCCCCTCCCGCCTTGCCGCCCCCGGCCGGACCATGCCTGTCCGGGCCCGGAGTTTGCGGGCCGGCCGGACGTCCGCGGGGCCGGCCCCGCTCGGGACAGCGGGGCCGGCCGGGTGTCGCCGGGGGCAGGTCAGCCCGCGTTGACGCAGCCGTTGCCGAACGCCGGGTTGAGGATGCTGACGACGCCGATGCTGTTGCCGCACAGGTTGACCGGCACGTGCACCGGCACCTGGATGAGGTTGCCGGACAGCACGCCGGGCGAGCCGGCGGCGACGCCCTGCGCACCGGCGCTGGCACCGGCCACGCCGGCTCCCGCGAGCACGAGGGCGCCCGCGGCGACGGTCAGGGCGAGAGTCTTGCGAAGAGCGGTCATGAGCTTCTCCTGATAGTGGTGCTGATGCTGGGTGGATACGGATCGAAGCGTCCTGGGCCGCGACGCCGCGGCCCGCCGACACCAGTTCTTCGGCTGCCCGGAGGCTCTGGACTGCTCTGCGGGGCCCCGGTTCACCCGATGCAGTGAACACAAGGGCCGGACGGCCGATCCCGGACGTCGCGCCCGCCGGGGGCTGGGTGCCGGCCGGGCGGAGGCAGCAGCATCAGCGAGGGAGGGCAGTGGGCGGGCGCCCCGGTTTCGGCGCGGACGGCGCGGGCAGGCGACCGCTCGTGCGACCGCGCCGCACGCCCGTACGCCTCGCTCCGGCGGCGCCGGCCGCCCCCGGCCCCGGCGGGCGCGACGCGGCCCGCCGGGGGAGCATCGCCGCGGTCGCCCAACCGCAAGGCGCCCGCCCGCGCGGCGGGCCCGACGCACCGAAAGGATGCCCGTGACCCGTCCCAAGATCCTCGTCGTCGGTGGCGGATTCGCCGGAGTGGAGTGCCTGCACCGACTGGAACGGGCCCTGCGGCCCGCCGAGGCGGAGCTGACCCTCGTCACCCCGACGGACTACCAGCTCTACCTGCCGCTCCTGCCGCACGTGGCGGCCGGAGTGCTGACCCCCCAGTCGGTGGCGGTGTCGCTGCGCCGCAGGCTGCGCCGCACCAGGATCGTGCCGGGCGGTGCGACCGGTGTGGACACCGCGGCCCGGAGCGTCGAGGTCCGGACCTCGGCCGGCGCCGTCACCCGACTGCCGTACGACTTCCTGGTGCTCGCCGCCGGCAGCACCACCCGGACCTTCGACATCCCGGGCCTGGCCGAGCACGCGCTCGGCATGAAGACCCTCGCCCAGGCGGCCTACCTGCGCGACCACGTGATCTCCCAGCTCGACCTGGCGGCCGTCGCCACGGACGAGGCGGAGCGCGCCGCCCGGATGCGCTTCGTGGTGGTCGGCGGCGGCTACGCGGGCGTGGAGACCGCCGCCTGCCTGCAACGGCTCACCGCGGCGGCCACCGCCCGGTTCCCCCGGCTCGATCCCGCGCTGCTGGAGTGGCACCTGGTCGACGTGGCCCCGAAGCTGCTGCCGGAGCTCGGCGACCGGCTCGGTGCCAAGGCGATGGAGACGCTGCGCCGGCGCGGTGTCCGGTTCTCCCTGAACACCTCGGTCCGGGCGGTGACCCCGGAGTCGGTGACGCTGACGGACGGCCGGGTACTGCCGACCCGGACCCTGGTCTGGACGGCCGGGGTGGCGGCCAGCCCGCTGGTGGGGACCCTGGACGGGCCGACGGTGCGCGGCCGGCTGCGGACCACGGCCGAGCTGGCCGTACCCGGCTCCCCCGGCGTCTTCGCGGTCGGCGACGCCGCCGCGGTGCCGGACCTGGCGGTCGGCGGCGACGCCATCACCCCGCCGACCGCCCAGCACTCGCAGCGCCAGGGCAAGGCGGTGGCCCGGAACCTGGTCGCCACCCTGCGCGGTACCCCGCTGCGGCCCTACCGCCACCGCGATCTGGGGCTGGTCGTCGATCTGGGCGGCACCGACGCCGTCTCCAAGCCGCTCGGGGTGGAGCTCTCTGGTGTACCCGCCCAGCTGGTGGCCCGCGGGTACCACGTGATGGCCCTGCCCACCGTCACCGCCCGCGCCCGGGTGCTGACCAACTGGGCGCTGAACGCGACCACCGGGGACGACTTCGTCCGGACGGGGTTCCAGGAGGGCCGTCCGGCGACCCTGCAGGACTTCGAGCGCATCGGCGCGCGGCCGGCCCTGCCGGAGGCCGACCGGTCCGGACAGCCCCCGGCCTGACCCGGCCTCCGCCCGGACGCGCCGTCGGCCCGCACACCTGGGGTGTGCGGGCCGACGGGGGTTCGGCCGGAAAGGCCGGGGACGACGGGCCCCGGGACGGGCGGGCCTCGGCAGGCCTACCGCGGATCGTCCTCCTCCGGGGTCTCCACCAGTCGTGCCTGCTCGGCCGCGTCGGCCTCGGGAACGTCCGGCGCCAGGGAGCGGGCCGGGTCGTCGTCGCCGTGCGGCAGGAGCTCGCGCGCCTGCTCGGCCGCGTCGGCCGTGGGCACCTCCGGGTCGATCTCGCGGAGCAGGTCGTACTCCCTGACCTGCTCCGGGTCCACTGGTTCGGTCGTCATGCCGGGCTCCTCGCCGAGGTGGGGTCGAGCGGTACCGGCCCGCGGGGCCGGGCGGGGGCTCCGCGGTCAGCCGCGCCGGCGGCGCAGCACCAGCACCGCCGCCAGGCCACCGGCCACGAGACCGGCCACCAGCAGGTACGGCACCCGGGCCGGGCCGGCGCCCCGGCTCCACCGGCCCGCCTGCTCGTCCTGGTCGTCCTGCTCCTCCTGCTCGTCCGCGTTCCCGTTGCGGTCGTGGCTCTCGTGGCGGGCCGCCGGGTCCGGCGCGTCGGGCAGGCCGAGCGCGCTCCGGGCGGCCTCGACGTCGCCGAGCAGCAGTTCCGGGTCGTCCGGCACGGGTGTGCCGACGGCGAGGTGCGAGTCCGTGTCGTGCGGCGGGTCCGCGAGGGGTCGGGCGCCTTGCGTGCGGCCTTCTCGGGGGTTCATGGGCACCAGCCTTCCGGGTGTTCGGAACTGTCGGTGCCCGTCGCCTTGCCGCTCGGCCCGGAGGTAAACCCGCACGGGAGGGAAAGCCCGGCGGGCGGCTCAGCGCTCCTCCTCGCCGCGGTCCCCGCCCCAGAGGGTGTGGAAGGTCCCGACCCGGTCGGTCCGCCGGTAGGTGTGCGCCCCGAAGTAGTCGCGCTGACCCTGCACCAGGGAGGCCGGCAGCCGCTCCGCGCGCAGGCTGTCGTAGTAGGCCAGCGCGGTGGCGAAGCCGGGTGCGGGTACGCCCAGTTGGGCCGCGGTGGTGACGACCCGGCGCCAGCTGGACTGGGCCCCGGCCAGCGCCTCGCGGAAGTGCTCGTCGGTCAGCAGGGTGGGCAACCGGCCGTCTGCGCGGTACGCGGCGGTGATCCGGTCCAGGAAGCGGGCCCGGATGATGCAGCCGCCGCGCCAGATGGCGGCGGTCGCGCCGAGGTCGATGTCCCAGGCGTACTCGGCGCTGCCGGCCTGGATCTGGTTGAAGCCCTGCGCGTAGGCGACCATCTTCGAGGCGTACAGGGCCTGTTCGACGTCCTCGGCGAAGCGGTCGGAGGCCGCGCTGTCCAGCCAGGTCTCGGTCGGCCCGGGCAGTCCGTGGGCCGCGGCGCGCAGCTCCGCGCTGCCGGACAGCGACCGGGCGAAGACCGCCTCGGCGATGCCGCTCACCGGGATGCCGAGTTCGAGGGCGGTCTGCACCGTCCAGCGGCCGGTGCCCTTCTGCTCGGCCTGGTCGAGGACGACGTCGACGAAGGGCTTGCCGGTCGCGGCGTCGGTGTGGGCGAGGACCTCGGCGGTGATGCCGATCAGGTAGGACTCCAGCCGGCCGTCGTTCCAGCCCCGGAAGATCTCGGCGATCTCGCCGGGCTGGCGGCCGGCGCCGTGCCGCAGCAGGTCGTAGGCCTCGGCGATCAACTGCATGTCGGCGTACTCGATGCCGTTGTGCACCATCTTGACGAAGTGGCCGGCCCCGTCGGGGCCGATGTGGGTGCAGCAGGGCGCGCCGTCCACCTTGGCGGCGATGTCCTCCAGCAGCGGTCCGAGCACCCGGTAGGACTCCGTGGTGCCGCCCGGCATGATGCTGGGGCCTTCGAGGGCGCCCTGCTCGCCGCCGGAGATGCCGCTGCCGACGAAGTGCAGCCCGTGGGCGCGCAGGGCCTGCTCGCGCCGGCGGGTGTCCAGGAAGTGCGCGTTGCCGCCGTCCACCACCACGTCGCCAGCGTCCAGCAGGGGCACCAGTTCGTCGATGACGGCGTCGGTCGGGCCGCCGGCCTTGACCATGATCACGATCCGGCGGGGGCGCTCCAGCGAGGCGACGAACTCCTCCGCAGTCCGGGCCGGCCGGAATTCACCCTCGTGGCCGAACTCCTCGAGCAGCGCGGTGGTCCGGGCCGCGGTGCGGTTGTGCACGGCGACGCGGTAGCCGTGCCGGGCGAAGTTCCGGGCCAGGTTGCGGCCCATGACGGCCAGTCCGGTGACGCCGACCTGAGCCTGGGACTGCACTGCCATGACGGGTACTCCAAGCGGTCCTGGAAGGGGCGGGAGATCGGCCGGCCGGGACCGGACGTACGGGAACGGCCTGCCCGGTCCGACTCTGCCCGGGAAGCGGCCGCCGCGCACCCGGACGTACGGGCGGACGGACGTACCGGCGGACGGACGGAGGGACGAATGGACGGAAAGTCGGCGGACGGCGCACCGGGGCCCGGCGGGTGCGGGGCGGCACCCGCCGGGCCCCCGGACGGTCAGCCCAGCCCGAGGACCGTCCGCAGGGCCTCGCCGACGGCGGCCTCCTGGTCGGCCGGCACCGAGGCCGAACGCCAGGCCACGAACCCGTCGGGGCGGACCAGCACGGCGCCGTCCGGGCCGACCCCGTGCAGCTCGGCCCAGTCGGTGCCGGGCTCGGGGGCCAGGTCGTCCTCGGCGCCGGTGCCGATCCGGTAGGTGTCCAGCGGCACCGCCAGCCGGTCGGCGGCCCGCCGGGCGGCCGCGTGCCAGGATCCGCCCGACGCGCCGGTGAGCAGCACCATC
Source organism: Kitasatospora herbaricolor (assembly GCF_030813695.1). Lineage (NCBI taxonomy): Bacteria > Bacillati > Actinomycetota > Actinomycetes > Kitasatosporales > Streptomycetaceae > Kitasatospora > Kitasatospora herbaricolor. Next base: position 1,656,724 of record NZ_JAUSVA010000002.1, read on the forward strand.
GCCTGCTCGTAGAGGTCCAGCGAGGAGAGCCGGACGCCGGCCCGCAGCAGCCACAGGTGCGGTGCCCGGCTGCCCGGCTCGCCGGTCGGACGGAAGCCCTCCGGCACCACCGGCTGGTCGGGGTCCCCGCCGGCCACCGCGCCCTCGGGGTAGCGGTAGCCGAGCGCGACCGCCAGCACGCCGGCCTGCCGGCCGGTTCCGGGCACCGCGTCGTAGCCGGGGTGGCTGTGCTCGGCCGAACGGGCGGAGGCCCGCTCGGCGGTGACCCGGGCGACCGGGCGGCGCTCGGTGGTGTAGGTGTCCAGCAGGCCGGGCCCGGCCCAGCCGCCGAGCACGGCGGCCAGCTTCCAGGCCAGGTTGTGCGCGTCCTGGATGCCGGTGTTGGAGCCGAAGGCACCGGTCGGGGACATCTCGTGGGCGGAGTCGCCGGCGAGGAACACCCGTCCGGCGGAGTACCGGTCGGCGACCCGTTCGGCCGCGTGCCAGGGGGCCTTCCCGGTGATCTCGACGTCCAGGCCGGGGACGCCGGTCGCGGTCCGGATGTGCGCGACGCAGCGCTCGTCGGTGAACGCCTCCATCGGCTCCCCGTGCTCGGGGTGCCAGGGCGCGTGGAAGACCCACTGCTCGTGGTTGTCCACCGGCAGCAGCGCGCCGGGACCCTGAGGGTTGGTCAGGTAGCAGGCGATGAAGTGCCGGTCGCCCACGGCCTCGGCGAGCCGCTTCGCCCGGAAGGTGATGCTGACGTTGTGGAACAGCTCGCCCTTGCCGGACTGGCCGATCCCGAGCCGCTCGCGCACCGGGCTGCGCGGCCCGTCGGCGGCGATCAGGTACTCGGCCCGGACGGTCCGCTCCTCGCCGGTCTCCCGGCTGCGCAGCAGCGCGCTCACCCCGTCTTCGTCCTGCTCGAAGGAGATCAGCTCGGTGCTGAAGCGCAGGTCGCCGCCGAGCTCGCGGGCCTGGCGCAGCAGGACGGGCTCCAGGTCGTTCTGGCTGCACAGGCACCAGGAGGACGGGCTGAACCTGGCGAGGGCGCCGCCGGGGTCGATCTCCCGGAAGAGCCACTCCTGCTCGGTGCCGGTGAGGGTGTCGGCCTGCAGGATGCCGTGGTTCTCGGCCAGCACGGAGGCCGCCTCGCGGATGCCCGCCTCCGCGCCGGCGACCCGCAGCAGTTCCATCGTCCGGACGTTGTTGCCGCGTCCACGCGGGTGATGCGAGGTGCCCGAGTGCTTCTCGACCAGGAGGTGTCTGACACCCAGTCGGCCCAGGAAGAGCGAGGCCGACAGCCCCACCAGTGACCCGCCCACGATCAGGACCGGCACCCGGTCGTCCACCTTTGGATTCATCAATTGCTCCAGCCTGTACGGGAGTTCAGCGGTCGGCGAGAGTTCGCCGACGGCCGTCGGCAGGGCCCCGGACGCGGGTGCCCCGCTCTACCGTCCCCCGCCGACGACTGGTTGTCCGCGCTCGTCGCTCGGATGGACCGCATATCTCGCGCCGCCCGTGGCCGCGCCCCACGATCGAGATCAGGCCTGGACCCCGGTCTCCTCGGCAGCCCCGCCGAAGGGGGCCGCCGAGGGGGAGACCGTCCCTCCCACCGGTCCGGGCCGCCCCTCCCGGACCTCCCCGGCCCGTCGCCCCCTCCCCTCCCTCGGCCGAGCCGCTCGGCCGCCCGCCGCAGCCGCGGCCCGACGCAGAAAGTGGATCATGACGACTCTGTCCGAACCGCAGGTGCAGCAGCACGCCGAGCTCGACGAATCCCGCCTCCGGGTGGTGCTGATGCTGGAGATCCAGGACGGCGCCCAGCAGCGCTTCCTGGACGTGTACGAGAAGCTCCGCCACAAGGTCGCCTCGGTGCCCGGGCACGTCAGCGACCAGCTCTGCCAGTCGATCGACGACCCGCGCCAGTGGCTGATCACCAGCGAGTGGAACGACCCCGACTCGTTCCTGGCCTGGGTGGACAGCCCGGCGCACCGCGAGATGGTGAAGCCGATGCACGGCTGCGTCAGCGACCGGTTCCGCTCGCTGCGCTACAACATCCTGCGCGAGACCTCGGCGAAGGGGGCCACCGGCACCCGTAAGCCGCAGGAGGTGCGGGAGGGCTCGCCGCGCGCGGCCGGCGGCCCCGGCATGCCGCAGGTCACCCCCGGCCCGGACGGCGTGACCCGGCACGCGCTGACCTTCACGGTGAAGCCCGGCAGCGAGCAGAAGGTGGCGCAGATCCTGTCCGGCTACACCTCCCCGCAGGCCGTCGTGGACGACACCACCCGGCTCCGCCGCACCTCGCTGTTCATGCACGGCAACCGGGTGGTGCGGGCCGTCGAGGTGGTCGGCGACCTGGGTGCGGCGCTGCGCCACGTGGCGATGCAGCCGGAGATCCGCGCCGTCGAGGAGGCGATCAACCCCTACCTGGAGGAGGACCGCGAGCTGGGCAACCCGGAGGCCGCCCGCGCCTTCTTCGCCCGCGCCGCGCTGCCGGCCGTGCACCACACCGCGCCGGCCGCGCCGGTCCGCGGCGAGGTGGAGCGCCAGGCGGTCGTGTACCCGGTCAAGAAGGGCAACGGCCCGGCCGTCGCCAAGCTGCTCGCGGAGCAGGACGGCCTCGCGGCGGTCGACCCGGGCAACCCGGTGATCGGCAGCACGGTGTTCCAGCGCGAGGACATCGTTGTCCGCGTGGTGGACCTGCGGGCCGACGCCGGGGCGCAGCCGGCCGCGGCGCTCGGGGTCGGCGGCGAGCGTGAGGCGACCGTACTCGGCAGCCTGCTCGACCTCGGCACGGAGGGCGACCTGCGGAGCGCCGCGGGTGTGGCCCGGTTCCTCGCCGCCTGCGACATGGGCCTGGTGACCGACCGCCGCTCGCAGGACGTCTGACCCCCCTTTCCGGGGCCCCACCGTAGAACCCACTTGGAGGAACAGCCATGACCACGCATTACCCACGTATCGTGCACGTCGACGATGCCGCGCCCAACCGCCGGCGGGGCGGGGACATCCGCGCCATGCTCACCCCGACCGTCTCGGGTGCCACCAGCGGGTTCATGGGCCTGGCGATCATCCAGCCGGGGGACCGGATCGGCGAGCACTACCACCCGTACTCCGAGGAGTTCGTATACGTTGTTTCCGGTGACCTGGAGGTCGACCTGGACGGCGTGACGCACCCGCTCAAGCCCGACCAGGGGCTGATGATCCCGATCAACATGCGCCACCGGTTCCGCAACGTCGGTGACACCGAGGCCCGGATGGTCTTCCACTGCGGCCCACTGGCCCCGCGTCCCGAGCTCGGCCACGTCGACACCGAGGAAACCCTGGAGGCCGGCCCGCCGGAACCCGCCAAGGTGGCCTCATGACACGGCGGGTGGCGATCACCGGTATCGGCGTGGTCGCCCCCGGTGGCGTCGGCGTACCGGCCTTCTGGGACCTCCTCACCTCCGGGCGCACGGCCACCAGGGGCATCACCCTCTTCAACCCGGAGGGCTTCCGCTCCCGGATCGCCGCCGAGTGCGACTTCGACCCCGCCGAGCACGGCCTGGGGCCGGAGCAGGTCGAACGCGCCGACCGGTACGTGCAGTTCGCACTGGTCGCGACCGCCGAGGCGGTCCGCGACTCGGGCCTCGACCTGCAGGCCGAGGACCCGTGGCGGGTCGGCGTCTCGCTCGGCACCGCGGTCGGCGGCACCACCCGGCTGGAGCACGACTACGCCCTGGTGAGCGCCTCCGGCGCTCGCTGGGACGTGGACCACCGGAAGGCCGAACGGCACCTCCACCGGGCCTTCGCGCCGAGCACCCTGGCCTCCGCGGTGGCCGAGCAGACCGGCGCCATGGGGCCCGTGCAGACGGTCTCCACCGGGTGCACCTCCGGCCTGGACGCGATCGGCTACGCCTTCCACGCGGTCGAGGACGGGCGCGCCGACATCTGCATCGCCGGCGCCTCGGACTCGCCCATCTCGCCGATCACCGTCGCCTGCTTCGACGCCATCAAGGCCACCTCGGAGCGCAACGACGACCCGGCGCACGCCTCCCGCCCCTTCGACGCGCACCGGGACGGCTTCGTGCTCGGCGAGGGCGGCGCCGTCCTGGTGCTGGAGGAGCTGGAGCACGCCCGCCGGCGCGGCGCCCGGATCTACGGCGAGCTCGGCGGCTTCGCGACCTTCGGCAACGCGTACCACATGACCGGGCTCACCCAGGAGGGCCTGGAGATGTCGCACGCGATCGACGAGGCACTCGCCCACGCGAGGGTCGAGCGCACCGACGTCGACTACGTCAACGCGCACGGCTCGGGCACCAAGCAGAACGACCGGCACGAGACGGCTGCGGTGAAGCGCTCGCTCGGCGAGCACGCCTACCGCACGCCGATGAGTTCGATCAAGTCGATGGTCGGCCACTCGCTGGGCGCGATCGGCGCGATCGAGGTCGTCGCCTGCACCCTCGCGCTGGCCCACGGCGTGGTGCCGCCGACCGCCAACTACGAGACGCCGGACCCGGAGTGCGACCTCGACTACGTTCCGCGCACCGCGCGCGAACTGCCGCTGCGCAACATCCTCTCGGTCGGCAGCGGGTTCGGCGGGTTCCAGTCCGCCGTAGTGCTGAGCAGGACGGGGTGAGAACATGACGGCACGTCAGCAGGGGCGCCGGGCGGTGGTCACCGGCCTCGGCGTGGTGGCCCCCAACGGCGTCGGCGCGGACGCCTTCTGGAAGGCCACCCGGCAGGGCGTCAGCGTCCTGGACCGGATCTCCCGCGAGGGCTGCGGGCACCTTCCGCTCCGGGTCGCCGGCGAGGTCCGCGACTTCGACGCGAACATCGCGATCGACGGTCGCTTCCTCGTCCAGACCGACCGCTTCACCCACTACGCGATGGCCGCGGCCGACCTCGCGGTGGCCGACGCCGGGTTCACCCCCGACGAGAACGCGCCGTTCGGCGTGGGCGTGGTCACCGCGGCCGGCTCCGGCGGCGGCGAGTTCGGCCAGCGCGAACTGCAGCAGCTCTGGGGCGAGGGGCCGCGGTTCGTCGGCCCCTACCAGTCGATCGCCTGGTTCTACGCCGCCAGCACCGGCCAGATCTCGATCCGCGGCGGGTTCCGCGGGCCCTGCGGCGTCGTCGCCAGCGACGAGGCCGGCGGGCTGGACGCGCTCGCGCACGCGGCGCGCGCCGTGCGGCGCGGCACGGACGCGGTGGTGGTCGGCGCCGCCGAGGCACCGCTCGCGCCCTACTCGATGGTCTGCCAGCTCGGCTACCCCGAGCTGAGCCTCGGCGAGGACCCGGAGCGGGCCTATCTGCCGTTCTCGGCCCGGGCCGGCGGCTTCGTCCCCGCCGAGGGCGGGGCGATGCTGATGGTGGAGGACGAGTCCGCGGCCCTGCGCCGCGGGGCCAAGGTCCGGGCCGTGCTGGCCGGCCACGGCGCCACCTTCACCGGCGCCTCCCGGTGGGAGGAGTCCCGCGAGGGGCTGGTGCGGGCGATCCGCACCGCCCTGGACGAGGCGCGCTGCTCGCCCGAGGAGATCGACGTGGTCTTCGCCGACGCCATGGGCGTACCGGCGGCCGACCGCGCCGAGGCCCTCGCCCTGGCCGACGCGCTCGGCACCTACGCCGAGCGGGTGCCGGTGACGGCCCCCAAGGCCGGCATCGGCCGCGCCTACTGCGGCGCGCCGCCGCTGGACGTGGCGGCCGCCGTGCTCGCCATGGAGGACGGCATCCTGCCGCCCACCCCCAACGTCACCGACGTCTGCCACGACCTCGCCCTGGTGACCGGCCACGCCCGCCCCGCCGAGCTGCGCACCGCGCTCGTGCTGAGCCGCGGGCTGATGGGCTCCAACGCCGCCCTGGTGCTCCGCCGCGGCAGCGGCGAACTGCGCTGACCCGGCCGGCCCCGCCCGTGGTCCGGCGGCGCCGGCCCGGCACCAACTGCCCTACACCGATTGTGAGCAGGAGAACCGACTCATGAGCAATGCCCTCACCCACACCGAACTCGCCTCACTGATCAAGAACCGGGCCGGCATCACCGTCGACCCGCAGGAGATGGAGAGCCGCCCCGAAGCGACCTTCGAGGAGTTCGGCATCGACTCCCTCGGCCTGCTCGGCATCGTAGGTGAGCTGGAGAACCGCCACGCCACCCGGATCACCGCGGGGGCCGAGATGTCCCGCACACCCGCCGAGTTCATCGACGTCGTCAACTCCTCCCTCGCCGCGAAGGCTGGTGCCTGAGATGCCCGGACACACGGACAACGAGATCGTCATCGCCGCCCCCGTCGACCTGGTCTGGGAGATCACCAACGACCTGGAGAACTGGCCGCAGCTGTTCAGCGAGTACGCCTCGGTCGAGGTGCTGAACCGGGAGGGCGAGAGCACGACGTTCCGCCTCACCATGCACCCCGACGAGAACGGCCAGATCTGGAGCTGGGTCTCCGAGCGCACCACCGACCGGCCCTCGCTCGCGGTGAAGGCCCGCCGGGTCGAGCCCGGGCCGTTCGAGTTCATGGACATCCGCTGGGAGTACGCCGAGGACCCGGGCGGCACCCGGATGCGCTGGATCCAGGACTTCGCGATGAAGCCGACCGCGCCGGTCGACGACAACGGGATGACCAACCACATCAACCGCAACTCGCGCATCCAGATGCAGCTGATCCGCGAGAAGGTCGAGAAGCAGGCGGCCGACCTGTGAACCAGACCTACCGCACCCTGATCGTGGCCCGGATGAAGCCCGACGGCGCCGACGGCATCGCCGACGTCTTCGCCCGCTCCGACGCCGGTGAACTGCCCGGTCTGATCGGGGTGACCGGCCGCAGCCTGTTCCAGTTCGGCGACGTGTACATCCACCTGGTGGAGGCGGACCGGCCGCCCGGCCCGGCGGTCGCCCAGTACACCAAGCACCCGGCCTTCCAGGACGTCAGCGAGAAGCTGCTGCCCTACGTCCAGGCGTACGACCCGCAGACCTGGCGCGGGCCCCAGGACGCCATGGCCCGGGAGTTCTACCGCTGGGAGCGCGGCTCCGCGAACTGAGCCCGGCGGGCCCGCGGCGCGTCGCCCGCACCCGCCCCGCACGTCCGAACCGCCCGTCCGAACCGCCGAGGGCGCCGGCCGGTCTCACCCCGAGACCCGGCCGGCGCCCTCGGCATGCCCGCTCCCGGACCGGCGGTCACGGCCGTCGGAACGGGCGGACGGGCGGACGGGCGGACGCCGCGATGCGGGGCGGCCGGCGACCGTCCACCGGGCGGGCCGTGGCGTTAGGCCGAAGAGCTGACGCTTATTCAGACCGTATGGCGTGGCAGCCGGGTGAAGAATCGCGATAGTCCACCCGAAGGGCCCAGGCCGTGACCGTGTCGTGACATTCAGCGCTGGCAGTCGGACCGGATCTGACTGACCGTGAAAACGACGCCCCGTGCGATTCCCTCGCCCGACGACCCGTCGGCGGTCGCACCTCGCGCCGGAAGGACCATCCCCATGCGTTCTGCACGCACCCTGCTGACCGGAGCGGCCATCGCCGCCACCCTCACCCTCGGCGGCCCCGTCGCCGCCGCCTTCGCCGCCGACTCTCCCGACGCGGGCACGACGCTGACCTGGGAGGAGAAGCAGGCCAAGGCGGCGAGCCCGGAGGGCCAGAAGACCTGGGAGGAGAAGCAGGCCACGGGCAAGCCCGAGGCTTCCTCCGAGGAGAAGGCCCCGCACGGCGGCGTGCACACCGGCGGCGGCGGCATGGCCGTCTCCGGCAACGGCGTGGCCTCCGGTGCGGTCCTGCTGCTCGGCGGGCTCGGCATCGGCGCGTACGCGCTGCGCCGCCGCAAGCCCACCGGTGCGGCGATCTGACGCGTAGCACCGACCCGTACGTCTCCCTGCCGTGGCCGCGCCCAGCGTCGGCCACGGCAGGGCGTACGAGGGCCGCCGGTCCGGCCGGCGCGGGCACCGGGAACGACCTGCCGGCCCCCACCCGGCCGTAAGGGCCGGACCGGGCAGCCCCGGCCCGCCCCGGCCCCCGAGGACTCGGCGGGCTCCGGACCCGCCGGAGGCCTCGGACCCTCCAACGGCTCCACCTGCTCGACATGCTCGGAATGCGAGGTCCCTGCGATGAGTGATCAGGCCGCGGGAAAGAGCGGCGTCCCCACCCTGCTGCGCGTGGGCATGGCGGCCGCCGCCATCGGCGCGCTGCTCATCTACAACTCGGTGGACGCGTCGCCCGTCCAGGCCCCGGCGCCGCCCGCACCCCCCGCGGTCACCGCCGTGGCCGCGCCGCCGGCGCCCGCGCAGCCCGCCGCGCCGGTGGAGGAGCCCAAGCCCTCCCCCGCGATGGCCCGCTCGGCGCCCACCAAGCTGAAGATCCCTCAGATCGCCGTGAACGCGCCGTTCACCGAGCTGACCCTGGACGCCTCCGGCATGCTCAACGCGCCGGCCCCGGACAACAAGAACCTGGTCGGCTGGTACGGCGGCGGCCCCACCCCCGGCGAGCGCGGCAGCGCGGTCGTGGCGGGCCACGTGGACACCAGGACCGGCCCCGCGGTCTTCCTGCTGCTGCGGATGCTGCTCCCCGGCAACAAGGTCGAGGTGACCCGCGCGGACGGCACCGTGGCGGTGTTCTCGGTCGACTCCGTCCAGACCTTCCCCAAGGACGCCTTCCCCGACGCCAAGGTCTACGGCAACACCGGCAACGCCGAGCTGCGCCTGATCACCTGCGGCGGCACCTACGACAAGAAGCGCAAGGACTACCTGGACAACGTGGTGGTCTTCGCGCACCTGGAGTCCTCGCACAAGGCCTGACCGGGCCCGCGACCGCACCTGATCGGGCCGGCGCGACGGCCGGCGGACGTACGGAGAGCCGGCACCCACGGGGTGCCGGCTCTCCGTACGTCCCGGGGATCAGGCCCGGACGGTGCTCTCGAAGGCGTGCAGGTACGGGTTGACCGGGTGGACCTCGCCCACCGCCAGGCCGGCCGCGGTCATCAGGGTGACCATGCTCTGCTTGGAGTGCTTGGCGCCGCCGACGTTGAGCAGCAGCAGCAGGTCCATCGCCGTGGTGAACCGCATCGACGGGCTGTCGTCGACCAGGTTCTCTACCACCACGACCCGGGCGCCGGGGGCGGCCGCCGCGACCACGTTCGCCAGCGTGCGGCGGGTGCTCTCGTCGTCCCACTCCAGGATGTTCTTGATGATGTAGAGGTCGGCCTTGACCGGGATGTCCTCCCGGCAGTCCCCGGGCACCAACCGGGCCCGGGACGCCAGCGCGCCGCCGTCGCGCAGCCGGGGGTCGGCGTTGGCGACCACCTTGGGCAGGTCCAGCAGGGTGCCGTGCAGGCCGGGGTGCTTCTCCAGCAGGCTGGCCAGCACGTGGCCCTGGCCGCCGCCGATGTCGACGACCGAGTTGACGCCGGTGAGATCCAGGTACTCGGCGAAGTCGGCGGCGGACTGGCGGCTGGAGGTGGTCATGGCCTTGTCGAAGACCTTGGCCGACTCGCGCCCGTCGCTGTGCAGGTAGTCGAAGAACTCCTTGCCGAACACCTCGGGGAAGACGTTCCTGCCCGAGCGGACCGCCTCGTCCAGCCGCGGCCAGGCCTCCCAGGTCCACGGCTCGGTGCACCACAGCGAGATGTAACGCAGGCTGTTCGGCGCGTCCTCGCGCAGCAGGCGGGACATCTCGGTGTGGACGAAGCGGTCCCCGTCCGTCTCGGCGAAGATGCCGTAGCAGGAGAGCGCGCGCAGCAGCCGGCGCAGCGGCTTGGGCTCGGTGCCCAGGGCCGAGGCGAGGTCGTCCACGGTGGTCGGCTGCTCGCCCAGCGCGTCGGCGACGCCCAGGCGGGCGGCCGCCCGGACGGCGGCGGCGCAGGCGGCGCCGAAGACGAGTTCGCGCAGGCGCATGGCGGCCTGCGGGTCGGTGGTGGGTGCGGTGGTCATGGGGCCGTCCTTCTGATGGTCGGAGGGGAGCAGCGGCGCAGGGCGGGGGCCGGGGGGCGGGTCAGCAGTGGCCGGCCGGTTCGGAGACCGCGCAGTGGTTGCGGGTGAAGACGTTGGCCGTGCCGGTGTCGCGGTCGGCGAGGTCGGCGGGGCTGTTGCCGTCCACGTGGTTGTCGCTGACGGTGATCCGCGCGTTGGGGACGCCGACGACGCTGTGGAAGAGCACGATGCCGCCGGACATCGACGAGGCGCCGACGTTGTCCCGGACGGTGTTGCCGGTCACCAGGGTGTCCTCGGCGCCGGTGAGGAGGATGCCGGTGCCCTGGATCGCGTCCAGCCGGGGGTTCGGCGGGCAGTACTTGTTGTTCTCGGTGACGGTGTTGCGGCTGACCGTCAGCGCGCCGGCCCGCGGGACGCCCTCGTCGCCGACGACGAAGACCCCGCCGCAGTTCCCGTGGACGATGTTGCGGTCGATGCTGAGGTTGCGGGCGCGGCGGATGGTGACGCCGATCCGGTTGCCGCTCAGCATGTTCCGGCTGATCACCGCGCCCTCGGTGTCGATGGCGCCGCCCTCGTTGTCCACGGTGTTGGCGAGGAAGATGCCGGACTGGCCGTTGTCGGCCGCCTCGTTGCCGGTGAAGCTGCCCCGGACGGACTTCTCCTGGCTGATGCCCTGCTGGCCGTTGCCCAGCGCGCGGACGCCCCGGACGGTCATCCCGTCGGTCTCGCTGGCGTTGAGGCCGTTCTTGCGGAAGCCGGAGACGGTGAGCAGTTCGACCCGGACGCCGGTCAGCCGCGCGCCCTCGGCGCCGGCGACGCAGATGCCGTGGCCGGCGGTGGCGCAGGCGCTGGTGTCGGCCGGGTCCGGCGTGATCACGGTGTTCGGGCCGGCCCCGCGCAGGGTGAGGCCGGAGGTGGTGACCCGCACGCTCCCCCGGTAGGTGCCGGGCAGCAGCTGGACGGTGTCGCCGGGGGCGGCCGCGTCCACCGCCTGCTGGATCGACTCGCCGGGCTGGACGAGGTGGAGGGCGGAGGCGTGCGCCGGGGGTGCGGCGCCCAGGGTGATCAGGGCCGTGGCGGTGGCGGTGGCCGCCGCGAGCTGGGGGACCCGTCGCGTGGGCATGATTCGGAACCTGCTTTCCTTGCACGGTCTCTGAGGCGCGGTGCGGTGGGTGACAGCCGGTCGGACCGACGTCCTCGGGCGCTGCTCCGCCGGGGCGCGCGGGCGGCATGCGTGTCCGCCGGTTCGACGCTATGGGCGATGCGGCGGGCCCGCCACCGGGTGCGTCCGCCGGACTGACGGGGCGTCGGCCGGTTGTCGTAACGGGGCGTCAGGCGCATCGGGCGCGGGTGAGCGGCAGGGGTTCGGTCCGGCCCGGCGCGCCGCCCGCCGGACGCCTCCGGGGCGGGCGGGCGCGGGGAGGCCGACGGACCGGGGCCGGGGCCGACGACCCGGGGCCCGCCCGGGGCCGGGGCCGGTGACCGGCGGCGCCGGGGCGCGTGACAGGCTCTCGGCATGAACGCCGCACCACTGTCGCCCGCCGCCCGCAACCCGATCGGGGCACACGTACCGGTCGCCGCGAAGGGCCTGGCCGGGACGGGACTGGCGTTCGCCCGGCGGGTGGGCGCCGAGGCCGTCCAGGTGTTCGTGGCGAACCCCCGCGGGTGGGCCACTCCCCCGGGCAACCCGGCGCAGGACGAGGCCTTCCGGACGGCCTGCGCCGAGGAGGGCGTCGCCGCGTACGTGCACGCGCCCTACCTGATCAACTTCGGCTCGGACACCGCCGCGACCCGGGAGCACTCGGCCGACTCGCTGCGGCACTCGCTGCTGCGCGGGCACGCGATCGGGGCGCTCGGCGTCGTCCTGCACACCGGCTCGGCGGTCGGCACCGCACCGGACGGCGGCTCGCGGCGGGCCGAGGCGATGGCGCAGGTCCGCGCGGACCTGCTGCCGCTGCTCGACGAGCTGGACGGGCTCGGCGAGGACGCGCCCTGGCTGCTGCTGGAGCCGACCGCCGGGCAGGGCCGCTCGCTCTGCTCGCGTATGGAGGACCTCGCGGAGTACCTGGAGGCCCTGGAGGGGCACCCGCGGGTGGGCGTCTGCCTCGACACCTGCCACGCCTTCGCGGCCGGGCACGACCTGGCCGCCGAGGGCGGGGTCGGCGCGACGCTGGACGCGCTGGTCGCCGCGGCCGGGCCGGGCCGGCTGCGGCTGATCCACGCCAACGACTCCGAGGACGAGGTCGGCGCCCGCAAGGACCGGCACGCCAACATCGGGGCCGGCCGGATCGGCGCGGCGCCGTTCCGGGCCCTGTTCGAGCACCCCGCGACGCTGGGCGTGCCGCTGGTTATCGAGACGCCGGACCGCAAGCACGGCGGCGACGGCACCGGGCACGCGGCGGACATCGCCCGGCTGAAGGAGCTGCGGGCGGCGGCCGCCGCCGGCTGACCGCGGGCCGCTGCCGTCCCGCTCCCGGTGGGCCGGCGGGCGGCGCGGAGGTGATCCGGGCCGGGTCGCCCCGAGCTGCCGCCCCGGACGTGCGGTGGCAGGGTGGTACGGGGGATTTTCCGCCCGAGACAGCCGCACCCGCGAGGGGGCACCGATGAGTCCGACCCGCCGACTGGCCGCGCTGCCCTGTGGACGACGCAGCAAATGGGTCGTCCTGGTGTTGTGGATCGTCCTGGTGGCCGCCGCCGGTCCGCTGGCCGGGAAGCTGATGGGCGCCGAGGACAACGAGGCGTCCAGCTGGCTGCCGGGCAACGCCGAGTCGACCCAGGTCCTGGTGGAGCAGCGGGCCTTCCAGCCGGTGGACACCGCCCAGGCCGTGGTGGTCTACGAGCGGCCGAGCGGCATCACCGCGGCCGACCAGGCCAAGGCCGCCCAGGACGCCCAGGCCTTCGCCACCGCGCCGCACGTGCTCGGCCCGGTGACCGGGCCCCAGCTGTCCAAGGACGGTCAGGCGATGCAGACCGTGGTGCCGGTCGACATCGGCACCAACGGCTGGAACGACCTCAAACCGGCCGTCGACAGCATGCGGGCCACCGCGGCCGCCGGCGCGAACGGGATGGCCACCCACGTCACCGGCCCGGCCGGCATCGGGGCCGACCAGGCGGAGGCGTTCGCCGGGATCGACGGCACCCTGCTGTACGCGACCGTGTCCGTGGTGATCATCCTGCTGCTGCTGACCTACCGCAGTCCGGTCCTGTGGCTGCTGCCGCTGCTCTCGGCGGGCGTGTCGCTGATCGCCTCGCAGGCCCTGATCTACCTGCTCGCCGAGCACGCCGGGCTGACCGTCAACGCGCAGAGCGCGGGCATCCTGATCGTCCTGGTCCTCGGCGCGGGCACCGACTACGCGCTGCTGATCACCGCCCGTTACCGGGAGGAGCTGCGGCGTCACGAGGACCGGCACGAGGCGATGGCGTTCGCCCTGCACCGGGCCGGTCCGGCGATCCTGGCCAGCTCGGCCACCGTGATCGCCTCGATGCTGTGCCTGCTGGTCGCCGAGATGAACTCCACCCGGGGGCTCGGCCCGGTCTGCGCGATCGGCGTGGCCGTCGCGCTGCTGGCGATGCTGACGCTGCTGCCCGCGCTGCTGGTGATCTGCGGCCGCTGGGTGTTCTGGCCGGTGCGCCCGGCGTACGGGACGGCGGAGCCGACCAGGACCGGCAACTGGGCGCACGTCGGCGGCTGGATCGGGCAGCGGCCGCGGAAGGTCTGGGTGGGCACCGCGCTGGCGCTGGCGGCCTGCTGCGTCGGTCTGGTGTCGCTGAACGCCAACGGCCTGAGCACCGCCGGGACGTTCACCGGCACACCCGACTCGGTGGTGGGCCAGGAGGTGCTGGTCGAGCACTTCCCCGGCGGCACCGGCGCCCCGCTCACCGTGATCAGCTCGGCCGGGGAGGCCGGTACCGTCCAGGCGGCGGCCGCGGCCACCCCCGGCGTCGCCTCGACCACTCCGCCGGTGACGCACGGGGACGTGGCGGTGTTCCAGGCCACCCTGACCGACCCGCCGGACAGCCAGGCCGCCAAGGACACCGTGGACCGGGTCCGGGACTCCGTCCACGCGGTGCCGGGGGCCGACGCCAAGGTCGGCGGCAGCACCGCCGTGATCCTGGACGCCGGACGGGCCGCCTCGGCCGACAACCGGACGATCATCCCGCTGGTGCTCGGCGTGGTGCTGGTGATCCTCGCCCTGCTGCTCCGGGCGGTGACCGCGCCCCTGGTGCTGATCGCCACGGTGGTGCTGAGCTACGCGGCGGCGATGGGGATCAGTGCGTTCTTCTTCACGCACGTCTTCCACTTCGAGGGGCAGGACAACGCGTTCCCGCTGTTCGTGTTCGTGTTCCTGGTCGCGCTCGGCATCGACTACAACATCTTCCTGATGACCCGGGTGCGGGAGGAGGCCGTCCATCGCGGCACCCGGGCGGGGGCGGTCGCCGGGCTGGCCGCCACCGGTGGCGTGATCACCTCGGCGGGCCTGATCCTGGCCAGCACCTTCGCCGTGCTGGGCACCCTGCCGGTGGTGGGCTTCGCCGAGATCGGCTTCGCGGTGGCGCTCGGCGTGCTGCTGGACACCCTCGTGGTGCGGTCGGTGCTGGTCACCGCGCTCACCATGGACATCGACCGGCACATGTGGTGGCCGAGCCCGCTCGCCCGGCCGCGCCGGGAACTGACGGACCATCAGCGTTCGAAGGTCGTCTGAGCGCGGGCCGCCGCCCGCCTCCTCGGGACAGGTTGGCCAGACAAGTTTCGGACGAGTTCACGCGGTGATCGTCCGATGTCTTGCCGGGCGTGACCCTCGGGGCGAAGACTGCCCGACAGCCCGCCGATTGACGGGTTCAGGACACTTCTTCGCGGAGCACTGATGCCGTTCCCCACCCTCCGTCGTACCCCGCGCCTCGCCGCCGCCTGTGCGGTCGCCGCCGCCCTGATCGCCCCGCTGACCGCCGCCCCGGCGCAGGCGGCGGCGCCCGCGCCGGTACCGGCGCTCAACGTGCTGACCTACAACGTCTTCCTGATGAGCAAGAACCTCTACCCGAACTGGGGCCAGGACCACCGGGCCAAGGCCATCGCCTCGGCCGACTTCTTCCAGGGCCACGACGTGGTGGTGCTCCAGGAGGCCTTCGACAACGCCGCCTCCGACGCGCTGACCGCCCAGGCCTCGGCGGCCTACCCGTACCACACCCCCGTGGTCGGCCGCTCGACCGCCGGCTGGGACGCCACCGGCGGCAGCTACAGCTCCGCCACACCCGAGGACGGCGGGGTCACCCTGCTCAGCAAGTGGCCGATCCTGCGCAAGGAACAGTACGTCTTCAAGGACGCGTGCGGGTCGGACTGGTGGTCGAACAAGGGCTTCGTCTACGCCGTGCTCGACGTCGACGGCCTGCGCACCCACGTGATCGGCACCCACCTGCAGTCCACCGACACCGGCTGCTCCAGCGGCCAGCCGGCCGCCGTCCGGGCCGCCCAGCTGCGCGCGATGCGCTCCTTCATCGACGGGAAGAACATCCCGGCGGCCGAGCCGGTGCTGATCGCCGGCGACCTCAACATCGACTCCCACGGCAGCGAGTACGCCTCGCTGCTCGGCAACGCCGGCGTGGCGCCCGCCGACAGCCGGACCGGCTGGGCCAACTCCTTCGACACCGTCGACAACTCGATCGCCGCCTACCGCTACCCCGGCGAGCCGAAGGAGGACCTCGACTACGTCCTCTACCGCGCCGACCACGCCCGGCCCGCCCTCTGGCACAACGAAGTCCTGCACACCCACAGCTCGCCCTGGACGGTCAGCAGCTGGGGCACCAGCTACACCTACACCGACCTCTCCGACCACTACCCGCTCAGCGCCGGCTGACCGACGGGACGCCCTCGCCGGCGGCGCCCGGCGCCCGGGCACCCGTCCGACCGAACCCGGGATGCGGCGCGCCGGTGCCCGGCCTAGGTTGCGCTGGGGGGCTACCGACGAGAGGTGAACACTCCCATGGCAGGAAAGTTCGAGGTCTACACCGACGAGAGCGGCATGCACCGGTTCCGGCTCAAGGCGAGCAACGGGTCGGTCGTCGTGACGGGTGAGGCGTACGAGACGCGGGACGACTGCATCAAGAGCATCGAGTCGATCCGGAAGCTCGCGCCGTACGCGGAGCTCAAGGAAGGCGCCGCCACCCCGGCCTGACCCCGCGCACGCCCGGGCCGGCCACCGTACGCGGTGGCCGGCCCGGGTGTCTCACGTTCGCCGACATGCGTTCGTCTGTTCGACATATCCCTTTGGCCGCCCGCACGCCGGGCGCGGAGAGAACGATGGCATGCGTGTCGCCATCGTCACCGAATCCTTCCCGCCCGAGGTCAACGGCGTTGCCCACAGCGTGCTGCGGACGGCCGAGCACCTCGTCCGGCGCGGCCACCAACCCCTGGTCATCACTCCCGCTCCGGCCCGCGGCGCGCACTGCCCGCCGCACTCCTTCGGCCCGGACGCCACCCCCATCCCCGTCGTCCGGATCCCCTCCCTACCGCTGCCCGGCTACCCGCAGGTACGGATCGCGCTGCCCAGCCGGCAACTCGCCGCCGCGATCTCCGGGCACCGGCCCGACCTCGTCCACCTGGCCGGCCCCTTCGTCCTCGGGGCACGCGGCATGGAGGCGGCCCGCTCGCTCGGCGTGCCGGCCGTCGCCGTCTACCAGACCGACCTCGCCGGGTACGCGCACGCCTACCGGGCCGGCCGGGGGCTCGGCGAGGCGGCCGCCTGGCACCGGATCAGGACGGTGCACCGGGCCGCCGCCCGCACCCTGGCGCCGTCCACCCCCGCCGCCCAGGACCTCACCGCGCACGGCGTGCCCCGGGTGCGGCTCTGGCCGCGCGGCGTCGACTCGGTGCGCTTCCACCCCCGGCACCGGGACGAGGCCCTGCACCGGGCGCTGGCCCCCGGCGGGGAGGTGCTGGTCGGGTACGTCGGGCGGCTCGCGCCCGAGAAGCGGGTCGACCTGCTCGCCGGGGCGTCCGCGCTGCCCGGCGTCCGGGTGGTGGTGATCGGCGACGGCCCGTCCGCCCCGGGGCTGCGCGCCGCGATGCCGGGCGCGGTGTTCCTGGGCCGCAAGACCGGCGCCGAGCTGGCCCGTTGCTTCGCCAGCCTCGACCTGTTCGTGCACACCGGCCCGCTGGAGACCTTCTGCCAGACCATCCAGGAGGCGATGGCCAGCGGCCTCCCGGTGGTCGGCCCGGCGGCCGGCGGTCCGCTGGACCTGGTCGGGCACCACCGCACCGGGCTGCTCGTCCCGCCACGGGACGGCCGGGCGGTGACGGCGGCGGTCGCCGCACTGGCCGCCGACCCGGAGCTGCGGGCCGCGTACGGGCGGGCCGGACGGGCCGATGTGACGGCGCGCAGCTGGGAGTCGGTCGGGGACCTGCTGCTCCAGCACTACGAGGAGGTGCTCGCCGAGCACCGCGGTGCGGGCACGGGCACGGCTGTGGGTGCGGGCACGGTCAACGGGACGGGCACGGGCCTCGCCGTCGGCGCCGGGGCCGTGCCGGCCCCCGCCGCGGAGGTGCCGGCCCCGGCCGGCCCGCTCCCGGCCGCACCGGCCGACCTGCCCGACCTGCCCGACCTGCCCGACCTGCCCGCGGCGGCGGGCGAGGGCGCGACCGCCCCGGCGCCGGTGATCGTCCAGGGGCAGCCGGCATGAACACCCCGCTGCGGATCGTCCGGCTGGCCAACTTCGTCACGCCGGTCTCCGGGGGCCTGCGCACCGCGCTGCGCCACCTCGGCGCCGGCTACCTGGCCGCCGGCCACGAGCCGGTGCTGATCGTGCCCGGCCCACGGCGGCGGGAGGAGCACACCGAGCAGGGCCTGGTGATCACGCTGCCCGGGCCGGTGCTCCCGGGCAGCGGCGGCTACCGGGTGCTGACCGACCGGCGGGCCGTCGGCCGGGCCTTGACCTCGCTGGCGCCGGACCGGCTGGAGGTGTCGGACCGCACCACGCTGCGCTGGACCGGCGCCTGGGCGCGGCGCGCCGGGGTCCGCTCGGCGATGGTCTCGCACGAGAGCGCGACCGGCCTGCTGGGGACGTGGGGCCTCCCGGCGCCGGTCGCGCGGACCCTCGCCGACCGGCTCAACTCCCGTACGGTGCGAGGCTACGACACGGTGATCTGCACCACGGACTGGGCGGCCGGCGAGTTTCGCCGGATCGGCGCCGCCCGGGTGGTGCGGGCACCCCTGGGGGTGGACCTGGCCCGGCTCCACCCGGACCGCTTCACCCTGTCGCGGGAGCAGTCCAGGGCCCGGTACGCCGGTCGCGGGCAGGTGCTGCTGGTGCTCTGCTCCCGGCTGTCGGCGGAGAAGCGGCCGGAGCGCGCCCTGGACGCGCTCGCGGAGCTGCGGCGGCGCGGCACGCCCGCCGTGCTGACGGTGGCCGGCACCGGACCGCTGTTGCCGAAACTGGCCGCGCGGGCCCGCAAGCAGCGGCTGCCGGTCCGCTTCCTCGGGCATCTGAGCAGTCGGGACGCGGTCGCCGAACTGCTGGCCTGTGCCGACGTGGTGCTAGCCCCGGGCCCGGTGGAGACCTTCGGGCTGGCCGCGCTGGAGGCGCTCGCCTGCGGGACGCCGGTCGCGGTCAGCCGGCACTCGGCGCTGCCCTCGATCGTCGGCCCGGCGGGCGCCGTCGCCGACGACAGCGGCGCGGCCTTCGCCGACGCCGTCCGGGAGGTGCTCGACCGGCCGGAGCACGAGCGGCGGGCCGTCGCCCGGGCCCGGGCCGAGGAGTACGGCTGGCCGGCCGCCGTCGCCGGCTTCCTCGCGGCGCACGGGACCGGCGAGGTCGGCGAGGCCGGAGCAGTCCGGGCGGCGGGTGATCCGGGCGCCGGAACGACGGCCGGCGGGCCGGGCGCCGCAACGGGGGTCGGGGCGGCCGGGGGGCCGCGATGAACCCCGGACGGAGGGTCGCCGTCCGGGAGCCGGAGCCACGGCGGTCGGAGCCGGGGCGGTCGGATCCGGGGAGGCCGGAGCCGGGGAGGCCGGGCCTGGTGGCGGTGCCGCACGACCGGCGCCCGGCCGCGGTGCCGCGGACCGCGCCGCTGCGGTTCGCCGCCCTCGGGGACTCCCTCACCGAGGGTGTGGGGGACCCGGTCCCGGGCGGCTGGCGCGGCTGGGCCGCCCTGCTGGCGGGTTCGCTCGCCGAGGCCCCGGACGGTGTCGAGTTCCACAACCTGGCCCGTAGCGGCGCGCTCAGCCACGACCTGACGGGGGCGCAGCTGCCCGCCGCGCTGGCGCTGCGCCCGCAGCTTGCCGCCGTCCTGGTCGGCGGGAACGACACCCTGCGGACGGGTTTCGACATCCGGCACACCGCCCGGGAGCTGGACACCGCGCTGGGCGCGCTGGCCGGGGAGGGCAGCCGGCTGCTGACCGCCTGCCTGCCCGATCCGGGGGCCCTGCTCCGGCTGCCGGGCCCGCTGGCCCGCCCGCTGGCCCGGCGGATGCGGGCGGTGAACACCGTGGTGCACGCGTTGTCGGCGCGTCACCGGGCCGTCCACCTGCACCTCGCCGAGCTGCCGTGGACGGCCGAACGGGACCTGCTGAGCGTGGACCGCCTGCATCCGAGCGCGGCCGGCCACCAGCTGATCGCGCATGGCTTCCACGCCCGGCTCGCCGAGGCGGGCCACCGGCTGGGCCCGCCCCCCGCAGCCGCTCCCGCCGGGGCGGGGCCGGGCCGGGCGGCGGACTTCTGGTGGATGGCCACCCGGGGCACCAGCTGGGTCGCCGAGCGCAGCACCGACCTGCTCCCCGGACTGGTCGGGCTGGCCGTGACCGAGGCGCGGGGGCGGCTGCGGGGCGCGACCGCGAGGCTGGACGAGCAGATGGCCGGGGCGGCCTCGGCGGCCCTGGCGGGACTGCCGTGACGGACGGGCCCTGGACCCGGCGCGGAGGTCCGGGACGGGTCCGGGACGGGTCCGGGACGGGTCCGGGACGGGTCCGGGACGGGTCCGGCAAGGGCGGACGGCGCGCGGCGGGCGGCGGACGGCGGGCGGCGGACGGCGGGCGGGCTGCGGTCGGGCTGCGGCCGGGGGCCGGCCCGGGCCGCCGGCCGCGGGGTTTCCGGGTTGGCCGGTCTGCGCCCGCCGGGCGGGGCGTAGGGGCGCGGCTGGTCCACACTGGGGTCATGCAGAACTTGATCGCGAACGTCCTGGCCGGCCACCGGGTGGAATCGGTCAAGGGCGGGTTCCAGCTGGACATCACGCTCGACGGGCCGGTCACCGTGCGGGTGGAGAACGAGTTCCGCCTCGCCGGGCCCTCCGAGGTGGAGCACTTCTACCCGGATCTCACCTTCGAGCCCTCCGAGGCGCTGCTGGAGCTGGTCGGGCACAGCGTCGGCGCGGCGCTGGTGACCATGGCCGGGGGCCTGGAACTGGCCTTCGACTCGGGCCACACGCTGTCCGTCCCGCCGGATGCCCGCCGGGCTCCCTGGAGCGTGTTCACGCCGCACGGCGCTGTCTGCACCGCGCTGGAGGGCGGCGAGGTGGTGTGGGCGACGGCCGGTCCGACGGCCTGACGACCCCGACGGCCTGACGACGGGGCCGGGGGCGGAGTGCCCGAGCGGGGTGCCCTGTTCGGCGGACGGCCGGTCGGGTGACGGCGGGATTGGCCGTACCGCGGCGTGGGGGATCAGTGGACGCATGCGGCATTCTTCATATTATCGGCCCCGTCCGAGTGTCAGATCCTCCTCCCGCACGGCCGTGCTGCTCTGCCTGTCGACCGTGATAGCCGGGTGCACCGGCCAGATCACGCCCCCGCGGGCGGCCGCCCCACGCTCCCCCGCCGGGCCGCAGTCGCCCGGCGGCACCGCCGACCGGGTCGCCCTGCCGCCCGCCGCACCGGCCGTCCTGCCCGGTGCCGCGCGCAGCCAGGAACGGAACAGCGCCGACGCGGCGGCCCTGCGCGAGGCCACCGCCCGGCAAGCCCTGGCGACCGTCCGCGCCTGGGGGCTCGACGCCCCGCCGATCCCCGCGCCGGAACCGCCCGCCACCGCCCCCGAACTGCGGGCCGTCCAGGGCGTGACCCTCCGCCCGGGGCTGCCGCCGGTGGTGGCCCGGGTCCCGACGGACGAGAAGGTCGTCTTCCTGACCGTGGACGACGGCGCCGAGAAGGACCCGGAGTTCGCCCGGATGACCCGTGAACTCGACGTCCCCTTCACCGCCTTCGTCAGCGGATACCTGGCCCGCCCGGACTACGGCTACTTCCGTGGCCTGGCGGAGCAGGGCGACAGCATCCAGAACCACACGATCAACCACCGCGACCTGCGGAAACTGACGTACGAGCAGCAGCGTCAGGAGATCTGCGGGCAGCAGGACGAGACCGAGCGCGAGATCGGCACCCGCCCCAGGCTCTTCCGGCCGCCGTACGGCGAGTACAACGAGGACACCCTGAAGGCCGCCGCCTCCTGCGGCATCGAGGCCGCCGCGCTGTGGAACGAGGAGGCGTTCGCGGACCACATGGAGTGGCGGTACGCCGACCAGCGGCTGCACCCGGGCGACATCATCCTGACCCACTTCCGCGGCCCCTCGCTCTGGAAGGGCACCATGCCCGACATGCTGCGCCAGGTGCTCAACACGGTGACCGCCCAGGGCTACGCGCTGGGCCGGCTGGAGGACTACCTCTAGTGCCTACCGGGCCGGCCACCGGCGGGGCGGGCGGCCTTCGGCCGGCCGGGTTCAGGCGGCCGGGCAGCGGTTGCCGCGCGGCAGCCCGTACCGGCCGGCCACCCGGTAGGTGCCCGGGCCCGGTGCGTGCAGCACCGTCCACTCGCCGGCCCGGGCCAGGCAGCCGCGGCCGCCGCCGTCCGGGCCCACCACGCCCAGCCAGGGCGACCAGGGGACGCGCAGCAGCACCGGGCCGGCGCCCGCGACGTCCACCGTCAGGGCGGCGGGCCCGGCCTCCCGCACCGTCCCGGGCGGATCGGCCAGCGGCGCGCTGCCGGCCACCCGGAACAGCCGCCACCGGTCGTCCTGCCAGACCGGGCTGAGCCACGGGTGCCCGGCCGCCACGATCCGGGCCTCGTCGACCGCCGCGTCGTCCGGCGGGTCCACCGGCAGCACCACGTAGCCGACGCCCCAGTGCCGGAGCCAGTCGTGGTAGGCGTCCGCGCTCAGGGTGCCGGTGTAGAACAGCGGGTTGCGGGCGACGTCCGCCTGCCGGTTCCAGCCCCGGGCGAGGTTGACGTACGGGGCGAAGCCCGAGGCCTCCAGATGGGTGCGGAGCGGGACCACCTCCACCCGGCCCCGGTCGGCGCCGATCCGGCGCAGCTCGGCGATCAGCGGTGCGGTGTCCCGGGCCGTCGCGGACACCGGTACGGAGGTGGCGAGGTCCCCGGCGGGCTTGCCGAGCTGCCAGCCCGCGACCGCGAGGAAGGCCGCGCCCGCGGCGAGGGCCCGGCGGGGCGCACCGGTGGGGCCGGGCCCGGCGCCGAGCGCCGCCGGGCTCCCCAGGGCGGCGGCCAGCAGGGCCGTCCCGGCGAAGAGCAGCGTCAGCCGCTCCACGTTGCTGCCGACCGGCGAGGGAACCACCCAGGTGAGGGCCACGCCGGCCGCGTACACCAGCGCGCCCGCGCGGACGGTCCGCCACTGCGGCGGTGCGCACAGCCGCACCGCCGCCGCCGAGGCGACCAGCACCACCGCGACGTACCAGTCGAAGGGCTGCTCCCCCTCGAAGGGGAAGAGCAGCGCGCTCGCCACCAGCACCGCGGCCGGCCCGGCGGCGAGCAGGCAGGCGTCCCGGCGGCGGCCGGTGAGCAGCAGCGCGGCGGCGACCACCCCGAGGAACAGGCCTGCCAGCGGGCTTCCCATGGTCGCGGCCGTCGCGAGCGCGAGGACGGCCGCGGCCCGGACCGCCGGACGGCGGGCGACCGGCCCGGCGCCGGGCGCCGCCGGAGCCGCGAGGTCCTGGGCCGGGAGGAGCAGGGCGAGGGCCGCCAGCCCGAAGGCCACGCCGATCGCGAAGGTGACCCGGCCCGAAGCGACGTTGCACCAGAGCGCCACCGCCGTCCAGAGCGCCGGGAGCAGCGGCCGGGCCACCTGCGGGCGGATCAGCAGCCGGGCGGTGATCGCCGCCGACACCGTGCCGGCGAGCACACCCGCGGTACGGACGCCCAGCCAGCCCATCAGGTACGGCGAGACCATGCTGTACGAGGCGGTGTGCATCCCGCCGTACCAGGAGAGGTTGTACGCCGCGGCGGGATGCTGCCGGGTGAAGTCCGTCCAGGCGTACTGGGCCGCCAGGTCGCCGGCGTCGTTGGCCAGGAAGAGCGCCCAGATCCCGTGCAGCAGGAGGGCGAGCGCGGTGGCCGCGACCACCGGGTGGCGCCACGCCGCCGCGACCGGGGCGGGCCGGCAACGCCCGAGGACGGCGGGACCGGCGGGGCCCGTGACGCTCATCTGGGTCCTCTCCGTGCGTGCCGGGACCACCAGAGATAGCAGACCGCGGGCCCCGCGCCGCCGGGGCGCACCGCCCGGCGGCGGGCCGGGCGCCGGATGCCCCCGGATGCGCGGGAGGCGGACCGTGGGCGCGTGCCGTCAGCGGTGCGCCCGCGGCGGGACGCGCGCCGGCTGTTCCTCCGTCACGTGCCCTCCCCCGGGCGCTCCAAGGCCGCCCGCTCCCCGGCCCGAACCGCCTCGCCCGGAACCGCCGCGTCCGGGGGCTCCCCGGCCGGCAGGCGCAGTTCGGCCACCGCCCCGCCCTCCGGGTGGTTGCCGAGCAGCAGCTGCACGCCGATCGCCTCGGCGTGCCCCTGCGCGATGGTGAGACCCAGGCCGTGGCCGTTGCCGCGCTCGCGCGCCCCCGTACGGAAGCGCTGCGGGCCGTCCCGCAGCACGTCGTCGGGGTAGCCCGGGCCGTGGTCGCGGATGCGGACGGTCGTCCCCGCCACCCGGACCTCGACCGGCGGGAGGCCGTGCCGGTGGGCGTTGGCCAGCAGGTTGGAGACGATCCGGTCGAGCCGGCGGGGGTCGGTGGTGACCGGGGCGTCGCCGTCGATCCGCAGCAGAACCGCGGGGCCGGCCGAGGTGATGCCGGTGAGCAGCGGCCCCAGCGGCAGGACGGACAGGTCGGCCGGTTCCGCCCGGGCGTCCAGTCGCGAGACCTCCAGCAGATCCTCCGTCAGGCCGCACAGGAAGCGGACCCGGTCCCGGACCAGTTCGGTGGGGCGGCCCGGCGGCAGCAGTTCGGCGGCCGTCAGCAGTCCGGTCAGCGGGGTGCGCAGCTCGTGCGCCACGTCGGCGGTGAACCGCTGCTCGCCGGCCAGCCGGCCGCGGAGCACCGACGACATCGAGTCGACGGCGGCGGCCAGGTCGGCGACCTCGTCGCGGGGGCCGCCCAACGGGCCGATCCGGGCGGCCAGGTCGCCCCGGGCGATGGTCCGGGCGGTCCGGGCCGCGGTGCGCAGCCGGCTGCTGATCCGGTCGGCGGCGAACACGCCGGCGAGCACGGTGACGGCGACCGCGAGGGCGGCGGAGAGCAGGATCGTCCGGTCCAGTTCGGCGACGGCCCGTTCGTCCTCCCGGTAGTCGACGCGGACGGAGAACACCTTCCCGCCGCTGCCGGCGGCGGCCCACATCGCGGTGCCGTGCGGACCCGGCCCGAACATCGAGCCCTCGTGGCCCTGCACGGCCAGCCGGCGCAGCTCCTCGGGGAGGCCGGTGGCGGTGGGGAGGCCGGTGACGGGCGGCGGGGCCCCGGCCGCGGCCTCCTCGACGGCGGCGGTCTGCCCCACCACCACTCCCGTCCCGGAGTAGGCGGTGAGCAACGAGTCCAGGGCCGCCTCGGCGGACCTCCGGGCCTGGTCGGTGTGCTGCCGGACGGAGGCCTGGTGAACCAGCAGCCCGAGGGTGAGCGCGACCAGGAAGGACACCACGGCGACCGTGACGGCGATCTGCCGGCGGAGGTTCACCGCAGGCGCCGCAGCTTGTAGCCGAAGCCGCGGATGGTCTCGATCCGCTCGGCCCCGATCTTGGCCCGCAGACGCTGGACGTGGACGTCCACCACGCGGGTGTCGGCGCCCCAGGAGTAGTCCCAGACGCGCTCCAGCAGGGTCTGGCGCTCCAGCACCACGCCGGGGGCGGCGGTGAACTCCAGCAGCAGCCGCAGTTCGGTCGGGGTGAGCGGCACCTGGCGCCCGCCCACCCGTACCTCCATCGCGTCGGTGTCGACCTCCAGGCCGTCGATCTCCCGCAGGGAACGGGCCGGCCCGGCGGGCGTCGCCGGCCCGGGCGGCGGGCCGGCACCGGGGTCGGGACGGTGGACCGGGGCCGGGCCGGGCGGCGCCAGCGGCTGGGAGCCCAGGCCGGTGCGGCGCAGCACCGTGCGGATCCGGGCGACCAGGACGGCCGTCTCGAAGGGCTTCACGACGTAGTCGTCGGCGCCCGCCTCCAAGCCGGAGATGACGTCGATCGGCTCGGTGCGGGCCGACATCATCAGGATCGGCAGCAGGCTCTCCTCGCGGATCCGCCGGCAGAGGCCGACACCGTCGAGCAGCGGCAGCATCACGTCGAGCAGCAGCAGGTCCGGCGGCTGGGCGCGGAAGCGCTCCAGGCCCTCCAGGCCGTCGCCGGCCGTGTCGACGGGGAACCCGTAGCGCTCCAGCGCCATCTTGGTCGCCTCGCGGATCACCTCGTCGTCCTCCACCAGCAGGATCCGCGGCGCGGCGGGCGCGCCGGGGGCGGTCGTGAGCGGGCCGCCGGTCATGAGCGCCGCACCGGGGAGGCCGACGGGGCCTGCGGGACGGGGCTGGGCGAGGCGGTGGGCCGGGCACCGGCGGCGACCGACGGCCGGGCGGCGGCGGGGCCGGAGTCCCCGCGGCCGGAACCGCCGCCCGGGGCGGGCGCGACGGTGGGCTGCGCGCTGGGCCCGACGTCCCTGAGTTCGGGGGCCGGTCCGGTGGGCAGGCAGCCAGGGACGTCGGCGGCCGGGCCGGTCGCCCGGATCTGCCGGTTGTCGAAGGCCAGCCGGACGCCGTTCCAGCGGTACGTGCTGTTGGTCTCGGTGACCTCGTTGGTCGGCTCGTGCACCAGGAGGTCCGGGCCCACGGTGTCCGCACTGAACCCGGTCAGCACCTGGAGGGCGAGCACCGGCAGCACCTGCCGCTCGCGCAGGGTGTAGACGTGCAGGTAGGCCCGCTGCCCGCCGGTGACCACGGCGGTGAGGAGTTCCTCGCGGCCGTCGCCGGTGAGGTCCCGGTACTGGGCCGGCCGGACGGCGCAGCCCGCGCAGCCCGTCAGCGCGGTCCGCTCCTCGGACTGGACGGACGGGTCCTTGTCCAGCAGCACGGGGACGTCCACGGTGCGGATGCTCTCGCCGTCCGCGACGACGCCGGGTACCGGCGCGGGGGACGGCTGGCCGGCGGGGGACGCGGAGGGCAGCGGCGAGACGTCGGCGGCCGGCCAGAGCTGCTGGGGGCTCGGCCGGACGGTGACCGGACGGGTCTTCCCCGCGTCGTGGAGCTGCCCGGCCGAGCTGCAGCCGGCCGAGGCCGCGACGGCCAGGGCCACGAGGAGTACGCCCGCCCCCGGTGCCACGCGGCCGAGCCATGTCCTCACAGTCCTCACGTGGGGTGCCTTTCGGGTCGGGGGCGGCGGTCGGGGCGCCGGTCGGATGTCCATCTGCATTACGCGCGACGACATGCGCCGGTTGCACCCTGGCGGGCGCGAAAGCCCGACGGCCCGGTTTCGGCAGCACCCCTGAGCAGCGCCTTTCGAGGGCGGTCGCCGGACGGCCTGCCCCCGGGGGGCCGACCGGGCCGGGGCGGGACGGTCCGTCCGGCCGGGGCCGGTCATCCCGCGGGCGCGGTCGTACCGACGTAGTCCGCCAGCACGATGATGTTGTCGGAGTAGTGGCCGTCGTCCCCGACCCGGCCGCCGCAGGTGATCAGCCGCAGCTGCGGGCCGGCGGTGTCGCCGTAGACCGTCGCGGTCGGGAACCCGCTCTTGGGAAACTGCCGCAGTTCGCGCACCTTGAAGGTGACGGTGCCGCCGTTCCCGCCGCGGACGTCGATCCGGTCGCCCGGCCGCAGCTGCGGGAGGCGGTGGAAGACCGCCGGCCCCTTGCGGGTGTCGTAGTGGCCGAGGATGACGGCCGGTCCGGTCTGGCCGGGGACCGGCCCCTCGCGGTACCAGTCGACCTGGCCCGGCCGGTCGGCCGGCGGCACCTCGACGGTGCCGTCGGGGTTGAGGCCGCCGCTCTCCACCGGGGCGTCCACCCCGATCCGGGGGATCAGCAGGCGGGCGGGCAGGGACGGCGCCGCGGTGGCCGGGGCGGCGGGCCCGGGGTCTTCCCCGGGTGTGCCCGACGGGACGGGCGCGCCCGACGGTGGGGCTGTGCCCGGCGCCGGTCCTGCGGTCGCGGGTGCCTCGGGGGCCCCGCCGGCGAACTCGATCCGCACCGGATCGTGCCGCGGCGCCGGGACGAGGACCAGCGCCGCGAGCACCAGGGACAGGCTGCCGGCCGCCGCGGCCGGCGCCCACGAGGGGCGCCGGCCACGACGGCTGCGGTCAGCCCTGTGCGCCGGCACGACGGCGGGCGACGGCGAAGCCGATGCCCGCCACGCCCGCGACGGCCAGGCCGGAGCCGCCCACCACGGTGACGGTCGAGCGGCCGGTCTCGGCCTCGCCGGTCTGGGCACCGCCCTTGGGGACGGTGGTGACCTGCGGCGCCCCGGCGCCGCGGTCCCCGGTGGCCGGGGCGGCGGTGGGGGCCGCGGAGGGAACCGTGCCGCCAGCCACCCGGGGGGACGCCGAGGCGGCGGCCGAGGCGGCCGCGCCCGAGCCCGAGCCGGCGGGGGCGGGGGCGGGCGCGGGCGCGGGGGCGGACACCGACGGCGTGGGGGTGCCGTCGGCGAAGGCCGCGGTGGCGGGGCCGGCCAGGGCGACTGCCGCTCCGGCGCAGACCAGCGCAAGCCGGACCGCGCGGCGGGACAGGCCGGCGGGACGGCCGGTCAGGTGTCCTGACATGGAAAAACCTCCAGGTTTGGCCGCTCCCGGCCCTGCTGGCCGGGGGCTGACACCGCTCACGCTAGGAAGCGCTCCGCACGGACCTCCGCCGGATGTGTAACAGCCGCCGGGCGGACGTGTAACAGCCGGTCCATCCATTTTCGTCGTCTTGACGATAAGCGGCGCCGACCATTATCGTCAGAGGGACGAGAAAGGGGGGCCTCCGATGGCCGACATCACCAGGCGGTTCGGGCTGCGCCACCTCCGCGCGGCACCGACCTCGCACATCCGCCACCTGCGCAGCGGCACCCTCGCCCACGACGGCACCGGCCTCGCCTTCTGGTTCCGGCCGCTCACCGCCGCACTCTCCGAAGTCCCGGTCGACGACCGCGAGCTGGGCATGCTCTTCCACGCCCGCACCGCCGACTACCAGGACCTCACCGTGCAGGCCACCGTCACCTACCGGATCACCGACCCGGCGCTGGCGGCCACCCGGATCGACTTCGGCATCGACGCCGGCACCGGCACCTGGCGCAGCGCGCCGCTGGACCAGCTCGGCAACCTGCTCACCGAGACCGCCCAGCAGCACGCGCTCGACCTGATCGCCCGCACCCCGCTGGCCGAGGCGCTGGCGGACGGCGTGAGCGCCGTCCGACGGCGCGTCACCGAGGGCCTCGCCGACGAGACCCGGCTGACCGAGACCGGACTCGCCGTGATCGCGGTGCGGGTCATCGCGCTGCGGCCCGAGGCCGAGATGGAGCGGGCCCTGCGCACCCCCGCCCGCGAGCTGGTCCAGCAGGAGGCCGACCGGGCCACCTACGAGCGGCGCGCGGTGGCCGTCGAGCGGGAGCGGGCCATCTCCGAGAACGAGCTGGCCAGCCGGATCGAACTGGCCCGCCGGGAGAAGGAGCTGGTCGAGCAGCAGGGTGCCAACGCGCACCGCGAGGCCGAGCAGGCCGCCGCGGCCGACGGCGTCCGGGCCGAGGCGGAGGCCGCCCGCCGGACCAGGCTCGCCGAGGCGGAGGCCCGGGCCGCCAGGGTCCTGGCCGGGGCGCAGGCGGATGCCCAGCGTGCCCTCGGCGAGGCGAAGGCCGCCGCCGAACAGGCCTGGCTGGCGGCCCACCAGCAGGCCGGCCCGGACGTCCTGCACGCCTTGGCGCTGATGCGGCTCGCCGAGCACCTGCCGAGCATCGGCAGCCTCACCCTGACTCCCGACGTACTGACCGGCCTGCTGGCCCGGCTCGGCCTGCCGGCCGGTGACGGCGCGGGGGCGGGCGGCGGCGCGGGCGGTACCGGTGGCACGGGCGGTACCGGTGGCAGCGGTGGCGCGGGCGGTGCCCGGTGACGCTCGCCCCGCGCGTGGTGATCGTGCACCGCCGCTCCGAGTACGAGGAGTTGCTCGCCCGGCACGGCTCGGCCGGGCAGGCCGCGTTCTTCCTCTCCACGCGCGGCCGCTCGCTGGACGACACCGAGCGGCCGCACCGGCGCACGCTCGCCGCGCTGGCCGAGGTCGCCGCCGCCGTCCCGCTCGACTGGCGCCGCACCCGGGTGGAGCGGGCCGACCTGGACCGCTTCCTGTTCGCGCCGGACGACATCGTGGTCGTGGTCGGGCAGGACGGCCTGGTGGCCAACGCCGCGAAGTACCTCGGCGGCCAGCCCGTCATCGGCATCGACACCGACCCCGGCCGCAACCCCGGGGTACTGGTGCGCCACCGGGCCGCGGACGCCGCCCGGCTGCTGCGGGCCGCCGTCGGACCGGGGGCGGACACCCGGCTGGAGGGGCGCACCATGGTCGAGGCCGTCGCCGACGACACCCAGCGGCTGCTCGCCCTGAACGAGATCTACCTCGGCCGGAGCACCCACCAGACGGCCCGTTACCGGATCTCGGCGCCGCCCGGCGCCGAGCCGGGCCCGGCCCTCGGCGCGGGTGCCGGGGCGGAGGCCGACGGGGGCCGCGCAGCGCCGGACGCCGAGACCCAGGCGTCCTCCGGGGTGCTGATCGGCACCGGCACCGGCGCCACCGGCTGGTGCCGGTCCGCCTGGCTGGAACGGCACAGCAGCCTTCCGCTCCCGGGCCCCACCGCACCGGCCCTCGCCTGGTTCGTCCGGGAGGCCTGGCCGTCGCCGACCACCGGCACCCGGCTCGGGCAGGGGCTGCTGACCGGCGCCGAACACCTCTCGCTGACCGTCGAGTCCGACCGGCTGGTCGCCTTCGGCGACGGCGTGGAGTCGGACGCGATCCAGCTGAGCTGGGGTCAGACCGTCCGGGTGGGAGTGGCGGCCGAACAGCTGCGCCTGCTGACCTGACGGGCCGTGGGCCCGCGGGCCGTCGTCCGCACCCCACCGGTCTACGGCCCACGGCCCACGCGGACGACGGGGACGGCCGGCCGGAGCGGGTCAGAGACCCGCGAGGGCCTCGTCCTCGGTGTCGTAGACGTTGAACACCGAGATGAGCTGGGTGATGTGGAGAATGTCCCGGACCTTGGGGGGCAGGTCGAGCAGCGCGATCTTCGCGCCCCGGTTGTTCGTCGAGGTGTAGCTGCCGACCAGCTCGCCGACTCCCGAGGAGTCGATCGTGGTCACGTCGGCGAGGTTGAGCAGGATCTTGGTGGCACCGCTGTCGAGCGCCTCGTGGACAGCGCTCCGCAGAGCCACGTCGCCCACGCCGATGGTGATTTTGCCCTTGAAGTCGATGATCGTGACATCACCGGAGGTACGGGTCGAGACAGCCATGGGTGGTTCTCCTTCCGAGGGCCCGCCACCGCTTCCGTGGGCGGCGAGGATGGACTTGCGCAGCGTGACCCGGGTGCCGCCGGCGGGCGGGAAGGCGAAGTCGACGCCGTCCATCAGGTGGTGCATCAGGAAAACGCCCCTGCCACCGGGCATCAGCAGGCGCTCGGGCGTACGCGGGTCCGGGCAGGCGCCGGGATCGAAGCCGGGGCCGTCGTCCGTGACCGTCACCACCACGTGCCCGTCCGCCACCCCGGCCTCCAGCAGCACCGATCCGAGCCCGCCGGACCGCCGGCCGTGCCGGACGGCGTTGGACACCGCCTCCAGAACGGCCGTGATCACCTGGTGACGGGCGTCGGGGGCGAGCGGCAGAGTGGCCAGCAGGCCGCCGATCTCCTCCTCGACCCGGCCGAGGTCGGGGTCGTCCCGACCGATTGTCAGCTGCATGGGCCGGCCTCGCCGGCCTCGCCGGCCACCCGCGGCGGGCGGCGGCTCGCCGGCGCCGGGCACCCGGGGCAGCCGGGCCGGGCGGCGCCGGTACCGTCGGCCACGACGGGCGCGCTGGTGACGGGCATGTCGGGACCCTCCCGTGAGAGGTGAGCCGGATCGGGCGGACGCGACACATCGTGCCCGACCGATCGCCGGATCCGGGCGGCACCACCACGTGCTCCACACGAACGAGCGAACCCGGCCCCCGGCCGGTTTGGCCGCGCCGGGCCGGAGCAGCCGGGGCGCGGCGGGGGGCGCCCGGGCGGGCCGCACCCCGGGACGCGGGGCGGGACAGCAGGGCGGGCAGTAGGCGGACAGCGGGCGGGTGGAACGGCGGAGGGCGGGCCGTGAAGGCCCGCCCCGGTGGCTCCGGCGCCCGCTCCCTTTCACGGGTGCGGGCGAGGCCGGTACGTGCGCGGCCGCCCCTCCCGGACGGCTCGTCGCGCACGTCCGGGCAGTCGCGGTCGGTCCGGCGGTCGGGCAGGCGGTCGGGCAGGCGCCCGCACCGTGGCTCCGGCCGCGCGCCAGGACCACCCACCGCCGTGCCGCCGCCCGCCCCCACCGGGGCGGCGCGGCCGCCCGCACGTTCCCGGTCAGACCTCCAGGTCGGCCTCGATCTTGGTGAGCTGGTGGCGGGCCATCGCCAGGTTGGCGCGGCCGCGGTCCAGCGCCAGGTAGAGGAAGAGGCCCTTGCCGGTCCGCCCGCCGAGCGGCCGGATCAGGTGGTACTGGGTGGACAGCGTGATGAGGATGTCCTCGATGCCGTCCTTGAGGCCCAGCATGTCCATCGTGCGCATCTTGGCCCGCACCACGTCGGTGTTGCCGGCCGCGGCCACGTTGAGGTCGAGCCCGCCCGCGCCGTCCAGGATGCCGAGGGCCATGCCGCTGTTGTAGTCGACCAGTGCGGCCCCGATGGCCCCCTCGATCGTGGTCATGGCCGCCTTGAGGGTGCCGTCTACGTCAGTCATGTCGTTCTCCGATTCGTGATGTCAGTGCTCGTGCGTCTTGCGGTACGGGGGAAGTTCGGGGAGGGGATGTTCGGACGGGTCGTCACCCCACCTCCTTCGGGCCGAGGGAGTCCTCCAGGAGGACGCCGACGCGCTCGGCGGAGCGGCGCGCCTCCAGGTGCAGGCGCCCCACGTTGACGTCCGGGTGGGCCAGCACGGTGAGCACGCAGGCGGAACCCGCTGCGTACGTGGCCACGTAGCCGTGCTCGCCGCGGACCAGCGACTCCCGGAAGTCGCCCTGCCCCGTGGTGTCGGCCAGGCGCTGGGCCAGGCCGAGCGCCGCCGCGGTGAGGGCGGCCAGACCGGTCGGCTCGGTCCCGTGCGTGTCGTGGGCGATCAGCAGACCGTCCACGCTGGCCACCAGGCCGCCCGCCAGATGCGGCACCCGGTGTCTCAGTGCACGGAGTTCGGCCAACAGGTCCGTCTCCAAGGCGATCAGTTGTCTCCTTCCGGCGCGCTGCTTGAGCGCTCGCCTCATGGACACGGGTGGCGGGTGACGGGCGGAGCGGGGGTCACAGTCGGGCCTCCAGGGCGGTTCGGACCCGGTGCAGCAGGGCGATGTCCGGGTCGTTGACGGACAGCGGCTGGGCCGCTGCGTGCGTGGGTCGGCGGGACGGCCGGGGCTCGGTCCGGCGGTGGGCGGCGGCCAGGCCGCCCGGAACGGCCGCCAGGGCGGCCCCCGGGACCCGGCGTTCCAGTCCGGCCAGGGTCAGCTCCACCGTGTCGGCGTCCAGCGCGGAGGCCGGCCTCGGGTCCGCCGGGGCGGGTCGGGCCGAGCCGGGGCCCTCCGCGCCCGACCCGGCGCCCGGCCCGGCGCCCGGCCCGGTCACCAGGCTGGCCACCAGGCCGGGCGCCGGGGCGGCCCCGAACGGGGTCGCCACCAGGCCGGCCGCGGCGAGCCGCCGGACGTCCACGGTGGTGCTGAAGGCGGAGCGGCCCAGCAGCCGGGCGAGGTCCCCCGGGGTGCGCCGGCCGTCGGCGTGCGCCAGCAGCTCGCGCTGGCGCCGGTTGGGGGCCGGCACCCGGGTGTGCCGGCCGCTGCCGCGATGACCGGCCGGCACCGGCACCACCGGCGAGCTGTCCAGCTGCGGCCAGGGCCAGATCCGCTCCAGCACGTCCCGCCGCCGCACGCTCTCGCGGCGCAGCGTGCGGGCGCTCACCCGGCGCACCGGCCCGAGCCAGTGCCGCGCGCCGGGCTCGAACCAGGTCATCGTGGAGCGCGCGCAGAGCACGAAGAACGCCGCGTCGTACAGCGCCCCCAGGTGGCAGATCTCCAGCTCGCCGCGGGTGAGCCGGCCCTGCTCCAGCAGCGCCCGGCCGACCCGGCAGTCGGGGCCCGAGGTGCGGACGGTCTCCTGCCAGACCTCGGCCGGGACCCTCCCGGAGGCCGTCAGGAGGCCGGCCAGGCCCGGGGTCCGGTCGCTCTCGACGTGGACGACCCAGCCGTCCGAGAGGTGGACGGTGCCGGCCTCGCCGTGCAGCGCTCCGGTGGCACGGCTCTCGGCCAGCCGCTCGACCGTCTCACCCGGCGGCTGCCAGTAGCGGACCGGTGGCCTGCTCACGCCGGCCGCCGGCGGGTGTGGGGGTGGCGGAGGGCGGCGCGTCGGACGCAACCGCGACGGGCGGCGACGGGGCGGGCGGTCGTGGGGTGGGCGGCCCGGGCCGGGGGCGGTGGCCGAAAGGTGTCGGATTCGGCCCGGCGGGCGGCGCCCGGAGCGGCGGGGGGCGGGCCTGCGGCCTCGCGTCCGGCCGGTCGGTCGGCGGGGGTCATGCCAGGACCAGCTCCTCGGCGAGCGCCTGCAGGCGGTACCGCGCGCCGGCCAGGTTGCCGTCGGCGCGGTCCAGCCAGAGGTGCAGGGCGAGCCTGCTGTCGAAGACGGTGCTCACGAAGCAGAACAGGTGATAGCTTCGGCCACCCGTGACGATGATGTCCTGAAGGGGGATCCTGACGTCGTTCTCGTCGGCGAATGTCGGACTGTCAGCAGCCGCACGCAGCAGGTCAGTTGCCTCCGCCGCCACCGCCTCGTGGTCCCCGTTGGGACTGTCCCCCGCGGCGCCGAGGGCAAGTCCGCTGCTCCAGTCGATCAGGCTCGCGCCGCGCGCTCCCGCTATCTCCATCGCCTGGGACAGGCATTCGTCGATACCCGGCACACGGGCTCCTTCTGAGGGTTTCGGCAGCAGGTCGCCGCTGAGCAGGCGCAACCTGGACCGCCATGTCGAGTCGCTGTTCCGACACGGAAGGCTACTCAGGGTTTCCGTATGACGAACATTCCATTGGCATATTCGATTGTGGGACGAATCTTTTCGGCCACTCTGGCGTGAGCCGTCAGCCCCACCAGGATCCGGAACCGGCAGGTAGGCCTACCCTCGGTAGACGTACCGTCACCTTCCGTCCCAGGTGGGGACCTTGGCCGATTCCGCCACCCGCGTGGAGGTTTTGGCGAGTCCGCATCGGTCGGATGGGATAGGAAAGACCTTCGCCCGGACGTGGGTTCGACCGTCGGCCGGGCGCCGGGCGGGCGCTCGACGCGTGCGCCTGCTCCCGCCCGGGACGGACAACGACTCCGGTGTCACCACGGACACGGGCACCGGTACAGGTACGGACACCGGCACGAGCACGGACGCCGGCGCCTGCCCGCCCGCCCGCCCGCTCGCCGACGAAGGGCCCCCGGTTCGCGCGGGCGTCAGTGCGGGGCCGAGCCCAGCACCCAGGCGGCTCCCGACAGGGTGACCATCGACAGCAGGGTGGAGTACAGCACCGAGTTGCGGGCCAGCACGGTGCTCAACTGGTACTGCCGGGCGTAGATGAACACGTTCTGCGCGGTCGGCAGCGCGGAACAGACCACCACCGCGAGCAGCTGGTGCGGGGGCAGCCGCAGGACGAGGCTGCCCACCGCGAAGGCCGCCAGCGGCTGCACCAGCGTCTTGATCAACACGGACGCCCCGACCTCGGCCGGCAGGCCGGCCCCGACGGCGGCCGGGCGGCCGTGCAGCGACATGCCGAGCACCACCAGGGCGGTCGGCACGCCCGCGCCGCCGAGCAGTTCGCAGGAGTGGGCCAGGGTCTGCGGCAGGTGCCAGCCCACGGCCGAGACCGCGCCGCCGAGCCCCGAGGCCAGGATCACCGGGTTGCGCAAGGGCAGCAGCAGCATCCGGCGGGCCCGGTCGGATTTCGGGCGGGCCCCCGACCCGCGCCCCCCGGCGGCGGCGTCACCGTCCGCCCCGTCCGCGCACTCCG
The DNA here is from genome assembly GCF_030813695.1 of Kitasatospora herbaricolor. Classification (NCBI taxonomy): domain Bacteria; kingdom Bacillati; phylum Actinomycetota; class Actinomycetes; order Kitasatosporales; family Streptomycetaceae; genus Kitasatospora; species Kitasatospora herbaricolor. The sequence goes on from NZ_JAUSVA010000002.1 coordinate 1,692,011, forward strand.
ATCCGGCCCGCAGCGACCCGGCCCGCTCCGCTCCGGCGCTGCCCGCCTCCAGGGTGGTCAGGATGACCGGCGTGACCAGCAGGACCTGGAAGAGCAGCACCGGCGCGATGAAGGTCGCGTCGCCGAGCACCTGGACCGCCACCGGGATGCCCAGGTTGGCGGAGTTGACGTAGCCGGAGGCCATCGCGCTGATCGCCTGGTCGGCCGGCCGGCGGCCGAAGACCCAGCGGCTGACCGCGACGCCGAGCAGCGACGCCAGCACCGTGCCGGCCGCGAAGGCGAGCATCGAGGCGTTGGCGAAGGAGCCGAGCGGGGTCCGCGCCAGCATGCCGAACAACGCGGCGGGCATGGCCACATGGAAGACGAACCGGCCGAGGACGTCCTCGGCGTGCTCCCCCAGCAGTCCGGTCCGGGCCAGCAGGTAGCCGACGGCGGTGAGCACCCAGATCGGGACGAACGCGGAGAGCAGCGGGTACAGGGAGGGCATCGGTCCTCAGACGGTCGGGGAGCCGGCCGGGCACGGGGCGTCCGGCACCCGGCGGCCCGCACCCGCCGTCCGCCACACCCGCACCGCCGCGTCCGCCACCCTGCCGACCGGGCGGTTCACCGCCGCAGCATCGCAGACGTCCGCATTCCGGTCCATCCTGTTTCACCCTCGGCCGGTCGATAACCCGGAGCCCGGGCCACGACGGGCGCCCGCCCCCCGGACTCGGCGGCGGGACGAGCCCCGTTGCGTCCCATTCCAGCGAGAGTTATAGTCTCTAACAGTTGCAAGAGCACGTAGCAGAAAGCGGGAACGCCATGTCCTCCACCACGCGCCGGCCGCACGTCGTCCTCGGTTCCGGTCCGGCCGGCAGCGCCCTCGCGGCCGAACTGGCCGGCCGGGGCCACCGCGTCCGGCTGGTGAACCGCTCGGGCAGTGGGCCCGCCGTCACGGCGGCCACCCGGCCCCGCCCGGACGGAGCCGGCCCCGCCGCGGTCGAGCGGTACGCCGCCGACGCGACCCGGCCCGAGGAGGTCCGGCGGGCCGTCGAGGGCGCCGCCGTCGTCCACCACTGCGTCAACGTCGACTACCACCTGCAGGCCGAGGTGCTGCCGCGGGTCCAGCAGGCCGTGCTCGGCGCGGTCGCGGACACCGGCGCGCGACTGGTCGTGCTGGACACGCTCTACCCGTACGGCGAGACCGGCGGCGAGGTGATGACCGAGTCCACCCCCTGGCGGGCGACCAGCCGCAAGGGGCGGATGCGGGCCCGGCTCGACGAGGCCTACCTCGACGCCCACCGCTCGGGCCGGGCCCGGGTGACGCTCGGGCGGTCGGCCGACTTCCTCGGCCCCGCGGTGATCAACTCCAGCCTGGGCGGGGCGGTCTTCCCCGCCGCGCTGACCGGCGGGGAGGTGCTCGGTCTGGGCGACATCGACCTGCCGCACAGCTACACGTACATCGGCGACGTCGCCGCCGGGCTGGCCACCCTGGCCGACCACCCCGGGGCGGACGGCCGGATCTGGCACCTGCCGACCGCGCCGGCCGTCACCACCCGGCAGATCCACCGCATGATCGCGGAGCGGGTCGGGCGCCCGCTGCAGACCTTCGTGCTGGACGAGCCCCGGCCGTTCGGCCCCTTCGACGAGACCTTCATGGCCGAGTACGCCGAGATGTTCTACCAGCACACCGAGCCGCAGATCCTGGACTCCTCGGCCTTCGAGCGGGAGTTCGGCGTCCGGCCCACGCCCCTCACGGCGGCGCTCGACGCCACCCTCGCCTGGTACCGCGGCGCACTGGCCACCCAGGCGGGCTGACCCGCCGGACGGCCCGGACGGCCCCGACGGGCAGCGGACGAGCGGCCGGCGGCCGGGAACACCGGGGACCGGCGGCCGGAGGACGACCGTCAGAGGACGAGCGGCCGGTGGGTGGCGCGGATCGGGGCGGGCAGCGCGGTGGAGCCGGCGAGGTAGCGGTCGACGGCCGCGGCGGCCGAGCGGCCCTCGGCGATCGCCCAGACGATCAGCGACTGGCCGCGGCCCGCGTCGCCGGCGACGAAGACGCCGTCCCGGCCGGTGGCGAAGTCCGCGTCACGGGCGAAGGTGCCCTGGGGGGCGAGGTCCAGGCCGAGCTGGCCGATCAGCGGACTGTCCTGCTCGGGGCCGGTGAACCCCAGTGCCAGCAGCACCAGTTGGGCCTGGACGGCCTGTTCGACCATCGCCCCCTGCGGGCCGTCGGACGGCCCGGGGGAGGCCAGGAAGGTGACCCCGCGGACCCGGCCGTCCGCATCACCGTCGAATCGGACCGTGCGGGCCGCGTACGTCCGGATGTCCGGGCCCGCCGGCCCGCCGGCGCCGCCCGCCGCGCCGGGCACGGCCGTGGCCGGACCGGGAGCTCGATCCCCGTCCCGCTCGCCGCCCGCGCACCCGGCGCCGGCGCCGTCCGTGCGCGGCCGCTCCGCACGGAAGCCGTACTGCTCGCCGTAGAGGTGGCCGGCCTCCTCGTGCGAGGCGGTCAGCCGGTGGACCTTCGGATGGATCGGCCAGGGCTGGTCCGCGGCACGGGTGTCCGGCGGCTGCGGGTGGATGTCCAGCTGGGTCACCCGCCGGGCGTGCTGGCGCAGCGCCGTGCCCAGGCAGTCGGCCGCGGTGTCGCCGCCCCCGACGATGACCACGTCCTTGCCCTCGGCACTGACGGTCGGGGCGTCCAGGTCCCCCACGCAGACCCGGTTGGCGATCGGCAGGTACTCCATCGCCTGGTGGATGCCCTCCAGCCGGCGCCCAGGCAGGGCCAGTTCGCGCCAGGCGGTGGCACCGACGGCGAGCAGCAGGGCGTCGTGCCGGGCCCGCAGTTCGGCGGCGTCGACGGCGGCGCCCACGGCCGTGCCGGTGACGAAGCGGGTGCCCTCGGCCCGCATCTGGGCGATCCGGCGGTCGAGGTAGCGCTTGGCCATCCGGAAGTCGGGGATCCCGTAGCGGAGCAGGCCTCCGACCCGGTCGGCCCGCTCGTAGACGGTCACCGCGTGCCCGGCCCGGGTGAGTTGCTGGGCACCGGCAAGGCCGGCCGGGCCCGAGCCGACCACCGCGACGCTGCGACCGCTCGCCCTCGGCACGGGCTCCGGTCGGACCTCCCCCCGGGACCAGGCCCGGTCGGCGATCGCGACCTCCACCTCCTTGATGGTGACCGGGTCGGCGTTGATGGCCAGCACGCAGGAGCTCTCGCAGGGCGCGGGGCAGAGCCGGCCGGTGAACTCGGGGAAGTTGTTGGTGGCGTGCAGCCGTTCGGCGGCAGCCTCCCAGTCCTGGTGGAAGACCAGGTCGTTCCATTCGGGTATCAGGTTCCCGAGCGGGCAGGCGTTGTGGCAGAACGGGAGCCCGCAGTCCATGCAGCGTCCGGCCTGCAGGGAGACGACGGGCAGCAGCGGGTGCCCCTCGTAGACCTCACCCCAGTCCTGGGCCCGCTCGGAGACCGGGCGTCGCCTGCGGGTCTGGCGCCCGGTGGTGAGAAAGCCCTTCGGGTCGGGCATCGCAGACCTCCTCGCAGGGGTCGCGCCGGACATCGCCACCGTACGCCCGGTATGCCCGGTTTATCCGAGCCTGGAACCCTCCGGCGACATCCGGCCCCGCCGTACCCGACGCCCCCTCCCGGCACGGCCGGCATCAGTGGATACATACGGTAGTCGGTTCATCACTTCACGTGTGACGCAGCACACAGTCATGACATGTACACGGTGTGCAATACTCGCCGAAGCACATCCAGTGCCTTCATTTACAAGGGAGTTGATGAAATGCGCGCTCGGATCGCAGCCCTGACGGTCGTTTCGGCAGGACTGACCCTGGCCATGGCCGGCCCGTCGTGGGCCGCCCCGACCCCGTCGACCATCACGACGGCGAGCACCTCGGCCTCAACCGCCGCCTCGATCCCGCCCGGCGCCGCGTGTCCGGCCCAGGTGAACCGGCCCTGCGCCTGGCAGGAGCGGAGCGAGCGCGGCGTCCTCGGCAGCGCCCAGGTCACCGCCGAGCACCCGGGGCAGCTGACCCTGGTCCGGGTCGACGTCAAGATCCAGCGGGCCTGGGGCAGCCCGTGGGAGACGGTGGCCTCCTCGACCCGGCTGCAGTACGGGTCCGTGCGGGTCAGCACCCCGCAGGTCAGTGCCCTCGGCCCGATCGTCGTCTGCGCGACCGGCGGCCCGGCCCTGCAGCCCGCGTTGCAGTCGACCACCTGCACCACCCCGCACTGACCGGCCCGCCCGGGCCGCCCTGCCTGCGGGCCCGGCGGCCGGCTCAAGACAGAGGGCCCACGGCAGGGGGCTGACGGCCGACGGCCGACCGGCGACCGGCGACCGGCGACCGCGCAAGCGGGTGAACCTCACGCCGGAGGCGTAGCCCCGGCCCCGGGTGTCGCGTTGAGGCGGGCGTGAGCAGCAGCCCCGGAGAGCACCAAGGCCGGCCCGGACGACGCCAGGCCTGGTCGCCCATGCTCCCCTACGACGCCCGTCCACCGGACGGTCCGCCCGACCCGACCCGGCCCGCCGGCGGGGCCGGCACCGGCCGAGCCGGGTTCGGCCTGGCGGGATCCGGCCCGACGGCGGGCCGGCGCCCGCTCGCGGGCGCCGAGGACACCGTCCACCTCAGCAGCGCCCAGGACACCCTCCAGGTGATCGCCAACGCCGACCGCTGGGCGCAGCTGACCTACGCCCTGGACGACGCGCTGGTCCCGCTCGCCGTCGGCGACGTCGACGCGCTGCGCCACCTGGCCAAACTGGAGCAGCCCGTGCTGGACGCCCTGACCCGCTGGATCGGCACCGCGAACCGGGGCCGGCTGCCGTCCGGGCCCACCGGCGGCCTCCCGGGCTGACCCGCCCGCGGCGCCCGTTCCCCGGCCAGGACCTCCCCGGCCGGGGGAGCGGGCGCCGTGTGGTGCCCGGCGGGCCGGAGGAGGACAGTGGAATACAGCGCGGTCGGCGGACGGAGGCAGCCAGGGGGTGAGATCGGGAGGCCCGCGATGACCTTTGTACAGATCGTCGAGTGCCGTACGGAGCAGCCGGACGAACTGAACCGGCTGATGGACACCTGGATCGAGCAGACCCAGGGCAGGCGCACCGCCACCCACAGCATGGTGGGGAAGGACCGGGACGACGCCCAGCACGTCGTGGAGATCATCGAATTCCCCTCGTACGAGGCGGCGATGCGCAACTCCGGTCTGCCGGAGACGGACCGGATCTTCCGCGAGATGGTGGCGCTCTGCCAGGAGCCGCCCACCTTCACCAACCTCGACCTGGTCCGCGACGATCAGTTCCACAAGGAGGCGGCCCGCCGTCTGCTGATGGACCCGTCGACGGGTGACATGACCGTCCTCGACGAACTCCTCGCGCCGGACTACTGCGACCACGACCCGACGACGGACGGCGACACGGTCGGCCCGGCCGCCGTCAAGCGGATGATCGAGGGCTACCGCACGGCCTTCGACTTCACCTTCGACATCCAGAGCCAGATCGCCGACGGCGACCAGGTGGCCAGCCGCTGGATGTGGCGCGGCACGCACGTCGGCGAGTACATGGGCATGGCTCCCACCAACAAGACCATCGAGTGCGCCGGGATGACGATCTTCCGGTTCGAGGACGGCATGGTGAAGGAAGGCTGGTGGAGCTGGGACGCCGTGGCGATGATGCGTCAGATGGGCATGATGCCCTCCTGAGAAACGCCGGAGAAGGGCGGACGGCGGACGCCGCCCGGGCGCGGAGGCTCGGGGGCGCGGCACCGGCGGTGCCGTTCAGCCGCCGGTGCCGATCCTCAGCTGGAGGGCGGGGAAGCGCGGGGCCGCGAAGCCCAGCGAGCGGTACAGCCCCGCGCCGTCGGCGGTGGCGTTCAGGTTGACCACCCTCACTCCGGTGTCCTCGGTGAACCAGGCCAGCAGGGCTTCCAGGCAGGCCCGCGCGTGGCCGCGCCCCCGCCGGCTCGGGTCGGTGCTGACGTTGAAGACGTGCCCGTGCAGGCCGCTGGGGTTGGCCGGCCCGGGGGCGTGCCGGTCGCAGCTGCCCACCGCACAGCTGACGACGCCCAGTTCGAGGTCCTCCACCAGGAAGGCCGCGAACTCCTCGGGCCGGCCGAGGCGTTCGACGAACCAGGCGTGGGCGTCGGCCCGCCACGGTGCCTGCTCCGGCCCGACCGGGATGTCCATGGCCTCCAGCATCAGCGCGCGCAGGCGGACCAGCGCGGGGGCGTCCTCGGCGGTGGCCCGCCGCAGCCGGGCCTCCCCGGTAGGTACCCGGGCCTCCCCGGCGGGCGGCGGATCGATCTCCCTCATGCGACGCCATTGTGCCCCCCGCACCCGACCCGGTCGGCTGCGGGTGCACGCCGCCCCGCGGCGCGGACCGCCGGTGCGGGCGTCAGCGCCCGGCGGCCCCGGCCATCGCGCGCAGGGTGACCGTCATGTTCCGGCGGAGCTGGGCGAGCCGCCCGGCGATCACCGCCGGGCCGTCGCCGGCCCCCTCCCGCAGGCCGGTCAGCCCCGGCCCGTGCGTGAAGGTCTGCGTGACCAGCGTCCCCTCCCCCGCTGCCCGCAGGTCGTAGCGCCAGAGCGACCCGGGCCGGTCCACGTCCCGCTGGTCGTCGAGCACCACCCAGGCGAACACGGACGGGCGGTCCGCCGCCGTCACCACGCACTCGACCGTCGCGACGAAGCCGTCCGGGTACTCGTTCCGGGCCCGGAACCGGTCCCCCGCGCGCGGCACCGCGCCCGCCCGCGAGGTCCAGTCCGCCCGGACGCACTCCGGGCTCCACTCGCCGATCCGGGTGACGTCGCCGATCAGGTCCCAGACCCGCTCCGGCGACAGGTCCATGGTCATCGCCACCCGGGTCGTGGCGCCGGTGACCAGGTCGTCCGAGGTCATCGCCGTGCCTCCGCTCCTCGCCGCCGCCGAACGGCGGCCGGTGGGGGCAAGCTACCGGACCGGTCGGACATCGCGAGCGGCCCGTGATTGCCGTTCGTGCATATGTTCGATTTCGGGCGTAGGGTGGATCCATGACCATCCAGCTGCAGGGCAGCCTTCTCGACGGGACGGACGAGATCGGGCTCCGCCCGCTGACGGCCGTCCGCCGCACCGAGCTCGGCGCCGGGGCCTGGGTCGACGTGCTGCCGGGCTGGCTGACCGGCGCCGACGAGCTGTTCGAACAGCTCGTCGTGGACGTGCCCTGGCAGGCGGAGCAACGGCAGATGTACGAGCGGGTGGTCCGCGTGCCGCGCCTGCTGGCCTACTACCGGGAGGGGCGCGAGCTGCCGCACCCGGTACTGGCGCAGGCCCGGTCGGCGCTGAGCGCGCACTACGCCGGCGAGCTCGGGGAGCCGTTCGTCAGCGCCGGGCTCTGCTACTACCGGGACGGCCGGGACAGCGTGGCCTGGCACGGGGACCGGATCGGACGCGGCGACCGGGAGGACACCATGGTCGCGATCGTGTCGGTCGGCGAGCCGCGCGCACTGCTGCTGCGACCCCGGTCGGGCGGGGGTGCCGGCGTGCGGCACCTGCTGGGGCACGGTGACCTGCTGGTCATGGGCGGGTCCTGCCAGCGCACCTGGGAGCATGCCGTCCCCAAGACGAGCCGGCCGGTGGGGCCGCGGATCAGCGTCCAGTTCCGCCCGAGCGGGGTGAACTGACGGGCTCCGGGAGCGGGCACCGGGCCGGAAAAGATTGGAGCGCCGGGCCCGATTCGAACGGACTCTTCCTACTGAAAGTAGGACGTGCTCCACCAGCACCACCGACGCGTGGCCGAAGATCAATCTCTCGGCGACATGAATACTAGCAGCTCATCGGGGTGCTCCGATCATCCTGCCGGTCATCCACCGCCCGACGGCCCGGACCCCGGGCCCGGTCTCCCCGCCCGGGAAGCGGCGGGGAGACCGGGCCGGGGTCGGCCCGGCGGGCTACAGTCCGGCGGGCTTCAGCCAGCCGGGCTTCGGTCCGCCCGGTGGACGACCTCGCCACCCACCACGGACAGCTCCACCCGGGCGTCCAGGATCGCCTTCGGATCCAGCGCGAACAGGTCGTCGGAGAGCAGCACCAGGTCGGCCAGCTTGCCGGGGGCGAGCGAACCGAGCTCGTCGTCCAGGAAGTTGGCGTACGCGCTGCCCAGCGTGTAGCCGCGGACGGCGGTGGCGAGGTCCAGCGTCTCCTGCGGCATCCAGGCGTCGCCGCCGGCCAGGCCGCGTCGGGTGACGGCGGTGTACAGGCCGACCAGCGGGTCCATCTCGGCCACGTTCCAGTCGCTGGAGAGGGCCAGCACGGCGCCCGCCCGCTGGAGGCTGCGCATCGGCCAGGCCTTGGTCCAGCGCTGCTCGCCGACGGCCCGGGCCCAGTCCCGGCCGGGGCCGGCGATGTCGGGCGAGCAGTGCCGGGGCTGCATGCAGGCCACCACGCCGAGTTCGGCGAAGCGCGGGACGTCCGCCGGGTCCAGGCACTCCACGTGCACCACCTGGTGCCGGGCGTCGCGCGGGCCGTTGACCCGGCGGGCGTGCTCCACGGCGTCCAGGACGGTGCGGATGCCGCGGTCCCCGGTGGCGTGCACGAAGGCCTGGAAGCCGGCCGCGTCCAGGCCGGCCAGCACCTCGGCGAACTCCTCCGGCGGGTAGAAGGTCTCGCCGCGGTGGCTGTGGTGCCCGGCGTAGGGCTCCAGCAGGGCGGCGGTGTGCGGCTCCACCACGTCGTCGATGTAGAGCTTCAGCGGGCCGACCCGCAGCCGGTCGGAGGTGTACCGGCGGCTCAACTCGGCGAACTCCGCGAGTTCGGCGGCGGTGGTCCCCCGCGGGTGGAAGAGCGCGGCGACCAGGCGCGAGCGGAGCCTGCCCTCGGCCGCCGCGCGTTCGAACAGGGCCAGGTCGTCCAGCGAGTTCTGCGGCTCCACCACGGTGGTGATCCCGTACCGGGCGGCCATGTCCAGGCTGCTGAGCAGCCGCCCGTACTGGCGGTCCGGGGCGGCCCAGGGCACACCCGCGGCGCGCAGCGCCCGGTGGCCCGCGCGGGAGAGGCCCTTCACCGCGAAGTCGGTCAGGAACCCGGTGGGCTCGCCGGTGGCCGGGTCCTTGCGGACGGTGCCGTAGGGCAGTTCGGTGGTGTCCCGGGTGATGCCCAGCCGCCGCAGGGCGGCGCTGTTCAGCCAGGCGGTGTGCACGTCGTAGCTGAGCACGAAGGCGGGCCGGCCGCCGGTGTACGGGTCCAGGTCGGCGGCGGTCGGCATCCGGCCGCCGGGGATCGCCGAGTAGTCGAAGGCCTCGCCCTCGATCCACTCGGCGTCGGGGTGGCTGCGCAGCCGCTCGGCGATCCGGGCGCCGATCTCGGCGAGGCTCGCGGCGCCGGCGAGCTGGACGCAGTCGGCGTCGGACCCGAGCCGGACGTGGTTGTGGCTGTCCACGAAGCCGGGCAGCACCAGCCGGCCGCGGGCGTCCACCACCTCGGTGCCGGGGCCGGCCAGCTCGCGCCAGCCGTCGCCGTCGCCCACCCAGGCGATCCGGCCGTCCCGGACGGCGATCGCCTCGGCGCGCGGCCGGGCGTCGTCCACGGTGTGGATGTGGGCGTTGTGCAGGACGAGGTCGGCGGGGCGGTTCACACGTTCTCCGGAAGGCTCGCGGGGGCGGCACCGGCGGCGGGGTTCGCCGCGGCGGCGGGGTCGGCGGCCGGGCGGCCGGCCAGGTCGGCGGGCAGGGTCAGCACCCAGTGGGTGGCGCTGCGCGGGCGCAGGTAGCCGAACCAGTAGGCGATGCCGACCAGCAGCACCGCGCCGGTGATCAGCAGGTCGCGCGGGCTCTGCCGGGTGAGCGAGTACGCCAGGGCGCCGATGGTGACCAGCGGGACGACCGGCCAGAGCGGCATCCGCCAGGCCGGGGTGGCGCGGTGGCGGGCCCGCCGGGCGGTGAGCGCCGCGCAGCCGAGCAGCAGGTAGATCACCGCGACCACGACGCCGGTGAAGCCGAGCAGGGCGTCGATCGGGACGGCGAGCGCGAGCACGATGCCGGGCACCCCGATGGCGAGGGTGGCGGCCCAGGGCGAGCCCCAGCGCGGGTGCAGGCTGCCGAGCACCCGGTTGACCGGGTCGGGCCAGGTGCGGTCGCGGGCGGAGGCGTAGAGCACCCGGCCGTTCTGCAGCACCATCACGATGACGGCGTTGAGGATGGCCGCGGCGATGCAGAGGGAGACGAAGGTGCCGACGGTGCTGCCTGCCCAGGAGTCCACCACCGCGACGAGGTCGCCGGCGGCGAGCTGGTCGGCCGAGTCGACGCCCAGGCAGATCGCCGCCACCGGGACGGTGATCAGCACCACGCCGGCCAGCAGCGACCACAGCACGGTGCGGGCGACGGTGCGGCGCGGGTCGCGGAGGTCCTCGGAGAGGTACACGGCCGTGCCGAACCCGTTGTAGGTGAACAGCGCGACGGCGAGGCCGGAGATCAGCAGGCCGGTGGTGAAAGGGCTGGTGCCGCCCTGGCCGTCGGGCACCACGGCGTGCAGCAGGGTGGAGACCGGCTGGCGGACGTGCAGGAAGCCGAGCACGCTGACCAGGGCCGCGGCGAGCACCTCGATGCCGAGGAAGATGCCGGTGATCAGGGCGTTGGACTTGATGTCGAGCACGCCGACGGCGACGGCCAGGGCCATCACCAGCGCGCCGGCCACGGCCGGGTCCAGGGAGACGACGGAGGAGAGGTAGCCGGCCGCGCCGAGGGCGATGATCGGCGGGATCACCAGCAGCGACACCACCGAGATCACGAAGACCAGCCAGCCGGCGAGCCGTCCGAGCAGCTGCCCGACGATCGAGTACTCGCCGCCGGCGCTGGGGACGAGCGTGCCGAGTTCGGCGTAGCAGAAGCCGACGCCGAGGGAGAGCGCCGCGGCGATCAGCAGGGTGAGCACGGCGCCGCTGCCCTGGCTCTGCAGCAGCGGCGGCACGACGATGAAGAGCGAGGAGGCTGGTGTCACGCAGGAGAGGGTCAGCAGGACGCCGCCGAAGACGCCCAGGGAGCGCGGCAGCGCGGTGAGATCCGGCTTGGGGGATTCGTTCATCAGGCACCCGGACTCGGTAGAAGACGGTGGGGGTGCCCGTCATTCAACGCGTGGCAAAAAGATCGCGTCAAGGCCTACTGGTTAACGTTTCACCATCAGGCGAGGCTGATTTCTCCCTTTCGTAGGCCGAAGCCCCTTCAGGCGAATGAATTGCCACTCAGACCGGCAGATCGTAGGCGTAGGACTCCTTGACGATCTCCAGGTGGTACCAGGACTCCAGCCGGACCACGCCCGCCGAGGCGCGCAGCGAGTCCAGCGTGGCGAGCAGCGCCGGACGGTCGGTCGCGTCCACTCCGCAGACCACGTCGAAGCGGCCGTAGCCCGCCGCCACGTAGTTGATCCCGGGCAGCCGGGCGGCCGCGGCGGCGGCCGCCGCGGCGCCGCCCCGCACGGTCAGGCCCACCCCGACCGCCTCCCGGACGCCCACGGCCCGGGAGTCGACCAGTCCGGTCACATGGACGGCACCGGACTGCAGCAGCCGCAGCACCCTGGCCCTGGTGGCGGGCTGGGAGAGCCCGACCCGCTCCGCGAGCGCCGCGAACGAGGCCCGGCCGTCGGCCTGCAGCAGGCCCAGCAGGGTGCGGTCCACCTCGTCCACGGCGGGCGGCCGCTCGACGGCCGGGGCGGCGGGGAACGAAGGGGCGGGAGCCTGGGGAACATCGGCGGCGGGCTCGGGGGCGGCCGCCGGATGGGTGGCGGGCGAGTAGGCGTCCCGCACCAGCCGGGTGCAGCGGAAGACCTCGATCCCCCGCACCCCGGGCGCCGACCGCAGCACCGCGAACTCCCGCTCCAGCGCGGCTTCGTCCGCCACCCGCAGTTCGGCCACCACGGCCCGCGCACCCGCCGTGCAGGACACGAAGCTGCTGGCCGGCCGGGCCGCGGCCACCTCGGCGGCCGGGCGGCCCGGCCCCTCGACGTCCAGCGAGACGTGGGCGACCGCGCCGATGCCCACCACCCAGGGCCGGACGATCCCGACCACCCGCACGGTGCCCGACTCCAGCAGCCGGTGCACCCGGGCCCGGGCCGCCTCCCGGGAGACGCCCAGCGACTCCGCCAGCCGCTGGTAGCTGACCCGGCCGTCCTGCTGCAGTTCACGGACGAGCGCGGCGTCGAACGCGTCCAGCTTCATCGGCACTCCCCTGGCCCGCCCCGCCCGGCCGGGCGGGAACAGGGCGATCGTACCGAGCCCCGACTCACGCCCCCCAGGCCTTTCTTGACCATACGTTCCAGATACGACTAGGGTCCTTCTCGTGGCCAGAACCAAGGAATTCGATCCGGACGCGGCACTGCAGGCAGCCCTGGAGCTGTTCTGGCGGCGCGGCTACGAGGCGACCTCGATGAGCGACCTGGTGGAGCACCTCGGGATCGGCCGCGCCAGCCTCTACGCCACCTTCGGCAGCAAGCACGAGCTGTACCTGAAGGCGCTCGACCGGTACGCGGAGCTCAGCGACCCCAAGCTGCTCGACGAGCTCTCCCAGCCCGGCCCGGTCCTGCCGGCCGTCCGGGCACTGGTCCGCCGGTTCGCCGCCGAGGCCGCCTCGGACCAGCGGACCGCCGGCTGCTTCGTCACCAACACGGCGGCCGAACTGGCCGCCCACGACCGGGACGCGGCCCGGCGGGTCGAGGCCAGCTGGGACCACCTGGAGACCCTGCTGCACTCGGCACTGGTCCGGGCGGCGGCCCGGGGGGAGCTGCCGCCCGGGCGCGAGCCCCGGGCGCTGGCCCGGATGCTGGTCGTCCTGCTGCAGGGGATCCGGGTGGTCGGCAAGGCCGCCTCGGACCCGCTCCGGGTGCACGACGCGGCCGAGCAGGCGCTGACCCTGCTGGACTGAGACCGGCCGGTCCGCGCCGCCCCCGGCCCCACCGGCCCCTCCCGGCTCCACCCGCCCCCTCCGGACCTCGCCCGCACCGGCCCCGCCGCACCCCGGCCGCCGGCGGGCGGAACCCTGCCTTCGCACGGTCACATACTGGAACGATCAATCCACTATTAAGGGCCGATGAAGCCCACCGCGCGCCGCGGAGCCCACCGAACAAGAGGAGTTCCTGCCATGAGCACTCGATTCGCCGACCGCACCGTCCTGGTCACCGGCGCCGGTTCCGGACTCGGCCGGGCCATCGCCCTGGCCTTCGCCGCCGAGGGCGCCCGGGTGGCGGTCGCCGGCCGGAGCGCCGACCCGCTGGCCGGGACCGTCGCCCTGATCGAGAAGGAGGGCGGCACGGCGGCGGCTTTCACCGCCGACGTCAGCCGCTCCGCCGAGGTCCGGGCCCTGGTCCGGCAGACCGTGGAGCTGTTCGGCGGCCTGGAGGTGGCCGTCAACAACGCCGGAGTCTTCCGCGGCGGGCAGCCGATCGCCGACCTGCCCGAGACGGACTGGCAGACGCTGCTCGACATCAACGTGACCGGCGTCCTGCTGTCGATGCAGGCCGAGATCTCCCACATGCGGGCCCACGGCGGCGGGTCGATCGTCAACATCTCGTCCAACGTCGGTGCGCACCAGCGGCGACCGGGCCTGGGCGGCTACCTCGCCTCCAAGGCGGCCGTCAGCGCCCTCACCCGCGGCGCTGCCCTGGACCACGTCCGGGACGGCATCCGGATCAACGCGGTCAGCCCCGGCGCCTCCGACACCACGATGTCGCTGCTGCCCGGCGAGACGCCGGCCGGCCGGGCCGCCCGGATGCGGGACGAGTCGCCGCTCGGCCGGGTCGCCGCCACCGGCGAGGTCGCCGCCGCCGTGCTGTACCTGGCCTCGGCGGACGCCGCCTCGGTGGTCGGTGCCGACCTGGTGATCGACGGCGGCGCCTCGGCCTGACCCGGGCGGCGGGGCCCGGACGGCGGGCCGCGCAACGGGGGCCCGCCGCCCGCCCGGCCCGCCGCCCGTTCGCCCGTCCGCCCGTCCGGGCCGTGATCGGCCTCAGGAGGCCTCGTGCACCAGCCGCCCGCCGACATAGGTGCGTTCGACCCGCGCCTCGGCGACGGCCTGCGGCGCCAGGAAGACGTCCCGGTCCAGCACGACCAGGTCGGCGAGATTGCCCGGCCGCAGGCTGCCGGCGTCGTCCAGGCCGTTCACATGGGCGGACCCGGCGGTGTAGGCGGCGAGGGCGGTCGCGAGGTCGATCCGCTGCTCGGGCAGGAACACCCGCTCGTGGTCGCTCCCCGGCAGGGTGCGGTTGACGGCGACATGGATCCCGGCGAGCGGGTCGGGGCTGCTGACCGGCCAGTCGCTGCCGGCCGCCAGGGTCGCGCCCGAGCGCAGCAGGTCCCCGAACGGGTACTGCCGGGCGGCGCGCTCAGGACCCAGGAAGGGAATGGTCAGCTCGTCCATCTGCGGTTCGTGGGCCGCCCAGAGCGGTTGGATGTTGGCGATCGCGCCGAGCCGGGCGAAGCGTGGGACGTCGGCGGGGTGGACGACCTGGAGGTGGGCCAGGTGGTGGCGGGTGCCGCGGTGACCGTTGGCCCGGCGGGCGGCCTCGACGGCGTCGAGGGCCTCGCGGACGGCGCGGTCGCCCAGCGCGTGGAAGTGCACCTGGAAGTCGAGCGCGTCCAGGGCGGCGACGTGCTCGCACAGGGCGGCCGGGTCGACGAAGCTCAGGCCGCTGTTGGCGGTCGCGCAGCCGCAGCCGTCCAGGTAGGGGCCGGTCATCGCGGCGGTGAAGTTCTCGGTGATCCCGTCCTGCATGATCTTCACCGACCGGGCCCGGAACCGCCCTTGCTCCAACTCCGACCGGCGCTGCACCAGTTCGGGAATCTGCTCGGCGCCGCGGGCGCGGTCCCACCAGAGCGCGCCGGCCACCCGGGCGGTCAGGCTGCCGTCGCGGGCGGCCGCGAGGTAGGCGTCCGACGGGTCCGGCTGACCGTTGAACACGCCCAGCAGGGCGTCCTGCCAGCCGGTGACGCCGAGCGAGTGCAGCAGACGCTGGGCCCGCAGCAGGCCCGCCAGCCGCTCGGCGGCGTCGGTCGGCGGGACGAACCGGGCGACCAGGGCGGTGGCGCCCTCCTGGAGCACGCCGCTGGGGGTGCCGTCCGGTTCGCGCTCGATCCGGCCGTCGGCGGGGTCGGGAGTGTCGCGGGTGATCCCGGCCAGCTCCAGGGCGCGGGTGTTGACCCAGGAGCCGTGGTGGTCCCGGTTGAGCAGGTGGACGGGCCGGTCGGCGACCACCTCGTCCAGTTCCCGGCGGGTCGGCAGGCCCCCCGCGAAGCTCTCCAGGGACCAGCCTCCGCCGGTGATCCACGCCCGCTCGGGGTGGGCCCGGGCGTACTCGGCGATCCGGCTCCGGTACTCCGCCCGGCCGGTGGTGCCGGTGAGGTCGCACTGACCCAGCTCGACCCCGCCGTGGACGGCGTGGACATGCGCGTCCTGGAATCCGGGGATCAGCATCCTCCCCCGCAGGTCGACGACCTCGGTCCTGGGGCCGATCAACTCCTTCACCTCGTCGTGTCCGACGGCGGTGATCCGCTCGCCGGACACGGCCAGGCCGGTGGCCCGGGTGCGGGCCGGGTCGCCGGTGTGGACGGGGCCGCCGGTGAGGACCAGGTCGGCGTGGTCGGCAGTGCTCATGGGTGTCGGTCCGTCTCTCGGTGGGGAGGTACGGGCCGGCGCTCGGCCGGCCCGTACCGCGGGATCACGCCGCGGGGGCGGGGGTCAGGTCGGCGACATCGGCGTCCGTGCCGCGGCCGGTGGTGAAGTAGGGCGACTTGCGGACCCAGCGCGCCCAGGCGGCGGCCGGGAGCCCGGTGCCGATCATCAGCACCGGCCCGAGGAGCTGGAACCACCCGTTGTCGGCGCTGAGTTCGAAGTGGTCGGCGGAGGACCAGAACGTCCAGGCGAGGTAGCCGCCGAGCACGATCAGGACGACCGCGCTGACCAGGGGCGCCACCACCGCCCGCAGGGCCTGCGCCGGGGCCTCGCGCAGCAGGTGGCGGAAGCGCACGGCGGCCGCGGTGCCGGTGAGGGCGTAGTAGAAGGCGACGACGATGCCGATCGAGTTGACCGCGGCGCCGATCAGGTCCGTCACGGTGGGGATGACCAGGCACAGCAGCGCGACGGCGGCGGCGATGCCGGCGATCAGCAGGGTGCCGGCCGCCGGGGTCCCGTACCGCGGGTGCAGTCGGGTCCACACCGGGCCGAGCGTGCGGTCGCGGCCCATCGCGAAGTTGCCGCGCGCGGCGGGGATGACGGCGGCCTGCAGCGAGGCCACGGCCGAGAAGGTCAGGGCGATCAACGGCAGTGCGGCGAGCGGCTGCTGGGCGAGCCGGTGCCCGAACCAGGTCAGCCCCTGGGCCCCGTTGTCCACCAACTCGTCCATCGGCAGTACGCGTTGGAAGGCGGTACCGGCCAGCAGGAACACCGCCAGCACGCAGACCAGCGCCAGGGTGCCGGCCCGGGAGGCGTCCCGCGGATCGCGGACCTCCTCCCCCACGCTGAAGACCGTCTCGAACCCCCAGTAGCAGAACACCATCAGCACCATGCCCTGGGCGAGCGCGGAGAGCGAGGGGATGGCGAACGGGTTGTACCAGGCCGTTGAGAAGGGCTGGTCGCCGGCGAACAGCCCGTACCCGCAGAAGCCGAGCAGCACCAGGTACTCGAAGACGAGCAGGTACTTCTGCAGCCGGGCGGCCAGGCCCACGCCCCGGACGGCGACCAGGGTGGCGGCCAGCAGGACCAGCAGGCCGACCGTGGTGGTCTGGGCGGTGGAGTCCGGGTCCAGGGTGAGCCCGGCCAGGCCGTGCAGGCCCGCCTCGCCGAGGAGTTGGAGCAGCGCCGAGCCGGTGACCGTGGTGGTGTAGGCCATGAAGACGATGCCGCCGACCAGGTTCACCCAGCCGGTGAGGAACCCGAGCCAGGGGTTGAAGATGCCGCCGACCCAGGTGTAGGCGTTGCCGGCGTTCGGCTCCACCCGGTTCAGCCGGGCGTAGCCGCTCGCGATGCCGAGCACCGGCAGGAAGGCGAGCAGGGTGACGGCGGGCAGGTGCAGGCCGACGACACCGGCGGTCAGGCCGAGGCCGATCCCGACGCTGGAGGTGGCCGCGATGCTGGAGGCGGCGATCACCACGCCGTCCACGACCCCGAGTGACTTGCGCAGACCGGGCCGCGCGGACCCTCCGTCGTCCTGCGGGGCTCTCGCCCCGTCGTTCGCCATGGATGCCAACGGACCACCACCTTGATCGGCCGAAGCCCCGTCGGCTCCGTGGACAGGAATGAAACGTCCTGCGCACTTCACACGTCAATGGCGTTGTCATAAGGTGTCGGCACCATTAGCGGGGCGGAACGGGCGACAGCCCGCGGGCCGGTCGGCCGGACCGCGGGGGTGGAAGGAGGGCCCATGGGAGAACGCGTGGTTCCGGAGCCGGAGCGACGGCGCAGGCGCCCCACCAAACAGGGCACCGTGCTCTCCGCCGAGGCGATCGTCGCGACGGCGCTGAGGCTGATCGGGCAGCACGGCTCCGAGGCCCTGACCGTCCGCCGGCTGGGCGCCGCCCTCGGGTCCGATCCCAGCTCGATCTACCGCTACTTCCGCAACACCGACGACCTGCTGCTCGCCATCGCCGACGAACTGATCTCCCGTGCCCAGCACGGCTGGCAGGCGAGCGGGGACTGGCAGGCCGACCTGCGGGAGATCGGACGGCGGATCCACCACGCCTACCAGCGGCATCCGCAGACGGCCATGCTGGCGGCCTACCGCACCACCGGGCGGGCGCACGAGATCCGGGCCGTCGAGGTGATCCTCGGCGTGCTGCGACGCGGCGGCTTCCCCGACGCCGAGGCGGTACGGATCTACCACGCCTTCGTCGACCAGGCCCTGGCCTTCGCGGCCCTCGACGCGGCGGCGAGGGCCCTCCCGTCCGCCGCCCGGCGGGCCGACGAGGACGTGTGGCACCGGACGTACGCCCGGCTGCCCGCGGACAGCCACCCGCACATCGCCGCCACCGCGCCGCTGCTGGTGGCCGAGATGCGCACCTCCGGGTACCCGGCGGCGCTGGAGCTGCTGCTGGAGGCGGCCGCGGCGCGCCTGGAGCGGCCGGGCGGCGCCGCGCCGTGAGGGTTGGCGCGCCCGGACCCGTCCGTCAGGTCCGGGCGCCGAGGCGTCCGGGTCTACTGCGGGGTCACGTACGCACCGGAGATGCCGCCGTCCACCAGGAAGGTGTTGGCGGTCATGAAGGAGGAGTCGTCGCTGGCCAGGAAGGCCACCGCGGCGGCGATCTCGTCGGGCTCGGCGAACCGGCCGAGCGGGATGTGGACGAGCCGGCGGGCGGCGCGCTCCGGGTCCTTGGCGAACAGCTCCTGCAGCAGCGGGGTGTTCACCGGCCCCGGGCAGAGCGCGTTGACCCGGATCCCCTCCCGGGCGAACTGCACCCCCAGCTCGCGGGACATCGCCAGCACCCCGCCCTTGGAGGCGCTGTAGGAGATCTGCGAGGTGGCCGCGCCCATCACCGCGACGAAGGAGGCGGTGTTGATGATCGAGCCCTTGCCCTGGCGCTGCATGTGCGGGATGGCGTACTTGCAGCAGAGGTAGACGCTGGTCAGGTTGACGTCCTGGACCCGCTTCCAGGCCTCCAGGCCGGTGGTGAGGATGGAGTCGTCGTCGGGCGGCGAGATGCCGGCGTTGTTGAAGGCGATGTCGAGGCGGCCGTACTCGGCGACGGCCCGCTCGTACATCTCGCGGACCGCGTCCTCGTCGGTCACGTCGGCCTGCACGAACAGGCCGCCGACCTCCTCGGCGGCGGCCTTGCCGGCCGCCGCGTCGATGTCCACGCAGACCACCTTGGCCCCTTCGGCGGCGAACCGCCGGGCGGTCGCGAGGCCGATCCCGCTGCCCGCGCCGGTGATGACGGCCACCCGGCCGTCGAGTCGCTCGGTCATGGCGTTACTCCTCCGTGGAGATGAAGACGTTCTTGGTTTCGGTGAAGGCGTGCAGGGCGTCGGGGCCCAGTTCCCGGCCCAGGCCGGACTGCTTGAACCCGCCGAAGGGGGTCGAGTACCGCACCGAGGAGTGCGAATTGACGGACAGGTTGCCCGCCTCCACCCCGCGGGCCACCCGCAGCGCCCGGCCCACGTCCCGGGTCCAGATCGAGCCGGACAGGCCGTAGTCGGTGCTGTTGGCGATCCGCACCGCGTCCGCCTCGTCGCGGAACGGGACGACGGCGACCACCGGGCCGAAGATCTCCTCGGTGAAGGCCGGGGAGTCCTGCCGGAGCGGCGAGAGCACGGTGGGCGGGAACCAGAAGCCGGGCCCGTCCGGGGCGCTGCCGGTGAAGGCGACCGGGGTGTCCGCGGTGACGTACGAGGCCACCCGGGCCCGGTGCGCGGCCGAGATGAGCGGCCCCATCTCGGTCTTCTCGTCGCGGGGGTCACCCACCCGCACCCCCCGGACGGCCGGCTCCAGCAGGGCCATGAACTCCTCGAACACGCCGGCCTCGACGAGGATCCGGGAGCGCGCGCAGCAGTCCTGGCCGGCGTTGTCGAAGACGGCGTACGGCGCGGTGGCGGCGGCCTTGGCGAGGTCGGCGTCGGCGAAGACGATGTTGGCGCTCTTGCCGCCGAGTTCGAGGGTGACCGGCTTGACCTGCTCGGCGCAGCCGGCCGCGACGGCCCTGCCGACGGCGGTGGAGCCGGTGAAGACGACCTTGGCCACGTCGGGGTGGGTGACGAAGCGCCGGCCGACCACCGCGCCGCGCCCCGGCAGCACCTGCAGGACGCCCTCGGGAATGCCTGCCCGCAGGGCCAGTTCGGCCAGTCGCAGGGCGGTCAGCGGGGTGAGTTCGGCGGGCTTGAGGACGACGGTGTTGCCGGCCGCGAGGGCCGGCGCCAGGCCCCAGGCGGCGATCGGCATCGGGAAGTTCCAGGGCACGATGACGCCGACCACGCCGAGCGGTTCCTGGAAGGTCACGTCCAGGCCGCCGGCCACCGGGATCTGGCGCCCGAACAGGCGTTCCGGGGCGGCGGCGTAGTACTCGATGACGTCGCGGGCGTTGCCGGCCTCCCACCGGGCGTTGCCCACCGTGTGGCCGGCGCCCGCCACCTCGAGTGCGGCGAGGTGCTCACGGTCGGCGTCGACGGCGGCGGCGAAGGCCCGCAGCAGCCGGGCGCGGTCGGCCGGCGCGACCTTGCGCCAGCTCGCGAAGGCGGCCTTGGCCCGGGCGACGGCGGCGTCGGTCTCGGCGAGGCCCGCCATGGCCACCGTCTGGATCACCTCCTCGGTGGCGGGGTTGACCACCTCGAAGAGGTCCTGGTCCGAACTCACGGTGCTGTCTCCTAGGGGGTGGTGGCCGTGGCAGCGGTGACGAACGCCTCGAAGAGGCGCGGGTCGGAGGGGTCGGTCTCGGGGTGCCACTGGACGCCGAGGGCGAAGCGGTGGTCGGGCAGTTCGACGGCCTCGACGGTCTCGTCGGCGCTCCAGGCCGAGGGCAGCAGCCCGCTGCCGAGGCGGTCGACCGCCTGGTGGTGGTAGCAGGCCACCTTGGCGGTGCGGCCGAGGATCCCGGCGAGCCGGGTGGCGGGGCGGACCATCACGGCCTGGGTGCTGAAGGTGGCGGGGGCGAGCCGGTGCTCCTGTCCTCCGGCCCGGTCGGGCAGGTGCTGCACCAGGCTGCCGCCGAGGGCGACGTTCAGCAGTTGCATGCCCCGGCAGATGCCGAGCACCGGCAGGTCCCGCTCCAGGGCGCCGGCCAGCAGGCCGAACTCCCAGCCGTCGCGCAGCGGGTGGGGATCGTCCGTGCGCGGGTGCGGCGCCTCGCCGTACCTGGCGGGGTCGATGTCGGGCCCGCCGGAGAGCAGCAGACCGTCCAGCCGGTCCAGCAGCCGGTCGGGGACGCCGCCCTGCGGGGGCAGCAGGACGGGTGTGGCTCCGGCCCGGACCACGGCGTCGACGTAGCTCTGCGGCAGCAGGGCCGCGCTCTGCTCCCAGACGCCCCAGGCGGCCTCGTCGAGGTAGCTGGTGATCCCCACCAGCGGCCCGCCCGTCACAGCCGCTCGAATCCGCGCCGGCGCTCCCAGTCGGTCACCGCCGCTTCGTAGGCGGCGAGTTCGACCCGGCCGGCGTGGCTGTAGTGCCGTACGACGTCCTTGCCGAAGGCCAGCGCGGCCGCTTCGCTCTGCTCGAAGGCGTCGACGGCGTCGCGCAGCGTGGCGGGCACCCTGGGCGCGTCGGAGCCGTACGCGTTGCCGCTGAACTCGGGCTCCAGCGGCAGCTGCTGCTCGATCCCGTGCAGGCCGGCGGCGATCAGCGCGGCCACCGCCAGGTAGGGGTTGACGTCCCCGCCGGGCACCCGGTTCTCGAAGCGCAGCGAGGCGCCGTGGCCGACCACCCGCAGCGCGCAGGTCCGGTTGTCGCGTCCCCAGGCGATCGCGGTCGGGGCGAAGCTGCCCGGCACGTACCGCTTGTAGGAGTTGACGGTGGGGGCGAGCAGGAGGGCGAAGTCCGACAGGCAGGCGAGCTGCCCGGCCAGGAAGTGCTCCATCACCGGGGAGAAGCCGTGCGGGCCGTCCCCCGCCATCACCGGCCGGCCCTGGTCGTCGCGCAGGCTGAGGTGGATGTGGCAGGAGTTGCCTTCGCGCTGGTCGTACTTGGCCATGAAGGTGAGACTGACGCCCTCCTGGGCGGCGATCTCCTTGGCGCCGGTCTTGTAGACCGCGTGGTCGTCGCAGGTCCGCAGCGCCTCGCCGTACTTGAAGGCGATCTCGTGCTGGCCCAGGTTGCACTCGCCCTTGGCCGACTCCACGGTGAGCCCGGCGCCGGCCATCTCGTTGCGCAGCCGGCGCAGCAGCGGCTCCACCCGGGAGGTGCCGAGGATGGAGTAGTCGACGTTGTACTGGTTGACGGGGGTGAGCCGGTGGTAGTCCTTCTCCCAGGCCTGCTCGTAGGTGTCCTTGAAGACGATGAACTCCAGCTCGGTGCCGGCGTAGGCGTGCCAGCCGTGGCCGGCGAGGCGCTCCAGCTGCCGGCGCAGGATCTGCCGGGGCGAGACGGTGACCGGCCGCCCGTCGTGGTGGGCGACGTCGCACTGGACCATCACGGTGGCGGGATGCCAGGGGACGGTGCGCAGGGTGGCGAGGTCGGGGGTGAGGACGAGGTCGCCGTAGCCGCTCTCCCAGGAGGAGATCTCGTAGCCGTCCACGGTGTTCATGTCGATGTCGACGGCGAGCAGGTAGCCGCAGCCCTCGGCGGAGTCGGCGACGACGTCGGAGAGGAAGAACTCGGCGGCGATCCGCTTTCCCTGCAGGCGGCCCTGCATGTCGGTCATGGCGAGGACGACGGTGTCGATCGCCCCCCGGGCGACGCCGGCGCGCAGCTGCTCCAGGGTCAGGCGGGGACTCATCGGATCTCCAGTTCGGCTTCGGCGGCGGCGAGTTCCTCGGGTGTGCCGTGCACCTTGGGGCCGGTGAACCAGTGCCTGGCCGAGACCAGCCACCAGAGGCCGGCGAAGCCGAGGACGACCGCCACCGCGACGGGCGTGTAGTTGAAGCTGACGGCGGTGACCGGGCTCACGGTGGGGAGCATGAACAGCACCGCGATCAGTGCCGTCCAGCCGACGGCCACCAGGCCGACCGGCCGGCTCCACCGGCCGAGGTGCCAGGGGCCGCGGGCGAAGGCCTCGCCCTGCCGCAGCCGCAGGAACACCGGGATGACGTAGGCGATGTAGAGGCCGATCACCGAGACGGAGGTGACGGCGGCGTAGGCGGTGCTGTTCCACAGGGCCGGCAGGCCGAGCAGGAAGGCGCCGCCGGCGGCGAGCCAGACCGCGCTCGTGGGTGTCTGGGTGCGGGGGTTGATCCGGTGCCAGAGCCGGGAGCCGGGCAGTGCGCCGTCCCGCGAGAAGGCGTAGATCATGCGGGAGTTGGCGGTGACGGAGGCCATGCCGCAGAAGAACTGGGCGCCGATCACGATGAGCAGCAGCAGCTTGGCGCCGGTGTCGCCGATGGCGTCGATGAAGATCTGGGCGGGCGGTACGCCGGTGGAGCTGGTGAGCGCGCCGTCGTAGTCCTGGATGGCGAAGGTGAGGCCGAGCAGCAGGATCCAGCCGGCGACCAGCGAGACGAGGACGGAGTTGACGATGCCGCGCGGGCCGGAGCGGGCGGCGTCCTGGGTCTCCTCGGTCATGTGCGCGGAGGCGTCGTAGCCGGTGAGGGTGTACTGGGCGAGCAGCAGGCCGAGCATGGCGACGTAGAAGGAGCTGTGGAATCCGGTGTTGTTGACGAACCTGGTGAGGACGAAGGACGCGGAGGCGTGGTGGGAGGGCACCAGGACGAGGGCGCCGACGATGATCGTGACGCCGGCCAGGTGCCACCAGACGCTGACGTTGTTGAACAGGGCGACCAGCCGGACGCCGCGGGTGTTGAGCAGGCCGTGGACGAGCAGGATCACCGCGAAGACCGTGACGGTGTGCCCCGGGGTGGCCGCGAAGCCGAACTGCATCTCCAGCAGGGCGTTGGCGAAGGTGGCCGCGCCGTAGTCGACCCCGGCGGTGACCGCGACCTGGCCGAGGAAGTTGAACCAGCCGGTGAACCAGGCCCAGGCCGGTCCGCGCGAGGGGGCGAGTTTGGCCGCCCAGTAGTAGAGGCCCCCGGCGGTGGGGTACGAGGAGCAGATCTCGGCCATGGCGAGGGCTACGCAGAGGGTCATCAGGCCGACCACCGGCCAGCCCCAGGTGATCATCGCCGGGCCGCCGGTGTTGAGGCCGAAGCCGTAGAGGGTGAGGCAGCCGGAGAGGATCGAGACGATCGAGAAGGAGACCGCGAAGTTGGAGAAGCCCGACATCGAGCGGGCCAGTTCCTGGGTGTAGCCGAGTTCGCGCAGCCGCTGCTCGTCCGGGGAGAGCGCGGGTGCGGTGCCGGTGGTGATCCCGGCGGCGTCCGCCGGAAACACCGGCATGCCAGGGTGGTCGAGGGGGGAGGGTTCGGGAGACATGCGCACCCCTTCTTGGGGGTTCGGTGGGGGATCCGAAACGTGCGCCACAGCACTGTGGTGGCCAATGGACTGAAACCGGACCATTGGCGTATGCGCATGCTTCACCCTGGGGCTCCACCCCGTCAAGGGGACCTGCCGACCTCGTTCCCCGCCGCTCCCTCGGTAGGATTCCGGAGTGGACCTGGCGGGCGCGCGCGACGCGCGGATGGACTGGCGGGGCGGCGCGATCTTCCGCCCCGTCCGGACCGGCAACACCTTCGAGGAGACGGTCGAGCGACTCCTGGAGGCGATCAAGCTGGGCGTCCTCGCGTACGGTGACCGCCTCCCGCCGGAGCGTGAACTCGCCGCCCGGCTGAACGTCAGCCGGGAGACCCTGCGCGAGGCGATCCGCTCCCTGCAGCTCGCCGGCTGCGTCGAGTCGCGGCGCGGCCGCTACGGCGGCACCTTCGTCACCTACCGGCTGCCGCCGCCCGACCTCGGCGACCTGCGCCGGGCCGTCCAGGACATGGGCGCCGAGCTGGAGGACGCGCTCACCTACCGGATGGTGCTGGAGACCGGCGCCGCCGAGCAGGCCGCGAGACGGCCGCTCACCGAGGAGCAGCGCGCCTACCTGCGGGAACGCCTCGGCGACCTGGAGAACGCGGCGCCGGAGGAGTACCGCCAGCTGGACTCCCGCTTCCACCTGGCGATCGCCGAGCTCACCGGCTCGCACTCGCTGGCGGCCGGCATCGCCGAGAGCCGGATGCGCCTGAACGACCTGCTCAACGCGATACCGATGCTGGAGCGCAACATCGACCACGCCTCGGAGCAGCACCGCACGATGGTGGACACCATCCTGGCCGGCGACGCCGAGGGCGCCCGGCGCTCCACCGAGGAGCACCTGGAGGCCACGGCGGCCCTGCTGCGCGGGTTCCTGGGCTGACCGGGTGCGCCGGGCGGCACCGCCCGGGCCGGGCGTACCGGGCCGGCGGCGGCGACCACTACGGCAGCGGAGTGACCCGAGTCACTCCATCGATGCGTAACGCCTCGGACTCCGGGAACGATTAGTCGAACGGTGCTTGCCGCGTGGAGGATCCCTGATCCGTCACACACTCCGTGCGCGGCGGAGCCGTTTCATGCCCACTGCACCGAGAGGCCACTCGTGTCGCCCAGCCCGTCCCGCACGCTTCCGCATCGGATCGCTGAATCCGCGTCCTTGATGGCACTCATCGAGCGCGGCAGGACCACAGGACACATCACCGGCGATGAGGTGCGCCAGGCTTTCGAGGCCGACAACATTCCGACCACCCAGTGGAAGGTCGTCCTCCGGAGCCTGAACCAGGTGCTCGACGAGGACGGGGTAGTCCTGGCGGTCCGACCTGCGCAGGAGGCCAAACCAGCTGCTGGAGACCCGAGCCGGCGCTCTGTCAAGAAAACCGTAGCCACGCGCGCTACCCCTGTCAAGAAGATCACAGCGGCCCCCGTGGAGGCCTCCGACGAGGCCTCCGGGGCGCCCGCGGAGGCCGCCGCACCGGTGAAAAAGGCGGCCGCGGCCAAGAAGGCGGCCCCGGCGAAGAAGGCCGCCGCGGTGAAGAAGACGGCCGCGAAGAAGACCACCACGGCCGCCGCCAAGAAGACCGCGGCGAAGGCCGGCCCGGAGGACGCCTCCGCCGCCGAGCCCGCCGCCGAGGACGACCTCTTCGACGAGGCCACCGCCGGCGAGGCGGGCCAGGAGCCGGAGACGCCCGGCATCGGCAGCTTCGTCCTGTCGGACGACGACGAGGACGACGCCCCCAAGGTGCAGGTCACCACCCCCGGCGCCAGCGCCGACGCGGTGAAGGACTACCTGAAGCAGATCGGCAAGGTCTCGCTGCTCAACGCCGAGCAGGAGGTGTCGCTGGCCAAGCGGATCGAGGCCGGCCTGTTCGCGATGGAGAAGCTCGCCTCCGGCGAGGACCTCACCCCGGTGTTCCGGCGCGAGCTGGAGCTGATCGCCGAGGACGGCCGCCGCGCCAAGGACCACCTGCTGGAGGCCAACCTCCGCCTGGTGGTCTCGGTGGCCAAGCGCTATACCGGTCGCGGCATGCTGTTCCTGGACCTGATCCAGGAGGGCAACCTCGGTCTGGTCCGCGCGGTCGAGAAGTTCGACTACACCAAGGGCTTCAAGTTCTCCACGTACGCGACGTGGTGGATCCGCCAGGCGATCACCCGCGCGATGGCCGACCAGTCCCGCACCATCCGCATCCCGGTGCACATGGTCGAGGTCATCAACAAGCTGGCCCGCCTGCAGCGCCAGATGCTCCAGTCGCTCGGCCGCGAACCCACCCCGGAGGAGCTGGGCAAGGAGCTCGACCTCACCCCGGAGCGGGTGATCGAGGTGCAGCGGTACGGGCGCGAGCCGATCTCGCTGCACACCCCGCTGGGCGACGAGGGCGACAGCGAGTTCGGTGACCTGATCGAGGACACCGAGGCCGTCAAGCCCGCCGACGCGGTCAGCTTCACGCTGCTCCAGGAGCAGCTGCGGGCCGTCCTGGAGACGCTGGCCGAGCGCGAGGCCGGCGTGGTCTCGATGCGCTTCGGCCTCACCGACGGCCAGCCGAAGACGCTGGACGAGATCGGCAAGGTCTACGGGGTCACCCGTGAGCGGATCCGCCAGATCGAGTCCAAGACCATGTCCAAGCTGCGCCACCCGTCGCGCTCCCAGGTGCTGCGCGACTACCTGGACTGACCGGGCCTCCCGGACGTACGGGCCCCGGCCGGATCACCCGGCCGGGCCCGTCCGCGTGCGGCCCGTCCACGGGGTCCAGCCGTGGAGGTCCAGCCGGCGTGAGGCCTACCCTCGCGAGTGGCCGACCCGTGCGAGGTCCGTCCGCGGGCGGCCGGACCGGGCGGGGCCCCGAGGAGGCGCGGCGGGGGGCATGCGACGGGCCCGGTCCGGACCACCCTGGGGCGGTCCGGACCGGGCCCGGAAAAGATTGGAGCGCCGGGCCCGATTTGAACGGACTCTCCCTACTGAAAGTAGGGCGTGCTCCACCAGCACCTCCGACGCCTGCCTGGAAGATCTCTCTTCCGACACCGAGAACACTACCAGGTCGCGGCGGTGCTCCGGCACCGGCCGGCCCCGGCCGGCCGGGCGTCAGCCGCCCGTCGGCCGTGCCGAGTTCGGCCGCCCGTCACCGGAGCCGGCCCGCCGCCCGCCGTCAGAGGTGCTTGGCGATCTCGGGCAGCAGCTCCTTGAAGGTGCGGCCGGCGGCCGGTTCCCCGATCGCGGTCAGCTGCCAGCCGGTGCCCGCCCGGTGGACCTTGGCCATGATCTGGGCGGTGTACGGGCCGCCGCCGGTCAGGGTGTAGCGGGCGAGCTCGGTGCCGTTGCTCTCGTCCACCAGGCGGCAGAAGGCGTTCTGCACCTCCTGGAAGGTCTGCCCGGTGAACGAGTTGACGGTGAAGACGATCTGCTCGACCTGCGCCGGCACCTTCTGCAGGTCCACCACGATGGACTCGTCGTCGGCGCCCTGGCCGGCGCCGCCGGTCAGGTTGTCGCCGCTGTGCCGCACCGAGCCGTCCGAGCTGGTCAGCTTCTGGAAGTAGACCACCTCGACCGGCTTGCTGCCCGCGAACAGCACGGCCGAGGCGTCCAGGTCGATCTCCCTCGGGAGCAGCTTGGCCAGGAAGCCCTTGCGCGGCGAGGCCTTCCAGCCGAGGCCCATCCGCACCACGCTGAGCGCCCCTCCGCCGGCCTTCTCCAGGCTGATCCGCTGTCCCTTGCCGAGGTTGACGCTCATGAGTCCTGCTCTCCTTGTGTCGGCCGACGGTCGGACGATGCGCTTGTGCACCGGCTCGGACCGCCGGTGCGCCGGGCCGCCGGCGGCGGGCCCTGGCCGCTGCCCGCGGTACCGGTCAGACGTTGACCCCGTAGTCGGAGGCGATGCCCCGCAGACCGGAGGCGTAACCCTGGCCGATCGCCCGGAACTTCCACTCGGCGCCGTAGCGGTAGAGCTCCCCGAAGACCATCGCGGTCTCGGACGAGGCGTCCTCGCTGAGGTCGTAGCGCGCCACCTCGCTGCCGTTGGCCTGGTTGACGATCCGGATGAAGGCGTTGCGGACCTGGCCGAAGTTCTGCAGCCGGGCGTCGGCGTCGTAGATCGACACCGGGAAGACCACCTTGGTGACGTTGGCGGGGACGTTGGCCAGGTCGACCTTGATCTGCTCGTCGTCGCCGTCCCCGCCGCCGGTGAGGTTGTCGCCGCTGTGCTCGACCGAACCCTCGGGGCTGCGCAGGTTGTTGAAGAAGACGAAGTGCTGGTCGGAGACCACCCGTCCGGCGTCGTTGCACAGCAGGGCGCTGGCGTCGAGGTCGAAGTCGGCCCCGGTGGTGGAGCGGACGTCCCAGCCGAGGCCCACGATGACCGCGGTCAGCCCCGGGGCCTCCTTGGTCAGCGAGACGTTGCCACCCTTGGCCAGCGAGACTCCCATGATGCCCTCCTGGGGATTCCCCGTGCCGGGCCCGGAACGCCCGGCTCTCTGTGGTTCGGGGATCATAAATCTACAACACTGTAGAGAACAGGAGAATCTGTCCGGCCGTCATCGGTGCGCACCGGTGCCGGCGGTGACGGCGGAGCCCGCGACTCCGGCAAAAGCCGGGCAAAGGCCCGGCAAAGATCCAGGCCGGACCGGTCAGTAGGATGGACAGCGCGCCCGAGCAGGACCGGGCGGCGAGACCGGAGGGAGAGCCCGGCATGGGCACCGAACAGCAAGCGCCCGCCGAGCACCCGCGGGTGCGCAGGCGCGGGCAGGGCGAGCTGGAGGCGCAGGTCCTGGCCGCGCTCCAGGCGGCGCCCGGCCCGGCGACCGCGGTCTGGGTGCAGCAGCACCTCGGCGACGGGCTGGCCTACACCACGGTGATGACCATCCTGTCCCGACTGCACGCCAAGAAGGCCGTCTCCCGGAGCCGTTCGGGCCGCTCGTACGTCTGGCGGGCCGCCTCCGACACCGCCGGGCTGGCCGCCCTGCGGATGCGCCGGGTGCTCGACAACGAGGCCGACCGGGACGCCGTCCTGGCCAGCTTCGTGAGCACCCTGCTCCCCGACGACGAGAACCTGCTGCGGGCCCTGCTGGACAGCGCCGTCGACGACGGAAGCTGACGCCCGTGGGCGTCTTCGTCTTCCTCCCGCTCGTCCTGCCGCTGACCGCGCTGCCGATCGCCAGGCTGGCCGAACTGCACCTGCACCCCCGCACGACCGCCCGGCTGCTGACCGCGCTCAGCGTGGTGATGGGCGTGTGCAGCACGCTCTGCCTGGGCCTGCTCGGCGTGATCGGCACCGCCCAGATCCCCGGCAACCCGCTGCCGGACAGCTGGTCCGCCCCGCAGGTCCGGGACGCGGTGCCGTTCCACGAGGCGGTCGGCTTCGGCAGCATCGCACTGCTCTGCGCCGTCACGGTGGCCTGCGGCGCCACCCTGGGACGCCACCTGCGGGTCCGGCGCCGGCTACGGCACGCGCTGGCCGCCGTCCCGCACGAGCGGGACGTCGCCGTCCTGCCGGACCGCACGCCGTACGCCTACGCGCTGCCCGGGCGCCCGGGGCGGGTGGTGGCCTCCAGTGCGATGGCCACCGGTCTGGCGCCGGACGAGTACCAGGCCCTGCTGGCGCACGAGCGGGCCCATCTGACTTACCGCCACCACCGGATCCTGCTGGCCACCCGGCTCGCCAGCCGGGTCAACCCGTTCCTGCGGCCGTTGCAGGCCGCCGTCGCCTTCGGCGCCGAACGCTGGGCCGACGAGGAGGCCGCCGAGGCGGTCGGCGACCGGCGGCTGACCGCCCGCGCGGTGGCCAACGCCGCCCTGCTCCTCCACCGGGCAGGCGGCGACCCGACCCCGCCGGGCCTGGCCGCCTTCGCGGCGCCCGGCCCCGTCCCGCGCCGGGTCGCCGCCCTGCTGGGGCCCGTCCCGGCGGCCGACGGCTGGCCGCCCGCGCACAGCCCGGCCGGTCTGGCGGCGATGGTCGCGGCGGCGGGAACGGCGGCCTCGGCGCTGTCCGCGGTGAACGCGGCGGTCGCGCTGCTGCTGGTGCTGAAGGCCGCGACGCCGCTCTAGGGCGTGTCCGGCGCCGGGACGGGCGGTTCGCCCCCGGCCGGGGGTTCCCGGCCGGCCGGCCCCGGGTGACGGTGGCCCGACGGCCGGCTGCCGGCCGGCTCAGACCACGGCGCCCGGCCCCGCCGGGGGGAGCATCGCCCGGTAGCCGGCGAGCATCGCGCGCAGGCCGGTCTCGAAGGCCTGGTCGGCGCGCTCCCGGCCGGCCGGCTGCGGACGGTGGTGGCCCCACTGGCCTCGACCGTGCTGCTCTGCGGCGCGACGGCACTGGTCTGCTGGAAGCTGGACCTCTTCACCGGCGCCGGGCCGGAGGTCGACCGGCCGCTGATCGCGATCGTCCCGGTGGTCTTCCTGACCGGAGTCCTCCTCGCCCTGCGGCTGCGGGCGCGCCGGCCGGCGGTGCACGCCCGGCTGGGGACCACCGAGGTCGACGCCGCCGACCCGGCGGTCTGAGGCCGGCCGGCGGCGGACCCCGCGCGGGCAGCGGGCCGGGCGGCGGCCGGGCGGCGAGCCCGACCCGCCGCCCCGTCGCGCGCTCACCCGTTCGGCCCGCCCGCCCTGCGCCGTTACGCCGCCAGGGTGAGGCTGCAGGGGAGCCGCGCCCGGAGGCGCACCGGCTCGAACGGCCGCGCACGAACACCGCGCGCGAAGCCCCCGCACGAACCCCACGCCCGAACGTCCAGCCGCCGAACGGAGTCGCATTCATGAAGGCCGCCGTCGTCAAGGACTTCACCGCCCCGCTGGAGATCGAGAACCGTCCGGTGCCGAAGCCGGCCCCGCACCAGGTCCTGGTGCGGATCGAGGCCTCCGGGCTGTGCCACACCGACATCCACGCCGCCCACGGGGACTGGCCGGTGAAGCCCGCACCGCCCTTCGTGCCGGGCCACGAGGGGGTCGGCATCGTCGAGGCCGCCGGGGAGCAGGTCCGACACGTGGCGATCGGCGAGCGGGTCGCCATCGCCTGGCTCGCGGACGCCTGCGGCCGCTGCGACCAGTGCGTCTCCGGCTGGGAGACGCTCTGCCTCCAGCAGCACAACAGCGGCTACTCGGTGGACGGCGCGTACGCCGAGTACGCGCTGGCGCACGGCGACTACGTCGTCCCGGTGCCTGAGGGGCTGGACCCGCTGGACGCGGCGCCGCTGTCCTGCGCGGGCGTCACCACGTACAAGGCGGTGAAGGTCTCCGGGGCCCGCCCGGGCACCCGGGTGCTGGTCTCGGGCATCGGCGGCCTCGGTCACCTGGCGCTGCAGTACGCCCGGATCAGCGGCGCCGAGACCATCGCGGTCGACATCACCGACGACAAGCTGCAGCTGGCCCGCGACCTCGGCGCCGACCATGTGATCGACGCCCGGACGGCGGACGTCGCCGCCGAGGTCCAGAAGCTCGGCGGCGCGCACGCGGCCGTCGCCCTGGCGGTGAACAACGCCTCCTTCCAGGCGGCGTACGGGGCGCTCCGGCGGGGCGGCACGCTGGTGCTGGTCGCGCTGCCCGCCGAGGGAAGGCTCGAACTGCCGGTCTTCGACACGGTGCTGAACGGCACCAGCGTGATCGGCTCCATCGTCGGCACCCGCGAGGACCTGGCGGAGGTGTTCCGGCTGCACGCGCTGGGCCGGACCAAGGTGATCCGCGAGTCGCGCCGCCTCGACGAGGTCAACAGCTGCTTCGAGGACATCCTCTCGGGCCGGGTGACCGCCCGTCTGGTCTTCGACCTGCGCTGACCGGCGCGGCCGAGGGGGCGGACGGACATGGCGGCCCGGGCGACCGGCGGGTGCCAGGGCCGGACGGCGGCGTGCCGGGCTACCGGACGATGAGGTCCAGCAGCCCGGCCCGTCCGCCCTCGCGCCAGGCCCGGCGCTGACGCTGGGCTCCCGTCCCCGCCGCCAGGAAGTCGCCCAGCAGGGCCTCGGTCCGTGCGGCGTCGCCCGTCTCGGCGAGCCCGGGCGCCGCGTACTCCATGAGCTCCTCGACGACGGCGGCCGCCGGGCGGGCGAACGCGAGACCGGGCGAGGTCAGCCGGCTGTCGAGCCCGTTGTGGGCGGCCTGCCAGGTGGCGGCCCGCAGCATCTCCTCCTCCGGGCGCAGCGGCGGCACGCCGGCGCGCTCCTCCGCCAAGGCCGACGCCACCAGGGCCCGGACCAGGGCGGCGAAGAGTTCGGCGTCCTGCGGCAGCAGCTGCACGTCGGCGGCCCGGACCTCGATGGTGGGGTACCGCTCGGAGAGCCGCGCGTGCCAGTACAGGGCGCCGCGGTCCCGGATCAGTCCGGTGTCCTGCAAGGCCCGCACCCGCCGTTCGTAGTCCGCCGCGTCGCGGAACGCCGGCGGCTGGCCGCTGGCCGGCCAGCGGTCGAAGTGGATCGTCCGCCAGCTCGCGAAGCCGGTCTCCTTGCCCTGCCAGAAGGGGGAGTTCGCGGCCATCGCGACCAGGACGGGGAGCCAGGGCCGGATCCGGTTGAGGACGGCGACCCCGCTCTCCCGGCCGGGGACGCCCACGTGCACGTGCATGCCGTTCAGCATGAGGTCGTCCACCAGCTGCGGGGCGTCGGCCCGCGCGGTCAGGTAGCGGGCGTGGTCGGTGACCGGCACCGGGGTGAGCCCCTGGAAGGGGGCCGCACCGACCGGACCGATCCGGCAGCCCGACTTCTGCGCCGCGGTGCCGACCGCGTCGCGCAGGCGCACCAGATGGTCCGCCGCCTCGGCGAGATCCTCGCAGACGGGGGTGGCCACCTCGACCTGCACCTGCAGCAGCTCGTGCTGGGCCTCCTCCGGGCGCAGGTCCGGCAGCAGGTCCGCGGCGGCCAGCACCTCCGCCGCCCGGGGCACCGGCACTCCGCTCACCTCGTCGATGAGCAGGTACTCTTCCTCGATTCCGAAGGTCAGCATGGCGCGCGGCTACCCCGCCGGGCCCGGGTCAATCCGCCGCACCCGCGCTCAGGTCACGGGTGCCGGCGCGGGGCCCGGGCCGGGCGCCGGGAAGGGACCGGGCCCGGGGTCGGGAGCGGGTCCGTCCGGCCAGGGGTCCGGGCCCGGCGCGGGCGGCGCCGGGGGCACCGGATCGGGACCGCCGGGCGCCGGCAACGGGCCGGGGAGCGGCCCGGGGCCCGGACCGCCGGGGCCGGGGGCGGGCGTGGGGTTGGGGGGTACGGGGTCGGGCGGGCGGGTCATCAGGGGCTCCTCCGCAGGTGGCTCGGGTCGGTGATCGTGCGCGGTGGCGGTGCTCCGGGGGCGGTCGTCGCCCCGGCCGGCGTCCCCTCCGCGGCAGCGGGCGTCCGACCGGGCCGGCGTCCCGGCCGGAAACCCGCCGAAGCCGCGCCTACCCGGATACCGCCGAAGCATGACCGCCCGCGCGGGGCCGGCGGGTCGCCGGCACCTGCCTCGGCCGCACGATTGCGGGCCCGTACGGTTGTGGGCCCTCCCGGTTCGGAGCCTCACGGTTTCAGGACTTCACGGTTTCAGGGCTTCACGGTTTCGGGCTTCACGGTTTCGGGGCCGGGGTCTGCGGGCCCGGCGGCCCGTGCTGGGGCGCCGGCGGCCCGGGCAGCCGCGGCCCCGGCCCGGGCGGGCGGTCCGGAGCGGGCCGGCCTGTGCCGCCCGCCAGGACGTCCGCGAGCGCGGTGGCCAGGGCCAGCAGCACGAAACCGATGGCGACGACCAGCCCCAGCTGGAAGGCGCCGGCCCAGTCCTGCGGGTGGCCGTCCAGCCTGGTGAAGAAGACCGCGCCGACGGCGGCGATGCCCGCCGCGGACCCGATCCGCTGGGCGGTCTGCAGCACGCCGCCCGCACTGCCCGCCCGGGCCACCGGCACCTCGGCGAGGGTGAGCACCTGGTTGGGCGAGATCACCAGCCCGCTGCCGATCCCGGCCAGCAGCAGCGGCGGCGCGGTCAGCCAGCCGACGTGCGGGCCCGACCACAGGTGCACCACCCCGCCGGACACCGCCAGCCCGACCGCGACCAGGAGGAGACCGACGGTCACCAGCGGCCGGCCGAAGCGGTGCACCACCCGGCCTCCGACGGCGGCCCCGGCACCGGAGCCGAGGGCGAAGGGCGTGATGGACAGTCCCGCCGCCAGCGCGCTGTAGCCCAGACCGTTCTGCAGGTACAGCGTGAAGATGAAGAAGATCGCCGTGAAGCCGGCGAAGTACACCAGCGACAGCATGGTGCCCAGGGCGTAGGACCGCGCCCGGAACAGGTTCATGCTGACCAGCGGCTCGTGCCGGCGCCCGTACCGGCGCTCCCAGCCGGCGAACCCGGCCAGCAGCAGGAGGGCCACCGGCAGCAGCAGCCACTTGGCCGGGCCCGGCCACTGCCCCTGCTCGACCAGTGGCAGCAGGAGCAGGACCGTCCCCGCTCCCAGCAGCAGGACGCCCACCGGGTCGAAGTCGCGGCCCGTGGCCCGCCCGGCCCGGGCCGCGCGGGCCGAGGGCGGCGGGAGCAGCCGGTAGGCCAGGGGCAGCGCGACCAGCCCGATCGGCAGGTTGACGTAGAACACCCAGCGCCAGCCGTCCGCCGTACCGAAGATCTCGATCAGCAGCCCGCCGAGCAGCGGGCCCACCGCGGTCGAGACGCCGATGGTGGCGCCGAGCAGGCCGAAGGCCCGGCCCCGCTCGGTGCCCTGGAAGAGCTCCTGGATGAAGCCGGAGACCTGGGGGACGAGGATGCCGCCCGCGACGCCCTGGACGAGTCTGGCCGCGATCAGCCAGCCCTCGTTCTGGGCGGCGCCGGCCAGCGCGCTGGTGAGGGTGAAGAGGGCCAGTCCGCTGATGAAGACGGCTCGCCGGCTGCGTGCGTCGCCGAGCCGTCCCGCCGGGACGAGGGCCAGGCCGAAGGTCAGCGCGTAGCCCGAGAGGACCCACTGCAGGCCGCTCTCGGACAGGCCGAGCCCGGCCCGGACGGAGGGCAGCGCGACGTTGACGATGCTGACGTCGAGCAGCGTCATGAACCCCGCGACCAGGCAGACCGCCAGCGCCTGCCAGCGGTGGTCCCGTCCCCCGGCCCGACCTGCTCGACCGGCCTGACCGGCCTCGCGGGGACGCCCGGCGCTCATGTCGGCCGGCACGCTGCCGCCCGGCGCTCGTGGCGGGTGTGGCCGGTTGCCCGGCGGTCCCGGTTCGCCATCGTTCCTCCGTCCGGCGCAGGAGGCGGCGCAGCCCGAACGCGCGTGCGCCGCCCGTCCAGTGTCGGCCGAACGGCCGAACCCGGCTCGTCCAGCCGGGTGCACCGGGCCCCACCCCCTCCCGCGGGCCGCCCGGAGCGGGCGGCGGACCGAGGACACATGAGGCGGCCCGGCCGGGGCAGACGGGTGCCGTGGCCCTGGACGCTCCGGGGAGCACCGAGACGAGGAGACCTCATGTCATTTCTGTGGGCGATCATCGCCGGTCTGATCATCGGCCTGCTCGCGAGGCTGCTGCTGCCGGGCCGGCAACCGATTCCGATCTGGCTGACGATCCTGCTCGGAGTGGTCGGCGCCGTGGCCGGCAACGCCCTCGCCAGTGGCCTCGGGGTCCGCGACACCGGCGGGATCGACTGGATCCGGCACCTGCTCCAGATCGGCGTGGCCGCCGCGCTGATCACCGTGGTCAGCCCGGCCTGGGGCCGTCGCCGAAGCTGACCGGACTCCTGTCGCCGGCCCCGCCGCCCAGCACGGGCCGCGGGGCCGGTGGCCGTCCCGGCGGAGATTCTGACCTGGCGGCAGATTCTCCGTCGGCGAAGGAGTGCCGGGCGCGAAGAGGGGCAGGCGATGGACACCTGACGACTCCGCCGGAGGCTGCCGCGCATATGAACGCCCACACGAACCCGCCCGCCGAACCGCCCACCGACCCGGCCGGCACCGCGTTCACCGGCCGCTCCACCGCTCCGGGCGCGACGCCGGCACCCCCTGCGGCCACCCCCGCGACCGGCGGCGCCGGCACCGGCCCCGACCACCCCCGGCGGGGCACCCGGGTCGAGCGGTCGCTCCCCGCACACCTGGCCGGCCCCGTCCCCCGGACCCTGCGGATGGTGCTCCGCTACGACCCCGGGGCGCCGTACGAGGTCTCGCTGAGCTTTCCGGCGCCGGCCCTGCTGGCGGACGGCCTGGAGGTCGAGGACGGCGGCCGGGCCGAGGACGGCATCGTCTGGACCGTCGCCCGGGAGCTGCTGAATGAGGGCGTGCACGAGCCCGCCGGCCTGGGCGACCTGCGGCTGCGACCGGCGGGCGCCGGCCTGACGCGGCTGGAGTTCTACGGGGACGGCGGCGTCGCCCTCGTCCACACCGACACCGCCGGGCTGGCCGCCTTCCTCGCCGAGGCCGAGGAGTCGCTGCCGGCCGGCGAGGAGCACCACGGGATCGACTGGCCCGAGACCGTCGAGGCGCTGCTGCGCCACGCGAACCGGGCCTAGCATTCCGTTGCGCCATCGTCGTCCCCCGCCACGACGCGCGTCGTCCCGCGTCACGTGCGCGTGTGGGACGGCCGGCAAGCGCCCCGCTGTCCGGTCCGCGCGGAGGAGATCGGACAGCCGGACCGGGTGGCGGCCCACGGCCCGGCCCGGGAGGACTGCGAGGAGGTCCGCAGGTGCGGCCAGGCCCCCGGAGAGCTGCCCGGTCGTGAGCGCTCCGGGTTCGCCGGGGACGTCGTGGACCTCGTCGCCGGGGACGGACCGGACGCAGTCGTGCCCGAGCACCCCCGCACCGCCGGCCGGCGCCTCGACGCGTCCTGGCGCCGGCTCGAACGTGTGCCGAGGCTGAGGGAGCGGGATCTGCCGAGGTTCACCGGCCAGGTGGTCATGCTGCCGGCCCTGGGTCACCCGGCCGTCAGGTCCGCCGGGCTCGCCGGGCCCGTCGGCCGCGCCGGACCGGCCGGAAGCTCCCGGCCGGGATCGGCGAGCAGAGCGGGCAGCCCCTCCAGCGAACGGAGCGCGCCGGGGGTGCGGCCGGTCCGGTCCAGCAGCACGGCCGCCATGCCCGCCGCCCGGGCGGCCGCCACGTCCTCCACCGGGTGGTCGCCGATGTGCAGGACCGCGGCGGGCGGGACGCCCAGCCGTTCGGCGGTGAGCCGGTAGATGCCGGGATCGGGTTTGTGGACGCCGCACTCGGCGGCCCTGGTGACCACGGTGAAGACGGTGTCCAGGCCGAGCGGACCGAGGTCGGTGATGCCGTTGGTGGTGAGCGCGAGCGGCAGCGAGGCGGCCAGCCGGCGCAGCACCTGTCCGGTCTCCGGGTAGAGCAGGGTGCGTTCGGCCCGGACGGCGAGGAAGGCCCGGTACACCTCCTCGGCGAGCGGACCGGGGCGCTCGCACCCGAGGCGCCTGGCGGACTCCGCGAGGGCCGCCCGGCGGATCTCGCCGAAGCCGGCCCCGGGCATCCGCCGCGCCACCTCCTCGCGGATCTCCTGCAGCCGGCCGACGGTGACGGCGCGTCCGCCGCAGGCTTCCGACAGCAGTCGGGCGGCGTGCGCGATCGCCGGGGCGAAGCCGGATCCGAAGTCCCACAGGGTGTCGTCCCCGTCGAAGGAGAGCGCCGCGACGGGCAGGGGCATGGCAGGGCTCCGTCCAGGTCCGTCCCGCGCACCGCCCCCGCTGGCGGACGCCGGACGCACCGACCCTATCCGGCCGGGGGTGGCCCGGCGCCGGTCGCGACCGGGCCTCTTCACCGGCCCGGCGCAGTCCGGGCCGACGCAGTCCGACAGCGCGGGGCCGACCGGGCGGCGGGCCGTGGCGGGCCGGGGCGGGCCGGTCCTGGCGGCGGGTCCGGTCCGCCGGGGATGCCCCGGCGGGCGGCGTGCCGCGTCCGCTGACGGTACGTCGGCGGCCTTGGCATGACGCCACGCAACAGCCATGTGAAATGAACATGTTGAAGGCTCCGACCGCATTGCGGGCGACTTCCGGCGGACCCTACGGTCGCTCCCGAGGCCGCCGGAGATCGCTCCCCCCGGCCACCGCGCCGGCCGGGCGGCACCCGGCCACCCGTACCCGCCCACCCACCGGCGGCCGCACCGTCACGCACCGGCACGACCGACCGGCCCAGGGGCACCCAGCCACCGGGCGGGCCGGGCCGTGCCCGTTCGGGAGCACGGGGCCGCCCACCCGTCCACGAAAGGGACAGCCTGATGAGCCGGAACGACCGGAACCTCGTCGGACGGCGGGGATTCCTCGCCGGAGCAGCCGCCGTCGCCGCCGCACCCTCCCTGGGCGCCCTGGCCGCCGCGGCCCCGGCGGCGGCCGCACCCGCCGCCTCCGCCGCGCGCCCCAACATCCTGGTCATCCTCACCGACGACCAGCCCAAGCAGACCGAGTGGGCCACCCCCAAGACCGTCGCCTGGCTCGCCGACCAGGGCGTACGGTTCACCGCCGGCCACGTCGCGACCCCGCTCTGCGCACCGTCCCGCTCGTCGATCTTCTCCGGCCGCCAGGCGCACAACCACGGCGTGCTCGACAACTCCTCGCCGTACAACCTCGACCAGCACACCACCGTGCAGCGCTACCTCAAGCAGGCCGGCTACCGCACCGGCCTGTTCGGCAAGTACCTGAACGCGTGGCACGCCGCCGACAACCCGCCGCACTTCGAGGAGTGGCTGCTGGAGAGCCCGGTCGTCTACAACGACGGCACCTGGAACGACAACGGCACGGTGCGGGCCATCCCCGGCTACAGCACCACGGTCATCAAGAACCGCACCCTCGCCTTCCTCGACAAGGCCGCCGCCGACCCCCGGCCGTGGTTCGCGTTCGTCGCGCCGAAGGCCTCGCACGAACCGAACACACCCGAGGCGAAGTACGCCGACACGCCCGTCCCCGCGTGGAACGGCCGGCCCGGCGTCACCGAGCCGGACCGCAGCGACAAGCCGGACTTCATCCAGAACGCCACCGGCACCCTGGCCGACGCGCAGGCGCTGCGCCGCCGCCAGCTCCGCACCCTGCTCTCGGTCGACGACGCCGTGCAGGCCTTCCACGACAAGCTGGCCGCGCTCGGCCAGTTGGAGAACACCCTGGTCTTCTACCTCGGCGACAACGGGTACACCTGGGCCGACCACGGGTGGCTGAAGAAGTCGGTGCCCTACCGGCCCTCGATCGAGGTGCCGTTCTACGTCTCCTGGCCGGCCGGCGGGCTCGGCTCCGGCACCGTCGACAACCGGATCGTGGCCAACATCGACATCGCCCCGACCATCCTGGACGCGGCCGGCATCACGCCCGACACCCCGCAGGACGGTCACTCGCTGCTGACCGGGTACAGCCGCGACCACCTGCTCGTCGAATGGTGGAAGCACGGCACCGCGGCGGGCGGCCCGCACACCTGGTCCTCGTACGTCAGCGACACCGAGCAGTACACCGAGTACTACCAGATCCACACCGACGCGGCCGGCAAGCCCGCCGGCACCGGATCGGTGCTGTTCCGCGAGTACTACGATCTCGTCAACGACCCGCACCAGCTGACCAACAAGCTCTACCAGGCCACCCCGCAGCAGGAGCAGCAGCTCGGCATCCCGGCGCTGGCCGCCGCGCTGGCCGCCGAGCGCTCGGCCTGACCCGCTCGGCCTGACCCGCCGGATCCGTGCCGGCGGGTCCGTGCCACCGGGTCCGTCCCCCACCGGGCCCCGGGCGGGCGGGCCGGAGCACCACGCTCCGGCCCGCCCGCCGGCCGTCCCCGCCACCCCGACGACCCCTGGACGTACCGATGCTCGCCTGCTGCGCCCCGCAGAACCCCTCCTTCGGCCAGAACGCCTCCTGCGGCGGGCGATCGGCCGGCCCGGCGCTGCTCACCCTCGCACTCCCGGCCGCCCGGCCGCCGGCCCCGGCCGCGGCGCCGTCCCCCGCCGCGCTGCGGGCCGCCCGCGGCCTGCTCGACCTGCCCGGCGGGCGGTTCCTGATGGGCACCGACGACCCCGCGGGCTTCCCCGCCGACGGCGAGGGACCGGTCCGCGAGGTGGGGGTCGGCGCCTTCCGGATCGCCCCGACGACCGTCACCAACGCCGAGTTCGCCTCCTTCGTCAAGGAGACCGGCCACACCACCGACGCCGAACGCTTCGGCTTCTCCTTCGTCTTCGGCGGCTTCCTGTCCGAGGAGCTGCGGGCCGCCTCCCGCACGGTCGTCGGCACCCCCTGGTGGCACGCGGTGGAGGGCGCGGACTGGCGGCACCCCGAAGGGCCCGGGTCCGGCTTCGCCGCCCGGCAGAACCACCCGGTGGTGCACGTCTCCTGGAACGACGCCCGGGCCTACTGCGCGTGGTCCGGCACCCGGCTGCCCACCGAGGCCGAATGGGAGTACGCCGCGCGCGGCGGCCTGGAGCAGCGGCGCTACCCCTGGGGCGACGAACTGGCCCCGGGCGGGCGGGAGATGCTCAACATCTGGCAGGGTGTCTTCCCGACCTCGAACACCGGACGGCACCGCGGCACCGCCCCCGTCCGCTCCTACCGCCCGAACGGCTTCGGCCTGTTCAACACGGTCGGCAACGTGTGGGAGTGGTGCGCCGACTACTTCAGCGCGGACTTCCACCGCACCGGGCCGCGGACCGACCCGGCGGGCCCGCCGAGCGGCAGCGCACGGGTGATGCGCGGCGGCTCGCACATGTGCCACGACTCCTACTGCAACCGCTACCGGGTGGCCGCCCGCAGCTCCAACACGCCCGACAGCTCCACCGGGAACACCGGCTTCCGGGTGGCCTCGGCCGCCCGAGGCTGAGGCCCAACGGCCCGCCGGGGCAGCGCCGGGCGCACTGCCCCGGCGGGCCCGGTCACCGGCCGATCCCGATGGTGAGCCGGCTCGGCGGGTCGGCGTCGGGCAGGATCCGCACCGAGCTCTGGTCGTTGACGTCGTCGTAGGCGAACCCGCAGGCCCGGTGGCCCAGGCCGACGCAGTGGAAGAACCCGGCGTAGTCGTTCTTGGCGGTGGGGGCCGGGTAGTACGCGCCCGGGGCGTACCACCTGGTGGTGTCGAGCGCGACGCCCCGGTTGAAGGCGGCGCAGTGGCCGTCCCGAGGACGAGCACGTAGACCTGACTGTCGGGCCGGATGCCGCGGGTGTTGTTCCGGAACACGACGGGGAGGGTACCGGGGCCGCCCGGCGGGGGCGTGCCGCCACCGGGCGGCGGCGAGATCGACATCATGGAGAACGTCCAGGGCATCAACAACGAGTGGGCCACGATGCCCTGCGGCACCGGCCCCGGCGGCCCCTGCGACGAGAAGTGCGGAATCGGCGGCCGGAAGGTGTGCAGCCCCGGCACCTGCCAGAGCGGCTTCCACACCCAAGGCATGGCGTGGGACCGCGGCACCAGCCCCGAGCAGGTGCGGTTCTACCTCGACGCCGCCGGCGGTGTCAGCGGCCTGGTCGAGGTCCGCCTCGACAGCCGGACCAACGCGCCGGTCGGCTCGTTCGCCGTCGCCGACACCGGCGGCTCGCAGAGCCGGCGGTCCGTGCCCGCCAACATCGCCGCCGTCACCGGCACCCACGACGTCCACCTGACGTTCACCAGCGGTCGGCCGGCCGACTTCGTCAATCTCAACTGGTTCGCCTTCGGCCACTGACCGTCCGCAGCCGGAACGCGGGGAGCGGCGGCCGTCCCACCGCGGGCGCCGCTCCCCGCACCACCTGCCCCTTCGCCCCTTCGCCCGCCACTTCGCCGGGGCCGCGCCGTTCCGGCATGCCGACGGCGGGTGTCCGGGCCGCCCCACGGCACCTCGGTCACCCGCCGTCGCTTCCCGACCGGCCCACACCGATCGGTCCTTGACCGCACGCCCTCGTCGGCGGTCAGTCCATGGGGGTCAGTCCTTGACCGCGCCCGCCAGCCCGGAGACCAGCTTGCGCTGGACGGCCACGAAGAAGACCAGCACCGGCAGGGTCATCAGGGTGGACGCGGCCATGATCCCGCCCCAGTCGTTCTCGTCCGGCTTGAAGAAGACCAGCAGGGCCGAGGGGAGGGTCTGGTTCTGGGTGGCG
This sequence comes from Kitasatospora herbaricolor, assembly GCF_030813695.1. Lineage (NCBI taxonomy): Bacteria > Bacillati > Actinomycetota > Actinomycetes > Kitasatosporales > Streptomycetaceae > Kitasatospora > Kitasatospora herbaricolor. Next base: position 1,733,906 of record NZ_JAUSVA010000002.1, read on the forward strand.
CTGATGATGAAGGTCTTCGCGAAGACGAAGTCGTTCCAGGCCGCGATGAACGAGAACACGCTGGTCGCGGCGAGGCCCGGCGCGACCAGTGGCAGCAGGATCCGCCACAGGATGCGGGTGCGGCTCGCGCCGTCGATCTGGGCGGCCTCCTCGATGGAGACCGGAACGGCCGCGACGAAGCCCCGCATCATCCAGATCCCGAACGGCAGCGAGAAGGCCAGCTGCACCAGGATCAGCGAGGCCAGCGTGTTCAGCCCGATGCCGGGAGCGAACCGGCCGGCGTCGCGGAACATGAAGAACAGCGGGATGGTCAGCGCCTCGACCGGGATCATCTGGGCGATCAGGAACATCACCATCACGGTGGTCCGGAACCGGAACCTGAACCGGGTCACCGCCACCGCCGCCAGGAAGACCACCACGCCGGACAGCACCACCACCGCCAGCGCGATCACCACGCTGTTGAGGAAGTACCGGCCGAAGCCGTCCACTCCGAGGACCTGCCGGAAGCTCTCCAGCGTGGGGTGCGTCGTCCAGGGCCTGGGGTGCAGCGACTGCACCTCGCCCTTGGGCTTGAACGCGGAGAGCACCATCCAGAAGATCGGGAATGCGGCGACCACGGCCACCAGGTAGGCGGTGGAGTTGGCGGCCAGGCGCCAACGGCTGCGGGTGTTCACAGTTCGTTCCCCGTACGTCGCAGGGTGCGGATGTAGAGGGCCGTCGGGATGACCAGGATCAACAGCATGATCACGCCGATGGCCGCGCCGAGCCCGTACTGCGAGGAGGCGAAGGCCTTCTGGTACGCGTACACGTTGAGCACCAGGTTCTGCCCGGCGATGCCGCCGCCCGTGGTCATCACGTAGATCTGGGTGAAGACCTTGAAGTCCCAGATCACCGACTGGATCACCACGATGGTCAGGATCGGGCGCAGCATCGGGGCGGTGACCCGGCGGAACGTCGTCCAGGTGTTGGCACCGTCCAGCGAGGCGGCCTCCAGGATCTCGGCCGGGATCGCGTTGATGCCCGCGTACAGCGTGACCATCACGAACGGGTAGGAGTGCCAGACGACCACCGCGCCGACGATCAGGAACGCCGTCCACTTGTCGTAGAACCAGTTGTACTCGTGGAAGCCCGACAGGCCCAGCTTCACCAGGAGGTCGTTGACCAGGCCGAGGTTGGTGTCGAACAGGAAGCTCCACACCGTGGAGCCGGTCATGGCCGGTGCCGCCCAGGCCGCCATCGAGGCGGTGGTGAGCACGAGCCGGGCGGTCCGGCCGATCCTGGTCAGCAGGACGGCGAGGGCCGCGCCCACCACCAGCGTCGCGACCACGCAGAAGGCCGCGAAGCCGACGGTCTGCGCCAGCACCGTCCAGAACTGCTGGTCCGTCAGGATGCCGCGGTAGTTGTCGAAGCCGACGAAGCGGGTGGGCACGCCGCCCGACGCCTGCGCCTGGCCGAAGTCGAGCACCGAGAGCAGGCCCAGCTGGTAGATCGGGTACGCGACCAGCGGGATCAGGATGACGGCGGCCGGCAGGAGCAGCAGCAGCGGGGTGCGGCGCCGGCCGCGCGGGGGCGCGGCCGGGCCGGCGCCCCGGCGGCGCCCCGCGGGGGGAGCGGACGCCGCCGGGGCGGTCGTGGTGGGTGCGGACACGGGCGGGACCTGCTCTCAGTGCGCCGTGAAGGCGGTGTTGATCTGCTGCGCCGCGTCGCCGGACGCCTTGGCCACGTCGGCCTTTCCGGTGACGACCTGCTGGAGCAGGGTCGGGACGACCGCCTGCGCGTCGATCTGCGCCCAGCCCTGGTCCATCGGGACGAACCGGGTGCCGGCCGCGATGGTGTCGGTGAACGGCTTGAGGAACGCGTCCTTGGCGGCGACCGCGGTGTTGACCGACTTGAGGGTCGGCAGGTTGCCCATCGCGTCGTACATGGCCTGCTGGTTCGCGGGGCCGGCGAGCAGCTCGGCGAACTCGACGGCCAGGGTGCGGTGCTTGGCCGCCTTCATCACGCCGAGGTTGTTGCCGCCGGCGAAGGCGGGGGCGACCGAGCCGGCCTTGCTGCCGGGCAGCGGGACGACCGCGTACTTGCCCTTGGCCGGGCCCGCGTCGACCTTGCTGCGGCTGGAGTTGGGCAGGATCGCCATCGCGGCCTTGCCGGCCGCGAACAGGTCGACGGTCTTGCCGCCGGTGAGGTCCGCGCACTGCTGGGCCGGGCAGCCGTCGGCGCCGAACAGGTCGGTGTAGCGCTTGACGCCGGCCTGCGACTCGGCGGAGTCGATGGCCGCCTTGTACGTGTCGCCGTTCTTGGTGGCGATGTCGCCGCCCGCGTCCCAGACGAACGGCAGGGCGCCGAAGGTGTACTTGCCGCCGACGGCGATGCCGAAGGTGTCGGGGTGCTGGGCGTGCACCGCCTTGGTCGCGGCGACCAGTTCGTCGTACGAGGTGGGGGCGGCCAGCCCGGCCTCGGTGAACAGGTCGGTGCGGTAGTACAGCGCCCGGACGCCGACCCACCAGGGCAGGCCGTAGGTCTTGCCGTCCAGGACGGCGGTCTTGGCGATGGCCGGGTCGAGGTCGCCCTTCGAGGACCAGCCGTCCAGCTCCGCGCCGATCTCGGCCAGGCCGCCGGCCGCCACGTAGCCGGGGAGGTCGGTGTTGCCGAACTCGACCAGGTCGGGGGCGCTGGACGGGTCGTTGAAGGCGCCCTTCATCTTCGCCGCGCGGGCCGCCGCGTCGGTGTCGATGTAACTCACGTTGACGGTGACGCCCTGATGGGCCGCCTGGAACTCGGTGACCGCCTTGGCGACCACCGCCTCCTTGGGCGCGTTGCCGGCCTCGTTGTACAGCCAGACCTGCAGGGTGCCGGTCCTGTCATCGGCGGCCTTGCCGTCGGCGGGCAGGGCGGTGCCGGGCGAACAGGCCGACAGCGCGAGGCAGCCCACCGTCAGTGCGGCGGCCGTGGCGGTCCATCTGATGAGTCGCATGGGTGGAGACCTCCCGCCCGACAGCGACTGCTCCGGCGCCGGTCCGTGGGGGCGGACGCGCCGGAGCAGGCCCTGACCGGGGCCGATGGTGAAGAGAAGGGGGGGTTGGGGCGGGGCCGCCCGGCATACCGTGCCGGGGTTCCGCTCGATGCCGTGACGTTAAGCGGGGGCTCGCGCGGCCAACAAGAGACCCTTGCCGAAGTTTTGCATTGCACAACACCATGCCGAAGAATCGGCATCCGGGGCTCGGGGCGGTACCGTCTGAACCGGACGCGGGGCGCGTCCCCGGCACGCCCGGACGACTCGGCGCAGGTCAGCGCCCGGCTCCCCCGCCGGCGGCCCGCGCGCGACAGCACGGGCGTCGCGACAGCGCGCCGCAGGACAGGCACCACCCGGCGGACGGCCCGCCCGCCGGCGGCCGACGCGGCCCGCGCCCGTGGCGCGCGCACCAGAGAGGAACGCAGCGATGACGGAGAAAGCCACCGACGACGGACCGGCCCCGGCGGCACCGGCCGGGCGCAAGGCGGCGCCGGCGGTGCCGGGCGACCGGAACCAGTCCTCGTCGCTGCGCCGCGCGCTCGCCGTCCTCGGCCACGTCCGGGACCACGCCAACGGCGGGCGCGGCGTACCGCTCGGCCAGCTCGCGGAGGAGCTCGGCCTCAACAAGAGCACCGTGCTGCGGCTCACCGGCCCGCTGCTCGACGAGCACCTGCTCGACCGCGACCGGGAGACCGGCTGGTTCCGGCTCGGCCACGGCGCGCTGCGGCTCGGCCAGGCCTACCTCTCCACCCTCGACCTGCGCAGCGTCGCCGCCGAACACCTGCGCCGGCTGCAGCGGGAGGCCGGCGAGACCGTCCACCTGACGGTCTGGGAGAGCCCCGGCATCGTGTACGTCGACAAGGTCGAGGACGAGACCAACGTCCGGATGGCCTCCCGGGTCGGCAGCCGGGCCCCCGCCTACTGCACGGCCACCGGCAAGGCGATCCTGGCGTGGCTGCCCGACACCGAGGTCGAGGCGGTGGTCGACGCCGGGCTGCGGCCGGTCACCGCGTGGACCATCTCGGACGCCGAACGGCTGCGCGCCGACCTGGGCCGGATCCGCGCCCGCGGCTACTCGATAGACGACCGGGAGAACGAACCGGAGGTCCGCTGCGTGGCGGCGCCGATCTTCGACCACACCGGCGAGGTCACGGCGGCCCTGTCGGTCTCCGGCCTGATCTCCCGGATGACCGCCGCCCGGGTGCGCAACCTCGGCCCGGTGGTCGCCCAGGTCGGGCTGCGGATCTCCCGCGAACTGGGCTCGGACCGCCAGCCCACGGAGAGCACCGGGCGCCCTGCCAGGGCGTGAGCGGACGCGGGCCGCGGCACCGTCCGCCCCACTCCCCCGTCCCCCGTCCCCCGTCCCTACCCCGGCCCCGGCCCGGAGCGGCCGGGAAGGCTGCGGGTGGCGGGCGGCCTGTTCCTGACCCGTCCGCCGGCCGGCGAGGAGCGCCGCCACGGCGCCGGCCCGCCCCGGCCGTCAGTGCTGCGCGGCCACCTGTCGCGCGGACCGGTCCGACTCCCCCGCCACCGGTGTGAAGCGGACCGGGAGGTGGACCAGGGCGCGGTGGAACGGGCCGGGCCGCCACAGCAGTTCGGACTGCGGGACGGAGAGTTCCAAGTCCCCCAGCCGGCTGGTGAGCTGCTCGATCGCGGTGATCGCGATCAGCAGCGCCGGCTCCCGGGCCGGGCAGGCGTGCGGGCCGGCCGCCCAGGCCAGGTGCGCGCTCTCGCCGCTGCGGACGTGCGTGCTCTCCGGGGTCGGCGCCGCCTGGGAGTTGGCCGCCGCGTAGGAGACCAGCAGGAGCTGGCCGGCGGTGATCCGGCGGCCGTGGAAGGTCAGGTCGTACCGCGGGTAGTGCGCCGAGAGGTTGGCCAACGGCGGCTCGTGCCAGAGCACTTCGTCGATCGCCTGGTGGGCGGTCATCGCGCCGCCGAACAGCGAACCGGCGTAGCGGTCGTCGGTGAGGATCCGCAGCAGGGCGTTGCCGATGAGGTTGGTGGTGGGCTCGTGCCCGGCGCTCATGGTCAGGGTGATCTGCCGGACCACCTCGTCGTTCTCCAGCCCCGCGGGGTGGTTGAGGAACCAGGAGGTGAGGTCCTGCCGGCCGCGGACCCGCCGGTCGGCGACCATCCCGGCGACCACCTCGACGAAGTCGGCGTAGGCCGCGGCCGCCTTCTCGGTGGACTCCATCATCCCGGACATGCCGGCCACCAGCCGGTTGCTGTGCTCCTCGGGCACACCGAACCAGGTGTTGAACACGAACAGCGGCAACTGGCGGGCGTACTGCGCGATCAGATCGGCCGTGCCGGAGCCGTCGAAGCGCCGGACGAGCTCGTGCGCGACCTGGGCCACCCGGGCCTGCAGCACGTGCGGCTCGATCAGGGCCAGGCCGTCCGTGATCACCTGGCGGTAGCGCGCGTGCACCTCACCGTCGCTGAACAGCGCGGTCGGCCGCCAGCCGAGCACCGGCAGGACCGGCGACTGCGGGGGCTGCTCGCGCTGCCAGGCGCGCGGGTCCTTGGAGAAGGTGTCGCTGTCGCGCAGCACGTCCAGCGCGGCCTGGTAGTCGGTGACCAGCAGCGCCTCCACGCCGGGCGCGATCTCGACCGGCGCGGTGGCGCCGTGGGCGCGCAGCCGGTCGTAGTGGCCGTGCGGGTCCGCGGCGAAGGCCGGGCCGTAGAGGGCGGTGGGTCGGGGGCCGGGCTGGGTCACCGCTGCTCCTGGGGCAGGCTGGGCAGGCTGTGCAGGACGTGTTCGGCCAAGGCGATCAGCGCCTCGACACTGGTGGCGCGGTCGCGGGCGTCGCAGAGCACCAGCGGGGTGTCGGGGTGCAGGTCGAGGTGCCCGCGCAGCACCTCGGCGGAGTGCGCGGGGGCGTCGGGGAAGCAGTTGACGGCGACCGCGTAGGGCAGTCCCTGCTCCTCCACCATGTCCATGATCTCGAAGGACTCGGCCAGCCGGCGGGTGTCGGCCAGCACGAGCGCGCCGAGGGCGCCGCGCGCGATGTCCTGCCAGAGCGGGAAGAACCGGCGCTGGCCGGGGGTGCCGAAGAGGTACAGCACCACCTCGCCGGGCAGGGTGAGGCGTCCGAAGTCGACCGCGACGGTGGTGGTGGTCTTGTCCGGCAGGCCGGCGACGTCGTCCACCGGGGCGCCGGTCTCGGTCATCACCTCCTCGGTGTGCAGGGTGGGGATCTCGGACAAGGTCCGGATGAGGGTGGTCTTGCCGACCCCGAACGGGCCGGCGACCAGCATCTTCATCAGGATCTGGTCCCGGTCGGGCAGGTAGCCGATCCGGCTAGCGGAGGCTGCGGAGTCCATCGAGGAGCCTCTCGACGAGGGTGCGGTCGATCTGCTGGGCGCGCGGGATCGGGCTGCGGGCCTGCAGGCCGCCCGCGTCGACCAGATCGGCCGCGAGGAAGTTGGTGGCGCTGACCGGCAGGCGCAGGTGCGCCGCCGCCTCCACCAGGGTCAGCGCGCCGGGGCGCAACAGCTCCCACAGGCGCCGGTGTTCGGCCTCCAGGCCCTGCGGCGGATCAGGGCTCGCGGAGTGCAGGAGGGTCAGCCGGTCGAAGGCGGCGCGGCTGGGCCGGCTACGGCCGCCGGTGGCCAGGTAGGCGGGCACCATGCGGCGGCGCGGGGGGACGGCGGTCATGTTCGCGCGACGGCATCCTGTTGCCGGGCCGGGCTGGCCATCGCCCGGGAGAGGGCCGCGACCTGGACCTGCATCTGGTAGGCGACGTTGCCGAGTTGGGCGTCCGGCGCGGCGAAGACCGCCAGCGAGGTGTTCTGCCCGGCCGGGACGACCACGGCGAACCCGAGGTCGGACTCCACCACGGTCTGGGCCAGCTTCGGCTGCTCCACGTCGGTGAACGCGGTGGTGAACGCGCGGGCGGCGGCGTGCACGGTGGCCGTCATCGCGGCGACCCGCTCGGCGGAGGCCCGGCTGAGGTCCTTCGAGGCGCCCTCCACCAGGCCGTCCCCGGTGGCGATGACGGCGTGCAGCACCCCGGGCAGCTCCAGCAGCGGGGTCAGCACCCAGGAGATCTCGTCGGTGACGGGAGGTCGGGACGTGCTCACTGGTCGGCTCCTTGGGGGGTCTCGGACGTGGGGCTGGGTTCGGACGAGGCGACGGCGGCCCGCCCGGAGCCGGTGCCGTCCTGCAGGGCCTGCCAGCGCGCGGCGGCCTGCTCGGGGGTGCGTTCGGGGGCCGGTTCGGCGGCCCGTTCGGGGGTGGCCCGGTCCGCGGCGGTGGCTTGCGGCAGCGGCGCCCGCCGGCGACGGCTGGGCAGTTCGCTGCCGTCGCCGAGCGGTACGGGGGGCAGGGCGCCCGTCCCGACGGGCGCGGGCGCGGGCGCGGGTGCGGGTGCGGGTGCGGGTACGGCCGGTACGGCCGGTACGGCCGGCGGGTGTTCGAGGTCGGGGCCGGTGGCGGGTGCGGTACCCGGCTCCGGAGCCGGTTCCGGGACCGGCCCCGCCAGCGGCGGGCGGTTCACGGCCGGCAGCGGTGCCGCCACCGGCAGCGGCGTCAGCACGGAGAGCGGCTGCCCGGCGTCCACCACGGTCAGCAGCGCGCCGGGGATCCGCACGATGGTCCGCATCCCGCCGTACGGGGACGGCTCGATGTGGCAGGTGAAGCCGTACTGGCGGGCGAGCTTGCCGACCACCGCGAAGCCGGCCTTCGGCGGGTTCCCCAGCTCGGTGAGCGGCACCTCGGACGGGCCGGAGAGCAGCCGCTTGGCCCGCCCCAGCTGGTCGTCCTCCATGCCGATGCCGCTGTCGTCGATGACCACCAGCGCCCCGCGCCCGCCCTGCTGGACGGTCACCGGCACCTCGGTCTCCGGGTGGGAGTAGGCGGTGGCGTTGGCGAGCAGCTCGGCGATCGCGACGGCGAGCGGCTCGGCGGCCCGGGCGACCACGGCCAGCCGCTCCTCCCGCAGGTGGTTGGCGACCTTGATCCGGGCGTAGCCGGGCACCCGGGACAGCGCGCCCAGCACCACCTCGGCCAGCGGGGAGTCCGTCCGGGCCAGTCCGGGCCAGGCCTCGCAGAGGACGGCCACGGTCTGGATCCGGCGCAGCGCGACCTCGTTGCGGAAGTCCACTTCGAGCAGCCGGGGATCGTCGTTGTCGTGCTGCAACTGCTGGACCAGGCTCTGGATCTGGTACAGCAGCGTCTGGATCTTGGAGGTGGCTCCGCGCATGGTGGCCCGGGCCGCGCCGTCCACCCGGTCGCGCTCGCCGGTGACGGCGGCGGCGCAGGCGTCCAGGACGGCCTGCAGGGCGCGTTCGGCCTGCTCCCCGCAGACACCGGGGGCCTTCGGGCCGGGGACGGGCGCGATGGGGTGGGCCAGGGCGAGCGCGGTGGCCGGCAGCCGTTCCTCGGCCAGGTGGACGATCTCGGCGAGCAGCGCGCGGGTGCCGTCCTCGGCGGTCCGCAGCCGCTCCTCGCTCCTCGCCAGCCGGTCCTCGGCGGTCCGACCGCGCGACTCGCTCTGGGCGAGCCTGGACTCGGCGGTCCGGGCCTGCTCCTCGCTACGGGCGAGCCGTGCCTCGGCCTCCCGGGCGCGGTCCTCGGTGCGGGCCAGCCGCTCCTCCGCGGCCCGGGCCCGGGCCGTGACGCGCCGGCGGGCGCGGGCCAGCACGCCGGTTGCCACCAGGGCGGCGGCACTGAGGGCCGCCAGGGCGAGCAGCGCGATCTGGGTCATCGAAGTCCTCGGTCGAATGGGGGGATCCGGCGGGATCCGGCCGGACCGCCACGGTGGGGACGCGTGGGGCCGGCCGGTACGGCGGGTGCTGCCGCCGGTACCGTCCGCCCGGAGCGGTCGTCCGGGCCGGGCGGACGGTACCTGGGTCAGGCGGCCCGGGCCGGGGCCGGGCGGGCGGCACCGGGGTCAGGCGGGAAACACCGGCCGGCCGTCGGCGGTCCGCCGGCCGGGGATCCTGACCGGCTCCAACTCCTTTGCCACAGTGGCGACCTGACTCATCACGTCGAGGATGGCCGGCTGCTCGGAGCCGTCCAGGTGCCGGTACTCGGAGCCGATGGTGACCACCAGGCGCTCGGGCAGCCCGAGTTCGGGGTGACGCCCCTCGGCGATCACCCGCCGGGCGGCGTCCAGCGCGGGGATGCCGGCCGCGTGCAGGGCGTGCGCGCGCTCCTGGACGTGCGCGAGGTGGGCGATGTGCCGCTGGACCCCGGCCCGGTCGAGCACCGGACCGTGGCCGGGTATGACGATCTCGGCCCCGGTGTCCAGCACCCGGCCGCAGGCATCGATCACGTTCTGCAGCGGTCCGGCCCAGTGCACCGGGTGGTCGCCGGGGAACTCCTCGGTCGAGGCGAAGATGATGTCGCCGGAGAAGACCGCCTTCTGCCGGGGCAGGTGCACGATCAGGTCACCGTCGGTGTGCGCCGGCGGCAGGCCGATCACATGCACCGGGTGGTCCCCGACCCGCAGTTCGAGCTCGCCCTGGAACATCAGGGTGGGGTGCACCGGCTCGGTGCTCGACCAGTCGAACTGCCCGAAGTGCTCACCGAGGTACCAGCCCAGCGGCGAGGCCGGATCGGCGCCCTTGACCAGCGCGTGCTGCTGCTGCGGGGTGGGCTCGTAGTGGATGTGCTCCAGGGCTTCCCTGGTGGCGATCACCTCGGCGTCCGGCAGCACGCCCGCACCCCAGAGGTGGTCCCCGTTGGCGTGGGTGACGATCACGCGGTCCACCGACACCCCGGCGGCCAGCCGCTTGCGGCTCTCGGCCAGGAACTCCCCCGCCAGGGTGGGGTCGTAGGGGGTGTCGATCCAGGCCGCGGTGCGCGGGGAGGTCAGCAGGCCGCAGTTGGCCAGGCCCCAGCCCCGCTTCGGCGGAAGCCATACGTACAGGTCTTCAGCAATCGTGCTCATGTTCGCACGCGCGATCGTCATGGCCGCGATTATGCCGATGTTGGGTCGGCCGCGCCTCCGAACCCACACGATCACCACAGTCCCGCGGCCGCCCGACCACCCCAAAAGGGCGGAAACCACCCGAAGCGCGGACAGCCGCCGCCGCGCCCTGTCCACCGACCGGACACCGTGCCGTGACAGCACCGGCCGCCCGGGGCGGACAGGGCGTCACGGGCGACCGGCCACCCCGGCCGGCGTCCGGGCCGCGTTGTCGGAGGTCACCGCCATGACGGGGGCATGACCTCCACCGCCCCCATCGCCGTGCTCGCCGACTCCGAGGCCTGCACCCGCACGGTCGCGACGGCCGCGGCCGCGCGGGCGGCCCACTTCGCGGGCGGGGCGTACGCCTTGGACGACGCCACCCACGACGTGCCGCTCCGCAGCATCGAGGCGTACGAGGCGGGCCGCCGGGCCGAGGTGCTGCCCCGCCGGGAGGCCGGCCGGCCAGGCCGAAGACGGGATCCGGCCCTGCTGCTGATCCACCGGGGGCCACGTCTGCCGGGATCGGGCTGCCGGGCGGACGGCATCCGGCGCATCGCCGGAACGGCGGCGGGGAGGCAGCGAACCGCAGGCCGGCCCGGAGGCCGGGAGGGGACCGGCGGAAGGCCGCCGGAAAAGAATGGAGCGCCGGGCCCGATTCGAACGGACTCTTCCTACTGAAAGTAGGACGTGCTCCACCAGCACCACCGACGCCTGACGGGAGATCACTCTCTCGACAGGAAGAACAGTACCAGGTCAGCACGGGTGCCCGAGCCGCCCGGCACCCGCCGCCGGCACCCCACGGTCGGCCGGGGCGCCGGCGGCCGGCCGCTCAGCGCGCGGGTACGCTCGCGCGGGTCAGCACGGACAGTTCGAACGGCCGGAGCGAGTCCGTCCGCTCCCATTCCGCGGCCGGGAGGGCCTCCCGCTGCCCGACGCTCCCGGCCGGCCGGAGCCCGGACTCGCGCAGCAGACCGGCCATCTCCCCGGCGGTGAGGAAGGTCCGCCAGGGCTCGCCCTGCTCGGCCGCAGCCGCCATCACCACCTCCGCGTACGCCTGGCCCGCCTCGTCCCGCTGCCCGGCCGGGAGGAGGTGCTCCACGACGAGTTCGGTGCCGGGCGCGAGGCCGCCGACGGCGGCCAGGGTCCGCCCGATCGCCTCCCGGCTCAGGTACATGGTGACCCCCAGCCAGCTGACCAGCGCGGGCCGGCCCGGGTCGAAGCCCGCCCGCGCGAGCCCGTCCGCCAAGGTCCGGGCGGACAGCTGCTCGAAGTCCACCGCGACGAAGCCCGTCGACGGCGGCACCGCCACCCCGGCCCGGGCCAGCACGGCCTGCTTCCAGTGCTGCGTCGCCGGCCGGTCGACCTCGAACACCCGGACGCGCCCGGCCGGCTCCGACCGGAAGGCGAAGGAGTCCAGCCCCGCGCCGAGGATCACGTACTGGTCGACGCCCTGCCCGGCCAGCTCCGCCAGCCGGTCCTCGGTGTAACGGCTGCGGGTGACGGCCGCCGCCCGCGCCCCGGACAGGACGGGGTGGTCACCGTAGGCCTGGTGGTAGCCGAGGAGTTCATCGGCCTGATCGCCCAGCAGGCGCCGCGCCAGCGTGTCGGCGAAGATCGGAGGGGCATCGTCGACGAGGAGATGGGCCGCACGCGCGGCGGCCGACATGAGAGCCGTCCGGCTCGGCTGTTCATTGTTCACCATGGCGCGAGAGACTACTAGGGTATTTGCGACATAATACCACAGAAAAGAATTTTTCGGAAGCACCGTCAGATTTCGATTCAGCCAACCGGAAACGTGCGAAACCCGGCGCCGTCGTGCCCGGATTGACGAAACCGGACGGCCCGGGCAGGAACGACGACCGGCCGTGGGCGACGATGCCGAGCCGGTCGCTCAGCCGGGAGTTGCGAGCCGCCGGAGCCCCTCCTCGGACTGTTCGACCATCCATCGGTCGGCGATCCGGAGACCGGTCTCCTTCGCCTGCGCATAGCGCTCGCGGGCCTGCCGGAGATCGTGGGCGCGCTCCTCGCACCGGGCCGTGTTGAACAGGCTCCAGCCCGCCAGGACGTGGTCGCCGGCATCCGACCCGATCCGCGCGGCGGCCGCGTAGTGCTCCTTCTCCTGGTGGGTGTCCCCGCCTTCGGCCGCGAGTTCGGCCAGCTGGTGGTGGGTCCAACCCGCCGCCGCGGCCCCGCGCCACCCGGACATCGCCGGCACCGGCCGACGACGCCTCAGGAACGCCGATCCGCCCCACCACACGGCGCTGGAGGCGTTCGTCGTGGGCCAGCCACGCCACCCCCTGCCCGCCGGCTCCCAGCGGGCGCTCCATCCGGAGCCTGTCCCCGACGGCCGGAACCGTCGTCCCGTCCCTCATGGGCCCACGAAACCACACCTCGGGCGCGGAGCGGACGCACTCCCGCGAAACAGCACGAACCCGGACCTTCGCCGCCGCCCGCCGACGGGCAGCGGGCACCCGGGCGGCGCGGACCATGACCTCCGTCCGCGCCGCCGGGCCACCGGCGGAGCCGGTCAGCGGTAGCCGGTGGCGTCGGCCGGCCGGTCCGGGTCCTGGACCTCGACCATGTAGCGCCAGGCGTCCGGCCGGCTGCCGTCCAGATCGGTGAAGCCGTACTCGCGGGCGAGCTGCCCGCTGGAGAGCGACCCGCCGTTCCAGCGGGCCCGCTGCGGATCGGCGGCCAGCGCAACCACCGCCCGGCCGACGTACGCGGGGGTCTCGGAGATGCAGAAGTGCGGGACCTTCTCCAGTGCGTCGCGCCAGTTGTCCTCGGTGACGCCGAAGTGGTCGAGCATCATCTCCGAGCGCAGCCAGCCGGGCGTGAGCGCGACGGCGGTCGCACCGCGCGGGCCGAGTTCATGGCCGAGCGCGAACGCCATCCGCAGCACGGCGGACTTGGCGATGTCGTAGAAGAAGGACACCCGGTACCTGGTCCGGTTGTACTCGGCGGTGCCGTCGGTCATCTCGACCACCAGTCCACCAGGGTTGCGCAGCAGCAGCGGCAGCGCGTAGTGGCTGGTGATGGCGTGCGTCTCGACGGCGAGCCGCAGTAGCCGCAGGCCGTTGTCGAGGTCGTGCTCCCACACCGTGCTGTCCCACTCGAAGAGCAGTTCGCCGCCCCAGATGTCGTTCACCAGGACGTCCAGCCGGCCCTGCTCCGCCTCGATCCGCCGGACCAGGGCCTCGACCTGGGCCGGCACCAGGTGGTCGGTGACCACCGCGACGCCCTGCCCGCCCGCGGCCGTGACCAGGGCGGCGGTCTCCTCCACGGTCTCCGGCCGGTGGTACTCCGAGGGCCGGCCCGCGGTGCTGCGGCCGGTGACGTAGACGGTCGCGCCGGCGGCGCCGAGCTGGACGGCGATCGCCCGCCCGGCGCCCCGGGTCGCGCCCGCCACCAGGGCGACCTTGCCGGCGAGTGCCTCTGCCATGTCTGGTCCTTCGCTTCCGGGCGGGCGGGGGCCGCCCGGAAGCGTCCGGGAGCCACCACCGCGCGGGGGACTCGGTGTCGCTCCGATTCTCGCTCGCCGGGCCCGGTCAGGCCCGACGATCGGGGCACCCGACCCCGACGGCCCTTGGCGGCCGGGCGGCCGGGCTACCGGGCCGCCCGGCGCACCGGCCCTCGGCGGCCGGGAGGCCCGGGCGGTCAGTGCCGCCCGGAGACCACGTCGGCGATCCGGGCGATCGGCGAGGTGCCGGCCCGGCCGCCGCTCTCCTGCCGGTCGGCGGCGTGGTACGCCGCGTACATCCCGTGCACCCCGAGCCAGCGCAGCGGCTCGGGCTCCCAGCGGCGCACCGCGTGCCCGACCCAGGGCAGCGCGGTGAGGGCGGTGTCCGCCGCGGCGCCGGGGCCCGCGTACTCGCGCAGCACCAGGTCGCGCAAGGTCCGGGCGGCCAGGTTGGTGGTGGTGACGCCGCTGCCCACGTAGCCGCCGGCCCAGCCGAGGCCGGATGCCGGGTCGAGCTCCACGGTCGAGCACCAGTCGCGCGGCACGCCGAGCACGCCGGACCACGCGTGCGCCACGCCGGCGTGCGGGCCGACGTACGCGCCGGCCGAGGGGAAGAAGCGCAGCAGGATGTCCCGCAGCTGCTCGACCGTGCGCCGCTGGGTGGCCCCGTCGTCGTCGACCCGTGAGCCGAAACGGTAGGGCACCCCGCGTCCGCCGAGCGCGATCCGGTCGTCGGCGGTGCGCTGCGCGTACATGTACGCGTGCGCCATGTCGCCGAGGGTCTCGCGGCCCTCCCAGCCCACGCCGGCCCAGAACCCGGGCGGCAGCGGGTCGGTCACGATCATCGAGGAGTTCATCGGCAGCCAGGTCCGCCGCTCCCCGCGCAGCCCGGCCGTGAAGCCCTCGGTCGCGCGCAGCACGAACCGGGCCGACACGGCGCCGTACGGGGTGAGCGCGCGGGCCGGGGCCGTGCCGCGGCCGGGCCGGATCTCGGAGACGGGTGTGGCCTCGTGGACGGTCACCCCCAGCTCCTCGCAGACCCGGGCCAGGCCGCGCAGCAGCTTCACCGGCTGGATCCGCGCACCGTGCGGCCCCCAGCTGCCGCCCAGGGTGCCCGCCACCCCGATCCTGGCCGCGGACTCGGCCGCCCCGAGCAGCACCTGCTCCTGCTGGCCGTAGGCGTGCTCCTCCGCGACGAAGGCCTTCAGCCGCGCCAGCTGGGCGGGGTTCCGGGCCACCTCCAGAACGCCGCCCTTGACGATGTCGGCCTCGATCCCCTCGGCCGCGGCGACCCGGATCACCTCGTCGACCGCGTCGTTCATGGCCCGCTGCATGGCGGTCGCCGCCTCCCGGCCGTACCGGCGGGCGAAGACCCCGCGGCCGGCGAAGCCGCTGTACAGCCAGCCGCCGTTGCGGCCGGAGGCGCCGTAGCCGCAGAACCGCCGCTCCAGCACGGTGACCCGCAGGGAGGGGTCGGCCTTCTTCAGGTAGTAGGCGGTCCACAGGCCGGTGAAGCCGCCGCCGACGACGCAGACGTCCGCCTCGGCCGGGCCGTCCAGCCGTGGCCGGGGTTCGGGCAGTCCGGTCTCGGCGTACCAGAAGGAGACCGCCCCGTTCGCGACGGCGGACTCGGCGGCGGTGGCGGGTGTGGCGGAGGTGCCCACAGGGAGCCTGCTTTCCGGACGGGCCGGCGGGGGGACGCCGGACATGCCAGGCACGCTAATCACGACCCTACGCCCGGGCAACCGTCAGGCTGCCAGCTCCCGGGCCGCCGGCACGACAGACCGTCGGGTGCCGCCTGATCCCGCCCGTGGCGACGGGCGGGCCGGCCCGGGCGGTGGGACTGCTCACAGTCCGCCCGACACTCCCGTCCGTTCCCGGGCCGGTGCGTAGGGTGATCGGGTGGATTCCTGGGAGCTGGACCGACCGACCGGACGCCTGACCGAACGCCTGACCGGACGCGCACCGCGGACCCCGGCGGCCGTACGCACCGCCGTTCGTGCTGCCGCGGCCGCCGCACGGGACGGCGTACCGGACGCCGTACGTCCCGCCGCGGGGGATACCGGGTGCGGTACCGGGCGCGGCGCCGTGACGGGAGGGCTCCGATGACCGGCCGACCCGGCCTGACGGCCCGTCAGTTCGTCGGCCTGCTGGCCGACCCGGGCAGCTTCGACTGCTGGGACGAGCCGGCAGGCCATCCGGCGGCCGACCCCGCCTACCGGGCCTCGCTGGCCCGGGCGCGGGAGCGGACCGGCCTGGACGAGGCCGTGACCACCGGCCGGGTCCTGCTGGCCGGGCGGCCGGTGGCCCTGGTGGCCTCGGAGTTCGGCTTCCTGGGCGGCTCGATCGGGGTGACCACGGCCGAACGGATCACCCGGGCCGTGGAGCGTGCCACCGCCGAGGGCCTGCCGCTGATCGCGCTGCCGGTCTCGGGCGGCACCCGGATGCAGGAGGGTTCCGCCGCCTTCCTCTGCATGCTCCGGGTCACCGCCGCCGTCCAGGCCCACCAGGCCGCCGGCCTGCCGTACCTCACCTACCTGCGCAATCCGACCATGGGCGGGGTCTTCGCCTCCTGGGGCACGCTGGGCCACCTGGTGCTGGCCGAGCCGGGCGCCCGGCTCGGGTTCCTCGGGCCGCGCGTGTACGAGGAACTGCGCGGCGTCCCGCTGCCGGACGGCGTGCAGTCGGCGGAGACCCTGGCCGGCCGCGGACTGGTGGACGCCGTGGTCGCGCCGAGCGAACTGCGGGACGTGCTGCGCCGGTTGCTGTCGCTGCTCTGCGACCGGCCCGCCGGGCCACGCCCGAGCGGCCGGCCGGCCGGCCGGGTCCGCCCCGGGCCGGCACCGGACGCCACCGCTACGGGCGCCCGCGCGCCCGACAGCCCAGCGCCCGAAGACCCCGCGCCCGACGCCTGGGACGCCGTGCGGCGCAGCCGGGACCCGCGACGGCCCGGCGCCCGGGAGTTGCTGCGGTACGCGGCCGTCCGGCCCGTGGTGCTGGAGTCGCCGGCCGGGCCGTACGGCCCGGAGCGCGCGCTGGTCCGGGCCCTCGCCGAGTTCGGCGGCCGGCCGGCCCTGGTGGTCGGGCAGCAGCGCCGGACCGGCCCGCAGGAACTGCCCTTCACCGCGGCCGACCTGCGGGCCGTACGGCGGACCGCCCAGCAGGCGGAGCAGCTCGGCCTGCCGCTGGTGACGGTGGTGGACACGGCCGGGGCGGAGCTCTCCGCGCAGGCCGAACTCGACGGCGTGGCGGTGGAGATCGCACACTGCCTGACCACGCTGCTCGCGCTGCGCACCCCGGTGCTCGCGGTGCTGCTCGGCCAGGGCTCCGGCGGCGGGGCGCTCGCCCTGCTGCCCGCCGACCGGGTGATCGCGGCCCGGCACGCCTGGCTGGCCCCGCTCCCGCCGGAGGGCGCCTCGGCGATCGTGCACCGGGACGGCGAGCACGCCGCCGAGCTGGCCCGCGCCCAGGGCATCGGCGCCCACGACCTGGCGGCGGTCGGCCTGGTCGACCGGGTGATTCCCGAACTCCCGGACGCGGCCGAGGAGTCGGAGGCGTTCTGCGTCCGGGTGGGCCAGGCGGTCGGGGCCGCCCTCGCCGAGCTGGCCGCCGTCCCCGCGGCGGACCTGGCGGCCGGCCGCCGGCTGCGCCACCGGCGGCTCGGCGACAGCCTCCGCTGACCGGGCGGGCCGCGCCACCGACCGGCGCGGCCCGCCCGGCGTTGCCGTACCGGCCCCCACTCCGGCCGGCGGTCCTCCGCCGACCGGACGGGTCAGAACTGCGGCTGGAGGAGCACCTGCTGGAGTTCGGCGGTGCACATCATGTAGCCGTTCGGGGTCGGCAGCCGCTCCAGGTAGTGGTCGAGGTCCGACCCCAGCGAGAACACCCGCACCGGGGTGCCCGAGACCTGCGCGGACTCCACCACCCTGCGCAGCCCGTCCATCACGGCCGGGTGCCGGGTCTGGTAGGACTCGGCCACCAGGTGGTTGCTCCGGTCCGCGGCCAGGTAGAACTGCACCAGGTCCTTGGTGCCGACGAACAGCTCACTGGCTCCGGCGGCGCAGATCGCGGCGGTGGCGTGCACGGCCGCGGGCGTCTCGACGAACGCGGACAGCGGCACCTCGGGCGGCAGCCGCAGGTGTTCCCGGAGCTGGGCGAACTCCTCCGCGTCGTTGACGAACGGGACGGAGAGGTGCACCCGGTCGGCCTCCTCGCCGAGCCGCTCCCGCAGGGACCGCAGCACGGCGTGCAGCGCCTCCCGGTAGGCGGCCGACCCGAGCAGCCAGCGCGCGCCGTGCAGGCCCAGTTCGGGGTTCGGTTCGACCGCGACCGCGGCCAGTTCGGTGACGCCGGCGGCGTGGTCGGAGCGGAGGTCGAGCAGCCTGAGGACCAGCCGCTGGCCGGGCAGCAGCGCTTCCACGAAGGTGCACAGCCGCCCGGCGACGGCCCGGCCGTAGAGCTCGATGGCGGCGTGGCCGCCGTCCAGCGAGTCGAGCGGACGCAGGCCCGCGGCGAGGCAGAGGAACTCCTCCCGGATGAAGAAGGTGTCGACCTGCTGCGCGTTGGGCCCGCAGGCGTTGATGGTCTCGATGTCCTGGAGGTCCGCGATGACCGCGCAGGCCGCGCCGAGCTTGTCCAGCAGCGTGCTCCCGGCGCCCGGGTCGGGGGCTCCGGCAGCGCTTTCGGCCCCGATCACGATCGACTGGCTCTCCAGGTACAGCGTCACCTCGCCGACCAGGTCGTCGAGATCGGCCTGGTCGACGCGGAGCACGGGTATCCCCCTGCCCCGGCAGATGGACTGCATGTGGCCGGTCAGTCCGCCCGCACCGCAGACGACGGCCCGCGCCGCCACGATCGCTTCGTACAATCCCGCCTCCAGCGAAGGGGCGACGAGGATGGACCCCTCCAGTGGACTTCTCGTGCGGTTACAAGTACCTCGCAACACACTCTCCGTACCACCGGTCAGCAGGAATCCCTGAACTCGTCGCCCGTTCAACTAATCCTCCAGGTCCTCGGCGTTCGCTATCCCCAGCTGTCGGCGCAACTGCCGCGGGGTCACCGAGACGTCGGTGAGCCGTTCGACGGCGGCCCGGTTGACCAGGACCCTCAGCAGGCGGTCACGCAGGGGAGCATCCATTGACAATGAGGCAAGTTCGCCGACGAACCGGATGCGCTCGTCCAAACGGGAATCGAACAGTTCTCGTTCGCTGCGATTACGTGCGGCCAACCTTCTCACCTCCAGGCCTACAGCCTCCTCGAATCCGCCCCGGGCCGCTTCCTCCATATTGCTGACATGCCCACGGAATTGGGCCAGAGTGCGGTCGGAAGCGTCCTCCCGCAGTTCAAGTTGCTCGATCGCACTCGCGGCGACGGCGATCGACTGGTTCTTGATGGCGGCGAGATTGAAGGTGAATGCGCCGGTCCGGCCGTTGCGCACGATCTCGTCACCCTCGCGCAGCACGCCGAGCGCCGAGATCGCGCCGGCCCGCTGCCCGTCGTGCCCCAGCAGGACGCCTCGCTCGTCGACCTCCAGACCGCGCCCCGTCCGGGCGTGGGGCACCGCGATCCCCCGCCGGAGGAGGTTCTGCCAGAGCTGCCGGCCGACCCTGCTGTAGTCCGACTCCCGGCCGAAGTTGGACACCACCAGGTCCGCCTCGACGGCGTGCTTCTCGTCCGGGGCCGCGACCTCGACGACGAGGCGCCCCGACTCCGTCGGCGTGATCCGCTCCACGGTGCCGACGACCACCTCCACCGACCCGTCCGCCGACTGCAGCGCGCGCTCGATGACCGCCATCGTGTACTCCACCGCGCCGACCCGCAGCGCGGCGATCGCGGTGCCGAACTCGTCCAGCAGGCGCCGCAGGTCCGGGGAGGGGATCTGCTCCAGGGCCTTGGGGAGATGAGGCTCCCAGGCCTTGGCCACCCGCTCGGGAACCACCCCCGGATCGATCCCCGGGTGGTCCCGGACAACCACTTCGCAGGCGGCCTCCCACTCTCCCCGGACCCGGGCCAGGAACTCCTCGCGCCCGCGGTACGGCTCCAGCAGCGACACCGGGCAGGGCAGGCGCACCACCCCGTGCTCGTGACCGCCGGGGTACGTCCGGAAGATCGTCCCGGTCCTGGAGATCAGGCTGATCCGCCCGGTGTGCCCCCGGCGCAGCAGCAGGCCCGCCGAGTCGTAGGCGCTGAGCACGGACCCGACGATCGCCACGGTCGCCTCGGGCGGCAGGCCCTCCAACTTGCCGACGCCGGCCGCGGAGTACGGGTTCCGCACGAAGGATTCGTGCCCGGCCACCTCGGCGGCGAAGGGCGGATCGCGCAGTTCCAGGCCGGTCGCGAGCACCACGTGGTCGGCGAAGAGCACGGTCGGCCCCGGGCCCCGCCGGTCTTCGTCGGTGGCCTCGGCGAATAACCGATGGATCGTCACATCGACGCCGGTGGAACGTACTTCCAGGTCGACGGCCTCGCCGTCCGCCTCGACCAGGACGACGCCCGGACAGGCCTCCCGCCGAGCCTCCGCCAGCCGGTCGACCAGGTAGTCCTGGAAGATCCGCCGGGGCGCCGGACCCTGCTCGACGAACTCGAACCCGGCCCAGGGCGCCGGCCAGTCCCGCCGGTCGGCCTCGCGGTTGGCCCAGCGGACGAAGTCGTGCACGTCCTCGCGGAACGCCGACATCCGGCCCGCCTGGATGTTGAAGACGTGGTCCCAGGGGTTGCCGTCCCGGTGGTAGGCGACGCCGGCGGACCGGTAGTCGGAGCGCCGCTCCAGCAGGACGACCTCCAGCGGGCCGCGCGCGAAGCGGAGCAGCCGGATCGCGGTGGCGGTGCCGGCCAGGCCCGCCCCCACCACGATCACCCGTGGGCTCGCGCCCGTCCGACTGATGCCTGTTCGACTCATGGCTGTTCGACTCATGGTGAAGCCTCTCCGTTCGGGCGAAGGGGACCGGATCCGCTCCGCCCCACCCCGGGGGTCGGCGCGCCGTCAAGGTGCTACCCCCTGCGGACGTGCCGTCCGGACTGAGGCGATCCGTCCTCCCCGGGGACTGGTCATCGGCGCTACGGACACGGAACATCCGTGCCCAAGGCTAGGGGCAATGCCGCCGGAATCAGGGCCGGTTGGGCAGGATGACCATGGCCGGGGCGCATTCCGCGGCCGGCCGGCGCCCCGAGCGGCCGGCATCCCGGGCACCGGCCCCGCGGCGGCACCCTCCCCTGCCGCGGTCCGGACGGTCGCTCCGCTACCGGGCCCCGTACAGCTCCCGCTGCCAGAGCGCCTCGCAGAGCAGGTCCAGGCCCTGGCGCAGGTGCCGCCGGTAGGTGCCGTACGGAAGGCCCAGACGCCGGGCGGCGGCCTCCTGGGTGGGCGCGCCGGAGAAGTAGCTCGCCGTCAGGGCCTCACGGGCCCGGACGCCCCGCGGGTCCCGGGCGAGGTCGTCGACGGCCTCGCGCAGCAGGGCCCGCAGATCCTCGGCGGGGTGGTCGGAGTCGGCGACCAGGCGCGCCCGGGTCAGGGCGCAGACGGCGAAGGCCTCCAGGTCCCGCCAGTGCGGCAGGGCCTCCCGCACGGCCTGGTCGAAGGCGGTGCGGGAGAAGCCCGACGGCCCGCAGGAGGAGGTGGGGACCTCGGTGGCCGCTATGAAGTGGCGCAGCCAGGTCTCGACGGGCACCCTGCGCCAGTCGACGCCGAACAGCCCGTAGGTGTGCTCGCCGACCCGGGGCCGCGCGCCGGTGTCGGCCAGACTGCCCTTGACCCGCGCCGCCCAGGTCTCGGCGTCCCGCCAGACGGCGAAGCCGTAGGCGCGGCCGCGGGCCCGGGCGGACTCGGCCTGCGCCCGGGAGCTGCTCAGGTCGATGACCCGCGAGGGGACTTGGTAGCGCTCGGGGTAGACCGAGAAGCGGCTGATGCCGATGTGCTCGCCGGGGCCGACCGGCGCGGTGGCCGCGGCGTACTCCCAGGCGGCGGCCACCACGGGGTCGGTGGCCAGGTCCTCCGCGTCGGGCGGGGCCGACAGGGCGAGCCGGGCCGTGAACGCCACGATCCGGCCCGTGCTCACCAGCCGGTAGACGCTGAAGGCCCGGGGCTGGCGCTCCACCCAGTACCGGACGAGGGCGGCGGAGGCCGGGCCCTCCGTCTCCTCGGCCATCCGCAGCACGACGTCGAGGTCGTCCGGCTGCAGCGGCCGGTCGTGCACCTCGTCCTCCCGGGACCAGGTGCGCAGCCGCGCGACGATCTCGCCCTCCCGGAACAGGTAGAAGAGTTCGTCGGTGACCGTCCAGACCTGCTCCTCGGGTGCCTCCCGCAGCAGCCGCAGGTACTCCTCCGCCAGCCGCCGGCGGATCGTCACGAAGATGTTGGGGGCGCGCCAGCGCAGGTCGGCGGCGAGCGTCTCGCGGGCGGCGTCGTGCGGGTGGAGCCCCCGGTGGGTGGACTCCATGAAGGGCAGGTCCCGCAGCCAGTCGAAGAGCTGGTGGGCGTCCTCCTCGGGCAGCACCGCGGCCAGCAGTTCCTCCGAGGTCGAAGAGGCCTGGGAGGCCACCTCCAGGGCCCGGCGGTGGGCCGGTGACGGCACCTCCCCGATCAACCCGGCCAGCAGGGTCCGCAGCACGTCGGCCGAGGGTGCCCAGCTCTCCGTCCCGCTCCAGTCGCTCGATCCGGCGGCGGCGGCGAGCGACAGCGCCAGCGGGTTGCCGCCGGCGAAGCGGAGCACCAGGTCCCGCATCTCGGGCCGGATCTGCGCCGCGGCGAGCAGGCTCCGGGCCTGCTCCTCGGAGAACTGCTCCAGTTCGGTCACGTGCAGGAGGCCGGCCCACGCCGGGTCGGCGGTCCACTGCGGCTGCGGCGCGAGCCGGCCGCCCAGGACGATCAGCGCGCCTTCCGCGGCCCGGGGCAGGAAGCGCTGCCACAGCCAGCTCTCCAGCCACTGGCAGTGTTCGAACGAGTCCACGAACAGGACCGTGCCGGGGACGTCCAGGAAGGGCCTGGCCGCTCGCTCGAAGTCGGCCGGGTCGCGGCTGACGAAGCGGCCGTCGAGTTCGAGCAGCGGCCGCCCGGCCGCCCGGGTCTGGTCGGCCAGCCGCCGGAGCAGGGTCGACTTCCCGATCCCGCCCGGCCCGAACACGTAGAACGCGAAAGGCGCCTGCGGATCGTCCGCCAACGCCTGGGCGAAGCGCCCGAGTTCGGCGTCCCGGCCGATGAAGGCCTGGACGCGCGCGGTGCTCAGCCGCTCTCCCACGGACGCCACAGCAGTTCCCCTCCCCCATGTCCCGGCTACGACCGGTGCCCACCGCCCGGCCGGCCGGGCCCGGCGGCGAACGGCGCCGGTACTGCGGGCCCGTGGTGGCCCGGCCGCCCCGAGCCGCCTGCTCCGGCCGGCCGGAGCCGCGTCGGGCATACGCCGCGGTGGGTCCCTGTCCGGCTTTGCGGTAGCGATCCTAACCAGGGCGCCGGGCGCCTGCGCCGGTGGCACCACCGCCGGGGATGTTCGTGGACGTCGCACGGCCGTACCGGGGGGCGGTTCGCAGGGCTCCGGAATTCGGACGGACCGGACGAGGTCCGGCGGGCTCCCGCGGGTCCGGGGGAGCCCGCGCGCGGCGGCGTCGACCGATGGCCCGTCCCGGTCACCTGATGTGTGCCAGGTCCCGGTCGTCGGCGTGGCCTGCCACCAGCAGGGTGGTCTCCTCGACCCGCAGGAAGCGCCCGTCCGGGGCGAGTTCGGCGAAGAGGTACACCTCGGTGCGGGAGGTGCGGCCGTTGTGCTGCTCGACGGTGACGGTGTGACGGTCCGCGTAGCGCGAACCGTCCCGGAGCTCGTCGTGGACCTGGATGTGCCCGCCGCGGACCAGCGAGCGGAGCCGGGTCATGTGCTGCGCGAAGGAGTCCCGATCGCTCCACACGCCGTCGGTGCGCTGGCGGTAGTCGGGGGCGAAGTGCCGGTCCAGGGCTTCGGTGAGGTCGAGTTCCGGGGTGAACAGCAGGTCGTTGATGGCCCGGGTGATGTCGGTCGGGGTCGTCACGGTCTTCTCCCTGAGGGTGTGGTGGTGAGGGACGCGGTGGTGGTGAGGGCGCGGCGCGGACCCGGGCTCCTGGAGCAGGGCGGGCGGGACGCCGGCCCTGCGGATGGAGGGCCGGGCCCGGCTTCAGCCGAGGCCGGCGGCGCCCGCCCGGACGGGGGTGAAGTCGAGCGGCAGGGCGACGGGGCCCCGGGTGTAGAGACCGGCCTCCCGGTAGCGGGCGCCCGGGACGTGGCGGACCTGGTCGAGCAGGGGGAGCAGCAACGCGGCCACGGTCTCGGTCTCGGCGCGGGCGAAGGCCGCGCCGACGCACTGGTGCAGACCGGCGCCGAACGCCAGGTGCTGAGCGGCGGCGGTGAAGGAGCGGGCGGTGCCGAGGTCCGGCCTGTGGATGTCGAAGGCGTCCGGGGCGGTGAACGCCTCGGGGTCGCGGTTCGCCGCGCCGATCATGCAGAAGACGGTGGCACCGGCCGGGACGACCGCGCCCCCGAATTCGGCGTCCTGCTCGACCTGGCGGGGGATCAGCTGGACGGGCGGCGTGAAACGCAGGGTCTCGGCGATCGCGGCGGGCAGCAGGGTCGGGTCCTCGCGGACCTGCGCCAGCTGTCCGGGGTGGTCGATCAGGTGCTTGAAGAGGAGGGCGAGGGTCTTGTCGGCGGGCTCGACGGCCGCGAGCAGCACGTTGATGATCAGCGCGGTGACTTCGCGGTCGCTCATGGCGATGCCGTCGAACTCCGCCGTGCACAGCTTCGATATCAGGTCGGCGCCGGGCCGGCGGCGCCGCCGCTCGATGACGGGGACGAGGTAGGCCTCCAACTGCTCGGCGCAGTCCAGGCAGTGGCGGCGGCGTTCGGGTGTGAGGTCCAGGCTGGTGACGAACTCGCCGACGCCGCCGAGCCAGGCGCGCACCTGCCGGTGATCCCGCTTGTCCAGGCCGAGCACGTCGAGCGTCACCCGGACCGCGAAGGGCTTGCCGAAGTCGTTGACGAGGTCCAGCCGCCCCCGGGGCAGGAAGGGCGCGACCAGCTCGGCGGCGTTGGCGCGGACGGCGCGTACCTGGCCCTCCAGGGCCGACCCGGTGAACCCGCGGACGACGATCCCTCGCTTGGCGGTGTGCTCGGCCCCGGTCATCCGGGCGAGGACCGGCCCGCGCATCACCGGCTCGGCACGCACCTGCAACGGCCGGGTGGTGAAGCCCTCATGGTCGGTCAGCACCCGCTTCACGTCCTGGTGCCGGGAGAGGAAGTAGCTGTCGATCGCGGGTTCGTGGTGCACCCGCGACCGCTCTCTCAGCCCAGCGAAGTACCGGTAGGGGTCGACGGCGAAGTCCGCGGACAGGACGCTGAAGCGGGGATCGGCCATGGGGGCGGAGACCTCTCGGGGGGCGGGCACGGCGGGACAACTCGCTCGGCCCCGCCCGCCGCATGATCCATTATGGCCGGTCGCCGACGCCGCCCGGCAACTCGGCCCGGAGGAAGGCTTCCTGAGCTCGCGCATGCCCGGCGACCGGCGACCGGCGACCGGGGCGCGGCCGGCCCCGCCGCCCCGGTGCCGTGCCCCGCCCGCCGCGGGCGGCGGGATCAGCGGCCGGCCGCGGCCGCCTGCCGCCCGGCCCGCCAGTCGGGTGCGAGCAGCGACCAGATCTCCTGGTCGTGCCGCTTGCCCCGGTAGAGGTAACTCTCGCGCAGCACACCCTCCCTGGTCATCCCGAGCCGGCGGGCGACGGCGATGCTGGGCTCGTTCTCGGCGGACACCCACCACTCCACCCGGTGGATGCCCCGCTCCTCGACGGCCCAGTCGATGATGGTCCGCACGGCCCGGGTCACCAGCCCCTTGCCGACGGCCGCCGGCTCCAGCCAGCAGCCGGCCTCGGCGGTGCCCTGCTCGATCTCCCACCGGCGGAAGATGACGGCGCCGACCAGCGTGCCGCCGGTCCGGATGCCGTGGATCCGCCCGGCGTCGGCCGCCGTCCTGTCCGCGTAGGCCTGGAGGAATGCCCGGCTGGACGCCAGGTCGGTGACGAGGTCGGGGAGCCCGTTGTGCTGCCCGATGAACTCCCGCCCCCGGTCGATGTGGGCCAGGAACTCCTCGGCCTGCCACGGTTCGAGCGGGGACAGCTCGGCGCCGTCGTCCCCCAGGGATATCGAGTACATGGTCTCTCCACGGTCGGCCCGGTGCACACTGCCCGGGGATCCTCTCACGGGCCTGCGGGCACCGTCGGGATTTTTGGCCGCGCACTGCCAGGGGGCCGGGGCACAGCCGGAACCGCCGGGCGGGCCGGGCGGTCAGGCCCGTCCGGCCCGCCCGCCCGGCCCCGCGGTCGGCGGCGGCCCTGGTCCGCCGTGGTCACCAGCGGTCGTGGACCGTCGCGCGGATCCGCCGGTCGTACAGCTCGGTGACCGCGGCCAGGGTCGCCCCGGGGAGCGGCGGCAGGGCCGCGGCGGCCGCGTTGGCCCGCGCCTGCTCCGGGTTGCGGGCACCGGGGATGACGGTGCTGACGCCCGGCTGCTGGACGATCCAGCGCAGGGCGGTCTGGGCCGGGGTGGCGCCCTCGGGGGCCAGCGCCGCGAATTCGACGGCCGCCTCGACGCCGGTGGCGAAGTCGACGCCGGAGAAGGTCTCGCCCTGGTCGAAGGCGGAGCCGTCCCGGTTGTAGGTGCGGTGGTCGTCCTTCGGGAAGACGGTGTCGCGGGTGTAGCGGCCGGAGAGCAGGCCGGAGGCGAGCGGGACGCGGGCGATGATGCCGACGCCGGCGGCCGCGGCGGCCGGCAGGACTTCGTCCAGCGGCTTCAGCCGGAACGGGTTGAGGATGATCTGGACGCTGGCCACGCCCGGGCGGGCGATCGCGGTGAGCGCCTCCGCGCAGGTCTCGACGCTGACGCCGTAGGCGGCCACGCGCTGCTCGGCCACCAGGGTGTCGAGCGCGTCGAAGACCTGGTCGCGGGAGTAGACGGCGGTGGGCGGGCAGTGCAGCTGGACCAGGTCGAGCCGCTCGACACCGAGGTTGGCGCGGGAGCGGTCGGTCCAGGCCCGCAGGTTGTCCAGGGTGTAGTGCTCGGGGCGCTGTTCCAGGCGGCGGCCCGCCTTGGTGGCGACGAGCACGCCCGCGTCCGGGCGTTCGCGCAGGTAGCGGCCGATCAGCTGCTCGCTGCGGCCGTCGCCGTACACGTCCGCGGTGTCGAAGAAGGTGACTCCGGACTCCACGGCCGCGTCGAGGACGGCGAGGGCGTCCTCCTCACGGACGTCACCCCAGTCCGCGCCGAGCTGCCAGGTGCCGAGGCCGACGACGGAGGCCTTGCGGCCCGTCCTGCCGAGTACGCGCTGTTCCATGCCCAGAGCCTCTCACTTCGGACCGCCGGCGACGGTCTCCGGGGGTCCGCGTGTCCGTGGCACCCGGCGGGGCGCGGACGGCGGCCACGACCCGTGCCCGCCCGATTGTTAACGTTAACAATCAGCCCGTCAAGCCCCTGCGCGACATCCTCCGAATCCTCTCCTCCGCGAGACCCAACGGTGATCTCGGGCCACTTGACGAGGTTTCTGTGAGCGTTAACACTCATGTAACGCCAGGCCGGAGCGGCATGGCGGCGACACCCACGGCGGGCTCCCGCCGGCCCGTCCGGCCACCACCGGACGGCCCCGGGAGCTCCCCTCCCGGCCGGCACCCCCAACCCGCCGGCCCGGGGCCCGCCCGCCCCCGCTCCACCCGCCCCGGCCCACACCGAGGCCGCGCCGACATGGCAGACCACTGGAGGAATTGTGCGGAAAGTACTGACGGGCCTCGCCGGGGCCGGCCTCGCGCTCTCGCTGGCAGCCTGCGGCCAGAGCGCCAACGGCGTCGGCGACGGCGACGGCGCGAGCGGAGCCGGCGGCGGCGACGCCAAGGGCGGCCTGGTCGGCATAGCGATGCCGACGAAGTCCTCGGAGCGCTGGATCAACGACGGCAGCAACATGGTCAAGCAGTTCCAGGCCAAGGGCTACAAGACCGACCTGCAGTACGGCGACAACGTGGTGGAGAACCAGGTCTCGCAGATCGAGAACATGATCACCAAGGGGGCCAAGCTCCTGGTGGTCGCCGCGATCGACGGCTCCTCCCTCACCGACGTGCTGCAGAAGGCCGCCGACGCGCACATCCCGGTGATCTCCTACGACCGCCTGATCCGCGGCACCAAGAACGTCGACTACTACGCGACCTTCGACAACTACAAGGTCGGCGTCCTGCAGGGCACCTACATCGCCGACAAGCTCGGGCTCAAGGACGGGAAGGGCCCGTTCAACGTCGAGCTGTTCGCCGGCTCGCCGGACGACAACAACGCGCAGTTCTTCTTCAACGGCGCGATGAGCGTCCTCAAGCCCTACCTCGACAGCAAGAAGCTGGTCGTGCAGAGCGGGCAGAGCGACTTCAACCAGGTCGCCACCCTGCGCTGGGACGGCGGCCTCGCGCAGTCCCGGATGGACAACCTGCTGAGCAAGTCGTACACCTCGGCCGGCGTCGACGCCGTGCTCTCCCCCTACGACGGCATCTCGATCGGCATCCTCTCCTCCCTCAAGGGCGTCGGCTACGGGGGCGCCGGAAAGGCGATGCCGGTGGTGACCGGCCAGGACGGCGAGCTGGCCTCGGTGAAGTCGATCATCGCGGGTGAGCAGACCCAGACCGTCTACAAGGACACCCGCGAACTCGCCAAGGTCGCCGTGCAGATGGGCGACGCGGTACTCACCGGCGGCAAGCCCGAGGTGAACGACGAGAAGCAGTACGACAACGGCGTCAAGGTCGTCCCCGCCTACCTGCTCCAGCCGGTCAGTGTCGACAAGGACAACTACCGGCAGGTGCTGGTGGACGGCGGGCAGTACACCGCCGACCAGCTCAAGTAGTCCCGCGGCCCGGGCCCCCGGGCCGCGCCGAGCCGGGCGCTCACGGGCCGGCGGCCGCTCACCCGAGCCGCCGGCCCGTACCGCCCCCGTCGAACGGATGCACCACCATGGCCGGACCCGTCCTTGAGATGCGTTCGATCAGCAAGTCCTTCCCCGGGGTCAAGGCCCTCTCCGACGTCAACCTGAGCGTCGCCCCCGGCGAGGTCCACGCGATCTGCGGCGAGAACGGCGCCGGCAAGTCCACCCTGATGAAGGTGCTCAGCGGGGTCCACCCGCACGGCTCCTACGAGGGCGAGATCCGCTTCGAGGGCGAGCCCTGCGAGTTCCGGGACATCCGGGCCAGCGAACGGCGCGGCATCGTGATCATCCATCAGGAACTCGCCCTGGTGCCCTACCTGTCGATCGCCGAGAACATCTTCCTCGGCAACGAGCACGCCCGCCGGGGCATCATCAGCTGGCACCGGACCGTCACCCATGCCACCGCGCTGCTCAAGCGGGTGGGCCTGCACGAGAACCCGCACACCCGGGTCGCCGACATCGGCGTGGGCAAGCAGCAACTGGTCGAGATCGCCAAGGCGCTGGCCAAGGAGGTCAAGCTGCTGATCCTGGACGAGCCGACCGCCGCGCTGAACGACGAGGACAGCCGCAAGCTGCTCGACCTGATCCTGGAGCTGAAGGCCCAGGGCATCTCCTGCATCATCATCTCGCACAAGCTCAACGAGATCGCCCGGGTCGCCGACTCCGTCACCATCCTGCGCGACGGCCGGACCATCGAGACCGTCGACGTGAAGGCGGCGGGGATCTCCGAGGACCGGATCATCCGCGGCATGGTCGGCCGCGACCTGGAACACCGCTACCCCGAGCGCACCCCGGAGATCGGCGAGGTCGCGCTGGCCGTCGAGGACTGGACCGTCCACCACCCGATCGACCACCAGCGCAAGGTCGTGGACGGGGTCTCGCTGCACGTCCGGCACGGCGAGATCGTCGGCATCGCCGGCCTGATGGGCGCCGGCCGCACCGAACTGGCGATGAGCGTCTTCGGCCGCTCGTACGGCCGGTGGGCCGGCGGCCGGGTGCTGCTGGACGGCCGGGAGATCCGCACCCGCAGCGTCCCGGAGGCGATCGGCCACGGCCTCGCGTACGTCACCGAGGACCGCAAGCAGCTCGGCCTGAACCTCGCGGACAGCGTCAGTCGCAACATCTCGCTCGGGGCGCTCGGCAAGGTCGCGCGGCGCGGCTGGATCGACGAGCACGAGGAGACCCGGATCGCCGAGGGCTTCCGGCGGAGCATGAACATCAAGACCCCCTCGGTGTTCGCGCAGACCGGCAAGCTCAGCGGCGGCAACCAGCAGAAGGTCGTCCTCAGCAAGTGGATCTTCTCAGGGCCCGAGGTGCTGATCCTCGACGAACCCACCCGCGGCATCGACGTCGGCGCCAAGGCCGAGATCTACACGGTGATCGCCGGGCTGGCCGCGCAGGGCAAGGCGGTGCTGGTCATCTCCTCCGAACTGCCCGAGCTGCTCGGCATGTGCGACCGCATCTACACGATGGCCGAGGGCCGGCTCACCGGTGAGCTGGACCGCGCGGACGCGACCCAGGAATCCCTCATGCGCCTCATGACCGTGAGCGCGGCGACCGAGAACGAGCAGGTGTAAGGCATGGCCCAGACCGAGACCACGCAACCCTCCCCGAGCGCGGCCCCCGAGCCCGCCCCCGGCAAGAGCGGCGGCGGCGTCGGCGCCCTGCTGGCCCGCGCGCTGCACGGCAACATCCGGCAGTACGGCATGCTGCTGGCGCTGGCGCTGATCGTCGTGCTGTTCCAGATCTGGACCGACGGCACGCTGCTGATGCCGCTGAACGTCACCAACCTGATCCAGCAGAACAGCTACATCCTGATCCTCGCCATCGGCATGATGATCGTCATCATCTCCGGGCACATCGACCTCTCGGTCGGCTCGCTGGCCGCCTTCGTCGGCGCGGCGGCGGCCGTGATGATGGTCCGGCACGACGTGCCGTGGCCGCTCGCGCTGGTCGCCGCGCTGCTGATCGGCGCCGCCGCCGGGGCCTGGCAGGGCTTCTGGATCGCGTACGTCGGCATCCCGTCCTTCATCGTGACGCTGGCCGGCATGCTGCTGTTCCGCGGCGGCACCCAGATCCTGCTCCAGGGCCAGTCGGTGGCGCCCTTCCCCAAGGGCTTCCAGAAGATCAGCAGCGGGTTCCTGCCGGAGGTGGGCCCGCACACCAACTACCACAACCTGACCCTGCTGCTGGGGCTCGGCGTGCTGGTGGTGGCCGTCCTCCAGGAGGTCCGCGGCCGCCGGCAGGCCGCCGGGTACGGGATCGAGCTGCTCCCGACCGGCTTCTTCCTGGCCAAGCTCGGGGCGATCGCCGCCGCGGTGCTGGTGTTCACCCTGCTGCTGGCGAGCTACCACGGGTTCCCGGTCGTGCTGCTGATCCTGGGGGCACTGCTGGTCGGCTTCGGCTACCTCATGCGCAACTCCATCCTCGGCCGCCACACCTACGCGATCGGCGGCAACGAACCGGCGGCGAAGCTCTCCGGTGTCAAGAGCAAGCGGGTCGTGTTCCTCGCGTTCGTCAACATGGGCGTACTGGCCGCCCTCGCCGGGATGGTCTTCGCGGCGCGCCTCAACGCCGGGACCCCGCAGGCCGGTATCAACTTCGAGTTGGAGGCGATCGCCGCCGCGTTCATCGGCGGCGCCTCGGCCAGCGGCGGCGTCGGCACCGTGCTGGGCGCCGTGATCGGCGGCCTGGTGCTCGGCGTGCTCAACAACGGCATGTCGCTGGTCGGGGTCGGCACCGACTACCAGCAGGTCATCAAGGGCCTGGTGCTGCTGGCGGCGGTCGGCTTCGACGTCTACAACAAGCGCAAGGCCGGGTCCTGACCCACCGTCGGTCCCACCACCCGCCGGACCGCCCGCCGCGGCGGTCCGGCGGTGCCCCGTCCGGTCCCGGTCCGCCGTGGGCCGGGCGGAGCCGGTCCGCGCGACGCCCGCCCGGGCCCCCGGACGGCGCACCTCCCCCACCCAGGAGTGCCGCGCATGACCCCCTGGCTCACCCGGACCGTCGTCAGGGCCCTGGCGCTCGGCCTCGCCCTCGCCGGCCCCGTCGCCCTCGCCGGCCCAGTCGCACTCGGCGCGCCGACGGCCGGCCCCGCCCCGCGGCCCGTCGCCCTCGAAGTCCGGCCGCCCGCCCCGCAGGACGGCACCGCCGGCACCGGCCGGGCCGCCGCGCCGCCCCCGATGGGCTGGGCCAGCTGGAACAGCTTCGCCAGCAGCATCGACCTCGCCACCGTCAAGGCGCAGGTCGACGCCTTCGTCGCGGCCGGACTGCCCGGGGCCGGCTACCGGTACGTCAACCTGGACGACGGCTGGTGGCAGGGCGCCCGCGACGCCGACGGCGAGATGACCGTCGACCCCGTCCGCTGGCCCGGCGGGATGGCCGCCGTCGCCGACTACATCCACGGCAAGGGGCTCAAGGCCGGCATCTACACCGACGCCGGCCGCGACGGCTGCGGCTACTACTACCCCACCACCCGTCCCGCCGCCCCCGGCACCGGCATGGAGGGCCACGAGCTCCAGGACGCCCTGCGGTTCCAGCGCTGGGGCTTCGACTTCCTCAAGGTCGACTGGTGCGGCGGCGACGCCGAGCACCTCGACCCGGAGCGCACCTACCGCGGCATCGCCGCCGCCCTCGCCCAGGCCACCGCCGCCACCGGGCACCCGCTGCTGCTCTCGGTCTGCGAATGGGGCGTCGGCCGGCCGTGGAACTGGGCCGCCGGCACCGCCGCGATGTGGCGCACCGGCTACGACATCGTCCACTGGGGCGAACGGCCCTCGCCCGGGGCCGCGCTGGCGAACTTCGACCGGAGCCTGCACCCGGCCGCCCAGCACACCGGCTTCGTCAACGACCCCGACATGCTGACCGCCGGCATGGACGGCCTCACCGACGCCCAGAACCGCACCCAGCTGAGCCTGTGGGCGATCGCCGGCGCGCCGCTGCTCGCCGGCAACGACCTGACCCGGATGACCGCAGCCACCCGGGCCACCCTCACCAACGCCGAGATGATCGCGATCGACCAGGACGCCCGCGGCCTGCAGGGCGTCAAGGTCGCCGAGGACACCGCCGGCCAGCAGGTCTACGCCAAGGTGCTGAGCGGCACCGGCCGGCGCGCCGTCCTGCTGCTGAACCGGACGGCCGCGGCGGCGCCGCTCACCGTCCGCTGGACCGACCTGGGCCTCACCGGCGGGGCCGCCGCCGTCCGCGAGGTCTGGGCCGCCGCCGACCGGGGCACTCCCGCCACCGGCTGGACGGCGAACGTCCCGGCCGGCGGCTCCGTCCTGCTGACCGTCGCCGGTACCGAGACGCCCGGCAGCAGCCACCAGGCCGAGGCCGGCACCGGCGCCGCCGCCGGCACCGCCTGTCCGAGCTGCTCCGGCGGGGCGGCGGCCGGGCCGCTCGGCGACGGCGCGGCACTCACCCTGACCGGCGTCGGGGCGGCCACCGCGGGCATCGCGCTCGCCGAGATCGCGTACGTCAACGGCGACCCGCTGGCACGCACCGCGACCCTGCGGGTGAACGGACAGGCCCCGACCGTCGTGGCGTTCCCGCCCACCGGCTCCTGGAGCACGCCGGGGACCGTCTCCGTGCTGCTCTCGCTCGCCAAGGGCGCGGCCAACACGCTCGGCTTCGACAGCCCGTCCGCCCCGGGCCCGGCCCTGGACGCCGTCCTGCTGCGGCCGCTCCCCGGCACCGCCGGCACCGCCCTGGTCGGGGCCGGCTCCGCCCGCTGCGCCGAACTGCCCGGCGACGCCGTCGCCGACGACACCCGGGCCGTACCGGCCGGCTGCACGGGCGGGCAGAACCAGACCTTCACCGCCGGCCCGCGCGGCGACCTGGTGGTCTACGGCAACCGCTGCCTGGCGGCGCTCGACGACGGCCGCACGGACGGCACGCCGGTGGTCATCCACGACTGCACCGGCGCCCCCGGACGGACCTGGTCCCTCCGCCCGGACGGCACGATCCGCAACGGCCTCTCCGGCCTCTGCCTGAACGACCCCGGCCGCGGCGCCGACGAGGGCACCCCGCTGGACCTGCGGGGCTGCGACGGGACGCCCGGCCAGAGGTGGGAGCTCCGCTAGCCCGACACCCGCACCGTCGGCGGGGTGGGCCGCCGGGGTGCCGTACCCCCGGGCCCGGGGCCGTGACTCCCGGAGGCCCGGGAGGCTCCCGGGGCCGGGGCGGAACGGCCGCCCGCGGACGCCGGGCCGGGCCGGGCCGGGCCGGGCCGGGCCGGGCCGGGCCGGGCCGGGCCGGGCCGGGCCGGGCCGGATGATCTTCGCTGCTAGATTGGCGGATCGTCGACCGACGAACCGGGGGATCTCCATGCTTCGCAGTGCCCGCAGACACCTGCTCCTGGCGGTCGCCGCCGCACTGACCCTCTCCGCCTGCGCCGGCAGCACGGTGTCCGGAACCCCCTCGGCGGCCCCGCCGCCCGCCACCCCGCAGGGCCCGGCGATCGCCGGGAAGGACCGGGTGGTCGTCGCCTGGTGCGAGCGGTTCGGCGCGCCCTCCCCGGTGTCGGCCGACGGCAAGGTGCACGTGATCACCGTCGAGGCGCTGTCCATGCCGGACGGGGCCCGGATCGCCCGGCAGATGGTCACCCTGCCGGAGCGCGGCTCGGTCGACACCCTGTGCGGACAGCCGCGCAGCACCACGGCGGCCGCCGACCGGGCCCTGTTCAACGCGGACTTCACCCTGATCGCCGGCACCGCTCCCCGCCCCGGCGGCGACGGCCTCGGAGCGACGGCCTTCACCGTGCCCGGCGGCACCCCGGTGGACGGCCCGAAGCCGGCTGCCGCCGGTAACGACAGCGCGCCGGCGTTCCAGCCCGGCACCTCGGTCCTCTGGTACGCCACCGGCGACCGGCAGGTGACCAGCCGTGACCTGGGCACGCCGGGAGCGGCCCCGACCCCGCACGGAGCGGCACCGGGGGTCGACTTCGTCCTGGCCGGCGACCGGCCCTGGCTGCGGCGGCCGTTGGAGAGCAAGACCGACCAGGTCGCGGTGTCCCCCGACGGGGCGGTTGCGGTCGGCACGGGCCCTTCGCTCTGGCACCGGACCGACCCGGCCTCCTCGTACGCGGCCGAGTACGTCGAGCCGGTGCTGATCGGCCGCGCCGCCAACGGCCGCGCGGCCCTGCCGGGTTCGGAGCATGCCCCGTACTGCAGCCCGATCGGGTGGACCAGTGACGTCACCCTGTTCTGCGGCGACGACCTCTACCTGCTCACCTTCAGCGCCGACCGCGGGAGGCTCGAAGCCGCGACGGCGCTCCTGCCGCCCGCACACTTCCACCGGGTCGACAGCGCCGCACTCGCCCCCGACGGCCGTTCGCTGGCCTACCTCGCCAGCGAGGACGAGCACACCGTCCTCTACCGGCTCGACCTCGCCCCGGGCGCCGTGCCGAGCGTGGTGGGGTCGATCGGCATGCCCCCCGAGGGAGTGGTGAACCCCCTCACCCCGCGCCTGATCGCCTGGCTGTGACCGCCGCTCACGGCGGCGACCGTCCGGCGGCGGGCGGCGCCGGTCCGCCGTCCCGCTGGGCCGACCACTTCCACGAGGTCCACGCCCGGCCGTTGCCCGTGAAGTGGGGCGTGGAGTACCTGGCGGGCGGGGCCTGCGCCGGGCGCTGCCCCCGCTGGAGCGGGGCGAGGACGTCCTGATGAACGTCGTCGCCTGCTGGCGGGACGCGACGCCCGGGGACGAGCAGGACGCCAGCACCTGGTTCGGCGCCATGGCGGGCCCCGACCGCGTCCTCGAGCACGTGGCGGCCGCCGCCCGGGGGTGACCGCCCCGGGCCCCCACGACCGCCGGTGTCAGTGGCAGGCCGTACGCTCACCGACCGTGACCACTTCCACCCCGCCACCGCCCGCCCCCGGCTGGACGGCCACCGGCCTGCGCTGGCAGGACGGCCGCCCGGTGCTCACCGCCCGGAGCGGCGGCCGGGAGCACGCCCGGGCCGTCGCGAGCGGCACACGCGTGGGCTGGCTGATGGGCGGCCCGCGCCGCTGCACCGGGGTCCGGACCTCGAGCGGGCACCATCCGTGCCCGTTCACGGCCGTCGTCGAGGCCGCCGGCAAGGCCGTCCAGTGCCAGTCCTGCCAGGACGCCGACCCCGGGCTCGCCCTCGCCAGGGACCAGATCCTGGACAACGGGCGTACCTACCGGCTCTACCTCGCCTGGTTCGGGCCTGGGGTGGTGAAGGTCGGCATCACCGCCGAACAGCGCGGCACCACCCGGCTCCTGGAGCAGGCCGCCCTCGGCTGGACCTTCGTCGGACGCGGCCCGCTGCCCGGCGTCCGACGGGCCGAACTCACCGTCGCCCAGGCCGGGCTCGCCCGCGAGCGGCTCACCACCCGCACCAAGTCGGCCTGCTGGTGGGAGGTGCCGGACGCCGCGACGCGCCGCCGCGAACTCGCCGAGCTGCGGACGTCGGTGCTGCGCCTGCTGGCGGGCCACGCGATCGAACTGCTGACGGACGAGCCGCTCGCCGACCATGTGGAGCTGTTCGGGCTGGCCGCCGGCGCACCGCCGCTCTACCTCGAGGTCACCGCACTCGACCACGGCGCCACCCTGACCGGGACGCTCCGCCCGCCGATCGGCCGGCACCTCTTCCTCGACACCGGGCCGCAGGATCCGCCGTTGCTGCTGGACACCCGCCTGCTCACCGGCTGGACGCTCGCCCCCGCCGGCCCCACCTCGTGCACGGGGCTGGCGACGGGCGTGCGGCGTCGTCCGGAGGACAAGGGCGCGCAGGAGTCGCTGTTCTGACCCGCCTCCCGAGACGGCCGGCGGGCGCGGGCGGGCTCCCCGCGGGGCGCGTCATCCCCCCGCGGCGTCCTCGGCCTCCCAGCGCAGCAGGTCGCCGGGCTGGCACTTGAGCACCTCGCAGAGCGCGGCCAGCGTCGCGAAGCGCACCGCCTTGGCCCGGCCGTTCTTGAGTACCGCCAGGTTGGCGGGAGTGATCCCCACCCGCTCGGCGAGCTCACCGACGGACATCTTGCGCCGGGCCAGCATCACGTCGATGTCGACGGTGATCGGCATCAGATCACCTCGTCCAACTCGGCCTGCATCCGGGCCGCTTCGACGTCCAGCGCGACGGCCTGGGTGAGCAGCATCCGCAGCACGAGCACCACGAGGGCGACCCCGAGGATGGCCACGCCGATCCCGGCCATGATCACGGTGACGCCCGGGTCCTCCCGCTGGCCGGGCGCGTTGACGGCGGTGACCGTGAACCACACGAGGGCGGCCGCCACGATCGAGCCGATCACACCGTCCACGTAGCGGAAGGCGGCGTGCGAGAACACCGTCCCGCGTCGCACCATCGCCACCAGTTTCCAGACGCAGACCACGGCGACCTGGACCGACACCAGCCCCAGGATCGTGATCAGGCGCAGCGCGGTGAGCGGGAGCGTGCCGTCCTCGGGGTCGGTGGCCAACGCCCAACCCAGCCCCACCTGAACGAGCACGGTGCCGACGAGCACCAGCATGAGAATGGCGCGCAGCGCGCGCACCGTCAGCTTTCCCATGAACCATCCCTCCATCGAGTTGCGATGGGAATCTATCGATTTTCGATAGGTGGCGCAAGCGTTGAATCAGCGTGGAACAGGGGGGTGGGCTGGGGCTTCGCACTGCGGAGGGAGCAGCCGAGCGAACGCCCCGATCACGCCGACGCCGGCACTGCTCCAGCACGCACGCCGGAGGTCCCCCGCTGCCGCGCAGCGGGGGACCTCCGGCCGGGCCCGCCCTAGCGCTGCGCGGCGGGCCCGGTGCTGCGGCGGAGCACCATCTCCGGGGAGACCAGGGCATGGCTCGGGCTCGCGCCACCGGCGCCGCCCAGTTCGGCGACCAGCAGCTCCAGGGCGCGCCGGCCCAGTTCGCCGAAGCCCTGGCGGACGGTGGTGAGCGGCGGGGTGAAGTAGGCGGCCTCGGGGATGTCGTCGAACCCGACCACGCTGACGTCCTCGGGGATGGCCCGGCCGGACTCGTGCAGGGCGCGCAGCAGGCCGAGGGCCATGTGGTCGTTGGCGCAGAACACCGCGCTGACCTGCGGGTCCTCCGCGATCCGGAGGCCGGCCTCGTAGCCGGAGCGGGAGCTCCAGTCGCCGGTCAGCACGGCCGGCACCCGGGCACCCGCCGCCTCCAGCGCCTTGCGCCAGCCGTCCTGCCGGGTGGTGGTCTCCAGCCAGCCCGCCGGGCCGGCGATGTGGTGCACGGTGGCGTGCCCGAGGTCGAGCAGGTGGCGGGTGGCGGCGAGCGCGCCCGCCTCGTTGTCCACCGCGACCATCGGCACCCGGGAGCGGCTGCCCGAACCGATCGCGACCACCGGCACCGTGGTGGTCAGCTTGGCGACCGCGCTGACCGCCGAGATCTGCGGGGCGAGGACGACGACCCCCTCGACGCCCTGGTCGCGCAGCCGGTCCACCGCCTCCTGCACGGAGCGGCTGTCGAGCGAGCGGAGGCTGGCGACGCTCACGAAGTAGCCGGCGCTGCGGGCGGCCTGCTCGATGCTGTCGAGCATCGAGGCGGGCCCGTACAGGGCGCTGCCGAAGCTGACCACACCGAGGGTCTGCGAACGCCGGGTGACCAGCGCCCGGGCCGCCGAGTTGGGGCGGTAGTCGAGTTCGCGGATCGCGGCCAGCACCCGGTCCCGGGTGTCGGGCCGGACGTGCGGCGCACCGTTCAGGACCCGGGAGACCGTCTGGTGGGACACTCCCGCGACCCGGGCCACGTCCGCCATCACGGGCTGGCGCGGCTCGGGCTCGGTGCTTCCTGCTGCCACTCGTGGCCCCCTCGTCGGTTCGGCACCACGACTCTCTCATGAGTGCGAACGGGAGTGTATTGGTTCACGCTCACAACGGCCGGCCCCGGTGCCGGGCGGCCACCGGGCGGTGCGCGCAGGTGCCGGCGGCTCGGGTGCCGGTGCCGGCGGCTCGGGTGCCGGGCACCCGCCCGCTCAGCCGGCGGGACGTCGTTCGTCCGCGGGCCCGGTCAGCCCCAGCAGGCGGTGCATCCGGGCGTACTTGGCGGTGAGCCGCTCCTCGGTGGCCCGGTCCAGGGTGGCCAGCCGTACCGGGTCGGAGTTGTGGGCGAGGTCGGCCTGCTTGACGAGCAGGGCGCCCGGGGTGGCCAGGATCCGCGCCGCGTACTCCTCGGGGGCCTCGCCGGGCCGCTTGCCGAGGGCGGCCACGATCGCCTTGACCGCCGGCGGGAGCGGCGCCGCGTCGAGCCACTCCTGGGTCAGCGCGTCGTCCTCGACCGCGTCGTGCAGCCAGGCCGCGGCGATCTGTTCCGCGCTGCCGCCGCGCTCACGCACCCCGCCCGCGACGGCGGCCAGGTGCTCGGCGTACGGCCGACCCGCCTTGTCCACCTGCCCGTCGTGGGCCCGGCGTGCGATCGTCTCCACCTCGGCCAGGCTCAGGAAGTCCATCCCGACATGCTAGGACCCGGACCGAGGGGGCCGTCGGCGGGCCCGCTCATCGGCCGTCCGAGCTGTCCAGGTCGCTGCCGAGCAGGCCCGCGAGTTCGTCGAGCGCGGCCTGGGCGTGGGCGTGGTCGCTGTCGGTGGCGAGCTCCAGGGTGTCGCCGTGGCAGGCCGCGAGGGTCAGGACGGCGAGCAGGCTGCGGGCGTCCACCGGGTTCCGGCCGGGCCTGCGGACGGTCACCCGGACGGGCTGGCGGGCGGCGGCCCGGACGAAGAGCGCGGCCGGGCGGGCGTGCAGCCCGGTGGGCGAACCGATGGAGACGAGGAGTCGGGGCACAGGAGCCTCCTGGGCTGGTGGCGACGGGCGGGGCGGCGACAGGTCGGGCGGCGGCACAGGCCGGGGGCCTCGGGGGCAAGCGGCCGGTGCTACGGGGCGCGGCTTCCCGAGCGCCGGAGGCGGGACGCGGGACGTGGCTCCGGTGCGTGGTGACGACCGGGCCTGCCCCTGGGGGGCACAGCACGGACCCGGGTCCGGATGTGGTTTCACGTCCGTGATAAGGGCGTTTCGATTGGTTCTACGCCCGATTTCATGATCGTGTCAACAGATTCGGGCATTCTGAGACGGCCCGATTTCCTTTGTCTTTCCGCCGACCGCGCGTATCGTCTGGGTTTATCAGGCGCAACCGGACACGAAACGGACTCAAAACCACATGTATGCAGCGGAGCGGCAGCAACAGATCCTGCTGCTGGCCCAACAGCGCGGCAGGGTCGACGTACCCTCGCTCGCCGAGGAGTTCGGCGTCACCCAGGAGACCGTCCGGCGCGACCTCAGCGCACTGGACCGGGCCGGGCTGCTGCGCCGGGTGCACGGCGGCGCGCTGCCCGCCGGCAGCCTCCACCTGGAGCCCGGGCTGGCCGAGCGCGACAGCACGGCGGCCGGCGAGAAGGAGCGGATCGCCCGGGCCGCCCTCGCCCTGCTGCCCGCCGAGGGCAGCGTGCTGCTCGACGCCGGCACCACCGTCTCCCGGCTCGCCGCCCTGCTTCCGTCGGACAGCACCCTGAACGTGGTGACCAACGCCCTGCCGGTGGCCGCCCGGCTCGCCGACCACCCCGGCCTCACCCTCCACCTGATCGGCGGACGGCTGCGGCACCGCACCCAGGCCGCCGTCGACGCCTGGGCCCTGCGCGACCTCGCCGACATCCACGCCGACCTGGCGGTGATCGCCACCAACGGCTTCGACGCCGAGGGCGGGCTCAGCACCCCCGACCTCGCGGAGGCCGCGGTCAAGCGCGCCATGGTCGCAGCCGCCAGGCGGGTGGTGCTGGTCGCCGACTCCGCCAAGTACGGCGCCCGGCACTTCGCCCGCTTCGCCTCGCTCGGCCAGATCGACGTGCTGGTCACCGACACCGGGCTGACCGACGAGCAGGCCGCCGAGATCGAGGGCCTGGGACCGGAGGTGATCCGCGCATGATCGTCACCATGACGCCGAACCCGAGCCTGGACCGGACCTACGAGCTGGAGCGGCTGCACCGGGGCGAGGTCAACCGGGCCGCGTCCGAGCGGGTGGACCCCGGCGGCAAGGGCGTCAACGTGGCCCGCGCGCTGACCGCCGCCGGCCACCGGACCACGGCCGTGCTGCCGCTCGGCGGCTTCTCCGGGCTGCTGCTCTCCGACCTCCTGCTCCGCCAGGGGATCGACGTGACGACCGTGCCGGTCCGGGGCGAGACCCGGACCAACGTCACCGTGGTCGAGGGCGACCGCACCCTCACCAAGATCAACTCGTCGGGGCCGGAGCTGACCGCGCAGGAGTCGGCCGCCCTGCTGGCCGCCGTCCACGAGGACTTCGCCGGCACCCCGGTGGACTGGCTGGCCTGCTGCGGCAGCCTGCCGCGCGGCCTGGCCCCCGGGTGGTACGCCGAACTGGTCGTCCGGGTGCACGCCCGCGGCGCCCGGACGGCGGTCGACACCTCCGGCCCCGCCCTGCTCGCCGTCCTCGGCGCCCGGCCCGACGTGGTGAAGCCCAACCGGGAGGAGCTGGCCGAGGCGGCCGGCCGGGAGGTGGCCAGCGTCGGCGACGCCTTCGAGGCGGCCCGCCACCTGATCAAGCAGGGCGCCCAGCAGGTGCTGGCCAGCCTCGGCCCGGACGGCATGCTGCTGGTCTCGGAGGAGGGCAGCTGGTTCGGCACCGCGCCGGTCGCCGCCGTCCGCAGCGACGTGGGCGCGGGCGACGCCTCCCTCGCCGGGTTCCTCGGTGCCGGCGGCTCGGGGCCCGGGGCGCTGGCCGCGGCGCTGGCGCACGGCGCAGCCGCCGTCCGACTGCCGGGCAGCGCGATGCCGACCCCGGCCGACCTCGATCCGGACGCGGTCTCGGTCACCGCCGACCTGCCGCTGGAGCGGCCGCTGGCCGGCTGACCGCGCGCCCGAGGCGCGACCCGCAGACACCGGCCGTGTGCGGACCACGGCCGGGACGGACCAGGGGGCAACGGGAACCACCAGGCACCGACCGCTGAAGGACCACCACCATGCACGACTCCGGCAGACTGATCACTCCCCCGCTCGTCGACCTCTACCTCGCCCCCGAGGAGAAGACCGAAGCCCTGCGCTCGCTCGCCCAGCGGCTGCTCGCCGAGGGCCGGATCACCGACCTCGACGGCTTCCTCGCCGACGTCGCCGCCCGCGAGGCCCAGGCGCCGACCGGCATGGGCGAGGGCATCGGCATCCCGCACTGCCGGTCGGCGCACGTCACCCGGCCCAGCCTGGCCTTCGGGCGCAGCGCGCGGGGCCTGGACTTCGACGCCCCCGACGGCCGCCCGGCCGACCTGGTCTTCATGATCGCGGCACCGGACGGCGCGGACGACGACCACCTGCGGATCCTGGCCGCGCTGGCCCGCCGACTGACGGACCCGGAGTTCACCGGCGCCCTGCGGGCCGCCACCGACCCGACCGCCGTCGCCGCCCTGGTGAACGGCGAGGACACCCCGACGGCCCCCGCCCCCGCCCCCGATGCCGCGCCGGCCGCGGGCGCCGCACCCGGCACCGCCACCGCCACGACCGGGGCCGGGCCACGGCCCCGCCTGGTCGCCGTGACCTCCTGCCCGACCGGCATCGCCCACACGTACATGGCCGCCCAGGCCCTGGAACAGGCCGCCGCCCGGGCCGGCGCCGAGATCCAGGTGGAGACCCAGGGCTCGGCCGGCTCCACCCCGCTCGCCCCCGAGGTGATCGCGGCGGCGGACGCGGTGATCCTCGCGCACGACGTGGAGGTCAGGGACCGCGGCCGGTTCGCCGGCAAGCCCACCGTGGACGTGGGCGTGAAGGCGGGCGTCAACCGGGCCGACGAGCTGGTCGCCCGGGCGCTCGGGGCCGCCCGGGCCGGCGCGCCGGGCGGCCCCGCGCCGGGCGGCGCGAAGGCCCACGCGGGCGCCGGCGGCGGACCGGCCGCGGCCCGGCGGGAGGACCACTGGGGCAGCCGGCTCCGGCAGTACCTGATGACCGGCGTCAGCTACATGATCCCGTTCGTGGCGGCGGGCGGACTGCTGATCGCGCTCGGCTTCGCGATCGGCGGGTACGAGATCTCGTCCGCGCCCTCCGTGGTCGGCCACTTCGACTGGACCTCCCAGCAGAGCTGGGCCGCGATGCTCTTCCAGGCCGGCTCGGCCGCCTTCGGCTTCCTGGTGCCGATCCTCTCCGGCTACATCGCGTACGCCGTCGCCGACCGGCCGGCCCTGACGCCGGGCATCGTCGGCGGCGCGATCTCGGTGACGGTCGGCGCGGGCTTCCTCGGCGGTCTGGTGTCCGGACTGGCCTCCGGCTTCCTGGTGCTCTGGATGGGGCGCTGGCGGGTGCCGAAGGCGATCCGGGGGATCATGCCGGTGGTGGTGATCCCGCTGGTGTCGGTCGCGGCGATCGGCTTCCTGATGTTCGTGGTGGTGGGCTCGCCGATCGCCTCGGTGATGAGCGGGCTGACGGACTGGCTGAACGGCCTCTCCGGCACCAACGCGATCCTGCTGGGCATCCTGCTGGGCGCGATGATGGCCTTCGACCTGGGCGGCCCGCTCAACAAGGTGGCCTACACCTTCGCCGCGGGCGCGCTCACCACGGCCGGCTCCACCCCGGACGCCGGCAGCCTCAAGGTGATGGCCGCGGTGATGGCGGCCGGCATGACCCCGCCGCTGGGGATGGCGCTCGCCACCACGCTGCGGGCCCGGCTCTTCACCCGGGAGGAGCGGGAGAACGGCAAGGCGGCCTGGGTCCTCGGGGCCTCCTTCATCACCGAGGGCGCGATCCCCTTCGCCGCCGCCGACCCGCTCCGGGTGATCCCCGCCGCGATCGCCGGCAGCATGACCGCCGGCGGCCTGGTGATGGCCTTCGGGTCCACCCTGCGGGCCCCGCACGGTGGCATCTGGGTGCTGCCGCTGATCGGCGACCCCGTCCTGTACGTGCTGGCGATCGCGGCCGGCACCCTGGTCACGGCGGTGCTGGTGCTGGTGCTGAAGGGCATCCGCGGCAAGGCCCCGGCGGGTGTCCCGGAGCGGGGGAGCGTCCCGGCGGGCGTCTGACCCGCCGGCCGTCCGGGGCCCGGTGCGGTTCCGGTCGGGGGCCTGATCGGGTGCGGTTCCGGCCGGGGCGGGCCTGACCGGGGGCGTGGCCGCCGGGCCGCGCCCCCGCGCTCCTCCGGTCGGGTCGGCGGATCCGTCAGTAGATCAGGTAGGCGGGCCGGTGCCCCTCGTCGTCGATCTCGCCGACGACCTGGCTGCGCAGCTTGCGGGAGAGTTCCTCCAGCGCTCGGGCGGCCGCCATCTCCTCGCCGATCCGGGCCAGCGGCCGGTCGTCGGCGCTGCGGACGGACTCACCGTGGGCGTTCAGACCCGGCGCCCGCGCGCCGACCAGTCTGGCCTCGCACTCGGTGTGCACCCCGTCCTCCTCGAAACTCAGCTCCACATCCCACTGGTTGTGCATGCCGCACCTCCTGGCGCAGACCCCCCTCGTCGCACCCGCTCCCACCAGCGTGCGCCCGCGCGGGGCCCGGCTGCAAGCCTGGCGGGAGGGCGCGACGCGCGACGCGCGCGCCGTCGGTGGACCGGCCCCGGCCAGGCCCCCGGCGGTAGGCTGGCGGCAGCGCGCCGTGGCACCGGACCGGCCGGACCGGCTCGGATGCGGCGCAGCCACCAGACCTTTGGGTGGTCCTCCGTGGTGGTCTTCCTCCTGGCTGTCGGCGCGGCCTGCTGCCTGGGTCTCGGGTTCGTCCTCCAGCAACAGGCGGCCCAGCGCGCACCGCGCTCCGACCTGCTGCACTGGCGGCTGCTGCTGGACCTGATGCGGATGCCGCAGTGGCTGCTGGGCACCGCTTTCATGGTCAGCGGGCTGGCCCTGAGCGCGCTCGCGCTGGACAAGGGCGAGGTCTCGCTGGTCGAACCGCTGCTGGCCACCAACCTGCTCTTCGCGATGGCACTGGCCCGGGTCCTGACCCGCCAGTCGCTCGGCCGCTCCGGCTGGTGCGGGGTGCTGCTGCTGGCCGCCGGCGTGACGATGTTCATCGTGGCCGGCAAACCGCAGGGCGGCGGGACGGAGGCGGGCGCGCTGCGGCACTGGCTGACGGTGGGCATCGTGGTCGGGCTGACCCTGCTGCTGGTGTCGACCGCCCGCCGGATGCCGCTGCTGGAGGAGGCCACCCTGCTCGCGCTGGCCGCGGGCCTGCTGTACGGCCTGCAGGACGCCTTGACCCGGACGGTCGCGCAGCGGCTGGACCATCACGGGCTCGGCGAGGTGCTGCGCACCTGGGAGCCGTACGCGGTGCTGGCCGCCGGTGTGGTGGGGCTGCTGCTGGTGCAGAGCGCCTTCGAGGCCGCGCCGCTGCGGATGTCCCTGCCCGCGCTGACGGCGGCCCAGCCGCTCACCGGGATCGCCTG
This sequence comes from Kitasatospora herbaricolor, assembly GCF_030813695.1. Lineage (NCBI taxonomy): Bacteria > Bacillati > Actinomycetota > Actinomycetes > Kitasatosporales > Streptomycetaceae > Kitasatospora > Kitasatospora herbaricolor. Next base: position 1,778,587 of record NZ_JAUSVA010000002.1, read on the forward strand.
CGCGGTGGCCTTCCTCGGTGACCGGTTACGGGTCACGCCCGCGGCGCTGGCCTGGGAGGCCGCCGGGCTGGTCTGCATCGTGGTCGGGGTGGTGGTGATCGGCCGTCACCCGGCCATGCCCGGCTCCGGCCATCGCCACGGCCCACTGCACCGCCACGGTGCCGATCCCGGGGCCGGGGCCGGTCCCGGTGCCGATTCCGGGCCCGGGCCCGGCTCCGGCCCGGGGGCGGGCGGCGGCAACGGCTCCGGCCCGGGCACCGGCCCCGGCAGCTGACCGCCCGGCCGGCCCCGTCACCACGGCGAGCATCACCACGGCGAGCATCACCGCAGCGACCGTCACCACAGCGAGCATCACCGCAGCGAAAGTCACCACCACCATGGAGGCCCCCGATGTGCTGGAGCGCCGAGGCCGACCTGGTGGCGGGCGTCGTCGTCAGCGGCTTCGGCCTGGCCTGCCTGACGCAGGTCCGGCGGGCCGGACAGCTGCCGCTGGCCGCCCTCCCGCTGCTGCTGGGGGTGCACCAGCTGATCGAGTCGGCGGTCTGGCTCGGCGTCGACGGCCGGATCGGGCCCGGGCCCGCGCAGTGGGCCCGCACCGCCTGGGCGGTGATCGCCCTGCCGCTGCTGCCCGCCCTGGTACCGGTCGGCGTCCTGCGCGCCGTCCCCGGCGCACCCGGGCGCGGGCGGCGCACGGCCCTCGCCGTCCTCGGGGTCATGGTCGCGGCGGCGCTGGCGGTGGCCGTCGCGACGCACCCCGTCACCGCCGAGGCCGACGGGCACGCGCTGTCGTACGCGGTCGGCGTCCCCTACGCGCCGGTGCTGATCGCCGGGTACCTGCTCGCCACGGTGGGCTCGCTGCTGCTGAGCGGCGACCGGGTGCTGCGGCTGCTCGGCGTGCTGACCGGCGCCGGCGCGCTGGCGGGCGTACTGCTCTGGCGGCTGGCCTTCGCCTCCGCCTGGTGCGCGCTGGCCGCGCTGGTCAGCGTGGTGCTGCTGTGGTGGGTGCGACAGGACGGCCGGCCCGGGGCGGCCCTGCTCAGCTCCCGGCGCGTGCCAGGCCGCGCAGGGCGGAGCGGGCCGCGTTGAACCCGCACATCCCGTGCACCCCGCCGCCGGGCGGCGTCGCGGCCGAGCACAGGTAGACCCCCGGGACCCCGGTGCGGTAGGGGTCGAGCGCGGCCCGCGGCCGCAGCAGGGTCTGCCGCAGCGTGTTGGCGCCGGTGCCGATGTCACCCCCGACGTAGTTGGCGTTGTGCCGCTCCATCCCGGCCGGCGAACGGCCGGCCAGGCCGACGATCCGCTCCCGGAGGCCGGGCGCGAAGCGCTCCATCTGGTCCAGCACGGCCCCGGTGGCGTCGCCCTGGTAGCCGTGCGGCACGTGCGCGTACACCCAGACCGGGTGCACGTCGCCGGCCGAGCGGCCGGGGTCGGCGAGGTACTGCTGCGAGACCAGGACGAACGGGCGCTCGGGCATCCGGCCGCGGTGCACCTCCCGCTCGGCGAAGGCGATCTCCTCCAGGGTGCCGCCCAGGTGCACGGTGCCGGCCCGGCGGCAGGCCTCGTCGCTCCACGGCACGCCGCCCTCGACGGCGAGGTCCAGCTTGAAGGCGCCGGGCCCGTGCTGCCAGCGCCGGTAGGCGCGCCGGATCCGGGCGGGCATCAGCTCCCCGCAGATGTCCGCGGCCGCGCCGGGCGCCACGTCGAGCAGCACGGTGGCGACCGGCGGGAGCTCGTCGAGCGAGCGGACCCGCACACCCGTCTCGATCCTGCCGCCGAACTCCCGGAGCGCGGCCGCCAAGGCGTCCGTGACGGTCCGGGAGCCGCCCCGGGCCACCGGCCAGCCGAACCGGTGCCCGGCGGTGAGCAGCATCAGGGCGAAGGCCGAGGTCATCGGGCGGTTCAGCGGCCGCATGGCGTGCGCGGCGGCACCGGCGAACAGCGCCCGGGCCTGGTCGGTACGGAAGCGCCGGGCCGTCAGGTCGGCGGGCGGGAGCGCGCGCAGTCCGAAGCCCGCAGTCCGCGACGGGTGCCGGGGCAACCGGAGGGCGGGCCGCAGGACGTCCTCGGCCAGCTCGTCGAACCCGGCGGTCAGTGGCCCGAACAGCCGCTGCCAGGCCGGGCCGTCCGCCCCGAGCCCCGCCGCCGTCCGGTCGACCGGGCGGACCACCACGCCGGCCGGGGCCCCGTCCAGCGGGTGGGCCAGGTCGATCTCGGCCCGGCACCACTCGACGCCGTACTTCTCCAGGCCGGCCGAGCGAAGGAACGGCGAGCCGGCGCCCAGCGGGTGCACCGCCGAGCAGTGGTCGTGCAGGACGCCGGGTACGGTCAGCTCGCCCGACCGGGTGCCGCCGCCGATCTCGTCCTCGGCCTCCAGCACGGTGACGGCGATCCCCGCCCGGGCCAGCACCAACGCCGCCGCCAGCCCGTTGGGGCCGGAGCCCACCACGATCGCCTCACCCGTACGAGCTGCGTCCATGCTCCGCATCGTCGCAGACCCCCGGCCGGCCTTCCCGGCGGGGCCGCCACGAGGTGGTCAGCCGGGCAGGGACCAGACCGTCAGCCTGCCGACGATCTCGTAGAACTCGTCGGTCGGGTTGAGCGCGGTGATCTCCAGCATGGCGAGGTCGCCCTTGGTGGTGACGGTGCACAGCAGGGAGCCGACGGGCATCACGGTGGGCAGCTGCTTCATCGTGACGGGGCTGCGCAGCGGGGCGCCGTCGGCGGCCTCCCGGCACTGCTCGGGGGTGCGGCCGGCGCTCTTGCCGGTGCCCTCCTCGAAGACCAGCTCGCTCTTGTCGGCGGCCTGGAAGTACTCCCACTCCTCCTCGTACACGTCCTGGCCGCTCCTCACCTTGGGCGCGTCGAAGTCGACCGTGGTGTAGAGCGAGTGGCCGGAGCCGTTGACGGTCAGCGGCTTGTCCTGGAACTTGAGCGTGTAGGTGACGGGCTTCGCCGCGTCCCCGCCGGGCTTGCCGTCCCCGCCGGGCGATGGCTGGCCGCCGGTGCCGGCGGTGCTCGCGCCCGCCGCGGGGGCCTTGGTCTCCCGGGCGGACGGGTCGCCGCCCTTGTCCCCCTGGCTCACGATCCAGCCCACGGCCGAGATCGCGACCACCGCCGCCACCACGGCGGCCGTCGCCAGCCGGACCTTCCGCTTCCCCCCGGGGGCCGGCGACACCCCGGCCGGCCCGGCGACCGGCGGGACGGGACCGCCGGGGTACGGAGGCGGGTACGGCCCGGGCTGCTGCTGGTAGGCGGGCGCCGGGGCCTGGTACGGCGGTACCTGGTGCTGCGGGGCCTCGTACTGCGGCGCCGGCTGTCGCGGCGGCGCAGCGGGACGGTCCGGCGTCTGCCGCTGCGGCGGGTGGGCGGGCGGCCCGGGCTGCGGCGGGTGGGCCGGCGGCGGGACCGTCGCGTGCGGGCCGGTCCGCGGTGAGCCCGTCGAGGGCGCGCTCCCGGACGGCCCGGGCTGCGCCGGGGCGCTCGGCGAAGCGACCGACGGGACGCTCGCAGGGGGGAGCGTGACCGGTGCGTCCGCGGGCGTGTCCAGCGGGACGCCCCCGGGGGTGTCCGCCCGGACGGCCGCGGCCTGGGCCTCCCGTGCGGTTCCGGCCCGGCGGGCGATCTCGGCCAGCACCGGCTCGGGGAGCCAGCCGGCGAAGTCGTGCGGCACCTGGCCGACCGCCTCCGCGCAGAGCGCGGCCAGCTCGCCCGCGGTCGGCCGGTCCGCCGGGTCGGCGGCCAGGCAGCGCTCCAGGATGCCCCGCAGCGGCTCCGGGTACCCGCCGAGCTCCGGCGGCCGGAAGGCGGTGTTGACGATCTTCGCCACCAGCGTGATGGTGCCGCCGCTGCCGTACGGGTGCCGGCCGGTGGCGGCCACCGCCGCGACCAGGGCGAGCGAGAAGATGTCGCTCGCCGGCGTCAGCGGCTCCCCGCCGGCGTGCTCCGGCGACATGAACTCCGGGGTGCCGATCAGCCCGCCGCTGCGGGTGAGTTTGGTCGCGTCGGCGGCCCGGGCGATGCCGAAGTCGATCACCCAGGGCCCGTCGGCGCCGAGCAGGATGTTGCTCGGCTTGAGGTCACGGTGGATCACCCCGGCCGCGTGGATGGCCCGCAGCGCCTCCGCCACCGCGCCGACCAGCTGCAGGGTGGTGGCCACCGGCAGCGGGCCGCCCTCGTCGAGGGCCTCGTCCAGGGCCAGGCCGGCCACGAAGGAGGAGGCCAGCCAGGGCCGTTCACCCGTGGTGTCGTGATCCACCACCGGCACGATGTGGTAGCCCGACACCTGACGGGCGGCCCGCACCTCGTGCTGGAAGCGCCGGCGGAACTCCTCGTCCAGGGTGTACTCGTTGCGGATCACCTTGAGCGCGACGGGCTGGCGGCCACGGGTGTAGGAGAGGTACACCACCCCCATCCCGCCCGCCCCCAGCCGGGCCAGCAGGGGATAACCCGCCAGCTCCTGCGGGTCGTCGGGCCCCAGCGGTTTCAAGTACCTTGCGTCGCCCATGCCGTTGATGTGATCGCCCTCCCCGGTCTGATCGCAGAGTGATGCTACTGGGCCGCACCGACGGCGGCAGCGGATTCCCGGACCCGGTGGCCGGCCGGTCCGGCCGGAGGACGCCCCGGCCGCGGACCGGGCGGCGTACAGTGCGCTGTGACCGGCGGTCCGCCGTCCGGGCCCGGCATGACGCATCGTCGGCGAACGGTTGGAGACGCGGTGGAGAAGCACCTGACAGCCTCGGCGGACCGGGCCGACTACCTGGTGGACCTCTCCAACATCGTCCGGGACACCGCGCTCGGCGGGACGGCCGCCCGCTCCCTGCACCGGCTGGAGCTGGTCGTCAAGGCGCTGGTCACGCTCACCGGGGACCCCGGGGTGACGCTCTACCTGGTGGCCGACCGCAGCCTGCTCGCCGGGGCACGGGAGTTCGGCGATCCCGAGGACGTCCGGCTGCTGCGGCACTGGGTCGCGGAGGGCCTGGTGGAGGAGGTCGGCGACGCCGACGAACGGGTGCTGGAGATCGCCGGGATGACCGGCACCCGGGTGGTCACCGGCGACCACTACGCCTCCTACCGGGACGAACACCCCTGGCTCCAGGGCAACACCTGGCAGTTCCTCAAGCCCGAGCGGCGGCACGGCCGGCTGCCCGGGCCCGGCGTGGTGGTGCTCGTCCCGCTGGACATGGGCCACCGCAGCGCGGTGGAGATCTCCCGCCGGCTGGAGCTCGACGCCCTGAAGAAGCAGGGCCTGCTGGACGCCCGCCGGACCCCGCTGGCCGAGGTGGTCCGGCGCTCCTGGAGCTGCCCCGAGCGGCGCTGCTCGCTCTACGACACCCGCAGCGGCGGGCGGATCCTGCTGCCGCGGATGCGGCGCGGGGTGCCCACCTGCGAACTGCACGGCACGGCGCTGCTGGAGGCCGGCCCCCGCACCGGGGCGGCTCAGCTCAAGGCGGTGCTCGACGGCGTCTGCGTGGCCCGCTACACGCTGGACGAGGGCTCCCTGACCGTGGTCGGGCGCAGCCCGGGCGCCGACGGCATCGCGCTGCACGCCCTGCTCCCGGCCGAGCGCGCGGCCCGGGTCAGCCGCCGGCACCTCGGCGTCTCGGTGCGGCAGGGCACCGTCCGGGTCGAGGACGTCAGCACCTACGGCACCCGGATCCGGCGGGCCGACCGGCGCGGGCGGCTCGGGCTCTGGCAGCCGCTGCCCCCGCGGACCGAGCAGGGGTTCCGGCCCGGGGACGAACTGGAGCTCGCGCCCGGGGTGGTCCTGGTGCGCAGCGGCCGGCTCTTCCCCGCCGAGCTGTCCGACGTCTGGCGCGCCGCGGCCGGCCGGACCCCGCCGCCGACGTACGCCTCCGGCCCCACCCGGGTGCCGGGCCGGCCGCTGCCCTGACCGGCCCCGCCGCGCGGCCGGCGGGGCCGGTGCGGACAGCGGCCGGGCGGCGGCCCGCACGCGGGACCCGGGCCCTGTCGGGGCCCTTGCGGCGGGCGGCGCGGGCTGTGGGGTGTCTCACCTGTGCCGGAGGTCACATCGGCCCGCACGACACTACCGGCACCCGCTCCGACCAGGCACTTTGTCGGCGAACGAGCCGCCCGACGGGCGGCATATGCCAATTTCGACGGTTGCGCCGGACCGGCTGCTTACCGCAGGCTCCACCTTCATCGGGCTCTCATCCGCTCCTGCCGCGGGTGGGGCCTGCCACGTTGAGGGGGGGTAGGAAAGGTTCCCCCACCGCATGCTCAATCACGCGAAACACCGCCGCAGCAAGCCGGCCGCCTGGAAGCGCGCGGCCGCCGCCGGGCTCGCCACCGCGACCGTGGCCACCGGTGCCGCCGTCTGGGCGGTCCAGTCCCAGGCCGCCACGCTCCCCGTGGTCGTCGACTCCCTGACACTCTCCACGGACACGCCGTCGGCCACCGCCCCGGTGACCGCGACCGCCAAGGTCCACGCCGGCAAGCGGATCAGCCTGCAGAGCCTGACCGTCGCCGTACGGGCGGCCAACGGCGCCAACTACGACTTCCCCGGGGCGATCCAGACCACCCTGGGCACCTCGCAGACGACGTTCAAGCCCGACAGCCGGACCTTCCCGGCCGGCAAGTACACGTACTTCGTGGCCTACAAGGCCGGCGGCGTCTGGAAGAACCTGACCCCGGTCGGCACCTTCACCTCGGGCGCCGTCGCGCCCGCCCCGACGCCGACCAGCACGCCGACACCGACGGCCACGCCGAAGCCCACGCCCAGCGCGACGGCGACGCCCAGCCCGACCGCCACGGCGACCCCGAAGCCGAGCCCCTCGCCGACCCTCACCCCGTCGCCGACGGCGCAGCCGACCCCCACGGCGACGCCCACCCCGACCCCCACCCTGACCCCGACGCCGACCCCGAGCGCCACCTCCTCGCCCGCCGGCGGCGGCCCGCTCGGCATCGCCGGCAGCTGGCGCCCGGTCTTCGCGGACGAGTTCAACAGCAGCAGCCTGGACAGCTCCAAGTGGACCCCCAACTGGCTCGGCTGCCCGACCTGCACCACGCCCCCGGTCACCGGCTCGGAGACGGCGGCCTACGCCCCGTCCCAGGTGAGCGTCGGCGGCGGCTCGCTGCACCTGACCACCGCCAAGCAGGACACGGTCGCGAACGGCAAGACCTACCCGTACCGCTCCGGCATGGTGCAGTCCAACGGCAAGGCCCAGTTCACCTACGGCGCCTTCGAGGCCCGGATCTACCTGCCGGCCGCCGGCAGCACGATCGCCAACTGGCCGGCCTTCTGGACCGACGGCCAGAACTGGCCCACCGACGGTGAGATGGACATCATGGAGGGCCTGGGCGGCGACGCCTGTTACCACTACCACTCGCCCTCCGGCGGCCCTGGCGGCTGCACCCCGGGCAACTACTCCGGCTGGCACACCTACGGCGCGGAGTGGAAGCCGGGCTCGGTCACGTACTTCTACGACGGCAAGCAGGTCGGCCAGATCACGTCCGGCATCAGCTCCTCGCCGCAGTACCTGATCCTCAACAACGCGGTCAGCCCGGAAGGCGGCCAGATCGTGGCCCCCGCCGACATGCAGGTCGACTACGTCCGGGTCTGGCAGCACTGACCGACCCGGCCCCGGCGGCCCGTCCGCCGGCCACCCGTCCCGCCGTACCCGCTCGTCCACGTGACGGGCCGGGTCCGGCGGGACGGCCGTGTCCGGGCCCGTACGGCGGGCCGGCCCCGCCGGTCGCCGGGCACCGGAAGCGGACTGCGTGTCACATCGGGTGCAGGTCAGGCCGGTTGCCGTGACCAAGGGGCGGGACCGGCCGTCGCGCGCCGGGCCCGGCACCCCTATCCTGATCCCGACCGGGAGTGATCAAGGAGCGCGGAGGCAGCCATGGCCGAGAACACCTCATGGATGGACGGAACGGCGGAGGACTTCCGCCCGCCCAGCGATCTGCGGCCCGACATCCCGCACCCGGCCCGGATATACAACTACTTCCTCGGCGGCAAGGACCACTTCCCCGCCGACCGGGCCGCCGCCGAGCAGGTGCTGGCCTTCGCCCCGGCGACCCCCTCGGCCGCCCGCGCCAACCGGGCCTTCCTGCAGCGCGCCGTGCGGTACGTGGCGGGTGAGGGGATCACCCAGTTCCTGGACATCGGCACCGGCATCCCGACGGCGGGAAACACCCACGAGATCGCCCAGCAGGTCGATCCCGCCGTGAAGGTCGTCTACATCGACAACGACCCGATCGTGCTGGCCCACGCCCGCGCGCTGATGGCGGGCCCGGGCCACGGCGCCACCACCGTGCTGCAGGCCGACCTGCGCGACCCGAAGTCGATCCTCACCGACCCGCGGGTCCGCGAGGCGATCGACCTCGACCAGCCGGTCGCGCTGATGCTGGTCGCCGTCCTGCACTTCGTCGACGACGAGCAGGACCCGCACGGCATCGTCCGCACCCTGCTGGACGCGCTCGCCCCCGGCAGCTTCCTGATCCTCTCGCACGCCACCGGCGACTTCGACCCGCCGGAGCACTCGGTCGCCGGCAAGGCCGCCTACCAGAAGGCCGCCGCCCAGGTCAGCCCGCGTCCGTACGCCGAGGTGCTGCGGTTCTTCGAAGGCGTCGAGCTGGTCGAACCGGGCCTGGTCGCTCCGCCGAAGTGGCGCCCGGAGAACCCGGAGGCCGCCGAGGCGTGGACCCCGGGCTACGGGGCCGTCGCCCGCAAGTCCTGACCGACCGGGGCCCGGCGGTGGGCCGCCCGGGTGGGCGCGGGGGCGGACGATGCCGGCCCCGCGCCCCGGCCCGGCCCGCGGCGGCGGCCCGGTTCAGCCGGCGGGGGCGGCCGCCGCGGTGGGCGCGTCCGGGTCCGCCGCCCGCCCGCGGCCGCGCAGGCGGTCCATCTCCCGCCACTCCGGGCGCAGGCCGGTCAGGTTGGTGGTGAGGAAGTACGCGGCGCCGGCCGCCAGCAGCGCCGGGGACAGGCCCACGGCCGTCACCGCCGCGCCCGCGAGCAGCCCGCCGAACGGGATCCCCGCCCAGGCGAGCGAGTCGCCCAGCGCCCGGACCCGGCCCAGCAGCCTGGCCGGCACCCGCTCGAAGGAGATCGCGCCGAGGATCGGGTTGAGGAACCCGGAGCCGAAGCCGCCCACCGCGAAGACCGCCAGCACCACCCACATCGGCGAGCCGGAGGCCAGCACCAGGAAGCGCGGTGCGCCGGCCAGCAGGAAGCCCGCGAAGAACACCGCGCGGCGCCGCATCCGGTGCGCCACGGCCGCCGCGATCAGGCTGCCCGCCACCGCCGCGATCCCGAACGCACTGCTGACCAGGCCGATCCCGGCCGGGCCCTGCCCGGACTCCTTGGCCCAGACCGGCACCAGGACGGTCATGAAGCCCGCGTCCAGCACGTTGGTGACGCCGACCATGATGATCACGGCCAGCAGCAAGGGCTCCCCGCGCAGGAAGGTGAAACCCTCGCCGAAGCGCCGCCAGTAGCCCGGCTCGGACTCCCCCTCGGGCAGTCGCGGCAGGTCGGTGGCGCGGCCCATGCCCTTCGGCAGCGCGATCGCGATGATCACCGAACCCAGGCCGAAGGCCACCGCGTTGACCACCAGTCCGGACATCGGCCCGAGGAGCGCCACCAGCGCGCCGCCGGCCGCCGGCCCGATCGTCGAGGCGAGCCGCTCGGTCACCCCGCTCAGCCCGGTGGCCCGTTCCAGCGGAACCCGGCTGCGTTCGGCCGCCTCGGGGATCATCACCTCCTTGGCCAGGTCGCCAGGCCCGCGCACCGCGCCGACCACCGCGACCAGGCCGAGCAGCGCCCAGAAGGAGAGCAGCCCCTGGCTGTGCAGCAGCGGCACGAGACCCACCGCGACGGCGCTGACCGCATCGGTGCTCCAGGAGACGACGCGCGGCCCGAGCCGGTCCACCACCGGCCCGGAGAAGGCCTTGACCAGGACGTACGGGGTCATCTCGCAGAACGCGACCAGGCCCGTCCGGGTGGCGCTGCCGGTGGTGGCCAGGACGAACCAGGGCAGTGCGATGGCCGAGACCCGGGTGCCGGTCAGCGAGACGGCCAGCGCCGCCAGCAGTCCGGCCAGCGGCCGGGTCCGGCCCCGGCCGGGTATGCCGGCGGCCGCGGGGTGGCCGGCGGTCATCGGTCCTCCAGGGGGCCGGCGGGGGTGCCGGGGTCGGCGGCAGGGTCCGCGGTGGCGTCGGGGGTCACGTCCGGGGTCGCGGGGGCGGCGCCGGGCCCGGGCCCCTCGGTCGGCTCCGGCAGCAGCTGGACGATCACCGACACCCGGCCGGTGCCGTCCTGCTCGGCGGTGCTGTCCTGCGGCCCGGCCTGCCGGTACCGGCCGACGAGTTCGACGAGTTCCGCCCCGAGCCGGGTGGCCTCCTCGGGTGTCAGCCGCAGCGCCCAGTCGTTGAGGTCGAACACGTCCCGCCAGGGGCGGGGCATCGCGGGGAGCGCGCCCAGGGCCCGCTGCGCCGTCCGCGTGTGCGCGGTGACGATCGACTGCAGGTAGCCGAGGGCGGCCTCGGGCTCCTGGTCGGCGAGGCCCATGTCGGTGAACCAGGTGCTCCGGTGGACGGCGTGCCACCAGCGCTCCCGAGCGTTCCCGCGCCCGGTGTCCTCGGCGACGAAGCCGGCGGCGGCGAGCTGGCGCAGGTGGTAGCTGGTGGCGCCGGAGGTGAGGCCCATCCGCTCGGCGAGCCGGGTCGCGGTGGACGGTCCGTGCGTCCGCAGCAGCCCGACCAGCTGGACCCGGACGGGATGGGCCAGCGCCCGCAGGCCCTTGGCGTCGAGAACCACGGCTCCCTCGGGCCGCGGCGGCCCGGCGGGCAGGCCGGCTTCTTCGTCTGTCATGCCCGGAATCCTAAACCGCAAAGAGTTCTTTGCAAAAATCTCTTTGCGGTCCGCGGGCAGGCCCGGTCCGCCGAAGCGGCCCCGGCTCAGGCGCGACGCGGGGGGCCCTCGTCGGCGACCGCCGGCAGCACCAGGACGAAGGTCAGCCCGCCGGCCGGGGTCTCCTCCACCCGCAGCCGTCCGCCGGCCGCCCGCGCGGCGCCCTCCGCGCCCTCGACGGCCGTCCAGTACTTCGCCTCGCCCGGCCGGCTCGCCCCCCGGTCGACGACCCGGATCTCCACCCGCCCCGCTCCCCCGCCCTCGGCACCCGCCACCGCCTCGGCCCGGACCAGCACCTTCGTCCCCGGCGGGCGGCGGCGCAGAGCGTGCTCCAGCAGCGCGGCCACCGCCAGCCGCAGCTGCGTGCCGTCCGCGGACACCGGCGGCAGGTCCGCCGGAAGCTGCAGCCGCACCGCGGCGGTGCGTCCGCCCCCGGCCGCCGTCCGGACCGCCAGCCGGGCCGCGCCGGCCGCGTCGGCCACCACGCGCGGCGGCGCGGGCGGTGCCCCGCGTCCCGGCTCGCCCCCGCAGCCCGCCGGCCCCCGCCCCGCCGGGTCCGGCCTCCCCAGCGGCGCACCGCAGCCGGCGGGGCCCCGGGCGGCGCCGGCCTGCTCCGGCGCACCGGCCGCCAGCACCTCCGGGACGGCGATCGGCGCACCCCGGCCGGACCGGCGCCCGAACCTTCCGGCCAGAAGGGTCCAACGCTTGCCCCGCGCCATCTCGGCTCCCCATCGCAGTGAGACATTCCGTCCGGGCCGCCGGACTCCCCCGGCCGGCCCCCTCCGTCCCGACCCGGCCCGGCTCGGCGCAGCAGAGCACCCGGGCCCACGGACCCGGGCGCCCGACCGGGCCCACCGAATCGGCCCACCGCCCGGACCGGCCGTCGGCGGCGGCACCACCCCGGAGCGGCAGTTCACCCGGTGCGAAGTGCGCGGACCTGAACAGGACGTGACGTACCGGACCAGTCTGGGTGAATCCCGCACCGGAATCGTCGTGCCGCGGTGCCGTTCCGACCCGCCGAACGGCGGGGTCCGACCCGGCCGCGAGCGCCCCGCCGCCCTAGAATTGGCGCCATGCCCCGGCTCAACGACGAGGTCAAGGCGCTGCTCCAGGAGTACGCGGACCTCATCTCGATCACCGGCGGGGACGCCTTCCGGGCCCGCGCCTACGAGAAGGCCGCCCGGGCGGTCGGCGGCCACCCGGAGGACGTCGCGCGGCTGGACCTCAAGGGGCTGCAGGGGATCCCCGGTGTCGGGAAGTCCACCGCCGAGAAGATCGGCGAGTACCTGCGGACCGGGCGGATCGAGGCGCTGGAGCAGCAGCGGGCGAAGATCCCGTCCGGGGTGCGCGAGATCATGGACATCCCCACCGTCGGGCCCAAGAAGGCGATGGCCCTCTACCGCGACCTCGGCATCGGCTCGGTGGACGAACTCGCCGAGGCGGCCCGGGCCGGCCGGCTGGGCGAGGTGGCCGGCTTCGGTGAGCGCAGCGCCGAGCGGATCCTCCAGGGCATCGAGCTGCGCCGGCAGGCGGGCGGCCGGACCGGGATCGACGTGGCCACCGCGCTGGCGGAGGAGATCGCGGCGGCGCTGTCCGCCGTCCCCGGGTGCATCCGCTGCGCGTACGCCGGGTCGCTGCGGCGGATGCGGGAGACGGTCGGCGACATCGACGTGCTGGCCACGGCCGAGGACTCGGCGCCGCTGACGGCCGCGTTCACCGCGCTCCCCTTCGTGGCCGAGGTCGTCGTCAGCGGCCCCACCAAGACCTCGGTGCGCACCGCCGAGGGCCTCCAGGTGGATCTCCGGGTCGTCCCGCCGGAGGACTGGGGCGCGGCGCTGGTGTACTTCACCGGCTCCAAGGCGCACAACATCCGGCTGCGCCGGATGGCCGTCGAGGCCGGACTGAAGCTGTCGGAGTACGGGCTGTTCCGGGCGGGCCCCGGCGGCGACAAGCTGGTGTCCGCCTCGGAGGAGGAGGTGTACGCGGCCCTCGGACTCCCCTGGATCCCGCCGCCGCTGCGCGAGGACACCGGGGAGATCGAGGCCGGCCTGCGCGGCGGACTCCCCCGGCTGGTCACCGAACAGGACCTGCGCGGCGACCTGCACACCCACACCGACCTGACGGACGGGCTGGCGTCGCTGGAGGAGATGCTGGCGGCGGCCGCCGCACGCGGCTACGCCTACTACGCGGTCACCGACCACGCCCCGGACCTGGTCATGCAGCGGATGACCGACGAGAAGATGCTGGCCCAGCGCGCGCTGGTCCGCGAACTCGACGGCCGGTACCGCAGGATGCGGGTGCTGCACGGCACCGAGCTGAACATCGGGCCGGACGGGGACGTGGACTGGCCGGGCGAGTTCCTGGCCGGGTTCGACGTCTGCGTCGCCTCGATCCACTCGCACTTCGGGCTGGACCGGGCCGCCCAGACCCGGCGGCTGGTCCGCGCCTGCGAGAACCCGCACGTCCAGGTGATCGGGCACCCCACCACCCGGCTGATCGGGCGCCGGGCACCGATCGACGTGGACCTCGACGAGGTGTTCCGGGCCTGCGCCCGGACCGGCACCGCGATGGAGATCAACGGCGCCCCGCGCCGGCTCGACCTGCGCGACGAGCACGTCCGGCGGGCCAGGAGCCTCGGCGTCCGGTTCGCGATCGACAGCGACGCGCACTCCACGCGGGAACTCGCCAACCCGCGCTACGGCATCGGCACGGCGCAGCGCGGCGGGCTCACCCCGGAGGACGTGATCAACACCTGGACGTGGCAGCGGCTGAAGCGGTTCCTCCACAAGAATCCGCCGCATTGACCCCTGGATTCCCGCCCTGATCAGGCGCATGATGGAAGTGGACCTGCGAGGTAGACGAGGGAGTTCGACCGCAGGAGGCAGTGGCGACAGGTCGAGGTTCTGCCGCTGGTACCTCGGTCGACGATCGAACTGAGCGGCCGGAGGACGATGGTTGAGTCCGGAGGCCAACCCCCACCCCGCAGGTCCACCCACGCCCCCGGACGGTGACACCGTCCGGGGGTTTCTCGGTGTCCGGGCGGCCGCTCGACCGGGGGCACCCGGGCCCGCCCCGGCGCCTGTTCGTCCACGGCTCCCGGCGCCTGTCCGTCCAAGGCTCCCGGTGCCTGTTCATCCACGGCTCACCGCGGACGCGCGGGCCGGCCACCGGCGGTTCACCGGGCGGGAACAGGCTGCGAGGCGCTCCGCTCGGTCACTGCGTCGTCCCGCTCTCGAAGGGCCCCGGTCGTGAAACCCTCCGCCGCTGTCTCCGCCACCATGTCGGTGGCCCTCGCCGCCACCGTGCTGCTCGCCGGTGGCCCGGCCTCCGCCCAGGGGCGGCACGGTGGCGGGCACCCGGACGGGCAGTCGTACCCGTACGGGACCAAGACCCCCTACGAGCCGCAGGGCCGGCCGAAGCAGTACGAACGCGCGCCTGGGGGCTACCTCCCGGTCTTCACCGAGAACGTCGCCCGGCACGGCTCCCGGGCCATGACGGACAGCGAGGACGGCGACCTGGTGCTGGCCGTGCTGGGGACCGCCGAGCAGCGCGGTGCCCTGAACCGGCTCGGCGCGGGGCTGGCGCCGCAGGTGCGCACCCTGCTCGGCGCCGCCTCGGCGGTCGGCTACGGCAACCTGGCCGGCCGCGGGGTGCGGGAGCACCGGGAGACCGCCCTGCGGATGGAGCAGCGCCTGCCCGAGCTCTTCCGGACCATCGCGGCGGAGCACGAACCGGTCGTCGTGGAGACCTCGGGGGTGGCCCGCACGGTGGCCAGCGCCAACGCGTTCACCTCGGGACTGACCGAGGGGCAGCCCTCGCTGGCCGGACTGATCAGGGCCCCGGTCACCGACAAGAACCTGCTCTACTTCCACAAGCAGCCGCAGAACGCCGACTACCAGGCCTACCTGGCCCACGACCCGGACCTGGCGGCCGTGCTGGCCGGGATCGAGGGCGCGCCGCGGACCGAGCAGGCGGCCCGGCACGTCGCGGAGCGGCTCTTCGACGCGGAGTTCGTCGCGTCGATGTCCGCCGAGGACCGGATCGCCTTCGCGCGCGCCCTGCACCAGCTGTACAGCTCCGCGCCCGACCTCGCCGAGGAGGCGCCGGCCGTCGACCTGGACCCCTACCTGACCTCCCGGGACGCGCAGTGGTTCGCCTACCTGGACGACGCCGAGGAGTTCTACCAGAAGGGCCCCGGCTTCGCCGGACGCACCGTCACCTACCGGATGGCCCAGCCCCTGCTGGACGACTTGTTCGCCGCGGTCGAGGCGAAGGCCGCCGGCACCGGTCATGACGGCGCCGTGCTGCGGTTCACCCACGCCGAGGAGATCGAGCCGCTGGCGGCGCTGATGGGCCTGCCCGGCAGCACCGAGCCGGCGGCCCCGGACGAGCCGTACACCTACCGGAACGACGAGTGGCGCGGCGGGCAGGTGTCCCCGATGGCCGCGAACGTCCAGTGGGACCTCTACGCCGGCGGCGCGGGCAAGGACGGCGCGGGCAGGAGCGGCGCGGGCAAGTCCCCGGCGTACCTGGTCCGGATGCTCTACAACGAGCAGGAGACGGCCTTCAAGTCCTCCTGCCGGCCGATCGCCAAGGGCAGTTACTTCTACGACCTGGACGAGCTGCGGCGCTGCTTCGGCCGGGCCTGACCGGCCGGCGCCCCGTTCGGCGGACGGGACGGCGGCCCGCTCGGCCGGCGGGGGCCTTCGGGCGGGGTTCGGGCGCCGGGGGTACGGCCGACCCGCCCGGCGCCCTCGGCCCGGACGCGCCCCCAACGCCGTCGCGCGCCGTAGGATCGGCCGGTACGAACGCCGTCGGCCCGCCCCAGGGGGACCACCGTGACCCAGCCCCGCACCGCGCGCGCGGCTGACCTCGCCGCACAACTGGCCGCGGTCGGGCCGTACTTCGAGATCCTCACCGGCAGCCCCGGGCAGCCGGACCGGACGCCCGGCCTGCGGCCGCTGCGGGAGCTGTACGCGACCGGGCCCGGCTCCGTGCTGGCCGAGCGGATCCCGGCGGTCGCCGAGCGGCTGGGGACGGCGGAGCCACGGGTGGCCGCCTCCATCCTGCAGCTCGGACTGGCCTCCCGGCTCTGGTCGGTGGCGCTCGGCGCCGCCGCACTGGGCGGCACCACGCTGGACCTGCACCCCGACCGGGTCGAGGCCCTGCTGCCGCCGCAGGGCCCGCTGCTGCTCCGGCTCCCGCGGCCGGCCGCCGACCAGGCCTCGGACGGGGGACTCCGGGCCGACCGGCCGGAGCCCGCCACCGGGGCCGGGCCGACCGAGCCGCCCACGGCGGCCCGGCTCTACCGCGCCGTGGTGACCGAGAACCTGGTCCCGCTCGCGGCCGCCGTGCGCGCCGTGGCTCCCGTCTCCGAGGGACTGCTCCGGGGCAACGCGGCCTCCGCCCTGGCCGGCTCGCTGCGGGTGCTGCACGGCTGGGCCGCCGTCCGCCGGCCCGAGGCCGCCCGGACCGCGCGCCGGCTCGCGGACGACCTGCTGGTGCTCGGCCGGCTCGTCGGCACCGGCACCCTGACCTGCGCGGGCCCGGCCGCCGTACCCGCATTCCGCCGCACCAGCTGCTGCCTCTACTACCGCGTCGGCCCCCGGGCCGGCATCTGCGGCGACTGCGTCTTCGACGCGCCGCCGGGCCGGTCCTGAGCCGCCTCCGGCCGGGTCGGCCCTCGGCGGTGCGGGGCCGGGGCGGGTGGCCCGGCCCCGCACCCGAGATTGATAGCCATGTATGCAGTGTCCATGTACGGTATCTGCCATGAGCAAGGCATCCCCGGGGCCCACCCCCGGCTTCCTGGTCTGGCGGCTGTCGACCAAGTGGCGGGTGGCCGTCGACCGGGCCCTCGCCCCGCTGGGCCTGACCCATGCGCAGTACTCGCTGCTCGCCTCCCTGCTCGGCATGCAGCGCTCCGGGCAGCAGCCCAGCCAGCGGCAACTCGCCGAGCACACCGGCCTGGAGGCGCTGTACGTGTCGAAGCTGGCCCGCGCCCTGGAGGAGGCCGGCCTGGTCGAGCGCGCGAAGGACCCGGCCGACTCCCGGGCCGTCCGCCTGTCGCTCACCGAACAGGGGCTGGACACCACCCGCCGGGCCGTCGACGTCGTGCAGCGGCTGCTGGGGCAACTCCTGTCCCCGCTCGGCGGTCTGGACAGCCCACGCACCGCGACGCTGGTCGCCGAGCTGACCACCCTGCTGGACGTGCCGCTGGACGCCGCCGTGGACGCCTCCCGGCCGGCGCCGACGGCGACGCGGCCCTGATGCCCGGTCAGCCCCCGGCCCCGTCCTGCCGGCGGCGCCGACCCGTGCTCCGTCCGACCCTCCCCGCTCCGACCCGCCCGGCTGCGACCCGCCCCGGTGTGGCCGCCGCCCCGGCCGGGCGCCGCTCGTCTACCGTGGACCGGCGGGCGCCGGGCAGGCGCCCGGCCGCAGCGGGCGCCGCACGGCGCCGGCCCGACGAGGAGGCAACGTGAGCGAGAACGAGCCGACGGCCAGTCCCACCGGCTGGGTCGCCGATCAGGCCCGCCGCTACGAGGAGTCCGGCGGAACGGCCGGCACCACCATCCAGGGCGCCCCCTGCCTGCTGCTCGACCACCTCGGCCGCAAGAGCGGCCAGTGGCGGCGGACGGTACTGATCTACGGCCGCGACGGCGAGGACTACCTGGTGGTCGCCTCGCTCGGCGGTGCCGACCACCACCCGCTCTGGTACCTGAACCTGACGGCGAACCCGGAGGTCCGGCTGCGGGTCGGCCCCGAACGCTTCACCGCCACGGCCGAGGTGCTCCCGGCCGAGGAGAAGGCGCGGGTCTGGCCGAGCCTGGTGGAGGTCTTCCCGCCCTACGCGGGCTACCAGAAGAAGACCAGCCGCGACATCCCGGTGATCCGCCTCCGCCGGGACACCCCCGCGGGCGGCTGAGCCTGCGGCGCGCGGCAGCGCGGCGGTCGTCGGGCCGAGGAGCTCGGCGACCGGCCCGGGCGCCACCTCGACAAGCGAGGTCCGGCCCGGCCCGCCCGTCCCTCCATCCATCCGACGCCCGGGCCACGCCCGCCGTATGCTCCGGTCATGCTCCTCTGGATCAACGGCCCTTACGGCGGCGGCAAGACGCAGACGGCGCACGAGATCCGTCGGCGGCTCCCGGGCAGCGTGGTCTGCGACCCCGAACACGTCGGTTTCGGCCTGCACCGGATGACGCCGCCGGCACTGCGCGGCGACTTCCAGGACTTCCCGGCCTGGCGGCAGGGCGTCTACGAGGTGCTGGACCTGGTGCTCGGCCGGCAGGACGGGGTGGTGATCGCACCGATGACCGTCGTGGACCCGGACTGCTTCCGGGAGACGGTGGGCCGGCTCCGGGAACGCGGCCACGACGTCCGGCACTTCACGCTGCTGGCCGACCGGGAAACGATCGTGGGCCGGCTGCGCGAGCGACGCCTGGGGCACGTCGTGCGGTTCGCCGCCCGCCGGGGTGCCCCCTTCGGACGCGAGAGCTTCGCCCGCTCCCGGCTCGATCTGTGCCTGGACCGGCTGCACGGGGAGGAGTTCGCCGAGCATCTGGAGACCGGCGACCGCACGGTCGCGCAGGTCGCGGACCTGATCGCGGCCTCGGCCGGGCTGACCCTGCTCCCGAACACCGACAGCGCGGTGCGCGGGCGCCTGCGCCGGGCCTGGACCGGGGTCCGGCACATCCGGGTCCGCTGAGCCGGCGGCGGTCCCGTGCCGGGCTCGCCGCCGATGGACCTGGCCCTTCCGGGCAGGCCTGATCGGCCCCCGAGATCATTCTGTGGGAGCGCTCCCATATGCTCCGATACGGACACGCAGACCGCACCGAGCGGCCGCCCCGACCAGAACGGGCCCCATGACCGCCCCCACCCCCCACCGCCCCGCCAACGCCGCCGCCCACGCCGCCGGCACCCTCGGCAGCCCCGGCACCCCGCCGGTCCGCTGGGGCATCCTCGCCACCGGCGCCATCGCCACCGCCTTCGCCGAGGACCTCGCCCTGCTCCCGGACGCCCGCCTGACCGCGGTCGCCTCCCGCACCGAGGAGTCCGCCCGGCGCTTCGCCGAGCGCCACGACATCCCCCGCGCGTACGGCAGCTGGGAGCAACTCGCCAAGGACCCCGAGGTCGACGTCGTCTACGTCGCCACCCCGCACGCCCAGCACCACGCCGCCACCTCGCTCCTGCTGGCGGCCGGGAAGCCGGTGCTCTGCGAGAAGCCCTTCACCCTCAACCTGCCCGAGGCGCAGGACCTGGTGCGCCTCGCCCGCGAGCACGAGGTCTTCCTGATGGAGGCCATGTGGACCTACCTGGACCCGGCGGTCCGCCGCCTGACCCAGCTGATCGACGACGGCGCGATCGGTGAAGTCCGCACCGTCCAGGCGGAGTTCGCGTTCGCCGCGGAGCCCGGCGGGAGCGGGCGGCTGCGCGACCCGGCCGCCGGCGGCGGTGCGCTGCTGGACATCGGCGTCTACCCGCTGGCCTTCGCCCAGCTGCTGCTGGGCACGCCGGACAGCGTCCAGGCCTGGGGGCGGATCGCTCCGGACGGCGTGGACGACAACACCGGCATCCTGCTCGGGCACCCCGGCGGGGCGCACGCGGTGCTGTCCTGCTCGATCGTCTCGGACAGTGCGCAGCGGGCCGAGATCGGCGGTTCGCTGGGCCGGATCGAGATCCCCCGCGACTTCTACCGGCCGGACTCCTTCGTGCTGCACCGCCGCCGGCACGAGCCGGAGGAGTTCCGGTTCCCGCGCGAGCCCGGGCACGGTTACCGGTACGAGGCGGCGGAGGTGATGCGCTGCCTGCGCGCCGGGGCGGCCGAGTCGCCGCTCGTCCCGCTGGACGGCACGCTGGCCCTGATGGGCACCCTGGACACGGTCCGGCGCCGGATCGGCCTGCGCTACCCGGGGGACCGCGACTGACCCCGCCGGCACGCCGCTGACACCCGACGACACCCCGCCGGCACCCGGCCATGCCGACGCGGTGTCCTGGCGACACCCCGACGCCAGGACACCGCGTCCACCACCCCGGTGCCCGCGCGGCTCCAGAATGTTCGCCACGGACCGTTCCCGCCCGGAGCCGGTCCCGGTCGGCGCCGCCCTTCCCACCGGGCGGCGGCAGGTACGGAACTGGGAGGCTGTCATGCAGGGAAGCACAGCGGGGCCGGCCGGGCCGCCGGCGACCGGGCCGCGACCGGGCGGCCGTCGATGAGCGCCGGCGACGGCGTGCCGGCGACGAGTGCTGACGGCAGGCCGCCGGCGAGCGCCGGCGGCCTGCCGCTGTCGGGCGTCCTGGTCGCCGACTTCGGCCGGGTGCTGGCCGCGCCGTACGCCACCATGCTGCTGGCCGACCTCGGGGCGGACGTGGTCAAGGTCGAGCAGCCGGCGCGCGGCGACGACACCCGGGCCTGGGGGCCGCCGCACGCCCAGGGCGAGGCGACGTACTTCCTCTCGGTGAACCGCAACAAGCGCTCGCTGACCCTCGATCTGCGGGAGCCCGCCGACCACGCCCGTGCGGTCGAACTCGTCCGCCGGGCCGACGTCTTGTTCGAGAACTTCCGGCCCGGCACGATGGCGCGGCACGGCCTCGGGTACGAGCGGGCGCACGAGCTCAACCCCGGCCTGGTGTACTGCTCGGTGAGCGGGTTCGGGCCCGGCCGGGGTGCCGCGCTGCCGGGGTACGACCTGCTGGTGCAGGCGGTCGGCGGTCTGATGAGCGTCACCGGACCGGGGCCTGGCGAGCCGGTGAAGACCGGCGTCGCCCTGGTGGACGTGCTCACCGGCCTGCATGCCGCCGTGGGGGTGCTGGCCGCGCTGCGCGAGCGGGGGACGACCGGCGAGGGCCAGCACGTCGAGGTCAACCTGCTCACCTCGCTGCTGTCGAGCATGGTGAACCAGGCCGGCGGTTACACCCTGGCGGGCGCGGTGCCCGGGATCCTCGGCAACCGGCATCCGTCGATCGCCCCCTACGAGGTGTTCGAGGCCGCCGACCGGCAGCTGGTGGTGGCGGTCGGCAACGACCGTCAGTTCGCCGCGCTGTGCGAGGGGCTGGCCGCCCCGGAACTCGCCCGGGACCAGCGGTTCGCGACCAACTCCGACCGGGTCGCGCACGTGGTGGAGCTGGCCGAGGCGCTCTCCGCGCTGCTGGCCGGCCGGACCGCCGCCGAGTGGTTCGAGCTGCTCACCCCGCTCGGCGTGCCCTGCGGCCCGGTGAACGACCTGGCCGGCGCCTTCGGCCTGGCCGAGTCGCTGGGTCTGTCGCCGCGTGCCACGGTGGCCGGGGACCAGGGCCCGCTGGACCTGGTGGCCAATCCGATCGGTCTCTCCCGCACCCCGCCCCGCTACGACCGGCGGCCACCGCGCCTGGGCGAGCACACCGAGGAGCTCACCGCCTGGCTGGACTCCTGACGATCGTTCCCCCTGCCGCCCTGCCCCCGCCCACCCGGCCGGCGGACCGTCAGCGGATCCCGGAACCGGGGTTCGCCTCGTCCCACTCCTGACGGGCCACGGCGATGGCGCCCCGGTGCTCCAGCGACCAGTCGGCGAGCGCCCGGACCAGGTGGGTCAGGCTGTGCCCCATCGGCGTCAGCTCGTACTCGACCTGGGGCGGGACGGTCGGGTGGACGGTCCGGGTGAGCAGCCCGTCGCGCTCCAACCGGCGCACGGTGAGCGTCAGCATGCGCTGGGAGATGCCCGGGACGGCGCGCTGCAGCCCGCGGAAGCGGTGCATGCCCTGCGCCAGCTCCACGACGACCAAGACGGACCACTTGTCGCCGATCCGGTCCAGGACGTCGCGGATGCCGCAGTCCACGTGCTCCTCGCAGCTGACCACGGCCTCGGTGGTTATCCCGATGTGCCCTACCGACATGGAAGTGCCTCCTTATGCCCGGTGCGGCGAACCCGCAGGATGTTGCTGGTTACCGAAGAGAACCTACCCCGCAGGGAGCACATCTTGATCCTCCTCACCGGCGCCACCGGCGGCCTGGGCACCCTCGTCGCCGAGCGGCTGGCCGACCGCGAGGACGTCGTCCTCGGCACCCGCGCACCCGGGCGCGTCCGGGTGCCGCTGCCCGTCCGCCACCTCGACTTCGACGCGCCCGACACCCTGGCCGGCGCCTTCGCCGGGGTGGACGTCCTGTTGCTGGTCTCGGCCGGCTACGGCGAGGACGACACCGTGATCGCCCGCCACGGGGCCGCCGTCGACGCGGCCGAGCGGGCCGGCGTGCGGCACATCGTCTACACCAGCTTGACCGGCGACGGCGACCACCTGCCCTACGCCCTCCCCCACCGCTGGACCGAGCGCCGGCTGCGCGAGGGCTCCGCGGACTGGACGATCCTGCGCAACGGCCTGTACGCCGAACTGCTGGGACAGCTCGCCACTCCGGCCCCGGACGGCCGGCTGACCGCCCCGCTGGGCCGGGGCAGGCTGGCCGCGGTGGCCCGCGCGGACCTCGCGGACGCGGCGGCGGCGGTCGTCCGGGAGGCGGGCGCGCACGCGGGGCGCAGCTACGAGCTGGTCGGCGAAGCGGCCGTCGGCGGCGAGGACCTCGCCCGCGCCCACGGCCCGGGGGTCGTCTACGAGTCCGAGCCGCTGGCCCTGGCCCGTGAGCGCCTGACCGCCTCCGGCGCGGCGCCGTTCCAGGTGCCGATGGTGCTCGGCACCTGCTCGGCCGTCGCGGCCGGCTTCCTGGACCGGACCGGCGGCGACCTCCGCGCCCTGCTCGGCCGGGCGCCGCGCTCCGCGCTGGACGTCGCCACCGGCCGGAGCCGGTAGCCGGCGGCCGGTGCCCAACAGCCGAGGCCCGGCGGCTCCCCGGCGCCCCCGGCCGGGTCAGCCGGGGACGCCCGGCACCACCAGGCCGGACTCGTACGCGATCACCACCGCGTGCGTCCGGTTCTGCGCACCGAGCTTGGTCAGCACGTTCCCCACGTGCGTCTTCACCGTCTCCAGGCTCACCGTGAGCGACTCGGCGATCTCCGGGTTGGACAGCCCCGTGGCCATCAGCCGCAGCACCTCCTCCTCCCGCCCCGTCAGTGCCGCCCGCGGCAGGGCCTGCGCGGAACCCAGCGGGCGGGCGGCGACCATCCGGCGCAGCGCCGCGGGGAAGAGGATCGCCTCGCCCGCCGCCACCACCCGCACCGCCTCCGCGATCTGCCGGACCGGAAGCCGCTTCAGCACGAATCCGGCGGCCCCCGCGCCGAGCGCGGCGGTCACGTGGCCGTCGTTCTCGAAGGTGGTGATCACCACGACCTTCGGCGGCTCGGCCGGGCCGGACATCAGCAGCCGGGTGGCCTCGATCCCGTTGCGGCGCGGCATCCGCACATCCATCAGGACCACGTCCGGCCGCAGCAGCCGGGCCCGCTCGACCGCCTCGACACCGTCGGCGGCCTCCCCGACCACCGTGATGCCCGGCTGCGCCGAGAGGAGTGTGCGCAGCCCGCTGCGGGTCACCTCGTCGTCGTCCGCGATCAGCAGGGTGACGGGGGCACCCGGGGGGCCGGGGGCGGGACCGGCGGCGGCCAAGGCGGGGAGGCCTTCGCTCCGGTCGGAGCCGGTCATGCCGGCAGCCGGACCGGCAGCCGGACGGCCAGCCGCCAGTGCCGGGGGCCCGCCGGACCGAAGTCGATCTCACCGTGCAGCAGCCGTACGCGCTCGGCCAGCCCGGGCAGGCCGCGCCCGGTACTCGGGAAGGCGCCGGGGCCGGTGCCCGGCGCCGCGCCGGTCCGGTTGACCACGCTGAGCTCCAGCCCGTCCGCCCCGGCCGCCACCCGGACCTCGACCGGACCGCCGGCCCCGTGCCGCAGGGCGTTCGTCAGCCCCTCCTGGAGGATCCGGTAGGCCGCCCGGGAGAGCGTCCCCTGCACCTGCGCCAAGTCCCCCGACAGGTCCGGCTCCACCACCGCTCCGGCGTGCCGCAACCGGTCCAGCAGCTCGGGCAGGTCGTTCAAGGTCCGGGCCGGCGCCGTCCCCGGCTCCTCCTCGCGCAGCACACCCAGCACGTAGTCCAGGTCCTCCAGCGCGGCCCGGGCCGACTCCTCGATGCTGCGCATGGCGGCCCGGGCGGCCGCCGGGTCGGCGGCGAGGACCTCGCCCGCCACCGCCGCCTGGATGGTGGCGGCCGTCAGGGTGTGCCCGATCGAGTCGTGCAACTCCTTTGCCAGGCGGTTGCGTTCGGCCAGCAGCAGCTCCCGCTCGGCCGCCAGCGCGAGCCGCTCGGCCGGCGACGGCCCGAGCAGCCTGGGCGCCGTCCACCGCAGAGCGCCGGTCACCGCCGCACATGCGGCGGCCGCCAGCAGCAGGCAGCCGAGCGCCAGCACCCAGCTCTGCCAGCCGCCCTCCACCCGCAGCGGCCGGCCGAACAGGTTCAGCTCCACCTGGCCGCCGAGCCGGTTGCCCGGCAGGCTCAGGCCCAGGAGGATCAGCAGACCGCTCACCAGCGCCCCGGTCCACCCCAGCAGCACGTGCAGCAGCAGCCAGAGCGGCGTCCGCCAACGGCCGGCACCGGACGGCGCCGCACCGGGCGCGGCGGACGGCCCGGCTGCGGTACCGGGCCGCCGGCGGCCGGCCACCGGATCCGGCAACGGCACCCTCAGCAGGCGGCGGGCGGCCACGACCAGCACCCGCCGCGTGGTGCGGGCCAGCCCCACCGAAACGATCAGTACGGCCCAGAGCAGGAGCACCAGCACGATCTGCACGGCCTCCGGGGCGGACCGCCAGGCCAGCGCCGGCGCCAGCGCGAAGGGCAGCAGCGGAAGGCTGGCCAGTGCGCCGGCGTAGGCGAACAGCACACCCGTGTACGTGGAGCCGCGCAGCAGCGGCCGGAGTCCCCTGATCATGATCGTCAGTATGGCCGGGCAGGTCGTCGGGGGCCTCCCCCGATCGGGGGAGGGTGTTCTCCCGCCTCTCCGCGATGTGCGGCCGGCCTCCCGGCGGCCAGGATCGTGCCGTGTCCGGCGACGCCGCCGGCCTTCCCGGCCCGGGGCGCACCGCCCGAACGGCCGTCCCCGTCCGTGCCCGGCACGGACGACCACCGCTTTTCCCCGACCCTCCACAGGAGTTGACCCATGCGTGACCGGACCGAACGCCCGCCCCGCCCCTCCGCACACCGGCCCGCCGGCCGACGACGGGCCGTGCCGGCCGCGGCGGCGGTGGCCGTCGGCCTCCTGACGGCGGGAGTCCTGGCGCCGCCCGCGGTGTCCGCCCCGAGGCCCGACACCGTCCGGCAACGGCTGGACGCGCTGGTGCGTGACGACGGCCTGCCCGCCGCGCTGGCGAGCGTCCGGGACCGCGCCGGCCGCACCCGGACCTACACCGCGGGGGTCGGCGACCTGTCCACCGGGGCGAAGGTCCCGGCGGACGGCCAGGTGCGGATCGGCAGCACCACCAAGACCTTCACCGCGGTCGTCGTGCTGCAACTGGTCGGCGAGGGAAGGATCGAGCTCGACGCCACGGTCGACACCTACCTGCCGGGCCTCGTCCGCGGGGAGGGGATCGACGGGCGGCTCGTCACCGTCCGCCAACTCCTGCAGCACACCAGCGGACTTCCCGAGTACGAGGGCGACGTCGACGACGCCCTCCGCCGGCACCGGTACCTGGAGCCCCGCGACATCCTCGACATCGCCCTGCGGCACAAGTCCGAATTCGCCCCGGGGGCGAAGTTCGGCTACAGCAGCACGAATTACCTGCTGGCCGGGCTGATCGTCCAGAAGGTCACCGGCCGCCCTCTCGCCGAGGAGGTGGACAGGCGTGTGATCCGCCGCATCGGGCTGCGCCACACCTCCTTCCCCGCTCCCGGCGACATGACGATCCGGGAGGCCCACCCCCTGGGCTACCAGGTGGATTCAGCGGGCGCGCCGCCGCGCGACACCACGGAGATCGACCCCTCCCCGGCCTGGGCGGCCGGCCAGATGATCTCCACCAACGCCGATCTCAACCAGTTCTTCACGGCACTGCTCGACGGCCGGCTGCTCCCCGCGGCCCAACTCGCCCAGATGCGCGCCACCGTGCCCATCGGGGACAGCGGCGCCGGCTACGGCCTGGGCATCATCAGCAGGCCGCTGTCGTGCGGCGGTGTCTACTGGGGCCACGGCGGCGACATCCCGGGGTACGAGTCCCGGGGCGGGGTCACCGACGAGGGCCGGGCCGCGAGCATCACGGTGACCAGCGTCCCGTCCGACTTCGCCGTCACGGAGCGTCTCGAAGTGGCGGTGGACGCGGCTCTCTGCGGCTGAACCGCCCCTGCCGCCGGCCGCGCCGGGGCGGGCGGACGACCGGTCCGCCCCGCCCCGGTCGCCCCAGGCCTCTTCGATCAAGGCCCGTTCGCCCAGGGCCCGTTCGCCCAGGGCCCGTTGGTCCAGGCTCAGTCGTCCAGGGCGATCGCGTTCTTGGCGCGCTCGACCGAGGCCTCGGAGGCCGGCCCGCCCGGATTCTCGGTCGCCAGCGCCTGGTTGAGCTCGACGAAAGGCCGCATCCGCTGCTCGTACCGGGCGAAGGCCACCCGGTGGTCACCGTCCGCCCGGCCCAGCGCGTCGGCCAGCACGTACGCGCCGACCAGCGCGAGGCTGGTGCCCTGGCCGGACAGCGGGGAGGCGCAGTAGCCCGCGTCGCCCAGCAGCACCGCCCGCCCGGCCGACCAACTCGGCATGCTGATCCGGGCCATGGCGTCGGCGTAGAAGTCGGGGGCGGCCCACAGGGCCTGCAGCAGCCTCGGCGTCTCCCAGCTCAGCCCGGCCATCCGGTCGGCGACCAGCTGCCGTTGGGCGTCGGTGCCGCGAGGGCCCGGGTCGAGCGGGCCCGACTCGAAGCCGAAGGTGATCCGCAGTTCGGTGTTGTCGCGCACCGGGGAGATGCCGTAGCCGGCCGAGCCGTCCCGGAGCCAGACCTGCCAGTTGTCCAGGCCGAGGAAGTTGCCGGCGCCGAAGACGGCCAGGTGCATCCCCAGGTGCTGGAGGTACTGCTCGGTCGGCCCGAACGCCAGCCGCCGGACGGCGGAGTGCAGGCCGTCCGCGCCGACCACCAGGTCGAAGGCGCGCCGCCGCCCGCTCTCGAAGAGGACCTGCACGCCGTGCTCGTCCTGGTCGAGTGCGGCGACGGCGTCCCCGAACACGAACTCGGCCTCGGCGCGGGCCTTCTCGTACAGGACGCCGACCAGGTCCTCGCGCAGCAGTTCCAGGTCGTCGCTGTCGAGCCGGCCGCTGCTGAAGGTCGACTCGGTGGAGCGCGAGAGCTCCTTGCCGTCGGCGTCGAGCACCGACATCCCCCGCATCCTGGTGCGCAGCGCCGTCACCTCGTCCAGCAGGCCCATCCGCCGGACGACGGTGAGGGCGGCGCCGCGGATGTCGACCGCCTGGCCGCCGGTCCGCGGGGCGGGCGCGCGTTCGACCACGGTCGGGGCGAAGCCCCGGCGGCGCAGCCAGTGGGCCAGGGCGGACCCGGCGATCCCGCCGCCGGAAATCAGGACGGTCTTCATGGCAGGCTCCCTTGTACGGTGTAAGCGGTACGGTGTACGCGGTTCTGAATGTACGCCGTACGTGCAGCCCTGCCAATCGCCTTTTCCCTGCTGTGTACTAGCTCAGAAGCTCCACGACCGGCCTTCCGGCCGAGTCGCTCCTGCTAGGATCTGCACTAGTACAGGATTCGCGCGTCCGAAAAAAATTCTTGGGAGCCCGCCGCCGTGAACCCGGAGACCGATCCACCCTTCCGGCGCATCGCCGCCGAACTCCGCCGACGCATCACCGAGGGCGAACTCGCCCCGGGTGAGCGGGTGCCGTCGACCCGCCGGATCGCCGAGGAGTGGGGAGTGGCCCTGGCCACCGCCACCAAGGTGCTGACCACGCTCAGCCTGGAGGGGCTGGTGGAGTCCCGCCCCAGGGTCGGCACCGTGGTCGCTCCGGGCGCCGGCGCCCCGGCCCCGGCCCCCGACCGGGGCCGACCCCGGAGCCGGGGCTCGAACCCGGCCCCGGCCGCCCGCGCGGAGCAGGACGGCCCGGAGGGCGACCAGGACCTCACCCGGGCCCGGATCGTCCGGGCCGCCATCGAGATCGCCGACGCCGAGGGGCTCGCCGCGCTGTCGATGCGCGGGGTCGCGGCCCGGCTGGGCGTGGCCGCGATGTCCCCCTACCGGTACGTCGGCAGCAAGGAGGAACTCCTGCTGCTGATGGCCGACGCCGCCTTCGGGGAGGCCGCGTACCCCGCCGTCCCGCCGGAGGGATGGCGCGCGCAGCTGGAACTGAGCGCGCGGACGCTGTGGTCGCTGTTCCGCCGGCACCCCTGGCTGGCCCAGCTCGGATCGCTCACCCGCCCGATGCTGCTGCCCGACCTGATGGTCCACGCGGAGTGGGTGCTCAGGGCCCTGGACGGCCGCGGCCTCGACGCCAGGACCATGCTCGACGTGCACGTGCTGCTCTACGGCTATGTCGAGGGCATCGCGGCCAACCTGGAGCGCGAGGCCCAGGCCGAGGCCGCCACCGGCCTCTCCGAGGACGAGTGGATGGACCGGCAGGCGCCCGCCTTCCGAGCCATCACCGCCTCCCCTCGGTACCCGGTGTTCAGCAGGCTGGTCCGGTCCGTCGAGGGCGGCTACGACCTGGACCTCGACACGCTCTTCGAGTTCGGCCTCCGCTCGCTGCTCGACGGCCTCACCGGCCTGGTCGAGGGCCGGACGGGGCCCCCGGCCGCACGGTGACCGGGGCCACGCCGTCACCCGGGCGGTCGCGGGGCCCCGAGGCCGTGCGGGTGCGGCGGGGTCAGACCCCGACGGCCTCGCCCATCTCCTCCTCGGCCACCGCCGGCGACGGCACCCGGTCGGTCGCGTCGGCCGCCCGGCCGCGCCGCTCGTACCACCCGGCCGCGGCCAGCAGCGCGAGGCCGGCCAGCAGCCAGAGCGCCAGCGCCGCCAGCCGGCCGCCGAGGCCGGCGCCGCCGCCGAAGTAGAGCACGTCGCGGGCACCCTCCAGGAACCCCGCGCCGTTCCAGAAGGAGTGCAGGGCGCCGAAGAAACCGTTCTGCAGCTCGGGCCGGTAGATGCCGCCCGAGGTGGTGAAGTTGAGCATCACGAACAGCACCATCAGCGCCAGCGTGGTCCACCGCTTCAGGAAGGTGTGCAGGCCCGTGCCGATCGCGACGATGCCCGCCGAGTAGAGCCAGCCCATCGCCCAGACCGCCGCGAGGTCGTGGTCGACGACGTGGAACACCGGCCCGGCGGTGACGATCCCGATCACGCCGACCACCAGCGAGGTCACCAGGCCGACCAGCGCCCGCACCCGCATGCCGAGCCCCGCCCCGGCCGCCCCGATCACCGCGACGCTCCCGTACGAGCCGATGCTCAGCGCCACCAGCAGGAAGAACAGGCCCTGGCCGGTCGGGTCGCCCTCCGCGGTGGGGGCGATGTCGGTCACCGTCAGCGGGACGCCCTGCTGGGTGGCGACCGCCCGGAAGACCGCCTCGGCCGCCATGGCGGAGGTGTCGGAACCGGCCTTGGCGACGATCAGCTCCGGGCTCCTCGGGTCCGGGACGAACGCGCCGGTCAGCTCGCGGTCGCGCAGCTGCCGCTCGGCGTCGTCCCGTGTGGCCAGGGTGCGTACGTCGAGTGCGGGGCCGGCCTTGGCCTGGACGGCTCCGGCCAGTCCGCCGGCCTGCGGGGTGGTGCCGACGACCGCGACCGCGAGGCGGTGCGGCACGGGCTGGTGGAAGGCGCCCTGGTAGGCGAGAGCCATGCCCAGGCACATCAGCAGCGGGGTGAGCAGGTGGACGGCGAGGTGCTTGAGCGAGGGCCCCAGTGCGGGGGCCGGGATTGCGGCCATGGGCGGGACGCTCCTCCATTCAGGTGGTAAATGCAACTATCAGCCAAGGTTGGTAAATGCAACCTTTGCAGATGCAGTCTACAACCGTTCGGCGCCCGGGCCGTCGGCGGGCCGCTCCGGCGCCCAGCCTTCCGGAGGCACCAGCCGGCCCTGCCGGACCGTGAACCCGGCCTCCACCAGGTACGGCCGCGCCTGCTCCATCAGTGACAGCACCCGCAACGAGGTCCGCGCGCAGAGGAACGCCATCGGCAGTTCGACCAGCCCCGCCATCAGCAGGGCGACCGGCAGCTCCCCGGGGGGTGCCAGCATCACGTCGAACCAGGCGTCGACCACCAGCAACGCTGCCGCCACCGCGTTCACGGCCGCGCTCTTCACCGACAGCCGGAGGATCCGCACCGCCGCCGCGGCGAACACGATCACCAGCAGTGCGTCGAAACCGCCCCAGGCGACGTTCCAGCGCTCCGCCTGCTCCCGGGCCGGCAGGGTCAGGAACAGCCAGGTCGTCCACGGCACCAGGACGGCCGCCGCGGCCAGGAAGAACAGTGCCAGCCGCGGCGTGACCACCCGGTCCGCGCTGCTCCCCGGCGTGTCCAGCAGAGCCGGCGGGCGGAGGAAGCCCGGCAACCGCTGCTCCCAGGTCGCCCTCGCCCGCCGCTCGTCCATCCGCCCGCTCCTCCGACACCGCCGTACCCGCTTCCGGCCGGTCAGTCTCGCACCGGCCGGCCGCCCCGGCGGATCCGGCCGGCGATCGGACCGGCGGATCCGGCCGGCTCAGCCGAGTTCGAAGATCCCGTACGAGAACCCGTCCGCCCGCAGGGTGCCCGCGCCGAGACCGACACCCCTGGCCTCCAGTACCCGGGCTCCCGCCGGGGCCGCGAGCGGGAGCGGCAGCTCCACCGGCTCCCGGCCGGGGTTGACGGCGACCAGGTAGCGGCCGCCGCGCAGGTGGACCAGCGGATAGCCGTCGTGCAGCACCTCGACCGTGCCGTGGGCGCCGAGGGCGGGGTGGGCGCGCCGCAGCGCGATCAGACGCCGGACCAGCTGGAGCAGGGAGTCCGGGTCGGCCCGCTGGGTGGCCACGTCGGGGCGGTCCGGGTCGGGGTCGAGCGGGAGGTAGAACCGGTCGGCGGGGGCGCTGGAGAAACCCGCCCCCGGGCCGGGCTCCCACTGCATCGGGGTGCGCGAGCCGGCCCGGTTGTAGCGGGGGCCGAGCACGCTGCCCTCGGTGTCGGGCAGTCCGGGCAGGTAGCGCATGCCGATCTCGTCGCCGTAGTACACGGCGGGCACGGTCGGCCAGGTGAGCTGGAAGGCGAACGCGGCGGCGAGTTGCTCCCGGGTCCGCGGCCCGGTGCACAGCCGCGAGAAGTCGTGGTTGGCGGTGGGCAGCACCATGTGCCCCGAGCCCTCGGTCAGGGCGGCGGCGGCCCGCCAGGCGTCGACGAAGTACCGCGGCGAGCCCTGGCCGGCCGCGTCGAAGTAGCACGGGCCCTGCTGCCATTGCTCGTGCACCGTGCCGGCGTTGTTGTTCCACAGCGAGCGCAGCGGCAGGCCGTCGTCGGGGCCGCCGAACTGCAGGAAGAAGTCGGCGTGGAACCCGGCCGCCACGGCCGCGGCCGGGTCGCCCCATTCGGCGAGCAGCGCGGCCTGCGGGTGGTCGCGGTCCAGCTGGTCCCGCAGCTCGGTCCAGAGCTTCGCGGTCTCGGTCCTGCCGGGGTCGTCCTTGACCAGGGAGGAGGCCATGTCGACGCGGAACCCGGCGATGCCGAGCCGCAGCCAGTGGTCCATGATCTCGCGCAGCGCCGCCCGGTTGGCGCGCGGGCCCTCGGCGTCCACGCTCTGGCGCCACGGCTCGGCGGCGTCCGTGCGGGCGTAGCCGAAGTTGAGCGCGGGCTGGCAGTCGAAGAAGTTCGGCAGGTACCAGCCGGCCCGGCCGCCGGGCGAGCGGACGAAGCCCTCGGCGGGCCGGTCGGACCAGATGTAGCGGTGGTCCGCCGCGTCGTCGGCGGAGGCCAGGAACCACGGGTGCCGGTCGGAGGTGTGCCCGGCCACCAGGTCGAGCAGGACCCTGATACCCCGGGCGCGGGCCGCGTCCACCAGGGCCACCAGATCGTCGGTGCCGCCGTAACGCGGCGCCGTGCTCAGGTAGTCGGAGACGTCGTAGCCCGCGTCGCGGAACGGGGAGGCGAAGCACGGGTTGAGCCAGAGCGCGTCGATGCCGAGCCAGGCGAGGTGGTCCAGGCGGTCGGTGATGCCGGCGAAGTCGCCGATGCCGTCGCCGTCGGAGTCGGCGTAGGTCTGCGGATAGATCTGGTAGAGGACGGCGTCGGTCAGCCAGGCGGGGCCGGGGCGGGTCGAGGTCACGGGGATGGGTCCTCCTGCCGGGTCCGGGGGTGGTGCCGGACTACGGATTCTCGTCCATCGCGGGCCGGTACGACAGCGCGGCCCGGCCGGCCGCCGGGGGGCGTCCCGGGGGCGGGCGGTGCCGCGCCCCGGGACGGCGGGTCAGCCCCGGCCGCCGTCCAGGTCGCCGTCGGGGATCCAGGAACCGTGGATGCCGGCGGTCACCCGGCGGGGCAGGTGGACGGTGGCGACCCGGTCGAGCCCGCCTGCGTCCAGGACCAGCAGCTGGGAGGCGTCCTGCTTGAGGTCGGAGACGACGGTCAGGAGGTAGCCGTCGTCCTCGTTGGTGGCCCCGGCCGCGGGGACGAACACCGCCTCGCTGGGCAGCCGCGCGTCACCGACCCGGTGGACACGGCGGGCGCCGGTGACGCGGTCGTACTTGACCACGCCGTAACCGCCGTAGCCCTCCTGGTCGGGGAAGGACACCGCGTACTGGTAGCGGTGCTCGGCGCCCAGGTAGTCCTCGTTGAGGGTCGGGAACTCCACCGCGAGATCGTCGATGATCTGCTCGTCGACCGTGCCGGCCGCCAGGTCGACGACCCAGCGGCGGGTGTGGGAACGGGTGTTGGGCTCGGTCCCCCGGCCGGGCGCGCCGACCCACCAGTTCCAGGACAGCTCGAACCCCTCGCGGTCCACGGTCGGGCCCTCCAGCACGATGCGGCCCCGGCTGTCCTCGTAGGCGTTGGCGGCGTGCAGCATGTTGCCCGGCTCGACGGAGAACCAGCGGATCCGTCCGGCGCCGTCGGCCCCGCGGGGCATCACACCGATGCGCGAGGGCTGCCGGTCGCTCCAGCCGTAGGGGATGCCGGAGTGCTCGGCCGGGTCGAAGGTGACGCTGCCCTCGACGAACACCACATGGCGGCGGGTGACCGCGAAGTCGTGCTTGAGCGAGGCGGTCGCGCCGGGGACCTCGGCGCTGTGCACGATCTCGCCCTTGGCGTCGGCGACGTAGTACGTCAGGTACGGCGGGAACGGCGAGGACCCGAAGAAGTGGAGTTCCCCCGACACCGGGTCGACCTTGGGGTGCGCGGTCATCGCGCCGCGCAGCTTGCCGCCGAAGTCGTGGGCGCCGACGGTCTCCAGGTCCGGGGTCAGCTCGAAGGGCACGTTGGCCTCGCACAGGGCGAGCAGCCGGCCGGCGTGCTCGATGACGTGGGTGCCTGCGGTGCTGGCGGTGAGGTCCGGTCCGTGCTCGGTCAGGTAGGGGGCGCCGTCGAGGGCCGGGGTGTGCACCCACCGGTTGCGGTACCACTCGGCGCGGCCCTCGCGCAGCCGGATGCCGTGGACCATGCCGCTGCCCTTGAACCAGTGGCTGGGGGTGACACCGGGCTTGGGGTTGTGGCTGTTGCGGATCAGCCGGCCGGTCAGCTCCGGGGGCAGGGTGCCCTCGACGGTGAGCCCGGTGGCGGTGATCTCGTCGGCGACGGGGGTGTAGTGGCCGGTCAGGTACGGCTTGCTGGTCATGGTCGGGGTCCTCGGGTCTCGTGGGTCGTGTGGGTCGTGTGGGTCGTGTGGGTCGTGGTCGGTCGTGGTCGAGGTTCGTGTCGGTCGTGGTCGGTCGTGCTCATCGGTGACCTGCGGCGGGCTCTGCCCTCAACCCGTCTGCTCGGCACGGGCCTTGAGGCTGTCGAGCCAGCTCTCCAGGGAGGCCCGCAGGGCCGTGGCGAGTTCGTCGGGGGCGGCGTCCACGGGCCGGCCGCTCCAGGACTCCTCGGTGTGGACGACGACCTGGTCGCCGCTCCGCTCGAAGGTCCAGCTGTGGATGCCGACGATGCCCTCGACGGTCCCGCCCCAGACGATCCGCTGTCCGGGGACGAGTTCGCGGACGGTGGAGGTGATGCTCAGCCCGTGGGTCCGCCAGGTGAAGCTGCTGCCGACCGCCACCGGGGCGCCGAGCGTGGCCTGGTCGATGCCGACGTTCCAGACCGGCCAGTTGTCGATGTCGGTGTGCAGCGACCAGACGGTGGCGAGCGGGGCGTCGATCGCCCGCGTCAGGCGGACGACGACGGGGGCGGTGGTGTCGATGGTGTGCATGGGGTGTCCTTGTCGGTGCTGGCGATGAGCGGATCGGCGATGGTCAGGGGGCCGGGGCCCACCCGCGGTGGCCCGGCCCCGGGGTGTGGATCAGGTGGTGGGCAGGTGGTCGGGCGACCGGCCCGGCCGGGGCGTCGGCGTCGGCGTCGGCCCGGTGGCCGTCCCGGGGCGGGCGGGGCCGTCCCCGGCCGTCCGGGGGGTGCGGCGGGCGAGCGGCACGGCGAGGAGTGCGGTGGCGGCCAGGACAGCGGCCGAGACCGTGAAGGCGGCGCGGTAGCCGGCGGTGAGCGCCTCCAGGCGGGGCTCCCGGGTGGCCGCGTGCGCGGTGACCGAGCCGGCCAGGGTGGCCAGGGCGGCCAGGCCGATCGCCCCGCCGACCTGGCGGGTGGTGTTCACCAGTCCGCCGGCCAGGCCCGCGTCCTGCGGCCGGACGCCTTCCACCGCGAGCGCGGTGAGCAGGACGAAGGCGGTGCTGAGACCGAGGCCGATCAGGATGCTCGGGCCGAGGACGTCGGCCCGGTAGCTCCCGTCGGCGCCGATCCGGGACAGCCACAGCATCCCGGCTGCCTCGGTGAGCAGCGCCGCCGTCAGGGTGGTGGCGGCGCCGATCCGCCGGGCGATCCGGGGCGCCACCGCGGCACCGAGCATGTTGGCCGCGGCGAGCGGGAGTTGCCCGGCTCCGGTGGCCAAGGGGCTGGATCCGAGCACCTGTTGCTGGTAGAGCGGCAGGAAGAAGAACAGCGCGATCCAGACGGACCCCAGCAGCGCCATCAGCAGGTTGCCCGCCGCGACCCGGCCGGTGGCGAACAGCCGGGGCGGCAGCAGCGCGTCCGGCCGGCGGAGTTCGACCACGGTGAAGGCCGCGAGCAGTGCGGCGGCGCCGAGCAGGGCGCCGAGCACCCGGGCGTCCGTCCAGCCGGCGGAGCGGGCGGTGGTCAGCCCCCAGACCAGGCAGGTCAGGGCGAGGGTGACGGCGGCGGTGCCGGGCAGGTCGAAGCGCCCGGCGGCCCTTGGGCCGGGCGCCCCCGGCACGAGGAGCGCCACGGCGGCCAGGACCAGGGCCGCCCCGAGGGCCACGGCGTGGAAGATCCACGGCCAGCCCCAGGCCTGGGTGAGCACGCCGCCCAGCAGGACGCCGGCCGCCCCGCCCGCGCCGGAGACCGCGCCCCACACCCCCAGGGCCCGGCCCCGCCCCGGACCGGACGGGAACAGCTCCATCGCCAGGGCGAGCGCGGCGGGGGCGACGGCGGCGGCGCCGAGGCCCTGAACGGCGCGGGCGGCGATCAGCACACCCGAGGAGGTGGCGAGGCCGGCCGCCGCCGAGGCCGCCGCGAACAGCGCGAGGCCCGCGATCAGCACCCGGCGGCGCCCGAGCAGGTCGGCCGTCCGCCCGCCGGCCAGCAGCAGCGCCCCGAACGCCAGCCCGTAGGCGTTGACGACCCAGGTGGTGCCGCCGTCCGACAGGCCCACCCCGGCCCGGATCTGCGGCAGCGCCACGTTCACGATCGAGGTGGCGAGCATGACGGTGAACTGGGCCGCCGCGAGAGCCGCGAGCGCGGCCCCCGGCCGGGGCGCGGGGGCCGCCCGGTCCGCCTGGATGCGTAGGAGGTTCATGGCGGAGAGCCTCGCGCCGGACGGTGTCCACATTCCAGGCCCGGGCCGGGCAGGGACTGTCCACTCCTGTCCGCAGCTGTCCACCCGGGTCGCCCCGGGCGGGCGCCCGCCGACCGTCCGCCGAGCACCGCCGACCGTGGCCGGCTGTCGTGCACCGGCGACCGGGCGAGGTGCCGTGCGGCTGCCGCGGCGCGCACGGAACGAGGCCGCGCGCCGGACGGAGCAGGGTCAGCTCGGGCGGCAGGCGGCGGTGAAGACCTTGGCCCGGCGGGTGATCTCGGCCCAGTCACCCGCGGCGACCACGGCGGGCGGGACGACGTCCGTCCCGGCGCAGACGGCGAGCGCGCCGTGGGCGAGGAACTCGGCGGCGTTGTCCGCGTTGACACCGCCGGAGGCGACCAGCGGTAGGCCGGGGTAGGGGCCGTTCAGGTCCTTGAAGTAGCCGGGGCCGAAGGCCTTCGCGGGGAAGATCTTCACGGCGGCGGCGCCCAGTTCGGCCGCCCGCGCGACCTCGGTGGGGGTGAGCGCGCCGAGCACCACGGGGACGCCGGCCGCGTGCGCGGCCCCGGCGACCTCGGGCCGGACGCCGGGGGTGACCAGGAAGGCCGCGCCGGCCCCGATGCCCTGCTCGGCCTGCCCGGCGGTCAGCACGGTGCCGACGCCGACCCGCCAGCCGGCGGCCGCGGCGCGGCACAGATGATCCGTCACATCCGGTGTGGTGAAGGTGAATTCGACCCAGGTGATGCCGCCGGCGGCGAGGGCGGCGCAGAGCGCGGCGGCGTCGGGTATCCGCGGTGCGCGGACGACGGCGATCACCGGGTCCGCGGCCAGCGCGGCCCGGGTGTCGGCCAGGACGGTGCCGGTGGGGCTGCTGGGGTTGCTCACAGGGCTCGGGCTCCTTGTTCGGTGCGGCGCAGGGCGCGGCCGGGCAGGGCACCGGTGGTGCGGCCCCGCTCGACCACGGCGACGCCGTTGACGTAGACGTACTCGATGCCGGCGGCGGGCAGCCTGGGCTCGTCGAAGGTGGCGGTGTCCCGGACCATGGCGAGGTCGAACAGCACCAGGTCGGCGTGGTGGCCGGAGCGGATCAGGCCGCGCCGGTCCAGTCGCAGCCGGCGGGCCGGCCTGCCGGTCATCCGGGCGACCGTCTCCTCCAACGTGAGGACGCCCAACTCCCGGCTGTAGTGGCCCAGGTAGCGGGCGAAGGTGCCCCAGGCCCGGGGGTGCGGCCGGGCCCCGACCAGCAGGCCGTCACTGCCGGCGGTGTGCGCGGGGTGGCGCATGATCGCCCGGACGTTCTCCTCGTGGCCGACGTGCTGGAGGATGGTGGTGGCCAGCCCGTCGTCCAGCAGCAGCTCGAAGAAGACCTCGGTGCCACCGCGTCCGCGCTCGGCGGCGAGGTCGGCGACCGTCCGCCCGACGGTGGCGGCGAGGGCCTGGTTGCCCACGCCGGAGATCTGGACGGTGGCCCAGTCGGTGACGACGCCGTGGCAGCCGTCACTGCCCTTCTCCTCCACCTCGATCCTGATCCGCTCGCGGGCGGCGGGGTCGGCGAGCCGGGCGAGGGTGGCGTCCGGGCCGCCCTCGGTGGCCCAACTGGGCAGCAGGGCGGCCAGGGTGGTGGAGCCGGGGAGGTAGGGGTAGCTGTCCAGGGTGAGGTCGCAGCCGTCCGCGATCGCCCGGTCGACCAGGTCCAGCAGTTCGCCGGCCCGGCCCCGGTTGACGCCGAAGTTCATCGTGGCATGGGTGAGGTGCAGCGGGCAGCCGGACTTCCGGGCGATCTCCACCATCTCCGCGTACCCCTCCAACGCCCCTGCTCCGTAGGAGCGTTGGTGCGGGGCGTGGTAGCCGCCGTGGGCGGCTACCACCTCGCAGAGGGCGACCAGCTCGTCGGTGCCGGCGTACATCCCGGGGGTGTAGGTGAGCCCGCTGGACATGCCGACCGCGCCCTCGCGCAGCCCCTGGGCGAGCAGGTGCCGCATCCGGTCGAGTTCGAGCGGCGTGGGCGGGCGGTCGTCCCAGCCCATCGCGAGCATCCGGACGGTGCCGTGCGGCACCAGGTAGCAGGCGTTGACGGCGATGCCCCGGTCGAGGCGGTCCAGGTACTCGCCGACGCTGCGCCAGGCCCAGTCGAAACCGGCCGGGTCGCCGTTCCAGCCGGCGATCTGGCGGCGCAGCGCGGGCAGGGTGCGGTCGTCGACGGGTGCGTAGGAGAGGCCGTCCTGGCCGAGCACCTCGCAGGTGACGCCCTGGGTGACCCGGGACGGGTGCTCGGGCTCGACCAGCAGCCGCAGGTCGGAGTGCGCGTGCATGTCGATGAAGCCGGGGGCGAGCACCAGCCCGTCGGCGTCGACGGTCCGGGCGCCGGCGGGGTCCCCGCCGAGGTCGGGGCGGCCGATCTCGGCGATCACCCCGTCGGTGACCCGGACGTCGGCGCGGTAGCGTTCGGCGCCGCTGCCGTCCACCACGGTGGCGCCGCGGAAGAGCAGGTCCGGCCGGGGTGCGGGAGCCTCGGGCCGGGCCATCAGAAGTACGTCCTGACCAGGCCGACGACCCGCGGCTCGGCACTGTCGGCGTCGTCGAGGACGGGGATCATCGTCCACTTGTCGAAGGCCGTGCAGGGGTGCGAGAGGCCGAGCCGGACGACGGCGCCGACCGGGGCCTGCTCGCCGGCCCCCACCAGGAAGGCGTGCTGGTCGTTGAGTTGGCGGATCCGCGCCTCGGTGCCGGCGAGGCTCCGGACGCCGGACGTGGTGCGGACGCGCTGCGGCTCGGGCATCCCCTCGTCGAAGGGCAGGTCGCGCTTGCCGGCGTCCAGCAGGGAGAGGTCCGGTTCGGGGTGGGAGACCACCCGGGCCCAGCCGTGCAGGGCGGGGCGCAGCGGGGTGCCGGCACCGCGGGCGAGCGGCGAGATGCCGCGGTAGAAGCCGTCGTCGTGGGCCAGGTAGGCGCCCGCCCGGATGACCACCAGGGCGTCGTCGAGGGGCTTCAACTCCTCGACGACGGTGTCGAAGTAGGCGCTGCCGCCGGCGGTGACCAGCGGCCGCTGGCTCTCGTACCGGCCGGTCAGGGCGCGGTGCAGTTCGGCGAGCCGGCGCAGGTAGGCCCGGACGGTGGCGAGGGCCTGCTCGCCGGCGTCGTGCGCGAGCGCACCCTCGTAGCCGCCGACGCCGGCCAGGTGCAGGGTGGGTGCGGCGAGCACGGCCTCGGCGACCTGGACGGCCTCGGCCACCGTCCGGGCGCCGGTGCGTCCGGCGGGGCCGCCGAGTTCGACCAGCACCTCGACCGGGCGACGGGCGCCGGCGGCGCGCAGCGCCTGGTCCATCATCCGGACGCTGTCGGCGCTGTCGACCCAGGAGGTGAAGGCGAAGCCGGGGTCGGTGTCGAGTTCGGCGGCGAGCCAGCCGAGTCCCGCCGGGTCGAGCAGGGTGTTGGCGAGCTGGATCCGGTCGACGCCGAAGGCACGGGCGACCCGCAGCTGCGGGAGGTTGGCCAGGGTGATGCCGTGGCTGCCTGCCTCGATCTGGGCCTGCCAGAGGGCGGGGGCCATGGTGGTCTTGCCGTGCGGGGCGAGCGCGACGCCGGCCTCGGCGCACCAGCGGGCCATGGTGGTGAGGTTGTGGTCGAGGGCGCCGGCGTCGAGGGTGAGCAGCGGGGTGCCGAGGTCGGCGAGGGCGGGCCGGCCGGCGAGGTACTCGCGGACGGTCAGGCCCCGGGCGGCGGCCGGCAGTGCCTTGAACCGCCAGTCGAGGGTCTCCTCGGCGAGGGCGGCGACCTCGGCGGCGGCGATGCCGGGCCCGGTGCTGCTGCTCGCGTACGTGGTTCCGCTGCTTGCCTGCGTGTGATTCACCCTGTGCCTCCGGTTGTTCCTCGGTCCCGGCTCGGGCGGCGAGGTTGCAACATGTGCAACGACTATTGCATATGTTGATGAGACGGTTCTAGCATCGGCGCGGAACACCGGTCAACGGATCACCGGGCGGCGAGGCCCCTGGCCTCGGAAGACCGGGCCACGGGCCACGGGGCACCGGGCCACGGGGCACCGGTCGGCGAAGCACCGGTCACGGGTCGACGGCATGACATGAGGGAGCGCACCAGATGGCAGGTCAGGACACCGCGGCCACCGTGGACCCGGAGGCCGCCGACGGCCTCCCGGAGGCGGTGTGCCTGGGGGAGTCGATGGCCGTGCTGCTGCCCGAACGGCCGGGCCCGCTGGAGAGCGTCGAGGGCTTCCGGGTCTCGCTCGGTGGCGCCGAGTCGAACGTGGCGGGCGCGCTCTCGGCGCTGGGCGTGCGCAGCGGCTGGATCAGCCGGGTCGGCGACGACGGGTTCGGCCGGCGGCTGACGGCCGGGGTGGCCGCCCGCGGCGTGGACGTCTCGGCGGTCGTGGTCGACCCCACCCGCCCCACCGGGATCTACCTCAAGGAGGTCGGCGGCTCCACCGGCGAGCCGTACGACCTCGGCAGCGGACGCAGCCG
This sequence comes from Kitasatospora herbaricolor, assembly GCF_030813695.1. Classification (NCBI taxonomy): domain Bacteria; kingdom Bacillati; phylum Actinomycetota; class Actinomycetes; order Kitasatosporales; family Streptomycetaceae; genus Kitasatospora; species Kitasatospora herbaricolor. Next base: position 1,818,783 of record NZ_JAUSVA010000002.1, read on the forward strand.
GCTGCACTACTACCGGGCCGGCTCGGCCGCCGCCGCCCTCTCCCCCGACCTGCTCGCGGAGCCGGCGGCGGCCCGGCTGCTGGCCGGCGCCCGGCTGCTGCACCTGTCCGGGATCACCGCGGCGCTCTCCGACGGCTGCCTGGAACTGGTCCGGGCGCTGCTGGTCCGCCCGCGCCCGGCGGTCACCCGCGACCTGCTGGTCAGCTTCGACCTGAACTGGCGTCCGGCGCTGTGGCACGGCCGCGACCCGGCCGTGCTCCCGGCCCTGATGGACGCCGCCGACGTCCTGCTGCTCGGCGCCGACGAGGCCGAGGCCGTCCTCGGGACCGGTGACCCGCAGGCGCTGCGCGCCCGCTTCCCCTCCCCCGCCACCGTGGTGGTCAAGGACGCCGACCGGCTGGTGACCGCCGTCGGCCGGGACGGCACGGCGGTCGGCGAGGCCGCGCTGACCGTGGAGGTGGTCGAGGCGACCGGTGCCGGCGACGCCTTCGCCGCCGGCTACCTGGCCGGCACCCTGCGCGGCCTGGACCAGCGCCGCCGCCTGCGGCTGGGCCACCTCAGCGCCGCCTGCGCCCTGACCGCACCCGGCGACCAGGCCGAGCTGCCCGCGCGCGAGGTGGTCGCGGCCCTGCTGGACGCCTCGGCCGGGGACTGGGCCGCGACCCGGGTCTCGGCGGATGGCATCGTGTCCCCGGTACTTCCCGCGCTCCCGTCCCGGCAGGGCGCGTCCCCCGTGGTTGGAGCGAGATGAGCCAGACCGTCACCCGTGCCCTGCGCCTGCTCGCCGAGCTCGGCGAGGGTGAGCGCTCCCTCGACCAGCTGGCCGAGCTGCTCGGCGTGCACAAGACCACCGCGCTGCGCCTGCTGCAGAGCCTTGAGGAGGAGCGTTTCGTCTACCGCGACGCGGCGTACCGCTACCACCTGGGCGCCGGCCTGTTCGCGCTCTCCAGCCTGGCGCTGGAGCAGCGCGGGGTGCGCCGGGCGGCGGCACCGCACCTGGCGGCGCTGAACTCGGCGACCGGCCAGACGGTCCACCTGGCCGCGTACGAGGGCGGCGAGGTGGTCTACATCGACAAGTACGACTCCCGGCACCCGGTGCGGATGTACTCGCGGATCGGCCTGCGGGCGGCGCTGCACTGCGCGGCGGTCGCCAAGGTGCTGCTCGCGGACCTGCCGGTGGCCGAGCGCCGCCGGGTGGTGGCGGGCATCGACTTCACCCCGTACACCGCCAACACGCTGACCACGCCCGAGGCACTGCTGGCCGAGCTGGACACCGTCGCGGCCCGCGGCTGGGCGCAGGACCACGCCGAGCACGAGTCCTTCATCAACTGTGTGGCGGCGCCGGTCCGGGACGCCACCGGCCGGGTGGTGGCGGCCGCCTCGATCTCGGTGCCCGACGTGGTGCTCCCGTACGAGCGGGTGCTGGAACTGCTGCCCCAGCTGCTGGCCACGGCCCGGGCGGTCTCCGCCGACTGCGGGCTGCCGCCGGGCACCGCCTGACCCGGCCTCACCCGACCGACCAGCCTCACCCGGCCAACCGGCCGCCCCCCCACCCACACCCGTCCGCGCCGCGCCGCCCGCACGACCCGGCGCCGCACCAGCCCCGACCGACCGAGGAACCCCCCGAAGATGAGCGAGCACCCCACCATGAGCGACAAGGTCGAGATCCGTACCGACGGCGCCCCCGCCCCGGCCTGGATGTTCTCCCAGGGCGTCCGCAAGGGCCCGATCCTCCAGGTGTCCGGCCAGGGCCCGCAGGACCCGGCGACCGCCGAGTACCTCTTCCCCGGCGACGTGAAGGCGCAGACCCGGCGGACGCTGGAGAACGTCAAGGCCATCGTCGAGGCCGGCGGCGCGACCGTCGAGGACGTGGTGATGTTCCGCGTCTACCTCACCAAGCGCTCCGACTTCGCGCTGATGAACGAGGTGTACGCCGAGTTCATCGACGAGAACATCAAGCCGGGCGGCGTGAAGCCCTGCCGCACGACGATCTTCTGCGAGCTGCCGCAGGAGCCGATGCTGGTGGAGATCGACGCCCAGGCCGTGATCGGCTGACGGACGGCGGGACGCCGCGGCCGGGCCCCGGACGGCAGGACCGTCCGGGGCCGCGCCGCGCCCGCCGCCCCGCCCGTCCCGGCCGGTGGCGCCGCCGGCCACCCGGACGCCCGCTCCGGTGGCGGGCCCGCCGCACCGCGCCAAAGCTGGGTTGACCTGCTCCCCGCCCAGGAGGCCCGGCCATGTCCGACACCACCGTGACCGAGGCCGTGCCCGCGCCGCCCTCTCCACCCTCGCTGAGCCGGCGCCAGACGAACGTCGTCTTCCTGACCATCGTGCTCGGCATGCTGATGGCCGCCCTCGACCAGACCATCGTCTCCACCGCGCTGCCCACCATCGTGGCGGACCTCGGCGGCGGCGGTCACATGGCCTGGGTGGTGACGGCCTACCTGCTGGCCGAGACCGTCGCCACGGTGCTGGTCGGCAAGTTCGGCGACCTGTTCGGCCGCAAGATCGTCTTCCAGGTGAGCGCGGTGATCTTCATCGCGGGCTCGGTGGTCTCCGGCGCGGCCAACGGCATGGCGGTGCTGATCATCGGCCGGGCGGTGCAGGGCGTGGGCGGCGGCGGGCTGATGGTCACCGCGATGGCGCTGATCGCGGACGTCATCCCGCTGCGCGAACGCGGGAAGTACCAGGGCGCGCTGGGTGCCGTCTTCGGCGTCACCACGGTGGTCGGCCCGACCCTGGGCGGGCTGTTCACCGACCACGCCTCCTGGCGCTGGTGCTTCTACGTCAACATCCCGATCGCCGCGGTGATGATCGTGATGGCCGCCCGGACGATCCCCTCGGTCCGCGCCGCCGTCCGCCCGGTCATCGACTACCTCGGCATCGTGCTGATCGCGCTCGGCGCCAGCGGCCTGGTGCTCGGCCTGGAGTGGGGCGGCAACGAGTACGCCTGGAGCTCGCCCGTGATCATCGGGCTGTTCACCGGCTCGGTGCTGCTGCTGGTGGCCTTCGTCCTGGTGGAACTGCGGGCCCCGGAGCCGATGCTGCCGATGCACCTCTTCCGCAACTCGGTCTTCACGGTCTGCTCGGTGCTCAGCTTCATCGTCGGGTTCGCGATGCTCGGCGCGATGACCTACCTGCCGACGTACCTGCAGTTCGTCGACGGCGTCTCGGCCACCGGCTCGGGGGTGCGCACCCTGCCGATGGTGGTGGGCCTGCTCGGCATGTCGGTGCTCTCGGGCGTGGTGGTGAGCCGCACCGGCCGCTACCGGATCTTCCCGATCCTCGGCACCGCCGTGATGGCGCTGGGCCTGTACCTGATGTCGACGATGGGTCCGGACACCGGCGTCTGGCTGGAGTCCCTGTACATGTTCGTCCTGGGGCTCGGCATCGGTCTGGCCATGCAGGTGCTGACCATCGCCGTCCAGAACACCGTCCCGTACCACGAGCTGGGCACCGCGACCTCCGGCGTCACCTTCTTCCGGACGCTCGGCAGCTCCTTCGGCACGGCGGTGTTCGGCACCCTCTTCACCAACCAGCTGGGCCCCAACCTGGAGGAGGCCTTCGCGCAGTCCCCCGGCGTGCCGCCGGCCGCGGTGCAGAGCCCGCAGGCGCTGCGGGAGCTGCCCGCCGACGTGGCCCAGCCGTTCGTCCAGGCCTACGCCGACACCATCAACTACGTCTTCCAGTGGGTGGTGCCGGTCGCCCTGGTGGGCTTCGTGGTGGCCTGGTTCCTGAAGGAGGTGCCGCTGCGGGACAGCGCCCGGGCCGGCGCCTCCGACATGGGCGAGGCCTTCGGCGCACCGGACAGCGGGGACGCCGACCGGCAGCTGGAGCGGGCGCTCGCCAACCTGCTGCGCAAGGCCAAGGGACGGCCGGAGATCGGGCGCCGGCTGCTGGCCGACTCGGGCAGCACGGTCGGCCCGGACCAGGCCTGGATGCTCGGTCAGATCTACTGGCGCACCAAGCTCCAGGGCGGAGCCACCCTGCTGGCCATCGCGACCGCGCACCACATGCCGGAGGAGGTCGTCCGGCCCGCGGCCGAGCGGACCCTGCGCGCGGGCCTCGCCGAGAGCGAGCACGGGGTGCTGGCGCTCACCCCCCGGGGCGAGCGCGAGGTCGAGCGCCTCGCCGAGGCCTGGCGACACTGGATCGACCGGCACCTGGACGACTGGGACGTCACCGACCCCGCCGACCGGGCCCGGCTCGACCGCGCGGTCGAGGCCATCGCGACCAGACTGTACGAGGACGACCAGGTGCACCGGGAGAGCGTGCCGGCCTGACCGGAGGAAAGGTGCCGCCGGAAATCCCCCCCCCCCGAGGAAACGCGAACTGGCCGGGCCCGCAGCGATGAGCGTTCGCTGCCGGCCCGGCCGGTGTTCAACTACCGCGGCGCATCAGGCCGCGAGGGTTCGTACCCGGTGTCAGATGCTGACGCCGTGCGCACGGAGGTAGGCGATCGGGTCGATGTCCGAGCCGTACTCCGAGCCGGTGCGGATCTCGAAGTGCAGGTGCGGGCCGGTCACGTTGCCGGTCGCGCCGGAGAGACCGATCTGCTGGCCGACGGTCACGGTCTGGCCGACCTTGACGCCGATCGAGGAGAGGTGGGCGTACTGGGCGTACTTGCCGTCCGCCAGCTTGATCTCGACCTCGTTGCCGTAGGCGCCGCCCGGGCCCGCCTTGACGACGGTGCCGGCCGCGACGGCCTTCAGCGGGGTGCCGGTGGCGGCGACGAAGTCGGCACCGGTGTGGTGGCCGCTGGACCACATGGAGCCGGCCACGCCGTAGGCGGTGCCGAGGCGGGCGCCGGCGATCGGCGCGGTGTAGCCGGAGGTGCTGGCGGCCGCGGCCGGGGCCGGGGTGACGGCCGGCTTCGGCGCGGTGGTGGCGGCGGGCTTGGGAGCCTCGACCGGCTTCGGGGCCTGAGTGGCCTTCGGGGCCTCGGCGACCTTGGGCGCCTGAGTGGCCTTCGGGGCCTGAGTGACCTTCGGGGCCGGGGTGGCCTTCTTGGCCGGCGCGGAGTCGGAGGAGGTCTTCGGGGCCGGGGCGGCGGCGGGCGCCTGGGCGGCGGCCTTGCCGACCACGAGCTGCTGACCCGGGTAGATCAGGTTCGGGTTGGCGCCGACGACCGAGCGGTTGGTCTCGTACAGCGCGTGCCACCCGCCGTCGACGTTCTTCGCCGCGGCGATCTTCGACAGGGTGTCACCGCCGACCACCTTGTAGGTCTCGTCGACGGCGGCGGCCGGCGCGGCGGCCGGGGCCGCGGCGGGGGCGGTCTCGACGGCGGCGGCCTTGACGGCCACGGCGTCGGCGCTGGTGGCACCGGTCCAGGTGGTGGACTGCGACTTGGCGGCCGGGACCTCGTGCGCCGAGGCGCTGACGGCGGTCACCAGGGGAAGGGCGAGAACCGCGCCGGTCACACCGGTGGCGATGCCGATCCGGGCGAGACGGGGCAGACGGTTACGACGGTGCTTTGCCTGTGCGGGCATGGGGTATTTCCTCTCCGACGCCTGCGAGGTGAGCTGTCGGGTTCGGGCTGGAGTTGCCCGGCCGCAAGCGCGGCTTCACCCCAAGCCGTCCCGGCTGACGGGACGGCGACTTACCTGTGGGTCCCCCACTCCTGCCGTACAGAGTTCGTTCGAAGCCCCCGGGCAGCGGCAGGACTAGGCGTTCCACCCGGCGGGCCCACCCGGACATTGGCCGGGCGGTCGCTGAAGCAAAGCCCATCGGCCCGGGTTAATCAATGTCGATCACATTCACCTCCGGAAATTCACAAAAATCCCAGGGAATTCAGTGACTCTCCGAATGATCGACTGTGCAGTACGTGCACAATCCAATCGCGCTGAGCGACCGTCCGACCCCCCTGCGCCGACATTCTCGGCCCTGCGTCCACCACCGCACACGCTCAGCCACCACCCGGACGCGCCGCCGGTGACCCTTGTCACGTAGGCCCCCCGGGCGCAGGATCGAGCCGTGGAAACCGACGCCGCCGGCGCACTCAGGATCGGCACCCCGCAGGGGCGCTGGGTGGTGCTGGCCACGGTGCTCGGCTCCAGCATGGCCATGCTGGACGGCACCGTCGTCAACGTCGCCCTGCCGCGGATCGGCGAGGACCTCGGCGCCTCCTTGGCCGCCCTGCAATGGACTCTGAACGCCTATCTGCTCACCCTGGCCGGGCTGATCCTGCTCGGCGGGGCGCTCGGCGACCGGTACGGCCGGCGCCGGGTCTTCCTGATCGGCGTCTGCTGGTTCGCCGTCGCCTCCGCCGTCTGCGCGGCCGCCCCGAACGTCGGGGTGCTGATCGCGGCCCGCGCCCTGCAGGGCATCGGCGGCGCGCTGCTCACCCCCGGATCCCTGGCGATGCTGCAGGCGACCTTCCGGCCCGACGACCGCTCGGCGGCGGTCGGCCTCTGGTCCGGCCTCGGCGGGGTCGCCGCGGCGGTCGGCCCCTTCCTGGGCGGCTGGCTGGTGGACGGCCCGGGCTGGCGCTGGATCTTCCTGCTGAACGTGCCGTTGGCCGCCGTGGTGCTCGCCGTCTCGCTGCGGCACGTACCGGAGAGCCGGGACGAGAGCGCCACCGGCAGCTTCGACATCGCGGGGGCGGTGCTGGCCGCGCTCGCCCTCGGCGGGGTGACCTACGCGCTGACGGCCGCCGGCGAAGGGCTCTCCCCCGCGGTCTGGCTCTCCGGCGCCGCCGGGCTGCTGCTCGGCGCGGTGTTCATCGCCGTCGAACGGCGCACCGCGTCCCCGATGCTGCCGCTGGAGCTGTTCTCCTCACGCCTGTTCACCGCGGTGAACCTGGTCACCCTCTGCGTGTACGCGGCCTTCAGCGGCGTGTTCTTCCTGCTGGTGGTGCAGCTCCAGACGGTCTCCGGCTTCACCCCGCTGACCTCCGGGCTCGCCCTGCTGCCGATCACAGTGCTGATGCTGGCGCTGTCCGCCCGGGCCGGTCGGCTCGGCAAGCGGATCGGCCCCCGGCTGCCGCTGTTCCTCGGGCCGCTGATCTGCGCGACGGGCGTGCTGCTGATGCTGCGGATCGGCCCGGACGCCTCCTACTGGACGGAGGTGCTGCCGGCCACCACCGTGATGGGCTGCGGGATGGTCCTGCTGGTGGCGCCGCTCACCGCGACGGTGCTGGCCGCGGTGGAGGTGCGCCGGGCCGGGATCGCCAGCGGCGTCAACAACGCGGCGGCCCGGGCGGCCGGCCTGCTCGCGGTCGCGGCGCTGCCCGCGCTGTCCGGGCTGAGCGGCGACGCCTACCAGGTGCCGGACTCGGTGGACGCGGCCTTCCGGACCTCGATGCTGATCTGCGCCGGACTGCTGGTCACCGGCGGCCTGCTCGCGCTGGCCACCGTCCGCGGCAACGTGCTGGCCCCCGAGGACCACCCGGTCGCCGAGCCGGACGCGGCCTGGTCCTGCGGCGCCTGCGGACCGCCGATCGATCCGGGGCACGAGCGCCCCGGAACGCCTCGGGGCCCTGCCGCGGGGAACGCGACAGGGCCCTGAGAAAACTGACGACAGGTCAGAGAATGTCACCGGGCGCGTACTTGGCGGCCTCCGGGTGGGCGGCCGCGACCGCCTCGATCCGGCGGACGACCTCGGCGACCTGCGCCCCGGCCGCACCGGTGAAGGAGATCCGGTCGGCGAGCAGCGCGTCCAGCTCGGCGCGGCCGAGCGGCATCCGCTCGTCGGCGGCCAGCCGGTCCAGCAGCTCGTTCTCCCGGGCGCCGGCCCGCATCGCCAGCGCGGACGCGACGGCGTGCTCCTTGATGACCTCGTGCCCGGTCTCCCGGCCGACGCCCGCGCGCACCGCGCCCATCAGCACCTTGGTGGTGGCGAGGAACGGCAGGTAGCGGTCCAGCTCGGCCTCGATCACGGCCGGGAAGGCGCCGAACTCGTCGAGGACGGTCAGGAAGGTCTCCAGCAGGCCGTCGAAGGCGAAGAAGGCGTCCGGCAGCGCGACCCGGCGCACCACCGAGCAGGAGACGTCGCCCTCGTTCCACTGGTCGCCGCCGAGCTCGGCGGTCATCGAGGCGTACCCGCGCAGGATGACGGCCAGGCCGTTGACGCGCTCGCAGGAGCGGGTGTTCATCTTGTGCGGCATCGCGGAGGAGCCGACCTGGCCCTCCTTGAAGCCCTCGGTGACCAGCTCGTGGCCGGCCATCAGGCGGATGGTCTTGGCCAGGCTGGACGGCGCGGCGGACAGCTGCACCAGGGCGGAGAGCACCTCGAAGTCCAGCGAGCGCGGGTAGACCTGGCCGACGCTGGTCAGCACGTGGTCGAAGCCGAGGTGGCCCGCCACCCGCTGCTCCAGCTCGGCCAGCTTGGCGGTGCCCTCGCTGCCCCCGCCCAGCAGGTCCAGCATGTCCTGGGCGGTGCCGACCGGGCCCTTGATCCCGCGCAGCGGGTACCGGGCGATCAGCTCCTCCAGGCGGTTGAACGCCACCAGGAGTTCGTCGGCCACGGTGGCGAACCGCTTGCCGAGGGTGGTCGCCTGCGCGGCCACGTTGTGCGAGCGGCCGGCCATGACCAGCTCGGAGTACTGCGCGGCGAGCCGGCCCAGGCGCACCAGCACCGCCACCGTACGGTCGCGGACGTGCTGCAGGGACTGGTGGATCTGGAGCTGCTCGACGTTCTCGGTGAGGTCCCGAGAGGTCATGCCCTTGTGGATCTGCTCGTGGCCGGCGAGGTCGCTGAACTCCTCGATGCGGGCCTTGACGTCGTGGCGGGTGACACGCTCACGCGCGGCGATGGAGTCGAGGTCGACCTGGTCGAGGACGCGCTCGTAGTCGGCGACGGCGTTGGCGGGCACCTCGACGCCGAGGTCCTGCTGGGCCTTCAGGACGGCGAGCCACAGGTGGCGCTCAAGGACCACCTTGTGCTCGGGGGACCACAGCTGGGCCAGGGTCGCCGAGGCGTACCGGGAGGCCAGGACATTGGGGATCTGGGGCTTCGCGCTCACGCTTCGCAAGCCTAACAGCCGAGGTCAGCCGGACCGTCGGCGGACCACCCCGAGCGCGCCGCCGGTGCGGCGCCCGGTCACCGCGCGAGCACCCGGCGCAGCAGCCGCACGGACCGGCCCCGGACAGCGGGGGCGGCGGGGGCGGCCAGCACCGCCGGCCCGGACGGCCGCGTCCCGGCGTCTTCCGCAGCAGCGCACGGCCGGCGGCAGCCGGGCGGAACCGTCCTCAGGCCGCCGGGCGGCCGGTGAGCACGGGCAGCACCTGGTGGCAGATCGAGTACAGCGCCACCCGCTGCTCCTCGCTCATGGCGTCGAAGGCCTGGTGGGTCCGGGCCATCTCGGCCCGGATCAGGGCCAGGATCTCCCGGCCCTGCTCGGTGATCACCACGATCTTGACCCGTCGGTCGCCCGCCGCCGCCTCCCGGTGGGCCAGCCCGAGGGCCTCCAGCCGGTCGACGATGCCGGTCACGTTGGAGGCGTCGCAGCCGAGCCGCCCCGCCAGCGCCCGCATCGGCACCGGCTCGTGCACCGCACCCAGTGCCTTGGCTTGCGAGGACGAGAGCCCGTGCCGGGCCGCCGCGCCCGCGAAGTCCTGGAAGTACGCGGCGCCGACGGCGGCCAGCGCCTCCATCAGCTCGGCGGTGGTCGGTGCGGCGGTCGCCGTCGGTGTCGAACCCATGCGGCCAGCGTACGCGTAGAAGGTTCACCTGCTCCAGCTTTGACCACCGCAAATGTCCAACCTCACCCCTGGTGGGGCCCGGGTCAGAGCACCAGCTGGTCGAAGAGCCGGCGCAGCTCCGCCTCCGGGTCGGCGGTCAGGCCGGTGTGCACCGGCCCGGGCTGGACGACGGCGCTGCGCGGGGCGGTCAGCCAGCGGAACCGCCGGCCGGGGTCGTCGGCCGCCGCCGGGCCGGCCTCGGGGCCGCCCGCGCAGACCACCTCGATGCCGTGCAGCGCCCGGCGCACCGCGGCCACGTCCGCCACCGGGTCGAGCGCCAGCAGCCGGGCCTGGTCCAGGTGGGTGCGGGCCCCGAGGTGGCCGCTCTGCCGGCAGTAGAGCAGCACGCCGATGTTGACGCACTCCCCGCGCTCGACCCGGGGAACCGCCCGCACCAGCGCGTACTCGTAGTCGTGCAGCGTTCCGTCGGTGGTGCTCACGGCGTTTCCTTCGATCGCTCGGATCCGGCGTCCTGACGCGTCCCGCCGGCGCTCACCCGGACACCTCCGGGAGCCAGTCGCGGGGGCCGGCCAGCCGGGCCCGGAGCTGGGCCAGGTAGGCCGCGCGCACCGCGTCCGGCGAGTCGAAGCCGGCCTCGTCCTCCAGCCAGACCTCGGGGATCTGCGCCACCGCGCCGGCCAGCGCCTCCTCGGCGAGCGGTGCCAGCAGCGCGTCGGCCGCCGCGACGTCCGGCCCGGCCCCCAGCAGGGCGTGGTCGCCGGCGTCGTACGGGCGCCGGACCCAGCCGGCCGCGCCCGCCCAGTGGTGGTGGAAGATCAGGCTGGCGCCGTGGTCGATCAGCCGCAGGCCGCCGGTGGCGACCAGCAGGTTGGGGTTGCGCCAGGACCGGTCGACGTTGCCGATCAGCGCGTCGAACCAGAGCACCCGCCCGGCCAGCTGCGGGTCGACCTCGAAGCAGAGCGGGTCGAAGTTGAACGCCCCGCTGACGAAGGCCATCCCGAGGTTGGTGCCGCCGCTGGCCCGCATCTGGTCCTGCACCTGCTGGTCGGGCTCGCTGCGGGCGAGCACCGGGTCGAGGTCGACGGTGACCAGCTCCGGCACCGGCAGGCCGAGCCGCCGGCCCAGTTCGCCGGCCAGCACCTCCGCGACCAGCGCCTTGCGGCCCTGCGCGGCCCCCACCCACTTGAGCGCGTAGAGCCGGTGGTCGTCGGCCTCGACCAGGCCCGGCATCGAGCCGCCTTCACGTAGTGGCGTCACATAACGGACCGCCGTCACCTCGGAGAGCACCCGGACAGCCTACCGATCCGTCAGGTCAACCGTCCGCACCGCTGCGGTGGCAGGGCCGGTTGGTCCGTGCGAGTGTGGCGGGCAGTGGGCCCCGCCCGGCCGGACGTGCCGCGCCGAAGGGGGCCTGGTTGTCCCGGCTCGGCTCGGACCAGCACTGTAAGGGATGAACGATGGAACGACCTCGGATCCTGATCGTTGGTGGCGGCTTCGCCGGACTGGAATGCGCGCGCCGCCTGGAACGCAAGCTCACGCCCGCGGAGGCGGAGATCTCCCTGGTCACGCCGTTCAGCTACCAGCTCTACCTGCCGCTGCTGCCGCACGTCGCGGCCGGTGTGCTCACCCCGCAGTCGGTGGCCGTCTCGCTGCGGCGGACCCTGCGGCGGACGCACATCGTCCCGGGCGGGGCGATCGGCGTCGACCCGCGCTCGAAGGTCTGCGTGGTCCGGAAGATCACCGACGAGGTGGTCGCCGAACGCTACGACTACCTGGTGCTCGCCCCCGGCAGCGTGACCCGGACCTTCGACATCCCCGGCCTGACCGACTACGCGCGCGGCATGAAGACGCTCGCGGAGGCGACGTACGTCCGGGACCACGTGATCGCCCAGCTCGACCTCGCCTCGGCCAGCCTGGACCAGCGCGAGCGGGAGTCCCGGCTGCAGTTCGTGGTGGTCGGCGGCGGCTACGCCGGCACCGAGACGGCGGCCTGCCTGCAGCGGCTGACCACCGCCGCGGCCAGGCGCTACCCGCGGCTGGACGCCCGGCAGATCAAGTGGCACCTGATCGACATCGCCCCGAAGCTGATGCCCGAGCTCGGCGACGCGCTGGGCGAGACGGCGCTGCGGGTGCTGCGTGCCCGCGGCATCGAGGTGTCGCTCGGCGTGTCGGTGGCCGAGGTGGGCGCCGAGAGCGTCAAGTTCACCGACGGCCGGGTGCTCCCCAGCCGGACGCTGATCTGGACGGCCGGCGTCGCGGCGAGCCCGCTGATCGCGACCCTGGACGCCGAGACGGTGCGCGGCCGGGTGGCGGTCACCGCGGAGATGCGGGTGCCGCAGTTCGAGGGCGTCTTCGCGCTCGGCGACGCGGCCGCCGTCCCGGACCTCGCCAAGGGCGACGGCGCGGTCTGCCCGCCGACCGCCCAGCACTCCGCCCGGCAGGGCAAGGCGGTCGCCGACAACCTGATCGCCTCGCTGCGCGGCCGGCCCCTGGAGCCGTACTACCACAAGGACCTGGGCCTGGTGGTGGACCTCGGCGGCAAGGACGCGGTCTCAAAGCCGGTCGGCATCGAGCTGGAGGGCGTCCCCGCCCAGCTGGTGGCGCGCGGGTACCACCTGATGGCGATGCGGACCAACGCGGCGAAGTTCCGGGTCGGCGCGAACTGGCTGCTCAACGCGACCGCCGGCGACGACTTCGTCCGCACCGGGTTCCTCGCCCGCCAGCCCGCCCGGCTGCGAGACTTCGAGTACACCGACGCCTATCTGACGAAGGATCAGGTCAGGGCGCACGCCCAGGCACTGCTCGCCAAGGGCTGACCGGCCCGGACGCGTCCGCCGGCGCCCGCACCCCGTCGAGGGGTGCGGGCGCCGGCGGCGTGCGCGGCTACTTCGCGGTCAGGTACATCCCGTCGGTGTCCTGGCCTGCCGTGTTGCGGCAGCTCCAGTTGCCGGTCGGCCTGGCACCCAGCAGGGTCAGGCAGCGGCCGAGGGCGAGCTGGCCGTAGTAGTTGGGGTGCATCGACTCCTGGACGGTGCCCTGCGAGGCGCTCAGGCCGGCGTCGACGAACCGGGCCCACTCGCTGGTGGTCGCGGAGGGCGCGGTGGACGGGGTCGCCTGCCTGGTGGCCGTGGCGCAGACCTCCCGGCCCTGCAGCATGTCCCGCAGGTCCATGAACTGCACGCCCTTGGCGGCCGCGACCGCGGCCAGCGCGTCGGAGATCTGCGGCACCAGCGAGTCGCGGGCCCAGTCGGCGTCACCGTCCCAGAACGGGCAGCCGCCGGTGTCGGCCCGGCTCCAGCCGCTCTCGCCGTAGCGCATCTCGGAGCTGCGCGGGATCGGCGACGGGTACGACTGGAGCACGATCCGGTAGTCGCCGGCCGCGTACCCGGCGGCGGTCATCACCGCGCGGATCTCGTCGACGGACTTGCGCACGCCCGCCATCGCGGTGGCCATCCTGGCGTCGACGGCGGCCTGCTGGTCGTCGTTGCAGTAGGAGTACCAGATCAGGTAGTCCTTCACGCAGGTCTGGATCACGTCCGCGAAGCCCAGGTCGTTGCCGCCGATCGAGAGCGTGATCAGCTTGACGTTGTTGGCGCGCGCGACGGCGGCCAGCTGGTCGGCCTGCGGGGCCTCGCCCTTGTACGACTGGCCGCCGTTGGCGGCCCGGTACACGTTGGCGGTGACGGCGCCGGAGCAGGCCAGGTTGATCTGGGTCTGGGCCAGGGTCGGGGCGCTGCGGACCTCGGCGACGTCCGAGCGGTCGCACCCGCTCGCGTACGTGGCGCCGTAGACCCGGGCCGGGTCGTAGGCACTGCCGGTCCAGGACCGATCGGTGCCGGCGCGACTGCCGGAGGTGGTGACGCTGTTGCCCTTCCAGCGGCCGGCTTCGCCGGAGATGTAGCTGTCCCCCATGGTCACGCTGGCGGTGGGGCCGGTGGCGGCGTGGGCGGGGGCGGCGGCGGCCAGCAGGCCGGTGGCGAGCAGGGGAAGTGCGAGGACGGCGGCGAGCAGCCGCTGTGTTCTGCTGGTGCGTGCGGCGGCGGTGCTCTGACAGCTTTCGGGCACGGCGGAACTCCTGCGTTCGGTCTCGCCCGTTGCATGGGGACGGGGAGACGCGGGGGTGAGGGTGGGCCGCCGGCCGGTGGCGCGAGAAACATGACATGCGCGCGCTTGTTACCGCTAGGTATCTGCAGCGACTTTCTCGCCCTGTTACCCGCCGGTTCGACGGGCCCACCGGAGGCCCGCCGGCCCCCGCACCGGCCGCCCGGACGGTGCGCGCGGACCGGCCGCTCACCCCGGCCACTCCCACCGACCGCCCGCACCGACCGCCCGCACCGGCCGCTCAAAACGGCCGCTCCCACCGGCCGCCCGCACCGGCCGCTCAGACCGGCCGCGAGTCTCCCCCGCCGGTGGCCAGCACCGCCGCCAGGTCCGCCGCCAGTCGCGCCGCCTCACCGGGCGCCAGGTCGGCCACCGTGATCCGCACCCCGGGCGGTGACTGCAGCCGGAACCGCGCGCCCGGCGCGACCACCCAGCCGTGCTGCACCAGCCCCACCACCGTCGCGGTCTCGTCCTGGACAGGCACCCAGACGTTCAGGCCGCTCGCGCCGTACGCCGGGATGCCGTGCGCGGCCAGCGCGCCGATCAGCTCCTCCCGGCGGGCGCGGTAGGCGGCGGCGACCCGCCGCACGGGGGCCGCGTCGGAGCGCCAGAGTTCGGCGACCGTGCGCTGGAGCAGGTGGCTGACCCAGCCGGCGCCGAGGCTCTGCCGGCCCAGCACCCGGGCCACCGTCTCCTCGTCCCCGACCGCCACCGAGAGGCGCAGGTCCGGGCCGAAGGCCTTGGCCGCGGAGCGGACCACCGCCCAGTGCGTGGTGACCGGCACCCCCTGCGGCCCGCCGGCCAGCGAATGGAACGGCTGGTCGACGATGCCGTGCCCGTGGTCGTCCTCGATCAGCAGGACGCCCGGACGGGCGGCCAGCACCTCGCGCAGCTCCCGCGCCCGGTCGGCGGTGAGGACGGCCCCGGTCGGATTCTGGGCCCGGCCGGTGACGATCGCCGCGCGGGCGCCGGCGGCCAGCGCGGCGGCGAACGCGGCGGGCAGCGGGCCCTGCTCGTCCAGCGCGACCGGGACGGGCCTGAGGCCGAGGGAGGGCAGCAGGTCGAGCAGGCTGCCCCAGCCCGGGTCCTCCACGGCGACCTGGTCGCCGGGGCGCAGCCGGGCGCCCAGGACGCGCTCGATGGTGTCCAGGGCGCCGGAGGCCACCATCAGCCGCCCCTCGGGCGCGCCGTCGGCCAGGAAGGAGGCCCGGGCGAGGTCGAGCAGCCCCGGGTCGGCGGACGGCTCCCCGTACATCACGGGGTCGCGGTCGGCGGCCGCCCCCGCGACGGCCAGCGCCGGGGCCAGCGGCGGGAGCAGCTCGGTGGCGGGGTTGCCGGCGGACAGGTCGCGGGCGTGCGGGGGGACGGGGACGCGCATCCGGTCGCGCGGGGCGACCGTCGGGCGGGGGCGGATCCGGCTGCCCTTGCGGCCGGCCGTCTCGATCACACCCCGGTCGCGCAGCAGGCGGTAGGCGGCGGCGACGGTGTTGGGGTTGACGTCCAGCCGCTCGGCCAGTTCGCGCAGCGGCGGAAGGGCCGCGCCGGGCGCCAGTCGCCCGGCGCCGACCGCGGCCTCGACGTCCGCCGCGATATCGCTGGCCCGGCGCCCCTTGATCGTATATTCTCCTAGCACAAAGAGAATTATGCACTAGTACATAGAGGTTGTCATGTCGGACGGCACCGCCTACTCCCGCACCGCGCGCACCACCCCGACCCGGTACAAGGACCGGGCCACCTGGGAGCGCGACGCGATCCACGCGATCCTCGACAGCACGTACATCTGCCACCTGGGCTTCGTCGCCGACGGTGCGCCCGTGGTGCTGCCGACCATCTACGCCCGGGTCGGCGACCGCCTGTACGTGCACGGCTCCACCGGCAGCCGTCCGCTGCGCGGCGCGGCCGACCCCGGTCTCGCGGTCTGCGTCACGGTCACCCTGGTCGACGGACTGGTGCTGACCAAGTCCGCGTTCAACCACTCCGTCAACTTCCGTTCGGTGGTGGCCCACGGCACGGCCCACCAGGTCACCGACCCCGAGGAGCTGACCGTCGCCCTGGACGCGCTGGTCGACCAGGCCGTCCCCGGCCGCTCGGGCGACGTGCGCCGGCCCAACGCCAAGGAGCTCGCGGCCACCGCCGTCGTCCGGCTGGACCTCGACGAGGTGTCGGCGAAGACCCGCGCGGACGGCGCCGACGACGACGAGGCCGACCTCGACCTGCCGTACTGGGCCGGGGTCGTCCCCGTGTCGACGGTGCACGGCACCCCCGAGCCGGACGCCTCCAGCTCCGTACCGCTGCCCGCCTACCTGCGCGAACTGCGCTGACCGGAGGGGCAGATGCTGATCAGGAGCTGGGACCGGGGCGACCAGGCCGAATGGCGCGAATGGCTCGCCGCCGGACGCGACTTCGGGCTGCTCGCCGCCAACGGAGCCCCCGGGGACGGGCCCGTCCTCGTCCCGACCCACTTCCTCCTCGACCCGGACGCGGGCGAGATCCTGCTGCACCTCGCCGCGCCCAACCCGATCTGGGCGGCCCTGCGGGCCGACCCGCAGGTCACGCTGTCGGTGACGGACGACTACGTCTTCGCCCCCGGCCACTGGCGCGGCGAACCGGGCACGCCGACCAGCTACTACGCCTCGGTCCAGTTCGCCTGCACCGCCGAGATCGTGGAGGACGCGGCGGGCAAGGCCGCCATCCTGAACCGCCAGCTGGCGCACTTCCAGCCGGAGACGCCCGAGGTCCGGGTGGTACCCGGGGCCGAGCCCTTCGGCCCGCTGCTGACCGGCCTGCGCGGGCTGCGGCTGACCGTCCGGGAGGTGCGCGCCAAGTTCAAGTACGACGACAAGAAGCCGGCCGCGGACCAGTTCGCGATCGCCGGGCTGCTGGCGGAGCGCGGGCAGGGGCTGGACCAGGGCGCCAGGACGCAGCTGCTGCGGCGCAACGCGCGGCGGGCCGGCGCCCCGGCCTCGGGACGGGCCGGACGGGCCGAGCGATCCGAGCCGCCCGCGACGCGCCCCGGGGGCTGCCCGGCGGGCTGAGCCGCCGCGCGAACCACGAGCCCTCCGGCCGGCCGGCGACGGCCCGGACGGACGCCGACCGCTCCGGCGGGAGCTGACGGACCGTGGAGCGGTTCGCCCGGACGGGTTGCGTCCGCCGCGACATGCCGCCGAACGGGCTGCCGGCCGGGCGGACGGGTCACCCACCTGATCGAATGTGAGGCGGATCCTGTCCACTCGGCCGTGCCGGCGGGCCGTCGCACCCTCAGGAGCTCGTCGTGGCCACCACCCACCCACCCAAGGACGCCGGTGAGGCGCACCTCGGGCATGTCGTGTTCATCTCGGCCGCCGCCGCGATGGGCGGCTTCCTCTTCGGGTACGACAGTGCCGTCATCAACGGCGCCGTGACCGGCATCCAGAAGCACTTCGAGGTGGGCAACGGCGAGACGGCCTTCGTGGTGGCGATCGCCCTGCTCGGTTCGGCGGCCGGCGCGGTGGCGGCCGGCTGGCTGGCCGACCACCTGGGCCGGGTCCGCACCATGCTGCTGGCCGCCGTGCTCTTCGCGATCAGCGGCGTCGGCTCGATGTTCCCGCCCACCATCCAGGTCCTGGCACTCTGGCGGGTGGTCGGCGGCGTCGCGATCGGCATCGCCTCGGTGATCGCACCCACCTACATCGCCGAGGTCGCGCCGACCGCCTACCGGGGCCGGCTGGCGTCCTTCCAGCAGATGGCGATCGTGCTCGGGATCACCGTCTCGCAGCTCGCCAACTACGCGCTGAACGAGGCGGCCGGCGGGGAGTCCACCGGGCACCTGGCCGGCGTCCAGGCCTGGCAGTGGATGCTCGGCGTGGAGACCGTGCCCGCCCTGGTGTACGGGCTGATGGCACTGGCCATCCCCGAGTCACCACGCTTCCTGATCGCCGCCAGGCGCGAGGACGAGGCCCGCGAGGTGCTGCGCGAGGTGGAGGGCGAAGGGGTGGACCTGGACGCCCGGGTGACCGAGATCCGCGCGGTGCTGGCCTCCACCCACAAGCCGCGGGCCCGCGACCTGCTGGGCGGGCGGTTCGGGCTGCTGCCGATCGTCTGGATCGGCATCGGCGCCTCGGTGTTCCAGCAGTTCGTCGGCATCAACGTGATCTTCTACTACTCGTCCTTCCTCTGGCAGTCGGTGGGCATCGACGAGAGCAACTCGCTGCTGATCAGCCTCTCCACCTCGATCGTCAACGTGATCGGCACCGTCCTCGCGATGACCCTGGTGGACCGGATCGGCCGCAAGCCGCTGGCGCTGGCCGGTTCGGCGGGCATGGCGATCTCGCTGGGCGTGGCCGCCTGGGCCTTCTCCTTCCGGGAGGGCACCGGCGACACCGCGACCCTGGCGGACTCCTACGCCACCACGGCGCTGGTCGCCGCCCACGTCTTCGTCTTCTGCTTCGCGTTCTCCTGGGGCGTGGTGGTCTGGGTGCTGCTCGGCGAGATGTTCCCCAACCGGATCCGGGCGCTGGCCCTGTCCGTCGCCGCCTCAGCCCAGTGGATCGCCAACTGGGCCATCACCGTCACCTTTCCGGACCTCGCGGACTGGAACCTGTCGGCCACCTACGTCATCTACGCTTTCTTCGCGCTGCTCTCCATCCCGTTCGTGGCCTTCTGCATCAAGGAGACCAAGGGCCGCACCCTGGAGTCGATGGGCTGACGCCCGCTCCCGGCGCGCGCCCTGCCCGACGACCTCCCGCTCCCCCGCCGGGCCGCGACCGGCCGCGGCCCGTCCCACGGAGGGACAGCCATGCCTGACCAGGGCGGCTCCCGGCAGAACGTCACCTTCCCCGGCGCCGGCGGCACCGACGCCGCGCCCGGCGGGAACGGCGGGATCGGTTCCGGCGGGATCGGTGCCGGCCGCGGGACCGGTGCCGGCGGCGCCCGGCAGGCGCACGGCTACCTCGCGCTGCCGCCGCAGGGCGCCGGCCCCGGGCTGGTGGTGATCCAGGAGTGGTGGGGGCTCACCTCGCACATCGCCACCCTGACCGACCGCTTCGCGGCCGAGGGCTTCGTCGCCCTCGCCCCCGACCTCTACGGTGGCGCCACCACACACGACCGCGCCGAGGCCGCCCGCATGAAGCGCGACCTGCCGGCGGAGCGCGCCGCACGGGACCTGCGGGGCGCCGTCGACCTGCTGCTCGGACATCCCGCGGTGGTCGGGGACGCGATCGGCGTGGCCGGCTTCTGCATGGGCGGCGGCCTCGCCCTGGTGCTGGCCGCACAGGAGGGCGACCGGGTCGCCGCCGTGGTGCCCTTCTACGGACTGCCGCCCGACCCGGAGTACGACTTCCGCGGGCTGACCGCCCATGTGCTGGGGCACTACGGCGAGCTGGACCACTCGATCCCGGTGACCGCCGTGGACGAGGCGGCGATCCGGATCGGGGAGGCCACCGACCGCCGCCCGGAGATCCACTTCTACCCCGCCGGGCACGCCTTCATGAACGACGAGAACCCCGGCGGCCACTACGACGCCCTGCAGGCGCGGATCGCCTGGCGGCGGACCCTCAGCTTCCTGTGGGGGCATCTCGGCTGATCGCGGGCGCCGGGCCCCGCGGGCCGGCCCCGAACAGGCCGCCCGAGCAGGTCAACCGAGCAGGCCACCCGATCGGCAGGACCAAATATCGGTTAGACACCTGACCGGACAGCCGTCATAGTCGCGCACGTGCACAGCGAAACCCCCCTCCCCCGCCGCTTCGCCTGGGCCGGCCGCAACTACCGCATCCAGACCGCCGCGACGGTGGTCAGCGGGCTCGGCAACGCCGGTGCGCCGATCGCCACCGCCTTCGCCGTCCTCGCCGTCGGCGGCTCGACCACCGAGATCGGCTACGTCACCGCGGCCCGGCTGGTGCCACTGGTCCTGCTGCTCCTGGTCGGCGGCGCGCTCGCCGACCGGCTGCCGCGCCACCACGTGATGGTCGCCGCCAACGCCTTCAACGCCGTCTCCCAGGCGGTCCTCGCCGCCCTGGTGCTGACCGGCACGGTGCGGCTCTGGGAGCTGGTGCTGCTCTCGGCCGCCGGCGGCGCCGGGCAGGCCTTCTACGGGCCGGCCTCCGGTGGCATGATCATGCAGACGGTGGCCCCGGAGCACGCCTCGCACGCCTTCTCGGTCTACCGGATGGCCATGAACGCGGCCCAGATCGGCGGTGCGGCCCTGGGCGGCGCCCTCACCGCCACCGTCGGCGCCGGCTGGGTGCTCGCCGTCGACGCCGGCTGCTTCCTGGCCGCCGCCGCCCTGCGGGTGCTGCTGCGGGTCGAGCCCGCGGCGAAGCAGCCGCAGGGCAGCGGGATGATCCACGAACTGCGCGAGGGCTGGACGGAGTTCGCCTCGCGGCGGTGGCTCTGGGTGATCGTGCTGCAGTTCTCCGTCCTGATGGCCTGCGTCAGCGCGGTCGACGCCGTGTACGGACCGATCGTCGCCGAGACCCGGCTGGGCGGGGCCCGCGACTGGGGTTTCGCCCTCGCCGCCGACGGCGCCGGGCTGGTGCTCACCGGCCTGCTGATGGCGCGTTGGCGCCCCCGCCGGATCCTGCTGGTCGGCAACTACGGCGTCTTCCTCTTCGCACTGCCCGCGGCCGCCCTCGCGGTGGCCGCGCCGCTGCCGCTGCTGGCGGTCGCGATGTTCCTCTCCGGCGGCGGGGTCACCGTCTTCGGGGTGAACTGGATGATCGCGCTGCAGCAGGAGATCCCGCCGGAGCTGATGTCCCGGGTCTCCGCGTACGACGCCTTCGGCTCGCTGGCCCTCGCCCCGGTCGGCACCGCCCTGGCCGGCCCGGCCGCCGGGGCGCTGGGCACCGGCGGCGCGCTCTGGACCTGCGCAGCCGTCACCGTCCTGCTCAGCGTCCTGGTCCTGGCCGAACCGCAGGTCCGCCGGCTGAGCCGGCGCACGGCCGCCCCGGTGGAGACCGCCGCCACGCCGGCACCGGTCGGCTGAACGGGCGGTCCGTCGCCGGAGGACCGGCCGGCGACGGACCGTCCGAGGGACGGACGGACGAGCGCTGCCGTCCCGGTCGGTGTCCCGCGCTTGCGCTGCGCCGCCCCGCCCCGGCGGGGCAACCGGCGGTCGGCGGCGCGCGTCCGGACGGGTGAGGACGATGTCGAACCCCCGGGGGGGCGCCCCATGCCGAAACCTCTGCTGTTCCTGGACGTCGACGGGGTGCTCAACCCGGCCGCACCCCACCCTGACGCGGGCTTCGAGGCCCACGCCCTGCTCGGGTACCGCGTGCTCCTCTCCGCCCGGCACGCCGACTGGCTGCGCGAGCTGGCCGGCGGCTACCAGCTGGTGTGGGCCACCACCTGGGAGGAGGAGGCCAACCGGCATCTCTCACCGCTGCTCGGCCTGCCGGAGCTGCCGGTGGTCCGCTTCACCGGGTACGTCCCGCAACCGGGCGACCCGCGCGTACCGCTGATGCAGCTGATCTCCGGTCGCAAGTGGCCACCGATCCTCCGGTACGCGCGGGGCCGGCCGTTCGCCTGGGTCGACGACGTCATCCCCGGCCGGCTGGTGCGCCGGGCGCTGCTTCGCCGGGATCGCCTGCTGCTGCCGGTCGACCCCTTCCACGGGCTGGAGCGCCGGCACGTCGATCGCCTGCTGGCCCGGCCGCCCCGGGCCGGGCTGCTCCCGGGACGTCGCCTCGGCGGGGCGTCCGCCTGACGGGCCGACGCCGGCGGGGCGTCGACCGGAGCCCGCCGGGCCGTGGCCGGCGGCGCGCGTCCGGAGGGGTGACGGACGTCGGCCGTCCGGGCTCAGCCGGTCGGCAGCCAGCTGACGTGACCGGCGAGCAGGGCGTAGCCCACGAAGGCCACCGTGTCGATCAGCGCGTGGGCGGTCACCAGCGGCATCACCCGCCCCCACCGGCGGTAGGCCAGGCAGAAGACCACCCCCATCACCATGTTGCCGACCAGCCCGCCGACCCCCTGGTAGAGGTGGTAAGAACCGCGCAGCACCGAGCTGGCGATCACGATCGCCGGCCAGCTCCAGCCGAGTTGGCCGAGCCGTCGGATCAGGTACCCGAGCACGATGACCTCTTCGAGGATCGCGTTCTCCCAGGCCGAGGCGACCAGCACCGGGATCCGCCACCACACGTCGGGCAGCCCCGAGGGAGCGACCGTCAGGTTGTAGCCGGCCGCCTGGGAGATCAGGTAGAGCGCCAGGCCGGAGCCGCCGATCGCGGCGGCCACGGCGGTCCCCCGGCCGAGGTCGCGCAGCTTCTGGGTCAGGTCGAAGCCGAGGACGCGCAGCGAGGTGCCCTCGCGGACCAGCAGGTAGCCGACCAGGACGACCGGCATCAGGCCGCGCCCGATGTAGTAGAGCTGCCAGGCCAGGTCCAGCCAGGGCCGGCCCGGTGCGCGGGACCCGTTGAGGGTGGCGACCTGCTGGCCGAGCGCGAGCGGCTGGGTGAGCGAGCCGGCGAAACTGATCAGGGCGCTGAGGCCGCTGGCACCCAGCGAGAGGCCGAGGACGATCAGCAGTTCGGCGCCGAGCAGCCGGCGGGTCAGGGGCAGGCGCCCGGGCTCGGTCGAGACGGTGCTCACGGCGGCTCCAGCGGGCGGGCTTCGCCCCGGGGTCGGCCGACCGCCGGGGCGATCATCCTTCCATACGGGCGCACGGCCCCATCGGACCCGCCCCGCGCGGTGGCGGCGCCCCTCCCTGCGCGCGGGCGCGCGGCGCCCCTCGCACCTCGGCCGACGACGGCCCTCGCGGACTGCCGCGGCACCGGCCCCCGGCCCCTCTCCCCGTGACCGGGGGCCGCTGGCCGCTGGCCGCTGGCCGGGTCAGCCGACCGGCCAGGTGTGCACGGGCTCGCCCCCGCGCATGTACTCGACATAGCGCCGGGTCATCGCCGCCAGGGCGGCCGGCCGGTCCATCCCGAAGCGTTCCCGCAGCTGGTGGAAGGTCGCGCTCTGCCAGGCCGCGCCGTTGGTCCGGCGCAGGCAGCGCTGCTCGATGATCCCGAGGTAGCGGTCCCGGTCGGCCGGCTCCACGCCCCACTCGTCCAGGCCCTGGTGGGCGAGCGGGAGCAGCTCGTTCAGCACCAGGTCGACGGCCGGCACGGCGGTCACCCCGCCGCCGCGGCCGCCCCAGCCCGCCCGCGGCCACTGCAGCACGGCGTCGATCCCGTGCCGCGCGGCGTTGTGGAAGTTCTCGTCGGCCTGGATGAAGGGCAGCCTGGTCCAGATCGGCCGGGGCTGTTCGGCCAGCACCCGGACCAGTCCGTAGTAGAAGGCGGCGTTGGCCAGCGTGTCGGCGACCGTCGGCCCGGCCGGCAGGACACGGTTCTCGACCCGCAGGTGCGGCACGCCGTCCGCGATGTCGTAGACCGGCCGGTTCCACCGGTAGATGGTGCCGTTGTGCAGGCGCATCTCGGCGAGCTTGGGAATCCCGCCGGAGGCCAGCACCTTGACCGGGTCCTCGTCGTCGCAGATCGGCAGCAGCGCGGGGAAGTACCGCAGGTTCTCGGCGAACAGGTCGAGCGCGGAGTCGACCCAGCGCTCGCCGAACCAGGTGATGGGGCGGACGCCCTGCGCCTTGAGCTCCGCCGAACGGGTGTCGCACGCCTGCTGGAACAGCACCGGGCGGGTCTCCCGCCACAGCTCCCGTCCGAACAGGAAGGGCGAGTTGGCACCCAGCGCGACCTGCGCCGCGGAGAGCGCCTGGGCGGCGTTCCAGACCGAGGAGAACCGCTCGGGGGTGACCTGGAGGTGCATCTGCAGCGAGGTGGCGGCGGCCTCCGCGACCATGGTGACCGACTCCAGCTGGAGGCGTTCGACCCCTTCGATGTCCACCGCGATGTCCTCGCCGCGGGCGGCCAGGATCTGGTCGCTGAGCAGGCTGTACCGCTGGTTGTGGGACATCGACTCCAGGCCGGTGTGGTCGTGCTCCAGGGTCGGCAGGATCCCGATCATCACGATCCGGGCGCCGGCCTCGGCGGCCTTGCGGTCGGCGTAGCGCAGGCCGGTGTCGATCTCCTCGCGCAGTTCCTCCAGCACATGGCCGGTGAGCCGGTGCGGGGCGATGTTGACCTCGATGTTGAACTGACCGAGTTCGGTCTGGAAGTCGCTGGAGGCGATCGCGCCGAGCACCTGTTCGTTGCGCATCAGCGGCTGACCCTGCTCGTCCGCCAGGTTGAGCTCGATCTCCAGCCCCATCACGGCCCGGGGCCGGTCGAAGCGGTTCTCGCGCAGCATCCGTTCGAGCACGTCGAGACAGGACTGGAGCTTGCGGCGGTACATCTGCCGGTCCGACAGGTCCGCGCGCGTGGCCACGACCTTCTCGCCCATGGGTCCCCTCCTCTAGGCCGACCGTGCAAGCATCATGCCCATCCCGAAGATCGATACCCGACGGGGTCGAACGTCGTACGAAGCAAGGAAACTGACGCTCCATCAGTCGAATACCGACTTGCCCTGCACAACTGAACGTGATAAACAGGTCACCCTGCGCACCTGTTCGAGTAGAATTCGCACTGCGCTCAAGCCCGGCCTGCCACCGCTCCGACGTCGACGACGACACCGGGGCCCCCTACGGTGGCGGCCGCGCCCGCACCGCGATCACGCACAACCGGACACGGCCCAGGTCCCGTCACACCAGACACGCCACGCCGGTATGCCGCACTCGCACGCCGATCTCTCACGGAGAGGCGACCCCGCCATGACATTGCAGACCCCCCAGCCTCCGCCCAGCGCCCTGCGCGCCGTCCTGGCGGCACTCGATTCGGAGACCGCGCTGCGCCAGCCGGCCGCCGCCGCGCTGCGCCGTCCCCACGGCACCCTGCTGCCCGCGCACCCGCTCGCGGTGCACGTCCTGGACGGCCCCCGGCCCCGACTGACGGCCGCGCGCCGGACGGGCTGGCGGTTCCTGATCAAGGACGGCAGCGAGGTGGCGGCGGCGGCCGAGGTGGTCCAGGGCGTCGAGGGGCACACCTTCTCGCACTTCACCGCCGGCCCCTACCTGGACTCGACGGTCCGGGCGCTGCGGCAGGCCTGGCAGCTCGCGCAGACCTCGCGCGCCCGGCACCAGCCGCGACTGCTGACCTTTCCCGGGCAGTACGCCACCGCGCTGTGGCTGCACGCACCCGACGCGGCCCCGGCGTCCGACCTGCTGATCCCGCTGGCCCCGGCGCCGCTGGGGGTCACCGCGCACCGCGCCTACCCGGCGACGGACCTGCTGGCGCTGCTCGCCGCCCCCGCTCCGGCCAAGCCGATGGTCCTCGGGGTCTCCTGACACCCCGATGCTCCGGACGGGTCATCCCGGGTAGCCCGATCGGGCCATGCCCGGCATGGCCCGTCCGGCATTTATTTCTGCTCCGCGCCATCTGAATGGGTGATCTATGCGCGGGAGTTGTGGCGCATGTCACCAAATTGCTGCGCGAAGGCCGACGGAAGCCGACACTGGGACCCAGCGTGGAAGGACCACCTGTCCTACCCACAGAATCGCCGGCTCACACCTGGGCCGGCGGGACAGGATCCGGCTACCGCGGCGGCTCCCGGCGGACTATCCCGACGGCAACCGCATCACGGGGAGGATCGCAAGCGAAGCGAGGGTACGACCCATGTGCCAGCACCGTCCGGAATGCCCTTCGGCCGACTCCGAGGACCGCGAGGCCGCCGCGACCGTGGCCTGCCACCCCGAGCAGGGGTGGAGCCTCCTCTGCAACGGCGTCCTGCTCTTCGAGGACACCGGCGAACTCCTGCCCGACGGCCGGGTGATCGCCCCGCGCCGCCCCCTGGCCTTCGCGGCCTGACCGGCGCCGCACCGTACGGCGGGACTCCCCGCCCGTGCGGCAGGACAGCCCGGCGGCGTGGCGCGGAGCCCCGCGGCGGGTACGGCGAGCAGCAGCGGGCCCCGGCGGATCGAATCCGCCGGGGCCCGCTGCTTCGTACCGGGTCAGCTCACGCCCGCGGGCGCGGCACCGGTCAGGCGCCGTACTCGTCCATCGGCGGGCAGGAGCAGACCAGGTTGCGGTCGCCGTAGGCGCCGTCGATCCGGCTCACCGGCGGCCAGTACTTGTCCGCCGGGTTCACGCCCGCCGGGAAGACCGCCTCCTGGCGGGAGTAGCCACGGGCCCACTCGCCGGCCAGGGTGGCGGCGGTGTGCGGGGCGCCGCGCAGCGGGTTGTCCTCCGCGGCCCACTCGCCCGAGCCGACCTTGTCGATCTCCCCCCGGATCTCGATCATCGCGGCGCAGAACCGGTCGATCTCGTGCAGGTCCTCGGACTCGGTGGGCTCGATCATCAGCGTGCCGGCCACCGGGAACGACATGGTCGGCGCGTGGAAGCCGTAGTCGATCAGGCGCTTGGCGATGTCGTCCACCGTCACGCCCGTGTCCTTGGTGAGCGGGCGGATGTCGATGATGCACTCGTGCGCGACCAGCCCGCCGGGGCCGGTGTAGAGCACCGGGAAGTGCGGCGCCAGCCGCTTGGCGATGTAGTTGGCGTTCAGCACCGCGACCTGGGTCGCGTGCTTGAGGCCCTCGCCGCCCATCAGCCGGACGTACGACCAGGAGATCGGCAGGATCGCGGCCGAGCCCCACGGCGCGGCGGAGATCGGGCCGACGCCGGTGGCGGGGCCCGCCTCGCTCTGCAGCGGGTGGTTGGGCAGGTACGGCGCCAGGTGGGCGCGGACGGCCACCGGGCCGACGCCCGGGCCGCCGCCGCCGTGCGGGATGCAGAAGGTCTTGTGCAGGTTCAGGTGCGAGACGTCCGCGCCGAACTTGCCCGGCTTGGCCAGGCCCACCAGCGCGTTGAGGTTGGCGCCGTCCACGTACACCTGGCCGCCGGCCTCGTGCACGGCCGCGCAGATGTCGGTGATGGTCTCCTCGAACACGCCGTGCGTGGACGGGTAGGTGACCATCAGGACGGAGAGCTGCTCGCGGTGCTGCTCGATCTTGGCGCGCAGGTCGTCGACGTCCACGTCGCCGTCGACCAGCGTCTTGACCACGACCACCCGCATGCCGGCCATCACGGCGGAGGCCGCGTTGGTGCCGTGCGCGGAGGACGGGATCAGGCAGACGTCGCGGCCGGTGTCGCCGTTGGCGTGGTGGTAGGCGCGGACGGCCAGCAGGCCGGCCAGCTCGCCCTGCGAACCGGCGTTGGGCTGGATGGAGACCGCGTCGTAGCCGGTCACCTCGACCAGCTGCTGCTCCAGCTGGCGGATCAGGGTCAGGTAGCCCTGGGCCTGCTCGATCGGCGCGAAGGGGTGCAGCTGGCCGAACTCGGGCCAGGTCACCGCCTCCATCTCGGTGGTCGCGTTGAGCTTCATGGTGCAGGAGCCCAGCGGGATCATGCCCCGGTCCAGCGCGTAGTCGCGGTCCGACAGGCGGCGCAGGTAGCGCAGCATGGCGGTCTCGGAGCGGTGGCTGTGGAAGACCGGGTGGGTGAGGTACTCGTCCTCGCGCAGCAGCGCGGCGGGCAGCGCCTCGGCGCTCTCGTCGATCTCGGCCTGCGGCACGCCGAAGGCGGCCCAGACGCCGGCCAGGTGCTCGCGGGTGGTGGTCTCGTCGCAGGACACCGAGATCAGGTCGGCGCCGTCCTGGTGGACGTTGATGCCCCGCGTGCGCGCGGCGGCGGCGATCTCGGCGGCCCGGCCCGGGACGCGGGCGGTGACGGTGTCGAAGAACGCGTCGTGCAGCAGCTCGACGCCCCCGGCGCGCAGCCCGGCCGCGAGCGCGGCGGCGTAGCGGTGGGTGCGCCGGGCGATGTCGGCCAGGCCGTCGGGGCCGTGGTAGACGGCGTACATCGAGGCCATCACGGCCAGCAGGACCTGCGCGGTGCAGATGTTGCTGGTGGCCTTCTCGCGGCGGATGTGCTGCTCACGGGTCTGCAGCGCCAGGCGGTAGGCGCGGTTGCCGTCGGCGTCGACCGAGACGCCGACCAGGCGGCCGGGCAGCGAGCGGGCGTACTCGGCGCGCACGGAGAGGTAGCCGGCGTGCGGGCCGCCGAAGCCCATCGGGACACCGAAGCGCTGCGAGGTGCCGCAGGCGATGTCGGCGCCGAGCGAACCGGGCGACTTCAGCAGGGTGAGCGCCAGCAGGTCGGCGGCCACGGCGACGACGGCGCCGAGCCCGTGGGCCTGCTCGATCAGCGGCTCCAGGTCGCGCACCACACCGGTGGCGCCCGGGTACTGCAGCAGCACGCCGAAGACACCGCGCTCGGCGATCTCGGCCGGGATGCCCGCGGAGAGGTCGGCGACGACCACCTCCACACCGGTCGGCTCGGCCCGGGTCCGGATGACGGCGACGGTCTGCGGCAGGGTCTCGGCGTCGACCAGGAACACCCCGCCCTTGACCTTGGTGACCCGGCGGGTCAGCGCCATCGCCTCGGCGGCGGCGGTGCCCTCGTCGAGCAGCGAGGACCCGGAGGTCGGCAGGCCGGTGAGGTCGGAGACCACGGTCTGGAAGTTGAGCAGCGCCTCCAGGCGGCCCTGCGAGATCTCCGGCTGGTACGGGGTGTAGGCCGTGTACCAGGCCGGGTTCTCCATGACGTTGCGCAGGATCACCGGCGGGGTGAAGGTGCCGTAGTACCCCAGGCCGATCATCGGCGTGAGCACCTGGTTGGCGGCCGCCAGCTCGCGCAGCTCGGCGAGGACCTCGGCCTCGCTGCGGCCGGCCGGCAGGTCGAGGCCGTCGATCGAGCGGATCGCCTCGGGCACGGCCGCGGCGGACAGCTCGTCCAGCGAGCCGTAGCCCACGTGGGCGAGCATCTTCTCCTGGGCCCCGGAGTCGGGGCCGATGTGGCGGGTCTCGAAGGGGCTGGCCTGCTCAAGCTCGGTGAGGGTCGCGGAGCTGAGCGGGCGACCGGCGTTCGGCTGGGCGTTCATGATGGTCGAGGCCTCCTGGTCACGGACCGGCGGGGGCGCGCACGCCGGTCGGCCGTGACCGCTGCGGACAGCGGGCCGGCCCTGGCGAACGAACCCAACAGGCCTCCCCCTCTGTCATCGGGACCTGAGAGCTTCGCCCGCGCGGGATGCCTGAGCACCCCGTCGGCTTGCACCGTCGGTGAGGGTGGTGGCCGTCGGCTCCCTCGCCGGCGGTCCTGCCCTGCTTTCCAGAGTGACCTATCCCACACGGTACGGATGCCTGAGAGATTCCGGGGAGGAGTTGCTCCTTCGGCGCCCCCGCCGGCGTCTCGTCGGCCGGGGACTCTCCCGAGCGGGCTCGGCGGTCGCGCCCAGGGTACCAGCGGGAGCCGCCCCGATCACGGGTGCGCCCCGGCTCCGGATCGGAGTACGCACTGGTCCGGGCGGGCGGACTGCCCGCCCGGACGGCGGCGCTCCGCTCGCAGGCGCCCGGTTCATGCCTTTTCGTATGAAGTGGCGGATGGGCCGGACCCTCCAGCCGTACCCCTGCGGGAGTTCCGCAGGAGCATCCGCACCGGAGGAATTGAGTGCAAACCGACATCGACCCCAGAGACCTGATCGGGCACCGGGCGGTCGACCGCAACGGCGACAAGATCGGCACCGTGGACGAGGTGTACCTGGACGACGCGACCGGCGAGCCCGAGTGGGCGGCCGTCCGGACGGGCATCTTCGGCCGCGACGCCTTCGTCCCGCTGACCACCAGCGAGTTCTCGGGCGAGGAACTGCGGGTCCCGTACGACAAGTCGCTGGTGAAGGACTCTCCGGACTTCGGCGTGGGCCAGCACCTCTCCCCCGCCCAGGAGCTCCAGCTGTACCGCTACTACGGGCTCGACACCCCGGCGGACAACCGCTCCGGCTCGGCCAAGGACACCGGCGCCGACGACCGCCCGGCGGACATGGACTTCGGCGCCGTACCCGGTACGGCGGGGACGGCGGCCGCCGGTGCGGCGGTGGCGGGCGGCGCGGCCGCCGCGACGGCGGGCCGGGGCAGCGAGACGCCCGCGCCGGAGAAGGCCGAGAAGCTGGAGAAGCTGGAGCGGCCCGTCGAGCCGCCCGCGGCGGGCGCGCCGGCCACCGCCGTCGGCATCGCCGCCGCCGCGCCCGAGCGCAGGTCGCCGGCCGCCGAGGAGACCAACGTCCGCACGGTGGGCGCCCCCGCGCCCACCGCCGGCCAGGCCGCCCCGGCCCCGATGTACGCCAAGCCGGCCGAGGCGGAGCCGCTCGCCGCTCCCGGTGCGGACGCCGCCACCTCCGCACCCGGCGGCCCGGTCGAGATCACCTGCCACGAGGAGCGGCTCGACATCAGCACCGAGTGGCAGGTGACCTACACGGCCCGGCTCCGCAAGTACGTGACCAGCGAGACGGTCGAGCGGCACGTACCGGTGGTGCGCGAGCGCGTCCGGGTGGAGCGGGTGCCGGTCACCGAGGGCGAGCGGGACGCGCTGACCCAGGAGGAGATCGCCGAGGCCGTGGAGGAGGTCACCCTGCGCGAGGAGCGGCCGGTGGTGCGCAAGTACCTGGTGCCGATCGAGCGGGTGCGGCTGGTGGTCGAGCGGTTCACCGAAGATCACGTGGTGCGCGAGGAACTGCACCGCGAGCACGTCGAGATCCAGGACGGCTCCACCGCCGGCGCCCCGGGCCAGGCATCCGCGCACGCCGCCCCGGCCGGCCACACCGCCCGGGCCTCACAGCCCGCCCAGGCCGCCTACTCCTCGGGCGGCACGGGCGCTGCCGCGTCCGGAGAGTCCTCGGCGATGCGGCCGGACTCCCCCGCCGACTCCCCCTCGGCCGTCCGGCCGACGGACAGCTCGGCGGCGGCGCCGGCCGCCGCACAGGCCGCCGCGCAGTCGCGCCCCGAGCCGCTGCGCACCCTGGGCTGAGCAGCTGGTCCCGAGGACGGGCAGGCCCCGGACCGTACGAGGTCCGGGGCCTGCCCGTCCTCGGCATGTCCGGACACCGCTGCCGCGAGGCATGACCGGCGGCGGGCCGCCGGCCCGGCAACGGACCGGACCGACCCGCTCCGGCCTGCACTTTGCCAAAGCTTCACCGATCGATATTTGACACAGTGAAGTATCTGCCGCCAAAGTTACTTCAGCTAGTTCACTTTCATTCGCCTGAAGCAACGTCCTCGGGCACACGTACTGGAGGAAGCACCGTGAGTGAGGCCCCACAGCCCACCACCGCGGCAGAGAAGCAGAGCAGTGCCCGGGTACTCCCTGCCCTGATCCTGGCGATGCTGGCGTTCAGCGTGGTGCAGACCGCGGTCGTCCCGATCCTGCCCTCGCTGGCCAAGGAACTGAACGTCTCCGGTTCCAACATCACCTGGCTGATGACGGCCAACCTGCTCTCGGCCGCCGTCCTCACCCCGCTGCTCGGCCGGTTCGGCGACCTGCGCGGCCGCAAGCCGATGCTGCTGATCTCGCTGACCGGGCTGGTCGCCGGCTCCGCCCTCGCGGTGAGCACGCACTCCTTCACCTGGCTCGTCGTGGCCCGCGTCCTGCAGGGCGCCGGCGGTGGCGTGCTGCCGCTCGCGATCAGCATCGTCCGGGACGAGCTGCCCAAGGAGAAGGTCACCGGCGGCGTCGCCGGGATCAGCGCCTCGATGGGCGTCGGCAGCGGCCTCGGCCTGGTGGCCACCGGCCTGCTGCTGGAGCACTGGAGCTACAAGTCCATCTTCTGGATGGGCCTGGTCTTCGGTCTGATCGCCGTCGCACTGGTGGCCCTGCGCGTCCCCAAGGACCCGGTCGTCGACACCGAGGGCGGGGCCGACCCGCTCGGCGCGATCACCCTGGCCGGCTGGCTCTCCGCCCTGCTCGTCGCCGTCAGCCAGGGCAACACCTGGGGCTGGACCTCCAACAAGACCCTCGGCCTGTTCGCCGTCGCCGCCGTGGTCGCCCTGATCTGGGGAATCATCGAGGTCAAGGTGAAGCACCCGCTGGTCGACATGTCGATGATGTCCCGCCCGGCCGTCGCCTTCACCAACCTGGCCGGTCTGCTCATCGGGTTCGGCATGTACGGCTCCTTCATGGTGATCAGCAACTTCGCCCAGACCCCCGAGCGGCTCACCCACTACGGCTTCACCGCCACCGTGCTGCACGCCGGTGTGATGCTGCTGCCGTCCGCGGTCGGCAGCATGGTCGCCGCCCCGCTCGGCGCCGTGCTGATCGCCCGTCGAGGACCGCGCCTGCCGCTGGTGCTCGGCGGTGTCCTCGGCGCCGTCGCGATGTCCTACCTGGCCATGCGGCACAGCCACGAGGGTGACCTCTACACCGCCTCGGCGATCTTCGGTCTGGGCATCGGCCTCGCCTTCTCCGCGATGCCGGCCTACATCAACGGCGCGGTCCCGGTCGAGCAGAGCGGCATCGCCAACGGCATGAACGCCGTGCTGCGCACCGTCGGCGGTGCCATCGGCACCGCCGTGATGGCCGCCATCCTGACCGGCGACACCATCCCGCGCCTGCCGGTCGCCCTGCCGACCCTGAACGCCTACCAGCACGCGTTCTGGACCGCCGCGGCCGTCTGCCTCGTCGCCGGCGCCGTGCCCTTCCTGATCCGCCGGATCAAGCCGGCCGCGCCCGCGGCCGACCTGGCCGACGCACCGAACTCCAGCCCCGTGCTGGTCAAGACCGACGCCTGACGAGGCGTCCTCCCCCGGGCCCAGGGACAGGGCGCGGGGGGACCGGGCCACCGGGGATCGACGAGGGCATCGCGATCACCCACGGCCCGGCCCGACACGCGGCCCCGCCCGGAACACTCCGGGCGGGGCCGCTCCGTCGTTCGCACCGCCCCGCCGGGGAAGCCGTGCCGGCCGCTTCACTCCTGCCGTCCTCACTCCTGCCTCCTTCACTCCTGCCGCAGCGGCAGCGGCCGGGCCGGCTCCAGCGCCGGATCGTCCACCAGGAACGTCCGCACCCGGCCCGGCCCGCTCCACGGCGTCTCGAACCGCACGGTCACCCGCCCGACCCCGCTGCCCTGCACCCACCCCGGCCCGTGCTCGGTGTGCGTCACGTCCTGCCCGGGCATCCAGCGCCGGACGGCGGGCACCTCGGCGTCCTCCCCGGCCTCCCCCGGCTCACCGGACGCCTCGGCCGGCTGCTCCCCCGGCGACGACCCGCCCGGCTCCGAGCCGTCCTCCGGCTCCGCCTCCCGCTGCTCGGCCTGCTCCCGCGCCGCCTCCCGCACGGCCTGCGCGAAGAGGTCCTCCTGGGTGTAGTCCGCCAGCTGCGAGACGCCGACGCCCAGCAGCCGCACCCCGCCGGTGACGTCGACCTGGGCCGCCAGCCGCCGCGCGGTGTCGGTGATCACCGTCTCGTCGTCGGTCGGGCCGCGCAGCGTCTCGGAGCGCGTCAGGGTCGAGAAGTCGAAGCGCCGTACCTTGAGCACCACCGTGCGGCCGGAGCGCCCGGCCGCGCGCAGCCGGCCGACGCAGCGCGCCGCCAGCACGTCCACCTCGTGCAGGATCCGGTCGCGGTCGGCCAGGTCCACCTCGAAGGTGTCCTCCACCGAGACGGACTTGGCGTCCCGGTCGGGCACCACCGGCCGGTCGTCCAGTCCCAGGGCCATCTGGAGCACGCCCGCGCCGTGCGCCCGCCCGAGCAGCTGCACCAGCTCCGCCTCGCCGGCGTCGGCCAGGTCCGCCACCGTGATCAGACCGGCCCGGCGCAGCACCTGCTCGGTGGCCGGGCCGACGCCCGGCAGCGCCCGGACCGACATCGGGCCCAGCACCGCCCGCTCCCGGCCGGGCGGGACGAGCACCAGCCCGTCCGGTTTGGCCTGCTCGGAGGCGATCTTCGCCATCAGCTTGGAGCCCGCCGCGCCGACCGAGGCGGTCAGCCCCGTCCGCCGCTCGATGTCGGCCCGGAGGTCCTCCGCCAGGGCCAGCACCAGGGCCGCGCCGTCGGAGGCCGCGGTGAGCGCGGGGCCGTACGGACCGGCCGCCAGGTCGACGAAGGCCTCGTCCAGGCTGAGCGGCTCGACCAGCGGCGACAGCTCCCGCAGCAGGCCCATCACCAGGTCGCTGACCCGGCGGTAGGCCTCGAAGCGGCCGGTCAGGAAGGCCGCGTTCGGGCACAGCCGCCGGGCCTGGGCCATCGGCATCGCGGAGTGCACGCCGAACTTGCGGGCCTCGTACGAGGCGGTGGAGACCACGCCCCGGCCGCCCAGACCGCCGACGAGCACCGGTTTGCCGCGCAGGCTCGGCTTGGCCGCCTGCTCCACCGAGGCGAAGAAGGCGTCCATGTCCAGGTGGATGATGCTGGGCAGTGACCGCACCTGCCGATCATGCCGCAGAGGTCCGACAATCAGGCCTCCGCGCGACCGGCCCGGCGCGCCCGGCCGGTCGCCAGGGCCGGCAGCTCATGGTCACGCCCGCCGGCGCGAGGTCACGTCGCCCGGCGCCCGGTCAGCGCGCCGCGCCCGCGTCCGCGAGCGCGCGCGGGATGCCCTGCTCCTGCGGACCGAGCAGGGCCGGGTCCGGCCGCAGCCAGGCGTTCAGCGCGGCCTTCCCCGCGCCGGGGATCTCCCGCAGGCCGCCGTAGTACCAGGTGACGTCGTGCCACTCCTGCACCCCGACCGCGTACGCGTCGACGCCCGCGGCCTGACAGAGGGCCAGCGCCCTGCGGACGTGGAACTCCTGGCTGACCAGCACCGCCCGGTCGACCCCGAAGATCCGCCGGGCCCTGGTGCAGGAGTCCCAGGTGTCGAAGCCGGCGTAGTCGCCCACCACCCGGATCTCCGGCACCCCGTGCTCGATCAGGTAGCGCCGCATCGCGTCGGTCTCGTCGTAGCTGGCCCGCCCGTTGTCGCCGGTCACCAGGATCGCCCGGACCTTCTGCCGCTGGTACAGCTCCAGCGCCGCGTCCAGCCGGTGCGCGAGGTACGGGGACGGCGTGCCGTTCTGCAGGCCGGCGCCGAACACCACCGCCACGGGGGCCTGCGGCACGCTCGCCACGGTGCGGACCCGCTCCGCCGTGCTGACCCAGAGCCAGGCGCTCGGCGCGAGCGCCACCACGCACAGCAGGACGAGCAGTTGGAAAGCGCGGCGCTGCCCACGGCGCTGCCGCAGCCAGGCCGGCCCACCGAGTACGACCCGCACGAAGCGTATGACCCGCACGACCCCTCCTTGATCGGTTCACCACCGGTGACGACGCGACCGGCCCGGACGGTTCCCCGTCCGGGCCGGTCGCGGTGGTGCGGATCGCTGATGAGTCGTGGGGTCGCGGGCCCACCCGCCTGCGGCGCCCGACCGATCGGCCCGCCGCGCGGCGGTGGCCTGGGCGGCGCCGTGCGGAAGCGCCGTGCGGGGCGGCTGGTCAGCCGGCGCGGTTGCGCCGCTGGGCGAGCTCGTCCGCCGGGTCCTGGCCGACCAGGGTCTCGCCGGTGTCCGTACGTTCGGCGTGCAACCGTCCCAGCGAGGACTCCAGTTCCTTCCAGACGGCGCCGACCGCGATGCCGAACACGCCCTGACCGCCCTTCAGCAGGTCGACCACCTGCTGCGGGGTGCTGCACTCGTAGACCGTCGCGCCGTCGCACATCAGGGTCAGCCCCGCCAGGTCTCCGACCTCGGCGGACTGCAGATGGGTGACCGCCACCCGGATGTTCTGCAGCGAGACGCCCGCGTCCAGCAGGCGCTTCACGATCTTCAGGGTCAGGATGTCGCGGAAGCTGTAGAGGCGGTGCGTGCTCGCCGGGTACACCGACCGCACGCTCGGCTCCAGCAGCCCGGTGCGCGCCCAGTAGTCCAGCTGGCGGTAGGTGATGCCGGCCGCCGCGCAGGCGGTCGGGCCACGGTAGCCGACCAGCGCGGAGGTGGGGGCGAGTCGTTCGATGTCCGGCTGGCCGCCCTGGACGGCCGGGAAGCGCCCGATCCTGGTCCCGGCCCGGGCCGGCTCGGCGCCGCCGGGCTCCGCCTGCCGGGCGTCCCAGCCGCGCTCCACCACGGTCCGGCCGGTGCGCTGCACATGCACGGAGCACACGCCACCCACGGCCACGTCATCGCCGGTGCTGGTCATGCCTACCTCCGTCCACCTGTGCTGCGGGCAACCCGGCCGCGCGTGACAATCCGCAGCCACTCCTGACGGTAGGCAGTCACCCATGGCCCGTCAACGATCGCCACGCCGGGCACGCCAAACCGCGTCACTCGGGAGAGTGGTTTTTCGTGCCCCCAGTGTGGGTAAGTGGACGACTTTTGGCAAAACCGCGACGGCGGGCCCCAGCAGCCGGAACGGCCCACCGGACCAGCTTCGAAGGTCACGACGGGTGCGGCGGCCGATCACCGACCGTAGCGCGGCCGACCGCCGCGGGTGCGCCGGAGGCTCACAGCGGGTAGAGCGGCCGTTCACGTCGAGGCACGGGGCAGAGCAGCCACCGGCCATCGGCGACCGCACAGGGGCCTGGGGGGCCGGGCCCCCGGCCGCGGACAGCGAGAAGCCCGTGCGAACCGCACGGGCGGGGAGCCGGCGGGCGGCGCCTACTGCTGGCCGCCGCCGAAGTCCTCGGGCGAGACCTGGTCGAGGAACTCGCGGAACTTCTCGACCTCGTCCTCCTGCTCGTCCGGGATCGCGATGCCCGCCTCGGCGAGCACCTCCTCGCTCCCGTAGATCGGGGTCCCGGTCCGCAGGGCGAGGGCTATCGCGTCGGACGGGCGGGCGCTGACCTCGACCCCGCCGGTGAACACCAGTTCGGCGTAGAAGACGCCCTCGCGGAGGTCGGTGATCCGGACCTCGGTGAGCTGCTGCCCCAGGGCCTCCAGCACGTCCTTGAAGAGGTCGTGCGTCAGCGGGCGCACCGGCGTCATGCCCTGCTGGGCGAAGGCGATCGCGGTCGCCTCACCCGGACCGATCCAGATCGGCAGGTAGCGGTCGCCCCCGACCTCGCGCAGCAGCACGATGGGCTGGTTCGACGGCATCTCCACCCGGACACCCACGACGTCGAGCTCATTCACAGTCGCAACCCTATGGCCCACACCCCGGATATGAAAGCGCAACCAGGACCGGGCTGGTCACAGCCCTGCGACCGGCCCCGCGAGGCCGCCGTCCGGAGCCGCCTAATGACGGGTCCGCATCCCGGCCTGGACCATCGCCGCGTGCAGCCGGACGGACAGCGTGGCGAGATCGCGCGCGGTGGCCTCGGCGTGCGCCCGGGTCTGCGGGTTCCGGTGCCGCCGCAGCGGGGCGACCACCTGGTCCACCAGCGCGACCTCGCGGTCCGCGGCGGCCTTCATGGCGCGCAGGTGGCGCGGTTCGAGTCCGTACCGGCCCAGTTCCGCCACCAGCCGGGCAACCTGCAGGGCCTCGCCGTCGTACCCGCCGTCCGGCCCCGGCACGACCAGGCCGTACGACTCCCACTCGGCGAGCTCGCGCTCCCCGGCCTCGGCGGCGGCCAGCAGCTCGGCGCGGCCGAGCCGGACCCCGGAGGCCGCGCCGGAGGCGGCCACCAGCTCGCGGTCGGCCTCCTCCATCGGCCCGGGGCGGGCCTCCGGCGCGGGCAGCGCCGGCGGCGCCTCCCCCCGCTCGATCGCGTCCAGGTGCTCGCGGATCACTCTCAGCGGCAGGTAGTGGTCGCGCTGCATCCGCAGCACGTACGCCAGCCGCTCGACGTCGGCGGGGCTGAACTTGCGGTAGCCCGAGGGGGTGCGCTGCGGCTCAACCAGGCCCTCCGCCTCCAGGAACCTGATCTTGGAGATGGTGACCTCGGGAAAGTCGTCCCGGAGGTGGGCCAGCACCGCGCCGATGCTCAGCAGTTCCTCACCGCGCCGCCGGGGGTCACCGGGGCGGTGGACGGTGCGGACATGCTGCCTGGGGGCCGCGATCACCCCCCGCACACCCTGCTCCGGCCGCGACTGCGACGGGGGCACCGGCTCCGGGCCGAGGTGTGCGGGGGTGATCGCCCCGAGAGATGTGGGAGGGTTCGCGCTCACTCGGGCTCCTGCCGAAGTCGTGGTCAGTACCCCCGGTGGTGGCTGGCGAAGAACACCAGCCGGTACTTGCCGATCTGCACCTCGTCGCCGTTGTTCAAGGACACCTCGTCGATCCGCTCCCGGTTGACGTACGTGCCGTTGAGGCTGCCGACGTCCGCGACGGTGAAACCGCCCCCCGGCGTCCGGCGGAACTCGACGTGCTTGCGCGACACCGTGACGTCGTCCAGGAAGATGTCACCCTGCGGGTGACGGCCGGCCGTGGTCTTGTCCGAGTCGAGCAGGAAGCGGCTGCCGGAGTTCGGGCCGCGCTGCACGATCAGCAGGGCGGAGCCCGGCGGCAGCGCGTCGATCGCCGACAGCACCTCGGGCGAGAGCGCGGGCTGGGTGCCCGTGCCGGCCTGGGTGGCGTTGGGGTCGTAGGACTCGAGACCGGAGATCGAGATGGTCGAGGTGGTCTCCGCGGCGCCCTCGGGGTGCAGGCCGCCACGCAGCGCGGTGCCGCAGTTGGAACAGAAGCGGGCCGCGACGGGGTTCTGGTTCCCGCACCTGGGGCACGGAGTGGGGCCACCCATGTTCACAGCCTCCTGGCGCGGCAGACCCGAGGGGTCGTGCCCGGCGTAGGGATCCGGGGCAAACCCTCCACCAGAGGTTGAGGGTCCTGTCGGGAAACCTATGCGCGGGGCGCCGGAGGGGTCAACCGACGCGCCGTAGCCCGCGGGATTCCCTCCCTGGGGGGCGCCGGCGCCGTCCCTGAACAGCGGCCGGTCGGCCGCGTACTCGACTCCCTCGGGAGCGGAGCGCATGCCCGGCAGGGCGGGCTCTTCGTCGGCCCGGCGGTGGCGCGCGGTGGGCGCCTCGACAGCCGCACCACTGCGGTTGTTGCGGCCGAACAACTTCGAGAAGAAACTCACGGGCGAATCCCCTTGCGTGTGACAGACCCGCCCGCGGGGCAGGGTGAGAACCTCGGACAGGCTGCGAGCCCGGCTGATCGCCGGGCCGATGGGAGTGGTGCTCCGACAAACAGCGGCACGAACCAGTGTCTCTGACCGCCTTGCGGCAGCCTCCACCGGGGGTTCCCCGCAGGTGACGGACCGTACGAAAGGCGCCCTGTCACTTCGCCGCCGGCTTGGCGTACTGCGGCGTGCGCAACTCGGTGAGCGCGTCGACGACGATCTTCTGCTGCTCGGCGATGGTGGCGCGGGCCTGGTGGCTCTCCAAGGTGCGGACCACACCACCGGGGATGTTCAGCGCGGGCGTCAGGTCCTGCGGGTTGCCGACCACGGTGAAGCGGTACGGCTGGGAGACCTTCTTGCCGTCGATCTGCACACCGCCCCCCTGAGCGTCGGTGAAAAAGGTGTTCACCACCACGCGCACGTCGTTGATCTGAATCGCCTCCGCCCCCGCCGCTCGGAGTTCCTGCAGGGTGTCCAGCAGCATATCCGCCTTCACCTGCCCTTGGGGATCATCGACCGTCAGTACGATGCCCGGACCAGTGGCTTTGACGGTCCCGGCGAGGACGCCGAGCTCCGTCGACTTCTTCCTGGTCTGTTCCTGGGCCTCCTTGGCCTGGTTGGAGCTGTTCTCCAACTGGGCCATGGACTGCTCGAGCTGTGCCTTCTCCTGCTGGAGACGCTGCTGACGGCTGTCCAGTTCGTCGAGGATGCGAACCAGATCCTCCTGACGGGCGCCGCGCAGCTGGTCGTGGTCGTTGGTGGAGCGCACCTGGATCGCCAGCGCCAGTCCCAGCGAGAACAGCAGCAGGGCCACGACCAGCTGGCCGCGGGACACCCGCGGCGGCCACATCGCCGCCCGGAGCCGCCTGCGGCCGCCCACGGCGGCCGGCACCGGCCGGGCCTCGGGCTGCGACGCCGAATCGGACCCGGACCCGGACCCGGGCTGCGGCTCAGAAGCGGCCTCGGCCCCGGACTCGGATATCGGCGCAGGCCGCACCTCGGGAGCGGCGGGTACCGACTCGTCGCCGGCGGCCGCACCTGCGGGGGCCGCCTCGGACTCGGGCGCGGCAGCCGCCGCGCCCGCCCCCTCGACGAGGGGGCGGGCCTCGGCCTCGGCGCCGGCCCGCTCGACCTTCCGGGGCCCGGCCGTGCCCAGCACGACCGTGTCCGACTCGATCCGGGGCGCCCGCACCTGCGGCGGCCGAACCCGGCCCGGCTCACCCTGGCCAGACCCGTCCTGCCCGGCCTCGCGGCTCCCCGACGTGGCCCGCACGGCTCCGACGGTCCCCGTCCCCGGCCCGGCGACGGGCGCCGGCCCGGGCTCCTGGCCGGCCCCGTCCGCGTCCACGGCCCGGACGTCGGCAAGCGGTCGCCCGGCGGGGGCCGGCAGCTCGACGGCGTCCTCCGGACCGGTCGCCGAAGGCTCGGGAAGCTCCGGGGTCCCGGCAGCCGGCTGGGCCTCAGCGACACCTGCGGCCCCTGCGGCCTCGGGGGCCGGGGTGCTCCCGGGGCCCTTCGCCGTCTCGTCCTGCGCCACGTCCGCTCCTGACTTGCCCGCTGATCCCGGTGGTCCTGCCACTCCCCCCGGTCCTGCCGCTCCCGCACCCCGTGCGGGTACGTCCTCGCTCCCGGTCCCCGCCCGGTCCGGCTCAGGCCCGGAAGACATGGCGCCTGATCGCGGCCGCGTTGGAGAAGATCCGGATCCCGAGCACCACGACCACGCCCGTGGACAGCTGCGAGCCGACCCCGAGCTGGTCACCCAGGAAGACGATCAGCGCCGCGACCACCACGTTGGACAGGAAGGACACCACGAAGACCTTGTCGTCGAAGATCCCGTCCAGCATCGCCCGGACACCGCCGAACACCGCGTCCAGCGCCGCCACCACCGCGATCGGCAGGTACGGCACGACGGCGTCCGGCACCTCGGGCTGGACGAAGAGTCCGACGACCACCCCGATCACGAGACCCAGTACGGCAATCACGGTCTAGTTGCTCCTTGTCCCTGCGGAGGCCGACCCGGCGGTCGCGGACGGCGAGGTGCCGGTCGTTCTGGGCGAGTTGGTACTGGTGGTCCTGCCGGCGGACGGCTTCGCCCCCGACGCGTGCGCGCCCGGGGAGGCCGCGGACGGCGGAGGTGCGGACGGAC
Organism: Kitasatospora herbaricolor; assembly: GCF_030813695.1. Classification (NCBI taxonomy): domain Bacteria; kingdom Bacillati; phylum Actinomycetota; class Actinomycetes; order Kitasatosporales; family Streptomycetaceae; genus Kitasatospora; species Kitasatospora herbaricolor. Next base: position 1,859,418 of record NZ_JAUSVA010000002.1, read on the forward strand.
CGGCGCCCGGCGTGCCGGACGGGCCGGTGGCCCCGCCCGGGGTCTCGGGCGCGGCGGCGGGCGACGAGGCGGGCGCCGAAGGCACGGGTTGCGCGGTCCGGAGGGTCACGCCGACCGCGGCCGGGAGGGTCACCTTGCTCTGCACGGAGAGGCTGAACTTGATGCCGTAGCTGTCCTGCAGCAGGTGCAGGTAGTGCCCCGCGACCCCGCTCTCGAAGGCCGGGCCGAGCTTGGGTCCGTCGCCGACCGCCAGCACGCTGTACGGCGGCACCAGGGGGCGGTTGTCCACCAGGACGGCCTCGCCGGCCGCCCTGATCGCGGAGAGCGCGGTGAGCCGCTGCCCGTTGATGGAGACCGCCTCCGCGCCGGCCTGCCAGAGCCCGTTCACGATCAGCTGCAGGTCGCGGTCGCGGAGCCGGCCGCTGTTCTCGAAGCCGTCGGCCTGGCGGGGGTCCACGTTCCCGCCCGCGCCGGTGCCGGCCGCGTCCTCGACCACCAGGCGTATGCCGGGCCCGGAGACCTCTCCGGTCCCGACCGCCCCGGCCAGGTCGGCGAGACCGCCGTCACCGGCGGCCTGCAGGGCCTGCTGCTGGGTGCTCTCGACCTTGCGCCGCAACTCCTGGACCTGCTGCTGCAAGCGGTCCGCGGCCCCCGCGGTGTCCGTCACGCGGTGGACCAGCGCGTCGCGCTCCTTGGCGAGGGCCGGTTGGGCGTCGTGCGCGTTCACCGCGCCGATCGTCAGGACGACACCCACCAGCGCGAGCCCCAGCCCCAGGGTCACCAGCCCGCGCCGGGTGGTCGGGACCCGGCTGGCCCGTCCGTCGCCCCTGGCGGCGGCCGCCTCCGCGTAACCCTCGTCCAACCCGTGGTCCATCACACTGGTCAGCAGGGACATCGATGCGTCGGGGCGGTTGTATCGTCCGTCCCTGGCACTCGGCGTCGGCGTCGCTGGCATGCGGACCATCGTCCCACGTCGGCGGAGTGCCTTGACCACAACCCCTGCGCCAGGAAGCCGGATTGCCCGTCGGATCGTGACCAAGGGGACGAACCGGACAGGGGTGGCGCGGCAACCGCCGCGCCACCCCTGTTCCGCACCTTCCGGTGACTACCTCCCGGCGCCCTCGACGACCGCGGCCCACTCGTCCAGCAACTGGCTGGTCGCCTGGTCGTCCGGTCCCTCGGCCCAGAGGTGGGTGACGGCCTCCGCCGGGTCGGGCAGGACGAGCGTCCAGCGCCCGTCCGCCTCGACGACCCGCACGCCGTCGGTGGTGTCCAGCCGGCGGTTGCCGGCGGCCTCCACCACGGAGCGCATCACCATGCCCTTGGCGGCCCACGGCGTGGCGATGTCCCGCCGCTGGATGTGGGCCTGCGGGATCCGGGCGTCGATCTGGCTCAGCGTCAGCTGCGTCCGCGCCACCAGGCCGACCAGCCGGACGAAGGCCGCAGCCCCGTCCAGGACACCGCTGAACTCCGGCACCACGTAGCCGCCGCGACCGTCGCCGCCGAAGACCGTGCCCTCGGCGGAGGCCGCCTTGGCCAGGTCGTCCGGGGTGGTGGTGGTCCAGATGACCTGGGTGCCGTGGTACGCGGCCACCTGCTCGGCGATCCGGGTGGTGGTCACCGGCAGGGCCACCTGACCGCTCCGGCGCTCGGCCGCGACCAGGTCGAGCAGGACGAGAAGGGCCCGGTCGTCCTGGATCACCCGGCCGAGCTCGTCCACGAAGGACACCCGCTCGCCCACCGGGTCGAACCGCACGCCGAAGGCCGCGCGCGAGGACGCCACCAGCTCGCCCAGCCTGGCCAGGCCGGCCCGGCGCGACTCCGCGTCCTCGGTCGGCCTGGACTCGTCCAGCCCGCCCGAGACGGTCAGCACCTCCACACCCAGGCGGCCCAGGATGCTCGGCATCACCAGCGCGGCACTGCCGTGCGCGGTGTCCACCACCACCTTGAGCCCGGCCTCCCGCACACCCGTGGTGTCGATCGCCCGCAGCAGGTTGCCCGCGTAGGAGTCGAAGACGCTGGCCGGGTGGAGCAGGTCGCCGATCTCGCCGGGGAAGGCCCGGCGGTACTCCTGCCGGGCGTAGACCCGGTCGAGCTTGCGCTGGCCGGCCTGCGAGAGGTCGGCGCCGCGCTCGTCGAAGAAGAGGATGTCCAACGAGTCCGGCACCCCGGGCGTGGTCCGCAGGAAGATCCCGCCCGCGCTGCCCCGCGCGGTGTGCTGCCGGGCCACCGGCATCGGCACGTTCTCCAGGTCGCGGACGTCGATCGCACTGGTCTGCAGCGCCGAGATCATCGCCCGCTTGAGCGCACGCGCACCACGGGAGTGGTCACGCGCGATGGTGACGGTCGCGCCCTTCTTGAGCGTCGTCGCGTAGGCACCCGCCAACCGGACGGCCAGCTCCGGCGTGATCTCCACGTTGAGGATGCCGGAGACTCCGCGGACACCGAAGAGGTGCTCCTGCCCGCGCGACTCCCAGATCACCGAGGTGTTGACGACCGCGCCGGCCTCGATGGTCTTGAACGGGTAGACCCGGACGTTGCCCGCGATGATCGACTCCTCGCCGATCAGGCACTCGTCCCCGATGACCGCGCCCTCCTCGATCCTGGAGGCCCGCATCACGTCGGTGTTCTTGCCGATCACGCAGCCGCGGAGGTTGCTCTGCGGCCCGATGTACACGTTGTCGTGGACGACGGTCTTGTGCAGGAAGGCCCCGCGCTTCACGACCACGTTGCTGCCCAGCACGGTGTGCTCGCGCAGCTCCACGCCGGCCTCGACCTTGGCGTAGTCCCCGATGTAGAGCGGACCGCGCAGGACGGCCTCCGGGTCCACCTCCGCACCCTCGGCCACCCACACGCCGGGGGAGATCTCGAAGCCGTCCAGCTCGACCTCGACCTTCCCCTCCAGGACGTCGGCCTGGGCCTTCTGGTAGCTCTCGTGGGTGCCCACGTCCTCCCAGTAGCCCTCGGCGACATAGCCGAAGACCGGCTTGCCCTCCTTCAGCAACTGGGGGAAGACGTCGCTCGACCAGTCCACCGACTCGCCGGCCGCGACGTAGTCGAAGACCTCGGGTTCCATCACATAGATACCGGTGTTCACCGTGTCCGAGAAGACCTGGCCCCAGGTCGGCTTCTCCAGGAAGCGCTCGACCCGGCCCTCGTCGTCGGTGATCGTGATGCCGAATTCCAGCGGGTTTGGCACCCGGGTCAGACAGACGGTGACCAGGGCCCCCTTCTCGCGATGGAAGGCGATCAGGTCGGACAGGTCGAAGTCGGTGAGGGCGTCACCGGAGATCACCAGAAACGAATCGTCCTTGAGCGCGTCCTCGGCGTTCTTGACGCTGCCCGCGGTGCCCAACGGGGTTTCTTCGTTGGCATATGTCAAATGCATACCGAGCTCTTCGCCGTCACCGAAGTAGTTCTTGACCAGCGAGGCCAGGAACTGGACGGTGACGACGGTGTCGGTGAGGCCGTGCCGCTTCAGCAGCCGAAGCACGTGCTCCATGATCGGCCGGTTGGCCACCGGCAGCAGCGGCTTGGGCATGCTCGAGGTCATCGGGCGGAGTCGAGTGCCCTCGCCCCCTGCCATCACAACGGCTTTCATTACGGGTGCGTCCTCCTTCGCGGTGGTGGACCCTGCGGATCCATCAAACCGTTCCAGAGCTTCTCTACCCGGATGAAATCGTCCGACGCACCGTGTCGTCGTGCGACTTCTCCCAATCGCGTCTCAAACGGCGGAGGCCGCGTCCGCCTTCACGATCTGCCGGGCCTGCACCGCATAGAGGATGCCGGCCCACCAGTAGAGCGTCGTCCCCCACCAGATGAAGGCCCAGCTGACCACGTTCGCCGGCTCGGCGATCCAGGTGTCCCCGGTGCCCAGCAGCAGAAGCGGAAAGGCGTACATCAGATTGAAGGTCGCGGCTTTGCCGAGAAAGCTCACCTGCAACGGACCGTAGCCGTGCCGGTTCAGAATCGGCAGCAGGCAGACGATGAATGCCTCGCGCGCCAGCAGGATCGCCGTCACCCACCAGGGCAGGATGCCGCGCCAGGTCAGCCCCAGCAGGGTCGACAGCACGTAGAGGCGGTCCGCCAGCGGGTCGAGGATCTGGCCGACCCGGCTGATCTGCCCCCACCTGCGGGCCAGCTTGCCGTCGAGGTAGTCGCTGATACCGCTCAGCATCAGCAGCAGGACGGCCCAGCCGTCGTTGTTCGGCCCGTCGAACACCGGCCACAGGATGAGCCAGAGGAAGATCGGCACGCCGACCAGCCGGCCCATGCTCAGCAGGTTGGGGATGGTGAGGACGCGATCGGTCTGGACCCGCGTCTCCTGGACCTCCACCCGAGGGCCTCCTGTAAGTTGCGACAGTTCTGCACGACGACCCTACAACAGAAAAGCCCCCGTCCGGTTACCCGGCGGGGGCTTCTCTGAATGATTGTTCGGCGGCGTCCTACTCTCCCACAGGGTCCCCCCTGCAGTACCATCGGCGCTGTAAGGCTTAGCTTCCGGGTTCGGAATGTAACCGGGCGTTTCCCTCACGCTATGACCACCGAAACACTATGAAACTGTCACCGCACCGCACCGTCCCGTGGCCCGGGACATGCGGGGTCGTTGTTTCAGAACAACACAGTGGACGCGAGCAACTGAGGACAAGCCCTCGGCCTATTAGTACCGGTCAGCTCCACCCCTTACAGGGCTTCCACATCCGGCCTATCAACCCAGTCGTCTACTGGGAGCCTTACCCTCTCAAGGAGGTGGGAATACTCATCTCGAAGCAGGCTTCCCGCTTAGATGCTTTCAGCGGTTATCCCTCCCGAACGTAGCCAACCAGCCATGCCCTTGGCAGGACAACTGGCACACCAGAGGTTCGTCCGTCCCGGTCCTCTCGTACTAGGGACAGCCCTTCTCAATATTCCTACGCGCACAGCGGATAGGGACCGAACTGTCTCACGACGTTCTAAACCCAGCTCGCGTACCGCTTTAATGGGCGAACAGCCCAACCCTTGGGACCTACTCCAGCCCCAGGATGCGACGAGCCGACATCGAGGTGCCAAACCATCCCGTCGATATGGACTCTTGGGGAAGATCAGCCTGTTATCCCCGGGGTACCTTTTATCCGTTGAGCGACGGCGCTTCCACAAGCCACCGCCGGATCACTAGTCCCTGCTTTCGCACCTGCTCGACCCGTCGGTCTCACAGTCAAGCTCCCTTGTGCACTTACACTCAACACCTGATTGCCAACCAGGCTGAGGGAACCTTTGGGCGCCTCCGTTACTCTTTAGGAGGCAACCGCCCCAGTTAAACTACCCACCAGACACTGTCCCTGATCCGGATCACGGACCCAGGTTAGACATCCAGCACGACCAGAGTGGTATTTCAACGTCGACTCCACAACCACTGGCGTGGCTGCTTCAAAGTCTCCCACCTATCCTACACAAGCCGAACCGAACACCAATATCAAGCTATAGTAAAGGTCCCGGGGTCTTTCCGTCCTGCTGCGCGAAACGAGCATCTTTACTCGTAATGCAATTTCACCGGGCCTATGGTTGAGACAGTCGAGAAGTCGTTACGCCATTCGTGCAGGTCGGAACTTACCCGACAAGGAATTTCGCTACCTTAGGATGGTTATAGTTACCACCGCCGTTTACTGGCGCTTAAGTTCTCAGCTTCGCCGAGACGAATCTCGACTAACCGGTCCCCTTAACGTTCCAGCACCGGGCAGGCGTCAGTCCGTATACATCGCCTTACGGCTTCGCACGGACCTGTGTTTTTAGTAAACAGTCGCTTCTCGCTGGTCTCTGCGGCCGGCCCCAGCTCACGGAGTAAATCCGATCACCAGTTCCGGCCCCCCTTCTCCCGAAGTTACGGGGGCATTTTGCCGAGTTCCTTAACCATAGTTCACCCGAACGCCTCGGTATTCTCTACCTGACCACCTGAGTCGGTTTGGGGTACGGGCCGCCATGAAACTCGCTAGAGGCTTTTCTCGACAGCATAGGATCATCCACTTCACCACAATCGGCTCGGCATCAGGTCTCAGACTATGTGTTGCGCGGATTTGCCTACGCAACGTCCTACACCCTTACCCCGGGACAACCACCGCCCGGGCTGGACTACCTTCCTGCGTCACCCCATCGCTCACCTACTACCCTGTTGGGTCAGCGGCTCCACCACGTCCCATTGTCCGAAGACTCCGGGCCGGCTTCGCGGCTTTAGCATTCAGAGGTTCGACGTTGGCGCTTCAAAGCGGGTACGGGAATATCAACCCGTTGTCCATCGACTACGCCTGTCGGCCTCGCCTTAGGTCCCGACTTACCCTGGGCAGATCAGCTTGACCCAGGAACCCTTGGTCAATCGGCGCAAGAGTTTCTCACTCTTGTATCGCTACTCATGCCTGCATTCTCACTCGTGTCCCGTCCACAACTGGATTCCTCCGCTGCTTCACCCGGAACACGACGCTCCCCTACCCATCACAGCAGGCGTTGGCCCTGTTGCTGCAATGACACGACTTCGGTGGTGTGCTTGAGCCCCGCTACATTGTCGGCGCGGAATCACTTGACCAGTGAGCTATTACGCACTCTTTCAAGGGTGGCTGCTTCTAAGCCAACCTCCTGGTTGTCTCTGCGACTCCACATCCTTTCCCACTTAGCACACGCTTAGGGACCTTAGTCGGTGTTCTGGGCTGTTTCCCTCTCGACCATGGAGCTTATCCCCCACAGTCTCACTGCCACGCTCTCACTTACCGGCATTCGGAGTTTGGCTAAGGTCAGTAACCTGGTGAGGCCCATCGCCTATCCAGTGCTCTACCTCCGGCAAGAAACACGTGACGCTGCACCTAAATGCATTTCGGGGAGAACCAGCTATCACGGAGTTTGATTGGCCTTTCACCCCTAACCACAGGTCATCCCCCAGGTTTTCAACCCTGGTGGGTTCGGTCCTCCACGAAGTCTTACCTCCGCTTCAACCTGCCCATGGCTAGATCACTCCGCTTCGGGTCTTGGGCATGCAACTGAAACGCCCTATTCGGACTCGCTTTCGCTACGGCTACCCCACACGGGTTAACCTCGCTACACACCGCAAACTCGCAGGCTCATTCTTCAAAAGGCACGCAGTCACGAGACACACAGCAAGCTGCATGTCCGACGCTCCCACGGCTTGTAGGCACACGGTTTCAGGTACTATTTCACTCCGCTCCCGCGGTACTTTTCACCATTCCCTCACGGTACTATCCGCTATCGGTCACCAGGGAATATTTAGGCTTAGCGGGTGGTCCCGCCAGATTCACACGGAATTTCTCGGGCTCCGTGCTACTTGGGAGAAGCTCAAGTGAGCCGCTGATGTTTCGTCTACGGGGGTCTTACCCTCTACGCCGGACCTTTCGCATGTCCTTCGACTACACCAACGGTTTCTGACTCACCCAGCCGCCGGCAGACGACTGAAGAACTTTCCCACGACCCCTCATACGCAACCCCTGCCGGGTATCACACGTATCAGGTTTAGCCTCATCCGGTTTCGCTCGCCACTACTCCCGGAATCACGGTTGTTTTCTCTTCCTGCGGGTACTGAGATGTTTCACTTCCCCGCGTTCCCTCCACATACCCTATGTGTTCAGGTATGGGTGACAGCCCATGACGACTGCCGGGTTTCCCCATTCGGAAACCCCCGGATCAAAGCCTGGTTGACGGCTCCCCGGGGACTATCGTGGCCTCCCACGTCCTTCATCGGTTCCTGGTGCCAAGGCATCCACCGTGCGCCCTTAAAAACTTGGCCACAGATGCTCGCGTCCACTGTGCAGTTCTCAAACAACGACCAGTCACCCACCATCAAACCCCCGAAACGAGGATCATCAAGTAGGACCGGCACTGAAGCAACGACCATACGGCCGTTCCCTCAGGACCCAACAACGTGCCCGACACGACCCAACCCCATCAGATGCTTTCCACGCGCCGAAGCGCAGTACTTACGGTCGATGAGACCGAACCGTGCCGAATAGTCAACGTTCCACCCATGAGCAACCGTGCGAGACATTTGCTCGCATTCGGCCATGTGCTCCTTAGAAAGGAGGTGATCCAGCCGCACCTTCCGGTACGGCTACCTTGTTACGACTTCGTCCCAATCGCTGGTCCCACCTTCGACGGCTCCTCCCCTTACGGGTTAGGCCACCGGCTTCGGGTGTTACCGACTTTCGTGACGTGACGGGCGGTGTGTACAAGGCCCGGGAACGTATTCACCGCAGCATGCTGATCTGCGATTACTAGCAACTCCAACTTCATGGGGTCGAGTTGCAGACCCCAATCCGAACTGAGGCCGGCTTTTTGGGATTCGCTCCGCCTCGCGGCATCGCAGCCCTTTGTACCGACCATTGTAGCACGTGTGCAGCCCAAGACATAAGGGGCATGATGATTTGACGTCGTCCCCACCTTCCTCCGAGTTGACCCCGGCAGTCTCCTGTGAGTCCCCATCACCCCGAAAGGCATGCTGGCAACACAGAACAAGGGTTGCGCTCGTTGCGGGACTTAACCCAACATCTCACGACACGAGCTGACGACAACCATGCACCACCTGTATACCGACCACAAGGGGGCGACCATCTCTGGCCGTTTCCGGTATATGTCAAGCCTTGGTAAGGTTCTTCGCGTTGCGTCGAATTAAGCCACATGCTCCGCTGCTTGTGCGGGCCCCCGTCAATTCCTTTGAGTTTTAGCCTTGCGGCCGTACTCCCCAGGCGGGGAACTTAATGCGTTAGCTGCGGCACCGACGACGTGGAATGTCGCCAACACCTAGTTCCCAACGTTTACGGCGTGGACTACCAGGGTATCTAATCCTGTTCGCTCCCCACGCTTTCGCTCCTCAGCGTCAGTAATGGCCCAGAGATCCGCCTTCGCCACCGGTGTTCCTCCTGATATCTGCGCATTTCACCGCTACACCAGGAATTCCGATCTCCCCTACCACACTCTAGCCTGCCCGTATCGAATGCAGACCCGGGGTTAAGCCCCGGGCTTTCACATCCGACGCGACAGGCCGCCTACGAGCTCTTTACGCCCAATAATTCCGGACAACGCTCGCACCCTACGTATTACCGCGGCTGCTGGCACGTAGTTAGCCGGTGCTTCTTCTGCAGGTACCGTCACTTGCGCTTCTTCCCTGCTGAAAGAGGTTTACAACCCGAAGGCCGTCATCCCTCACGCGGCGTCGCTGCATCAGGCTTTCGCCCATTGTGCAATATTCCCCACTGCTGCCTCCCGTAGGAGTCTGGGCCGTGTCTCAGTCCCAGTGTGGCCGGTCGCCCTCTCAGGCCGGCTACCCGTCGTCGCCTTGGTAGGCCATTACCCCACCAACAAGCTGATAGGCCGCGGGCTCATCCTGCACCGCCGGAGCTTTACACCAACCCCCATGCGGAGGAAGGTCATATCCGGTATTAGACCCCGTTTCCAGGGCTTGTCCCAGAGTGCAGGGCAGATTGCCCACGTGTTACTCACCCGTTCGCCACTGATCCACCCCGAAGGGCTTCACCGTTCGACTTGCATGTGTTAAGCACGCCGCCAGCGTTCGTCCTGAGCCAGGATCAAACTCTCCGTGAATGTCTGCTCGTAATCGAGCGGCCACTCGCGTTGAGCGGCACGGCAACCACCGGAATAGGGCGGCCCCGCGCACTGCGTCCTCGCTAGTGTTTTGTTACTAAAGGAATCTCCAACCCCGATCAAAAGATCGAGGCCGGGGATGTCAACATATCTGGCGTTGACTTTTGGCACGCTGTTGAGTTCTCAAGGAACGGACACTTCCTTCGAGCCACTCTCGTGAACTCTCCGGGCGCTTCGTTCGTGTTTTCAGCTTAGCAGACCGTTTACTCGGTTTTAACCGGAGCGTTTCGCGTCTGAAACCTGAAGTTCACCATCACCTCGCGGCGACCTGAGCAACGATAGCCCTTCGTGCGGCCAGCACCTAATCGAGCTGCACCGGGTGTCACCCGAGTGGCTCAGCCCGGAGGCCCTCGGCCCTGCTCAGAGCGATGGTCTGCGCTCACTCGAATGCCGTAGAGTGCGGCGCGTCGAGCAAGAGGACTAGACCACTTGCGGCCGCGGAGCCCGTCTCCCACCGCCCTCCTGGCCTCACCCTCCGTGGTGATGACCGCAGGGCGACCGGGATCCAGGGTCCGCCGATCGCGCGCTGGTATGTCATGAGATGTCCGAAGTTGACATGATTTAGGCTTCAGTCGATGTCCTGCCGCTGCCGCGGCCGCACGCTGTACTGCGCATTTGGGAGGCTCCACCATGACCACTGTGACGTCGCCGCTCGCCGGCCGCGCCGTCGGGCTCGCCGCCGTGCCCGACCCTGTCTTCTCCGGCGCCATGGTCGGTCCCGGCACCGCCATCGACCCGGTGCGTGAGCCGACCGAGGCGGTCGCTCCGGTGGACGGCCTCGTCGTCTCCATGCACCCGCACGCCTTCGTCGTGATGGACGCCGACGGACACGGTGTGCTGACCCACCTCGGGATCGACACCGTCCAGCTGAACGGCGAGGGCTTCGAGCTGCTGGTGAGCAAGGGCGACCAGGTGCGGCGCGGACAGCCGGTCATCAAGTGGAACCCGGCCGCCGTCGAGGCGGCCGGCAAGTCGCCGATCTCGCCGATCGTCGCGCTGGAGGCCTCGGCCGACGCGCTGAGCACGGTGGCCGAGAGCGGCGAGGTCGCCACGGGTGGCGACCTCTTCGTCTGGAACTGAGCACGGCCGCGGCCGAGCACGACACGGGCAGCGCTCCTCCGTCCCCTCCCACCGGAGTGGGACGGAGCAGCGCTGCCGGGCGTCCGGGGGACCGGACGCCGAACTGACTCATGAGGGACACGCCCTGCCCGGCGGTGAAGGACCGGCCGAGCGCAGCGGTCCGTACTGGACCGGGTGAAAGGAATTTGGACATGGAACAGACCCTGCGCGGCGTGGGTGTCAGCCACGGAGTCGCCATCGGCCAGGTGCGGCACATGGGGACGGCCGTCCTCGAACCTCCCGCGACCCAGATCCCGACCGAGGACGCTCCCCGTGAGCAGGCCCGCGCGCAGGCCGCCGTCGACGCGGTTGCCGCGGACCTGATCGCCCGCGGCAACCTGGCGGGCGGTGAGGCGCAGGCCGTTCTGGAGGCGCAGGCCCTGATGGCCCAGGACCCGGAGCTGATGGCCGACGTCCGGCGCAGGATCACCGTGGGCAGCAGCGCCGAGCGCGGTGTCTACGACGCGTTCGCCGCGTACCGGGCCCTGCTGGCCGCCGCGGGTGAGTACCTGGCCGGGCGGGTGGCGGACCTCGACGACGTGCGGAACCGGATCGTGGCGCGGCTGCTCGGCGTGCCGATGCCCGGTGTTCCGGACAGCGACGAGCCGTACGTGCTGTTCGCGCGGGACCTCGCGCCGGCCGACACGGCGCTGCTCGACCCGACCCTGGTGCTCGGCTTCGTGACCGAGGAGGGCGGGCCGACCAGCCACAGCGCGATCCTGGCGCGCGCGATGGGGGTGCCGGCCGTGGTGGCGCTGCCCGGGGCGACCGACCTCGCCGAGGGCGTCGTGGTGGCCGTCGACGGCAGCACCGGTGACGTGCTGGTGGAGCCGTCGCAGGAGAAGCAGGACCAGCTGCGGCGGGTGGCCGCCGAGCGCAAGGCCGCGCTGTCCGCCTCCTCCGGGCCCGGGCAGACCTCGGACGGGCACCGGGTGCCGCTGCTGGCGAACGTGGGCGGTCCGGCGGACCTGCCGGCGGCGCTGGAGAACGGCGCCGAGGGCGTGGGCCTGTTCCGGACCGAGTTCCTCTTCCTCGACGACTCGGCGAAGGCGCCGACCGAGGAGAAGCAGATCGAGGCGTACCGGAAGGTGCTGGAGGCCTTCCCGGAGGGCCGGGTCGTCGTCCGGGCGCTGGACGCGGGCGCCGACAAGCCGCTGGACTTCCTGACGCCGGCCGACGAGCCGAACCCCGCGCTGGGCGTGCGGGGTCTGCGGACGCTGCTGGAGAACCCCGAGGTCATGCAGACCCAGCTGCGGGCGCTCGCCAAGGCGGCCGAGGGTCTGCCCGTCCACCTGGAGGTGATGGCCCCGATGGTGGCCGACCGGGTGGACGCCAAGGCCTTCGCCGACGCGTGCCGTGAGGCGGGCCTGCAGGCGAAGTTCGGCGCGATGGTGGAGATCCCCTCGGCCGCCCTGCGGGCGCGCTCGATCCTGCACGAGGTGGAGTTCCTGTCGCTGGGGACGAACGACCTCGCGCAGTACACCTTCGCGGCGGACCGGCAGGTCGGCGCGCTGGCACGGCTGCAGGACCCGTGGCAGCCGGCCCTGCTGGACCTGATCGCGTTCTCCGCCGATGCGGCGAAGGCCGCCGGCAAGAGCTGCGGGGTCTGCGGTGAGGCGGCCGCCGACCCGATGCTCGCCTGTGTGCTCACCGGGCTGGGCGTGACCAGCCTGTCGATGGGCGCGGCGTCGATCCCCTACGTGCGGACGGCGCTCGCCAAGTACACGCTGGCGCAGTGCCGCCGGGCCGCCGCGGCGGCCAGGGCGACCGACACCGCCGAGGAGGCGCGGGCCGCCGCGCACCAGGTGCTGTCCGGCGAGTAGCCCGGACGCGGGACAGCAGGCAAGGGGCGCCGCCACCGGAGAACGGTGGCGGCGCCCCTTCCTTGCCTGCACCCCTTGTTACCTGGCTATCACCTGCGCGGACCATGTGCGCGGATGGCCCGCGCGGCCGGGCGTTCAGGCGCGGCGGGCTTGGCCGAGCTGCTCGAAGAAGCGCAGGTGGTCCAGGTTGTCGACCGAGCCGGGGTTGACGGCCCGCTCCAAGGGGGTGCCGGAGAGCAGGCGCTTCACCGGGACCTCGATCCGCTTGCCGGTCAGGGTGTGCGGCAGGCCGGTCACGGCGATGACCTCGTCCGGCACATGGCGCGGGGAGAGCTGTTCGCGCAGCGAGGTGCGGATCCGGCCGCGCAGGTCGTCGTCCAGGGCGGCGCCCGGTGCGAGGACCACGAAGAGCGGCATCCAGTAGCCGCCGTCCGGCTCCTCCAGGCCGATGACCAGCGACTCGGCGATCTCCGGGAGGCGCTCGACCACCTCGTAGATGTCTGAGGAGCCCATCCGGACCCCCTGGCGGTTGAGCGTGGAGTCCGACCGGCCGTGGATGACCACGGTGCCGCGCGCGGTGACGGTGATCCAGTCCCCGTGGCGCCAGATGCCCGGGAACATGTCGAAGTAGCTGTCCCGGTAGCGCTCGCCGTCCGGGTCGTTCCAGAACCCGGTGGGCATGGACGGCAGCGGCTCGGTGACGACCAGCTCGCCGACGGCGTCGGTCAGCGGGCGGCCCTGGACGTCCCAGGACTCGACGGCCGCGCCCAGGCAGGGCGCCTGGATCTCGCCGAGGTGGACCGGGAGGGTGGGGACGCCGCCGACGAAGCAGCTGCAGACGTCGGTGCCGCCGCTGACCGAGGCGAGCCAGACGTCCTCCTTCACCTCCTCGTAGATCCAGCGGAAGCCGTCCGGCGGGAGCGGCGAACCGGTGGTGCCGATGCAGCGGACGGCGGACAGGTCGAGGTCGCGGCCCGGGTGCAGCTCGGCCTTGCGGCCGGCCATCACGTACGCGGCGGAGGTGCCGAGAACGGTGGCCCGGGTGCGGGCGGCGACGGACCAGAAGGCGCCGGTGTCGGGGTGGCCGGGGCTGCCGTCGTAGGTGATCACGGTGGATCCGACCAGGAGGCCGGCGACGAGGAAGTTCCACATCATCCAGCCGGTGGAGGTGTACCAGAGGAAGCGGTCCTCGGGCCCGAGGTCGAGGTGCAGGGCCGCCTGCTTGAGGTGCTCGACCAGGATGCCGCCCTGGCTCTGGACGATGGCCTTCGGCAGGCCCGTGGTGCCGGAGGAGTACAGCACCCAGAGCGGGTGGTCGAACGGGACCTGCTCGAAGACCGGCTCGACGTCCGCGGCGACCAGGTCGTCCCAGTGCAGGGCGCCCTCGGGGGCCGGGCCGCCGAGCAGCGGGACGTGCACGACCGCGCGCAGCGTGGGGAGCTCCCGGCGAAGCTCGGCGACGACGTCCGTCCGGTCGTGGTCCTTGCCGCCGTAGTGGTAGCCGTCGACGGCGAACAGGACGGCCGGCTCGATCTGCTGGAGGCGGTCCAGAACGCTGCGGGCGCCGAAGTCGGGTGCGCAGGACGTCCAGACGGCGCCGACCGAGGCGGTGGCGAGGAGGGCCACCACGGCCTGCGGGATGTTGGGCAGGTAGGCGCCGACCCGGTCGCCCGGGCCGACGCCCCGGGCGCGCAGCGCCGCGGCGAGCGAGCCGACCTGGCGGCGCAGCTCCGACCAGGTGAGGGTGAGCGGCCGGTCGGCGGTCTCGTCCAGGTGGAGGACCGCGGGCTTGTCGGCGTTGGCCTGGTCCTCGCCGTAGCGCAGGGCGTGCTCGGCGTAGTTGAGGCGGGCGCCGGGGAACCAGCGGGCGCCGGGCATCGCGCGGTCGGCGAGGACGGCCTCGGGCGCGGTGGAGAAGCGGACGTCGAACCACTGGGTGACGGCCGTCCAGAAGCGGTCGAGGTCCGCGGTGGACCAGGCGTGCAGGTCCGCGTAGCGGGTGGCCGCCTGCTCGTCGTCGGTGCAGGGGGCGAGCGGTGCGGCGGGGGCGCCGTGGTGCTCGGCGGCCCAGTTCTGGAAAGCGACGATCTTGGTGGCGGCGGCGCTTGCGGGGTTGGGCCGCCAGAGCGGCTGGTCCTGGGGTGGGGTGCTCACGGTGGTGGTCTCCCGGCCGAAGGATGGGGACGGGAGTGCTGGTGGCAGGGCCCGTCCGGGTGGCACTGACGGTGCAGACCCTGCCACGTGATCGTCGCCGGCGCCAGGGCCGGACCGGCGGGTCAGAGGTGGGCGTACTCCCCGGTGAACCAGGAGTTCGAGACCCGGGTGTGGAAGGGGAAGGCGAGCTGGGTGCCGGCGGTGGCGAGCTCCCAGCCTTCGGTCTCGTCGGTGGGGACGGAGGGCGGGAGGTCCGCGAGATCGCGGGCCGGCAGCAGTCCGAAGAGGCAGAGGAACCCGCCGGAGGCGTCGGAGTCGGTGGACACCAGGATGATGTCCGAGGCCTCGGCCTCGATGCCGGTCTCCTCGCGCAGCTCGCGGACGCAGGCCTGCTGCCAGCTCTCCCCGTAGTCGATGTAGCCGCCGGGGAAGGCGAGCCGGCCGTAGCCGGGCTCGATGGTGCGGCGGATCACGACCAGCTGCCGGTCGCCGTCCGGGAGGTTGACGGGGAGCAGGGTGACCACCACGGGCAGCGGGTTGCGGTAGCTGATCTCGGCGCAGCCCGGGCAGGTCCGGGGCCAGGCCACCGTGCCGGGCGGGTAGGCGCTCCCGCACCAGTGGCAGTGGGAGTGGGGCCCGAACGTCGCCTTGGCCGCGGCTTCGTGAGTGGTCATGGAGTGGATGGTAGCGGCCGGGGTGGGCAGGGCCCGGAGGAGTTTGTGATCCGCCGTGGGGCCGTAGGACTCCATCAGGACGGGCGTCCGAAGGGTGTGGGCGATGGCCTCGGCCCAGGAGTCGGGGTCGGGCCCCGGGTCGGTGAGCGGGCCGGGGCGGGCGCGGAACAGGGCGGCGGTGAGCTGCGCCTGGGCGGTGAGGTCGCCGGGCCGGCCGGTGGTGAGGTCGGTCAGGCGGGCGCCGTCGAGCTGGTAGGACTCGGACAGGCGCAGGCCCGGGTGGCGGGCCGGGGCGTCGAGGTGGGTGAGGGCGAGGGCGTCCGCGCCGCCGGCCGCGGCCAGCGCGTAGCGGTGGGCCACGGCGTCGAAGTGGCCGAGGCGGAAGGCGCCCTGCCAGCTCCCGGTGGTGTTGTGCGGCTCGGGGACGTCGAGGGCGGTGTCCTCGGTGGGGAGCGGGCCGGGGCCGTGCCGGGTGGTGTAGCTGCGCAGGACGCCCAGGCGCAGGGCCGCGCCGGGGGCGCCGGACTCCGCCAGCAGGGCCTCGGCGTTGGCGAAGGTGGTGGTGGACCAGGTGGTGTAGGGGTGGAAGCCGTGCCGTTCGTCGAGCAGCACGCCCTGGGCGCCCTCGAAGACGACCGGGCCGGTGCGCAGCAGTCGGGTGAGGTGGCTCTCGTCGGTCTGCCGTACGCGGTCGGCGAAGGCCTGGAAGGCGGGCAGGCAGTCGGCGGGCGGCGGGGCGGGCAGGTCCGTGGGGACGAGGCCGAGCTCGGCGGCGAGGCGTTCACGCAGAAGGGTGAGTTTGGCGAGCAGCCGGGCCGGGGTGGTGCAGTCGGCGGCCGTCGGGGCGTCCGCGGGGTGCAGCAGGGCGTACCGGGCGGTCTCGCCGATGCCGAGGCCGCAGGAGCCGTGCCGGGCCTCGCCGCGGCGTTGCTCGCGGAGCCGGTTGGCGGCCGCGTGGTACGGGGTGGTGAGCAGGGCCCGGCGGTCGACGGTGAGCAGGGCGAGCGGGTCGGCGACGCCGAGGTGCGCGAGGTGGCCGGCCTCGGCGGCCAGGGCGAGCGGGTCGACCAGCATGAAGCGGGAGAGGTGGGTGGGAACGCCGGCCAGGGTGCCGGAGCCGAACTGGGCGAAGGTGTGGTGACGGCCGTCCCTCGTGACCACGTTGTGGGCGGCCTGGGCACCGCCGTTGTGGCGGACGACGGCGTGCACCGGCCGGCCGCCGGGGCCCAGGGGGCCCCGGCAGAGCCGGTCGACGACGGTGCCCTTGCCGGCGTCCCCGAAGCCGAGGTCGCAGACGATCACGTGATCGGCCTGACGCTCGGCGAGGTGCTCGGCGGCCGGGCCCGTGGACGGCCCGGCGGGCGCGCCGCCCATGGGCCGCTGTCCGCCGGGCGGGCGGCGCCCGTCGAGGTGCTGGGGCCCCTCGGCGCGGTGGGGCCCGCCGGGGCCGAGGTGGGCTGCCGAGGGGTGGTGGGTCATCCGGGCGCCGTCAGAGCCGGCTGGTGCCGGTGGCGGCGCGGTCGCCCGCGTCGAGCAGCGGCGTCCCGGGGACGGCGGCCTCGGTGCTGCGCCGGGCGAGCGCGCCGAGGGCCCGTCCGACGCTGGCGGCGGAGGCCGAGCCGATGTCGGCGAGGTCGTCCAGGCCCTCCTCCAGGTCGATGGCCTCCTCGCCGAGGCCGACGGTGAGCGCGATGGTCTCGCAGACGGCGCCGAGGTCGTCCAGCTCGATGACGTTCTGGCCGAGCAGCTTGCGCCAGGTGCCCAGCACGTCGGCGCTGCCGGCGTGGGCGGTGCCGGCCGGGAGGATGAAGTAGACGTCGTAGAGGCGGCGCAGCTCGGCCAGCACGGCGGTGATCGGGATGTCCTCGGTGATCTCGTCGCCCAGCACCTCCCGTACCTCGCGGGCCTTGACCTTGCCGTAGGGCTTCTCGTCGCCGATCAGGAAGAGGTAGCCCCGACGGCCGCGGCGCTCCACGCTGTCGAGTGCGGTGTGCCGGGCCATGGCGTACATGGCGAGCTCGTACGACTCGGTCATCTGCCCGCCGCCACCGCCCTCCAGCAGGATGTTGCCGAGGTCGTCGTCCATCCGGTTGTCGGACTCGAACTGGCCGAGCTGCAGCGGGACCCGGTCGCAGGTGGCGTCGCCGACGGCCCCGAACAGGATCTGCGGGTGCTCGGTGTACCCCTTGCGCAGCAGCAGGCCGAAGAGCTCGGGGAGCTTGGTCTGCAGGACCCGCGGGACGGACTGCATGGAGCCCGTGACGTCGAAGAGGACGGCGATGGGGAGCGAGGCGGGGTGCTCGGCGGAGTCCCGGCTCTCGCGGACGGTCAGGCCCTTGGGGGCGAGCGAGGGGTGGGCCTGCCAGGTGTCGCGGGCGCCCCTGGTGGCGCGGTCGCTGTAGTCGAAGGCTCCGGCGCCGGTGGCGGCGCGGTAGTGCGCGGCGGCGTCGTAGACGTTGGTGGACCAGCTTCCACTGCCCATGGCGGTGCTCCTCGGATCGCGGTGTGGCGGACGGTCGTGCGGCGGGTGGCGGGGCGTAGGGGCGGGTGACGTCGGGGCGGATGTCCGGACGCCGGCGGGTCTCCCCGGGGACGGGCTACGCGGGTGCGGGCGGGGTCGGGGGCAGATGGAACGGCCGGAAGGTGCGGGGGCCGTACAGCCGCTCCAGTACTTCGTCCAGCTCGGCCAGCAGCCGCCAGGCGTCGTGCGGGCGGCGGGCCTCGGCCGGCAGGGTGCAGCCGGCGATGAAGGCGCGCAGCGCCTTGGGCGCCCGCTCCCCCATCAGCTGCTCGACGCAGCGGCTCGCGAGGTGGATGTCGGTGGCCTCGGTGACCGGCCGACGGGCCGGCACCTCGGGCGGGTACCAGGCACGGTGACGCTCGACCAGGGCCGGGGCCGGGGCGTGCTCGCCGGTGCTCGCGTAGCACCAGTCGACCAGCACCAGCCCGTGCTGCGCCGGGTGGACCAGCACGTGCTCGGGCAGCACCGCGCCGTGGCGCACGCCCGCCCGGTGGGCGTAGCCGAGGGCGACCAGCAGCCGGCGCCAGATCCAGGCGGCGTCGCGCGGGTCGAGCCCCTCGGGGTAGGCGTGGCGGACGTCGGTCAGCGGGTGGAATCCGTCCAGTCGGACGAGGGCGTTGACCCGGCGGGGCTCGGCGCCCGGGTCGGCCTCGTCGTGGTGGCGGAAGCTCTCCAGCAGGGTGGGTGCGTAGGCGTGGTGGCGGCCGTCCCCGTGGGTGGTGAGCCGGGTGAGGGCGGTGGCCTCGCGCTCCAGCAGGTCGTTGTCGGCGGCCGCCCGGGGGATCTTGAGCACGGCGTCCAGGGCGGGACCCCGGTAGGCGGGCCGGGGCTCGCAGCGGGCGGCCCGCAGGACGGTGATGTCCCCGGTGGCCACGGTGGGGCCCAGCCGGTACAGGTGGCGGGTGGTGGTCAGGACGGGCTCGGCGGTGGGCGACCCGCCGCCCTGGTGCAGTTGCCAGAGCAGGGCGAGGGCGGCGAAGGCCGAGCCCGCCTCGTCGCGGTGGGCGGCGGGCGCGGTGTCCGGGTGGAGCAGCCGGGCCAGGCGGCGGTAGCGGCGGGCCGCGGCCGTCTGCTCGGCGGGGAAGACGTCCTCCGGGCCGCGGGCCGCACCGACGGCGGCGAGCGCCTCGGCGAAGGTCCGCGGGCCGGCCGGCGGACGGGCCGCGCGCGGGCCGCTCACCGGATCTCGTCCTCGTGGGCGGGGCGGAGCAGGGCGGGGTGCAGCAGGGCGGCGTCCCCCGAGCGGTAGTTGCGCGCCCGCGGTCCGCCCCGGCTGCCGCCGCGCTCGGCGGTGGTGCCCGTGCTCTCGACGAAGCCGGGGACGGACAGCACCTTGCGGTGGAAGTTGCCGGGGTGGAGCTTCTCGTCCCAGACCGCCTCGTAGACGGCGCGCAGCTCTGGGATGGTGAAGTCGTGCCGGAGGAAGGCCGTCGCCAGCGGGCTGTACTCGATCTTGGCGCGGGCGCGGTCCAGGCCGTCGGCGAGGATCGTGGCGTGGTCGAAGGCCAGGGCCGTCCTGGGGCGGTCCGGCTCCGGCGGCGCGGTGCCGTCGGAGCCGGGCCCGACCGTGACGCCGGCGTGCCCGTCGAATCCACCCCCGTGGGTTTCGGCGGGCGCGCCGGCCGGCTGGTGACCGGCCGCCGGCCGGAGGTCGAGCGAGGAAACCGGGTGCCAGGCGGCGGCTGCCGCGTCGGTACCGGCCCGCGGGTCGGGCAGGTCCGGGGCGAAGGCGAGGTACGCGACCGAGACGACGTGCATCCTCGGGTCACGCTCCGGGGCCCCGTAGCTGCCGAGCTGCTCCAGGTGCACCCGGGAGAGGGCGGCCTCGGCGTCGGCCGTGCCCAGCAGACCGGTCTCCTCCGCCAGCTCGCGGGCGGCGGCCTCGGCGAGCCCCTCCTGCCCGGCACGCAGGAATCCGCCCGGCAGGGCCCAGCACCCCTGGTACGGCGGGGCGGCGCGCTCGACCAGCAGAACGTGCAGGCTGCCCTGCCGCAGGGTGAGCGCGACCACGTCCACCGTGACCGCGACCGGGGTGTAGGCGTGCGGGTCGTAGGAGGCCAGCCACTCCTGCTCGGCCGCCTGGTCGTACGGCTGGTTCTCGGGCATGGCCGGCTCCTCTCCTCCGGACCGGCCGCTCGGCCCGTCCGCCCCCTCCACCCCGAGTCATTCTCGGACTGAGAACAACGTAGCGCACGGCGCCGACAGCGGCCAGCGAATTTCGCCGGCCCTCTGCGGCGGGCCGCGAGGGACGCCCCCGGCCGGGCGGCGGGCGCGCGACACTGGGCCTCGAAGGCACCGGCCCCCGGCGCCGGCCACCCCCGCCCGCCGGCAGCCGGCAGCCGTCAGCCCGAGGAGGCGCCCCGTGCCCGCCATCGACCCCACCGGCCGCCGCTCCGGCTTCGCCGAGGCACTGGCGGCCGGTCCGCTGGTGCTCGACGGCGGGATGTCCAACCAGCTGGCCGCGGCCGGGCACGACCTGTCGGACGCGCTCTGGTCGGCCCGGCTGCTCGCGGACGACCCGGAGGCGGTCGTCCGGGCCCATCAGGCGTACTTCGCGGCCGGGGCGAGCGTCGCGATCACCGCCGGGTACCAGGCGAGCTTCGAGGGGTTCGCCCGGCGCGGCATCGACCGGGCCGGGACGGAGCGGCTGCTGCGGCTGAGCGTGGAGCTGGCGCGCGAGGCGGCGCGGCGGGCCGGGACGGACCGGCGGCGCTGGGTGGCCGCCTCGGTGGGCCCGTACGGGGCGGTCCTGGCGGACGGCTCGGAGTACCGGGGCCGGTACGGGCTGAGCGTGGCCGAACTGGAGGCCTTCCACCGGCCCCGCCTGGAGGTGCTGGCCGGGGCCGGGCCGGACGTGCTGGCGCTGGAGACCGTCCCGGACACCGACGAGGCGGTGGCGCTGCTGCGGGCGGTGCGGGGGCTCGGCCTGCCGGCCTGGCTCTCGTACAGCGTCGAGGGCGGCCGGACCAGGGCCGGGCAGCCGCTCACGGACGCCTTCGCGCTGGCGGCCGACGCCGAGGAGGTGGTCGCGGTGGGCGTGAACTGCTGCTCGCCGGCGGACGCCGACGCGGCGGTCGCCCTGGCCGCACGGGTGAGCGACAAGCCCGTCGTGGTCTACCCGAACAGCGGCGAGCACTGGGACCCGGCCGCCCGAGACTGGCGCGGGGAGCCCACCTTCGGGCGGCCCCGGACGGCCGGCGAGGACGCGCTCGCCGCCGGGGAGAGGGCGGGTGACCGGGGGCGGGTCGCCGGGTGGCTGGCGGACGGCGCGCGGCTGGTCGGCGGCTGCTGCCGGGTCGGCCCGCACGAGATCGCCGACCTGGCGGCGGCGGTGGCCCGCCTCACGGGGGCGGCCGGCGCCGGACCGGCCGCGGGACGGACCTCGGGACCGCCCGCCCGACCGAGCGCGACCGGGTAGCGGGCGGGCAGCGGGCGGACCCCGCCGCGACGCCGACCCGCCCGGCCGTACCGAGCGGGGGCAGAGGGACGAGCCGACCCCGACGCGGACCGTGCCGAGGATCACGGCCGACCCCGGCAAGGGACGGGATCCGGCCGCCGAAAGCCGCGCCGGGCCGGACCGACGCCCGGCGCGGACGGCGCCGGCGGCACTCCGCGGCGGGCGTCGGGTGCCGAGGAAGGTGCACATCACGGCTCCGGCCTGGCAGACTCTTGCCGTTACCACTGCGGTCGACAATGTCGACCGCCTGTCCGTGGAGGTACTGAATGCCCGGCCCGATCCAGTCGCTCTCCCGGGCCGCCGCGATCATGCGCCTGCTGGCCGGCGGCGAGCGCCGCCTGGGACTCTCGGAGGTCGCGACGGCCCTGGACCTCGCCAAGGGCACCGCGCACGGCATCCTGCGCACCCTGCAGCAGGAGGGCTTCGTCGAGCAGGACCCGGAGAGCGGGAAGTACCAACTGGGCGCCGAACTGCTGCGCCTGGGCCAGAGCTACCTGGACGTCCACGAACTGCGGGCACGCGCCCTGGTCTGGGCCGACGACCTGGCCCGGGCGGCCGGCGAGACGGTCTACCTCGGCGTCCTGCACCAGCGGGGCGTCCTGATCGTGCATCACGTCTTCCGTCCGGACGACACCCGCCAGGTGCTGGAGGTCGGCTCGATGCAACCGCTGCACAGCACCGCGCTGGGCAAGGTGCTGCTGGCCTACGACCCGGTGGCGCGCGGCGAGCTGGGCGAGGAGCCACTGGAGTCCTACACCTCACGCACCCTCACCGGCCTGGCCGACATCGACACCGAGGCGGCACTGACCCGTGAGCGCGGCTGGGCGGACGCGGTCGAGGAGACCTGGGAGGGCGTGGCCTCGATCGGCGCGCTGATCCAGGACCGGCGGCGCAACCCGGTCGGCGCGGTCTGCATCAGCGGCCCGGTGGAGCGGGTCTGCGAGGACGGCTTCGTCCGGCCCTCGCTGGTGGCCTCGGTGCGCAGCGCCGCGCGGGCGATCTCGCGGGACCTCGGCGCCGGGCGGTTCTGAGCCGGGGCGCCGGAGGCCGGACGGCCGCACTCGCACCCGCACCCGCACCCGCACCGGACGCCCGCTTCGCAGCCCCGAGGGCCCGGCCCCGGCCACCGCCCGGGCCGGGCCCTCGGCCCGGCATGCGCCCCACCCCCGGCCCCCGTGGGCCCCCTTTACGACCTCCCGCCGCGACCGGCCCGGGACGGGGGCCGCCGGACCCGGAGCGCCCCCCGACCGGCCCCGGCCGCCGCGCCGGCCGCCCGGCCCGGCAGCGCGGGGTCCGGCCCCGACGGCGGCGTCCGGCCACGCCGGCCGGACGCGCCGGCCGGACGCGCCGCGTTCCCGGCTCTCCCGGCTCCCCTCGACACACTCCCGTCACACGGGCGGGCTCAGACCGGCCCGTACCCTGGCGTTTTGTCAGGTTTTTGGGCCATTTGAGTGTTAGCTTCGCCGAAGGTTCCTGATCACCGAGAGTCCTGGGTCACAGGTGTGTCACCTGGCCTTGACGCGAACCCGAACAGGGAGGGAAGCTTCCGCATGACGGTCGACATTGTCGAACGGTGGCCGTAGCCAAACGGTCACCATCGTCAGGGCCGCGACCTCGGGACGGGGAAGCGGCCGCACACGGTGACCCACCACCGTGCCCCTCCCCCACCTGCTCCGGGCCTTACGGACAAAGGAGTCTTTGTGTCCGCGTTCTCCAACGGCGACATCTTCGTCGGCGAAACCCTCGGCACCGCCGCCCTGATACTCCTCGGCGGTGGCGTCTGCGCCGCCGTCACGCTCAAGAAGTCGAAGGCCCTCAACGCCGGCTGGCTCGCGATCACCTTCGGCTGGGGCTTCGCGGTGATGATCGCCGCTTACATGTCCGCCCCGAAGTCCGGCGCGCACCTGAACCCGGCCGTCACCCTCGCCATCGCGGTCGACACCGGCGACTGGAGCAAGGTCCCGGTCTACCTCGGCTCCCAGCTGCTCGGCGCGATGATCGGCGCCGTACTGGTCTGGGCCACCTACCTCGGCCAGTTCCAGGCCAACGAGGAGCCGACCCTGGGCATCTTCTCAACCGGTCCCGAGATCCGGAACCCGATCCAGAACCTGCTCACCGAGATCATCGGCACCATGGTGCTCTGCCTGGCGATCCTCACCCAGGGCCTCACCAAGGGCCTCGGCCTGTCCGGCACCGGCATCCTGATCGTCGCCTTCACCGTGGTCGGCATCGGCCTCTCGCTCGGCGGCCCGACCGGCTACGCCATCAACCCGGTCCGCGACCTCGGCCCGCGCATCGTGCACTCGCTGCTGCCGATCCCGAACAAGGGCGGCTCCGACTGGGGCTACGCCTGGATTCCGGTCGCCGGTCCCGCCATCGGCGGTCTGCTGGCCGGCGTGCTCTTCAACGTCGCGTTCTGATCGACCCACCTGGTTTGCCTGCCGCATCCCCCCGGGGACTGAGACAGCGTCAGGCAAACCGGTAGTCCCGACCCCCAATCCCCCTCCTCAGAGCCGAGGCCCCAGACATGACCACAGCTCCCGACTCCACGACCGGCAGCTACATCGCCGCGATCGACCAGGGCACCACCTCCAGCCGGTGCATCATCTTCGGCGCCGACGGCCGCATCGTCGCCGTCGACCAGCAGGAGCACCGGCAGATCTTCCCCCAGCCGGGCTGGGTCGAGCACGACGCCGCCGAGATCTGGACCCGCGTCCAGTCCGTGGTCCGCGGCGCTCTGGAGAAGGCCGGCCTGACCAAGGACGACATCCGCGCGATCGGTATCACCAACCAGCGCGAGACCACCGTCCTCTGGGACAGGAACACCGGCGAGCCCGTCCACAACGCGCTGGTCTGGCAGGACACCCGCACCGAGGCGCTCTGCCGCGAGCTGGGCCGCAACGTCGGCCAGGACCGCTTCCGCCGCGAGACCGGCCTCCCGCTGGCCAGCTACTTCGCCGGCCCGAAGATCCGCTGGCTGCTGGACAACGTCGAGGGCCTGCGCGAGCGCGCCGAGGCCGGCGACATCCTGTTCGGCACCATGGACACCTGGGTGATCTGGAACCTCACCGGCGGCGTCGACGGCGGCCACCACATCACCGACGTCACCAACGCCTCGCGCACCATGCTGATGAACCTCGCCACCCTGGAGTGGGACGAGAAGATCGCCGAGTCGATGGGCGTGCCGCTCACCGTCCTGCCGGAGATCCGCTCCTCCGCCGAGGTCTACGGCACCGCCGTCGGCGACCGGAGGGCGTGCCGGTCGCCTCCGCGCTCGGCGACCAGCAGGCGGCCCTGTTCGGCCAGACCTGCTTCGACGAGGGCGAGGCCAAGAGCACCTACGGCACCGGCACCTTCCTGCTGCTGAACACCGGCGAGAAGATCGTCAACTCCTACCACGGCCTGCTGACCACCGTCGGGTACCGGATCGGCGACCAGGCCCCGGTCTACGCCCTGGAAGGCTCGATCGCCGTCACCGGCTCGCTGGTGCAATGGCTGCGCGACCAGCTCGGGATCATCTCGACGGCTGCCGAGATCGAGACCCTCGCCAACACCGTCGAGGACAACGGCGGCGCCTACTTCGTGCCGGCCTTCTCCGGCCTGTTCGCCCCGTACTGGCGCTCCGACGCCCGCGGTGTGATCGCCGGCCTCACCCGGTACGTCACCAAGGGCCACCTGGCCCGCGCCGTCCTGGAGGCCACCGCCTGGCAGACCCGCGAGGTCGTCGACGCCATGCAGAAGGACTCCGGAGTCGAGCTGACGGCCCTCAAGGTCGACGGCGGGATGACCTCCAACAACCTGCTCATGCAGAACATCGCCGACGTCCTGGACGCCCCGGTCGAGCGCCCGTACGTGGCCGAGACCACCGCGCTGGGCGCCGCCTACGCGGCCGGCCTCGCGGTCGGCTTCTGGCCCGACCTGGACACCCTGCGGGCCAACTGGCACCGCGCCGCCGAGTGGACCCCCCGGATGGACGAGGCGACCCGGGACCGCGAGTACAAGAAGTGGCTCAAGGCCGTCGAGCGCACCATGGGCTGGGTGGAGGAGGACGAACAGAGCTGACCGCAGGCCGGTCGGGGCCGCACCGGCCCCGACCGGCACCTCGCTTTCCCCGGGCCACTCCCGGCCCCGCACCAGCGGGCCGCGACCGGCCCACGGCACCATCGGGCCACGACCGGCCCTGCTGTTCCCGGGCCACGACCAGGGCCCGCCCGGCCTCCCCCGCGGGGCCGGACCGCACACCGAGAGGAGAAACGGCGCGCCGCCCGCACCGGACGCCGTAAACAACACCATGGCAACCATCCCGACCCTGGGTGCCGAGCGCACCGCCGGCCACACCGCCTCCCGCGCCGAGACCCGCGAGCTGCTGGGCAAGGCGACCTACGACCTGCTGGTGATCGGGGGCGGCATCCTCGGCACCGCCGTGGCGTGGACCGCCTCCCAGGCGGGCCTCAAGGTCGCCATGGTCGACGCCGGCGACTTCGCCGGCGCCACCTCCAGCGCCTCCTCCAAGCTGGTCCACGGCGGCCTGCGCTACCTGCAGACCGGCGCGGTCAAGCTCGTCGCCGAGAACCACAAGGAGCGCCGGGTCCTCGCCACCGACGTGGCCCCGCACCTGGTCAACCCGCTGACCTTCTTCGTCCCCGTGTACAAGGGCGGCCCGCACGGCGCCACCAAGCTCGGCGCCGGCGTCTTCCTGTACTCCGCGCTGTCCGCCTTCCGTGACGGCATGGGCCGGGTCTCCACCGCCGCGCACGCCGCCCAGCAGGTGCCCGCGCTGCGCACCGAGGGCCTGCGCTCGGTCGCCGTCTACGGCGACCACCAGATGAACGACTCGCGGGTCGCCGTGATGACCGTCCGCGCGGCCGTCGACGCCGGCGCCGTGGTGCTCAACCACGCCGAGGTCACCGGCCTGCGCTTCACCGGCAGCCGGGTCACCGGCGCCGAGCTGAAGGACCGGCTGGACGGCACCGAGTTCGGTGTCAGCGCCCGCCTGGTGCTCAACGCCACCGGCCCCTGGGTCGACCACCTGCGCAAGATGGAGGACGCGGGCGCCGCGCCCAGCATCCGGCTCTCCAAGGGCGCGCACGTGGTGGTCAAGCGCCGCTCCCCGTGGCGCGCCGCGCTCACCATCCCGATCGACAAGTACCGCGTCTCCTTCGCCATCCCGTGGGAGGACCACGTCCTGCTCGGCACCACCGACGAGGAGTACACCGGTGACCCGCAGGACGTCCGCGCCACCGAGGCCGACATCGACCAGATCATGGGCGAGGCCGGTCACGCGATCCGCGACGAGCACCTCGACCGCGACC
Organism: Kitasatospora herbaricolor; assembly: GCF_030813695.1. Classification (NCBI taxonomy): domain Bacteria; kingdom Bacillati; phylum Actinomycetota; class Actinomycetes; order Kitasatosporales; family Streptomycetaceae; genus Kitasatospora; species Kitasatospora herbaricolor. Next base: position 1,886,111 of record NZ_JAUSVA010000002.1, read on the forward strand.
TGATCACCTACGCCTTCGCCGGCCTGCGGGTGCTCCCCGGCGGCCCCGGCGACACCTCCGCCGCCAAGCGCGAGACCGTGGTGACCGAGGGCCGGGGCGGCATGCTCTCGGTGGCCGGCGGCAAGTGGACCACCTACCGGCACATCGGCCGGACCGTGCTGGAGAAGCTCGCCCACGTCCCCGGCACCACCCTCGGCGAGGACATGTCGCCGATCGCCAACACCGTGCCGCTGCCGGGTGTCGGCGCCCCGAACGCGGTGGCGCACCGCCTGCTGATCGACCGCGAGCCCGGCTCCCGGATGGAGCCGCTGGTGGCCAAGCACCTGGCCAGCCACTACGGCACGCTCTCCTTCGACATCGCCCGCATGATCGACGAGAACCCCGAGCTGGGCCGGCCGATCCACCCGGACGGCCCGGACGTCTGGGCCCAGGTCGCGTACGCCGCCGACAACGAGTGGGCGTACACCACGGACGACGTGCTGCGCCGCCGCACCACGATGACCGTGCGCGGGCTGGCCACGCCGGAGATCGAGCAGGAGGTCGAGGCCTTCCTGGCGAAGCGCGGCGAGAAGTAGCGGCGCGGCCGCGCCGGCGGCTCGGCGAGGAGCCGCGGCGAGAAACCGGCGGCGGCAGGTACGGCGCCGTACAGGGCGGGCACCCCGGGGAAGGGGGTGCCCGCCCTTCGCGCTCCGGCCCACCCCGTGCCGGAGCCGGCCCGAAAGGCGCGACGCGGCCCGCCACGGCGCGCGGCCGGGGCCCTGGCACTCTCGCGGCCGGCCGGCGCGCCGCGGGGGCCCGACCGGCTGCCCGCCGGTCGCCCGCCCGCCGCCCCGTCAGGCCGGCACGTCATGGCCTCGATCGTGGACCGCGCCGTCGGCGAGGGCGGGCAGGTGGGCGGCGGGTGGGGCCCCGGAATCGTCGGCAACCGGGCGGTCCGCCGGGAGCTGCCGGACGGACGGGAGGCAGAGCAGCGCGAGGGCCGCGGGGACGCCGAGCACCGTCATCGCGTACAGGGTGGGCCGGAGCCCGAGGGCGGCGGAGACCGGGCCGGCCAGGACGAGGCCGAGCGGCATCAGACCCGCCGACAGCAGGTGGTCGTAGGAGCTGACCCGGGAGAGGGAGTCCTCCGGGACGTGCGTCTGCAGCGAGGTCTCCCAGAGGACGAAGAAGAGGGACACGCCCACGCCGGTGACCGCTTCGAGAGCGGCGATCAGGAGGACCGGGCCGCCGGAGCCGATGATCAGCGCCTGGCAGGAGGCCACCGCCAGGGCGGCGGCCGCCAGCGCCATCGGGCGGGCCGGTTTCAGGCGGTACGCGCAGACGTCGCCCACGACGGCGCCCAGGCCGAACGCCGCCGTCACCAGGGACCAGCTCGCGGCGCCGCCCCACTCGTGGTCGGCGATGACCGGCCCGAGGACGAACACCGAGGGCAGGACCACCACGTGGTAGACCGCCATCGCCGCCATCCCGGACCAGACCCAGGTCCGCGACCGCACCTGCGCCCAGCCGGCCCGCAGTTCGCCGAGGAAGGTACCGCCCGCGCCGCCGGGAGCCGCCTTCTCCCGCGGCCGCAGCCGCAGCAGGAAGGCCGCACTGGCCGCGAAGGTCAGGGCGTCGAAGGCCAGCGCGCCGCCCGGGCCGGCCAGCGCCACCAGGACGCCCGCCACGGCCGGCCCCACCACCAGGCCCGCGGACTGCACCAGTCCGCGCAGCGCGTTGGCCTCGCGCAGCCGCTCGGGCGCCACCACCAGCGGGAGCAGCCCGGTGGAGGCCGGCATGAAGAAGGCGTCCGCCGTGCCGAACAGCAGCATCAGCAGAGCCAGTTCCGGCACCCCGGCGGCACCGGCCAGCAGCAGCACGGCTGCCGTGCCCTGCACGGCGAACCGCGCCAGGTCGGAGGCGAGCATGATCCGGTGGCGGTGGAAGCGGTCCGCCCACACCCCGCCGACCAGGGTGAAGAGCAGCATGGGGACGAGCGCCGCGGCCGCCACCAGGCCGACGTCGGAGGCGGATCCGCCGACGGCCAGCACCGCGAAGGGCACGGCGACGAAGGACACCCGGTCCCCCAGCACGGACAGCGACTGCCCGGCGAACAGGCGGGCGAACTGCGGTTCCTCGCGCAGGACGGCGGGGAGCAGGGCCTTCATGGTGAACCGATCGGCAGCGGGGACTGGAGCAGCCCGATGCTAGGGATCCCGCCGCCCGCTGTCGCCCGAGTTTCCCGGACCGGAGCCGGCCGGGCCTCCCCCGGAGCGTCCCCGGGGCGTCGCGAGGGTGCCGCTCGGGCGGGAACGGCGGAGGGCGGTACCCGGGCCCCGGGTACCGCCTCCTCGCGCCGTACGCCCGGCGGCCGGCGCCGGGATCACCCGGATGGCTAGATCACCAGGCTGAGCGGCATGATCAGCGCGATCGCGACGACCGAGATCACGGTCTCCATCACCGACCAGGACTTCAGCGTCTGGCCGACGCTCATCCCGAAGTACTCCTTGACCAGCCAGAAGCCGGCGTCGTTGACGTGCGAGAAGAACAGCGAACCGGCGCCGATCGCCAGTACCAGCAGCGAGGCGTGGCTGGTCGACATCTCGGCCGCCAGCGGGGCGACGATGCCGGCGGCCGTGATGGTGGCGACGGTCGCCGAGCCGGTGGCCAGCCGGATCAGGACGGCGATCAGCCAGCCCAGCAGCAGGGCCGAGATGTGCCACTTGCTCGACCACTCGCTGACGGCGTTGCCGACCCCGACGTCGATCAGGGTCTGCTTGAAGCCGCCGCCGGCGCCGACGATGAAGACGATGCCGGCGATCGGGCCGAGCGACTTCTCGACGGTGGACGAGATCCGGGCCTTGGTGAAGCCGGCCGCCCGGCCGAGCGTCAGCATGCCGAGCAGGACGGCGGCGAGCAGGGCGATCAGCGGCGAGCCGATGAAGTCGAAGATCCGCTGGGGCATCGCCTTGGGGTCGTCGATCACCACGTCGACCAGGGCCTTGCCGAGCATCAGGATGACCGGGAGCAGGATCGTCACCAGGACGGCCCCGAAGCTCGGGGTGTGCTCCCGCTTCTCGCTCTCCTCGGTCGCGGACGGGGCGATCGCCTCGGGGACGCTGAGCGGGCCGACCCAGCGCTCGGCGACCCGGGCGAACAGCGGTCCGGCGACGATCAGGGTGGGGACGGCGATCAGCAGGCCGAGGGCCAGCGTGACGCCGAGGTCCGCCTTCAGCGCGTCGACGGCCACCAGCGGGCCGGGGTGCGGCGGCACCAGGCCGTGCAGCACCGACAGGCCGGCGAGCGCCGGGATGCCCACCCGCATCAGCGGCAGGTTGCCGCGACGGGCCACCAGCAGCACGATCGGGATCAGCAGCACCACGCCGACCTCGAAGAACAGCGGCAGGCCGAGCACGGCCGCGATCAGGGCCATCGCCCACGGCAGGGCCCTGCGGCCGGTGCGGGCGAGGACGGTGTCGGCGATGATGTTCGCCCCGCCGGAGTCCGCCAGCAGCTTGCCGAGCATCGCGCCGAGGCCGATCAGCAGGCCGACGCCGGCGACGGTCGCGCCGAAGCCGGTGGAGAAGCTGGTCAGCAGCTTGTCGAAGGGGGCGCCGGCCACCACCGCGAGCAGGCCGGAGCCGATCGTGAGGGCCAGGAAGGGGTGCAGCTTCAGCTTGGTGATCAGCAGCACGACGGCGCCGATGCTGAGCAGCACCGCCAGCAGCAGCCGGCCGTCGCTGCTGGTGTGCGGGAGCGCCGTCGGCGCGGCCGCGAGGAGGGTGGGGGACAGGCTCACGCGAGGTCTCCATTGACGGGCCGCAGGAGCTCCACGGCCATCTCGACGAGTTCTTCGGGGGCAGGACCGACGTCCAGGACGGCGCCGCGCTCGTCGTCCTGGAGGGGCTCCAGGGCGGCGTACTGGGATCCGAGCAGGGACGCCGGCATGAAGTGACCGGTGCGGTGGGCGAGCCGGTCCTCGACCAGCTCGTGACCACCGCTGAGGTGCAGGAAGTAGGCACCCGGGCAGCTCGCGCGCAGGATGTCGCGGTAGTGCCGCTTCAACGCCGAACAGGTCACCACTCCCCCGGTGCCGGCCTCGGCGCGTTCGCCGAGCCAGCCGCCCAGGGCCCGGAGCCACGGGGCCCGGTCCTGGTCGTCCAGGGGGGTGCCGGCCGACATCTTGGCGATGTTGGCGGGCGGGTGGAAGTCGTCCGCCTCGGCGTACGGCAGCGCGAGGCGTTCGGCCAGCAGGCGGGCGACGGTGGTCTTGCCGACGCCCGAGACGCCCATCACCACGACGGTGGGGGGCTGGTTCTCGACGCTGAGAGCCATGGGTGGTGCTCCTTCTCTGCCAGGCCACTGATGCCTGTGGGCGGGGCCAGGGCCTGCGGTCGCTGGCAACTATCTCCCCAAAGGTATGACCTATTCAAGGGGAGGAAACCAAATCGTCATACTTTTATGCCCCACCGTGCGCAGGGCGGCCTCGGCCGGGCATCGACCCGCCCACCCGCACCCGGCCGCGGCCGGATCGGTGCCCGGCGAGCGGGGCGGTACGGAGCCGGGCCGGGGGTGGCGACTAGGCTGGCCCGATGGACATCCAGGGCCTGCCCGGCCGACTCCTCGCCGATCTGGGACCGGCCATCGCCTCCGGTGAGATCCCCGAGGGCGCCGTCCTGCGGGGCGAGGAACTGGAGGAGCGGTTCGGGGTGTCCCGGACGGTGGTCCGCGAGGCGATCCGGATCCTGGAGTCGATGCGGATGGTGGAGTCGCGCCGGCGGGTGGGGATCACGGTGCAGCCCAAGTCGGACTGGGACGTCTTCGACCCGCTGGTGATCCGCTGGCGGCTGGCCGGCACGGACCGCCCGGCGCAACTGCGCTCGCTCGGCTCGCTGCGGGTGGCGGTGGAGCCCGCGGCGGCGGCCCTGGCGGCCGCCCACGCCACCGACGACGACTGCCGCGCGCTCAGCGCGCTCGCCGTCGAACTGACCGTCACCGCGCGGGCCGCGGACCTGGAGACGTTCCTGCGGCACGACATCGCGTTCCACGCGACCGTCCTGAAGGCCTCCGGCAACGAGATGTTCGCGCACCTGGGCGACACCGTCGGCGCGGTGCTGACCGGGCGGACGGAGTACCATCTGATGCCGCATCAGCCCGAGTCGTACGCGATCAGGCTGCACCGCGAGGTGGCGGAGGCGATCTGCGCCGGGGATCCGGAGCGCGCGGAGCGGGCGATGCGGACGATCGTGACCGGGGCGCTGGAGGAGCTGGACAAGCAGCTGACCTGAGCCGCCCGGGCGGACGCGGCGGCCCGGCCCGGTACGCCCGGGCCCCGCGGCAGGAGCCGGGGCACATCAGGGGCAGATCGTCCGATTCCCCGACAGACCAGGGGAATCGGACGCATACTTCCGGTCGACCGGGGCAGGGTGGTGCGTACGGGCGCAGGGTGCGCCCGCGCACGCCGCCCTGTTCCGAGCCCGGGGGTCGCCGATGTCCGCCAAGCGCCGCCGACTGCCCGACGAGGTGCGCTCCGCCGCCGTCCGGGCCGTGATCTGTCTCGCCTGCACCCTCGTCGGCCTGATCGTGGCGGTGCTGGCCTCCTACGCGCACAGCGGGGCGCTGACGCCGGCCCTGACGGCGATGGGGCTGGGGGTGTTCGGCACCGCCTGGTGCCTGCTGGAGATCCTGATCTCCCGTCAGATCGCCGCGCAGCGGGCCCGCGGGCCGCATTCCGCCTCGCCGATGGCGGGCGGGCGCGGGCCCGCGGCGCTGCCCCCGGCGCAGCCCCAGGCCCGCACGCCCCCGGTGCGCGGACACCCCGGCGCGTACCCGTACCCGCAGGCCGGGCCGTCCGGCGGCGTGCCCGGGCCGGGCGGCCGTCAGCCCCGGCTGCCCACCGCGTAGCCGTACTGCACGGGCCAGCGGCGTTCGGCGCCCAGCGCACGGGCGGCCTGCTGCGCCCAGTAGGGGTTGCGGAGCAGCTCGCGGCCCAGCAGGACGGCGTCCGCCTGGCCCTCCGCGACGATCCGCTCGGCCTGCTCGGGCTCCGTGATCAGGCCGACCGCGGCGGTGGGCAGACCGGTGGCCGCGCGGACCTGCTCGGCGAACGGCACCTGGAACCCGGGGGCGACCGGGATGACGGCGTCCTTCGCGGTGCCGCCGGTGGAGACGTCGATCAGGTCGACGCCGACGTCCTTGAGCTGCTTGGCCAGCAGCACGGTGTCCTCGGGCGTCCAGCTCTCCTGGCCGTCCAGCCAGTCGGTGGCCGAGACCCGGAAGAGCAGCGGCAGGCCCTCGGGCCAGACCGCGCGGACGGCGGTGGCCACCTCCAGCGCGAAGCGGGTGCGGTTGGCGAAGGAGCCGCCGTACTCGTCGGTCCGGTGGTTGGCGACCGGGGAGAGGAAGGCGTGGATCAGGTAGCCGTGGGCGCCGTGGATCTCGACCGCCTTGAAGCCCGCCGCCAGCGCGCGCTCGGCGGCCGCCACGAAGGCGCGCACGATGCCCCGGATCTCTTCGACGGTGAGCTCCAGCGGCTGCGGGTTGGAGCCGAAGGGGACGGTGGACGGGCCGCTCGGCCGCCAGCCGTTCTCCTCCGCCGGGACGGGTGCGCCGCCGAGCCAGGGCCGGTCGGTGGAGGCCTTGCGGCCGGCGTGGCCGAGCTGGATCGCCGGGACGGCGCCGAACTGCTCGATCTGGGCGGCGATCCGGGCCAGGCTCTCCTGCTGGCGCTCGTTCCACAGGCCCAGGTCGTAGGGGGAGATCCGCCCCTCGGGGCTGATCGCCGTCGCCTCGACCATCACCAGGCCGGCGCCGCCGGCGGCACGGGAGGCGAGGTGGGTCAGGTGGAAGTCGGTCGCCACGCCGGCCTCCGGGCCGGTCGGCTGCGCCGAGTAGGTGCACATCGGCGCCATCCAGACCCGGTTGGGCACGGTGAGCGAACGCAGGGTGATCGGCTCGAACAGGGCGGACACGGGCGACTCCTTCGACGAAACGGCCGGCCTCGGGGCACCGGACATCGTTGTACGAGATTCACCGTACTACGAGAAACTTCGAACTCCGAGTCCTACTCCGACAACCGTCGTACCATGACGGCATGACCGGAGGAACCGAGCGGCCGAGCGACGACCGAACCGCCCCCGCACCGCAGGCCGCGACCGCCGTCGCCCCGGCGCCGGCGGAGGGGCCCGCCCCCGCGCTGCCCGCCCCCGCACTGCCCGAGCCTGCCCCCACCGAGATCAGGCTGGAGGCCGTCCTGCACGCCCTCGCCGATCCGGTCCGGCTGCGGATCGTCCGCGACCTGGCCGACGGCCACAGCGAGATGTCCTGCATCGCCTTCAACCTGCCGGTCACCAAGTCCACCAGTACCCACCACTTCCGGGTGCTGCGCGAGGCCGGGGTGATCCGCCAGCACCGGCGCGGGACCGCCCGGATGAGCACCCTGCGGCGGGAGGACCTGGCCGCGCTCTTCCCCGGGCTGCTGGACAGTGTGCTGGCCGCGGTCGGCCGGCAGCCGGTGGGCCACCCGCCGGCCTGACCGCGCCCGGACCCGGCGGCCTCAGACCACCACGCGGTAATGGGTGGTCAGCCGGCCCGTGTCGTCCAGCACATGGAAGGCGATCACCGGCGGCTGGTCGAAGGCGATCCCGGGGCCGCCCTCGCAGGGCAGCGTCACCGTGGAGACGACGCCCGGTGCCACCAGCAGCGGCAGGCCGGCGAAGGTGGTCGCGGCCCCGGTGTGGGCGTGCCCGCAGAGCAGCGCGGCGACCCGCGGATTGCGGGACAGCACCTCCGCCAGCCGCTCCTCGCCGTGCTGCCGGATCCGGTCCACCCACGGCAGGTGCAGCGCCACCGGCGGGTGGTGGAAGGCCACCAGGGCCGGCTCGTCCTGCGGGCCCTCGCCCAGCGTCCGGTCCAGCCAGTCGAGGGTCCCGTCGTCCAGCAGGCCGTCGTCCCGGCCGGGGATGGACGAGTCGCAGAGCAGGAAGGTCACGCCGGGGAGCCGGCGGACCTGGTTGACCGGCCGGTCCGGGTCCTGGCTGCCCTGGCCGTCCTCGCCGTCCTGGCCGTCGCCGGCCGCCGGGCCGAGCAGCCCCCGCCGGAAGGCGGCCCGCCGGTCGTGGTTGCCGGGGCAGGTCAGCACCGGGTGCGGCGAGACCAGCAGCTTCGCCGCCTTCTCGTACTCGGCCGGGGTGCCGTGGTCGGCGATGTCGCCGGTCACCAGGACGGCGTCCAGCGGCCCCGGCAGACCGTTCAGGTACTCCATCACGCGCTCGGCCCGGACGAGCGCCCTGGCTCCGCCGTCCCGGCGGCCGAGCCGCCCCGCCTGCTCCTGGCCGATGTGGATGTCGCTGAGGTGAGCGATGGTCAGCATGGCCGCCACCCTAGGACGGGGCGGGCGTCCCGGGAAGGCGTCCGGGAGGCACCGGGCCCTGCCCGACGGCGGAGGTCAGGACGGGGGGGCCGGAACCTCGGCCGGACGCTTGAACATCCGGGTGGCGGTGATCTCGCCGTGGATGGCAGGGCCGTCCGGGTCCTGCGGGGCGGGCAGACCGGGGCGCAGGTGCTCCTCGACCGAGATGTACTTCAGGCCGGCCCGCAGGTCGGCGTCGTTGCGCAGCCGGATCACCAGGGGGAACTCGGCCAGCGCCGTGGTGTCGAACAGGCCGGTGGTGTAGATCAGCTGGACCCCGAGCGCGTCCGCCACGGCGCGCTGGAGCTCCAGCAGGTACGTCGCGTTGGCCCGGCCGATCGGGTTGTCCAGGAAGAGCGTCCCGGCGTGCCGGAGCTGGGACTGGCCGCGGTCGTTGGCACGCAGCGCGGCCATCGTGCAGTAGAGCGCGATGGCCGCGGTGAGCAGCTGGCCGCCGGAGAAGACGTCGGACATCTGGCCGACGCCGACCCGCTCGGCCCGGAGCACCGCGTCCGGTTTGAGGATCTCGACGCTGACGCCCTTGGGGCCGATCGCGGCCGCCACGCCGCGCAGCAGCAGGGACATGCCGTCCCGGCGCAGGTCGCTGTTCTTGCGGACGGCGGCGCTGGTGGCCTCGTCGATGACCTCGCCGAGCCGCTCGGCCAGGACGCTCTGGTCCGGGTCCTCGAAGCGGATCCGGAGGAACTCCTGGCCGGACCACTCCCCCAGGCCCTCGGGCAGACGGGAGAGCCGCTGGGCGGCGCGCAGGGTGGCGAGGGCGCTCTCGACCAGGCCGCGCAGGCGGTCGACGATGCTGCCGCGGTTGCGCTCCAGCTGCTCCAGCTCGTCGGTGAGCACCCGCAGGCGGGGCGCGAAGGCGGTGGCCCAGGCGGCGGCGTGGTCGGGCAGGGCGGCTGCGGGCAGCTCGCGGATCTGCTGGCGGGCCGGGGTGCGGACGGCCTCGTAGCGGGCGGCGTTGGCGTGCCGGATCAGGCCGTCCGAGGCGTCGCGGACGGCGAGTTCGGCGGCGGACAGCTCGGTGGCGGCGGTGCGCAGCGTCCGGCGGGTCTCGGCGGCGGCGGCGCGGGCCTCGGCGAGGCTGCCCAGGTACGGCTCGGCGTGCTGCTCGGGCTCGTCCGGGTGCTCGCGCAGGCCGTCCCGGAGCTGGGCGGCGGCCTCCTCGAAGTCGGCGGCGCCGCTCTGCGAGGCCTGGTGGGTGCGCTGCAGGTCGGCGAGTTCGGTGCGGGCGCTCTCCAGTCGTTCGCGCCGCTCGGCGAGGCGGGTGGTGGCGGTGCGCAGCAGCGTCTGGGCGTGCTCGGGGTCGGTGGGGACGAGGTCCTCGGGCAGCTCGGTGTGGGCCTCGCCGGTGGCGGGGGCGGAGCGTTCGGCCTCGCCGCGCAGGCGGCCGAGTTGCTCGCTGGCGGTGGCGGAGCGGGCCTCGATGGTGGCGACCAGCTCCTCCGCGCGGGCGGCGGCGGCCTGGCGGGCCGGGCCGTCGGCGCCGTCGGGGCTGGCGAGCAGCTCCTCGGCGCGGCTGCGGACCTTGTTGGTGAGGCGGTCGAGTTCCTTGGCCGAGGCGGCTTCGTCGCTCTCGGCGCGGGCCTGCTCGGCGCGCAGGTCGGCGCCGACGCCGACCTTCTCGTACAGCTGGGAGGCGGCGCGGTAGGCCTCACGCAGGGCGGGCAGCGAGGCGGGGGCGCGGTCGGCCGGCTCCGCGGCGTCGGCGGCCTCGGTGGTGGAGAGTTCGGCGCGTTCGGCGCGCAGGGTACGGGTGGTGCGGCGGGCGTCGTCGGCGGCGCGCTGGGCGGCGCGGCGGTCCTCGTCGCAGGTGCGGGCGCGTTCGGCGCAGACGGCCTGGCGGCGGTCGCACTCGGTGGCGTCCTCGGCGAGTTCGCGCAGGCCGCGGGTCCAGTTGGCGCGCTCGCGCAGCCGGAAGGCGAGACCGGCCAGCGCGTCGGCGCGGCGGCGGGTCTGCTGGGCGGCCTCGCGGTGCTCCTCGTGGGTGGCGGCGGCGGCCGCGTGGTCGTTCTCGGCCTCGGCGTGCTCGGCGCGCAGGGTGGCGAGTTCGGCGGCGGCGGCCTCGGCCCTGACGGCGGACTCCTCGGCGGCGGCCGCGAGTTCGGCGAGGGTGCCGGGCGGGCACTGGGCGTGCCAGGAGGCGAGGCGGGCGGCCAGCGCCCGGTCGCCGCCGAGGCGGGCGGCGAGTTCGCGGATGTGCTCCTCTCGGGCGGTGGCGCGGGCGCGCAGTTCGCGGCGCTCGCCGTCGGCCGCGCTCTCGTCGTGCATGGCGGGGTTCGGCGGCACCAGGAAGAAGGCCGGCGCGCCGGTGATGGGGGCGATCAGCGCGGCGGCCGTGCCGACGGCGACGGTGGAGCGCGGCAGCAGGGCGGCGGCCTGCAGGGCCTCGCGGGCGCGGTCGAGGGCGCCGGGGTCGGTGACGACGACGCCGTCGACGAGTTCGGGGCGGGCGGCGAGGATGTCGTCGTGGTCGGCCGGGTCGACGGACTGGGCCAGGTAGCGCCAGCCGGGCAGCGCCGGGACGCCGTGCTCGGCCAGGAACTCGACGGTGGCGAGGACGTCCGGGCCGGGCGGGAGCAGACCGCCGTCGCCGAGGGCGGCGAGGATCCGGGAGTCGTCGGCGGCGGCGGTGCGCAGGTCGAAGAGGGTGCGCTCGGCGGTGGCCACGGACTGGTCGAGCAGTTCGCGCAGCGCCTCGGCGGAGCGGTCCAGGGCGGCGGGAGTCAGGAAGCCGTCGGCCTCCTCGGCGCCCTCCTGGTAGGGGTGGAGGGAGAGCAGTTCGGCGAGCCGGGGTTCCGCGGCGAGCAGGGCGGCGGTGCGGCGCTCGGTGGCGAGCGCGGCGGCGGCGGCCTTGCGGGCGTCGCCGGCGCGGGAGGCCGCGAGGTCGGCGCGGGCCTCGGCGGCGGCGGTCTCGCGGACCAGCGCGGCGGCCTGCTCGGCGGCCGTCCTGGCCTTCGCCAGGGCGGCGGTGGCGGCCTTCTCGGCGTCGGCGGCGTTCAGGGCGGCGCGGGCCGGGTCGGCCTCGCCGTCGGCCATGGTGTCGGCGTCGGCGTCGATCCAGCCGGAGGCGACGGCGGCCTGGGTCTCCTGCTCGACCTCGGCGAGGCGCTGGCGCAGGTGGTCGGCCTCGCTGCGGGCCTTCTGGGCGGCGGTGGCGGCGGCGGTCGCGTCGGCCTGCGCCTTGGCGCCGTCGCCCTGCAGCTCGCCGGCCCGCAGTTCCTCCTGGTCGGCGCGCTCCTCGGCGGCCAGGGCGGCGCTCTCCAGGGCGCGGGCGAGGGCGCCGGCGGCGCGGGCCCGGGCGGCGAGGGCGGGGGCGGCGTCGAGTTCGGCCTCGCGGATGGCGGCGGCGACCCGCGCGGCGCGGTCGGCGGCGGCGCGGTGGCGCAGCACCGCCTCGGCGGCCTGCCAGGCGGAGTGCAGGGTGCGGGCCTCGATGAGTTCGCGGCGCAGGGCGGCGGCCTCGGTGGTGGCGGCGGCGAGGCCGAGGGTGGCGTGCCGGTGGGTCAGCTCGGCGGTGATCAGGGAGTGCCGGGTGCGGTCGCTCTCGGCGGCGGTGACGGCGCTCGCGGCGGCGGCGACCTCGACGGCGAGGTCGTGGGCGCGGTCGCGTTCGGCGGCGCTGCGGGAGGTGAGGGCGTGGGCGAGGCGGCGGGTGCGCCGCTCGGCGCCGCGGTGGGTCTCGCGGACGGACTCGCGGGCGGCGGTGGCCTCGACGATGCGCTGGAGCAGGTCGAGCGAGCCGCCCGTGAAGTCGCGTTCGGCGGTGAGTTCGGAGCGGCGGCCGAGCTTGGCGGCGAAGCCGTGCACCAGGTCGGCGAGGCCGTCGGTGTCGCGGGTGTCGGTGACGGCGCGCAGCAGCAGGTCGGTGAAGTCGGAGTCGTGCTTGACCGCGAAGAGGCCGGCGGCCTCGCCCTCGTCGGCGTTCATCTCGCGCTGGTAGCGGAACAGCTCGGGGTCGAGGCCGAGGTCGCCGAGGTGTTCGGTCCAGCGGTCGTGGCCGTCCTCGAAGGTGAGGTCGAGGTAGGGGTGGGTCTTGCCGGCCTCGGTGAGCGCGTCGCGGAAGCCCTTCATGGTGCGGCGGCGGCCGCGGGCGCGCTGGTCGCCGGCCAGGCTGATCCGTTCGGCGACCGGGAGCGAGTCCAGGGTGAGGCCGGGGCCGGGCCGGAAGGAGTACCAGGTCTCGGCGAACTTGCGCGGGTCGGAGGAGACCTGGCGGCCGCGCCATTCGCTGACCTTGCCGACCACGATCAGCTCGCCGGTGACGGTGTGCTGCCACTCCAGGGCGACGTGCCCGCAGTCGTCGGCGAGCAGGAACTTGCGCAGCACCCCGGAGCTGGCGCCGCCGAGGGTGTTGCGGTGGCCGGGGAGCATCACCGAGAAGATCAGCTTGAGCAGGACGGACTTGCCGCCGCCGTTCTCCAGGAAGAGGACGCCGGCGGGGGCGGGGCGGCGCTGCGGGCCCTCCGGCTCCTCCCCGAAGAGGCCGGGCTGCTGGGGTGCGGGGTCGGCGACCGGCTCGCCGACGCCGCGCAGGTCGAGCACCGTGTCGGCGTAGCGGGCGCCGGCCGGTCCGATGGAGTACAGGCGGACCCGGTTGAGCTCGTACATGTGCGGCGGTTCTCCAGTGCGGGCGGTTCGGGAGGAGCGGGCGGTTCGCGGGGTGCCGGGGCGGGCGGTTCGCAGGGTGCCGGGCGGGTGCCGGGCGGTGGGGTCAGAGCGAGTGGAAGGGCAGGCCGGCGTCGGCCACCAGCTCCTCGCTGTGGTCGGCGGGCAGCAGGGTGGCGCTGCCGTCGCTGACCGGGACGACCCCGAGGTCCAGCAGTTCGGCCATCGCGCCGCTGGCCGCGAGGTCCCGCACCTGGAGCTGGTAGCGGGCGGTGGTGCGGTAGGTGCCGCCGGCGTCGTCGGCGGTCTTCTGCAGGAAGCCGGAGTCGACCAGGAAGAGCACCGCCTTGCCGACGATGCCGATGGTCGAGCCGGAGAGCCGGCGGGCGTCCTTGGTGGCGCCGGTGGCGGTGCGCCGGGCCCAGACCCGCCAGGCGGCCTCCAGGCCGGGGGCGTCGCTCTGCGGGTCGGTGTTGTCGCCGACGGCGTCGGCCTGCTCCTCCAGCCGGCGGCAGGCCTGCCGGACGAAGGCGTCGACGCCGTTGACGGTGATCCGGCCGAGGTAGCCGTCGTCGGCGAGGTCCTCGGGGCGGGGGAAGGCCATCGCGGCGACGGCGAGGTGCGCCAGGCCGTGCAGGAACCGGTCGGTGGACTCGGAGGCGGCCCGGCGCGAGTAGTCGCCCATCCGGACGGCGAAGACCGAGTCCTCGGCGGCGGCGACCGCCATGCCGGCCCGCGCGGACACCTCCAGCACCACCAGGCCCATGCCGGTGGCGACCGCGTCGGCGAGCCGGGCGAACGGCGGGTCCTCCCGGTGGCGGCGGACCAGTTCGGCGTACTCGGCGTCGCGCGCCGGGAGCAGCTTGGCCTGCAGGCCGAAGGAGACCAGCCGGGCGGCGTCCGCGACGTCGGCCGGGGTGAGCGCGGCCGGGGCGGGTTCGGCCTCGGGCGCCCAGGGTGCGTCGTGGTGGGTCGTCACGGGCGGTGCTCCTCGGGGTGGTTCGGCGACTGGCGGTCCGTCATCAGCCGGCGTCCTTGCGATCGGCGGCCATGCCCGCGGCGTCGAGCAGGGCGTTGCCGACGATCAGGTCGGCGCCGCCGAACTCGACGTCCCGCAGCTGGGTGCCGTCGTCGACGGCGAAGAGCAGGCGCTCCTCGCCCTGCCGGTAGGCGGTGCCGACCGGGGGGCTGGCCGCGTGCACGGCGAGCAGGGCGACCAGGTACGGGAGTTCCGGGTCCTGTCTGCGGGCGTCGGCGAGCAGGCCGGAGAGCCGGCGGGGGGCGTCGCTGGGCAGGTCGAGCAGTTCCAGGGCGGCCTCCAGCTGGGCCTCCGAGAAGCGGCTGTCGTCGGGGGTGGCGACGAGGTCCGGGTCAGGGAGCTCGGCGCCCAGGTGCTCGCGCTCGACCGGCGGGGTGAGCAGCAGGTCGACCAGGTCGGTGACCCGGACCGAGGTCGGGGTGCGCAGGCCGGTGCCCCGGGCGAAGAAGGCGTCGGTGGGGCGGACGGCCTGCTCGACGGGCAGCCGCAGCAGCGGGGCGAGCAGCTGCCCGTACAGGTCGATGCCGGTGCGGACGCCCGGGGAGGCGAAGGCCTGGCGGTCCTGCTCGGCGCGGAACAGCGGGCCGGCCTCCAGCAGGCGGGTCTGCAGCTGGGTGTGGCGGCGGATGCAGTCCTTGACGATGTCGACCAGCTCGGCCGCCCGGCGCTTGTGCTCGGCGCCCTCGGCGGTGTGCGGCTCGCTCTCGTCGCGGACCTTGCGGATGTTGGTGAGGATCGCGTTCTCGTGCCGGTAGCGGTCGGCGATGTGGTCGAGCGCCTCGTCGATCAGGTCGGGGACGGCCTGCATCCAGTCGACGGCGCGGACGTTGCGGCGGGTGGCGTCGAGGGCCCGGCGCAGCGTCTCGGCGTACTGGACGGTGCGGTAGCGGGCCTGCTCGGCGGCGAGCTGGGCGTCGGCCAGGCGGCCCCGGCGGATCAGCACCTCCAGCTTGACCTCGGCGGCGATCTGGGCCGAGGTGACGTCCGTGTCCAGCGCCCCGACCAGGACGTTCACGGCCTCGTCGGTGGTGCGCAGGTAGACGCCGCCGTCGGGGCCCGGCACCTCCTCGATCAGCTTGAAGTCGTAGTCCCGCCGGACGTACTCGCCGTCCGGGCCGAAGGTGCCGTACACCGCCCGGAAGCCCCGGTCGACGCTGCCGACGTTGATCAGCGACTCCAGCACCCAACGGGCCACCCGCTCGTGCTCGGCCGCCGGCCGCGGCGGGTTCTGCGCGGCGACCCTGGGCAGCATCCGGCCCAGCACTATGTCGCGGTCGGCACCGGTGTCGAAGTCCATGTGCAGGGTGACCAGGTCGATCGCGGCCAGGCCGACCTCCGCCATCGCGTACCCGCCGTACTCGCCGGCCAGGTTCACCTTGCGGTTGTCGAGGTCGTGCAGCGGCGCGGTGCAGGCCAGTGCCTTGAGCCGGCGGGCGAGGCCCTCGTCGGCGGCGGGGCCGGGCGCGGGCCGGGCGGCCCCGGCGGGCGGCCGGAGCCCGTGGTCGGTGGGCTGGTCTGCGATGGCGGTCACGGTGGACAAGATTAGAGGTTCGCACCGACAACGACCGAAACGGGACTTCCGGGAGGAGTCGGACGACGGGCGGCGGGGCGCTCGCAGGACGGGCGGCGGGGTGCCCGGACGACCCACGGCGGGGCGCCCGCGGCGGGCCCGTACCGCCCGGCCACGCCGCGCGGGGCTCCGGGAGGCGGCCCGGGAGCGGCCGGGAGCGGGCCGCGGGCCGGCCCCGCCCGGTGCCGGCGGGCCCGGCCGGGCGGTACGGGTGCCCGGGGGCCGGGCCACCCGCGTCGTCGGCCGCGAGCGGCGCCGTTCGCCCGCGCGGCGGGCCGTGCTGCGCATACGGTGGGCCCGACGGCCGGCGCTCGGCCGACGGCCCCGCCGGCGCTGTCCGGCCCCGGGCCGGTTCCGCCCGCTCCGCAGGGAAGGAGGCCGCCGTGGCGGTCTACGAGTCGGTGGTCGACGCGATCGGCGGGACGCCGCTGTTCCGGCTGGCCCGGTCGGGGGCCGGGATCGCCGCGCCGGTGTACGCCAAGGCGGAGTTCCTGAACATCGGCGGGAGCGTGAAGGACCGCGCCGCGCTGTCGATGATCGAGGCGGCCGAGCGGGACGGCCTGCTCCGCCCCGGGGGGACGATCGTCGAGGCGACCTCCGGCAACACCGGGATCGGGCTGGCGATCGTCGGCCGCGGGCGCGGCTACCGGGTGATCGCCGGGGTGTCCGACCGGTCGGCGCGGGAGAAGTCCGACATCCTGCGGGCCTACGGCGCGGAGGTGGTGACCGCCCCGACGGCGCTGCCGATCGAGCACCCGGACCACCTGTTCAACGTGGTGCGGCGGCTCACCGAGGAGATTCCCGGCGCCTGGCTGGCCAACCAGTACGACAATCCGGCCAATCCTGACGCCCATGTGCGGACCACCGGCCCGGAGGTCTGGGAGCAGACCGGCGGGCGGGTGACGCACTTCGTGGCCGGCGTCGGCACCGGCGGCACGATCAGCGGCACCGGGGCCTACCTGAAGGAGGTCTCCGGCGGGGCCGTCACGGTGGTCGGGGCGGACCCGGAGGCCTCGGTGTACGGCGGCGGGGACGGCAGCCCCTACTTCGTGGAGAGCATCGGCCACTTCGTCCACCCCGGGACGGCGGAGGACCGCTGGCCGGAGTCCTACCGGCGCGAGGTGGTGGACCGCTTCGAGCGGATCCCGGACCGGGAGTCGCTGCTCACCGCCCGGCGGCTGGCCCGCGAGGAGGGGCTGCTGGTCGGCCCCTCCTCGGGCACGGCGGTGGCGGCCGCGCTGCGGCTGGCGCGCGAACTGGGCCCGGAGGACCTGGTCGTGGTGCTCCTGCCCGACTCCGGGCGCTCGTACCTGTCGAAGGTGTTCAGCGACGACTGGCTGCGCCGGTGGGGCTTCCTGGAGGAGCCGCAGGACGACGGGCCGACCGTCCGCGCCGCGCTCGCCGCCGCGCCGGACCCGTCCGGCCGCCGGCTGGTCACCGTACCGTCCGACGCCTCGCTGGCCGAGGCGCTGGTCCTGCTGCGCGGGGCCCCGGGCGGGGTCGCGCCGGTGGTCACGGCCCGGCCGGCCAGGCCGTACGGGATCAGCGCCACCGAGGTGCTGGGGTCGCTCTCCGCGCGGACGGTCGGGCGGGCGATCGCCGAAGGCCGGGCGCTCCCGGCGGACCCGGCCGGCGACCGGCTCGACCCGGCCCTGCCGACGGTGGGTGTCGGCGAGTCCGTGGCGGCCGCCTCGGCGGTGCTGGGCGCCGGGCACGAGGCCGCGGTGGTACTGCTGGACGGGCGGGCCGTCGGCCTGGTCCACCGCTCGGAGCTGGCCGGGTCAGGCTCCGGGAGGCCGGCGCACGACGCGCCCGCCGACGGGAGGCCGGCTGCCGGGGAGCCCGTCAGCAGTACGTCCGGGCCTTCTTGACGGCGGGTTCGGCCTGGTGGGCGTCGAAGGTCACGGAGATCATCTGCTGCGCCTCCCGCAGGGTGTCGGCGAGCGGCTGGTACTTGGCGTCCGCCCTGGCGGCCGCCCTGGCCAGCTCCTCGGCCCCGGCGAGGCGGGCCGTCGCGATGTCGAAGGCCTGCTCGCCGTCCGCCTTGCTGTCGGGCATCGTCGCCGGCAGCAGGTCCACGGCGGCGCAGGCCAACTCGGCGTCGGTGCCCCGGACCTTGCCGGACGCCGCCCCCGACTGACAGGCCGTCAGGGCCGTCAGGGCCAGCAGCAGGCCGGCCGCGGCCACGGCTTTGGTCGGACGCCTCATCAGTTCTCCCCCGCTCGAATACTTCCGGCCATCCTAGGGAGCTTCGCCCAGGGGGCGTAGGTCCGATCCCGGCCAGCTTGCGCGAAGCGGCAGTCCGCCCCTCCGGCCGTCACCATGATGTCGATATGATCATCAAACTGGCAAAGGCAGGTCTCGCCGCGGCGCTGGCCCTCACCTCCCTCAGCGCCGCCGGAGCCACCACCGCCTCGGCCGCGGGCCCCGTGCAGGGCCCCGACCTGGCGGTCTCCCAGAGCGGCAACTACCCGATCTTCCCGATCGACAACACCAACATGAGCGTCACCTGGAAGTCCGCGGGCACCGCGGACGTCACCGGCGCCACCCACCTGACGGTCGAGCTGCCGCCCGGGGTGACCACCGACGGCGCGCTGATGTACTCGGTCCCGCCGGACTACACCTTCACCCAGACCGTCTCGGCGGACCGGCGCCGGCTGGAGGCCACCTTCGAGGGCACCCGCCGGCCCGGGCGCAGCGACTTCATGAAGCTGCAACTGGGCACCCACGGCACCGTCCGCCCGTCCGGGACGATCAGGGTGACGGCCTCCAACCGGGACGACGCCGACCTGTCCGACAACGTCACCAGCTACGCGATCGGCGTCGGTCCGATCGCCTCGGCGACCCCGGCGGCACCGGCCGTGACCGCGATCGACACCACCACCGGACCAGCCGCCGGCGGCGCCGCCGTGACGGTCACCGGGACGGCGCTCGACAACGGCTTCGTGCTCTTCGGCGACCGCCCCGCCACGGGGAGCTGCACCAGCACCTCGTGCACCGTGACGGCGCCGGCCGGCGCGGGCAGCCTGCCGGTCACCGTGGTCACGCCGGGCGGCCACGCCGACGCGCCCGCCCTCTTCGGCTACCTCGGCACGCCGCCCGTCCCGGCCGCGCCGGTGGTGACCTCGATCGGCACCGCGACCGGCGGCCCGGCCGCCGGCGGCACCAACCTCACCGTCTTCGGCACCGGCCTGACCTACGGCACGGTGGCGTTCGGCGGCGTACCGGCGACCCACGTCTCCTGCGGCCCGACCGCCTGCACCGCCGTCTCCCCCGCCGGCACCGGCACGGTGGACGTGACGGTGACGACGCCCGGCGGCACCAGCACGCCGGTCACCGCCGACCGGTTCACGTACACCGCCTGAGTCCCGCACGCTCCTGCGCCTCCCCGGTGCCCGGTCGGCCGCCCGCCGACCGGGCACCGGCCCGTCCGGGCCCGCCGCCTCCAATGTTGAACACGTTCAATTCTGGGTCTAGAGTCGGTGCCGCACGGGTGGGGAGAAACGTCACCCGTCCTTCCGCCTGGGGGTACGCAGATGAGCAGGACGCCGAACGAGACCGAGCACGCCGCGCTGCGCACGGTCCGCCGCCGGCTCTGGATCTTCGTGGTCTGCCTGGTGCTCAGCGGCCTGACCGCCTTTCCACTGGAGACCGAGACCCGCTGGCTGGCCGACTTCGCCACCGGCCCGGCCGCCTCCGTCAGCGAGCGCCTCCCCGGACTCCTGGCGAAGCTGCTGCAGGTCCGCGACGGCATCGCCGACACCAACCACCGGTACCCCTTCCTGGCCTACGGCACCGACTGGCTGGCCTTCGCCCACCTGGTGATCGCGGTGGCCTTCTGGGGGCCGATCAAGGACCCGGTCCGCAACGTATGGGTGGTCCGGTGGGCCGTCATCGCCTGCGGCGCGATCATCCCGCTGGCACTGGTCTGCGGGCCGCTCCGCGGCATCCCGCCGTACTGGCGATTCATCGACATGTCGTTCGGTGTGATCGGCGTGATCCCGCTGCTCATGGTGCTGCGCGGGATCCGCGCGATCGAACGGATCCAGGAGCGGGACGCCGAGCGGGCCAACGAACGGGACGGGGAACGGGACGCCGGGCGCGGGATCGGGCAGGGCACCGGGCGCGACCGCGGCCGGGAGGCCGGGCAGCCCGCCGCCGGCACCGCCGCCACGGCCTGACCGACCACCGGAGGCCGTCCCGCTGAGCCAACCGGGGGAACCCTCCGACGCGCCCGCCCCAGCTGCCTCCCGGCGTCCGGGTCAGGTGCGTCGGGCGTAACGAGCAGGCCCTACCATCGCCCTGAAGAGCTGACGGGAGGCGGAACGGGCGTGGCCGATACGGTGATCGATCTCAATGCGGACCTCGGAGAGGGCTTCGGTCGCTGGACACTGACCGACGACGAGGCCCTGCTGTCGGTGGTGACCAGTGCCAACGTCGCCTGCGGGTTCCACGCCGGGGACCCGTCGACGATGCGCCGGGTCTGCGCGCTGGCCGCCGAACGCGGCGTCCGGATCGGCGCCCAGGTCTCCTACCGCGACCTGGCCGGATTCGGCCGCCGGGCGATGGACGTCCCGCCGGAGGAGCTGGCCGACGAGATCGCCTACCAGATCGGCGCCCTGCAGGTGTTCGCCCGGGCGGCCGGTTCGCGGGTCTCGTACGTGAAGCCGCACGGCGCCCTCTACAACCGGGTGGTCGCCGACTCGGAGCAGGCCGAGGCCGTCGTGGCCGGCATCCTGCGGGCCGGGGCGGTGTGCGACGGCCCGCTGCCGGTGCTCGGCCTGCCCGGCTCCCGGCTGCTCGCCGTGGCGGAGGGCGTCGGACTGCCGGTCGTCGCCGAGGCCTTCGCCGACCGCGCCTACACCTGGGCCGGCACGCTCGTCCCCCGCCGGGACCCGGACGCCGTGGTGCACGACCCGGAGGCGGTGATCTCCCGCGCGGTCGGCATGGCCCGCGACGGCCTGGTCACCGCCATCGGCGGCGAGCCGGTCGCGATCGAGGCCCGTTCGCTGTGCGTGCACGGTGACACCCCCGGCGCCGCACAACTCGCCTGGCGGGTACGGGGAGCGCTGGCCTCGGCCGGCATCCGGGTCGAGGCGTTCAGCTGAGCGCCGGCCGCAGCGGCACGGACCGCCCCGGGCCGACCGTCCGCCGGGCCGGCCCGCGGGCGCTGCTCGCCGAGGTCGCCGACACGGCGCAGGCCGGTGCGCTGTACGCCTGGCTGTCCGGGCTGCGCGAGGCCGGGGAACTGCCGGCGGTGGCCGAGATCGTGCCGGCCGCCCGGACCGTCCTGCTGGACGGCGCCGAGGACGTCCGGGCGCTGACCGCCCTGCTGGCGACCTGGCGGCCGGCCGGCGGGTCCGGCCCCGAGGGCCCGCTGGTGGAGGTCCCGACCGTCTACGACGGCGCCGACCTGGCCGAGGTGGCGGAGCTCTGGGGCGTCTCCCCCGAGGCGGCCGTCCGGATCCACACCGAACCGCGGTACCGGGTGGCGTTCTGCGGTTTCGCCCCCGGCTTCGGCTACCTGACCGGCCTGCCCGAACGGTACGGGGTGCCCCGCCGGGCCACCCCGCGCACCTCCGTGCCGGCCGGGTCGGTGGCCCTGGCCGGCCCCTGGACGGGGGTGTACCCGCGGTCCTCCCCCGGCGGCTGGCAGCTGCTCGGCCGGACCGGACTGACGCTCTGGGACACCGCACGCGACCCGGCCGCCCTGCTGGCGCCGGGCGTCCGGGTGCGGTTCACCGCGGTGCGGCCCGGATGAGCGCGCTGGCGGTGGTCCGCCCCGGGCCGCTGACGACGGTTCAGGACCTCGGGCGGCGCGGCGTCGCCCACCTCGGGGTCCCCCGGGCCGGCGCCTTGGACGAGCCAGCCCTGCGGGCGGCCAACCGGCTGACCGGCAACGACCCGGACACGGCAGGACTGGAGACGACCGTCGGCGGGGTCGCCCTGCGGGCGCTCGGGCCCCTCCTGCTCGCGGTCACCGGCGCCCCCGCGCCGGTACGGGTGGACGGGCGGCCCGCCGCCTGGGGCGCCGCACTCGCCGTCCCGGACGGCGCGCTGGTCGAGGTGGGCGCGGCCACCCACGGGGTCCGCAGCTACCTGGCCGTCGCGGGCGGGATCGCCGTGCCGCCGGTGCTCGGCAGCCGTTCGGCCGACCTGCTGTCCGGCCTCGGCCCGCCGCCGCTGGCCGCCGGCACCGTCCTGCCCGTCGGGCCGCCGCCGGCCCCGCGGCCGCGCCCCGAGCTGGTCCCGCTGCCCGCGCCCCCTACCGAGCTGGTGCTGCGCCTGCACCTCGGCCCCCGGGCCGACTGGTTCGAGCCGGGGGCGGTGGCCCGGCTCGCCGGCGACCGGTACCGGGTGGCCGCCGCCAGCAACCGGATCGCCCTGCGCACCGAGGGCCCGCCGGTCGACCGGGCGCGCAGCGGTGAACTCCCCAGCGAGGGCATGGTGCTGGGCGCGGTCCAAGTCCCCCCGGACGGCCGGCCGGTGGTCTTCCTGGCCGACCACCCCACCACCGGCGGCTACCCCGTGGTCGGCGTGGTGCCGCCCGCCGACCTGGCCGCGGCCGCCCAGGCCCGGCCGGGCACGCCGCTGCGCTTCGTGCTGCTGCGCGGCTGAACCCCGCCCGGGGGCCCGCCCGTTGGTCAGGGGGCGAGCGACCCGGCGACCGCCCGGACGAATCCCTCGGGGTTGTCGATCATGATGTTGTGCCCGCAGTCCGGCACCGCGGTCACCCGCACGCCGGCGCCGCGCAGCCGCGCGGCGCCGGCCGGTTCACCGTCCGGGGCCGGGTGCAGGAAGGTCCGTGGGACCCGCAGGTCCAGCAGCAGCTCGCGCACGCCGCCCCGGGCCAGGTGGACGGCGCTGCGGTGCAGCGCCTCGGGGCCGGCGAGCCGCATCGTGGCCCACCAGAACGGGCTCACCGACTCCCGCACCTCGCGCCGGCCGCCGTTCAGGAACTCCTCCTCGGTGAAGGTGGCGATGCCGCTGCTGCCGGACCGGCGGGACGGGGTGGCGGGGTCGAGGTTGGCGTCCACCAGGACGAGGGCGGAGACCAGGTCCGGGTGGCGGGCGGCGAGGTGCACGGCGACGGTGCCGCCCATGCTGTGGCCGATCACTTCGGCACCGGCCACGCCGGCGGCGCGCAGGGCGACCGCCAGGGCGTCCGCGTGCGCCTCCATGGTGTACGGGAAGTCGGTGGGGCGGTCGCTGAGGCCGAATCCGAGCAGGTCGGCCAGCAGGGAGCGGCGGCCGGACAGCACCGGATGGGCGGCGGCGGCCGCGAAGTAGGCCGGCGAACTGGCGCCGAGGCCGTGGATGTACACCCGGGCCGGTTCGGCGCCGGGGAGCTCCACCCACCGCAGCCGGTCGCCGCTCGGGGTCACAGGGGTGTGCCGCATGGCCGTCTCTCCTCCAGGTCGTGGCGGGGGTCGCCCCGGCACCATACCTCGATGCCGAGGTATAGCGAACCCGATATACGAAGACCGGAGTTCTGGAAGAGTGGAGCCATGCTGAAGCTCGCCATCCTCGGACTCCTCCACGAGCGGCCGCTGCACGGCTACGAGCTGCGGCGCCATCTCACCGCGCTCACCGGCCACGTCCGGCCGATCAGCGACGGCACGCTCTACCCCGCGATCAAGCGCCTGGAGGCCGACGGGCTGCTCGTCCGCGAGACCGAGCCGGGCGCCACCGCCGCACCGCGCCACACCCTGCACCTCACCGAGGAGGGCCGGGCGGCCCTGACGGACCGCCTGCGCACCCCCGAGGACCTCGACATCAGCGACGAGAACCGCTGGTTCACCGTGCTGGCCTTCCTGCGCCACCTCGACGCACCCGCCGAGCAGGCCGCCGTGCTGCGCCGCCGGCTGGCCTTCCTCCAGCAGCCCGCCAGCTTCTTCTACGACGGCGAACGCCCGCTCGGCGCGGAGGAGTTCGAGGACCCGTTCCGGCGCGGCGTGCTCCTGATCGCCCGCGCCACCACCCAGGCCGAACTCACCTGGCTGGCCGCCACCCTCGCCGAACTGGACGACCGGGCCGAGGACCCGCGGCCGGAGGTCTGAGACCGGGGGCGGAACACCCCCCGGCCGCGCCCGGCCCACCGCCCCGCCGTGGCCGGCGGGCACCCGGGGGGTTCACGACCCGGCGGGCCCCAGGCCGTCCAGCAGCTTGCGCAGCATGGCGTCGAGGGCGGCCCGTTCGGCGCCGGTGAGCGGGGACAGCAGCCGCGCCTCGTTGGCGGCGTGGTCGGTCATCGCCGCGTCGACGGCGGCCCGGCCGGCCTCGGTGAGGGCGATCCGGAAGCTGCGGCGGTCCCCCGGATCGAGCCGGCGCTCCACCAGCCCCGCCGACTCCAGCCGGTCGAGACGGCTGGTCATCCCCGCACGCGACAGCATCAGCGCCGCCGCCAGCACGGACGGGGTCAGCACGTACGGCGCCCCGGAGCGGCGCAGCGCGGCCAGCACGTCGAACTCCCCGCGTTGCAGCCCGTGCTGCTTGAACACGTCGTCGACCGCGCGCCCCGCCAGCAGGGCCAGGCGTCCGATCCGGCCGGCGGTGCCGACCGCCGACAGGTCCAGGTCGGGCCGCTCGGTCCGCCACTGCTCCACGATCACGTCGACCTCGTCCATGGCACGCATGCTATTCGACAGGTGATAGTTCTCGCATCTGATAGTTCGACGCAGTACTATCAACCACGGAACGATTCACCTGGGTGACACCGGAGAAACGGGGAACCACCATGTCGCTGATCGGGCACGAGGCCGTACTGGTGCGGAGCGAGGAGGCCGAGACCCTCGACCTCGGCGGGACGACCGCACGACTGCTGGCCGACGCCGGCGCCACCGGCGGCGCCCTGAGCACCCTGCGGGTCACGCTCGCCCGCGGGGCCGACGGCGCCTCACCGCACTACCACGGCGGATCCTCCGAGCTGTTCTACGTGACCGACGGCGAACTCCAGGTGCTGGCCGGGGAGGAGGTCGTCACCGCCCGGGCCGGCGACCTGCTGGTGGTGCCGCCCGAGCTGCCGCACGCCTTCGCCGCCCCGTCGTCCTCGGGGGCCGACCTGCTGATCGTGATCACACCCGGCGTGGAGCGCTTCGAGTACTTCCGCATCCTCGAACGCCTGCGCCGGGGCGAGGCCACCCTGGAGGAGCTGCTCGCGACCCAGGACCGCTTCGACAACCACTTCCTGGACTCCCCGACCTGGCGCGCGGCCCGCGGGGCGGGCGAGGCCTAGGGCCCGATCCGGCGCACCCCGGCCCGGCCGGATCGGGCCTCGCGGATCGGGCCGGGCGGATCGGGCCGGGCCGGAGCTTCCCGGGAGGCGCCGGCCGGGCGTCAGTGCTGGTGATGGGCGTGCACCACGGCGTGGCCGCGACCGCGGGCGATCATCCAGCGGTTCACCGGGACGGTCAGCACGAAAGCGAGCGCCAGCGAGCCGGCCAGCGCGGCCCAGAACAGCGCGTTGCCGAGACCGGCGTCCATCGCGCCGGGGACGGTGACCATCACGGTGTTGTCGATCAGTTCCATCACCAGGATCGACACGGTGTCGGCGGCCAGCGCGACCTTGACGGCCCGGCGCACGGGCAGGCCGGCCTTCAGCACTCCGCGCATGGTGAGCGCGTAGCCGAAGCCGAAGGCCAGCGCGATCGACAGGACCACGGTGGCTCCGCCCGGCAGGCCGAGGGCCGTACCCAGGATCATGCCGAGCACCTCGCCGATCGCGCAGCCGGTGAGGCAGTGCAGGGTGGCCTGCACGGCCGTCCGCCAGCCGGCGTCCCCGGCCGGGCCGTGGCCGGCGCGACCGGCATGCCCCCGGTGGTGGACGTGAGCCCCGTGGGCGTCGTGGCCGCCGTGACTGCCGTGGCCGCCGTGATCGCCACCGTCGCCGTGGGCGTGGCGGGTTCCGTCGGCACCCTGGGTGCCTGCTGCGTGCTGCGCGGGGTCTGCCATGTCGTCCTCCGCCGGTGCCGATGCCGAATGCCGATGCGCCGCCTGTTCCACGGCTCGTCGATGCCAACAATATACCCCCAGGGGGTATTTCCGCTTCGTCATTCCCCCGCGCCGGGACCCTCGCGCCGGGACCTCGCACCGGCCACCCGCTCGCCCGGCGGGCCGCCCGGCGGGGAGGGCTCAGGCCGGACGGCCCAGTGCCGCCAGAAAGTCCTCGGGCCGCTCCAGACTCAGCCGCAGTTCGCGCAGCCGGACCGGCACCAGTGCGGCGGTGGCCCGGCAGCGCGGCTCCACCCGCAGCAGCACCAGGCCCCGCGCGGAGCCGTTCACCAGCCACCGCCCGCCGAAGCCGTGCACACCCCAGCCGGGGACCGGGCCGGCGTCCGCCCGGGCCGCCGCGATCGAGGACAGCGGTATGACGGCCCGGAAGGCCCACCCCATCCGGACGGTGAGCAGCCCGCCGTCGACCACCGCCCCCGACCGCGCGGGGCCCGTGCCGCAGCACACGGCGATCGGCCTGAACCAGCTCTCGTACGACAGCGCGAATGGTGACATCCCGTCAGCATCGCACGCGGCACCGGCCCGTCCGGGTACGACCGGAAAGCATCCTCACGCCTTCCCGACACCGCCGCGAGGCCTTCCCGTCGGCCGGCCCCCGTGCTCCGATGGGGCCATGAGCGAAGAGCGACGCAAGGGCTACCAGGGGACCGGGCCCGGGGCGATCACGCCGGACGGCTGCGCGGTGGAGGTCTGGGAGCGGCTCCCGGTGGGGGACGAGCCGGAGGTGATCGCCCGGGCCGCGCCGGCCGGGGCGAGCATCCTGGAGCTGGGCTGCGGGGCGGGCCGGGTGACGCACCCGCTGGTCGGCCGCGGTTTCGAGGTCACGGCCGTGGACGAGTCGGCCGAGATGCTGGCGCGGGTCCGCGGCGCCCGGACGGTCCGCAGCCCGATCGAACGGCTGGACCTCGGCGAGCGCTTCGACGTGGTGCTGCTCGGCTCCTTCCTGGTGCACGCGGGCGATCCGGAGGTACGCCGGGGCCTGCTGCGGTGCTGCCTGCGCCACGTCGCCCCGGACGGTGCCGTCCTGATCCAGCGCGAGGGCGCGGACTGGCACAGCAGGCTGCCCCGCGAGCGCAGGATCGGCGACGGACTCTCCCGGGTGGTGTCCGCGGAGCCGGCCGGCCCCGGGGTGAACGCCGTCCACGTCGAGTACGTCTTCCCGGACGCCCGGTGGACCCAGACCTTCCTCTCCCGGCCGCTCACGCCCGAGGCCTTCGAGCTGGCGCTCACCGAGTGCGGGCTGCGGGTGGACGACTACCTGACGGAGGACGGGACCTGGGCCCGGGCGGTGCCGCTGCGCTGAGCCCCGGGCGGGAGCGGCCGGGCGGGAGCGCCCCGGCGGCGACGGGCTCAGGCGCGGGCCGGCCGGCAACCCGCCGCGCGGCCACGGGAGCGAGGCGGAGCCGCCCGGGGGCGGAAGATTTCCCGACACCTTCACCGCGTACTATCGGGCCGCGCCGGGCTGCGCGCGGCGCCTGCGCCGGGCGGTGGGCCCGGCCCCGGCATGCACGGAGGTACGCCACGTACGCGCCCCCTGCCGCCGGTACGCCCCCGCCCGCCTCTCCGCACGACGAAACGGACCGCAGATGCGCATCGACCGACTGATACCCCGGGCGGGTAGCCGGTGATCGACTGGTTCCACGGGGCCGTGCTCGGCCTGATCCAAGGGCTGACCGAGTTCCTGCCGGTCTCCTCCAGCGCCCACCTCCGGGTGTTCTCCGCCCTGTTCGGCTGGGACGACCCCGGAGCCGCGTTCACCGCGGTGACCCAGCTCGGCACCGAGTCCGCCGTGCTGATCTACTTCCGCCGCGACATCGCCTCGATCGTGAAGACCTGGACGCTCTCCCTGTTCCGTCCCGCACTGCGCTCGCACCAGGACGCGCGGATGGGCTGGTTCGTGATCATCGGCACGCTGCCGATCGGCATCCTCGGCGCGACCTTCCAGCACACCATCGAGAACTCACTGCGCGACCTCCGGGTGATCGGCACCACGCTGATCGTCTTCGGCGTCATCCTGGCCGTCGCCGACCGCACCCGGGCCGTCCGGCACGCCAGGCCGATCAGCGACCTGACCCTGCCGCACGCGATCGGCTACGGCTTCGCCCAGGCGCTCGCCCTGATCCCCGGGGTCTCCCGCTCCGGCGGCACCATCAGCGCGGGCCTGCTGCTCGGCTACAGCCGGGAGGCGGCGGCCAGGTACTCCTTCCTGCTGGCCATCCCGGCGGTGCTGGCCTCCGGCCTGCTGGAGGTGTTCAAGATCGGCGAGGGTCCGGCGCCCGCCTGGGGCCCGACCATCCTGGCCACCCTGATCGCCTTCGCGGTCGGCTACGCGGCGGTCGCCTGGTTCCTGAAGTACATCTCCTCGCACAGCTTCACGCCGTTCGTGGTGTACCGGATCCTGCTCGGCGTCCTGATCATCGGCCTGGTCACCTTCGGCGTGCTCGAACCCGACGCCGGCGTGGTCGCCGCCAAGTAGGCGCACCCGACGGCGGACCCCGACGGCCCGTGACCTCCCGTACGCACGCGTACCCGCCGGAGGTCACGGGCCGTCGACCTGTCCCGGCCCCGGCCTGCGGCGTCAACGTCCGTCAGCACCCCGAGCGGGTCGGAGCGCACCGGCCGGGAGGGTCGATCGTGCCCGCACCGACCGGGCCCCGGGGGCCCTCAGCCGCCCCGGCGCCGGCCACCCCGGGGCCGTCGCCGCCCGGCGGGCCCGGGCGCCGCGCGTGCCCATTTGAAATGGAGGCGTCAGGGAGGGTATGCAGGGGGAATGGCTCTTCCCACATCCCGTCTGCGGCGCCCCATATCAGGTCTGGGCGTGGCGCTGCTCACCCTCGGCGCCGGCAGCGCCTGCGCCACCGCGACCGCCACCGGCACGGACCTCAGGCCCGGCGCCTCCACCGCCCCGCCGATCACGGCGGCCTCCGCGCACACCGGCGGCTGGCCCGGCCCGCAGCTCTCCTCGATCAGCGCGGCCCGCAAGGAGTTGACCGCCCTGGCGATCGCCGACCGGTGGGAGACGATGGACGGGTACGCCCGGGAGAAGTTCCCGCACTGGATGTCGCAGGGCAACTCCTGCGACACCCGGGAGAGCGTGCTGGAGCGCGACGGCCAGGACGTGCAGATCGACAGCCTCTGCCGGTCGGTCACCGGCACCTGGTACAGCGTCTACGACGGCCTGACCCTGCGTGATCCGGCCAAGACCAACACCGCCCATCTGGTCCCGCTGGCGAACGCGTGGCGCTCCGGCGCCGACAAGTGGACCAGCGCGCAGCGGAAGGTCTTCGCCAACGACCTCACCCACCCCCAGCTGCTCACCGTGTCCGCGGAGTCCAACCGCGCCAAGGGCGACCAGGGCCCGGAGGACTGGAAGCCGCCGATGAAGACCGCCTGGTGCGGGTACGCCCGGGCCTGGGTGGATGTGAAGACCGCCTACAACCTCAGTGTCACCAAGGCGGAGAAGACCGCGCTCGGCCAGATGCTCGACACCTGCCCCGGAGCCGACGACTGACCCCGACGGTCCCTCCCGACCGGGCCCACGGGAAAGAGCCTGCCGGTCGGACACCACGGCCGGCACCGACCCCGCCCGGCAGAAGCCTCCGGCCCCGATCGTCACGGCGATCGGGGCCGGAGGCGTCTCCACCGGTACAGGGGCCCACCGGTCGCGGTGGTGGCAGTGGTCGCGGTGGTGGCGGTAGTGGCGGCGGTGCTAGCGGCCGCGCTCGCGGGCGGTCAGCCGGCCCCGGACGGCGGCGTGCACCTCGGCCTCCTCGGCCGGGTCGGCGGCCAGCCGGCGAAGCCGCTCCAGCACCCGGGCGTCCCCGGTGGTGGCGACATGGCGGGCGGCCAGCTCGCGGGTGGCCTCCTCGCAGTCCCAGAGGCACTCGACCGCCGGGCCCTCGGGGAAGTGCCGGTCGGTGGCGGCCAGCGCCCGGGCCGCGCGACCGCGCAGCTCGGAGGAGGCGGCCTCGCCGTAGACGTGGCGCAGGGCCGGGACGGCTGCGGCGGCGGCCAGCCGCCCCGCGCCGTCGACCAGCGTCCCGAGCCCGACGCCGGTCACCCCGCGGACGGAGATCCAGCGCCGCAGCGCGTCGACCACGACCGGGCCGTCGGCCGGTTCACCGGCGTCCGCCAGCAGCTGGACGGCGGCCTCACCGAGGGCGCTGTCGGCGCCGCCGGTGGCGGGGTCGGCCCAGCGGCGGGCGTGGGCGAGCGCCTCGGGGCCGCGCATCCGGCCGAGGACCTCCAGGGAGGCCCGCACGATGCGCTCGTCGACGTCCGCGGCGGCGGCCTCGATCAGCCCGGGCACCGCCGGGTCCTGCACGTCCACCAGGTGGCGCAGGGCGGCCCGGCGGGCGCCGGGCAGTCCGGAGCGGGCGGCGTCCAGCAGCGTGTCGCGGTCCTC
Organism: Kitasatospora herbaricolor; assembly: GCF_030813695.1. Lineage (NCBI taxonomy): Bacteria > Bacillati > Actinomycetota > Actinomycetes > Kitasatosporales > Streptomycetaceae > Kitasatospora > Kitasatospora herbaricolor. Next base: position 1,916,148 of record NZ_JAUSVA010000002.1, read on the forward strand.
GGGGCGGACCACCGCGCTGAGGCAGCGGGCGGCCGCGGCGGCCCGGCGGGCGCCGGCGTCCGGCTCGGAGGGCTCGGAGGGGTCGTAGCGGTGGAAGGCGGCGGCGCCGTCGAACGGATCGCCCTCGTCGGCCCAGGCCAGCACGCCGGCCACGCTCCAGCCGGGCGTGACCCCGCCGCGGTTCAGCTGGCGCTGCCACAGGTCGAAGGGGGACTGCTCGCTCGCGGTGGCGATTCTGGGGTGGTGCGCGGCCCACAGCCGCCAGGGCCGCGGCTCGTAGGCTCCGCGGACGGCGGCCCGCAGGTCGGCGTCGCCCTCGGGGCCCTCGGGGAAGCGGTCGAGGACGGCCGGGCCGAGGACCAGCAGGCCGAGGTCGTCGTCGCGCATCGCGAGCTCGTCCAGGGCCCAGGCCCAGTTGGTGCCGGTCGCGGCGTACTCGCGCAGCATCAGCAGGGCGTCGCGGCGCCCGTAGGCGGCGAGGTGGCCGAGCACGGAGAGGGCGAGGCCGGTGCGGTTGTCCTCGTGGTCGAGCAGGTCGTCCGGGGCGTGCAGGTGGTCCTCGATGCCGTCGAGCGGCGCTTCGAGCTCCATGTAGAGGCGTGCGTAGTAGAGGGAGCGGTTCTCGACCTGCCAGTCGGCGCGGGGGTCGTTGGTGACGCACTCCTCCAGGGCGGAGATCGCCTCGGTACGGTCGGCCGCCAGCGCATGGAGCTGCCCGTCACCGCGGCCTCGCTGGAGGAGGCCGAGGAGGCTGGCACTGGGCGCTATCACTGGCTCGAACATGAGGTCAGCATCCGTTGCGGCGGTCGTAGTGGCAACGGGATTTCCGTCGCCGGGGGTCATTTGTCGGTTTTGCGGTGGGCGCCCGGGCGCCGGAATCACCGAAGGTTACCCCTTGTACGGGCCCGGCGCACACAGGGCCTGGGACGGCGGGCCCGGCCCTGCCCCGCGCCGGGCCGGCGCCGGACGGGAGGGTCCGGGGCGGCCGTCCGCCGGCGGGCCGCCGGGCCGTGGGCATCGCCGGCGGGCGACGGGCGGGCGACGCCCGCCGTGGGGGCGCCGCCGCCGGGCCCGCGGGCGGCTCGGCCTGTGCGGGTACGGGTGGGAGGCCCCGCGGGCCCGTCCTGCCGCCGGCCCGTTCGGGCATATGCCAGGGACATTGCCGCGAAATTTGCCCAAATCCCTCACAGCGCCGGTACCGCTGTGCGACAGTCGTCTCACAACCTCACCACCACCGACCCGTGGGACCTTCGGATGAGCCTCCCCTCTCCCGCCGCCTCCGGACCCGCCGTACCGGCCACCACCGCCGTCGGCGCCGCCGAATGGGACCTGCTCACCGACCGGGTCCGCTGGTCCGCCGAGGTCTTCCGGCTGCTCGGCCGCGATCCGGGCCTCGGCCCGCTCACCCTCGACCAGCTCCCGGCCCGGCTCCCCGAGCAGGACCGCCCCGCCCTGCGGCGGATGATGACCGACGCCCTGGTGCACGGGCGCACCCCGGCCGGCACCCTCCGGATCCTGTGCCCGGACGGCCCCCAGCTGCTCGTGCACTGCGCGGGCCTACCGGTCCTCGACGAGGACGGTCAGGTCACGGCGCTGCGGATGCTGCTGCGAGCGGTCTGAGGCCCCTGCGGCCACCGCCCGCGCCCTCACCCGGCCGGGCCGCACCGACCGGAGCGGCCGGCGGAACCGGACTCGGGGGACCGTCCGCGAAGACCGGCCCGACCCGGTCCACCCGTCGGAATCGGACCGCCCGGATCGGACCGTCGACATCCGGCCACCCGCGGGCGTCCGCCCCCCGGGCCGGGCGGACCGGCCGCGCTCAGGTCAGCCGGGGCCGCTGCTTGGCGTCCGCCACCCGCAGTTCCTGGCGCAGCTCGTCGCGCAGCTCGTCCACCTCCGGCAGGCCCTGGTAGCGGCCGGTCAGCCGGTACATCTCGCGCAGCCGGTCCCAGGTGCGGTGCGAGGAGGTCTGGCCGATCGAGGCCATCGCCATCTTGGCCTGCACATGGGCCTCGTCCGGCTCGCCGGAGAGCCAGTGCACCGAGGCCAGGGTGATCCGGTCCAGCAGCGCCGAGCGCTCCCGGCCGTTGCGCGAACGCAGGTCGATCGCCAGCTTGGCGTGCCGGACTGCCAGCGGCGCCGCGCTCGGGTCGTGCTCGGCGAGGGTCCGGTAGACCAGCGCCTGCATGCCGTGCAGCTCGGCCTCGTTGAACAGCTGCATCCAGGACGGCAGGGCCTCCCCGTCGTCCCGGACGAAGAGGTCCTCGGCCTCCCCCAGCACCCGCCGGGTCGCCTGCGAGCGGCCCAGCGCGGCCTGCGCCCAGGCCTCCACGGTGTGCAGCATCGCCTGGGTCCGGGGCCGCGTCTCGCCGCCGCCGCTGGCGTTGGCGGCCTGCATCAGGTCGAGCGCGTCGTCGGCCCGCCCGAGGTGCATCATCTGCCGGGCCGCCCGGGAGATGGCCTCGCCGGCCCGGGGCCGGTCCTCCGCCTCCTTGGCCGCCTGGGCGGCGATCACGAAGTACTTCTGCGCGGTCGGCTCCAGACCGACGTCGTGCGACATCCAGCCGGCCAGCACCGCGAGGTTGGCCGCGACGATCCACAACCGCCGGTCCAGCGCCGGGGCGTGGCGGTGCGTCAGCAGCCCGCCGACCTCGTTGAGCTGACCCACGACGGCCTTGCGCTGCAGGCCGCCGCCGCGCGAGGCGTCCCAGGCGCGGAACACCTCCACCGAGCGCTCCAGCGCCTCGACCTCGTCGAAGCCCACCTGGCCGGACTCGTACACGTCCACGACGGGCCGCGCGCCCGCCTGGGTGACCACCTGCCTGGGCCCCGGCCGGCCGGCCGCGTACGCGACCGCGTCGCCCGTGAGCCAGCCCTGGAGGGAGTCGGCGACGACCGCTCCCGCCGTGAGTGCGGCGCCCGCACCCACCAATCCGCGTCGGTTGAGCATGAGGTCCATTCCCGTGAACTCGGTGAGGACCGCGGCCGTTCGATCCGGCTCCCAGGGTTCTGCCGACTGCGCTGTCGTGGACCTGGAGGGCCGGTGTCGTTCCAGACCGAGGTCCTCAGTGGTGACGACACGGCCGAGCCGCTCGGTGAACACGGCTGCCAGCACCCGCGGCACCGGATCGCGGGGAATCTCCCCCTGCTCGATCCAGCGGCGCACCCGCGAGGTGTCGGTGGACAGTTGCTGCTGTCCCATCGCCGCACCGCGCCGGTTCACCAGCCGCGCCAGCTCGCCCTTGGACCATCCGGTCAGGGCGAAGAGGTCGGCCAGTCGTGTGTTGGGTTCCCTGCTCACGTGAAGCCCCCAGGTTCCTCGGCTGGTTCGACCCTAGTGCGGTGTCATGTGCCAAGCGAGCATTCGCCAGGCTTCGCCAGGGTCCGCCACATGGTGTGCCAGTGGCATCTCGGTGTGATGTAGAGGTGCGCCACCCCGCCCTCGGGGTCGGGGGCGCCGCCGGCAGGCCAGGGGTGCTCCCCCGTCCACTCCGTCGGCGCCCCCGGGACCTCTCCCGAGGGGGTGGCGCGGCCGGGTGGCGCGGGGGCGCCGGGCACGGCAGCGGCAGTCGGACCGACCACGTTTCCCCAGGACGCGGACGGGCTCCCGGCGGCCGTCCGGGAGGGTCCAGGCCCTCCCCTCCGTGCCCGGCGCCCGCGCTCCAGACGACCGCACCGAGCGGGGCAGGCGACGCACCAGGAAGCGACCGCCAGCCCTCCCCCGCGACAGCGGGGGTCAGCCCGCCGACGGCAAGGAAGGGATCACCCACCCCTCATGTACTCCTCAGCGACCTCGCCCGCCCCGACCGCCACCCGCCCCGCGCTGCGTCCCCCCACCGCGGCGGGCACCCGTCCCGGCCCCAAGCCCGTGCCGCAGAGCAGGCCGGCGGCCGCCCGCGGCACCGACGGCCGCTCCACGGACGCCCGGGGCCAGGCCGGACGGACGGCTTTGGGCCTGCGCACCCCCGACTCCGCCCTGAACGGCGGGGTCCCGCGGCAGGCCCCCGTCCGGCCGGGTGAGCGGATGCTGCGCGGCCGGCCGGTCCAGCCCCTGGTCGCCGAGCGGATCGACCCGGCCGCCCTGCAGACCCCGGCGGTCCGGGCCGCGCTGGCCAACATCGCGCGGATATGTCCCGCGTTCACCCCGCGGCAGGTCCTGCGCGAGGGCAGCCGCCACATCCTGGTGGCCGGCACCATCGGGCGGGCTCCGGTGGTGGCCAAGTGCCTGGCCCCGCAGGCCGTCCGGGGTGACCAGTTCGAGCAGCTGGTGGCGGACTTCCACCACGAGGTCGCGGTCTACCGGGCGTTCGTCCGGCACCGCCCGCCGGTCCGGCTGCCCCGGCTGGTGGCCGCCGACCACGACCGGTGCGTGCTGGTCGTGGAGCGGGTGCCGGGCCGGCCCGCCGCCCGCGAACGGCACCCGGTCAACGCGCCCACGCCGGGCGAGATCCGGGCGATCCTCGGCGCGGTCCGCACCCTCAACCTGTGGCGGCCGCCCACCGACGTCTTCCACACGCCGCTGGACTACCCGATGGAGATCGCCCGGTTCCACTCGGTCGGCCAGCTGACCGACCGGGACGCCGGGGACCTGCGCGGGCTGCTGCACGGGCTCAGCCACACCCCGTTGCAGCTCTGCCACGGCGACGCGCTGCTCAGCAACATGCTGCTGGCGCCGTCCGGCCCGGTGCTGGTCGACTGGGAGCAGGCCGGCTGGTACCTGCCCGGCTACGACCTGGCGGTGCTGTGGAGCGTGCTGTCCGGGGACACCGCGGCGCGGCGTCAGATCAGCCAGCTCGCGCAGTCCGGCGGGACGCTCGCCCGGGACGCCTTCCTGGTCAACCTGGTGCTGGTGCTGATGCGGGAGATCCGCCTGTACGACGTGCCGGGCGCCGGCGAGGAGCAGCGGATCATGATCCGCCGGCTGTACGACGACGCCGCGCTGGCCCGCCGGGCCGTCCGCGCCGCGGTGGGGACCCGCTGACCGCGGGCGGGCCGGGCGCCAGGGGACTGGACGCCGGCGGGCCGGCCGGCGCCGGGGCGGCCGCGCTCAGGCCCGGACCGGGCCGCGGTCCAGGGCGGCGCGCCCGGCGGCGTCGAGCACCGTCTCGTCGGGGGCGAAGTGCACCCGTCCGCTGAGCACGTCGCGCAGGTAGCGCTCCAGCGGGTGACGCCGGCTCAGACCCGGGTTCCCGGTGAGCGAAACGGCCTGCTGGACCGCCGAGATCGCCGAGCGGGAGGCCAGCAGCTGGGCCGGCCCGGTCCGGGCGACGGCGTCCGGTTCGGCGAGGTCCACGCGCGGGGCGAGGCCGCTCACCAGTTCCTCCGCGCCGATCAGCAGCGCCTCTATCTCGCCGAGCGCGGTGCGGTAGCGCGGCAGCGCGGCCAGCGGCTCGGTGAGATTGGCCGGAGTGCGCTGGTTGAGGAAGCGCACCAGCCAGTCCTGGGCGGCGCGCGCCACCCCCAGGTACACCGCCGCGAGCGCCAGGTCGTGCCAGGCCCGGGTGAGGGCCGCCGCGGCGCCGGCGCCCGGGTTCTCCCGGCCGCCGAGGCCGAGCGCGAGGTCGGTGGGCACCCGGACGCCGTCCAGCAGGACGTCGTGGCTGGCGCTGGCCCGTAGGCCGAGCTGGTCCCAGGTGGGGTCCACCTCGATGCCCGCGCTGTCGCCGCGGACCAGGAACGTCCCGATCCGGGGCACCGGTTCGTCGGTGCGGGCCGTGACGGCCATCCAGGCGAGTGCCTCGGCGCCGGTGCAGTAGGTCTTGCGGCCGGTGATCAGCCAGCCGTCGCCGTCCCGCCGGGCGACGGTCGCGGGCAGCCCGGCGGGGTGCCCGGGCTCCGCTCTCAGGGTGTTCACCAGGGCCGGGCCACGGCGGGATTCGGTCAGCAGCCTCCGGTAGCCGGCGGCCGGCCAGCCGCCGGTCCGCGCCTGTTCGGCGTGCTGGAGCAGGGTGAAGGCGGTGACCACCGCCACCGAGGCGTCGCCACGCCCGAGTTGGGCCAGCACCCGAACGATTTCGGCCAAGCTTCCGCCGGGCCCGCCGAACCTGCGGCCGACCGTCAGGGTGAGCAGTCCGGCCTCGTGCACCGCCTCGATGCCCTGGTACGGGAAGGTCGCGTCCCGGTCGTGCTCCTCGGCCCGGGCGGCCAGCAGGTCGACGACCCTGGGCAGCCGGGCGAAGGCCTCGGCCACCGGGGAGGGCCCGTCGCCGGGTGACTGGTCGGCGGTCGTGGTGGTCATGATGGGGTGCCTCCGGGGCGGCAGCGTGGCTCGGCGAAATGCGGGCGGCACGCTCTACGCGCGTGCGGGAACCGGATGCGGCGGCCCGGGACGGCCTCGACACGAGGATCCCCGGAGGATCAGGGCCGACTGGTCGATTCCAGCCGATCTTGAGCCGCCACCGGGGGACGAATCCCCCTCATCTGCCCGGACACGCCGCGCTGGCGGTTCGCCGCAGGTCGAGATAGCTGCGACGGGTCAGCAGCAGGGGACGGCACGACATGCTCGCGACTGTACGAAGCGATGATCGAAACCGTCAAGCACACCCCGGCCACCGGGCCGGTACGAACCCGAACCTCGCGGTCAGCCCTGCTGGAACATGTCGGCGGGCAGCGGCTTCAGCAACTGGTAGAGATCGTCCGAAATCGGCCGGTCCCAGGAGGCGATGGTGACCTGCACCCCGTCGCTGCGCCCGAACTGCGAGCAGAACACCCGCTCCTCGCTGACCTTGACCTTCTTCACGATCAGCAGGTCGTCCCCGAGCATCACCGGGAAGTCCTCGGCGGAGACGAAATCCACCGGCTCGTTGTTCTCCAGGGCCGCGAGCAACTGCCGGACCTCGAAGGGCACGCTGTCCCCGGTGTCGCGGGCCGGCGAGTTCTCCGGCAAATTCCCGATGAACATTGCGGGGCCGCGGCCGCCGAACAGGTCGTAGCGAAGGAAGATCCCCTGGCAGGAGCCGTCGGGGCCGGCCATCATGGCGGCGCCGAAATCACCGGGCCAGTCGCCCGGATCCATCGCGAGCACGTCGAAGTCCGGGCCTGCGGGCTGGCCGGAGCGACGGCGGAGAAAAGACATGGCAACATCGTACGTGCCCGGCACACCACGTTCACGAGGTGGGTCGGACAGCATGTGGAGATCCACGCTCAGAGACCAATGTTGACTCTGAGCAACCGTCCGGGCTACGTTCGGTTCAGCACGACAGCCGTTCTGGGTTCCATCCTCCGGGGGGCGGCATGTCGCCACGCGACCCCACACGCGTATCCCTCACTGTGCACACCGTCGTGCCGAACAGCAGAGCATCCAGCTTCGCCGATCGCCGCACACAGCAGCTGCACACCACAAGCCAACAGCTCGAAAACACACGAACCAGGTTCGCGGGGCCCAGGCCCGTCGCACTCGCGGATCTGCCCGGGACTCCGCCGCGTGGGGGCGTGCGGGCCCCGGGCAAACCGGAGCCGTACTTCCGAGTAGCTCTCGGATGTCCGGTTCCATCCTCCCTGCGACTGCCGACCCTTAGCGGGGTCGGGACCGGCCGACGCACCTTGGTGTGATGGGGATTCATCGGGAGGAGCCCGGCGTCGCCGCCGGGGAGCACAGCAGGCGCCGTGTCTGGCCGCGTGGGGGCGGTGGGCACGGCGTCTGCCTGCTCTTACTCTGAATCGACTTTGTCGAACAGTCAACGGAAAATATGACGTGTCGGCATCAACCGGGCCGCAGCTCGGTCACGACCCCGTTCCGACGCCGTTCTCCGCCAGTTTTGGGAGCTTTTGCGGCTTGTTCGGGCATCGCCCCGAGCGGCCCGGCCACGCCGGACCGGACCGCTCATGCCGGTGGTCCCGCTCATTCCTTCGAGCCGCGGCCGCCGCGCGGCCGGCGCCTCACGTGGAGCCGGAGCCTCAGGTGAGGTCGAACTCGCCGTCGCGGGCGCCGAGCACGAACGCCCGCCACTCGCCCGGGGTGAAGACCAGCACCGGCCCGTCCTGCTGGCGGCCGTCCCGCATCGCGATGTACCCGTCCACGAAGGCGATCTGCACGTCGCCGACCCCCTGGCTGCTGGACTGCCAGACGGCCCCCGCCAGGTTCGGCCGGGGCTTCCGCCCGTTCGCGAGGACCTCCGTCGAACCGGCCGTGTCCACGCCCGTACCGCTGTCGACCGTCACTGCGTCTCCTCCCGACGTCGTCCGGAGGCCAGCGTAACCAGGCCGCCCGCCCAGGACGCCGTTCTCGGGCCGGGACGCCCCCGCCGGGGGCGCGCATCGGCGACCGGGCCACGGCGGCGCACCGACTGTGCTAGGCGGCCCCTCCGTCGCGGGGGCGGGGGCGGGGGCGGACGCGGGCCGGCAGCGGGCCGTGGGACGGGTGTCCGACGGCCTGTCAGGGCGGGTCCGGGAGGCGAACACACGGGCCCGGTTCAGCCCGCGCGGCCCGGCCGACTGACAGAGTGAGACCGAGCAGGGGCCAGCACGACCTGCCCCGACTCCCCGCTCCCCGCCCGCCAGCCCGCTCACCCGTTTCCCCAGGAGCAGCCGATGAGCCGCCGGGACGGCACCCGCGCCGACGTCATCCCCATTTCCGACGCCCCCTCGGCCCACACCCCGGCCCCCCGCGCGCCGATCTCGCCCGCCAAGCTCCCCAAGCCCTCGGGCGGCCGCCCGCCGGCGCACGGCAGGGTCGGGGTCGTGCTGGTCTCGCACAGCGAGGAGCTGGCCGCCGCGGCCGGCGCGCTGGCACGCTCCCTGGCCGGGCCGGCCGACCCGGCCCCGGTCGCGACCACCGGCGGCGGGCTCGGGGACGGCCCGGGGATCAGTGCGGTGCTGGTCGCCGCGGCCACCCGCCGGGTCGACCAGGGCCACGGCGTGGTGGTGCTGGCCGACCTGGGCGGCGCGGTCGGCACCGTCCGGGCCCTGCTCGCGGCGGCGGACGAGCACGGCCTGCCCTTCCCCGTCCGGTTCGCGGACGCGCCGTTCGTGGAGGGGGCGGTCGCCGCCGTGGCCACCGCGACGGCCGGCGGGGACCTCTCGGCGGTGCTGGACGCGGCCGAGGAGGCCTACCGGCAGCGCAAGGACTGACCCGGACCCGCCCGGCACGGCTCCGGCAGCCGGTGGGCGGCACGAGCCGTGCCGGCACGAGCCCGGGGCCCGGAGGCACCGTTGTCGGCGAACCACCCCACCAAGGGTGACCGCGCGGCTACTATCGGCTCCAGGCCCGGTCTCCCGCCGGGCTCCGGCGGGAGAGGGGGGATCCTCGGCCATGCGCGTCGTGACCTGCGCAGCCGGCTCCGTCGGCACCCTCCCGGTCCGGGCCTCGCCGGCACCCCCGGGTGCCCGGGTGGCCGCCAGGGCCTCCCGGCCTAGCCGGCCAGGGCCTCCGGGCCGCCGTCCAGCACGAAGGCGGTCTCCCCCTTGCAGTCCAGGGCGTGCCGGAGCCGGTTGAGGACTCTCGGCTCCAGCTCGGGCAGGGCGTCCGGCTCGAACCAGCGGATGTCCAGCGACTCGTCGTCGTTGACCCGGGCCTCGCCGCCCACCAGCCGGCAACGGAAGGTGAGTTCGAGGTACTGGCTGCGGTCACCGTTGGGGTACTCGATCACCGGCGAGACGGTGACCGAGGTCAGCAGCTCGGGCACGACCACCACCCCGGCCTCCTCGAACACCTCCCGGACCAGCCCGTCGGCCGGCTGCTCGCCCGGGTCGAGGATGCCCCCGATCATCGACCAGCGGCCGTCGTCCGCCCGCTGCCCGAGCAGGATCCGTCCGTCGTCGTCGACGATCACCGCCCCGACGCCGTTCAGCCAGAGCAGCCCGGTGCCGACCACCGAGCGGAGGTCCGCGAGAAACTGAGGAATAGCCATGCCCGAACCCTACGCCCGGGCCACCGCGCCGCCCGGTCGGCGCCGCTCCCTCGGCGCCGCTGCCTCGACGGCCGCCCGGACGTGACGTACTGACCGGCCGTCATTCCCGGCCGGACGGCCCGGGGCGTCCGGCGGCCTGCCGGGGCGGAGGCACCGGGGCCGGCGGTGTGCGCGCCGGCCCCGACCGGGCGGCGGGGACGGCTGCCGGGCCGCCGTCCGGGCGCAGCAGCCGTTTCACCGTCAGGGCCAGGATCCGCAGGTCGAGCCGGAGCGAGCGGTGCTCGACGTACCAGAGGTCGAGCGCCAGGCGCTGCGACCGGGTGACCTGGCCGCGGCCGCCGACCTGCGCCCAGCCGGTGAGGCCGGGCCGGACGTCGAGCCGGCCGCGCCGGCGCGGCGAGGCCGAGGACGGCGGGGCCTGCTCCGGCGGGACGGGGCGGGGCCCGATCACCGCCATCTCGCCGCGGGCGACGTTCCAGAGCTGCGGGAGCTGCTCCAGTCCGGTGCGGCGCAGCAGGGCGCCGAGGCGGGTGGCGTGGGAGGGGTCCAGCCCGTCCGGGCCCTGTGGCCCGCCGGTGGTCCGGAAGGTGAGCATCGCGAACGGTCGGCCGTGCCGGCCGCTCCGGGGCCGGCGGACGAGTACCGGGCCGCCGGTGCTGCAGCGGATCAGCAGGGCGATCAGCAGGCCCAGGGGGAGGGCGGTGATCCCGGCCAGTGCGATGATCGCGAGGTCCCCGGCGCGCTTCATCGGCGGATCCGGACGAGGCGGGTCTGCCCGGCAGGCCCGGCGGCGGCGGTGCGCCGGGCAGGCGGGCACCCGACCGGCGTACGGGGGCGGGCGGACGCCCGGTACGGCGCGGTCGTGCGCATCGCGCTCCCCCTTCCCGGTGCTCTCCCCGACGCGGCGACCCGCGGAGACGGTCTCACCGTAGGGGGACGGGTGGCGCTGCGGCCGGGAGGTACGGAAGAAGGGCGGAGACCGTCCGGAATCCGGCCGGTTCTGCCGCTTCGCCGCGATCCGCCCGCCGGGCAGGCCCGCAGCGCTGCCGGCCGGCGGCGGGCCGCTCCGCCGGGATCAGCGGGATCAGCGGGATCAGAGGGTGACGCCGCGCCCGTGGCGGATCACCGTGAAGGCGATCCGGCCGAGCAGCAGCACGCCCGCGGCCAGGCAGCCGGCGACGGCCATCACCCAGGCCGGCCCGTCGGTGTCGGGGACGGCCACGGCGACCACGATCCCGACCGCGAGGCAGGCCAGGCCGACCACGGTCAGCGGGAGCTGGTGGCGGTGCAGGGCTCCGCCGCTCCAGAGCCGGGCGGCCCGGGAGAGCGGCTGGGCCAGAGAATGATCACGGTCCGCGTCTGCCATGAGACCCAAGGTACATCCGCCCGGCCCCGGGAGCAGCCCCTGCGGACACGGCCCGGCGACCGGGGCCCGGACGCCGGGCCGCGGCCCCGTCCGACCCGTCCGAAAATCGGGCCCCGGACGGTACAACCATCCTCGGCCCGTATCGGTCTCCCCTACATCGAGCGATCCAGGAGCCGTCCGCGGTACGGGTTGGGAGTCCCCGCCGAGGACCGGAGAACCAGGGGGCGGAGCCGCCGCGCCCAGGTGTCGGAGGCCGGGCTCAGTCCTCCGACGGTACCGCCACGCCGCATGGGCGATCGAGGGGGAACCGTGCCGTATTCCGAGACCACGAGAGTCAGAGGCCTGCCGTCGGCGTTCGCGCCGCTCGGGCTGTCCGGGCTGACCGGGGCGCCCGGCCGAGCCCGGCCGACCGGCTCACCCGGCCCGTCGGTCGGTGCTCCGACGCGCCCCGATCCGGTGCGCCCGAACCAGGTGCGCCCCGCCGGGGCCGGCCGGCCCGCGGCCCGGCCCGACGGCGCGGACGGGTACGGCCCGCACCCCGGCCGGCCCGGCGACTGGCTGCGCTTCGCACCCGTCCAGCCGCTCTTCCGGGCCCGGGCGGCCCAGCGGCTGGCCGTCCTCGCCTACCACGGGGTGACGGACCCGCGGTCGTTCGGCGCCCAGCTGGACCGGCTGCGGCGGCTCGCCGTGCCGGTGTCGCTGGAGGCCGTCCAGCGGGCCGTGGCCGAACGGCGGCCGCTGCCGCCCCGCAGCGTGCTGATCACCTTCGACGACGCCGACCGCAGCGTGCTGACCCATGCCCTGCCCGAACTCACCCGGCGCGGCATCCCGGCCGCGGCGTTCGTGATCTCCGAGCTGATCGGCACGGACCGGCCGTTCTGGTGGCACGAGGCGGCCTTCCTCGCGCGGCACGGCGGCCGGGCCCGCTCGATCCGCACCGACCGGCCGTCCCAGCTGCTGCCCCGGCTCAAGTCGCTGCCCGACCCGGACCGCCGCCGCAGCCTCCAGGAGCTCCGGGTCAGCGCGCACCGCCGCCCCCCGCGCCAGGAGCAGCTCACCCCGGAGGACCTGCTGGCCCTGCGCGACGCGCGGGTGGCGATCGGCAACCACACCCAGGGGCATCCCTGTCTGGGCCGCTGCGACGCCGCGACCGTACGGGCCGAGATCACCGGTGCGCACGACGCCCTGACCCGCTGGCTCGGCGAGCCGCCGGTCGCCTTCGCGTACCCCGACGGCGGGCACGACCCCCGGGCCGAGGCGGTGCTGGACGAGTTGGGATACCGGCTCGGCTTCCTGTCCGACCACCGGCTCGGGCCGCGGCTGCCGGGACACCCGCTGCAGATCAGCCGCCTCCAGGTGGACTCCACGACCAGCGCGCGGCGGTTCGACACGATCCTGTCGGGGCTCGAGCCGGCCTATCGCCGCTGGCGGGGGCAGTCGGTGGCCTGAGTCCGGAGGCGCCTGCCCGGGGCGGGGGCGGCTGGTGACCGGCGGCGGCGGTCGGCTCCTGCGGCCGACTCCTGCGGCCGGCTCGGCGGTCGGCTCCTGCGGCCGACTCCTGCGGCCGGCTCGGCGGTCGGCTTCGGCGGCCGGTCAGGCCCGGGCCGGCGCCTGGGAGACGGCCACCAGGCGGCCCTCCGGGTAGCGCGCCGCGACGGGGCTCAGCACGGCCGGACGGCCGCTGTGCAGCACCGTGAGCCCGCCCGTGCCCGCCTCGGCCGCGCGCTCCCCGTCCCGGTCGGCGATCCGGCGCAGCGCCTGGGCGGCGACCGCGCCGGCCGAACCGAGCAGCTCCAGGTCCGGGGTGGCGGTGGGAGCCACCGCGGCCCGGATCCGCTCGGCCACCAGTTCGTAGTGGGTGCAGCCGAGCACGATCACCGCGGTGCCGGCCGGGGTCAGCGCGGCGGCCGCGGCCACCGCGGCGTCGATCGCCGCGTCGTCGCCGCGCTCCACCGCGTCCGCCAGGCCGGGGCAGGCCACCTCGGTGACGGCGGCCCGGCCCGCGAAGTCACGGATCAGACCCCGCTGGTACGGGCTGCCGGTGGTGAGCGGGGTCGCCCAGATCGCCACCGGACGGCCGGTCACCGCGGCGGGCTTGATCGCCGGGACGGTGCCGATCACCGGCAGTCCGGGCTCCAGGGCCGCCCGCAGGGCCTCCAGCGCGTGGACCGAAGCGGTGTTGCAGGCGACCACCAGCGCGTCCGGCTCGTGCGCCGCGGCCGCCAGCGCGCAGGCGAGAGCGCGCTCCGCGACGCCCGCCGGCGTACGCGGGCCCCACGGCATGCCGTCCGGGTCCGAGGAGAGCACCAGGTCCACGTCGGGCCGCAGGGTGCGCAGCGCGGCGGCCGCCGCCAACAGGCCGATTCCGGAGTCCAGCAGTGCGATCTTCACGGGGAACGACTCTAGTCGATCCACCCCCGGCGGCCTCCGGTACGGCAGACTGCCCGGGTGACGGTCCTGCTGTGGGTCTCCCTGCTCTCCCTGCTGGTCTGGCTCTGGCTGACCTGCTGCCACGGGTTCTTCTGGCGCACCGACGTGACCCTGCCCGAGCGCCGCGCGCCGGCCCGCTGGCCGGAGGTGGCGATCGTGGTGCCGGCCCGGGACGAGGCCGAGGTCCTGCCGCTCACCCTGCCCGGACTGCTGGCGCAGGAGTACCCCGGCCGGGCCCGGGTGATCCTGGTCGACGACCACAGCGGTGACGGGACGGCCGGGCTCGCGGCCGCCCTGGCCGGCTCCGGCGCGCTGCCGCTCACCGTCACCGCCCCGCCGCCGCTGCCGGCCGGCTGGACGGGCAAGCTCTGGGCGCTGCGCCACGGCGTCGAGCTGGCCCTCGCCGGACGGCCGGCGGACCGGCCCGCCTACCTGCTGCTCACCGACGCCGACATCGCGCACGGCCCGCGGTCGCTGGCCGAGCTGGTGTCGGCCGCCGAGAGCGCGGGTCTCGACCTGGTCTCGCAGATGGCGCGGCTGCGGGTGAGCACCCGGTGGGAGCGGCTGATCGTGCCCGCCTTCGTCTACTTCTTCGCCCAGCTCTACCCCTTCCGCCGGAGCAACCGGCCGGGCAGCCGGACGGCGGCGGCCGCCGGCGGCTGCTCCCTGGTAAGGGCGCAGGCGCTGGAGCGGGCCGGCGGGGTGGCGGCGATCCGCGGCGCGGTGATCGACGACGTGTCCCTCGCCAGGGCGGTGAAGGCCTCCGGCGGGCGGACCTGGCTGGGCCTGGCCGAGCAGGTGGACAGCGTCCGGCCGTACCCCGGGCTGGCACCGCTGTGGCGGATGGTCTCGCGCAGCGCGTACGCGCAGTTGCGGCACTCGCCCGTGTTGCTGCTCGGCACGGTGCTCGGCCTGGCGCTGGTCTACCTGGTGCCGCCGGCCGCGACGGTGGCGGGGCTCGCGGCGGGGCGGCCGGACGTGGCGGCGGCGGGCGCGGGTGCCTGGGCGCTGATGGCGGGGACGTACCTGCCGATGCTGCGCTACTACGATCAGCCGGCCCTGGCCGCGCCGCTGCTGCCGTTCACGGCGTTCCTGTACCTGCTGATGACGGTCGACTCGGCGGTGCAGCACCGGCGCGGCCGGGGCGCGGCCTGGAAGGGCCGGACGTACCAGGGTCTGCCGGACAACTGATCGGGCGGCGGGTGCGCGGGGCCCGGGCGACCGCAAGGGTCCGGGCCGGGCGGCGCTCGACGCGGACGGTGGATGCGATCCGCCGCATGACACCGGATGCCGCCGGGAGCCCGGCCGTCACGGGCGTCCGTGGAGCGTCCGGGCCGCGGCCGGGAGCGCCCCGGAGCGCGTCCGGCCCGGGGACCCGAAAGGAAGGACGGGCGGGGGCCCGGTGGGCGACACTGGCCCGATGGACCGCCAGACGATCTCCCGCATCGCCCATACCGATCATCCGATCGCCGCGCCGATCACCGACGAGGCGGTGGCCCGGCTGATCGGCCGGGCCGCGCGGCCCGAGGCCGGGCGGGCCCTCGACCTGGGTTGCGGGGAGGCCGGCTGGCTGCTGCGGACGCTGGCGGCGAAGCCCCGGTGGCAGGCGGTCGGGGTCGACCTGGACCCGACCGCCCTGAACCTGGCCCGGCGGACCGCCCAGGCGATGGGGCTGGAGCGGCGGATCGGCCTGCACCACCTGGACGCCGCCGAGTTCACCGCCAAGGAGCCCTTCGACCTGGTGCTGAGCATCGGCGCCACGCACGCGTTCGGGGGGCTGGCGCCCACCCTGGCGGCGGCCGGCCGGCACCTGGCGCCCGGCGGGCGGCTCCTGGTCGGCGACGCCTTCTGGGAGCGCGAGCCGGGCCAGGAGGCGCTCGACGCGCTGGGCGCGGCCCGCGAGGACTTCACCGACCTGGCCGGCACCCTGGACCTGGTCCGGGCCGAGGGCTGGACGCCCGTCCACGGCCATGTCAGCAGCCGGCAGGAGTGGGACGACTACGAGCTGTCCTGGACTGGCTCGCTGTCCGAGTGGGCGCTGGACCACCCGGAGCACCCGGACAGCGCGGCCGCCCTGGCGGCGGCCGACGTCCACCGGGCCGAATGGCTGCACGGCTACCGGGGGACGCTCGGTTTCGTCACCCTCCTGCTGCGGCGCACGTCGGCGCACTGACGGCTCCCCCGTGCCCGTGGTGCCGGCCGGGGGCCGCCCGGCCGCACGTGCGTACGCGGCCGGGCGGCCCCCTGAGGTACCGGCCCGGTGCCGGGCGGGGTCAGCCGGCGGCGACGGCCGGCAGGGCGTCGCCGGCCGTGATCCGGAGGGTCTGCTCGGCGACCCGGCGGCCGAGGTGCTCGGCGGTGGCGAGGTCGGAGGGGTGCATCCCCTCCGGGCCCTGGTCCCCGTCGGACTGCGCGGCCGCGCCGAGCCAGAAGCCGAGCCGGTTGAGGTCCTGGTCGGAGGCGGTGCTGCGGTTCCAGCCGGGCAGCAGTCCGAGGCTCACCCAGGTCATCCCGTGCTGGGCCGCGACGATGGTGAGCGACTGCAGGGAGTTGAGCTTGTCACCGCTCATCGAGCCGGAGTTGACGAACCCGGCGGCGATCTTGTTGCGCCAGGCCTGCTCGACCCAGCGGCCGCTGGTCTGCTCGACGAAGGTGCGGAACCCGGCGGAGACGTCGCCGAGGTAGGTGGGCGAGCCGAAGACGATGGCGTCGGCGGCGTCCAGCACCGCCCAGTCCTGCTCGGTGATCCCGTCGACGGCGATCAGGGTGACCGTGGTGCCCGGCACCTCGGCGGCGCCGCGCGCGACGGCCTCGGCCTGCCGTCTGGTGTGGCCGAAGCGGCTGTGGTACGCGACGGCGACGGATATCTCGTGGGGCATGGTGCTCCTCACTTCTGCGTGCGGTCGAGGAAGTCGGCGATCAGCGGCGCGATCTCGGGGAGGTTCTCCTCCAGCGCGAAGTGACCGGTGTCGAAGAGGTGCAGGTCCGCCCCGGGCACGTCGCGCAGGTAGGCGCGGGCGCCGGGCTCGGTGAAGAAGGCGTCGCCGCGGCCCCAGACGATCAGCGTGGGCGGCTGGGCGGTGCGCAGCCACTCCTGCCAGGCGGGGTAGTGGCCCAGGTTGGAGTGGTAGTCCAGGGCCAGTTCGACCTGGATGTCCTTGCGGCCCGGCAGGTCGAGGAAGTGCTGGTCGAGGGTCCAGCTGTCGGGCGCGACGGCGGCCGGGTCGGTGGTGCCGCCCTCGTACTGACCCCGGGTCATGTCGAGGGTGAGCAGGGCGCGCACCCGCTCCTCGGCGCCCTCGACACCGGGCCGCTCGGCGATGAAGTCGCGGGCGAGGTCGGAGAGTCCTTCCTCGTAGGCGTTGCCGTTCTGGACCACCAGACCGGTGATCCACTCGGGGCGGCGGGTGGCCAGCCGCAGCCCCACGGGGGCGCCGAAGTCGAAGATGTACATCGCGAAGCGGTCCAGCCCGAGGGCGAGGCAGAAGTCCTCGACCACGTCGGCCAGGCCGTCGAAGCTGTAGCGGAAGTCGGCGGGTGGCGGGCTGTCGCTGAAGCCGAAGCCGGGGTAGTCCGGGGCTATCAGGCGGAACCGGCTGCCGAGGGCGTCGAACAGCCGGCGGAACTGGTGCGAGGCGGACGGGAATCCGTGCAGCAGCAGGAGGGTCGGGGCGTCGGCGGGCCCCGCCTCACGGTAGAAGATCCGTAGTCCGCCGACCTCGGCGTAGCGGTGCCGGATGTGCGGGAGTGCCAGTTCGGTCATGTCACACGCTTCCCCTAAGCGGACCCGAGTTGGATTAGCCTGATGGTGGCAGAACCCCTCGTGCAAACACAACAGGAGTTTCGTTTGTCTCAGGCTCCGGAAGGGAAGCCCGGCACCGTGCGCCCCGGCGGGCGGACCGCCCGCACCCGCACCGCCGTCCTCGCCGCCACCCGGGCGGAGTTGCTCGACACCGGGCTCGCCCGGATGACCGTGGAGAAGGTCGCGACCCGGGCCGGCGTCGCCAAGACCACCGTGTACGCCCGCTGGCGGGACGTCCCCGGCCTGATCGTCGACCTGCTCTCCGAACTGACCCTGCGGACCGTGCCGGTGCCCGACACCGGATCGCTGGAGGAGGACCTGCGGCTACTGGCCCGCGGCCTGCTGGAACTCTTCCGGTCCGGGGAGGACCTGGTGATGTTCGAGGCGGTCTTCGCCACCGCGCTGCACGACCGGCAGGCCCGGGAGGCCCTCTCCGCCTTCTACGCCTTCCGGCTGGACGCCAGCGCCGAGCTGGTCGACCGCGCCGCGGCCCGCGGCGACGTCCCGCCGGGCACCGACCGGTCGGAGGTGATCCGGACCCTGTCCTCGACCTTCTACTACCGGCGGTTCATCAGCGGCGAGCCGCTCACCGAACGGGACGCGGACCGGGCGGCGGCGGTGGCCGCGCACTCCGCGCGGGCCGGACTGCTGATGGCGCCCCCGGCCTGACGCACGCCCCCGGGTGCACCGCCGGACCGCTGCGACCCGGGCGGTGGAGCCCGGTCAGCCCGCCTCGACCAGCCGGTCCAGCACCCCGGGCATCTCGCGGACACCACCGGCCGGGGTCGGTGAGGTGCGGTAGCGGCCGCCCACCACCACGCTCGGCAGCTCGTCGATCTCGTAGCGCCGGAACAGCTCGGCGGCCTCCGAGGTCTGCCGGCCGACCTCCGCCGACCGGTAGGCCGAACGGAACGCGCCCTCGTCGACACCCTGGCGCACCGCCCAGGCGGTGGCGGCGTCCTCGGTGGTGACGTCCTCCTTGTGCTCCCGCACCGATCGGTAGACGGCGAGCTGGAGGCGCTCCACCTCGCCGAGCCGCTCCAGCGCGTAGTAGAGCCGGGCGTGGCCGAGCTGCCTGCCCTCGCCCGGACTGCCCTGCCAGACGGCCGGCACCCGGCGCAGCACGACGTCGGCGCGGTGCCGCCGGGCCCAGTCCTGCAACGGCTGCTCCAGCTGCTGGGAGTGGACGCAGTCGTACCAGAAGAACTCCACCGCCTCGGTCGCCGCCGCCTCGCGGACCGGCTGCGGATGCTGCAACTGGACGTAGGGGCGGCCCTCGGCCGGCGGCTGGTGGGTGGCGGCGCCGGCCTGGACGGGGCAGGCGGCGAGGCCGGTGGCGACGACGAGCAGGACGGCGGAGCGCAGCAGCGGTTTCACGCGGGCAGTCTGGCGGCCACCCGGTGTTACCGACCAGTCACTCCCGGCCGCCGGCCCGTCGGTTCGCCCGGACGGCCCAGCGACGGGCGGTCCGCGGGGGGCAGCCGGTGAGCGGCGGGCCGGCCGCGGGGAGCGGGCGGGCCCGCCGCGGGGAGCGGGCGGGCCCGCCGCGGGGAGCGGGCGGGCCCGCGAACCGGGTCGGCCCGGCCGTCCCGAGCCGTCCGTACAGTCATGTCCGGACATCGCGAGTCGCTCTGTGGACGATCCGCCAGTGTCCCGGGCCCGGCGGGGCGCGGATCATGGCAAGGTCGGCGGACCCCACCGAGGCAGCACCACCCCCTGCCCGCACCGCCGGACCACCGGCGGCCGTGCCCCGACGCACCGCCGCGTCGAGCCCCAGGAAGTGCCGATGCCCCACTCCCCCGCACCCGCCGCGCCGTCGATGATCGAACAGCACGGCGTGGACACCATCCCCGAGGCCGAGCGCACCAGCAGCCCGCGCGACGTGCTCTCGATCCTGGTCGGTTCCAATCTCGCGTTCGGCGTGGTGGTCTTCGGCTGGCTGCCGGTCTCCTTCGGGCTGTCCTTCTGGGCGAGCGTGAGCTCCGTGGTGCTCGGGACGGTCCTCGGCATCGCGCTGACCGCGCCGCTGGCACTGGTCTCGCTGCGCACCGCGACCAACCTCTCGACCAGCAGCGGCGCCCACTTCGGCGTACGCGGGCGGCTGATCGGCTCGGTGGTGGGGCTGCTGCTGTCGCTCGGCTACACCGCGCTGTCGCTCTGGGTCGGCGGGGACGTGGTGGTGGGGGCGCTGAACCGGCTGCTCGGCCTGCCCTCCGGCGGGCCCGCGTACGTGGCGACGTACACCGTGCTGGCGGCGCTCAGCGCCACCGCGGCGGTGTTCGGCTACCGGCTGATGCTGAAGCTGGAGCGGTGGCTGATGTGGGCGATGTCCGCGCTGCTGCTGGCGGGCCTGGTCGCCTTCGCCCCGCACTTCGACCCCTCGGGTCACGGCAGCTACCTGCTCGGCGGGTTCCGGCCGACCTGGCTGCTGTCGGTGGTGGCGGCCGGGCTGAGCGGGCCGATCGCGTTCATCACCCTGCTCGGCGACTACACCCGGTACGTCTCACCGGCCCGGCACGGCGAGCGCAAGGTGCTCGGGGCCACCGCGCTGGGGCTGCTGGTCGGCCTGCTGATCCCGCAGCTGTTGGGGACCTTCACGGCGATCGCGACCGGCGCCGGCGAGGACTACGTCGGGGGGCTGATCGCCGGCGCCCCGGTCTGGTTCCTGGTGCCGCTGCTGCTGAACGGGCTGCTGGGCAGTGCCGGCAACACCGGCCTGATGCTCTACAGCATGGGCCTGGACCTGGACGCCATCCTGCCCCGGGCCACCCGCCGGCAGGCCACCCACGTGGTCGCCGCGGTGGCCGTGACGCTGGTCTTCCTGGGCCACTTCGTCTGGAACGCGCAGTCGGCGGTGACCTCCTTCGTGCTGGTGCTGACCGCGATCGGCGCGCCCTGGGCCGTGATCACCCTGATCGGGTACCGGCGCTGCCGCGGCGACTACGACCGCGCCTCGCTGCAGGTCCTGAACCGGCGCACGCGCGGGGGCGTGTACTGGTACCGCGCGGGCTGGAACGTCCCGGCGACGGTCGCCTGGGCCGCGGGCAGCGCGGTCGGCCTCTGCGCGGTGGACACCCCCGTGTACCGGGGGCCGCTGCTGCCGCTGACCGGCGGGATCGACCTGAGCTTCGTGCTGTCGGGGGCGGTGGCGGCCGTGCTGTACGTGCTGCTGTCCCGCTCCTCCCGGGGGCGGGCGGGCACTGCCGTACCCGTGGCGGTGCCGGTGGCGCTGCCGGTGCCCGCGGTCGACCCGGTGGCCGACCGGGCCTGACCGGGGCCGACCGGCCGGGCCCGACCAGGGGTGACCGGGGGCCGCCCCGCCGCCCGTCCCGGTCAGTCCGCCCGCGGCGCGGGCGCGTGCTCCGGGCGCGGCGGCGGCAGGACCGGCGCGGCCGGGGCCGCCAGCTCCGGCGCGGCCGCCGTGCCGGGGTCGGCCCCGGCGTCCGGCGCGGGTGCGCCGTCGGCCGCCGGCCGGGCGGCCCGTGGTGTGGCGCCCTCGAAGAAGCGCAGCAGCTCCACCGGGAACGGCAGGACCAGCGTCGAGTTCTTCTCGGCGGCCACCTCGACCACCGTCTGCAGCAGCCGCAGCTGCATCGCGGACGGAGTGCCTTCCATCATCGCGGCGGCCTGCGAGAGTTTGGCGGCGGCCTGGAACTCACCGTCGGCGGTGATGATGCGGGCCCGCCGTTCGCGGTCGGCCTCGGCCTGGCGGGCCATCGAGCGCTTCATCGAGTCGGGCAGCGCGACGTCCTTGATCTCCACCCGGTCGATGTGCACGCCCCAGCCGACCGCCGGGCTCTCCAGCATCAGCTCCAGCCCGCGGTGCAGGTTCTCCCGGCCGGAGAGCAGGTCGTCCAGCTCGCTCTTGCCGATGACCGAGCGCAGCGAGGTCTGCGCGACCTGGGACATCGCGAAGGTGTAGTTCTGCACGTCCACGGTGGCCAGCACCGGGTCGACGACCCGGAAGTAGACCACCGCGTCGACCCGGACCGAGACGTTGTCGCGGGTGATGCCCTCCTGCGCGGGAACGGGCATGGTGATGACCTGGACGTTGACCTTGCGCATCCGGTCGACCAGCGGGATCAGCAGGGCCGGGCCCGGCCGGCGGACCCGCCCGCGCACCCGGCCGAGCCGGAACACCACCCCGCGCTCGTACTGCTGCACCACCCGGAAGCCGGTGGCGAACCACGCCAGCCCGAGAACCGCGATGCCCACGAGTACCGCCATGTCGGCCGACCTCTCCCGCCGGCGGCGCGCCCGGGCCGGGCCCTGCCGGCCCTGGCGCGACGGGTGCGGGGCCGCGACGAAAGTATGCGCCGTCGGGCGGCCGGTGCCTATGCCCTCGTACGGACTTGACGGGGCTTCGGGCGGGCGCGGCCGGGTACGGCCGCGCGGCGGCTCCCGCCGGCCGGTGCCCGGTCAGGCGTGCGCCGGCCGGGCGACCTCGGCCAGCAGGCCCTGCCAGGCGTCCGCCACCGCCCCGAGCTCGAACCGGGGCAGCAGGTGCGCCCGGGCGGCCGCCGCGAGCGCCGGCCCCTCCCTGGCCAGCACCTTGGCGAGCGCCTCGGCGAACGCGGCCGGGTCGCCGGGCGGGGCGAGCACGCCCGTCACGCCGTCCAGGACGGCGGCGCGCACCGGGCCGGTGTCCGGGGCGACCACCGGCAGCCCGGCCAGGCCGGCCTCGATCAGCACCCCCGGCACGCCCCCGCTGTCACCGGTCAGCACCAGTGCGTCGGCCGCCCGGTACAGCACGGCGGGATCGGCCAGGTCGCCTAGGAAGATCGCGCGGGCGCACTCGTAGCGGGACTCCAGCGCGGCGCGCAACGGGCCGTCGCCGGCCACCGCCAGCCGTACGTCCGGCATCCTGCCGACCGCGTCCAGGGCGAGGTCCAGGCGCTTCTTCCGGGTGACCGCACCGACCCAGGCGACCAGCAGGCCTTCGGCCGGCAGGCCGAGTCGGGCCCGGGCGGCCCGCCGGTCGGCGGCGTCCCGGACGGGCGGGTACCGGTCGGCGGACCGGCCGTTGGGGATGGTGCGGACCACCGTGCCGGGCAGCCGGAACCGCTCCAGCAGCACCGCGCGGGCCTCCTCGGAGAGGGCGGTGACGGCGGCGGCGCGGTGCAGCAGGGCGCCGGTGTGCAGGCGCCGGGCGGGGCTCGCCGTCCGCTGCCGGAGGTCGCCGGGGCTGACGTGGACGAACGGCGTGCGGGTGCCGGCCAGCGCGAGGGCGCAGGCGGACAGGGTGCCGGAGCCGTGCGCGACGACGACGTCCGCGGTACGGGCCGCGGCGCGCAGGGCGCGCAGGGTGCGCGGGTGCAGGCGGCCCGGCCCGAGTACGCCGGTCGGGGCGCCGCCCGGCGCCGCGCCGCCCGCCCGCCGGGCGGCGTCCGGGTGCCCGAGGTCGTCCGGGTGCGGGGCCAGCGCGCGCAGGGCGGAGGCCTGGCCCCGGCGGCGCAACTCCCGGTCGAGGTCACGGGCGAGGCTCTGCGCGCCCCGGCGGCGCGGGTCGGCGATGACGTGCAGGACCCTCGGGCGGGCTCCGGCGGGCAGATGTGACGCTGCGTCGGGCATGGCACCGACCTTGGCACAGGGTGCGGGGGCCGTACAGCGCCTCCGCGCAAAACCGTACGGGTTCCGTCCGGTTCGGTACTTCCGGTGAATTCGGCCCAGGAGGCCGGTAGCGTAAGCGAGTTGTGCCCGTGGGCGGTGCGCGGGGGAGCGCCGGCCGGACGGGGCGCGGGCCGGGCGCACGGGCCCGGGCGTCCGGGCCTCGCGCGGCGCTCACGGGCGGCACCGGGCCGCACCGCCTGGCCGTTACGTTCGCGCGCCCTCGAATGCGCCCCCGTCCGCCCCGGCGCGCGACCGGGGTCGCGCCCCGGCGCCCCCAGGCCTCCCCTAATCCCTGGCGGGCGGCGCGCCCCAGCTGCGATGCTGATCCGCACTCAGGGCGCCGGCCGGCACGGGAGACCGGCCGCGCCCCGGATTCCCGGGGGTTGGCCAGTGCACGTGCTCCATGTGATCGACAGCCTGGACCGGGTCGGCGGCGCAGAGCAGAGCCTGGCCGCGATGGCCCCGCAACTGGTCCGCTCGGGCGTGCGGTTGGACGTCGCGTACCTCAGGGAGTCGCCCGGCGGACTGCAGGCCGAACTGACCGGGGCCGGCGCCGGGGTGTTCGGCGTGCACCACGGCACCCGTGCCGGGACGGCCGCCGCGCTGCGAAAACTCGTCCGCGAGCGCCGCCCGGACCTGGTGCACACCACCCGGTACGAGTCGGACGTGCTCGGCCGGGCCGCGGCGCTGGCGGCCGGCACCCCGGTGGTCTCCAGCCTCGTCGACTCCGCGTACGGCCCCGAGCACCTGCGGACCCGCGGCCTCAGCCCGTGGAAGGTCCGGGCCGCCCAGGCGGTCGACGCCGCGACGGCCCAGGGCACCCGCCGCTTCCACGCGCTGACCCGGCACGTGGCCGCCGCGATGTCCCGCCGGCTGCGGATCCGGGCGGACCGGATCGACGTCGTCCCGCGCGGGCGGGACCCGGAGCTGCTCGGCACGGTCACGCCCGAGCGGCGCGGCACCGTCCGCGCCGGGCTCGGCCTCGCGGACGACGTGCCGGTGGTGCTGGCGGCGGCCCGTCAGCAGTACCGGAAGGGCCTGGACATCCTGCTGGAGGCCTGGCCCCAGGTGCGCCGGGAGGTACCCGGGGCGGTGCTGCTGCTGGCCGGCGACGAGGGCCCCGAGAGCGCCCGGCTGCGGGCCCTCGCCGCGAGCGCCGCCGACATCCGGTTCCTCGGCCCGCGCGGGGACGTCTTCGACCTGATGGCTGCCTCCGACGCCTTCGCCGTGCCGTCCCGCTGGGAGGGCCTGGGCAGCGCCGCGATGGAGGCGATGGGCGTCGGCGTGCCGCTGGTCTGCGCGGACGTGCCTGCCTTGCGGGAGACGGTCGGCTCGGGCGACTACGCCCTGCTGGTCGCCCCCGAGCGGCCGACCGCACTGGCGGCGGCGCTGGCCGAGGCGCTGGACGACCGGGCGGCGGCCGGGGTGCGGGCCAAGTCGGCGAGGGCGCGGTTCCTGACCGCCTTCACGCTCCATCAGGTGACGGGGCAGATGGTGCAGTTCTACGAGCGGTCGCTGCGGCTGCGCAGCGTCTGAGCCGGACCCGGGAGCGTCCGGGCCGGGTCCGGCGAAGGTCCGGGCCGGGTCGGCGCGGGCCCGGGAGGGCGCCGGCGCGGGCCCGGGAGGGCGCCGGCGCGGGCCCGGGAGGGCGCCGGCGCGGGCCCGGGAGGGCGCCGGCGCGGGCCCGGGAGGGCGCCGGCAGGTCCCGTCCGGGGACGGCCGCCGCCCGGCCGCCTGCGGCGACCTCCGGACCGGGCGCGCCGGATGCCCCAACGCGCCCTCCGAGAATCGCCAAAGCGGTTGCGCCCCACCTCGCGGGCGGCAAGCATCGCAGAGGGATCCGGACGGCCGACGGGGGTGGGCCGACCGGCGGGTGGGGGTGAGGGCCGCGGTGTTCCGCGCGCCCGGGCATGCCCGTCCACAGGTCGGTCCCGCGCGGCCGCGCCGGGCCGTCCGGGCACCGACGCCCGCCCGCGGCCACCGACCCCGGGCTCCGCCACGGCACCCGGACCGACCGCTCCCGGAGCGGGCCCCAGGGCGCCACGGCACCACCAACGCGAGGGGAACCCATCGGTGGAACCGGCCAACCACCCGACCGCGCCGCGGCCGGACGAGCGGCGTCCGGCCGGCCGCCCACCCGCCCGGAGCCGGTCCGCCGCCGCCCTCCCCGCCGGCACGTCGCCCGGGGCGGGGGCCCGGTGAGCCCGCGCCGCACCCGGGTCCTCTGGCTGCTCGGCGACCTCGGCCCCGGCGGGGCCGCGCAGTCGCTGGCCGACCGCGCCCGGCACGCCGACACCGAGCGGTTCGAGATCGAGGTCGCCTACCTGCTGCCCGGCCGGGACGCACTGGTCCCCGCGCTAAAGAGTGCGGGCCTGCGGGTGCACTGCCTGGGCGGCGCCCCCGGCACCGCCTGGCCGGCCGACCCGCGCTGGCCCTGGCAGCTGCGCCGGTTGCTCGCCGAGCGCCGGTACGGACTGGTGCACACCCTCACGCCCGTCCCGGCCGCCGCCGCGCGGCTGCTGACCCTCGGACGCAACGCCCCGCGGCTGGTGCACACCGAACAGCGCCCGTGGCGCCCCCGGCGTCTCGCCACCGGCTGGGCCGACGCCCTGACGTACCGTCGCAACGGCGCCGTGATCGCCGGCTCGCACGCCGTCGGCCGGACCGTCCCGGCCGGACGGCGGCGCGCCGGCGACCGGGTCACCGTCGTCCCGCAGGGCCCGGACCTCGCGGACGCCCCCGCCGGCCCGCCCGCGAGGGCCGCCGCCCGGGCGGAACTCGGCCTGCCCGCCGACGCGGTGGTGATCGGCGCGGCCGGCGGCCGCAGGCCCGGCGAGGACCACGCCACCCTGCTCGCCGCGTACGCCGGACTGCGCCGCACCGATCCCGGCACCCGGCTGGTGCTGATCGGCGCCGGCCCGCCGGAGCCGCGGCCGCGCGCCCAGGCCGCCGCGCTCGGCCTCACCGACGTGGTGTTCGCCGGCCCGGACCTCCCGGCCCTGCTGCCCGCCCTGGACGTGTTCGCCCTCGACTCCCGCCGCGATGCCCCGCCGGCCGCCCTGCTGGCGGCCATGACCTGCGGGCTGCCGTCCGTCGCCGTCCGGGCCGGTGCGGCACCCGAGCTGCTCGACGACGGTGTGCAGGGCCTGCTGGTGCCGCCCGGCGACCCGGCGGCCCTGGGTGGCGCGCTGGCCGTGCTGGTCGCCGACGCCGCGCTGCGTGAGCGCCTGGGCACGGCCGCCCGGGAGCGGGCCGCCGGTTTCGGCGCGGCCGCCGCCCAGCGCGCGGTCGAGGCGGTCTACCGGCGGGTGCTACGGCCCTGACCCGCCGCGGCGGCCCGCCGCGCACCCCACCGAGATCCCGAACGGCCTTCCCCCGGAAGGACCCTCCCGCGAAGGAGTTGTGAGCCGGACGTGAGCGCCCTGCCCGCCCCCGCCCAGACGACAGAGCCCGGAACGCCGGAGCGCAGACCGACGGAGCGCAGACCGACAGCGACCCGGACGACGGAGCCCGGGACGACCGCGACCCGGACGACCGTGGACCGGACGACCGTGGACCGGATGACCGTGCGCCCGCTGGAGGACGCCGACGCCCCGGCCGTGCTCGACCTGCTGGCCGCCTCCGCCGCGGGCGGCCCGGCCGGTGGCCGCGGCGCGGACTTCTTCGACTGGAAGCACCGGCGCGGGCCGTTCGGGGCCAGCCCCGGCCTGGTCGCCGAGGCCCCGGACGGGCGGGTGGCGGGTGTGCGGCTGTTCCTGCGCTGGGAGTGGCACGAGGCGGCGAGCGGCCGGACGGTCCGCGCGGTGCGGCCGGTGGACACCGCCACCCATCCCGACTTCAGGGGGCTCGGGGTCTTCCGCCGGCTCACCCTGGAACTCCTCGAACAGGTCGCCGGCGAAGCCGAGTTGGTGTTCAACACCCCGAACAGCAGCAGCCTGCCCGGCTATCGGGCGATGGGCTGGAGCGAACTCGGCCAGGTCCCGGTGGCGCTGCGCCCGGTGCACCCGGCGGTCTTCGCGCGCGGCGCCCGGGCGGCCCGGGCCCGGCGGGCCGCCGACCGTGACGTGCCGGTGCGCTGTTCGCTGCCGACGGCCGCCGACTGGTTCGCCTCCCGACCCGACCGCGCGGGCGGCCCGTTGGCCGGGCTGCTGGCCGAGCGGGCAGCCGCCGACCGGTCCGATCCGCGGCTGGCGGTGGCCCGGACCCCGGAGTTCCTGCGGTGGCGGTACGGTGACGCGCCCGGGCTGGACTACCGGGTGCTGACCTGCCGGCGCGGCGAGGAGCTGACCGGGCTGGCGTTCGGGCGGCCCCGGCGGCGCGGCCCGCTCACCGAATTCACCCTCGCCGACATCCTGGTCCGCCCCGGCGACCGGGTCAGCGCCGCCCGGCTGCTGCGGGCCGCCGCCCGCTCCGGCTGCGACCACGTCGCGACCCACCTCTCCCCCGGCACCGAGGCCGCCCGGACGGCGCTGCGCAGCGGCTACCTGACCGCACCGCGGACCGGGATGACGCTGGCGGCGCGCGGCGCCGCCGGTCCGCTGCCCGCCGGGCTCACCCTGGCGTCCTGGCGGTTCAGCCTCGGTGACCTGGAGGCGTTCTGACCGTCCGGCCGGGCGCCGGCGTCCCCGCCGCACTCACAGACACACTCACAGACACCCTCGCAACCGCATTAACAGCCGCAGTCCCGGGCGCCGATCCCCCGCCGGCACGGCACGCGCTTTCGAGCCCCGGACCTCGGTGCGCCTGTTACGCGGATCGGGTGAACTCGGTTGGACCACAAGCATGTTGAGTGGGCAGTATGACGCTCCGGAGGGCCTCGGCCCACCACCCTCACCAGGTCGGCCCGCCGGGACCACGTATCGGAACCGCCGGAACGCCGCCCTCAGCACGGATATGGAGTCAGCCCGGTGTTCAAGGGATTCCGCAGCTTCCTGCTGCGCGGGAACGTGGTGGACCTCGCGGTCGGCATCGTCATCGGCGCGGCCTTCACCGCCGTGGTCACCGGGTTCGTCACGGCCTTCCTGACCCCGCTCATCGGCGTCGCCACGGGGGCGGTCGGCGACTTCACCAAGAAGACCTTCGAGGTCGGCGGCACCAGCTTCCCCTACGGCGTGTTCGTCAACGCCCTGATCAGCTTCGTCCTGGTGGCGGCGGTGATCTACTTCGTGGTGGTGGTCCCGGTCGGCCGGCTGCAGTCCCGGTTCGAGTCGGCCAAGCCGGTGCCGGTGCCCAAGGCGGACTGCCCGGAGTGCCTGAGCCCCGTCCCGACCGCTGCGGTCCGCTGCTCCTTCTGCACCTCGGAGCTGGTCGGCCGGACGGGCTTCCCGGCGCAGCCGCTGCAGCGGCACTGACCGCGCCCACCAGCGGGCTTTCCGTCCGGGCCCCCGCTCTCGGCTCCGGCCCGGGGCGGGGGCCCGGACGGAGCCGGACGCACCGGGCGGGCGGGACGCTCCGGGTCGAACGGGTGGTCGAGTCCCAGGGGGCGGACATCCGGCCACTCGAATCGTGTTCGAGCGGTCGCTCGGCGTGCCGAGCTGGCCTGAAGTCGACGCCGATATGTCGGATCTTCCTACTTTCGAGACCTTTGTGCGAGCGAAGAGTGTGTAAACACTTGAACTGCCCGCCCTCCCACTCTCCTCAGCAGGCACATTGTGGGCTTACCGTATGCCCCATGACCTCGCCCCGCTCCTACGACGGAGTCGGCTACCCCTCTCCGTCCTTCTCCTCCGGCACGCCCATCTACGACAGCCTCGTCGCAGAACGCGGTGTCCCGCAGATCGCGCCCATCAACGTGCCGGCGGCCCTGCCCCCGGCGCTCTCCACCGGCTACGGCTCGGGTCTCGGCCCGTCCTACGAGAACCGGTACTCCACCGGGTACGAGAGCACCGGCAGCAACCTGCCCGCTCTGCCGCCCGCCCGGCTCGCCCTCGGCCCCGGGCCGAGCAGCAGCCCGGGCGCCGGCCCCGCCACCTCCTACATCCCGGCGCAGCCCAGCTACGGCTCGGTGCCGCAGCCGCCGGTGCCGGGCTACGGCGGCCCGCCGCAGCCGTTCCGGCCGCAGGCCCCGATGCCCGGCGGCTTCCAGCAGCCGGCGCCGTCGTACCAGTCCGGCGGCCAGAGCTTCGGCGGCCAGAACACCTTCGCCACCGCCCCGCAGGGCGTCGGCGGCCAGCCGTTCGGCGCGCAGGCCCAGCAGGGCTTCAACGGGCAGGGCTTCGGCGGGCAGTCGTTCGGCGGGCAGCAGTCCTTCGGCGGGCAGAACCCGGCCGGCCAGGGCTTCCAGAACCAGTCCGACCAGAGCTTCGGCGGCAACCAGCTGCGCCCCGCCGTCTCCCCGGTCGCGCCGGTCCGTCCGATGCAGCCGCAGCGCCCCGCGCCCTACGGCGAGCAGGGCCAGTACGCCCAGCCCGGCTACCAGTCCCAGGGCCAGGCCTACTGAACCCAGCCCCTGGTCCCACCCGCACCACCTGAGCACACCCCGGCGCGACGAAGAGCCGGGCGTACGGAGAAACGGGTCATCCACGGACCGTCCGGACCACCGCCACCGCGGTGTCCGGACGGTCCGTGCGCGTTTTCCGGCCGCGGCCGCGCCGGGGCCGCCCGCGCGGCACCGTCACCGCCGGGCCCACGCCCGGCCCCCACCCGCGGCCACCGGCGCGGACCGCCCCCGCACGCCCCGCTCCCCGGGGCCCGCTCCGCCCCGGCTCCCCGTTCCGCCCCGCACGCTGGCAGGATGGTGGAATGCCACAGTTGACCGGACTCCACGTCTACCCCGTCAAGTCCACCTACCGGTTGAGCCCGGACAGTGCCCGGGTGGAACCCTGGGGCCTGGCCGGCGACCGGCGCTGGATGCTGGTGGACGCCACCGGACGCTTCGTCAGCCAGCGGGAGCAGCCCGCGCTCGGCCGGCTGCGCACGCTGCCCGCCGAGGACGGCACCCTCACCCTGCGCACCCCCGACGGCGGCACCGTCGACGTACCGGCGCCGTCCGCCGCCCGGGGGGACCGGCTCGCCGAGGTCGAGGTCTGGGGCACCCGGTTCCGGGCCGCCGAGGCCGACGACAAGACGCAGGCCTGGATCGCCGAGAACGTCGGGGACTTCCGCCTGGTGCACCTGGACGACCCGCGCCGGCGGCCGATCGACCCGGCCTGGGCCGGGCCCGGCGAGAGCGTCTCGACGGCGGACGGGTTCCCGCTGCTGCTCACCGCCACCGCCTCGCTGACGCGGCTGAACGAGCTGATCGCCGCCGAGAACCCCGGCGACGGCGGGCAGGACCTGCCGATGACCCGGTTCCGCCCCAACCTGGTGGTCGACGGCACCGAGGCCTGGGAGGAGGACACCTGGCGCCGGATCCGGATCGGCGAGCTGACCTTCAAGGTGGTCAAGCCCTGCGGGCGCTGCGTGGTCACCACCACCGACCAGGAGACCGGCGTCCGGACCGGCAAGGAACCGCTGCGCACCCTGGCCCGGCACAACCGGCTGCTGCAGAAGGCCTCGTTCGGGCAGAACCTGATCCCGGAGCGACCCGAGGGGGTCACCGGCGACGTGCTCGGCACCCTGCGGCTCGGCGACCGGGTCACCGTGCTGGAGACCGGCCCGCGCTGGCCGGCCGGCGCCCTGACCTGAGCCGATGCCCGCGGCCCGGCCCGGCGGGCCCGACCGCGGAGCGGCCCCCTGGGCGCCCGCGGACCCGCCCGGAACGGAAAGCCGGCGGGCTCGTTGACCCCGGGGGCGCGCTGTCGGCCCGGCCGGACCGCGCGAGCGCGCTACGGTGGGCGGACGCCCGCGCGCCACGTCGCGCGCCGGCTCGACAACAGCTCGACAACAGTGGGCCCGACGACAGCCGGGCCGGGCCGCGGTGGCCCGGCGGGATCGCGCCCGGTGGGCCCGGGCCCGGCGAGGCCGGGCCGACGAAGGTGGGGATGGCGGAGCGTCATGGCTGAGCACAGGGTCCGGGTCACACAGGACAGCGCCTCCCGGTGGCGCCGCCGCGCCGGGGAGTACGAGACGCTCACGGAGGCCCTCGCGGCCGCCGAACCGGGCGACACCGTGACCGTCAGGCCCGGCACGTTCCGGGAGAACCTGGTGCTGGACAAGGCCGTCACGGTCGTCCCCGCGGAGGGCCCGGGCAGCGTCCGGATCGACCCGCCCTCCGGGGTGCCGCTCACCGTGACCGCCGCCGCCACGGTGCGCGGCCTGGTGATCGAGGGCAACGACAGCTCCGCGCCGGCCGTCCTGATCACCGGCCCCGGCGCGGCCGCGCTGCTGACCGGCTGCCGGGTGGACACCCGCTCGGCCGTCGGCATCGAGATCCTCGACGGCGCCCGGCCCGCGCTCAGCGGCTGCGTGGTCGGCAACCCGGCCGGCCTCGGCCTGCGCCTGCGCGGCGAGGGCACCGCCGCCGTCTTCGAGGACTGCGAGGTGGCCGACGCCGGCCAGGCCGGGCTCGCCGTGCTCGGCGGCGCCACCGCGGCGCTGCTGCGCTGCAAGCTGCACCACGCGAGCGGGGCCGGTGTGCTGCTCACCGACCCGGGCAGCGCGGCCGAGCTCACCGGCTGCGAGATCTACGAGATCCGCGGCAGCGGGGTGCAGGCCGAGGCGCACGCGGACGGGCGGCTCACCGACTGCGACATCCACCGGGTCACCGGCAACGGCCTCACCCTGGACGGCGAGGCGGAACTGACCCTCACCGGCTGCCGGGTGCACGACCTGCCGGAGAACGGCGCCGACCTGCGCGGACGGGCCCGGCTGACCATGACGCACACCACCGTCCGGGACTTCGGGCGCGGCGCCCTGTCGGTCTGGGACCTGGGCACCACGGCGGTCGCCGAGTCCTGCGAGATCCACAGCAGCGGCGGCGACTACCCGGCGCTCTGGGTCAGCGACGGCGCCCGGCTGACCCTGACCGACTGCTCGCTGCACGACCTGCCGGACGCGCTGTTCGTCCTGGACCGGGAGTCCCGGGCGAGCGCCAAGGACTGCTCCTTCAGCCGGATCCGCAGTTCGGCGGTCTCGGTCAGCGGCGGCGCGACCGTCGCGCTCTCCGGCTGCCGGGTCCAGGAGGCCGGCACCGGGCTCTGGTTCCGCGACCACGGCAGCGGCGGCCTGCTCACCGGCTGCGAGATCTCCGAGGTCGCCACCGGGGTGATCGTCACCAAGGGCGCCGACCCGGTGCTGCGGGACTGCACCGTCCGCGGCAGCGCCGAGGCCGCCGTCTACATCTCCGCCCAGGGGCGCGGCACCTTCGAGGACTGCCGGGTCTCGCACGGCAAGGGCTTCGGCTTCCACATCATCGACGGCTGCCGGACCGCCCTGACCCGCTGCCGGGCCGAGCAGAACCAGCGGGCCGGCTTCGAGTTCTCCGAGCCCGGGCCGCTGGTCGAGCACTGCACCTCGGACGACGTCGCGCCGGCCCACGCCGCCCCGCCGGCCGCCGCCACCGCCACCGCGCTGCCACCGCCCCGCACCGCCCGGCTGACCAGTGCCGCGCCGCCCGCCGAGGCCGCCCGGATCACCGCGATCCCGGACTGCCGGCCGGCCGACGAGGCGCTCGCCGAGCTGGACGCGCTGGTCGGCCTGGCCACCGTCAAGCAGGAGGTGCGGACCCTGATCGACCTGATCGCGGTCGGCCGGCGCCGCCGGCAGGCCGGCCTGAAGGCGCCCTCGCTCCGCCGCCACCTGGTCTTCACCGGCGCCCCCGGCACCGGCAAGACCACCGTCGCCCGGCTGTACGGGGAGATCCTCGCCTCGCTCGGCGTGCTGCAGAGCGGCCACCTGGTCGAGGTGGCCCGGGTGGACCTGGTCGGCGAGCACATCGGCTCGACCGCGATCCGCACCGCCGCCGCCTTCGACCGCGCCCGCGGCGGGGTGCTCTTCATCGACGAGGCGTACGCGCTGTCACCCGAGGACGGCGCCCGGGACTTCGGCCGCGAGGCGATCGACACCCTGGTGAAGCTGATGGAGGACCACCGGGACGAGGTGGTGGTGATCGTGGCCGGCTACACGCTGGAGATGGAGCGCTTCCTCTCGGCCAACCCCGGCGTCTCCTCGCGCTTCTCCCGCACCATCACCTTCCCCGACTACACCGCGGACGAGTTGCTGGAGATCGCCCGCTCGCAGTGCGCCGAGCACGAGTACGCCCTCGCCGCGGAGACCGAGGGGGCGCTGCTCGACCACTTCGCCGGCCTGGAGCGCGGGCCCGGCTTCGGCAACGGCCGGACCGCCCGGCAGGTCTTCGAGACCATGGTCGAGCGGCACGCCATGCGGGTGGCCCACCTGGCCGACCCGTCCACCGAGGAGCTCCAACTGCTCGTCCCGGCCGACCTGCCGGGGGCCGACGGCCGGTAGCCGCGGCGGTCGGTGGCCCGGGCAGCCGGCCGGGCCGGTACGGCCCGTGGTACCCGTAAGGCCGGCGGTGGCGGCGCGACCGGCGGGAATTCGGTCGCCCCGGCCACGGCCGTCACGTACGTTTCGGCCATGCCAGAACTTCGCACCGAACGCCTCCTGCTGCGCCAGTGGCAGGACACCGACCTGGGCCCCTGGGCGGCGATGAACGCCGACCCCGAGGTCCGCGAGCACTTCCCCGAGGTGCTCACCCCGGAGCAGAGCGCCGCCTCGATGGCCGCCTTCCGGGCCGAGCTCACCGAACGCGGCTGGGGCTGGTGGGCCGTCGAGGTCGCGGCCACCGGCGAGTTCGTCGGCTTCGCCGGCCTCGACCCGGTGGACGAGGGCATGCCGTTCACCGGGGTGGAGATCGGCTGGCGGCTGGCCCGCCGGGCCTGGGGGAACGGCTACGCCACCGAGGCCGCCCTGGCCGTCCTGGACTTCGGCTTCCGGACGCTCGCGCTGCCCGAGATCCTGGCGGTGACCACCGCCGGCAACCACCGCTCCCGGGCGGTGATGCGACGGATCGGCATGACCTACGACCCCGCCGACGACTTCGCCGATCCGGAGGTTGCGTCGGGCCCGCTGCGCGACGCCGTGCTGTACCGGATCCGCCCGTAGGGCCCGCGGCGGCCGGGCGGATCCGCGGGGCCTTCGCCGGAGCCGGCCGGTGGCGGGGCCCGCCCCGGCCCGGTGAACGCCCGTGCGAGGATGGCCCGAACACCTGACCCACCACGGAGAGGCGGACTCGCGCGGATGGCGGACAACAGCAATCTGCTGGCCGAACAGCGGCGGGCGCTGATCGTGGACGAGGTGCGGCGGCGCGGCGGGGTCCGGGTCAACGAACTCACCCGACGGCTCAAGGTCTCGGACATGACGATCCGGCGGGACCTGGACGCCCTGGCCCGGGCCGGCGTGCTGGAGAAGGTGCACGGCGGCGCCGTCCCGGCCGAGGCGGCCCGGACGCACGAGCCCGGCTTCGAGGCGAAGTCCGCGCTGGAGCTGTCCGCCAAGGAGGAGATCGCCCGGGCGGCGGCCGCCCTGGTGGCGCCCGGCTCGGCCGTCGCGATCTCCGGCGGGACGACCACCCACGCCTTGGCCGCGCACCTGACCGGTGTCGAGCGGCTGACCGTGGTGACCAACTCCGTCCCGGTCTCGGAGATCTTCGAACGGGCCCGGCGCGGCGGCGAGGGCGCCGGCGCGACGGTGGTGCTCACCGGCGGGGTGCGGACGCCCTCCGACTCGCTGGTCGGCCCGGTGGCCGACCGTACGATCCGCTCGATGCGCTTCGACCTGCTCTTCCTCGGCGCTCACGGCCTGTCCCCCGAGGCCGGCCTGTCCACCCCGAACATCGCCGAGGCGGAGACCAACCGGCAGTTCGTGGACTCGGCCGGCCGGGTGGTGGTGGTCGCCGACCACACCAAGTGGGGCCTGGTCGGCCTGTCCACCTTCGCCGAACTCGCCGAGGCCGACACCTGGGTGACGGACGCCGCGCTTCCGGCGGAGGCCGCCCGGACGGCTCGCGAGCACGTCCGCGAAGTCCTGGTGGCCCCGGCCGGCTGAGCCCGGCCGCCTCGTCCCGCCGCCGCCCGTCCCTCCAGCACCACCCGATCCTCCCCTGCTGCCCGGTCACCCGGCCGCCGGCGGCTCCTTGAGCAGTCGACGGACCAGCAGGTCGAGCCGTCGCTCCCGCAGGTCGGGACGCAGCCGGCCGCCCCGGGTGAGCGTCACCAGCCCGTGCAGGGACGCCCAGGCGACCTCGGTGAACGCCTCCGCCTCGGCCCCGTCCGCCACCTGCCCGAAGACCTGGGCCAGTTCGCCGAAGGCGGCCTTCAGCGCGGCGGGTGATTCGGCCGTGCCGAACGGCAGGTCACTGGCCATGGTGAACATCGCGTCGTAGCGGGCCGGATTGGCGTGGGCGAAAGCGCAGTAGGCGCCGGCCAGTGCGGCGAAGGCCTCGGACGGGTCGGCCGCGCCCTCCCGCGCCGCGGCCAGCCGGGCCGCCAGTTCGGCGAAGCCCTGCTCCGCGACGGCCGCCACGATGGCGTCCTTGCCCGCGAAGTGGCTGTAGAGGACGGGCTGGCTGTACTCGATCCGCTCGGCCAGCCGACGGGTGGTCACCGCCTCCCAGCCCTCGGCCTCGGCGAGTTCCCGGGCCGTGTCGATGATCAGTTGATGGCGTTGGGCTCGGTCGCGCTCACGGCGCTGCTGGATGGACACGGTCGGAATCCTAGCACCGCTAGATATTGGAGCAATGAATGGTCTAGCGTCGTTCTTGTTCCTAGCGCCGCTAGACACCACCGGCCGGGACCGGGACCACCCGGTCGGACGGCCCGAGCAAGGGGAGACCACCATGTCCGTCAAGCGCGCCCTCGCCACCGGCATCACCGTCCTGACCGGCCTCGGGATCAGCTACGTCGGCCTGAGCTACCTGCTGGACCCGGCCGCCACGGCGCCGAGCTTCGGGCTCCCCGACTGGCCGCGCGGCGGCGACGCCACCGGGTTCCTCAACGTCAAGGGCGTCCGCGACCTGGTCTCCGGCCTGGCCGTGCTCACCCTGCTCGCCACCCGGCAGCGCCGGGCCCTGGGCTGGCTGATGCTGGTCGAGTCGCTCACCCCGCTCGGCGACATGCTCGTCGTCCTGAGCCACCACGGCTCGGCGGCCACCGCGTTCGGTGTGCACGGCCTGACCGCCGCCGCGGTCGCCACGGCCGGCGTGCTGCTCCTCGGCGAGCAGCACCGGCGCCCCGAGCCGGCCGGCGCCGGCGCGGACCGGCCCGCCACCGCCGCGACGGCCTGACCCCGCCGCCGGTCCCGCCCGAACGACGGCGGGCCACCCCTCGGGAGGGGTGGCCCGCCGTTCGCGCTGACCGGCTTCAGTCTCGGCGCCGGTCCGCCGGATCAGTGCCTACGGCGACGCCCGCCGGCGGAGAACAGCCCGCCGATCAGGATCAGCAGCCCGGCGGCCACCACCAGCGGCACCACCGAGAATCCGGTGTGCGCCAGGCCGGCCGCGTCCGGCGCCCCGGCAGGGGCGTCCGACGGGCTCACCCGGGGCTCGCCCGCCTCAGGAACGACCGGCCGGTCCTTGCCGGGCGCACTCGCCGGCGCAACCTCCGGGACGTCCACCGGCAGGGCCGGCGGCAGCGCCCTGGCGCCCGGGCGCAGGCTTGGCGCGGCGTGGTGACCGGGCCAGCCACCGGCGGCGGGGCTGGAGCAGTCGTCCGACGGGCTGGGCTTCGGGCTGTGGCTCGGACTCGGCTTCGGGCTGTGGGTGTGGGTCGGGCTCGGCGACGGGCTCGGGCTCGGCGACGGCGACGGCGACGGACTGGGCGACGGGGACGGCGACGGGGACGGGCTGGGCGACGGCGAGGGACTGGGCGACGGACTCGGCGACGGCGAGGGACTGGGCGACGGACTCGGCGACGGGCTCGGGCTGGCGTTCCGCACCAGCACCTCGGCCGAGGCCTCGTTGTTGCCGGGCACGGAGTCCACCGGCTGGACCGTCGTCAGCGAGGCGCTGTTGGACAGCAGCCCGGTGCTGGTGGGCACCACGGTCAGCATGAGGGTCGCCTTCTCCCCCACCGCGAGGCTGCCCACCGTCCAGACCCCGGTGATCCGGTCGTACGTCCCGGTCAGCGTCGTGGCCCGGACCAGGGTGAGCCCCGCCGGGAGGACGTCGGTCAGGGTGACCCCGGTGGCGGCGGCCGGGCCCTTGTTCTCGGCCCCGACCGTGAAGGTGATCTGCTGCCCGATCTGCGGGCCGGCGATGTCGACCGACTTGGTGACCGCGATGTCGGTCGGCTGCACCGGCGTGACCGTCGCGGAGGCCGTGTTGTTCTCGACCACCGGGTCGGTCTGGGCCGCGGAGAGGACCGTGGCGGTGTCCGTCACCGGGTCGGTGCCGTCCACCCGCACCACGAAGGTGAGCTGCACGGAGCCGTTCAGCGGCAGCGCGGGGATGGTCCACTTCGAGGTCGCCGGGTCGAAGCTCGTGCCAGCACCCGGAGTGGCGGAGACGTAGGTGGAACCGGCCGGCACGGGGTTGGAGATCACCACCGAGGAGGCGTCGTCCGGACCGTGGTTGGTGGCCGTGACGGTGAAGGCGACCGTCCCGCCGACCAGCGGGGCGGTGGGGTCGGCGGTCACGGTGACCCCGATGTCGGCCACCTGCCCGACCGTGGCGCGGGCGGGGGCCGAGACCACGTTCTGCCCGAGGGCGGTCTGGCCCTTGGCGGTCGCGGTGTTGGTGAAGGTGCCGGTCGCCGCCAGGTCGGAGGCCTTCAGCAGGTAGCTCGCGGTGCAGACGGTCGACTCGCCGGGCTGGAGCACGGAGACCGGGCAGGAGATCGGGTTCGACCCGTCGGGCGGGCTGATCAGCGGGTCCTGGACGGTCACGGTGGAGAGGGTCGAGCCACCGGTGTTGGTGACCGTGAACGCGTAGTCGATGCTCTGGCCGGCCGTCTGCGGCGCCGGCGTGAGCACCGTCTTGGTGAGGCCGACGGAGGAGACCAGCGGGACGGTCACCGTGGAGGGCGGGGCGTTGACGGCCGATCCGTTCTCGGCGGTCGCGGTGGCGGTCGCGGTGTTCACCACCTTGCCGGCGGCCACGTCGGCGTCGGTCACGGTGTAGCTGCCGGTGCAGACCACGGTGCTGCCGGTGGCCGGCGCGGGCGGCAGGCTGGTGGCGGGGCAGGTGACCGGCGCGAGCCGGTCGTCCGTCACCCGTAGGCCGCTCAGGGTGTCCAGGCCGCCGTTGGTCAGCACGTACTGGTACGGGACGACCGTGCCGGCCGTGATCTCGGCGGGCAGCGGGGTGCCGGTCCGGTCGACCTGCTTGACCAGGTCGAGGCGGCTCAGCGGCACGATGGTGGCCGCGTTCACGCCGCGGATCAGGTGGACGTCGGTGCTGCCGCCGGTGGAGGCGCTGAAGCCGAACTTGTAGGTCGGCGGCAGACCGGACGGAGCCGGCTGGTTGAGCACCTCCTGCCAGCCCGCGCCGTCCTGGAAGTCCAGCTGGACGATCACCCGCGACGCGGGGGCCGGGGTGATCTGCACGTTGACCAGACGCTTGGCGACCGCCGGGTCGGTGACCCCGAACGCGGCGCTCAGCGTGCCCGGCAGCGTCGAGGCGTACCGGGTCGGGTCGGCGGTCGGGGTGGTGGTGGAGGCGAGGTAGCAGTAACCGGAGATGCCGGCGCCCGGGCCGCGCAGGGTGATCACGTTGGGCGCCACCGGCCCGTCCACCTGGACGGGCGACTGCTGCCCGGCCGGGCAGTCGGCGCCGCGCGACTCCCCGTCGTTGAAGAAGTTCCCGTACGCGTCGAGCCCGACGCCCAGGTAGCCGCCGACCACGCCGGGCGAGAGGTTGCGCTGGGCGTAGCCGAGGCTGCCGCCGTCCGCGCCCTGGCCGTCCAGCGGCGTCGACCCGTCGACCAGGTAGAAGCCGATGCCGTCGCCGGGCGCGGCCGTCCCGGCGTACTGGTACTGCTCGAAGGTGACCGAGAGTCCGGCCGAGGCCGGTACCGGGCGCCGGTACAGCAGGGAGCCGCTGACGAAGCCGCTCGCGTCGTTGAGCTGGAGATAACCGGGGGTCACGCCCGGGGTGGGGGGCGGGCCCTGACCGGCCGCCGGGCAGGCGGGGATCTGGGCGGCCCCGGACGGGGGTGTGCTGCCCAGCGGCGCGCCGGTCAGGCAGGCCCGGCCGAGCGGCTCCCAGGCCGGGTCCGGCACGGTGGCACCCTCGAAGGTCTCGTTCACGATCACCGTGCCGCCGGTCGGGAGGGCCGCCGGGACGGCGGGCACCGTGAGCGGACCCGCCGTAAGACCACCGAACGTCAGCGCGCTCAGCAGCAGACCGCTGGTCCTGCGTAGTGTCCGCCCGTGCCAGGCCATCGCAACCGACTCCTCGAACCTCGTCGCTGGGGTGCTCCGCCCGGCGACTCAGGCGTCCGGGAGTCCCAGCTTGGGCGGGGAGGGTGCGACGGGCCGGTCAGTGCGCCGCCCGTGGGCGTGTCCAGGTCAGGCCGGGCCGGACCGACGGCCGGGCGGGACCGACGGCCCGTCGGTCGTGGCGGGCGGCGCCGGAAAGGCGGTCCGGAAAGGCGGTCCGACCGGAAGGCGCCCGGCGGAGGGGCGGTCAGTCCAGCCAGGCGGCGCCGGCCAGGAAGGCGGTCAGCCGCGCGCGGTACGGCTCGATGTCGATGCCCTGGCCGGCCAGCCACTCGTCCGAGTAGTACTTGTCCAGGTAGCGGTCGCCCGGGTCGCAGATCAGGGTGACGACGCTGCCGTGCCGGCCGGCCGCCCGCATCTCGGCGACGATCCGCAGCGCGCTCCACAGCCCGGTGCCGCTGGAGGCGCCGGCCTTCTTGCCGAGCACCTGCTCCAGCACCCGGACGGT
Source organism: Kitasatospora herbaricolor (assembly GCF_030813695.1). NCBI lineage: Bacteria > Bacillati > Actinomycetota > Actinomycetes > Kitasatosporales > Streptomycetaceae > Kitasatospora > Kitasatospora herbaricolor. The sequence goes on from NZ_JAUSVA010000002.1 coordinate 1,955,987, forward strand.
GGCGATCGAGGCCGCGTCCGGGACCTTCATCATCCGGTCGATGGCGCCGGGCACGAAGCTGGGCTCCATCCGGGGCCGGCCGATGCCCTCGATCCGGGAGCCGCTCTCGCAGGAGGCGTCCGGGTCGTGCTCGACCCAGCCCTCGAAGAAGCAGGAGTTCTCCGGGTCGGCGACGCAGATCCGGGTGTCGTGCTGGGAGTAGCGGACGTAGCGGGCGATGGTCGCCGAGGTGCCGCCGGTGCCGGCGGTGGCGACGATCCAGGCGGGCTCGGGGTGCGGCTCCAGGCGCAGCTGGGCGAAGATCGACTCCGCGATGTTGTTGTTGCCGCGCCAGTCGGTGGCCCGCTCGGCGTAGGTGAACTGGTCCATGTAGTGGCCGCCGCTCTCCTCGGCGAGCCGGGCGGCGGCCTCGTAGACCTCGCAGGCACTGTCGACCAGGTGACAGCTGCCGCCGTGGAACTCGATCAGGTCGATCTTGGACCGGCTGGTGCTCTTGGCCATGACGGCGATGAACGGCACCCCGATCAGCCCGGCGAAGTACGCCTCGGAGACGGCGGTGGAGCCGCTGGAAGCCTCGATCACCGGCTTTCCGGGGCGGATCCAGCCGTTGCAGAGCCCGTAGAGGAAGAGCGAGCGGGCGAGCCGGTGCTTGAGGCTGCCGGTCGGGTGGGTGGACTCGTCCTTGAGGTAGAGGTCGATGCCCCAGTCCGCCGGGAGCGGGAAGCGCAGCAGGTGGGTGTCGGCGGAGCGGTTGGCGTCGGCCTGGACCTTGCGGACGGCCTCCTTGAGCCAACTGCGGTAGGCGGCGTCCGAACGGTCCACGTCGATGGTTCCGGCGGTCGTCGCGGCATTCCCGGCGGTCATCGCCACTCTCCTCTGGCAGGCACATCCGTCGCAGCAGGGATCCTGCTCCACATCCGCACCCAGTGTAACAGTTGACTACAATAAGTAACTGTTACCGGCATTCCAGCTTCCGCTTATCGGGCCGTAACATTCGCGCGGCCCGCCGGTAACGCCCGGGGCCGGACGTCCACCCAACGGCCACCAGATCGAGACCCGCCTGCAAAACTGCCGTCATGACGGCACGTCACCCTTGAGGTCAGAGGATGAAGACCGAAAGGAACCCTGAAATGAGCGACTACTTCGCACTCGTCACAGCTCTGACCCAGCTGCACACCGATGCCGACAGCGGCTCCGGCCCGCCGCCCCGGCTGACCGGCCACCAGGCCGACCGGCTGGCCGGGATGACCGCCCGCGAGGACGCGCCGGCCGCCGGCCGGCCCGTCACCCGGGTGCGGCGGCGCCCGTTCGGCCGGCGGCCGTCCTTCGCGTAGCGGCGCCGGCCGGCGGCGCAGGTGCGTCAGCCGGTCGTGAACCAGACACAGGTGTCGCCCGGGACCACCCATTGGCCGGGGACACCGCCGACGAGCGGGGAGCTGCTGAGCAGGACGACGGAGTCCGCTGGCAGCCCCACCGGCTCGTCGGAGAAGTTGACCAGGCAGTGGAACCCCCCGCCCCGCGTGAAGCACAGCGCCCCGGGCCCCGCCGCCACCCAGTCGAAGCCCTCGCCCAGCGGCACCAGCCGCTCCCGCCGCAGCGCCAGCGCCGCGCGGTAGAGCGCCAGTGCCGAATCCGGGTCGGCGCTCTGGGCCGCCACCGCGACCTGCGCCCACTCCGGGGGCTGCGGCAGCCACGGCCCGGCGTCCGCGCCGGCGGGCGAGAAGCCGAGCGAGCCGCCCTCCGCCGACCAGGGCAGCGGCACCCGGCAGCCGTCCCGGCCCCGGTCGAGGCCGCCGGAGCGGACGAAGGTCGGGTCCTGCAGCAGGTGGTCGGGGATGTCCGGCACCTCCGGCAGTCCCAGCTCGTCACCCTGGTAGACGTACACGCCGCCGGGCAACGCCATCGTCAGCAGCGCGGCCGCGCGGGCCCGGCGTCGGCCGAGCACCGGGTCGCTGGGATCGCCGAGGCGCTTGTCGCCCATGTCGAAGGACGTGTCCGCCCGGCCGTAGCGGGTCACGTGGCGGATGGTGTCGTGGTTGGAGAGCACCCAGGTCGGCGGCGCGCCGACCGGCCGGTGCGCGGCCAGCGTGGTGTCGACGACCCCGCGCAGCGCCTCCGCCTCCCAGGCGCAGCAGAGGAACTCGAAGTTGAAGGCCGAGTGCAGCTCGTCCGGGCGCAGGTAGCGGGCGAACTGGGTGGGGGTGGGCAGCCAGACCTCGCCGACGAAGGCCCGCTCCCCCGGGTACGAGTCGGCGATCTTGCGCCAGCCGCGGTAGACCTCGTGGACGGCGTCGCAGTCCTGGTAGGGCAGGTCGGTGACGTCGGGGTCGGGGCCGACGTCGGGCAGGCCGGGCTTCTTCGCCAGGCCGTGCGCCACGTCGATCCGGAACCCGTCCACCCCGCGGTCCAGCCAGTACCGCAGGATCGACTCGAACTCGGCCCGCACGTCCAGGTGTTCCCAGTTGAAGTCCGGCTGCTCCGGCGCGAACAGGTGCAGGTACCAGGGGCCGGCGGTGCCGTCGGCCTCGGTGATCCTGCTCCAGGCGTCGCCGCCGAAGTACGACTGCCAGTCGTTGGGCGGCAGTTCGCCGTTCTCCCCGCGGCCGGGAAGGAACCAGAAGCGCTCCCGCTCCGGCGAGCCGGGCCCGGCCGCCAGTGCCTGCCGGAACCAGACGTGCTGGTCGGAGCAGTGGTTGGGGACGAGATCGACGATCACCCGCAGGCCGAGGCCGTGGGCCTCGGTGATCAGCCGCTCGGCCTCGGCGAGGGTGCCGAACATCGGGTCGATGTCCCGGTAGTCGGCCACGTCGTAGCCACCGTCGGCCATCGGCGAGCGGTACCAGGGGTTGAACCACAGCGCGTCCACCCCGAGTTCGCGCAGGTAGGGCAGGCGGTCCCGGACGCCGGCGAGGTCCCCCGTGCCGTCGCCGTTGCCGTCGGCGAAGCTGCGGACGTAGATCTGGTAGATCGCGGCGTGCCGCCACCATGCGGTACCGGTGGGGGCGTTGGTCTCGGACACGGTGGTCCCTCTCCTGGATCGTTCGGAAGCCGGCCCCCGCGGGAGGCGGGGACCGGAGCGCTGGGCCGGTCCACCCCGGCGGACGGGGCGGGGTGGACCGGATGCCGCCGGCGGCCTCACCAACCGGTCTTGCCGGTCCCCCGGTCGACGGTGAAGGTGCCGCTGGTGCTGAGCCCGCCGGAGGCGGTACCGGTGACGGTGACGCCGGAGAAGCTCCCGGAGCCGTTGGAGATGATCTCCACGCCGTAGGCGCCGGTGTTCTGGATCCGCACGTTGCGGACCGTCAGGTTGCTGATGGTCCTCTGGTACGAGAGCAGGAGTCCGCTGTAGGTGCTGTCCAGGATGTCGAGGTCCTGGACGAGCACCGGGGCGGTGATGTCCGAGCTGTCGGCGTAGATCCACAGCGCGCCGAACCGGCTGTTCCAGTTGGGCTCCAGGCCGCCGGTGCGCAGCAGGGTGTTGCGCTGCACGGAGGTGGTGCCGCTGAACGGCACCGGCGCGAAGCGGCTGCTGATCGCGATGCCGGCCGATCCGGTGACGGTGTCGGCGAGCAGGTTGTCCTCGGCCCGGTTGGCGTTGCCGCCGTAGACACCGACCGCGTTGGCGAGCAGCGGGGACTGGACGGTGTCGAAGCGGAACGCCGAGTTGCGGACCGCCTGGCCCTCGGAGAACATCGCCAGGCCGTCGTCCCCGGTGTTGCGGACGCTGGTGTGGCGGACCTCGGTGTTCGCGGTGCCCTTGTGCAGGTTGACGCCGTCGGCGAAGGTGTCGCGGATCCGCAGGCCGTGGACGAGCAGCCCGTCGGTGGGCGCGTCGATCCAGAGGCCGACCTTGGTGTGCTCGATCCAGACGTCCTGGACGGTCGAGCCGCTGCCGAAGTCGCCCTCGATCCCGGCGTCGAAGTTGGCGTCGTCGCGGTAGGAGACGTCGCCGGCGATGGTCAGGTCCTGGACGGTGTTGGTACCGCCCTGGCCGAACAGGCCGCCCTTGCCGTTCAGGCCCTTGAGGGTGGTGGCCCACTCGCCGGCGCCGCGCAGCGCGATCCCGGTGAGGTTGACGTGACCGGAGATGTCGAACGTCCCCGCCGGCAGCCAGAGGCCCTTCCCCTGCGACTTGGCGGTGGCCACCGCGCTGTTCAGCGCGGCCGTGTCGTCGGTGCCGTCGTCGACGGTGGCGCCGAGGGCGGCGGCGGAGACGAACCCGGTGGCGGGCATGGCCGCGGCCGGGGCCACCTGCTCGGTCTCCAGCAGGTCCAGGGTGTAGGAGGCGGCGGTGTCGCCCGCGTCCTTCTGGAACTTCAGCACCGTGCCGGCCGGGAAATCGCCGACGATCTGCCGGGTCTCGTCGAAGAAGTGGTGCCCGGCGCCCTGCGAGGGGGTGTTGGTGTACGGGTAGGAGCCGTACACCCAGCTGTACTTGGAACTCAGGTCCAGGTCGCGGACCTGGCTGCCGTCGGCGTACAGGCTGAGCGTGGCGGAGGTGCCGGTGCCGGCCGCGTTGTCCGGGATCGAGTACCGCAGGGTGAGCGCGTCGGCGGGCCTGGTCAGGGTGAACTGGACGTACTCGCCGGTGCTGTCGAGCACCACGGCCCGCCGGCCGGAGGCCTCGGCGGCGACCGTGAGGTAGGTGCGGTCAGGGCCGACGGTGGTGGCGTTGGTGGTGCCGCTCTCCGCCTCGTACGTGGTGTACGGCACGGTGGCGCCCCGGGCGGCGTTGGCGGCCGACCCTGTGACGGAGATGCCGTCCAGGTCGGGGCTGCCGCCGTCGCCCGCCTCGGTGCGCAGGGTCACCGTGTTGAGGCCGGCCCGCAGCGGGGCGTCGACGGTGGCGGTGCTCCAGGCGCCGGCGGTGGCGGGCAGCGCGACCTGCCGCACCTTCAGGCCGTTGGCGCCGAGGGTGATCGAGGCGGCCGCGGTGCCGGCGGTGCGGTAGCGCACCACGACCGGGTAGGTGGTGGCGGCGGGGGTGTCGACCGAGAAGACGACGCGGGCGCCCTGCGCGGTGAAGCCGGTGAGGTAGCCGGTGCCGGTGGAGCCGGTGGCGGCGGTGGCGAGGGACGGGCCGCCGGAGAAGAACGCGTCCTCCGCCTGGTGGGTGGGGCTGCCGGCCGGCGGCGTGGTGGTGGGCGGTGTGGTGGTGGGCGGTGTGGTGGTGGGCGGTGTGGTGGTGGGCGGTGTGGTGGTGGGCGGCGTGGTCGGGGCGGTGGGGGTGGTGACGGTGATGTTGTCGAGGTTGACGTTGCCGCTGTCGGCCGTGCTGAAGCTCAGCGCCACCGTGTTGGCCCCGGCCGCGAAGGTCACCGCCTGCTCGCTCGTCCCCCAGGTGTCCCAGTTCGCCGTCGCCGGCAGACTCACCTGCCGCACCTTCACACCGTTCACCGACAGGCTCAACGTCATCGCCGAACCCGTCCCGTTCGCGTAGCGGATCCGCACCGACCCCGCACCCGCCACCGCCGACTGCACCGCGAACGCCGTCGACGCACCGCCCCTGTTCCCGTCGGTGAAACCACCGACGAAACCCGAACCCGTGAAACCCGCATGGTCCGAGCTCGGCGGCGGGCGCAGGCCGGTGACGATCGCCCGGCTGCGGGGCGGCAGCAGGAAGGGCGTGTACCGGCTGACGCTCGACGACGCGTCCACCGTGGTCGTCTACCGCTGGGCCGCCGCCGAGAACTACTGGCCGGGGGCGGACGACGAGCCCGGACCGGGCGCCGGCGACACCGACCGGGCGCAGGATCCGCTCTCCCCCGCCTCCGGCCTCGACCTGTTCGAGGCCGCCCACCGGCGCCTGGCCGCCCTCGGGGTCCGCACGCCCCGGCTGCACCTGGCCGACGGCAGCCGCACGCTGCACCAGGCCGACCTGGCGGTGGTCGAGGACGTCCCCGGCGAGAACCTGGAGACCCTGCTCGGGCGCGACCCGCGCGCCGCCGAGCCGGTGCTGGCCCGGCTGGCCGACGCCCTCGGCCTGTTGCGGGAGCACCGCGCCCCGTACCTCGGCCGGACCGCCCCGGGCGGCGGCAACGGCGGTGCGCCCGAGGCCCGTTCGTGCGAGCGGCTGGTGGTCGACCGGGCGCTGGCGGATCTGGCGGAGGCCGCCGCCCGGGACGCCCGGCTGGACGCCGCAGCGGACCGGTTGGCGGCGCTCGTCCAGGCGCACGGCGCGGCCGTCGGCCCGCGCACCGAGTGGGGGCTGGTGCACGGCGAACTCGGCCCCGACCACGTCCTGGTGGACCGGCGGGGGCGGCCCGTCCTGATCGACATCGAGGGCCTGATGCACTTCGACGCCGAGTGGGAGCACGCCTTCCTGCGGATCCGTTTCGGCGAGCACTACCGGTGGCTGGCCCACCACGGCCTGGACGAACAGCGGCTTAGGCCCGCCCGCCGGCACCCCTGCCCGGGTGACGGCGTGCGGATCCCGCGCGTTCGGGGGCAGGCCCCGCGGGCATTGCCCCCGGGGGCCTGCCCAGGAGCTCAGTCGGCCGTCACCGCCTGCGGGTCGGCCAGGTAGGGCAGCCACGCGAGTTCGGCCGCGCCGACCAGGGCGCCGTGCTCCAGCGCGGCGCCGACGATCGGCACCCGGCCGCTGCGGCCCCACAGGCACCGCTCGGCGACCACGGCCCGCAGGCGGTCCGGGTCGGCCTCCCAGAGGTCCTTGTGGAGGCCGCTGAGCACCACCCGGTCGGGGTTGAGGATGTTCGCGACCCCGGCCAGGCCCAGACCGAGCCGGTCGATGACGTGGTCCACTGCCGCGCGGGCGCGGGGGTCGTGGGCGGCGGCCCGGGTCAGTTCGCGGGCCTGGTCGAGCAGCGGGCGGGCCGGGTCGGGAGTGAGCCCGGCGGCTGCGAACAGGGCGTTGGGGTCGGTCTCGGAGTTGAGGCAGCCGCGGTTCCCGCACTGGCAGAGCCGGCCCTGCGGGTCCACCGTCAGGTGGCCGACCTCCAGGGCGAGCCCGGCGCTGCCGGTGTGCAGCTTGCCGTCGATGACCAGCGCGCCGCCGACGCCCCGGTGCCCGGAGCTGACCAGCAGCAGGTGCCGGGCCCCCCGACCGGCGCCGTGCCGGTACTCGGCCAGCGCGCCGAGGTTGGCGTCGTTGGCGACGAAGCTGGGCAGCGCGGCCGGCGCGTTCGGGCCGTGGTCGGCACGCCGCACCTCCACGTCGTAGAGGTCGGCGACGGGAGTGCCGCTGGGCCAGGCGAAGTGCAGGGCGGCGAGCGCGGTGCCGTCCGGTTCGGTGACGGGGTTGGGCAGCGCGAGGGCGGCTCCCAGGCAGCGGCGGCCGGTGCCGCGGGCGAGTTCGGCGCCGGTCTGGGCGACCGCGCGCAGCATCCGGACGGGGTCGGTGGCGGCCGGCAGCGGCCGGTGCACGGGTGGCTCCAGCAGGCCGCCGAGCCCCGCGAGGGCGACGCTGAATCCGTCCGAGTGGATCTGCCCGGCGACCACCACGGGGCCGGCCGGGTCGACGGCGAGCCGGTGCGAGGGCCGGCCGCGGCCGCCGCCGGCGGGGCGGGAGTCGACGGTGATCAGCCCCAGCGCCTCCAGTTCGCCGGTGACGGCGCCGGCGGTGGCTCTGGTCACATCGAGGGCCTTGGTCAGGGCGGACCGGGTGGGCGCCTGACCGGTGTGGATGAGGGTGAGCGCCGGGCCGAGCAGCGTGCGTCCGCGGTCGGGCGCGGCCCGGCGGCTGGTGTCCGGTGCTGGCTTCGGGCTTGTGGGTGAGTGCTGCACACCCCTATTCTTACTTTGTGCCGCTCCTAAACAAAACCCGCGCCCGTTCGGAAGCCCCCTACCAGTCTCCCAGCAAGCGGAGCGCCTGGTCGCCCGCCCGACTCGCCCTCACCGCCTTCTTCGCCATGGACGGCTTCCTGTTCGCCGCCTGGGTCGTCCGGATCCCGGACATCCGCGGCCAGGTCAGCGCCACGCACAGTGCCCTCGGGCTCGCCCTGCTCTGCCTCTCCGCGGGCGCCGTGGCCACCATGCCGGTGGTCGGACGGCTCTGCGTCCGGTACGGCTCCAAGCCGGTGACGATCGCCTCGGTCGCCCTGCTCAGCCTCGCCGTCCCGCTGCCGGCGCACACCCACTCGGTGCTCTCGCTCGGCGCCGTCCTGCTGCTCTTCGGGGCCGGCTACGGCGCCGCGAACGTCGCGATGAACAGCGCCGCCGTCGACCTGGTCCGCGAGCTCAGACGCCCGGTCATGCCGAGCTTCCACGCCGGCTACAGCCTCGGCGGGCTGCTCGGCGCGGGCATCGGCGGGCTGCTCGCCGGCACCCTGAGCACCACCTGGGCACTGGCGCTGAGCGGCGCCCTCGGCCTCGCCGTCACCGCCGCCGCCGGCGCCGCCCTGCTGCGCGGTCCGGCCACCGACCCGGCGCAGGCGCCGAGTGCCCGGCGTACCGCCGAGGCCGCCGCCCGGACCGCCGGGAAGAGCCCCGCCGGGCCGGCCCCGGGCGTCGCCCGGTCGGTCCGTCTGCTGGTCGTCCTGCTCGGCCTCACCGCCCTGCTCGACGCGTACGGCGAGGGCGCGATCGCCGACTGGGCCACCCTGCACCTCACCGACGACGTGCACGCGACGGCGGGCCTGGCCGCCGCCGGCTACGCGGCCTTCGCCTTCGCCATGACGGCCGGCCGGGTCGGCGGCACCTGGCTCTCCATCAGGATCGGCCAGACCAGGCTCATCGCGATCGGCGGGCTCACCGCCTGCGCCGGCATGCTGGTGGTGGCGCTGGCACCGTCGGTGGCGGCCGCCCTCGCCGGGCTGGTGCTGGTCGGCCTCGGGCTCGCCAACATCTTCCCGCTGGCGATCGCCCAGGCGGGCGCGGCGGGCGGTCCGCGGGGCGTGGCCACCGCCTCCACGCTCGGCTACGCGGGCATGCTGATCGGCCCGCCGGTGATCGGCTTCCTGGCCGACGCCGTCGGCCTCCCGCTGGCCCTCACCACGGTGGCCGGCGCGGCCGCCCTGGCCGGCCTGCTCCCGTTCGCGGTGCGCTCCCGGCGACCGGCGGCCGCGAGCCACTGAACCGGTCGCGGCCGGGCAGCTCTTCCCGCCCGATCGGGCCGGGCCCGCTGCCCGGCCGCACCCCGCAGCTCTGCCCCGGGGGACGGCCGGTCGTGCCCCACGGGGACGGGCGGTGCTGCCCCGGGGGACGGCCGGTCGTGCCCCACGGGGGCGGGCGGTGCTGCCCCGGCCGGACGGCGGACGGGTCCCCCACCACGTGCGAGGATCGCCTTGACCGGTACCTGGGACGACGGGACGAGGCACGGCATGGCGGTACGAGTACTGCGGGCGGCCGGGCGGCCCGCGACGGCCTGGCTCAACGGCGGCGGCGTCACCCGCGAGGTCGCGGGCGCTCCTGGGGGCTCCGGACTGGCCGACTTCGACTGGCGGGTGAGCCTCGCGGACGTCGGGCAGGGCGGCCCGTTCTCGGTCTTCCCCGGCGTCGACCGGGTGATCACCCTGGTGGACGGCGCCGGTATGGCCCTCAGCGTGGCGGGCACCGAGCACGTCCTCGCGCAGCCGTACCGGCCGTTCGCCTTCCCCGGCGACGCCGAGACCGGGTGCCGGCTGCTGGGCGGCCCGGTCGTCGACTTCAACGTGATGACCCGGCGCGGCCGCGCGACCGCCGAGGTCGCCGTCGCCGACCGGGAGCGTGCGGTGGAGGTGCCGGCGGGCACCTCGGTGCTGCTGGTCTGCCTCGACGGCGGCGCCGAACTGGACGCGGCCGGCCTGCGGCTCGGTCGCTTCGACGCCGCGCTGCTCGACTCCCCCGGCCGCGAGCTGCTGCGGGTGGACGGCGTCACCGCCGTGGTCACCCTCCGCCCGGCCGGCTGAGCCGCCGGCGTCCGGACCGCCAGGGCGATCGCACCCGCCGGCGCCGGGTCCACACCGCCGCTCGGTCGACGCCGCCGCTCAGAAGGCGGGCCGTGGTCGCGGCCGCTGTCCTGCGTCCCCGTTCAGCACCGCTCGTCGCGGTGGGCCGGGTCGTGCTTCGTCACCCGGTGCACGTACGGCAGGCCCGCGGTCACTGCGCGGCGCCCTCGCCGGGCAGCCGGAGGTCCCAGCCGACCAGGGCGCGCAGCTGCTCGGCGGTGACGCCCTCCGGGATCGGGCTCGGGGCGTCGTTGCGGAAGGGCGGCTGCCAGCCCTCGTCCGGCGTCCAGCTGCGGACCACCTTCGCCGGGGCTCCGGCCACCACGCTGTGGTCCGGCACCTCGCCGCGGACCACCGAGCCGGCCGCCACCACCACGTTGCGCCCCAGCCGCGCGCCGGGCAGGATCACCGCGCCGGTGCCGATCCAGCTGCCCGCGCCGATCTCCACCGGCTCGTTGCGCGGCCACTGCTTGCCGATCGGCAGGTCCGTCGAGCGGTACTCGTGGGCCTGGTCGGAGATGTAGACGCCGGGCCCGGTCCAGACGTCGTCGCCGAGCACGATCGACTGGTGGCCGACGATGTGGCTGTCCCGGCCGATCACGCAGCCGCCGCCGATCCGCACGATCGGCTCCGGGCCGAGGTCGAGTCCGGGCAGGAAGCCCGCGCTGATGGTGACCCGCTCGCCGATGATCGAGAACGGTCCGATGGTGATCCACTGCTCGTTGAACACCGCGCCGAGCGGGAAGGCCAGCTTGGTACCGTCCCCCAACTCGCCGAAGCGGTATGGGCCGGGGTTGTCGTTGGAGACGGCGCCGGCCCGTTGCACCCACCGCCATCCGCGGTGCACCAGACGCCCGGCGGCGCGACGGCCGGCGGTCCGGGCGGCGGAGGACAGCGAACGGATGATCGACATGCGCTCACGTTACCGGCCCGTACGGGCCGCCCGGCCGAGGGGCGGCCAACATCACACCGCCGTCCTGCCACACTGACGCCCCATGGAGATCAACGAGCACATCGAAGCCCTGGACCGGGAAGGCACGCTCCTCGCCGACGCGGCCGCCGCCACCGACCTCGGCGCGCCCGTCCCCACCTGCCCCGGCTGGCTGCTGCGCGACCTCGTCCTGCACACCGGCCAGGTGCACCGCTGGGCCGCCGCCCACGTCGCGCAGGCCCGCACCGAACCCCTCGACGAAGCGGGGCAGGAGGCGGCCTGGGGGCCCGTCCCGGCCGACGCCGAGCTGGTCGGCTGGTTCCGGGCCGGCCACGCCGGCCTGCTGGACGCGCTCCGCGGGGCCCCGGCCGACCTGGACTGCTGGACCTTCCTGCCCGCGCCCTCGCCGCTCGCCTTCTGGGCCCGCCGCCAGGCCCACGAAACGGCCGTCCACCGCTTCGACGCCGAGGCGGCGGCCGGTCCGACCGGCCCGCCGGCCGGCACCGGGCCGGCCCTGGACGGCATCGACGAGCTGCTCCGGGCGATGCTGGTCCGCCCGCGCGCCAAGCTGCGCAGCGAGCGGCCCCGCACGCTGGCGGTCCGGCCCACCGACGGGCCCACGTCCTGGCTGGTGACCATCACCCGGGAGCCGGTGACGGTCGCCCTCGCGGACGGCCCCGCCGACCTCACCGTGACCGGGCCGGCCCGCGACCTGTTCCTGCTGCTCTGGAACCGGCTGCGGCCGGAGGACGTCGGGTGCGAGGGCGACCGCAGCCTGCTGGACCTCTGGCGGGAGACCGCGGTCATCACCTGGAGCTGACCCGGCCCCGGCCGGCGGCGCCCCGGCGACCGCGGCGGACGCGGTCACCGGGCCGGCGGCGCCACCCGACCGGCCGGCGTCACTGCGCCCAGGGCGCCGGCCGGCGCTCCAGGAAGGCCCGCATCCCCTGCTGGGCCTCGGCCGAGCCGAACAGCCGCGCCGACAGCGCGACCAGCTCGTCCGCGTCCCGCTCGAAGGAGCGGACCACCTCGGCGTTGGCGAGCCGCTTCGACTCGGCGAGGCCCTGCGGCGAGCCCTGCCGCAGCGCGTCCAGCAGCGTCTTCAGCGCGCCGGGCACGTCCTCGGCGGCCTCGGTGACCAGGCCGATCCGGGCCGCCTCGGCCGCGTCGAAGGTCTCACCCGTGAGGTAGTAGCGCGAGGCCGCCCGCGGCTGCAGCTTGGGGCGCAGCGGCAGCGAGATGACGGCCGGCGCCAGCCCGAGCCGCACCTCGGTGAAGGCGAAGGTGGAGGCGGGCCCGGCGATCGCCAGGTCGGCGGCGCCCACCAGGCCGAGGCCGCCGGCCCGGACGTGCCCGTCGATCACCGCGATCACCGGCTTCGGGCAGTCGAGCAGGGCCCGCTGCAGGTCGACCAGCCCGCGCGGCCCGACCGTGGGGTCGGAGCCGGTGGCCTCGGAGAGGTCGGCGCCGGCGCAGAACACCTTGCCGGTGTGGCCGAGCACCACGGCCCGCACCGCCGGGTCGGCCGCCGCCGCGGCGAGCCCGGCGGTGAGCTCGGCCATCAGGCGGGTGGAGAGCGCGTTGCGGTTGTGCGGCGAGTCGAGTTCGAGCGTGGTGACGGCGTCGGCGGTGCTGACGCGGACGAAGGGTACTTCGCGGGTCATCGGCGGTGGCCTGCTTTCCGGCTGAGGGTGGGTCGGATTGCCTCGGACGACGGCGCTCGGGGGCCGGGTCACCCGCCCCCGTCGCCGGTCGGTCCAGGGAGGACTCTGGCACGCCGGAGGGGCCGGTCACCAGATCCCCTCGCGAAAACCACTGGTCAGCCGTACTCCCGACGGGGCACCATCGCCTCTCATGACCACCAGCCCGGCCGCCCCCACCACGACGACCAGCGGCGCCACCGCGACCGGCAGCGCCACCGCGACCGGCGCCGTCACGGCCGGGCCCGCCGCCCGTCTGCTCCTGCTCGCGCCCCGGATCAACGAGACCGGACTCCAGCTGCGCACGACCGCGCAGCGGCGGGGGCTGGCGGCCCGCACGGCACCCACCTACCCGGTGCCCGAGGACCTGCTGGCCACCGCGGCCGTCCACCTGTACGGCGGGCCGCTCTTCGCCGACGCGGTCGGCCGCGAGCTGGGCCTCGCGCTGCTGGACGCCGCACCGGACTGGCTGACCACCCTGCCCGCCGGGCTGACCGGGCGCCGGATCGAGTGCCTTCCGCTGGCCGACGCGCGCCGGCTGCGCCGTCCGGCGTTCCTCAAGCCCCCCGTGGACAAGCTCTTCCCCGCCCGGATCTACCCGGACGGCAGCGGCCTGCCCGGCCCGGACGCACTGGACGACGGCACCCTCGTGCTGGTCAGCGACATCGTCACGTTCGCGCGGGAGTACCGGCTGTTCGTCCTGGACGGCGCGGTGCACGCGGCGAGCCGCTACGCGGTGGACGGCGCGCTCTCCGTGGCACCGCTGGACGCCGACCCGTACCGCGAGCAGGCGCTGGCCTTCGCGGCCGAGGTGCTGGCCGGCTGCGCCGGCAGCCTGCCGAGCGCGGTCGTGGTCGACATCGGGCTGCTCGCGGGGCCGGCGGCGGCCCCGACACCGAGCTGGAGCGTGGTGGAGGCCAATCCGGCCTGGGCCAGCGGCGGTTACGCCTGCGACCCGGACGCGGTGCTGGACGTGGTGCTGCGCGCGGCCGGCCCGGCCGGCGAGCTGCGCGACGCCGACCGGCGGTTCTGCCGGGAGCTCCCGCAGGTGGTCCGCTGACCGCCCGGCGGCCGAAGCGCACCACGGCTGGAACGCGCGGCAGCTGGAACGCCGCCGCCCGGGACGCTGGTCGCGTCCCGGGCGGCGGGGAGGAGCGGGGAAAAAATTGGAGCGCCGGGCCCGATTCGAACGGACTCTTCCTACTGAAAGTAGGACGTGCTCCACCAGCACCACCGACGCGTGTGCGGAGATCTCTCTCCGACGGGATGAACATTACCAGAATGATCACCCCGCCCCGCACCGGCCCCTCACCGCGCGCCGGCCCGTCACCGCGCACGGCCCGTCTCGCACCGCCGCGGCCGGACGCGGCGCCGCCGCGAAAATCCCCGCCGCCCGCGACAGCGCCGGGGTACGGTCGGCCGCATGACCGACAGGCTGACCGTCCGCCCTTACACCCCGGCGGACGAGGACACGGCGGTGCGGATATGGTCCCGGGCCGCCCGCCTCGCCCACCCCTTCCTCGCGGACGAGGGGACGGGCGCCCGCGAGCGGAAGATGCGCGAGGTGTACCTCGTCCTGGCGGACCACTGGATCGCCGAACTCGACGGCGCCCCGGTGGGGGTGCTCGGTCTCCTCGGCGCCGAGATCGGCGGCCTCTTCGTGGCCCCCGAGGCCCAGGGCCGGGGCGTCGGCCGGGCGCTGGTCGGGCAGGCGGCGCTCCTGCACGGCGCGCTGACCCTGGAGGTCTACGAGAAGAACACCGCGGCCCGGCGGTTCTACGCCCGGGTGGGCTTCACCGAGCAGAGCCGGCGCCCCGACGAGGAGTACGACGAGGTGCTGCTGAAGCTGGCCCGGCCGGCGCCCTGAGGTCGTGCGGACGGTCGAGCGGGGTCCTCGGCCGTGTCCGGAGCGCGTCGCCTACCAGGGGATCGGGCCTGCCAGGTCGAAGTAGCCGCCGGTCGGGCCGTCCGGGCCCAGCAGGGCCATCCGGACGATGGCCTCGGCGGTGATCAACGTTGTGGTCATGGGCCCAGCCTCTCCCCGCGGGACGCGACCGGCCAGTGGGTTTCGACGCGGCGCGTTCTGCCGCCCCGTCAGAGCGTCCTTCCCGCAGGTGCGTTGTGCCGCCCCGACCCAGGGACGTCGCAGTCGACCCGTCAGGCCGCCACCGCCGCAGCCCGGCTGCGGCGGGCGGCCCAGCGGACCGCCGGCGCCATCGCCAGCCCGGCCGCGGCGAAGACCGCGCCCAGTACGGCCCAGCCCGCCAGGCCGTACCCGATCACCGCGGTGCTGACCAGCGCCGGACCGATCATCATCGCGGCGGAGGTGCCCGCGTTGAAGACGCCCTGGTACGCGCCGTGCGCACCCTCGCCCGCGAGGTCGTAGCCGAGCGCCCAGCCGCCCGCCTGGCTGAGCACCTCGCCGAGGGCCTGCAGGGCGATCCCGGCCAGCACCACCACGGCGGCGGCCGTGGCCGGCAGTCCGTGGGCCAGGCCCAGCACCACGCTCGACCCGGCCAGCAGCAGTCCGCCGCGGCCGCAGGCCCGGGCCGCCAGCTCCGGACGCTCGGTGCCCCGGGTGGCGCGCACCTGGAGGGCCACCACCAGCACCGTGTTCACCACCAGGGTGCCGGCCACCACGATGCGCGGCGCCTGCGTCTCCTTGACGATCCACAGCGGCACCCCGACCTCCAGCATCGCGAACTGCAGGCAGAGCACCGCGTTGAGCGCCGTCACGGCGAGGAACGGCCCGTTGCGCAGCGCGGGGTTCGGGCCGCGCCCGCCGGTCGGCGCACCGGTGCCCCGGCCGGCCTTCGCGCCCGCGGCCGCCCCGGCGTCCGGCCCGGTGGGCACGCCGGCGGGCGGGGCGATCCGGATCCGGCCGTAGAGGACGGCCACCACGGCGAACGAGAGGGCGTCCAGCAGGATCGCGGTGACGTAGGCGGCGCGGGTGTCCACCTGCAGGACGACGGCGCCGAGCGCCGTGCCGAGGCACATCCCGACGTTGGTGACCACCCGGAGGTACGCGCGGCCGGCCACCCGGCGGTCGGCCGGCAGGACTTCGGCGTACAGCGCGTTGCGGACCGCCGAGGATCCCCGGTCGGCGGCCGTCACCGCGCAGGCCAGCAGCACGAAGGCGGCGTAGCCGTGCACCAGGGCGTACCCGGCCGTGCCGACCGCCTCCAGGGAGACCAGGACGACCAGCACCCGCCGGATGCCCCAGCGGTCGGCGGCCCGCCCGGCGGGGATGCTCGCCGCGACCCCGCACAGGCCGGCGGCGGTGAGGCCGAAGCCGAGCTGGGCGGCGGAGAGGCCGAGCACCCGGGTGAAGAACAGCACCGCGACGGCGAGCGAGAGCCCGTTGCCGAGGCAGTTGAGCAGGGTGAGCCGGGCGAGCCGGCGCACCATCGGGTCGGGGTGCAGCAGCCGGGACGGACCGCGGGCGGGGACGGCGGCGGGGGTACCGGATTCGCTCGTGGCGGCCGGCACCCCGGTGGGTGTGGTGGTCATGTCCCGATCCCACCGCGCCTGCTGCCGCAGCAGAATTGATTTAGGGTGAGCCTCAAACATCGTCGTCGAGGCGGAGGCCCAGGTGCACCGGTTCCGGCTCGGCACGGCGGATCTGGCCGCGACCTCGTTCGCCCTGTCACCGCTCCAGGAGACGGTGCTCAGCCTGCGGATGTGGACCCATCCCGGCGTGTACGTCTGGCAGACCCCGGGCTTCGAGCGGCTCCGCCCGGCCTTCGAGCAGCTCGACTGCGGGCCTTTGCTCTGCTCCCTGATCGCGACCAACCGCTGGGTACCGGACTTCCTGACACCGCGTCCGCCCAACCCGGCCCCGGACTTCCGTTCCGAGCTGGCGGTGCTGCGGGCCACCCCGCCCGAGCGGCTGCGGACCGAACTGGAGCAGGCCTACCTGCCGCACGACCGGACGATCCCCGAACTGCTCGCCGCCGGGCTGCACGACCCCGCCGCACTGCTGACCCGGATCGCCGACGCGGTCGAGGAGTACTGGGAGCGCTGCCTGGCCCCGCACTGGTGGCCGCGGGCCCGCGCGGTGCTGGAGGCCGACCTGGTGCACCGCTCCCGGGTGCTGGCCCACTACGGGGCGGCGGCGCTCTTCGCCGAACTGGACAGCCGGCTGCGCTGGGCGGACGGCGTGCTGGCGATCCACCGCAAGTGGGAGAACCTCGACGGGGACGTGCCGGTGGACGGCCGGGGTCTCGTACTGGTGCCGACCTTCTTCGCGCGGGGCGCCATCACCTCGATCAGCGACGACCATCCGCCGATGATCAGCTACCCGGCCCGCGGTCAGGCGACGATGGCCGGCGCGCCCGCCTCCCCGCCGACCTCGCACGCCCTGGAGCTGCTGCTGGGCGCCCCCAAGGCCCGGTTGCTGGGCCTGCTGGCCGAGCCCGCCTCCACCACCGAGCTGGCCCGCCGGCTCGGCGTCACCCCCGGCGCGGTGAGCCAGCACCTGGCGGTGCTCTTCGACACCCGCCTGGTCACCCGCGCCCGGCACGGCCGCTCGGTGCTGTACGCCCGGAGCGCGCTCGGGGACGAACTGGCGGGGCGCTGACCCCGCCCGGAGTCTCCCCGCCAGGCCCTCGAACCGCCGGCAGCAACACCGCTCCGTCCACCAACTCCCAAATGGTATGGACCTGTTGACGCATTGGTCCAGTCCTCCTACAGTTCCCATGCCCCCACCCCCACCATCGGGGGCGCCATGCGCAAGGTTCCGAACCGCCCTGTCCAACCCCACTGCCACAGGGAGAACCATGTCCGCACAGCACCACGCCGGCCGGCGCAGAACGCGCCGCAGGATGGCGTCCCTGCTCACCGCGCTGCTCCTGCCCCTCGCCGCGATCACCGCCCTGGCCGCCCCGGCGCACGCCGCCGGCAAGCTCACCGCCGCCTTCACCAGCGCCGACAACGGCTCCTGGTGGAAGGGCACCTACATCGTCCACAACGACAACGCCGCCGCCGTCTCCGGCTGGACGCTGGAGTTCGACCTCCCGGCGGGCGTCACCATCAGCGGCAGCTACAACGGCGACGCCACCGTGAGCGGCCGCCACGTCACCGCGAAGAACGCCTACTACAACGCCAACGTCGCCGCGCACGGCACCACGGAGCCCTACAGCTTCTGGTTCGTGGCCAACGGCCCGATCGGCGCGCCGACCGGCTGCCGGATCAACGGCGACAAGTGCGACGGCAGTTCGGACGTCCTCCCGGGCGCCCCCGGCGCCCCGCAGGTCACCGAGTCGACCGCGCACAGCCTCGCGCTCAGCTGGCCGGCCGCCACCGCCGGCGACTTCCCGGTCGCCTCGTACGAGGTGCTGAGCGGCGCCACCGTACTGGCCACCTCCACCACCACCTCGGTCCTGGTCACCGGCCTGACCCCGGCGACCGCCTACACCCTGGCCGTCCGGGCCAAGGACACCCGGGGCAACACCGGCCCGCTCGGCGCGGGCGTCGCGGCGCGCACCGTCGACCCGGCCACCGACACCTCGCCGCCGACCGCGCCGGGCGCCCTGCGCAGCACGGCCGTCACCTCGTCCTCGATCAGCCTCGCCTGGACGGCGGCCACCGACAACCAGCGGATCTCCGCCTACGACGTCTACCAGGGCGCCGTCCTGGCGCAGACCGTCACCGGCGCCACCACCACGGCGACCGTGGCCGGACTCTCGCCGTCCACCGCCTACACCTTCACGGTGAAGGCCCGCGACCCCGCCGACAACGTCTCACCCGCGTCCAACGCGCTGACCGTCAGCACCGGTGACCTGGTCGGCCCCGGCAAGTACGCCCGGGTCGGGTACTTCACCCAGTGGGGCATCTACGGCCGCCAGTACTTCGTGAAGAACCTCGACACCTCGGGCAGCGCGGCCAAGCTGGACGTCATCAACTACGCCTTCGAGAACATCGACCCGGTCAACCTGACCTGCCTGGCCGGCGTCACCAAGGGCACCACCGCCGACCCGCAGGACCCTGACCAGGGCACCGGCGCGGGCGACGCGGACGCCGACTACGCCCGGCCGATGAGCGCGGCGCAGTCGGTGGACGGGGTGGCCGACGACGGCTGGGGCCCGCTGCGCGGCAACCTCGGCCAGCTGAAGAAGCTCAAGGCCAAGTACCCGAACCTCAAGGTGGTCGTCTCGCTCGGCGGCTGGACGTACTCCAAGTACTTCTCGGACGCGGCCGCCACCGACGCCTCCCGCAAGAAGCTGGTCTCCTCCTGCCTCGACATCTGGATCAAGGGCAACCTGCCGCTCTACAACGGCGCGGGCGGCCCGGGCGTGGGAGCCGGCATCTTCGACGGCATCGATCTCGACTGGGAGTGGCCCGGCTCGGCCGACGGCCACGCCGGCAACCACTGGAGCGCGGCCGACAAGGACAACCTGACCCTGCTGCTGGCCGAGTTCCGCAAGCAGCTGGACGCCCTGGGCGGCTCGCACAAGCTGCTGACCGCCTTCACCCCGGCCGACCCGGTCAAGATCAACCAGGGCTGGGACCTCTCCAGGATCTTCACCTACCTGGACATCGCCAACGTCCAGGGCTACGACTTCCACGGCGCCGGCAGCGACAACTCCTGGGAGCCGAACCGCGCCGGCCACCAGGCCAACCTCTACGCCGACGCCCAGGACCCGTATCCCTTCCACTTCAGCGTGGACGCCGCCGTCCAGACCTACCTCACCGCCGGGGTGAACCCGCGCAAGCTCACCATCGGGTTCCCGTTCTACGGCCGGGGCTGGCAGGGCGTCACCGCCGGCGGGGCGAACGGCGAATGGCAGGCCGCGACCGGCGCGGCACCGGGCCAGTTCGCCGAGGAGGCCGGCACCAGGGGGTACAACAACCTGCTGGCCAGTGTCCCCAACCTGACCGTCTACCACGACACCCAGTCGGTCTCGACCTACGGCTACACCGGGGCCGGCGGCCAGTGGTGGACCTTCGACGACCCCTGGTCGATCGGCCAGAAGACCGCCTACCTGAAGTCCAAGGGCCTGCTGGGCAGCATGATCTGGGAGATGTCCGGCGACACTCCCACCGGCACCCTGATCACCGCGCTCGACAACGGCCTGAAGTAGGGCCCTCGGTACCGCCCCGCCCGGACCGTCCCACCGCCGGCCCGGGCTCCGGCCCCGGACGGTCGTCCGGTGCCGGAGCCCGGACCGTCCGGGGCGGGGCGGGGCGGGGCGACCACGTGGCGGAGCCGCTCAGCGCGAGGCGAGCGCCGAGAGCCGTCGCGCCGCGCGGTACTGGCGCAGCACCTGGGCGAAGGTGGTGTGCCCCTGGGTGGTGCGGGCGAAGGCCCGCCAGGCCGGGTCGACCAGGCAGACGGCCGCGTGGAAGAGGTGCGGGCGGCGCTCGAAGGCCGCCAGCATCTGCTTGCCGGCGCGCATCTCCACGCCCAGGCCCGCCTTGATCGCGAAGGCGTAGTTGAGGGTCTGCCGGCGCACGTCGGTGGTGCCGTTCGCCTCGGCGACCTTCACGGCCCACTCGCCCGCGAGCCGGCCGGAGCGCAGCGCGTACGAGATGCCCTCCCGGGTCCACGGCTCCAGCAGGCCCGCGGCGTCGCCGGCGACCAGCACACGGCCCCGGCTGAGCGGCGAGTCCTCGGCGCGGCAGCGGGTCAGGTGCCCGGACTCCACGCTCGGGGTGAACCCGGCCAGGCCGAGCCGGCGGATGTAGTCGGCGAGGTACTGCTTGGTGCGCTCGCCGTCGCCGCGGGCGGAGATGACGCCCACGGTGAGGCTGCCCGACTCGGTCTTGGGGAAGACCCAGCCGTAACTGCCCGGCAGCGGCCCCCAGTCGAGGTGGATCCGGCCGGCCCAGTGCCGGGAGATCTCCGCCGGGACGGGGATCTCCGCCTCCAGGCCGAGGTCGATCTGGTCGAAGGTCACCCCGACGTGGCGGCCGATCCGGCCCGCGCTGCCGTCCGCGCCGACCACCGCGCGGGCCTCGAAGCTGCGCCCGTCGGTGGCGGTGACGACGACCGTGCGGTGGTCGCCGCCGCGCTGCTCGACACCGCTGACGGTCACTCCGGTCACCAGCACGGCGCCGGCCTGCTTGGCGGCCTGCACCAGGCGCAGGTCGAACTCGTCCCGGTTGACCAGGCCGAACAGCATCCGCTTGGAGCGCCGGGTGCGGGTGAATCGCCCGTTGTAGGCGAAGGTGACGGCGTGCACGCGGTCCTGCAGCGGCAGGACGAAGTCCGGCGGCAGGCTGTCCCTGGAGGGGCCGATGATGCCGCCGCCGCAGGTCTTGTAGCGGGGGTGCTCGGCCTTGTCGAGGAGCAGTACCCGGCGGCCCTGCGCGGCGGCGGCGTGGGCGGCGGAGGATCCGGCCGGACCGGCGCCGACCACGACCACGTCCCAGATGCCGTCGAGCGGTTCGGGCCCGGGCCCGGCCCCGGGGAGTTCTGCGGCGACCGGGTTGTCTGCACCGGCCGGGCGGTCTGCACCGAGCGGGCTGCGGGAAACGGAGCTACCGGAGTCTGTCACGTCGAGCAATCCTATGGGTCCGGCGGCCGGGTCGGCCGCCCACCACCACGCTCGTGTCAGATTCCCCTCCCGGGGGCGGCCGGCGCACCTCTATGATCATGGCCATCCCCCTTGTCGTGTTCACCCGAACCACCCCCTCGGAGAACCTGGAGACCCCGATGCCGCAGTTGTCCCTGGCCGACGCCGTCAGTTCGCTGATGGGGCGGGCCCGCACCGACCTCGCCGAGCTGGTGGCCTTCCCCTCGGTGGCCGACCCGCGCCAGTTCCCGGTCGAGGAGTGCGACAAGGCGGCCCGGTGGGTCGCCGACGCCTTCGCCGCCGAGGGCCTGACGGGCGTGCGGCTGCTGGACACCCCGGACGGCACCCGGTCCGTGTACGCCGAGCTGCCCGGGCCGGCCGGCGCGCCGACGGTGCTGCTGTACTCGCACTACGACGTGCAGCCGCCGCTGGACGAGGCGGCCTGGCTGAGCCCGGCCTTCGAGCTGACCGAGCGGGACGGCCGCTGGTACGGGCGGGGCGCGGCGGACTGCAAGGGCAACATCCTGATGCACCTGACGGCGCTCCGAGCGCTGCGCGCGGCGGACGGCTCGTACCCGGTCGGCCTGAAGGTCATCGTCGAGGGCTCCGAGGAGCAGGGCACCGGCGGCCTCGAGCGGTACGCCGAGGCACACCCCGAACTGCTGGCCGCGGACGTCATCGTGATCGGCGACACCGGCAACTTCGCGCCGGGCCTGCCGACCGTCACGGCCTCGCTGCGCGGGATGACCGTGGTCGAGGTGACCGTCAGCACGCTGGCCGGAAACCTGCACTCGGGCGCCTTCGGCGGCGCCGCCCCCGACGCCCTGCAGGCCCTGGTGCGGGCGCTGGCCTCGCTGCACGACGAGCAGGGCGCGCTCACCGTCGAGGGCCTCGCGGCGGATCAGGCCTGGCCCGGCGTCGACTACCCCGAGGAGCAGTTCCGGGCCGACGCCAAGGTACTGGACGGCGTGCGCCTGGTCGGGACGGGCAGCGTCGCGGACCGTCTCTGGGCCCGGCCCGCCGTCACGGTGCTCGGCATCGACGCCCCGCCGGTGATCGGCGCCACCTCGTCCGTCCAGGCGAGCGCCAAGGCGCTGGTCAGCCTGCGGGTGCCGCCGGGCCTGGCCACCGGCACCGCCCAGGACGCCCTGGTGACGCACCTGGAGGCCGCGGTGCCGTTCGGCGCCCGGGTGCGGGTCGAGCGGCTGAGCGGCGGTGAGGCGTTCAGCGCGGACACCTCCGGCCCGGCCTACGAGGCGATGGGCGCGGCGATGCTGGAGGCCTTCGGCAAGGAGATGGTCGCCTCCGGCGAGGGCGGCTCGATCCCGCTCTGCAACACCCTGCGCACGCTCTACCCGGAGGCGGAGATCGTCCTGATCGGGGTCGAGGAGCCGACCACCCAGATCCACGCGGTGAACGAGAGCGTGGATCCGCGGGAGCTGGAGCTGATGGCCCTCACCGAGGCGCTCTTCCTGCGGAACTACGCCGAGGCCCGCCGGGCCTGAACCGGCGTCCGCTCCCCCGCGCCGTCCGGCGCGGGGGGCCGCGGACCCTTCCGACGGCCGCGCCGCTCCCGCAGCCGCGCGGCCGTCGCGTACCCGGCCGCCCCCACGGTCAGGCCGGCACCGGCCCCGAAGCAGAATTCGGCGATCAGCTGACGCTCGGTGCCGGCCAGTCGGTGCGCCACGCCGGCCACCGTCGCGGCCACGAGCAGGGCGACCCCGGACCGCCGGACAGCGGCGGGCGGCCGGACGACGGGGACGCCCGGCCCGGCCCGGCGGGCCTCGCGCACCGCGTAGCGGGTCAGCAGGCCGAGGGCGACGGCCGAGGAGCCGTACTGCAGCACGGTGTAGAGCGGGAGTCCGCCGACCACCCGGACGTTCAGGACCGGCAGCACGGCTCCGAACCGGCCGCCGTGGGTGAAGGCGTCCCAGCCGACGTGGGTGGCCGCGCCGAGGGCGGCCGAGGCCGCGAACCAGCCGGCCCGGGCCGGGTCAGGCCGGTCGGGACCGGGTGCGGTGACCGACTCGACGGCCCGGGCCCAGCGTTGCGGCAGCAGCCCGACCAGCGGCCCGCGCAGCAGCCCGTGCCATCCGGCCACCAGGACGGCGGCGAGCGCCACGTCCACCGTCGGCACCGCCCACCACCGGTGGGTCAGGTCGCCGTGGTGGTAGACCCCCGGCAGCAGCGAGTCCGCGAAGAACAGCACGTCGGGGGCCATCGACCCGGCCACCAGCGCGGAGGCGACCAGCGGGCCGCGGGCTCTGGCCCCGTCCATGAACGGCAGGACGGCGGCGACGTGGCTGAGCGTGAACGGCATGTCCCCATCCTGCCCGGTCCGCCCCGCCACCGCCGGGGAAACGGGCCCGCGCGGGCCGGTGGCCGGCGCCCGAGGGGCGCGGCGGACCGGCGGACGGGGCTGGTGCGGCGGACACCCGGGCCACCGGACGGGCGGTCAGGCGGCCGGCACTCGGACGGACCGGCCCACGGGGGCGGCCCCGGAACGGCCCGGTGGGCGCCTCAGGCCGCGTCGACCGCGCCGGCCGGACCGCCCACCCGGCCCGCGGCGGGCAGGCTGCCGGTCGGCAGGCTCCCCGCCGGCAGGCCCTCGGCGGCCGGCAGCCCGGCCTCCAGGTAGCGCAGCTCGCCGCGCCGGCGGGCGTCCAGGGCGGCGGCCAGCCGGCGGTGCCGGCCCGGGGTGAGCAGTCCGGCGGCCTCGTCCAGGGTGACGAAGCGCGAGCCGCGCAGCTCGTCGGCCGGCAGCCGCAGGCCGTGCCGGGCGGCGGCGTCCAGTCGGCCGCCGTCGTAGACCAGGCGCAGGCCGCCGCGACGCGGGCCGGTTCTGGGCTCCCAGTCGACGGCGAGCAGGCGCAGGTCGGTGGCGTCCAGGCGCAGGCCCAGCTCCTCGGCGGTCTCCCGCAGGGCGGCGTCGGTGGGGGCCTCGCCGCGTTCCACCACACCGCCGGGGAACTCCCAGGCGGGTTTGTACACGGGATCGACCAGCAGCACCCGGTCCTGCTCGTCGAAGAGCAGCACGGCGGCGGCGACGGTGTCCCCGGTGCTGTCGGTGCTCTGCACGATCGGACAGCGGGCCGCGCCGTCCTTGACCAGTTCGGCGAGGCGTTCGGCGGTCTGGCGCGGGGTCAGCGCGCCGGTGTCGAGCAGTTCGGCGTCGCGGCTGAGCCAGCGGCGGGCGGCGCGGTAGCGGGGCAGGTGCTCCAGGCCCCATTCCTTGACCCGGGCGCTGCGCTCGGGCTGGCCGGGGTAGGCGTCCCGGCCCTCGATCCGGTCCCGCAGGATCGTTTCCGCAGGGTCGAGGACGAAGTGGTGCACCGCGAGCCCGCGGGCGGCCAGGCCGCCGAACATCTCGTCCCGGTACTCCTCCCGCAGCACGGTCATCGGGACGACGAGCGGGCCCGGCACCTCGCTGAGCAGCGCCGCGGCGTACTCCGGCACCAGCCGCCGCCAGGACGGCAGGTCCTGGAAGTCGGACAGTTCGGCGGCCCGCTCGGCGGGCAGCATCCGGGCCAGCCCGTACCCGACCAGTTCGGGGTCGAACAGCAGGCTTCCCGGGAGCAGTTCCACCAGCTCGCGACAGGCGCTGGTCTTGCCCGCGCCGAACGTGCCATTGACCCAGACGATCACGACGTCCCCTGCCCTAGATCCGCCCGGCGGCGGTCGCCCCCGGGCGCGCGGCCCGGCGATCCGCGGCCCGCGCCAGTGAAGGTGGTACCCGCTGCGGAGCGGTCCCCATACCTCGCCCTCGCTCCGGCCGTCACTTACCGGCCTCGGCCGTTGTCAGCGGCATGTGCCCCGGCCGAGGGCCCCTGCGGCGGCCCGGCGACGCCCCGCGCGGGCCGGTCGGGGCCGCCGGCACCGGGTCAGCGCGCGCCCGCCCGGAGCGCCGCCGCCGCCGCACCGACCAGCCCGGCCTCGCCGCCGAGCAGGGCCGGGCGGACCTCCAGCCCCTGGACGAAGGAGAGGGTCGCGTACGAGCCGAGCCACTTGCGGAGCGGGCCGAACAGCACCTCCCCGCTCTGCGCCACGCCGCCCCCGATCACCACGACCTCCAGTTCGACCAGGGCGGCGGTCGCCGCGATCCCGGCCGCGAGCGCCTGGGCGGCGCGGTCGAAGGCCGCCAGCGCGATCGGATCACCCTGGCCGGCGGCCTCGGCGACGGCCGTGGCGGAGGCGTCGCCGGCGGCCGGCCGCCAGCCCGCCGCGGCCGCCCGGGCGGCGATCGCGGTACCGCTGGCCAGGCCCTCCAGGCAGCCCCGGCCACCGCAGGGGCAGGGGGCGCCGTCCAGGTCGACGCTGATGTGCCCGATGTGTCCGGCGTTGCCGCTGAGCCCCGGGTGGAGCGCCCCGTCGAGCACCAGGCCGCCGCCGACCCCGGTGGAGACCACCATGCAGAGCGCGTTCCGGTGCCCGCGGGCCGCGCCCCGCCAGTGCTCGGCGGCGGTCATCGCGACGCCGTCGCCGGTCAGCACGACCGGCAGGCCCGGCACCAGGCCGCGAACCCGGGCGACCAGCGGGAAGTCCCGCCAGCCGGGAATGTTCACCGGGCTGACCAGCCCGTGGAGGCCGTCCACCGGCCCGGCACTGCCGAGTCCGACCCGCTCGACCCGGGCCCACTCGGGGGCTTCGGCCAGTTCGGCCAGCACCTCGGCGACGGCGGCGAACACCCTCTCGCCGGATGCCGCGGCCGGGGTCGGACGCCGGGTCTGCCGGGAGAGCCGGCCGTCCTCGGCGCCGACCAGCGCCCCCGCGATCTTCGTACCGCCGATGTCGACGGCTGCCACCAGGGTCTGCTCGCTGTTCACAGCGTCCGACCCTACTCCCGGGCCAGGGCCGGTCCGGCCGCACACCCCGAGGTGCCGCCGGCGCGTGGCCGGCGGCACCCTGGTGGCGGTGTGTGCGGAGGGTCAGGGACGGCCCATGAAGTCCGGGTAGTAGCCGCTGCTGATGCCCGAGACCCGGATGTTCGTGCCGGGGCGGGCGGCCTCCACGTACTGGTTGCCGCCGAGGTAGATGGCGACGTGCTCGATGCCGCGGGCTGTGCCGTCCTCGGACCAGAACAGCAGGTCACCGCGGCGCAGCTCGCTCGCCCGGACCGGGGTGGTGGCCGCGTACTGGTCGTTGGCGACCCGCGGCAGATCGACCCCGGCACGCCGGAAGGCCTGCTGGACCAGGCCCGAGCAGTCGTAGCCGTCCGGGCCGTTGCCGGCCGTCCTGAACGGCTTGCCGAGCTGGTCGAGCGCGAAGGCGACCGCCGCCTCGAAGTCGCCGCTCTCGGCGGCCGCTGCCGAAACGGTGTCCGAGGAGGCCGGGGCGGCCTGGGCGGCGGCGCCGGTGCGCTGCTGGTAGACGTCCAGGTGACTGGTCCAGCGCCACTGGCCCTGACTGTTGCGGAACCAGTAGACCGAACCGTCCCAGCCCTGCGTGATCCCGCCGGCCGACGAGGCCTTCACCACCGAACCGGCGGCCGCACCACCCGTCCGCGCCTGGTAGACGTCCAGGTGGCTCGTCCAGCGCCACTGGCCCTGACTGTTGCGGAACCAGTAGACCGAACCGTCCCAGCCCTGCGTGATCCCGCCGGCCGACGAGGCCTTCACCGCCGAACCGGCGGCCGCACCACCCGTCCGCGCCTGGTAGACGTCCAGGTGGCTCGTCCAGCGCCAGTGACCCTGGGCGTCCTTGAACCAGTACTTCGAGCCGTCCCAGCCGGCGTGGGCCGGAGCGGGCTCGGCGGCGGCCGTGCCGACGCCGGTGCCGAGGCCGATCACGCCCGCCCCTGCGGCGACGAGGGCGACCGCCCCGAGGCCCCGGCGGATCCGTCCGCTGCGGGCTATCCCACCGGACCGGGTCCGCTCGGCGGTGGCGGAGGTGAAGGCGGTGGTCGGCTCGCTCTGCGGGGCGCTCGGCGCGCCGGTGTCGACGGTGTTCATTCCTTGCGTCTTCCTCTGCTGACGTGGGGCCCGGGCGGCTCGTGGCGGGTCGTCCGCCGCGAGCCGGAAGCCGCCTGGTCCGGACGTCACTCCGTCCGGTGGAGCCCGCCGGACGGGGAGTCCGGCGCGGGCGCGGCGACCCGGGTTTCAGTTCTGGGGGTCACGTTAAGCACGCCCTCGCTCACGCCGCGCAACGAGCGCCGCCAACGGGTGGTTCACCCTCGGTGACTGGGCGTCAGCAGAAGCGCCCCGTGCACCGGAGGGTCCGTCAGGCCGGCCGGCCGCCGGGCGGACCGTCAGGAGTGCCCGGCGCCGCCCGCCGTCGGCCCCTGGAGCAGCTGCTTCTTCAACACCTTGCCCATCGCGTTGCGGGGCAGTTCGTCCACGAGCACCACCCGCCGGGGCCGCTTGTGGACGGACAGCCGCTCGGCCACGAAGGCGGTGAGCTGTTCCCCCGTCACGGCGCCGTCGGGGATGACGTAGGCGACCACGGCCTGGCCGAGGTCCTCGTCCGGCGCACCGATCACGGCGGCGTCGGCGACGGCCGGGTGGTCCCGCAGGGCGGCCTCGACCTCGCCGGCGCCGATCCGGTACCCGCCGCTCTTGATCAGGTCCACCGAGGCCCGGCCGACGATCCGGTGGAAGCCGTCCTCGCCGATCACGGCCACGTCCCCGGTGCGGAACCAGCCGTCGTCCGTCCAGGACTCGGCGTCGGCGTCCGGCCGGTTCAGGTACCCGGCGAACAGGGTGGGCCCGGCCACCTGGAGCTCGCCGACGCTCTCGCCGTCCGGCGGTACGGGCGCG
Source organism: Kitasatospora herbaricolor (assembly GCF_030813695.1). Taxonomy (NCBI): domain Bacteria; kingdom Bacillati; phylum Actinomycetota; class Actinomycetes; order Kitasatosporales; family Streptomycetaceae; genus Kitasatospora; species Kitasatospora herbaricolor. Next base: position 1,983,770 of record NZ_JAUSVA010000002.1, read on the forward strand.
CCGTCCTCGCCGACCAGCCTGGTCCGGACGCCCCGCAGCGGCAGGCCGACGCTGCCGGGGCGGCGTTCGCCGTCCGCGCGGGTGCTGACCGTGATCAGCGACTCGGTCATGCCGTAGCGCTCGATCGGCGCCTGCCCGGTGAGCCCGGCGAGCCGCTCGAAGACCGGGACGGGCAGCGGGGCGCTCCCGGAGACCAGCAGGCGGGCCGCGCGCAGGCCGGCCGCCGCCGCGGGGTCGGCGGCGATCCGCGACCAGACGGTGGGGACGCCGAAGTACAGCGTTCCGCCGGCCCGCGCGTAGCCTTCCGGGGTGGGGCGGCCGGTGTGCACCAGGCGGCTGCCGGTCCGCAGGGCGCCGAGCACACCGAGGACCAGGCCGTGCACGTGGAACAGCGGCAGTCCGTGCACCAGGGTGTCCTCGGCCGTCCACTGCCAGGCCTCGGCGAGCGCGTCCAGGTCGGCGGCGACGGCGGCGCGGCGGATCACGGCACCCTTGGGCGCGCCGGTGGTGCCGGAGGTGTAGAGCACGAAGGCGGTGGCGTCCTCGCCCGGCTCGGGGTACGAGGTGGCCGAACGCAGCGTCAGCTCCACCGGGAGGGTGTCCAGCCCGGGCAGCGCGTCCAGGCCCTCCGGGGCCCGCTCTCCGGCGGGCAGCGCCAGCAGGGCGGCGCCGGAGTCCCGCAGGATGTGCGCGCGCTCCTTGGGCCCGGAGTCGGGAGGCAGCGGCACCACCGGGACGCCGGCCAGCAGGCCGCCGACCACCGCGGCCACCGTCTCGGCCGTGGGCCGGGCGAGCACCGCGAGCGCGGGTGCGCCCGCCGCCCGGTCCGCGACGGCGGTGGCGACGCCGAGCAGCCGCTCGCGCGAGAGCGCGACCCCGTCGATCCGCAGGGCGTCGGCGCTGTCGCCGTGCCCGTCCTGAAGCGCCGTCAACAGACTCATGAGCCCCTCCGCGTCGGTCCTTGGCGCCGACTCTACGGCCCGGGGTACGCCGGAGGGCGCGGCGGCCCTGTTCGGCCGTCCGCGCCCTCCGGGCGGATCGCTGCGCTCAGCCCTTGCGGCTCTTGACCTCGGCGGTGAGCTGCGGGAGGACGGTGAAGAGGTCACCGACCACGCCGTAGTCGACCAGCTCGAAGATCGGGGCCTCCGGGTCCTTGTTCACCGCGACGATGGTCTTCGAGGTCTGCATGCCCGCCCGGTGCTGGATCGCACCCGAGATGCCCGCCGCCACGTACAGCTGCGGGGACACCTGCTTGCCGGTCTGACCGACCTGGTTGGTGTGCGGGTACCAGCCCGCGTCCACCGCCGCCCGCGAGGCACCCACGGCCGCGCCCAGCGCGTCCGCCAGCTCCTCCACCACACCGAAGCCCTCCGCCGCACCCACACCGCGACCGCCCGACACCACGATCGCGGCCTCGGTCAGCTCCGGACGACCCGAGGACACCCGCGGCGTACGCGAGGTCACCGTCGCCGCGTTACCGGTGAACGCCACCACCACGCTCTCCACCGCACCCGCCGCGGCGGCGGCCTCCGGCGACGTCGAGTTCGGCTTCACCGTGATCACCGGCGTACCGTGCGACACCCGCGACCTCACCTGGAACGACGCCGCGAACACCGACTGCGTCGCCACCGGACCACCCTCACCGGCCTCCAGGTCCACCGCGTCCGTGATGATCCCCGAACCCAGGCGCAGCGCCACCCGGGCGGCGACCTCCTTGCCCTCGCCGGAGGAGGTGACCAGCACGGCGGCGGCGTCGGCGGCCCCGGCGATCTGGGCCAGCGCGTCGACCTTGGGGACGACCAGCTGGTCGGTGAACTCCGGGCCGTCGGCGACGTACACCTTGGCGGCACCGAACTCGGCGGCCTTCGCGGCGATCGCGCCGGCGCCGTCACCGGCGCCCAGCACCACCGCCGACGGCTCGCCGATCCGGCGGGCCAGGGTCAGCAGTTCGAGGGCCGGCTTGCGGACCACACCGTCGGCGTGGTCGACGAGGACGAGAATCTCACCCATGGTTCGTCTACTCCTGAAAAGTCGTGAATGCGCGGGACCGCGGGTCAGATGAACTTCTGCTCGGCGAGGTAGGCGGCGAGCGCCTTGCCGCCCTCGCCCTCGTCCTTGACGACGGTGCCGGCGGTGCGCGCGGGGCGGGCCGTGACGGCCTCCACCGCGGTCCAGGCGCCGGCCAGGCCGACCTCCTCGGCGTCGATGCCCAGGTCGTCCAGGTCGAAGGACTGCACCGGCTTCTTCTTCGCGGCCATGATGCCCTTGAAGGAGGGGTAGCGGGCCTCGCCGGACTGGTCGGTCACCGAGACGACGGCGGGCAGCTGCGCCTCGACCTGCTCGGTGGCGGCGTCCCCGTCGCGCCGGCCCCTGACCGTGGTGCCCTCGACGGCGACCTCGGACAGCAGGGTCAGCTGCGGCACGCCCAGGCGCTCGGCGAGCAGCGCGGGCAGCACGCCCATGGTGCCGTCGGTGGAGGCCATGCCGCCGACCACCAGGTCGAAACCGGTCCGCTCCAGCGCCTTCGCGATGATCGCCGAGGTGCCGATCACGTCGGTGCCGTGGATGTCGTCGTCGTTCACGTGGACGGCCTTGTCGGCGCCCATCGACAGGGCCTTGCGCAGCGCGTCCTTCGCGTCGTCCGGGCCCACCGTCAGCACCGTCACCTCGGCGTCGCCGTGCGCCTCCGCGATCCGCAGCGCCTGCTCCACGCCGTACTCGTCCAACTCCGACAGGAGGCCGTCGACGCCCTCCCGGTCGGTGGTGCGGTCGTCCGCGAAGCGCCGGTCACCGGTCGCGTCGGGCACGTACTTCACACAGACAACGATCCTCAAGCTCACGGCCTGTCTCCTGTACTGGTCTCGTCCGGCGGCTGCGGCTGGTGCAAGCGGGCGCGATTACGCCACGTGCCCGCTCCGGGCAGCGAATTCCCGTGCCCGTCCGGAACTTCCTGGCAGCATACTCGCCAGTAGCTTAGCCGTCACTACTGGCCAGTAGCTTAGCGCTGCCGGGCCTCCGGGCGAGCGCCCCCCGGCCCGCTGCGACCTCGGGTGATCCCCGCGCGGGGCGGGCCTGGGGACGGCTGCACCGCCGTCTGCGCCCATCCTGCCCCAGCCGGGGCGGAACACCACCTGACTGGGCGGCACATCGGCTGTGAGATTCACCGGCCGCGACGGGAGCAGCTGCGGTCTTGACACACCCTAGCTTGATCAACTAAAGGCTCGCCGTGGTCCTGCCCGGGCCGCCCGGCTACGGCAGCAGGCGGCCTCAGACCGCTTCGCCCAGGGCCGCGATCACGTCCGCACGACGCGGCTGACCCGCCGCCCGCCGGACCACCCGGCCGGTGGCGTCCAGCACCAGGACGGTCGGGGTACGCAGGATCTCCAGCCGCCGGACCAGGTCCAGCTTCTCCTCGGCGTCGATCTCCACGTGCGTCACGCCCGCCACCATGCCGGCGACCTCGTCGAGGACCCGGCGGGTGGCCCGGCAGGGCTGGCAGAAGGCGGTGGAGAACTGCACCAGGGTCGCGCGCTCACCGAGCTCCGTCCCGAGCTCCGAGGCGGAAAGCCGTACCGCGTCGTCCTTGGTCCGCAACCGCAGCCTCCCGTCGCGCCTGGCGCGCAGCAGTCCGAACGCACTCGCCAGCGCGAGCACGGCAACGCACACCCACAAGCCGGTCATCGCTCCAGTGTGCGCCACCCGGCGCGGGCCCCCGCCGGCGGGCCGTCCCCACCCGGGGGCGGCCGGTCCCGGGGGTCGACCCGCCGGCAGCGCCCCGCGTACCATCGGCACGTGGACTCCTACCGCCCCGCGCCGCCGCGCCTGACCACCCGCCGGGTGGTCGACCTGTGCCGCGCCACGGCCTCGCGCTGTCGCTGACCCGCCTCCGTCAGCCCGCCCGAGCCCCGCCCCGGAGCCCCCTCATGCAGATCGACCCGCGCGGCCCCCGTTTCGCCGCCGTCCTCACCTCCCTCGTCCTGGCCGCCGTCCTCATCACCGGCAGCGGCGCGCTGCTCGCGGTCCAGGCCGTGATCTTCGCCGTCGGCGCCTTCGCCGGCCTGCAGTACTCCCCGTACGGCCGGCTCTACCGCACTCTGGTCCGCCCGCGCCTCGGGCCGCCCCGCGAGACGGAGGACGCCCGCCCGCCGCGCTTCGCCCAGGCCGTCGGCCTCGGCTTCGCCGTCGTCGGGACGACCGGCTACCTGACCGGCCTGACCTGGCTGGGCCTGCTCGCCACCGCGGCCGCTTTGGCCGCTGCCTTCCTCAACGCGGCCTTCGGCTACTGCCTCGGCTGCGAGATGTACCTGCTCCTGCGCCGGGCCCAGGTGCGGCCGCACACCCAGCCCGGCTGAGCACCACCGGCAGCGGCCGGTCCCGGGCCCGGCGGGTCCGGGACCGGCCCGGCGGCGTCCGCACGTGACAGACGGCAGTCGTTCGGGGGATCATCGTCCTGTATCACCCGTGGCCGTCGCGGCGTGCCGCGCCTTCCGGTCGGCCCTCGTACGTCGCGGGTACCGCCGGACCGGGCCCCAGGCCCGTGGAAGTTAGGGCTGACCGTGGCAGAGTTCGTGTACCCGCCGGTGATCGGAGCCGCGCTCACCGTCTTCCGCGCGCTCGACGTGCGCATCAAGATCGTGGGCGCCGAGAACATCCCCGCCACCGGCGGGGCGGTGCTGGTGAGCAATCACATCAGCTACCTGGACTTCCTCTTCGCCGGCCTCGGCGCCGTCCGGGGCGGCAAGCGCAAGACCCGGTTCATGGCGAAGGACGACGTCTTCAAGCACGCCGTCTCGGGCCCGCTGATGCGCGGCATGAAGCACATCCCGGTCGACCGCACCGACGGCCAGCCCGCCTACGACGCCGCCGTCCGCGCCCTGCGGGCCGGCGAGGTGGTCGGCGTCTTCCCCGAGGCCACCATCAGCCGGTCCTTCATGCTGAAGAAGTTCAAGACCGGCGCCGCCCGGATGGCCGCCGACTCCGGCACGCCGCTGCTGCCGGTCATCCTCTGGGGCACCCAGCAGCTCTGGACGAAGGGCCGCCCCAAGACCCTCACGAAGCGGCACGTCCCGGTCACCATCATGATCGGCAAGCCGATCGAGCTGGCCCCGGGCGACAAGCCGGTGATGGTCACCCGCCGCCTGCGTGCCGCGATGACCGAGATGCTCGACCAGGTCCAGCGCGAATACCCCGCCAAGCCCGCCGGCCCGGACGACACCTGGTGGCTGCCCGCCCAGCTCGGCGGCACCGCCCCCACCCTGGAGGCCGCCGAGGCCGAGGACGAGGCGGAGGCCGCGGCCAAGGCCGAGCGCCACGCCGCGAAGGAAGCGGCCAAGGAGCAGGGCAAGTAGGCCCACGGCAGCAGCGGCCCGGACGGCAGGTCCCTCCGCACCGGGAGGGACCGGCCGCCCCCGGCCACGACGCTGGCGGCCGGGGATCCGCCGACCGGCCCGCGGCCGCTCCAAAGGCTGTTTCGATGACCGTTTCGATGACCGTTTCGATGACCGTTTCGATGACCGTTTCGATGACCGTTTCGATGACCGTTTCGATGACCGTTTCGATGACCGCCCGTTTTTCCCGCTGCGGCGGCTGCTGAAACCTCCGGTAGCCATTCGATCGCGGACAGTCGCGTGTCGGTCCGTCACCGTGCCGGCACCGTCTGCAACAGTGACAGGCGCCCGCTCACGGGCTCTCGTCCTGGATCGGAGACGGACACATGCGCGGCAGAGGAGTTTCGTACGGGGCGGCAGCCTGTTCCCTGCTCCTGGGATCACTGCTCACCGGCTGCGGAGCCGACAGCAACCTGATGCCCTCGGCGGCGGAGAACGGCCCACCCGCCGATTCGGCCTCCGCCGCCCCCGTCGTCGACGCGGCGGCCCCGGCGGCCCAGGCGGTCACCGCCCGCAACGGCCTCATCGCCACCCGGGTGTTCCTCGACCCCGGCCGCACCACCGGCGCCATCTTCACCGTCGCCCCCGACGGCAGCGGGAAGCAGCAGCTCACCCAGCCGTCGGCGGACTCGGTCGACGACCACCCCGACTGGTCGCCCGACGGCCGGACCATCGCCTTCGACCGCCGCACGGCCGCCGGCAAGGCCCGGCTCTGGACCGTCGGCGCCACCGGCGGCGAGCCCCGGCAGGTCCCGCAGATCTGCCAGGACGATGCCCCCGACTGCCTCAACGAGGACGAGAGCACCCCGGCGTTCTCCCCGGACGGCAAGCTGATCGCGTTCAGCCGGGCCTGGGGCGCCCTCGACGACCAGCAGAACCAGATCCAGTACTCCGATCTGTTCGTGATGAACGCCGACGGCAGCAACGCCCAGCGCCTCACCATGCTCACCAACGACAAGCCGTACTCCGGCCGGGTCGACAACGCCACCTGGTCCCCGGACGGCACCCAGCTCGCCTTCGCCTACCGCACCGGCGCCACCGGGCAGCCGGCGGACAGCACCGCGATCTTCGTCATCAACGCGGACGGCACCGGGATGCGCCAGCTCACCCCCTGGGCCCTGCGGGCGGGCGACCGCCCCAGCTGGTCACCCGACGGGACCCACATCCTCTTCACCACCTACCCCGCAGGCCCCGACTACGCGCCCGGCGGCGGCATCTACACCGTCCACCCGGACGGCAGCGCGGTCACCGCGCTCACACCGGCGCCTTCCGACACCTTCTACGGCGTCGCCGCCTACTCCCCCGACGGCCAGCAGGTCACCTTCGCCCAGGCGCCCTCCGGCGCCAATGCCGAGGTCTACACGATGAAGGCCGACGGCTCCGCCGTCACCCAGGTCACCAACACTCCCGAGGAGTGGGAGAGCCGGCCCGTCTGGGGACGGGCCGCGCAGTAGCCGGCCCCTTCCGCCAGCACCACAATCCGGCGGCGCAATGCGGGCCCGACCTCCCCGGTCGGGCCCGCACCTGCATGCCGCTACCGGCGCGCCCGACACATCCGACGCGAGGTGATGGGACAAGCCGGCAGAAGTCGCACCGGGCCTTCGCCGAAAAGGGCCCGGGAAACGCAGAAAAGCCCTGCCGGTTACCCGGCAGGGCTTCTCCACAATGATTGTTCGGCGGCGTCCTACTCTCCCACAGGGTCCCCCCTGCAGTACCATCGGCGCTGTAAGGCTTAGCTTCCGGGTTCGGAATGTAACCGGGCGTTTCCCTCACGCTATGACCACCGAAACACTATGAAACTGTCACCGCACCGCACCATCCCGTGGCCCGGGACATGCGGGGTCGTTGTTTCAGAACAACACAGTGGACGCGAGCAACTGAGGACAAGCCCTCGGCCTATTAGTACCGGTCAGCTCCACCCCTTACAGGGCTTCCACATCCGGCCTATCAACCCAGTCGTCTACTGGGAGCCTTACCCTCTCAAGGAGGTGGGAATACTCATCTCGAAGCAGGCTTCCCGCTTAGATGCTTTCAGCGGTTATCCCTCCCGAACGTAGCCAACCAGCCATGCCCTTGGCAGGACAACTGGCACACCAGAGGTTCGTCCGTCCCGGTCCTCTCGTACTAGGGACAGCCCTTCTCAATATTCCTACGCGCACAGCGGATAGGGACCGAACTGTCTCACGACGTTCTAAACCCAGCTCGCGTACCGCTTTAATGGGCGAACAGCCCAACCCTTGGGACCTACTCCAGCCCCAGGATGCGACGAGCCGACATCGAGGTGCCAAACCATCCCGTCGATATGGACTCTTGGGGAAGATCAGCCTGTTATCCCCGGGGTACCTTTTATCCGTTGAGCGACGGCGCTTCCACAAGCCACCGCCGGATCACTAGTCCCTGCTTTCGCACCTGCTCGACCCGTCGGTCTCACAGTCAAGCTCCCTTGTGCACTTACACTCAACACCTGATTGCCAACCAGGCTGAGGGAACCTTTGGGCGCCTCCGTTACTCTTTAGGAGGCAACCGCCCCAGTTAAACTACCCACCAGACACTGTCCCTGATCCGGATCACGGACCCAGGTTAGACATCCAGCACGACCAGAGTGGTATTTCAACGTCGACTCCACAACCACTGGCGTGGCTGCTTCAAAGTCTCCCACCTATCCTACACAAGCCGAACCGAACACCAATATCAAGCTATAGTAAAGGTCCCGGGGTCTTTCCGTCCTGCTGCGCGAAACGAGCATCTTTACTCGTAATGCAATTTCACCGGGCCTATGGTTGAGACAGTCGAGAAGTCGTTACGCCATTCGTGCAGGTCGGAACTTACCCGACAAGGAATTTCGCTACCTTAGGATGGTTATAGTTACCACCGCCGTTTACTGGCGCTTAAGTTCTCAGCTTCGCCGAGACGAATCTCGACTAACCGGTCCCCTTAACGTTCCAGCACCGGGCAGGCGTCAGTCCGTATACATCGCCTTACGGCTTCGCACGGACCTGTGTTTTTAGTAAACAGTCGCTTCTCGCTGGTCTCTGCGGCCGGCCCCAGCTCACGGAGTAAATCCGATCACCAGTTCCGGCCCCCCTTCTCCCGAAGTTACGGGGGCATTTTGCCGAGTTCCTTAACCATAGTTCACCCGAACGCCTCGGTATTCTCTACCTGACCACCTGAGTCGGTTTGGGGTACGGGCCGCCATGAAACTCGCTAGAGGCTTTTCTCGACAGCATAGGATCATCCACTTCACCACAATCGGCTCGGCATCAGGTCTCAGCCTTAATGAGTGACGGATTTGCCTATCACTCGGCCTACACCCTTACCCCGGGACAACCACCGCCCGGGCTGGACTACCTTCCTGCGTCACCCCATCGCTCACCTACTACCCTGTCGGGTCAGCGGCTCCACCACGTCCCATTGTCCGAAGACTCCGGGCCGGCTTCGCGGCTTTAGCATTCAGAGGTTCGACGTTGGCGCTTCAAAGCGGGTACGGGAATATCAACCCGTTGTCCATCGACTACGCCTGTCGGCCTCGCCTTAGGTCCCGACTTACCCTGGGCAGATCAGCTTGACCCAGGAACCCTTGGTCAATCGGCGCAAGAGTTTCTCACTCTTGTATCGCTACTCATGCCTGCATTCTCACTCGTGTCCCGTCCACAACTGGATTCCTCCGCTGCTTCACCCGGAACACGACGCTCCCCTACCCATCACAGCAGGCGTTGGCCCTGTTGCTGCAATGACACGACTTCGGTGGTGTGCTTGAGCCCCGCTACATTGTCGGCGCGGAATCACTTGACCAGTGAGCTATTACGCACTCTTTCAAGGGTGGCTGCTTCTAAGCCAACCTCCTGGTTGTCTCTGCGACTCCACATCCTTTCCCACTTAGCACACGCTTAGGGACCTTAGTCGGTGTTCTGGGCTGTTTCCCTCTCGACCATGGAGCTTATCCCCCACAGTCTCACTGCCACGCTCTCACTTACCGGCATTCGGAGTTTGGCTAAGGTCAGTAACCTGGTGAGGCCCATCGCCTATCCAGTGCTCTACCTCCGGCAAGAAACACGTGACGCTGCACCTAAATGCATTTCGGGGAGAACCAGCTATCACGGAGTTTGATTGGCCTTTCACCCCTAACCACAGGTCATCCCCCAGGTTTTCAACCCTGGTGGGTTCGGTCCTCCACGAAGTCTTACCTCCGCTTCAACCTGCCCATGGCTAGATCACTCCGCTTCGGGTCTTGGGCATGCAACTGAAACGCCCTATTCGGACTCGCTTTCGCTACGGCTACCCCACACGGGTTAACCTCGCTACACACCGCAAACTCGCAGGCTCATTCTTCAAAAGGCACGCAGTCACGAGACACACAGCAAGCTGCATGTCCGACGCTCCCACGGCTTGTAGGCACACGGTTTCAGGTACTATTTCACTCCGCTCCCGCGGTACTTTTCACCATTCCCTCACGGTACTATCCGCTATCGGTCACCAGGGAATATTTAGGCTTAGCGGGTGGTCCCGCCAGATTCACACGGAATTTCTCGGGCTCCGTGCTACTTGGGAGAAGCTCAAGTGAGCCGCTGATGTTTCGTCTACGGGGGTCTTACCCTCTACGCCGGACCTTTCGCATGTCCTTCGACTACACCAACGGTTTCTGACTCACCCAGCCGCCGGCAGACGACTGAAGAACTTTCCCACGACCCCTCATACGCAACCCCTGCCGGGTATCACACGTATCAGGTTTAGCCTCATCCGGTTTCGCTCGCCACTACTCCCGGAATCACGGTTGTTTTCTCTTCCTGCGGGTACTGAGATGTTTCACTTCCCCGCGTTCCCTCCACATACCCTATGTGTTCAGGTATGGGTGACAGCCCATGACGACTGCCGGGTTTCCCCATTCGGAAACCCCCGGATCAAAGCCTGGTTGACGGCTCCCCGGGGACTATCGTGGCCTCCCACGTCCTTCATCGGTTCCTGGTGCCAAGGCATCCACCGTGCGCCCTTAAAAACTTGGCCACAGATGCTCGCGTCCACTGTGCAGTTCTCAAACAACGACCAGTCACCCACCATCAAACCCCCGAAACGAGGATCATCAAGTAGGACCGGCACTGAAGCAACGACCATACGGCCGTTCCCTCAGGACCCAACAACGTGCCCGACACGACCCAACCCCATCAGATGCTTTCCACGCGCCGAAGCGCAGTACTCGCGGTCGATGAGACCGAACCGTGCCGAATAGTCAACGTTCCACCCATGAGCAACCGTGCGAGACATTTGCTCGCATTCGGCCATGTGCTCCTTAGAAAGGAGGTGATCCAGCCGCACCTTCCGGTACGGCTACCTTGTTACGACTTCGTCCCAATCGCTGGTCCCACCTTCGACGGCTCCTCCCCTTACGGGTTAGGCCACCGGCTTCGGGTGTTACCGACTTTCGTGACGTGACGGGCGGTGTGTACAAGGCCCGGGAACGTATTCACCGCAGCATGCTGATCTGCGATTACTAGCAACTCCAACTTCATGGGGTCGAGTTGCAGACCCCAATCCGAACTGAGGCCGGCTTTTTGGGATTCGCTCCGCCTCGCGGCATCGCAGCCCTTTGTACCGACCATTGTAGCACGTGTGCAGCCCAAGACATAAGGGGCATGATGATTTGACGTCGTCCCCACCTTCCTCCGAGTTGACCCCGGCAGTCTCCTGTGAGTCCCCATCACCCCGAAAGGCATGCTGGCAACACAGAACAAGGGTTGCGCTCGTTGCGGGACTTAACCCAACATCTCACGACACGAGCTGACGACAACCATGCACCACCTGTATACCGACCACAAGGGGGCGACCATCTCTGGCCGTTTCCGGTATATGTCAAGCCTTGGTAAGGTTCTTCGCGTTGCGTCGAATTAAGCCACATGCTCCGCTGCTTGTGCGGGCCCCCGTCAATTCCTTTGAGTTTTAGCCTTGCGGCCGTACTCCCCAGGCGGGGAACTTAATGCGTTAGCTGCGGCACCGACGACGTGGAATGTCGCCAACACCTAGTTCCCAACGTTTACGGCGTGGACTACCAGGGTATCTAATCCTGTTCGCTCCCCACGCTTTCGCTCCTCAGCGTCAGTAATGGCCCAGAGATCCGCCTTCGCCACCGGTGTTCCTCCTGATATCTGCGCATTTCACCGCTACACCAGGAATTCCGATCTCCCCTACCACACTCTAGCCTGCCCGTATCGAATGCAGACCCGGGGTTAAGCCCCGGGCTTTCACATCCGACGCGACAGGCCGCCTACGAGCTCTTTACGCCCAATAATTCCGGACAACGCTCGCACCCTACGTATTACCGCGGCTGCTGGCACGTAGTTAGCCGGTGCTTCTTCTGCAGGTACCGTCACTTGCGCTTCTTCCCTGCTGAAAGAGGTTTACAACCCGAAGGCCGTCATCCCTCACGCGGCGTCGCTGCATCAGGCTTTCGCCCATTGTGCAATATTCCCCACTGCTGCCTCCCGTAGGAGTCTGGGCCGTGTCTCAGTCCCAGTGTGGCCGGTCGCCCTCTCAGGCCGGCTACCCGTCGTCGCCTTGGTAGGCCATTACCCCACCAACAAGCTGATAGGCCGCGGGCTCATCCTGCACCGCCGGAGCTTTACACCAACCCCCATGCGGAGGAAGGTCATATCCGGTATTAGACCCCGTTTCCAGGGCTTGTCCCAGAGTGCAGGGCAGATTGCCCACGTGTTACTCACCCGTTCGCCACTGATCCACCCCGAAGGGCTTCACCGTTCGACTTGCATGTGTTAAGCACGCCGCCAGCGTTCGTCCTGAGCCAGGATCAAACTCTCCGTGAATGTCTGCTCGTAATCGAGCGGCCACTCGCGTTGAGCGGCACGGCAACCACCGGAATAGGGCGGCCCCGCGCACTGCGTCCTCGCTAGTGTTTTGTTACTAAAGGAATCTCCAACCCCGATCAGAGATCGAGGCCGGGGATGTCAACATATCTGGCGTTGACTTTTGGCACGCTGTTGAGTTCTCAAGGAACGGACACTTCCTTCAAGCCACTCTCGTGAACTCTCCGGGCGCTTCGTTCTTTCGTGTTTCCAGCTTATCAGACGCTTTCCGCTCCGTTTTCCGGGGCTTCGTTCATCCGATGTGCTTCGGCCTTTCGGCGCTCCCGAACTCTACCAGAGTTTCTCGGGCTGCTTTTCCCCGGTGAATCCGAACCTGAATCCGAATCCCTGCGGGTGGAGCGTGCTGCCACCGGGGCAACCCGGAGAACTGTACGGAGGCCCGGCGGCACAAGCAAATCGTCCCGTCCCGGGGCTCCGGGACGGGACGATCCGAGGTGCGGGGGCGGTCAGGAGCGGGCCATCTCCTCGGCGATCGCCGCCGCAAAGGCGTCGATGTCCGCCTCGGTGGTGTCAAAAGCGGCCATCCAGCGCACCTCGCCGGTGTGCTCGTCCCAGAAGTAGAAGCGGTACTGCTTCTGCAGCCGCTCGCTCACCTCCCGGGGCAGCAGTGCGAAGACGGCGTTGGCCTCGACCGGCCGGACCACCGTCACGCCGTCGATCCCGCGGACGGCGGCCTCCAGGCGGCGGGCCATCGCGTTGGCGTGGCTCGCGTTGCGCAGCCAGAGGTCGCCGGCCAGCAGCGCCTCGAACTGCACGGAGACGAAGCGCATCTTCGAGGCGAGCTGCATCGACATCTTGCGCAGGAACTTGATGTCGCGGACCCGCTCGGGGTTGAGGACCACCACGGCCTCGCCCATCAGCAGACCGTTCTTGGTGCCGCCGAAGGACAGCACGTCCACGCCGGCGTCCGTGGTGAAGGCGCGCAGCGGGAGGCCGAGCGAGGCCGCCGCGTTGGCCAGGCGGGAGCCGTCCACGTGTACGAGCATGCCGTGCTGGTGGGCGTGGTCGCAGATCGCCTTGATCTCGTCCGCGGTGTAGAGCGTGCCCAGCTCGGTGCTCTGGGTGATGGAGACGGCGAGCGGCTGGGCGCGGTGCTCGTCGCCCCATCCCCAGGCCTGCTGGTCGATCAGCTCGGGGGTGAGCTTGCCGTCCGGGGTGGGGACGGTGAGCAGCTTGATGCCGGCGATCTTCTCGGGGGCACCGCACTCGTCGACGTTGATGTGCGCGCTCTGCGCGGCGATCACGGCTCCCCAGCGGGGCAGCAGGGCCTGCAGGGCGACGACGTTGGCGCCGGTCCCGTTGAAGACCGGGAAGGCCTCGGCCTTGTCCCCGAAGTGCTTGCGGAAGACGCCCTGGAGATGGGCGGTGTAGTCGTCCTCGCCGTACGCGACCTGGTGTCCGCCGTTGGCCACCGCCATCGCGGCCAGGATCTCCGGGTGGACGCCGGCGTAGTTGTCGCTGGCGAAGCCGCGGACGGCCGGGTCGTGGTGCCGGACCGCGTCGGTGGCGGGGGCGGGGGTCATCGGGCTGTCAGCCACAGGTGCTGTCCGTTCAGGTCTGCTGCCGGGCGGTCCCAGAGGCCCGCCAGGGTGTCGGCGAGGTCGGCGGTGTCGGTGAAGCCGGCGAACTTGGCGTCCGGCTTCTCGGCCCGCATCTCGGGCGAGACCAGGGCCTTGATCACCAGGATCGCAGCCGCCGCGGTCGGCACGCCGTCCCCGGAGGTCGTCTCCTTCTTGAAGGAGTCAGCCATCGCCAGGGTCCAGGCCTCGCTCGCCGCCTTGGCGGCGGCGTAGGCGGCTCCGCCCGCGGTGGGCTTGTGGGCGGAGGACGCCGAGACGATCGCGTACCGGCCGGACTCGCTGCGGAGCAGCGCGGGCTGGAAGGCCAGCGAGGTGTGCTGGAGGGTGCGCACCACGGTGTCGTGCAGGAAGTCCCAGTCGTCGATGCGGGTCTCGAAGAAGGTCTTGCTGCCGCGCCAGCCGCCGACCAGGTGGAAGACGCCGTCGACGTGGCCGTGCTCGGCCTCCAGGTGGTCGGCCCAGTCGTGGACCTCCTGCGGGTCGAGCAGGTCGATGACCTGGCCGCTGATCTTCGCGCCGGGCACTGCGGTGCGGACGGCGTCGAGCGCCGTCTCCAGGCGCCGGGGGTCGATGTCGGCGCCGATCACGGTCGCGCCGTCGGCGGCGAGCCGGCGGAGCACCGCCTGTCCGGCGGGGCCGCTGGCCCCGGCGACGGCGATCACCTTTCCGCTGAGGGCGCTCATGCGGCGGCCCCCTGGATGCCCGCGCCGGTGATGCCGGTGGTGGCGGCGATGACGCCGCTGAGCTTCTTGGAGAGGGCCTCGAAGAACATGCTCAGCGGGAACTCGTCGGGCAGCACGGCGTCGCACAGGGCCTTGTTGAGCGCCTTGCCCTCGGTGATGTCGAGCGGCAGCGCGTCGGGGCCCTTCGCCCAGGTGGAGGCGGGGTGCGGGGTGAGGTAGCGGGAGACCAGCTGGTACGCGGCGATCCAGTGGGCCGTCTTGGGCCGGTCGATGCCGTCGCGGTAGAGGGTCTCGATCTCGCCGCAGAGGGCGTTGGTAACGTCGGCGACGCGCTCCCAGTCGATGCTGAGGCGGTTGTCGCGCCAGCGCAGCGCGTCGTGCTTGTGCAGGTAGGCGAAGAGCAGCTGGCCGCCGAGACCGTCGTAGTTGCGCACCCGGTCACCGCTGACGGGGAAGCGGAACATCCGGTCGAAGAGGATCGCGTACTGGACGTCGCGGCCCTGCTCGTAGCCCTCGGCCTCCAGCCGGACGGCCTCCTTGAAGGCGGTCAGGTCGCAGCGGAGCTCCTCCAGCCCGTACATCCAGAACGGGCTGCGCTGCTTGATCATGAAGGGGTCGAACGGCAGGTCGCCGTGGCTGTGGGTGCGGTCGTGCACGAGGTCCCACAGGACGAAGGTCTGCTGGGCGCGCTGCTGGTCCTGCAGCAGGCTCGCCGCGTCGGCGGGGATCTCCAGGCCGAGCAGGTCGACGGCTCGCTCGGTGACGGCGCGGAAGCGGGCCGCCTCGCGGTCGCAGAAGATGCCGCCCCAGGTGAAACGTTCCGGCGCCTTGCGGACGGCCACGGTCTCGGGGAAGAGGACGGCGGAGTTGGTGTCGTACCCGGCCGTGAAGTCGGTGAAGGTGATCGGTACGAACATCGGGTTGTCGAAGCGGGTGCGCTCCAGCTCGGCGAGCCAGTCGGGCCACACGACGCGCAGCAGGACGGCTTCCAGGTTGCGGTCCGGGTTGCCGTTCTGGGTGTACATCGGGAAGACCACCAGGTGCTCCAGGCCGTCCTCACGCTGCGCGGCGGGCTGGAAGGCCATCAGGGAGTCGAGGAAGTCGGGCTCGCGGTAGCCGGTCTCCGCCCACTTGCGCAGATCCGTGCCGACGGCGGCGAGGTACGCGGCGTCGTGCGGGAAGAGCGGGGCGAGCTCCTCGACGGCGGCCAGCACGACATCGAGCAGCGGGTCGACGGTGTGCCGCTGGACGGCGGACAGGTCGATCGAGCCGTCCTTGGACTGCAGGGGGCGCAGCGCCTCGACGGCGTCCTTCAGTCTCAGCCAGGCCGGGTGGCCGGCGTTGGTCTGCTCGGGAGCATCGGCCGCCACAGCGAGCCTTGGCGAAAGATTCTGCATCTCTGACTCACTTCAACAGGAGTTATTTCGACGGATACACCATAGATACAGGAGGTTCTCCTGTTCAAGGGGGGTCCGGGGGTGATCTGTGCCGCCGGGGGCCGTCGCGCGCCGCCGGCCGGCCTGCGGATCGCGCCCCGCAGGCCCGGGACGGCGGCCGGCCGGCGGCCGCCCGGGGTCGATGTCCACCTCCCGCCACGCTCCCGGCGGTGCTGCTCCCGGCAGGAGGCCGGGGGGAGCCGTTCCGTGCCGCCTGCCGCGGTGCTCGCGGCGGTGCTCGCCGTCGGCGCGGAAGCCGGCCAGGGGGCGCCGGACGGCGGCGCCCCGCGGCGCCGGTCGATGCGGTACCGGTCGATGCGGTGCCGTACGCCGACCTTGCCGCCTGCGGTCCTCCGGCGCCACCGGGGAGGGTCCCGGCCGGGGAGGGTCCCGGCCGGGGAGGGTCCCGGCCGGCGACGGGAGCGGCGGGCCGCCGGGAGCAGTCGGCGCGGGGTGCCGGGGGACGTCCGTGGCGGGCGGGCCGGCAGCGTCCTCCTGGTGCCAAACCTGTCGGCTGGGGCTGAGAGCGGCCCGCGATCGCCGGAGGTCACCTCCGTGCGCCCCCGTGCGCGCCCTGCTGCGTGCGCCCCCGAGCGGTGATCGTGGAACGGATGCCCGCACGCACCGGTCGAGAGGGGCGCGCCGATGCACGGACCAGCCGTCCTCACCTGGCTGCTGGCAGCACTCACCGCGACCTCGGGGACGTACTGCCTGACCCGGCTGCGCGGGCCGTCCTGCGAGCGGCCCGGGCCGGGCGCGCGACGCGGGGTGCTCAGTCACGAGTCCGCCGCCGCCGAGGCGCTGATGGGGCTGGGGACGGCCGCGATGGCCGTCACCGGCGGCATCGTGCCGCCCGCGGTGTGGGCCTGGGTGTTCGGGCTGCCCGGCGCGTGGTTCCTGCTGGCCGCCCTGGCCCCCCGACCGGGGACCGCACGCTCACCCGTCCGCCACCCGCCGGTGCTGCCGTCCACCACCCTGCCGTCCGCCGCCCTGGGCCCGGCCTTTCCGCAGGCCGCCGGCCCGCACTCCCCCGCCCCGCACTCGCCGGCCCGGCGAGGCCACCGGCTGCACCACGCGATCGGCGCCCTGGCCATGACGTACATGGCCCTGGCGATGGCCGGGGCGCCCGCGCACGCCCACCATCAGGCCGGCGCCGGGCTGCCGCTGCTCACCGGCGGCCTGCTGCTGTACTTCGGCGGGTACACGCTCTGGGCCGGCAGCCGGCTGCTGGCCACCCCGGGCGGGGTCCTGCACACCGGCAGCGCCGGGCTGCCCCAGGCCTGCCGGCTCACCATGGGGATCGGCATGTTCGCGATGCTGCTGACGCTCTGACCGGCGGCCCCGGGCGAGGGCCCGGGGCCCGGGGCCGCCGGTGCCGGCCGGGTGCTGACCGCCCGGCCCGCCGGTCACCGGGGCACGCCGGGTGTCGTTGGTCACGGGTGGCCGAAAGTCGTTCCACGGGCGCCGGGGAGCGCATAGGTTGGCGGGGAGCGCACTGTCGCGCTCCGTGCGTACTGGGGGAGCCCCTGCCATGACGGCCCTGCTCGGCCTCTTGCTGCTCGGACTGCTGCTGTCGACCGTCGCGCCGCGCCTGCTGGCCCGGGCCCGGTGGGTCGAACGGGAGCCCGTGCTGGGGTTGTTGGCGTGGCAGTGCCTGGTGGTCGCGGTGCTGCTGTGCTGCCTGCTCGCCCTCCTGCTGGCCACCTCGGCCGCCCTGCCGGAGCTCCGGGTGCTGCTGTTCTCGGGCGCGCCGCACGGCGTGGAGGCCGCGTACGGGCTGCAGGGCGCCGAGGGGTGGGGGCGGCTCTGCGCGGCACTGCTGGCCGCGGGCGGACTGCAGACTCTCTTCGCGCTCACCAGGGAAGTCCGCTCGGCGCGCGCCCTGCGCGATCACCGTCATGCGGAACTGGCCCACCGGGCACCCGAGTTGCCGGCATCGATGAGCAGCAGGGGCGGCCGGCGCAAGGGCCGTGAGCGGCTGGTGGTGCTGGAGAGCATGAGTCCGGAGGCCTGGTCGCTGCCCGGGCACGGCGCCCGGCTGGTGGTCACCACCGGCGCCATCCGCCAGCTCACCGACCGGGAGCTGGCCGCCGTACTGAGCCATGAGCGCGGACACGTCCGGGCGCGGCACCACTGGCTGTCGCAGTGCGCGCAGGCGCTGGCCACCGGGTTCCCGGGGGTCGGGGTGTTCAGCGCCTTCCGCGACCAGGTGGGCGAACTGGTGGAGCTGGCCGCGGACGACCGGGCGGCACGCCGGCACGGCCGGACCACGACCGCCCTGGCCCTGGCCGAACTCAACCTGGGGCGCGGGGTGTTCGGATCCTGCCCGCCCGGGCTGCTCGCACAGTCCCCGAAGCGGGTGGACCGGCTGCTGTCGGACCACCCGAGACTGCCGGTCTCGCACCGGCTGCGGCTGACGGTGGCGGCACTGGCCGCGCCGGTGGCGGCCGTCCTGCTGGCGGCGGCGCCGGGCCTGTTCGCCCTGCTCTGAGCCGGGCGGCGGGGCTCCGCGCGGCGGCGGCCCGCCGGCCTCGGGGGGTGACGGCCGGTCGGTCGGGGGCAGGCTCAGCCGGAGCCGGCGGGGGCGCCGCCGAGGACCCGGGCCAGCACCTCGCGGTGCAGCGGCCGGGCCCGCTCGTAGCGCTCGCGGCCGTCCTCGGTCAGCGTCACGAAGATGCCCCGGCGGTCGTTCTCGCACATGGCCCGGGTGACCAGGCCGGCCTTCTCCAGCCGGCCGATCAGCCGGGACAGGGCGCTCTGGCTCAGGTGGACGGTGCAGGCCAGCTCCTGGACCCGCAGCATGGCCTGCTGGGCCCCCTCGCTCTCGACGAGCCGTTCCAGCACCTCGAACTCGCTCATCCCGAGGTCGTGCCGCTCCCCCAGCTCGCGGTCCAGGGCGCAGGCCGTCGCGGCGTGGCGGGCCAGCAGGTCGCGCCAGCCGGCCACCAGGGCCGCATCGGCGGCAGGGTCGAGTTCGGACACGGGGTCAGACTAGCACATGCCAAGGAATTTATTGCGTTCACATTATATTTGCTTGCATTGATTGCACATGCATGTAGTCTCCTCCCCATGACCGCTCCAAGCCGCTCCGGCTCAACCACCGACCCGACCAAGCCGTCTGACCATCCGTCGCACTCCGAGCAACACTGGACACCCCGCCTCTGGGGCAGCCTCGTCGTCCTCTGCGCCGCCATGTTCCTGGACGCCCTGGACGTCTCGATGGTCGGCGTGGCCCTGCCCTCCATCGGCACCGACCTGAACCTGTCCACCTCCACCCTGCAATGGGTGGTCAGCGGCTACGTCCTCGGCTACGGCGGCCTGCTGCTGCTCGGCGGACGCGCCGCCGACCTGCTCGGACGGCGCCGGGTCTTCCTCGTCGCCCTCGGCGTCTTCGCGGCCGCCTCCCTGCTCGGCGGCCTGGTCGACGACGGCGGACTGCTGATCGGCGCCCGCTTCCTCAAGGGCGTCAGCGCCGCGTTCACCGCCCCCGCGGGGCTGTCGATCATCACCACGACGTTCCCCGAGGGCCCCGCCCGCAACCGGGCCCTGTCCATCTACACCACCTGCGGCGCCAGCGGCTTCTCGCTCGGCCTGGTGCTCAGCGGCCTGCTCACCTCGGCCGGCTGGCGCTGGACCTTCCTGATGCCGGTACCGGTCGCCCTGCTCGCGCTGGTCTTCGCCTTCCGGCTGCTCCCCCGCCAGGCCCGCGAGGAGCGCACCGCCGGCGGCTACGACGTGGCCGGGGCGATCACCGGCACGCTGGCCGTCCTGCTGCTGGTCTTCACCGTCACCGAGGCCCAGGGGGCCGGCTGGCTGAGCCTGCGCACCATCGGCTCACTGCTCGCCGTGGTGGTGCTGGCCGCCGCGTTCCTGCTGATCGAACTGCGCACCGCGCACCCGCTGGTCCGGCTCGGCATCTTCCGCAACGGCGGGGTGGCCAGGGCCAACCTGATCGCCCTCACCCTGATGGGCTCCTACGCCGGCTTCCAGTTCATCGCCACGCTGTACCTGCAGCGGCTGCTCGGCTGGTCGGCCCTGGAGATGGCCTTCGGGCTGCTGCCGGCCGGCGCGCTGGTCGCCCTCTCCGCGACCAGGATGGGCGCCATCGTGGACCGGTTCGGCACCGCCAGGCTGCTGCCCGCGGGCGTGCTCTCGCTGGCCCTCGGCTACGCGGGCTTCCTGCGGCTGGACGAGCACAGCGGCTACCTGACGCTGGTGCTGCCGAGCATGATCCTGCTCGGCGTCGGCTTCGCACTGGCCTTCCCCTCGGTGAACATCGCCGCCACCGACGGGTGGCCGACGAGGAGCAGGGCCTGGCCTCCGGGCTGGTGAACAGCGCCTTCCAGATCGGCGGCGCGATCGTGCTGGCCGTCGTCACCGCGGTGATCACCGCGGGCAGCGGCGGCGGCGAGAGCGCACAGGCCCAGCTGGACGGCTACCGCCCGGCGCTGTGGCTGGTCACCGCGGTGGCCCTGGCCGGGTTCGCGGTGGCCGCGGCCGGCGTGCTGGCGGACCGCCGGAAGAGGTCAATCCCGGTGTCCGTGGCCGACTATGATTACCCGTCGGCGCAGCAGGCCGCCCAGGCCGGCTCCGAGGTGCTGACCAAGCGCTGACCCGCGCAACTGTTCCCTCCCCGGCCGCGAACCCCGGCCGGGGGACGGCGCCGGCTCCACCAAACCCCCGTGTTGGTGGAGCCGGCGCCTCCGTACGGAACCGGTCCGCCGTTGTCCTGGAGCCCAGGACGCGGCGGCCTCGGCACGTCGCCCGGCCAGTATATTGGCCGGGAGCCAACGAACGTACGGAGCAGACACGATGGCACCTCGCGGGGATTCGGTCAACGAGGAAATGCGCCAGCGCTCCCGTCGCCGCATCATGCGGGCCACCGTCGAACTCGTCGACCAGCACGGATACGCCGGCACCACGCTCTCCGACATAGCCGAACGGGCCGGGCTCGCCCGGGGGCTGCTGTCGTACTACTTCGACGGCAAGCGGCTGCTGATGCAGTCGGCGACCCACCGGCTGATGCACCTGGAGCTCTCCGCCGCCCTGGCCGGGCTGGCGCCGGCCGCCACCCCCGAGGAGCGACTGGCCCGCGCGATAGACGCGGTGCTGGGGCTGGCCATGGACCACCCGCGGGTGATGCGCTCGCACCTCGCGCTGATCCTGGACCCGGACGTGGGGGCCTTCGTCAAGGACCCGGAGCAGCAACGGGTCGGGGCGATCCTGCAGGAGCTGCTGCGCGACTGGGGCGCGCCGGACCCGCCGGCCGAGCACGCCGTGCTGCGCAGCGCCCTGATGGGCGGCTGCATCGGGGTGCTGCTGCCGGGCGCGGAGCTGGCGCTGGCGCCGATCCGGGCCGACCTCTTCGGCCGGTACGGGCTGCCCTGGTCGATGGGGTGCCCGCCGCAGCCGACACCGCCGGAGCGCAGCAGACCGCCGGCCCGGGCCTGAGCGGCCCGCGGCGGGGCACCGGGCGACCGTGGCGCCCGCCGGGGCGTCAGGGCATGCCGGCAGTGGGGCCGGGTGGCGGACGGCCGCCCGCGGGGCCGTCAGGACGCGCCCGGCCGGCGCCGGGTCAGCGCTCGGCCAGGATCGAGGACAGCAGGTCGATGGTCCGCTCGGGCGTGAGGCTGTCCACGCAGAGCCGCTCCATGACCTGGATGTAGGCGTCGACGTCGTCGCGCTTGTCGAGGTAGAGCGCGCTGGTGAGCTGCTCCAGGTAGACCACGTCGGCGAGGTCCTGCTCGGGGAAGCGCAGGATGGAGAACGCGCCGCTCTCGCCCGCGTGCGCCCCGAAGCGGAACGGCATCACCTGGATGACCACGTTCGGCTGTTCGGCGATGTCGATCAGGTACTGGAGCTGACCGCGCATCACCTTGGGACCGCCGACCGGGCGGCGCAGCGCGGCCTCGTCGATGACCGCCCAGAGCCGGGGGCTGTTGCCGTCGGTGAGCAGCTTCTGGCGGCGCAGCCGCAGACTGACCCGGCGCTCCAGCTCCTCGTCGCTGATCACCGGGCGGCTCTGGCCGAAGACGGCGCGGGCGTACTCCTCGGACTGCAGCAGGCCGGGGATGAACTGCACCTCGTAGGTGCGGATCAGGGTGGCCGCCTCCTCCAGACCGACGTAGGTCTGGAACCAGCCGGGCAGCACGTCGTTGTAGCTGTGCCACCAGCCGGACTTGTTGGCCTCGCGGACCAGGCCGAGCAGGGCCTCGCGCTCGGCGCCGTCGTTGACCCCGTACAGGCTGAGGAGGTCGGCGACGTCACGCTCCTTGAAGCTGACCCGGCCGAGCTCCATGCGGCTGATCTTGGATTCGGACGCGCGGATGGCGTACCCGGCGTCCTCGCGGGTGATGCCTCGGCCTTCGCGGAGCCGGCGGAGCTGGGAGCCGAGGAGGATCCGGCGAACCATCGAGCCGCCGCCCGGCTGAACTGTGGTCATGCGGTCCAAACCTCCACCTTGGGCAAACAGCGCACAGTCTGCCATCAGTTGAGCGCTCTCGGTGCCGGTACTGACGGATGTATCTATCAGTTCTGCACCTCGGGCACCAGGATGCACGTGCATTCGGCGCATGCATATGCCAATGATGCGACTGCACGTGAATCGACTCTTGCATCTGCAGTGAGCGCAGAGGACCATGGTGCACGTGCACCTGCACATCCCTGGCATTCCCGCGGGCACCGCGTCGACCCCACGCGCCACTCCGCACACCAGCCCGGCAGCGCTGCGGCGCGACCGGGCACTTGTGTGCGCGCAAGGGCCGTACGAGGTGGCAACCCAACGGCCGAGCGAGTCGGAGGTGACCGGCATGACCCCGGCGGGTCCAGCCGTGTCGGCCCCCTTATGGGAGGAGCTCTTCATGAGCACCGGTACGGCCTTGGCGGTCGACCCCCACGTGGTCACCTGTACGCTCGCTCCCCGCTACGAAGCCGTCAGAACCGCGCGCGACTTCGCCAGAACGACGCTCAACCGCTGGGGACTCGGTGACCTCTTCGACGACGTCGCACTGGTTGCCTCCGAGCTGGTGACCAATGCACTGCGGCACGCCGTCGGCGCCAGACCCGATCCGGGTCACCTGGCCGCCGACCTGGCCGCGATCCCGACCCAGGGCGGACCGCAGCAGTCCATGGACGGACGGCTGCCGATCCGGATAAGCCTGGTGCACCGCGCACCACAGGTGGTCTGCGCGGTCAGCGACCCCAGCAGTACCGGGCCGGTCGCCCGGGAGGCCGACTTCGTCGCGGAGTCAGGCCGGGGCCTGCACCTGGTGGACTCCTTCAGCCGCTCCTGGGGCTGGCACCCGCTGGCCGGCGCGGGCAAGGTGGTCTGGGCGCTCTTCGAGGCCGAGGATCCGGCCGCCGCTCGGGCCCAGGACGCCATCGGGCGGCACCGGCGCTCGGCCTGACGCCGCGGCGGGCCGGCAAGGCAACTCCCCGGCGGGCACCTCCGTACGGTCACGCCACGACCGGAACGGCGCCGAGGCGGCCGGGCCACGGGGCGGCGCGCTCCACGGGAGCCTCAGCCGGCGCACGGCGGGCCCGGGACGGCCACCACAGCCGTCTCCCCCGGGCACGGATCCCGGGACACCCGCCTACGACAACGGCCGTCGTGGTGTCAGCACCCACGACGGCCCCCTGGAACACTGCGACGGTGAACCGGCGTCAGAGCGCCAGGTGGTCGAACTCCCCGTCCTTCGCGCCGAGCAGCAGCGCCGCTATCTCGGCCCGCGTGTAGATCAGTGCCGGACCGTCCGGGAAGCGGGAGTTGCGCATCGCGACATCGCCCCCCGGCAGTGCGGCGAACTCGACGCAGTTGCCCTGGGAATTGCTGTGCAGGCTCTTCTGCCAGACCACTCCCTCAAGGTCCGCAGCCGCCATGCCGTTGTACGTGTGGTGCATAGAAATCTCCCGAAGAGACCGGAGTAGTCGTCCAGTTCGGCGCGCGGCACGTCGGGCCGCGATCCACTGGCCCGGCCCCCTGCCGGCCCGGCACACGCCTCACTTGACGTGATGATAGCCGCAGTGCACGTGCATCAGCACGGGACATTGCAGGTGCACGAGGAAGCACCGACCGTGATGCAACCGGCCGGGGAACCGCCGGACCGACGGTATGTAACCGGACAAACTTGACCGAACCACAAACCTCGCGATAACCGCCCGTAGGCAATTCCCCGCGCAATGTTGATCTTCCACTGCCGGGAGTCGCACTCCCGTGACCCACAGTCAGTCGGCCCGGCCGGTGTGATACATGTCACCCGCCGGCCCGGATGCCGCCCGCGGGCCCGGGAGATCCGGGTGACAAGACCACCATCCCGACAGGTTTGGGGCCCTATGCCCGAAATGACGGCATGGCCGCCGGTCGACATCGGCAGCCGACTGCGACTCTGCCGGGCCGATGTCCTACGATCTCCGCCATGAGCACCGCAGCCATCCCGGGCGCGCCACTGCCCGTCCGCACTCCAGGCTCCCGTGCGCGGGGGCGCCATCGTCGACCCGAGCGCCCCGAGATCCCGGCCGGTTCGCCGGCCCTCGTGCTCGCCGTGCCCGCCACCGCGGGCCCCGAGTCCCGGCCCGTCGTCGACGAACTCCTGTCGATCGTCCGCAGCGAGCAGTCCGGCGTCGAGACCGCCGCCGCGTACCTCGCCGACGACTCGGCCGAGGAGTCCGGCCCCACCGTGGCCGAGCTGATCGCCCAGGCCCTCGAAGCCGGCCTGCCGGCGCCCGTGGTGGTGCCGCTGCTGACCGGCCCGCACGACTTCCTCAGCGACCTGCACGCGCTGGCCGCCGGCAGCGGGGCCACCGTCACCGACGTGCTCGGCCCGCACCCGCTGCTGGCCGAGGCCGTCCACGTACGGCTGTCCGAGGCGGGGCTGGCCCGCGCCGACCGCGCCCGACTCTTCGCCATCGCCACCGCGGCCGACGGCGTGGTGCTCACCACCGTCGGCGGCGAGGACGCGGCGGCGGCCGCCGGCATCACCGGTGTGCTGCTCGCCGCCCGGCTCGCCGTGCCCGTCGTCTCCGCCGCGCTGGACGTGCCCGGCTCGGTGGCCGCGGCCGTCGAGCACCTGCGCGCCACCGGCTCGCAGCGGCCCGCGCTGGCACCCCTGGTGATCGGCCCGGAGGCCGACCCCGAGCTGCTCGCCACCGCCGCGGAGGAGACCGGCTGCCCCAGCGCGGCCCCGCTCGGCGCGTACCCGACGGTCGGCCAGCTCGTCGCCTCCACCTACCTCTCCGCCCTTGAGGTCGCCCTGGCCGCGCTGGAGCAGGCCCAGGAGCAGGAGCCGGAGCACGAGCAGGCCGCGGAGTGACCGCCACGCCGTGAGAACGACCCGCAGGGGCCCCGGATTCGTCCGGGGCCCCTGCGGCGTTCCCGGAGCTTCGGGGCGTCCGGCGCACGGTGCCGGGCGGGCGGTAACGAGAGGACGCCGGGGGCCGGGACGGGGACGAGGTCGAGGTCAGGGACGAGGTCGGGGAGGGCCCGACGGGGGCGACCGGGAGCGGCTCGCCGACGGACCGCCGGCGCGGCGGGGTGCCCCGCGACGTCCCGGCGCCGGCACCGGCGGAACGCCCCGGCGGCAGGTGGCCGCCCGGGGGGCGGCCGCTGATGCCGCTTCGGAAGCTGACTCCCCTTCGACCGTGTTCCGCGGTGCGGCAGCAAGGCCCGGCAGGCGCCCCGGCCGGTGACGGTGGCTCCGCCGCGAATCCGGCGGCTCGGCCGACCTCATGACAAGGGGACGGTTCCGAGTGCCCCGATGCACCGGGGAACGGTGACGGCACGTCCGGGGCAGGGCGACGGCCGCCGGAGGGCAGACCGCCCCGGTGCCATCCGCACGGACGCGGAAGACGGGTGACCCGACGCCTCCCGCTCGACGCCCTGCCCTCGCGTGCCGGCGCCGGGCCGGCGCAGGGCCGGCCGGGGTCAGGGCTGCCGTGACCTGGGCTCAGCTTGCGACAGGCGTGGGACTTTTAGGCGCTATGCACCTTTTACTGTCATTTGCCGCCAAATGACCAGGCGGCTCCCCGGCCCGCCGTCGCGGCCGCCGCACCCCTCCCCCTGAGCCAACACATCGGCACGTCGGGGGATACACACCGCCTTGAGGGCAAATGCCCGAATACGAAGAAATGTCGCTTTCCATCCCGGACCGTCGCCTTGTACCAGATTGCACCCCGGGGACTTCGGCGCCGGAGGCGGCTCTCCGCCCTCCGGTTGCGGGCTCCCGGCAGTCGTGGTTCCGTGCCCTCCGCACCTCCCGGAGAGGTCGCCGACCGGCCTGCTGAAGGACAGGCAGAACGCTCCGACAGCACGGGATTTACCCGAAACCGGGCATTTTCGATCATGCCGACCCCTGGGACGGAAGGGCTTCAAGGGTCATGTGATGAGCATCACAGATGTTTGCAGTTTGAACTTAACTCTGCTTAACGTGCTCCCCGTTCGTGGTCACACGGACCCAGTTCATCCGCAACGCCGAGGCCTGCCGTCGGATGCGCTGGCAGCGCGAATTCGCACCACGGCAGGCGCGGGGGACCCAGGTAAGTCGCCCCGGACCGGTCCACGACCGGTTCAGGGGCTAGGGGTGAAGCCGTGCTCAGCACGGCCGGGCAACTCCAGCCCGAATCCGACAGCTCACCTCGCAGGCGTGGGAGAGGAACATCTTCATGCTGCCCACCAACGGCACCCGTCTGTCCAGCCGCACCGCCCGCCGCGTGATCGCCGCCGTTGGCGTGGCAGGCGTCGGTCTCACCATCCCCTGCCTCACCTCCGGTGTCGCGAGCGCGGCCTCCGTCGCCACCTGGGACAAGGTCGCCCAGTGCGAGAGCAGCGGCAACTGGAGCATCAACACCGGCAACGGCTTCTACGGCGGCCTCCAGTTCACCAACAGCACCTGGGCCGAGTTCGGCGGCACCGCGTACGCCCCGCGCGCCGACCTCGCCACCAAGGACCAGCAGATCGCCACCGCCGAGAAGGTCCTCGCGGTGCAGGGCCCCGGCGCCTGGCCGGTCTGCTCGGTCCAGGCCGGCCTGACCAAGGGCGGCACCCCCGCCGCCGTGGACACCGCCGCCCCGGCCGCCGCCAAGCCCGCCGCGCCGGCCCCCGCCGCCCCGGCGAAGCCCGCCGCGCCGGCCGCGCAGGCCCCCGCCCAGAGCACCAGCCCCAAGGGTGACTCGGCCGGTTCCTGGAGCAGCGACAAGTCCTGGTCGCACCAGGGCCAGTGGTCCAAGGACGACCGCCGCACCTACACCGTGCTGGCCGGTGACTGGCTGTCCGCCATCGCCGACAAGAACCACGTCCAGGGTGGCTGGGAGCGTCTCTACGAGCTCAACAAGTCCGTCCTGACCGAGGGCCCCGACTCCATCTACCCGGGCCAGCACCTGGCCCTGGGCGGCGGCGACGCGAGCGCCACCAAGTCCTCGGACAGCTCGGAATCCGGCAAGAAGTTCGACTGGTTCAACCGGTCCGACTCGGCCACCGCCACCAAGACCACCTCGGCCAAGCCGGCCGCCGCCGAAGCCGCCGCCCCGGCCGCCGAGACCGCCGCCGCCCCGGCCCCCGCCGCCTCCGGCAGCATGGCCGCCGCGGTCTCCTTCGCGCAGTCGAAGGTCGGCCAGGCGTACATCTACGGCGGCACCGGCAACGGTGGCTGGGACTGCTCCGGCCTGACCCAGGCGGCCTTCCGCGCCGCCGGGATCTCCATCCCGCGCGTGGCCGCCGACCAGGCCGCCGCCAGCACCCACGTCTCGCTGGACAGCCTGCAGCCGGGCGACCTGCTGTTCTGGTCCAACAACGGCAGCGACTCGGGCGTCTACCACGTGGCGATCTACACCGGCAACGGCAGCTACGTCGAGGCCGCCAACCCGAGCGCCGGTGTCCGCACCGAGACCATCGCCAACTGGGCGCCGGACTTCGCCGGCCGGATCTGATCCGGATCCGTTTCGCCCTCATTGCACCGAACCGTCCGATCTGATCCGTCAAGGCCCCGTTCGAGCCGAGATGGACGAGTGTGACCGGACGGTGCGGGACGGCGGCTGACGCCGTCGCACCACCGCCGCCGCCCCGGGAGAGTCTGGTCGCTCCCCCGGGGCGGCGGCGTGCCCGGCGACGGGGTACGCGGAAACGGCGCAGGGGCGGCCGAGGGGCGGCACGGGGACCGTTCCCGGGTCATGGCCAAACCCCACGCCCAGCGGGCATGCTGGCCCTCCGTACCCGAGGAGGAGCCGCCATGGCCAGGATCACCGTCTCGCTCGAATCGGATCTCGCGATCGAGGTGATGTTGCTCGCCGGCACCAGCAGCCCGCAGGACGCGGTGGAGCTGATCGTCCGTGACTACCTGGCCCGCGGGCACCGGACCGAGGCCCGGACCGGGGACGCCGCCGACGGGCGCCGGGTCACCCCGGACCGGCCCACCGCCCAGGAGGGCTGAGCGGGTCCTGCGAGCGGCGGACAGCAGCAGGGCCCCGACACGTCCTGGACGGGACGTCTCGGGGCCCTGCTGTCGTTCGGGTCGGGCCGCGCCACCACCGGTCGTGGTCGACGGCCGGTCGTGCTCAGTCGCCGCGGTTGGGCCTGGCACCGGTCGAGCCGCGCATCACCAGCTCCGGCTGGAACATGAACTCGCCGCGCTGGGCGGCGTTCCCGCCGACCTCCTCCAGCAGCGCGTCGACGGCCGCGGTGGCCATCGCCTCGACCGGCTGGCGGATGGTGGTGAGCGGCGGCTCCGTGAAGGCGATCAGCGGCGAGTCGTCGAAGCCGACCACCGAGATGTCCTGCGGCACGGCCAGGCCGCGCTGGCGCACGGCCCGGATCGCGCCGAGCGCCATCATGTCGCTGCCGCAGACGATCGCGGTGCACCCCTTGTCGAGCAGCGCGCCGGCCGCCGCGTGGCCGCCCTCCACGCTGAACAGCGTGTGGTGGACCAGGCCCTCGGCCTCCTCGCGGGTCACCCCGAGCAGGTCCGTTATGGCCGCGGTGAAGCCCTCGATCTTGCGCAGCACCGGGACGAACCGGCGCTGGCCGACGGCCAGACCGATCCGCTCGTGGCCGAGCTCCACCAGGTGCTGGACGGCCATCCACATGGCGGCCCGGTCGTCCGGCGAGATGAACGGCGCGGCGATCTTCTCGCTGTAGCCGTTGATCAGCACGAACGGCACCTGCCGGCCGATGAGCTTGGCGTACCGGTCGTGGTCCGCCGTGGAGTCCGCGTGCAGGCCGGAGACGAAGACGATGCCGGCCACGCCGCGCTCGACCAGCATCTCCACCAGTTCGTCCTCGGTGGAGCCGCCCGGGGTCTGGGTGCAGAGCACCGGGGTGAACCCGTGGCGGCTGAGCACCTGCTCGATCACCTGGGCGAGCGCGGGGAAGATGGGATTGCTCAGCTCGGGGGTGATCAGCCCGATCAGCCCCGCACTGCGCTGGCGCAGCCGGGTGGGCCGCTCGTAGCCGAGCACGTCGAGCGCCGCCAGCACGGTCTGCCGCGTGGTGGCGGAGACGCCCGCCTTGCCGTTGAGGACGCGGCTGACGGTCGCTTCGCTGACCCCCGCCTGCGCCGCGATGTCCGAGAGTCGCGCCGTAGTCACGATCCCAGAGCCTATTGCAACCACGTCACACCGCCCACCAAATGGTGCTGTCCGGCGCCAGAACGGTCTCTCCGTCCAGCACGACAGCCTCGGCCGAGGAGAGCAGGATACGGCCCGGGGCCGCGATCCGGACCGGCTCGGGGCCCGTGTTCGCGGTGCAGACGAAGGAACCGGACTCGCTGTCGCGGCGGAAGGCCAGCGCGCCCACGGGCGCGTCCAGCCAGGTCACCTCGGTGCCGGCGCCGAGCGCGGGGTGCTCCCGGCGGACGGCGAGGGCGCTGCGGTAGAGCTCCAGGGTGGAGGTGGGGTCGCCGGTCTGCGCCTCGACGCTGAGCCCGGCCC
Organism: Kitasatospora herbaricolor; assembly: GCF_030813695.1. NCBI lineage: Bacteria > Bacillati > Actinomycetota > Actinomycetes > Kitasatosporales > Streptomycetaceae > Kitasatospora > Kitasatospora herbaricolor. Next base: position 2,013,642 of record NZ_JAUSVA010000002.1, read on the forward strand.
ACTCGGCGGGCTGCGGCAGCCAGCTGGGGCCGCCGGCGTCCGGGCCGAAGCCGTACGGCGCCTCGGTGCCGGACCACGGGATCGGGACCCGGCAGCCGTCGCGGAAGCCGTCCTGGCCGGCCTGGCGGAAGAACGACGGGTCCTGGCGGACCTCGTCGGGCAGGTCGGTGACGTCCGGCAGGCCGAGCTCCTCGCCCTGGTAGAGGTAGGCGGAGCCGGGCAGGGCGAGCATCAGCAGGCTGGCGGCGCGGGCGCGGCGCAGGCCCAGCTCCCGGTCGCCGGCGGTGCGGATCTGGGTGCCGCCGGGCGGGTTGGCGAAGCGGGTGGCGTGCCGGGTGACGTCGTGGTTGGAGAGCACCCAGGTGGCCGGGGCGTCGACCGGGCGCATCGCGTCCAGCGAGACGTCGATGACCTCGCGCAGCGCGGCGGCGTCCCAGTGGGTGCCGAGGTACTGGAAGTTGAAGGCCTGGTGCAGCTCGTCGGGGCGCACGTAGTTGGCGGTGCGCTGGACGGTCGGGGTCCAGGCCTCGGCGACGCCGATCCGCTCGCCCGGGTACTCGTCCAGGATCTTGCGCCAGACGCGGTAGATGTCGTGCACGCCGTCCTGGTCGAAGAACGGCATCACGTCGTTGCCGAGCAGCTTGAGCTGGTCGTGCGAGCCGAGGTCGGGCAGGCCGGCGGCCTTCACCATGCCGTGCGCGACGTCGATCCGGAACCCGTCGACGCCCATGTCCAGCCAGAACCGCAGGATCGAGCGGAACTCGTCGGCGACGGCCTCGTTCTCCCAGTTGAAGTCGGGCTGCTCCGGGGCGAACAGGTGCAGGTACCAGTCGCCGGGGGTGCCGTCGGGGTTCTCGGTGCGGGTCCAGGCCGGGCCGCCGAAGATGGACTCCCAGTCGTTCGGCGGGAGTTCGCCGTTCTCGCCCTTGCCGGGACGGAAGTGGTAGCGCTCGCGCAGCGCGGAGGCGGGGCCCTCGCGCAGGGCGCGCTGGAACCACTCGTGGGCGTCCGAGGAGTGGTTGGGCACCAGGTCGACGATGATCCGCAGGCCCAGCCCGTGGGCGTCCCGGATCAGGCCGTCGGCGTCCAGCAGGGTGCCGAACATCGGGTCGACGGCGCGGTAGTCGGCGACGTCGTAGCCGGCGTCGGCCTGCGGCGAGGCGTAGAAGGGGGACAGCCAGACGGCGTCCACGCCGAGGTCCTTCAGGTACGGCAGCCGGCTGCGGATACCGGGGAGGTCGCCCATGCCGTCGCCGTTGGAGTCGGCGAAACTGCGCGGGTACACCTGGTAGATGACCGCTTCCCGCCACCAGCCTCTGGACCGGCCGGCGTTGTCGGCGGCCACGGTGGTGGCAGCGGGGACGGCGGCGGCGGGCCGGGAGGTGTCGGCCAGGTTCTGGGTCATGGACAGTCATCCCTTGGGGACTAGGTGTCGAACCGGCCGCCGGGGTGAGGCGGCCGGTGCGCGGCGACAGGCGGTGACGAGAGGAGGGGGCTCAGGACTTCGAGGCACCGGCGGTCAGGCCGGTGACGAGGTGACGCTGGACCAGGTAGAAGAGCAGGGAGGACGGGATCGCGATCAGCACGGCCGTCGCGGCCATCAGGTTCCACTGCGCGTCGTGCTCGCTGACGAAGGTCTGCAGGCCGACGGCCAGCGTGTACTTGTCGGAGCTGAGCATGAAGGTGGAGGCGAAGGCGACCTCGGCCCAGGCGGTGAGGAAGGAGTAGAACGCGGCCACCGCCAGGCCCGGCCGGGCGAGCGGCAGGACGAGCCGCCAGAAGGTTCCGAACGGGTTCAGCCCGTCGACCCGCCCGGCCTCGTCGATCTCGACCGGGATGGTGTCGAAGTAGCCCTTCAGCAGCCAGGCGCAGTACGGGACGGTGGTGGTCGAGTAGACCAGGATCAGACCGAGGTAGCTGTCCAGCAGGCCGAGGGTGGAGAGGATCGTGTACATCGGCACGATCAGCACCGCGATCGGGAACATCTGGGTGACCAGCAGCGACCACATCAGCGGCCGGTGGCCGGGGAAGCGCATCCGGGAGACCGCGTAGCCGGTGGTGGCGGCGATCAGCACGCCCACCACGGTGGTGACGCCGGAGACCAGCGCCGCGTTGCCGAACCAGGTGAAGAAGTCGGTGTCGAAGAGCACCGTGGAGTAGTTCGACGTGGTCATCTTGTCGAGGATCGCGCCGGGGTGCAGATAGTCGGTCTTGTCCGGGCCGAGCGAGATGAAGACGATCCAGAGCACCGGGAAGAGGGCGATCAGGCTCGCCAGGATCAGCGCGCCGTGCGACAGCGCCTTCCCCAGCGGGCTCGGTTCGCCGCGCCGGCGGGTCTTCACGGGCCGGGCCTTCGGGATGCCGGATCCCGGGACGGTGATGGTCGGTCGTTCGGTGGTGGTGCTCATCGGGGTACCTGCCTTCTTGGCCGTCGTGGTCACGGGGATGCGTCGGACGGACGCCTGGTCGACGGGGTGGCCGTCAGCCGTTCGCCTGCTCGTTGCGGGCCAGCCAGCGCCGGTAGAAGGAGGTGAAGACGATGAGGATGGACAGCAGGATCACGCCGTACGCGGCCGACTGGGCGTAGTCGCGGGGCTGCTGGCCGAAGCCGAGCCGGTAGGCCCAGGTCACCAGCAGCTGGGCGTCCGGCGCGCCGTTGCCGAACAGCAGGAAGATGACCGCGAACTGGTTGAAGGTCCAGATGACGCCGAGCAGCACGACGGTGCTGGAGACGGTGCGCAGCCCGGGCAGGGTGACGTGGCGGAACTGCTGCCAGGCGGTGGCGCCGTCCATCTCGGCCGCCTCGTAGAGCTCGGCGGGGATCGACTGCAGGCCGCCGAGCAGCGAGATCATCATGAACGGCACGCCGACCCAGGTGTTGACCAGGATCGCGGCGGCCTTCTGGCCGAGCGGGTCGTCGAGCCAGCCGGGCTCGGGCAGGTGCAGTGCGCCGAGCACGGTGTTGACGGCGCCGCCGTCGGAGAGCATCAGCCGCCAGGAGAAGACGGTCACGAAGGTGGGCACGGCCCAGGGCAGGATCAGCAGCAGCCGGTAGGCGCCGCGACCGCGGAGCTTCTGGTTGAGCAGCAGGGCGAGGCCGAGGCCCAGCGAGTAGTGCAGGCAGACGCACAGGACGGTCCAGGCGATGGTCCAGACGAAGTGCGACCAGAAGCGGTCGTACGAGCCGGGGCCCCAGAGGATGTCGGCGTAGTTGTGCAGGCCGATGAAGTTGTAGGTGGCCGGGACCTTGTTGACGCCGATCTGGCGGGCCGAGTTGAGGCTGGTGGCGTCGGTGAGGGTGAGCCAGATGCCCTCGATCAGCGGGTAGAGCACGAGCACGCCGAGCACCAGGACGACCGGCGCGATCATCACATAGGCGTACCAGTGCTTGCTGTACGAGCGCTTGAAACGCTCCACGAGGCCGGGACGCGGTTCGCGGTCACGGCTGCCCTTGCTGGGTGCACCCTGCACGGCGACTGCCATTTGTTGACACCTTTTCGAGAGATCCGCAGCCTGACTCGGCGACTGCTGTTCGAACGAGGGTGGCCGTGGGGCCCTGCTCCCCACGGCCGGTGGCCGTCCGGCCCGCCGGGTCGGCGGCGGGCCGGACGGCCGGGGTCCACTACTTGCTGAAGTCCGGGAGGAGCTTCGCGTAGTCGGTGGCGATGGTGCTCAGACCGTCCTGGGTGCTGGTGCCCTGGACGACCTTGCCGAGGTTGGTGCCCAGCGAGGCGAACAGCGAGCTGTACTCGGCCAGCTCGGGGCGGGGCTTGGCGCTGGCCAGCACCGCCTGGAAGCCGGCGATGCCGGGGTTGGCCTTGACCTCGGGGGTGAAGGCGTCGGCGCGGGTCGGCAGCGTGGAGTTCTTCTGCGCGATGAAGGCCTGGCTCTCGGCCGAGGTCATGAACGCGGCGAACTTCTCGGCGGCGGCCTTGTGGGCCGCGTCGGCGCCGGCGTAGACCGAGACGTTGTGACCACCGGTCGGGGCACCGGCCTTGCCGGAGGAGCCGGCCGGGACGGGGGCGATGCCGAGGTTGGCCTTGTCGGCGAACGCGGTGCCCTTGTAGATGTTGGTGATCTCCCACGGGCCCTGGATGATCGCCGCGACCTTGCCGCTGGTGAAGGCGTCCATCATGTGGGCGTAGGAGTCGCTGGTGACGTCGGCCTTGGCGGTGCCGGGCGCGGTGAAGAGGGTCTTGTAGGTCTCGACGGCCTTGGCGGCCTCCGGCGAGGTGATGGTGATCTTCTTGCCGGCGGCGTCGACGGTGTCGGTGCCCTCGCCGAACAGCAGCGGCATCGCGTAGTAGCCGTCACCGGCGCGCATCCAGAAGCCGTCCACGCCGGCCTTGTCCTTCAGGGTGGCGGCGTCGGTCTTCAGCTCGTCCCAGGTCTTCGGGGCGGCGGTGATGCCGGCCTTGGTGAAGAGGTCCTTGTTGTAGAGCAGGCCGAGGGTGTCGGTGACCAGCGGCACGCCGTAGAGCTTGCCCTGGTACTTGGCCTGCTGGATCAGGCTCGGCTGGAAGGCGTTGGCGTCGGCGGCGGCGGGGGTGCCGTCCAGCGCCTCCAGGTAGCCGGCCTTGGCGAAGGCGGCGGTCCAGCCGACCTCGGAGCGGAAGACGTCCGGCGCGCCCTTGGCACCCATGGCGGTCTGCAGCTTGTTCTGAGCCTGGTCGAACGGGACGCTGACGAAGTCGACCTTGATGTTCGGGTTGGCGGCCTCGAACTTCTTGGCGAGCTCCTGGTAGTTCGGCGCCTCGTTGGTGGCGTTCGACGTGTCCCAGTAGGTGATGGTGACCGGTCCGTCGGCCTTGGTGTCGGAGCTGGAGCCGCCGCTGCTGCAAGCAGCCATCGAGACCGCGAGGGCCGCAACAAGGGCAGAGGCCGCGATGCCACGCCGCATGAGAACTCCTAGGAAGGTGGGGGTGCCCGAGATGGTGGAGGACCGCGCATAATGGCTGTCCCGTGCCGACTGCGCCGTTGCGGCCGTCGGGCTTGGGGAGGAACGTAACAGCGATGCAATCGCTGCGGAAAGGTCTTGCAGCAAGTTTCTGCAAGATCCTGGGATCGTTACGTCCGTGTGTCCTCGACGTAGCCGTGCGGTAGTCCAACGGCGACGATTTTGCCGAGCAATGTCCCGATTTGCCGGACGGCTTGGCATGCCCACCAAGGGGCACCGCCCGCTGCAAGGTTTCAGTCCACCCTTGCAGCCCGCTTGTTGGCATGACACTGACAGTGAATAAAAAGGATGCTCATCCTTTATATTGAGCGGGCAGTACCCCGCGGACCGTCGCGGGGCTGCCCCGGCGTGCCCGCGACCCGCCCGCCGTCCCGCCCCTTCGTCCTGGAGGAACCGTGCTCTCCCCCGAGTCCACCGAGATCGTCCGCGCGACCCTGCCCGCCGTCGGCGGCGCCATCGGCGAGATCACGCCGCTGTTCTACGAGACGATGTTCGCCGACCACCCCGAACTGGAACGCGACCTCTTCAACCGGGGCAACCAGGGCAGCGGCGCCCAGCGCACCGCCCTGGCCGGGGCGATCGCGGCCTACGCGACCATGCTGGTGGAGCACCCCGAGCAGCGGCCCGGCGCGATGCTGGCCCGGATCTCCCACAAGCACGCCTCGCTGGGCATCACCGCCGACCAGTACAAGATCGTCCACAACTACCTGTTCGGCGCCATCGGCCAGGTCCTGGGCGAGGCCGTCACCCCCGAGGTCGCGGCCGGCTGGGACGAGGTCTACTGGCTGATGGCCGGCGAACTCATCGCCCTGGAGGCCAAGCACTACCAGGAGGCCGGCGTCGAACCGGGCGAGGTCTGGCACCGGATGACCGTCGTCGGACGGCACCGGCAGAGCCGCGACGCCGTCTCGTTCACCCTTCGGCCGGCCGCCGGCGGACCGGCCCCCGCCTTCCGCCCCGGCCAGTACGTGAGCGTCGCCGTCCGGCTCGCCGACGGGGCCCGGCAGATCCGCCAGTACAGCCTCTCCGCCGCCCCCGGCGCGGAGGCCTGGCGCGTCACGGTCAAGCGGGTGCACGGCGGGACCGGCCCGGACGGCGAGGTCTCCGGGTGGCTGCACGAGCACCTCCGGGCCGGCGACGAGCTGACCGTCTCGCTGCCCTTCGGCGACCTCACCCTGCCCGAGCCGGACGCCGCGGCCGGCCCCGGGGGCGAACCGCCGCTGCTGCTCGCCTCCGCCGGCATCGGCTGCACCCCGATGACCGGGATCCTCGACCACCTCGTCCGGACCGGCTCAACCCGCCGGGTGACCGTCGTCCACGGTGACCGCTCCCCCGCCGACCACGCGCACGCGGACGAGCTCGCCGAGCTGGTCGCCGCGCTGCCCGGCGGGGTGCTGCACCGCTGGTACGAGGAGGACGCCGCCGGCCACGGCGAAGCGGGCCTGGTCGACCTCGCCGCCGTCGAGCTGCCCGCCGGGGTGCAGGCCTACCTCTGCGGCCCGCTCCCCTTCATGCGCGCCGTCCGGACCGAACTGCTCCGGCGCGCGGTGCCGGCGCAGGCCGTCCACTACGAGGTCTTCGGCCCCGACCTCTGGCTCGCCGGGCGCTGACGGGCCGCGCCGGGGACCGGCCCTGCCGGGCCGTCACCCCGTCGGGCCGTCACCCCGTCAGCCCGTCAGCCCGTCAGCCCGTCAGCCCGTCAGGGTGCCCGCCCCGCGGCTCGCGCCCGGGGCGGAGCGCCCTGCCTCAGGCCGCCGGCGGCGGGGCGGGCTCCGCCCGCGCAACGTCGATCGAGCAGACCCCGGGCGCGGAGAACGGCCGCAGAATCAGCCCGCCCGGGCGACCGGCCCGTTCGGCGATCGCGTCCAGCATGCCCTGGTGCACGGCGCAGACCACCTCCGGATAGCTCTCGGCGTTCTGCTGGAACGGGCAGTTGTGCAGCAGCACCCGCGCGCCGCCCGCCGTCAGCTCCGGGCCGAAGCCCCAGCCCTCGGCCTCCGCCAGCACCCGTTCGGCCAGCACCTGGTCCGACAGGATCGGACCGGCCTGGTCCTGTTCGTCCCCGGCGGCGCCGCCCCAGCTGCGGCCGGCCCGCTCCGCCCGGGCCGAGCGCTCGGCCGGGTCCGCGCCGTAGCCGAGCGAGAGCACCTCCACCAGGGCCCGGTAGGCCGCCAGCTGTTCCCGGGCCGGAGCGGCGGCGTAGCGCAGCCGGGGCCGGCCCCGGCCGGTCACCGGCCCGGCCCGGCGCACCTCCACCAGCCCGGCCTCGACCATGGCGGTGAGGTGGTGCCGGACGGTGGTCACGTGCAGGTCGAGGGCTCCGGCCAGCTGCTCGATGTCGAGCGGGCCGGACGCCTCGGTCAGGGTCGCCAGCAGGGCCCGCCGGGCCGGCGCGGACAGCGCCTTGTGCACACCGGGGTCGCTGCTGTCCATGCGGCCCATATTACGGTGGCCCGCCCGTCGCCCGGCCGGGGAGACTGGCCGGATGCGCATCAGAACCGTGACGAGGGACGAGCTGCCGCTGCTCCGCGGGATCGAGCGGGCGGCCGGCGAGTGCTTCCGCGGGATCGGCATGCCGGAGGTCGCCGACGACGAGCCGCTGCCGGAGCCGGAGCTGGCCCGCCACCTGGACGAGGGCACCGCCCTGGTGGTGGTCGACGCCACCGACCGGCCGGTCGCCTACCTGATCGCCGAGCCGGTGGACGGCGCCCTGCACATCGAACAGGTGTCGGTCCACCCGGACCACGCGCGGCGCGGCCTCGGCCGGGCGCTGATCGACCACCTGGGTCAGCTCGGCGGCGCCACCGCGCTGACCCTCACCACCTTCGCCGAGGTGCCGTGGAACGCCCCCTACTACGCGCGCTGCGGGTTCCGTCCGCTGGCCGCCGAGGAGATCACTCCCGGGCTGCGGGAGATCCGCCGGCAGGAGGCCGCGCACGGCCTGGACCGCTGGCCGCGGCTCTGCATGCGGCGCGATCCCCGGTCGTCCGGCGCCCCGGGACCGGACGACGACCCGGCCTGAGCCGATGCCCGGTCCCGGCGGCCGGACCCGGGGCGGGCACCGAACGGGCCGGTCAGTCGGTCGGTCGGTCGGTGACGCCCAGCCGCAGCACGGTGGTCGAGCGGAATTCCTGGCCGGGCCGCAGCTCGGTGCTCGGGTAGTCGGGGTGGTGCGGCGAGTCCGGGTGGTGCTGGGTCTCCAGGGCGATGCCCGAGTACGGGCCGTAGGGCACCCCGGCGGCGCCGGTCACCGCGCCGGTGAAGCCGTTGGCGGTGTAGACCTGCAGGCCGGGCTCGGTGGTGAGGACCTCCAGGGTGCGGCCGGAGACCGGGTCCTCCAGCAGCGCCGCGCGGGCCGGGGTGCCGTCGGCGGGGCGCTCGCGCAGCACCCAGTTGTGGTCGTAGCCGCCGGGGCCGGTCAGCTGGGGGTGGTGGTCGTGGATGGACTTGCCGACCGGCCGGGCGACGGTGAAGTCGAACGGCGTGCCGGCCACCGGCTCGTACGGGCCGTAGGGGATCTGCCGCTCGTCGACCGGGGTGTACGCGTCGGCGTCGACGGTGAGCAGGTGGCCGAGTACGTCGCCGCTGCCCTCGCCGGACAGGTTGACGTACGCGTGGTTGGTCAGGTTGACCACGGTGGGGTGGGTGCAGGTGGCGTGGTAGTCGATGGTCAACTCGCCCGCCGCCGAGAGGGTGTAGCTCACCTGGACGTCCAGCCCGCCGGGGAAGCCCTGGTCGCCGTCCGGGCTGTGCAGGTGCAGCCGGACCCCGCCCGGGATCTCCTGCGCCTGCCACATCCGGTTGGCGAAGCCGTCCGGGCCGCCGTGCAGGGTCACGCCGTTGCCGGTGGGCATCAGCGGGTGGTCCACGCCGTCGACGGTGATCCGGCTGCCGGCGATCCGGTTGGCGTAGCGGCCGACGGTGGCACCGTAGTGCCGGGCGGGGCCGAGCACGTGGGCCAGGTCGTCGCTGCTGAGCAGCAGTTGGGCGGTGGCGCCGGTGCGGTCGGGGGCCCGCAGGGTGTGCAGGGTGGCGCCGAGCGTCAGCACGCTCGCCTCGTACGGGCCGGCCCGCAGGGTCCAGCGTTCGAAGGCGGCGCCGGCGCCCGCGGGCTCGAAGGGCCCGTGCTCGACCGTCGTCCCGGGCGCGTCCGCCCCCGCTCCGCCGCCGCCCTCGCCGGTGTCCTGCCCGCCCGCCCGGTGCATCGCCATGACCTGCTCCTCAGTGGCCGCCGAGGCCCGGCCGGAGGGCCGCCCTCGCGTCGATATCTGTTCGAGTATGAGCGATCATGTCGCTCCCGGCGCACAGCCTATCGGGGGGTACAGCCTATCGGGGCCGGGGGCGCGAGGAGCCGCGACCGGCCCCGCGCGCCCCGGCGGCCGGGGCCCCGGTCCGGCCCTCCGCCGCCCCAGTCCTCCGTCGGCCCGGGCTGCTCGGCGCTCAGCCCGAGCGCGGCCGCCAGACCCTCCGCACCGGTGCCCGCCTTTCGGTGGACGGCCGCCAGCCTGCGGTGCACCAGGCTCAGCGGCACACCCAGTTCGAGCGCGATCCGCGGCGCCGGGACGCCCTTGACCGCCAGCGCGGCGACCTCCCACTCGGGCTGGCTGAGCGCGTCCTTGCTCACGGTGCGCAGCCGGTTCGGCCGCAGGCCGGACTTGGCCAGCTCGCGGCGGGCGCGGTCCACCAGCCCGTCGGCGGCGCAGTGCTGGGCCAGCTCGATGCCCTGGTAGAGGTACTCGGCGGCGTCGTCCAGGCGGCCGACCCGGCGCAGCGCGCACCCCAGGTCGACCAGCGCGACGGCGTGCTCGTAGCCGGCGGGCGACTGCCCGAGGTGGGTCACGGCGAGCTCCAGCAGCTCGACCGCCTTGGGCCCGTCGGCGATCTCGGCGTGCAACCGCAACGCCGTACCGATCGCGGAGGCGGCGCCGAAGGTCATCGCCCTGGCGACCGACTCCTCGGCCAACTCCCAGGCCCGGGTCGGGTCTTCGCGGGCCAGCGCGACCGCGAGGTGACCGGCCCAGGGCGCCCACACGGTGTTGTGCCAGCCGCGCTCGGCGAGCTCGCCGCCGACCCGGGTGAGGGTGGCGGCGGCGGCCACGTGCTTGCCCTTGGCGAGCAGCAACTTGCCGTACAGCGAGGGCGCGTCGGGCAGCACCATCGCGGTCGGGTGGTAGGGCGGCCCGAAGGAGTACTTCTGTGACAGCTCCCAGGCCTCGTCGACCCGGCCGCGGGCCAGCAGGGTGTCGATCAGCACGCCGACGGTGTCCCACTGGAGCGGCAGGCCGGGCCCGATCCGCTCGGACAGCCGCAGGCTCCGGCGCAGGAAGTCCTCGGCCTCGGCGAGCAGGCCGCGGCGGAACCGGGTGAGGCCCATCAGGAAGTAGGCGAAGCCGCGGTGGGCACCGCTCCAGCCGGCCAGCTCGAACTCCATGATGGCGTCGGAGAAGAGGCGTTCGGCGAGCGCCAGCCGGTCGGTGTAGGTGCAGGTCAGCCCGATGATGGCGGGCAGCTCGAAGCCCCAGGTGGTGTTGGTCCACTGCAGGCCGTCGGGCAGCCGGCCGTCCTCCAGCGCCTCCTCCACCAGCGAGAGCGCGACGGCGGCCGGCTCGCCGCGCAGGGTGAGGTCCCAGGCGCGCATCGCGAGGACGGCGCGCTCGGCGGTGCCGCGCCCCTGCAGCCCGCGCCAGAGCTCCTCCAGCCGCCGGGAGCGGGCCGGTCCGTCCTCCTCGGCCTTCTGCCCGGCCTGCCACATGAGGGAGGCGGCCTCCAGGCGGAGCCGGCCCGCCGGGTCCTTGGTGCGGGCGATCTCGTCCTTGCAGACCTGGGCGGCCGCGATCAGCTGGCCGCTGTGGGCCAGCGCCTCGGAGAGCCGGAAGGTGGCGTCCACCCGCAGTTCGGAGCGGAGTCCTTCGTCCGGGTCGAGCGCGAGGCGCAGCTGGTTGACGGTGGCGACCGGGTCGGTGAGCAGCGCGGAGCAGCCGAGTTCGTACAGCACCTCGGCCCGGTAGTCCTCGTCCGGCGGTTCGCTGAGGGCGCGCTTGAGGCAGGCCTGGGCCGCCTCGGGGGCGCCGATGGCGAGGTGTTCGGCGGCGGCGCGGCGCAGTTTGCGCACCGTCCGGTCGTCGCCCTCGGGGTGGGTGGCGATCAGGTGGCGGGAGGCCGCGATCAGGCCGAGGCCGGCGTTCTCGATCTCGGTGAAGGCGACGCCGTGCATGCCGGTGCGGGCGGCGTCCGGCATGGTCTTGTAGATCGAGGTGCCGATCAGCGGGTGGACGAACTCCAGGTTCCCGCCGGGCACCTGGGTGAGCACCCGGTGCTTGCGCAGCTCCTTGATCGACTCGCGGGCGGCCTCCCGGCTCAGCGCGGAGATCCGGGTGGCCAGGTCGGGGTTGATGTCGGTGCCGAGCAGGGCGGCGGCCCAGGCGAAGCGCAGGGTGGTGGTGCCGAGCTTCTCCAGCCAGGTCTTGAGGGTCATCCCGCGGGCCTCGGCGGCGAGTTCGCCGAGCATCGGGGTGTTCTCCTCGACCGGTTCGAGGTCCTGGTCGATCACCTTGCCGATCAGCGCGGTGGCGTCGTAGGGGTTGCCGCGGGTGACCGACCAGACCTCGTAGCAGAACGGCTCCTCGGCCCCGGGGCCGAGCGCGTCGCGGACGATCTCCGACATGGAGTCGGGGGTGAGCGGGCGCAGTTCGTGCCGGCGGGTGGCCTGTCCGGCGATGGCCTGCTGGTACGGGAGCGCCTCCGGGGTGAACTCGTCGCCGTCGCGGTAGGCGGTGACCAGCAGGACGGGCAGTTCGCGGGAGCGGACGGCGAAGGCCGACAGCCAGCTGAGCGACTCCAGGTCGGCCCAGTGCAGGTCGTCGACGATCATCACCAACGGGGCCCGGCGCGGGGCGAGTTGGGTGAGCACGTAGTCGAGGCCGTCGCGGATGCCCTGCGGGTCGATGGCGACCGCCTCGCTGCCGGGGCGGAACAGGCCGATCGCGGGGCCGACGGTGTCGTACCAGTTGCCGAAGACCTCCTGGCGTTCGGACTCGGTGAGCCCGCCGAGCACCGGCTGGAGCAGCTGGCGCAGGACGTGGTACGGCTCGGTGTACTGCTGCTCGCCGCCTCGTGCGAACAGCACGGTGCAGCGCTCCCGGGTGTGGGCGCGCCGGCGGACCTCGTGCAGCAGGCTGGTCTTCCCGAGGCCCGCCTGGCCGGAGAAGATGAGCAGTTCGCCGATCTCGGTGCCGCCGGCCGCGAACTCGCGGCAGAGCTTGTCCACGGCGAGTTCGGCCGAGTGGACCTCGGAGTCGCGGTCGCGCAGCTTGGTCCGGCTCCCGGCGGCGGGCGGCCCGTCCGGGCGGCCCTCGGGTTCGACGCGGGCCTCGGGACCGGGCCGGGCGTCGGTCCGACGATCCGTCAGCCCGCCCTCGGCCCCGCGTCCGTCCGCGCGCTCGTTCCCGCTCCGCAGTTCGCTTCCCTCGGCCACCGCTGCACCCTCCGCCTCGCCGATCCATGGTCCTGCCGATCCATGGCCCTGTCGCCGACACTAGCGCCGCCGGGGGCGCTTGGGGCGGCATTCGCGCAGGCGGAGGGGGGAATCGAGGGTTCGGAACCGGCGCCCAGGGCAATTGCCCTGTTATCCCTAACGTCCGATCATTCCATCAGATACCCTCAGCCCCGCGGGGCGCAGTTGATCTTGCGGCAAGTGACCCACAACCCCCACGACACTGGGAGTCCGATGTCTGACGGCAGCTCACTTCGCAATCCCTTCCCGCACCGGCGCAGTCCCCACACCGCCGAGGCCGCCGAACTGCATCGGGCCTGGCTGGAGCGGCATCCGCTGCTCCACGCCGAAGGCGCCGTCGGCCACACCGACTACGCGCACTGGGAGGTCGTCGACCTCGCCGCACTCGGCTACCCCGACGCCGGGCCCGAGGAACTCGCCCTCGCCGCCGACCTGATGGGCTTCTACTTCCTCTTCGACGACCAGTTCGACGGACCGCTCGGCCGCCGTCCCGCCGAGGTGGCGGTCATCTGCGACCGGCTCGCAGCGGTCCTCCACGGCGCGAAGCCCGATCCGCACTCCCCCGCCGAGACCGCGTTCGCCGACCTCTGGGAGCGCAGCGTCCTCGACATGCCCGCCCGCTGGAGAGCGCGCGCCGCCTACAACTGGGAGTGGTACTTCGCCAGCCACCCCGCCGAGGCGGCCGGCCGGATCTCCGAGAGACCCCCGGACCGTGACGGCTACCTCGCGCTGCGCCGCGGGACCGCCGCCATGGAGACCATCTTCGACATGATCGAGCGGCTCGGCCGCTTCCAGGTGCCGCTGGCCGCCCACCACCACCCGGTGCTGCGCCAGCTCCGCCAGCTGGCGGCCGACATACCGTCACTCAGCAACGACGTCCGCTCCTACCCCAAGGAAGCCCCCACCGGCGACGTCAACAACCTGGTGATGATCGTCCAGCGGGAGCACGGCTGCTCGGCCGAGGCGGCCTGCGCGCTGGTCACCGCCGAGGCCCAGCTGATGATCGGCCGCTGCACCGAACTGGTGACCCAACTCCCCGAGACCTACCTGGCGCTGGGCCTGGACCCGGCCGAACGGGAGCTCGCGCAGCGCTACGCGCAGGGCCTGACCGACTGGCTCGCCGGCTACCTCCACTGGGAGGCCAGGACCGGCCGCTACCGGGTGGCCTGAACCCCGCGCGCGGACGGGCGGACCGCCACCTTCCGTGGGCGTCCCCGTACGCACCGTGGCGGGAGGCGCCGCACCGGGCTAGTGTTCGCGGCGGCGGGCACCCGGCCCCACCGTGGTGGACGGGTGCCCGGATCGAGCATCCGCCAGTCCTTCCGCCGGGCCGCCCGCGGCCCGACACGCCGCCCCGGGCCGGCCGGGGCGGCGCCCGTCGCAGCGAGGAGTCACCAGAAGCATGACGGTCTACCAGCCCCCGGGGCAGCCCGGAAGCATCGTCACCTACCGCCCCCGGTACGAGCACTGGATCGGCGGCGAGTGGCGGCCCCCGGTCCGCGGCCAGTACTTCCAGAACCCGACCCCGGTGACCGGCGAGATATTCTGCGAGGTCGCCCGGGGCACCGCCGAGGACGTCGAGGCCGCCCTGGACGCGGCCCACGCCGCCGCCCCCGCCTGGGGCCGCACCTCCCCCGCCGACCGCGCCCAGGTGCTGCTGCGGATCGCCGACCGGATGGCCGGGCACCTGGAGGAGCTGGCCGTCGCGGAGAGCTGGGAGAACGGCAAGCCGGTGCGCGAGACGCTGGCCGCCGACCTGCCGCTCGCCGTCGACCACCTGCGCTACTTCGCCGGCGCGCTGCGGGCCCAGGAGGGCGGCCTCTCGCAGATCGACGACGACACGGTGGCGTACCACTTCCACGAGCCGCTGGGCGTGGTCGGCCAGATCATCCCGTGGAACTTCCCGCTGCTGATGGCGGTCTGGAAGCTCGCCCCGGCCCTCGCGGCCGGCAACGCGGTGGTGCTCAAGCCGGCCGAGCAGACCCCGGCGTCCGTCCTCCTGCTGGTCGACCTGGTCGCCGATCTGCTGCCGCCCGGCGTGCTGAACGTGGTCAGCGGCTTCGGGGTGGAGGCCGGCAAGCCGCTCGCGTCCAGCAGCCGGGTCCGGAAGATCGCCTTCACCGGCGAGACCACCACCGGCCGGCTGATCCTGCAGTACGCCAGCAGCAACCTGATCCCGGTCAGCCTGGAGCTGGGCGGCAAGAGCCCCAACCTGTTCTTCGCCGACGTCGCGGCCGAGCAGGACGCCTTCTACGACAAGGCGCTGGAGGGCTTCGCGATGTTCGCCCTCAACCAGGGCGAGGTGTGCACCTGCCCGAGCCGGGCGCTGATCCAGTCCTCGATCTACGACCGCTTCCTCGGCGACGGCCTGGAGCGGGTGCGCGCGATGCGGCAGGGCAACCCGCTGGACACCGACACCCAGGTGGGCGCCCAGGCCAGCAACGACCAGCTGGAGAAGATCCTCGCGTACATCGAGATCGGCCAGGCCGAGGGCGCCAAGGTGCTGGCCGGCGGCGAGCGGGTGGACCTCGGCGGCGCGCTGTCCGGCGGGTACTACGTCGCGCCGACGGTCTTCGAGGGCGACAACAGCATGCGGATCTTCCAGGAGGAGATCTTCGGCCCGGTGGTCGCGGTCACCCGCTTCGACGACTTCGCCGACGGCATCGAGATCGCCAACGACACCCTGTACGGGCTGGGCGCGGGCGTCTGGAGCCGCGACGGCAGTGTCGCCTACCGGGCCGGGCGGGCGATCCAAGCGGGCCGGGTGTGGACCAACTGCTACCACGCCTACCCCGCGCACGCGGCGTTCGGCGGCTACAAGAACTCCGGCATCGGCCGGGAGACCCACCGGGTGGCGCTGGAGCACTACCAGCAGACCAAGAACCTGCTGGTGAGCTACTCGCCGCAGGCCCTCGGGTTCTTCTAGGGTGGCCGCCTCCCGGGTGGCCGTCAGCACCGCGGCCGCCGACCTGCTGCGACGGCTTGCGGCCGAGCACGGCCCGCTGATGTTCCACCAGTCCGGCGGCTGCTGCGACGGGTCGGCGCCGATGTGCTACCCGGCCGGGGAGTTCCTCACCTCGGAGGCCGACCACCTGCTCGGCGAGCTGCTGGTGGAGGGGCTCGACCCGATCCCGGTCTGGATCGGCCGCGACCAGTACGCCTACTGGTCGCACACCCACCTCACCATCGACGTGGTGCCCGGCCGCGGCAGCGGGTTCTCCCTCGAAACCCCGACCGGCCTGCGCTTCCTGACCCGCTCCCGGCTGCTGGAGGCATGACGCCCGGCAGGCTGCCGGACCCGGCGACGGGCGGCGGGCCGGGGTGGGCGACCGTGGCGGCCGCCCGCCCCGGCCCGCGCCGGGCCGGTCAGTTCGGCCAGGGCCGCACCTGCGTCATGGCGGTGTCCCCGGCCCGCCGCCTGGCCTCCATGTCGTCGACCAGCTTCAGGATCGCCGCGTCCATCTGCTCCTTGGTCATGCTGTCGCCGTACTTCTCGTACAGGTCCATCCCGGCCTTCATCGACATGTCGTCCCCGGGGTCGTTGGTCCCGGTACTGGCGACACCGCCGTTGGCGCCCTCCATCAGCTCCGGGCGGCTGATGCCGGCGGCCCGGCCGACGTAGCCGTAGTGGATGTTGGAGTAGATGTCGTCCGACACCGACACCTCACGGCCGGGCACCTTGAAGTAGAAGTCGTTCTTCGACTGAAGGTCGAACTTCTTCTCCAGCTGCGGCTTGTGGTC
Source organism: Kitasatospora herbaricolor (assembly GCF_030813695.1). Lineage (NCBI taxonomy): Bacteria > Bacillati > Actinomycetota > Actinomycetes > Kitasatosporales > Streptomycetaceae > Kitasatospora > Kitasatospora herbaricolor. The sequence goes on from NZ_JAUSVA010000002.1 coordinate 2,029,853, forward strand.
CCACGGGCCGCCGGTCTTCACCAGCTGGTACCAGAGCGCGAGGCCGGTGCCACGGGAGCCCAGCCCGGCCCCCGGCGAGATCACGGTCAGCGGCCCCTCGCTGGTCCTCATCAGCCCCCGGATCTTCGCCACCTCGGGGGAGGCGCTGTTGGTCCTCATCTCACCGAAGATGAACTCGGACGACTCCCGGAACTTGTACTCCCCCAGCCCGCCCTTGGCGGCGGTCACGTCCCCGTACCCACCGGGGTTGAACTCCATGTCGTCGGCGCCGGTGTCCTGCCACAGCGCCCAGGCGGCGGCCCGGTCCGCCTCGTGGGCCCGGGCCCGGGCGTTGATGATGGCCTTGGAGAGCTGCTTGCTGACGTCCTCCTCCCACTCCAGGGCCTGGGAGAAGTCGATCCGCCCGCCCCAGGTGTCCGGGTCGGTCGTCACGGGGCGCAGCGGCTTCACCTCGCCGCCCGGGCCGACGGTCCGGCCCATCTTCGGCGCCTCCACGTCGGTGAGCCGGCGCAGCTCCAGGCGGGCGATCTCGATCTCGCGGTGGGCGTCCACCAGGACGCCGTGGATCGCCTCGGCCTCCTTGGTGGCGTCCCGGAGCTCCTTGGAGACCTTGTCCATGAAGGGCTTGGCGGCGTCGGCGTCCGCGCCCTGCCAGTCGGAGTCGCGGACCGGGACGACGACCCGGTCCCGGTAGGCGTCCTGCTGCTCCCCGAGCGGCTTGATCGCCGCCTGCCACTTGGCGGCGGCCTCGGCCAGTTCTTCCAGCGGTGCGGCCAGCACCTGTTCGTAGCTGAGCATGTCTCCCCCGAAGCTGTCGTGTGTCGTCGGCCCGCGGACGGCGGGCGGGTGCTGCTGCCGGTGTCGGTCGACGACCGCTCAGTGGTAGTGCGCGCCGATCTCGGCCATCCGGCTCGCGATGGCGGTCTCGGTGGCGCTGTGCCCGTCGGCGTTGATGGTGAGGTTGCGGCTGGTGAGGTCGACGGCCTCGGTCACCGAGGCCAGTTGCTTGCGCCAGCGCTCGGCCGCGTCGCCCAGGGCCGCGCCGAGTTCGAACTGCCGGGCCTTCAGCTTGTCGGCCGCGCGGTAGCTGGGCTCCTCGGGGGCGCGGGCGGCGTCCAGCGCGACCGCGATGTCGTGGGCGGCGCCGGCCGCCAGCCGGAGCGCCGTCGGGTTCACCTTGATGCCGCCGCTCGCGCCGTCGGCCGGCTGCGCGCTGTTCAGCCGTGTTCCGGGCATGCCTGATGCGGTACTGCTGACTGCCATGTTCTCCCCCGTGCTGGTCGTCCGGGGAGAGTCACCCCCGGAGCCGTGCCGATGATCTTAACGGACACGGCCGGAGCGCCCCGGCCTGGGCGGGGCACTCCGGCCCGCCCAGGCCGGTGGCGCGTCGTCAGGCGCCGAGCAGCAGGGCCTTCGCGGTGCTGAACTCCTCGGGGGTGAGCAGGCCCTGCCCGACCATCCGGCCGAGCTCGGTCAGCTTGTCGGCCAGGTCGGGCCCGGGCGCCGCGGCGGGGCCGGCGGCGCCGGGGGCGTCCGGGCCCGGGACGGGCGCCGGGTACGGCGGCCGGGCCGGCCGGCCGGCCCCCTCCGCCGGGCGGGCGGCCCGGCCGGCCGCGTACACCGCGCCGCCCACCACCAGCCCGCGGACCAGCGGGGCCCCTACCGGCCGGCGGACCCGCAGCGGGCGGATCGGGCGCATGGGTCCGAACACGTCGTCCTCACTTCCCGGCCGCACGGCGCGCCTCGGCGGCACGGACGGCCTCTTCGATGTTCTCCGGCGGGATCCGCACCCCGGAGGCGATCCGCCCGCCGACCGCCCGCAGGGCGTCGGCGGCGGCCTGCGCCCAGACGTGCTCGATCAGGACGATCAGCGCCACCGATCCCGGCTCCAGCAGTTCGGCCGCCTCCTGGGCGTCCTCCGGTCCGATCAGCGGGAGTTCGGCGCCGCCGCCGGGGACCACCCCGTCGAGGTGCTCGAAGTCGGCGAGCTCGCCGTACGTGGTCTCGCCGTCGGGGCGGCGGGTGACCACCAGGGAGTCGATCACCCTGATGTCGCCGCCGGTGCTCAGTTTGGCCAGGGCCGCCGCGGCCTCGATGGTGATGGTCTCCTGCGGGAACGTCAGGACGAGCAGTTCGGCCGGCCCCATGCCGGGCTCCCTTCGGCGCGCGATTCACCCATAGGCGGATGGAAACACACGAACGGACCGATTCGCCGACGCGCCGCGCGCGGATCGCGGCTGCGGCGGTGGCTGCCCTCACCGTGGAGGAGGGGCCGTGTCCGGCGCTTTCCGGGCGCGGCCGCCCGCCCACCGTGCGCGACGCCGGCCCCGGCCGGGCGCGACACCGACCCCAAGGAGAGAACCGATGGCCATCGCCGTTGACAAACTGTCGGACCCGGCGGTCCGCGCCCTGGTAGCCGCGATCAACGCGGGTGACCGGGCGGCGTTCCACGACACCCTCGCGCCGGGCGCGACGATGTCCGACGACGGGAGCGACCGCGACCTCGACGACTGGACCGAGCGGGAGATCTTCTCCTCGCGCGGGCACATGGACGTCCGGTCGGAGTCCTCCGCGGGACGGGCGCTGATCGCCGACTACCGCAACGACACCTGGGGCGAGATGCGCACCGCCTGGCGGTTCACGGTCGACGGCGGGAAGATCACCCGCTTCGAGACCGGCCAGGCCTGACCTGCCCCGCTCCTCCCGGCGGCCGGCCCGGGCCGCCGTGGCCCGGGCCGGCTCCGCGCGTACGGGGGCCGGCCCTGCCGTCAGGCCCCGCCGGTCGCCGCCAGGCAGTCCCGGACGGCCTTGATCAGGGTGCGGGAGCGGATGTCGCCCGTCACGCCCGGCTGCATCCCGTTGGTCACGTACCCGAAGCCGATCCCCAGCTCCGGGTCGGCGAAGCCGAGCGAGCCGCCCCGGCCCGGGTGCCCGAAGCTCGCGGGCGACCCCATCAGCGAGGTGGGTCCGTGCCGGAAGAAGCCGAGGCCGAAGGTCGAGTTGACGATCAGGACCTTGTCCGGGCCGCTGACGGCCGGCCCGATCGCCCGGGCCAGCAGCGCGGGCCCGAGCAGCGGGCGCGGCGGCATCTCCCAGCCGGACGCGGCGGAGGGCCCGCCGGAGGCCCAGCCGTCCCGGTCGGCGGCGCCGATCAGGGCGGCGTAGAAGCGGGCCAGCGAGCGGGCGGTGCCGATGCCGCCGGCGCCGGGGATCTCGGCCGCCTGCACGGCGGGGTCGTTGAGGTTCACCACCGAGCGGACCGAGGCGAAGGCCCGGGCGGTCAGCGAGGCGGGGTCGCGGTAGGCGTCCACCACCGCCTGCTTGGGCCGCACCCGCAGCCCGGAGGGCCCGGCCTGGGCGGCCTCCGGGGCGGGCAGGTCGACCAGCCTGCCGACCCGGGGCGCGGCACCGGACGGCAGGCCGATCCACAGGTCCAGCCCCAGCGGGCGGGCGATCTCCTCGGCGAAGTACTGGCCCACGGTGCGCCCGCTGACCCGCCGGATCACCTCGCCGACCAGCCAGCCGAAGGTGTAGGGGTGGTACCCGTGCGCCGTGCCGGGCTCCCAGGCGGGGGCCTGGGCGGCGACGGCGGCGGCCGCCGGCTCCCAGGTGAGGACGTCCTCCAGGCGCAGCGGCACGTCCAGGGCGGGCAGTCCGGCCTGGTGGGAGAGCAGCCAGTGCACCGGCAGCCGGCCCTTGCCCTCGGCGGCGAACTCGGGCCAGTAGGAGGCGACCGGCGCGTCCAGGTCGAGCAGCCCGCGTTCGGCCAGGTGCAGGGCGGCGGCCGCGGTCAGGCCCTTGGTGACGGAGCGGAGCACCTGGGCGGTGTCGGCCGTCCAGGGCACGGCCGGCGCGGGCCGTCCGCCGACCTCGGGGCGGGAGTCGCCGCCCCAGAGGTCGACCACCTTGCGGCCGCGCACGTACAGCGCGAAGGCCGCGCCGAGTTCGCCGTACTCGCGGAAGTTCCGGGTGAACGCCTCGCGCACCGGCTCGAAGCCCTCGGCCGTCTCGCCCCAGATCTCCACCGCGCCACCTTCTCCGACGTGTCCCATTGGTGCGGCGGCCGGTCCGGGCCGCCGTCGCGGGTCCCGGCCCGTAGCCGTACCGAACGATCATCCGACGATCCGGCTGCCGCCCTGGTCGAAACCCTATCCGGACCGCGTCCCGGCGACCTGCCCGCACCGGGGCCGGGGCGTCGGTACCGTGATCGCCATGACCGACCACACCACGCCCGCCGCCGGCCTGCCGGACGCCGCCCCCGCCGGGGCGTCCCCGGTTCCCGCCGATCCCGCCGAAGAACTGCTGGACGTCGTCGACGCGCAGGACCGGGTGACCGGCACGGCGCCGCGCCGCGAGGTCTACCGGCTGGGGCTGACCCACCGCTGCGTCTTCATCCTGGTCCGGAACCCGCAGGGGCGGATCTTCGTGCACCGGCGCACGGACACCAAGATGTTCGCGCCCGGGGCGTACGACATGTTCGTCGGCGGCGTGGTCGGCGCCGGGGAGACCTACGAGGTCGCGGCGGTGCGCGAGGCCGAGGAGGAGCTCGGGGTGAGCGGCGTCCGGCCGCGCCCGCTCTTCAAGTACCTCTTCGAGCAGGGCCGGCTCTCCTGGTGGTGCGACGTGTACGAGGCCGTCTGGGACGGCCCGGTCGCGCCGCAGGTGGAGGAGGTCGCCTGGCACGACTGGCTGACCGAGGCGGAGCTGGCGGCGCGGCTCACCGAGTGGGACTTCGTGCCGGACGGCCGGGAGGCCTACCGGCGCTACCTGGAGTTCGCCGCCTCCTGACCGCACGGATCCCTGGGCCCCGGCCCCCGTGCGTGGGTCGGGACGGGGAGGGGGTCCGGCCGGCCGCGTCCGGGTCAGCGCCCCCGGCCGGCGGGCCCGTCGCCGTCCCAGTCCGGGTGCTCGCGCACCGCCCAGAGCCGGTCGACCGTCCCGGTGCGCATGCCGCGCCGGGCCTCCGGGTCGCGGACGGCCATCCAGATGTGCCCCAGCACCACCAGGCCGACCGCCAGCGCCAGCCAGTCGTGGACGAAGGTGGCGCCGGTCCGCCAGACCAGCGGCGCGAGGTGGGTGAACCACATCAGCAGCCCGGTGCCGAGCATCACCAGGGCCGCCCCCGCGATCCAGGCCGCGTACAGCTTCTGCCCGGCGTTGAACTTCCCGGCCGGGCGGCGCGGGGAGCGGCGGCGCACCGCCCGCAGCCACTCGCCGTCCTGCGGGGCGAAGCGCCCCAGCCGGGAGAGGTCGGCGCGCAGCGCCCGCGAGCCCAGGCCGAGCAGCAGCGGGACGGGCAGCAGCAGTCCCGCCCACTCGTGCACGACGACCACCAGCCGCCGCCGGCCGACCAGCTGGGCGAGATCCGGGACGTACAGGCAGGCCGCCGTCACCAGGCAGGTGAGCATCAGCGCCGAGGTGCCCCGGTGCACCCAGCGCTCGGCGCGCGCGAAGCGGGCGAACCGGTCAGCCGGTGGGGGCGTCGTCGCGTCCGTTGGAGCGTCCGACCCAGGCGTCGACGTCATAGCCGTAGTGCTCCCAGTAGCCGGGTTGGACGGTGGAGGTGAGGGTGATGCCCGAGAGCCACTTCGCGGACTTGTAGAAGTACATGGGTGCCACGTAGAGCCGCACCGGGCCGCCGTGCTCGTGGGTCACCGGGCCGTCCTGCATCCGCAGCGCGACCAGGACGTCGTCGCGGCGCGCCTGGTCGAGGGTGAGGCTCTCGGTGTAGCTGCCGTCGAAGCAGGTGAAGCGCACCGCGGTGGCCCCGGGGCGGACCCCGGCGGCGTCCAGCAGGTGCGACAGCCGCACCCCCTCGAACGGGGTGCCGGGCACCCGCCAGCCGGTGACGCACTGGACGTCGTGCACGATCCTGGTCTGCGGCATCGCCTGCAGGTCGGCGAGGCGCAGGGTGCCCGGCCGGTCGACCAGGCCGTCAACGGTGAGGGTGTAGTCCTCGGCCGTGCGGGTGGGGACGGAGGCGACCACCGAGTAGTAGCGGAACCCGCCGCCCGGCAGCAGGCCGGTCAGGCCGGTCGGGTCCTTCTCGCTGACCTTCGACACCACCGTGTCGGCCGCCCGCTGCAGGTAGGGCCCGGCCGCGACACCGGCGACGCCCAGGCCCAGCATGCCGAGGATCACGCGGCGCCCGACGGGCGCGCCGCGGCCGGCCGGCCCGGCGGGCCCGGCCGGGGAGCCGGGTGCCGCGGACGGGCCCGGCCCGGGCGGGCCCTGCCTGGGCGGACCTGGCCTGGGCGGCGTGCCGTCACCGGCGGGACTGTCGTTCACCTCTCAATTCGACCAGGTCGGCGACGCCGGGGCCAGGCCCCGGGGCGGGACGTCAGGGTTTCGTCACTTCCTCCGATCCGGCACGACGGGCGGGGGCCCGGCGGGAGCCGCCCCGCCGGGCCCGGCGACCCGGGTCTCAGTCGAGCGAGACGTCGCAGATCAGCCGCCGCCGGTGGTCGACGGTCCGCTCCGGTCCGGTCAGGTCCAGCCGGACGGTGTGGCGGACATCGGTGCTGGAGGCCGCCAGCCGCAGCTCCAGCGCGCCCGGCTCCACGATCCGCCGGCCCGCCCGCCCGGTGAAGGAGGCCAGGTCGGCGTGGAAGCGGAAGCGCACCCGCCGGGCCTCGCCGGCGGACAGCGGCACCTTCGCGTACCCGACCAGACGCATGTCCGGGCGGGTCGTCTGGGCGACCGGATCGTGCAGGTAGAGCTGCACCACCTCGGCGCCGTCACGGTCACCGGTGTTGCGGACGGTGACCTCGACGTCCGTGCTGCCGTCGGTGGGCAGGTCCCCGGTGCCCGCCGGGCCCGGCTCCCAGTCGAACGAGCTGTACGAGAGCCCGTGCCCGAAGGGGAAGAGCGGCGTCGGGTCGAGGTTGCTGACCTCGTTGGCCAGGCCGAGCGGCGGCTGCAGGTACGTCCACGGCTGACCGCCCGGTCCGTGCGGGACACCGACCGGCAGCCGGCCGGACGGGTTCACCCGGCCGGAGAGGACCCCGGCCACGGCCGGACCGCCCTCCTCCCCCGGGAAGAACGCCTGCACCACGGCCGCCGTACGGCCGGCCCAGCGGCCCAGCGCGTACGGCCGGCCGGTCAGCAGCACCAGCACGACGGGGGTGCCGGTGGCCAGCAGCGCGTCCAGCAGCTGCGCCTGGACGCCGGGCAGCGAGAGGTCGGCCGCGTCGCAGCCCTCGCCGGAGGTGCCCCGACCGAACAGTCCGGCCCGGTCGCCGAGCACGGCCACGCAGACGTCCGCGGCGCGGGCGGCGGCCACGGCGGCCGGGAGGTCCGAGGTGTCGGCCCCGTCGACGTCGCAGCCCGGCGCGAACGTCACCTCGGCGGCGGGGAACTCGGCCCGGACCGCCTCCAGCACGGTCGGGATCGCGATGCCCAGCGGCACCTCAGGGTGCGAGACCCCGACATGGCCGGGGAAGGAGTAGCAGCCCAGCATCGCGAAGGGGTCGTCGGCCCGCGGTCCCACCACGGCGATCCGGCCGGCTCCGGCCAGCGGCAGCGCTCCGTCCCGGTTGGCGAGCAGTACGACCGACTGCTCGGCCAGCCGCCGGGCCAGCGCCCGGTTGTGCGGCGGGTCGAGGTCGACGCTGCCGCGGACCGCCTCCGGGTCGGTGGGCCCGTCCGCGGCCCGGAGCGCGGGCGGCAGCGGGGACCAGTCGTGGTCGAGCAGCCCGAGCCGGCACTTCTGCAGCAGCACGCGGCGCAGCGCCCGGTCGACGAGCCCCTCGGCGACGGCCCCGCCCCGGACCGCCCCGATCAGCGCCTCGCCGTAGGCGCGGACGGTGGGGAGTTCGACGTCGACGCCGGCGGTCAGGGCGAGGCGGGCGGAGTCGGGGCGGTCCGCGGCGACCCGGTGCAGGGTCTCCAGGAACCCGATCCCGAAGTAGTCCGCGACCACCGTGCCGTCGAAGCCCCAGGTGTCGCGGAGCAGTCCGGTCAGCAGTTCCGGGTCGGCGGCGGCGGGGACGCCGTCGACCTCGGAGTAGGAGTGCATCACCGAGTCGGCGCCGCCCTCGTGGACGGCCATCTCGAAGGGCGGCAGCACGACGTCGGCCATCTCCCGCGCGCCGGCCCGGACCGGCGCCAGGTTGCGCGCGCCCGCCGAGGCCGAGTAGCCGGCGAAGTGCTTCAGGGTGGCGACGATCCCGGCCGACCGGAGGCCGCGGACGTAGGCCGTCCCGATGGTGCCCACCAGGTACGGGTCCTCGCCGATGGTCTCCTCCACCCGGCCCCAGCGCAGGTCGCGGACCACGTCGAGCACCGGGGCGAGCCCTTGGTGCACGCCGACGCCGCGCATGTCCCGGCCGATCCGGTAGGCCATCTCGGCGACCAGGCCCGGATCGAAGGTGGCGCCCCAGGCGAGCGGGACGGGGTAGGCGGTGGCACCCCAGGTGGTGAAGCCCGCCAGGCACTCCTCGTGCGCGAGGGCGGGGATGCCGAACCGCCCCGCGGCGACGACCTGCTGCTGGGCGCGGGACAGGGCGAGGGCGCCCACCGCCGGGTCCACCGGCGCGGTGCCGAAGGGCCGGGTCAGCTGCCCGAGGCCGCGGGGGATCAGGGCCGGGAGGTCGACGGGGTCGCACATCGCGTTCTGGTGCGGGGCGACGCCGTCCCCCGCGGAGTCGGCCCCCACCCAGACGCCGTACAGCTGGGCCGTCTTCTCCTCCAGGGTCATCCGGCCGATCAGGTCGTCGACCCGGGCCTGCGGGGCGAGCGAGGGATCGCGCCAGGCACCCGCGGCCGCGGGTACGGGCACGGGAGGGCTCGGATGGATCGCCATCGAATGGGGTTCCTCTCGGGGGACGTTGTCGAGGTCGACGACGGGGTGGTGGACGGCGCGTCACGGGGCGCGGCACGGTGGACGGCGCGTCACGGGGCGCGGCACGGGGAAAGGACGGCGGGCGGCGGCCGGTTCAGCCCTTGACCGCCCCGGTCATCCCGCCGACGATCCGGCGCTCGGCGAAGACGAAGAACGCCAGGGCCGGCAGCATCGAGAGGGCCGTGAAGGCCAGGATGCTCGCGGTGTCCTGCGAGTACTGGGACTGGAAGGTAGCCACGCCGAGCGGCAGCGTGAAGTGGGACTGGTCGTTGAAGACCAGCAGCGGAAGCTGGTAGCCGTTCCAGCTGCCGAGGAACGCCAGGACCGCGACGGTGACCAGCGCCGGGCGGGCCAGCGGCAGCAGGATCCGCCAGAAGAAGCCCAGCCGGGTGCAGCCGTCCACCGCGGCGGCGTCCTCGATCTCGCCCGGGATCGCCGCCATGAACGGGCGCAGCACGACGATCGTCACCGGCAGCCCGAAGGCCGCCTGCGGCAGGGCCACCCCGTACCAGGTCTCCAGCAGGTGGAGCTGGCGCAGCAGCAGGTAGACCGGCAGGGAGGCGACGCCCAGCGGGAAGAGCAGCCCGACGGCGAACAGCGTGTACAGGCCTTCCCGGCCGCGGAAGACGTACCGCGACAGCGCGTAGGCCGCCATCGCTCCCAGCACCACGGTCAGGGCGGTCGCGGTCACCGCGATGATCGTGCTGTTGAACAGGAACCGCCAGAAGGACGACGAGCCGAGGATCCTGGTGTAGTTGGAGAACACCCAGGGGTGCGGCCAGCCCGTCGGGTGGGCGTTGATCTGGGCGTTGGTGCGGAAGCCTCCCAGGACGACGAAGAGCAGCGGCACGGCGGTGACGCCGACCACGGCCAGCGCGGCCAGGTAGCGGGCGGCGGTGGAGAGCGGGGTGCCGAGGTGGCGGCCGGGCGCGGACGCCCGGCGTGGGGCGGTGAGGGCCATGGGGATCAGTCGACCCTTCCGGACAGGGCTCCGGCGGTGTCGCGTCGCAACGCGAAGCGCTGGTAGAGCAGGGCGAAGACGAAGCAGACCGCGAACAGGAGCACCGCGACCGCGCTGCCGTACCCGAACTGGTACCGGCGGAAGCCGCGGTCGATGACGTAGGTGGCCATCGTGGCGGACGAGCCGGCCGGGCCTCCGAGCGTCATGATCCAGACCAGTTCGAACAGTTGCAGGGATCCGATCACCGACAGGAAGATCCAGATCCGGATGGTCGGGCCCAGCAGCGGCAGGACGACCTTGCGCGTCGTCTGCCACTGCGTGGCGCCGTCCAGGGCGGCCGCCTCGCGCAGCTCGGCCGGTACCCCTTGCAGGCCGGCCAGCAAGAGGATCACGCCGAAGCCGATGTACTTCCAGGTGGCGACGACGAACAGGGTGTAGAGCACCAGGTGCTGGTCGGCGAGCCACTCGTGCACCAGGCCGTCCAGGCCGACGCCGCGCAGGCCCTGGTCCACCGCGCCGCCCGGCTGGAGCATCACCAGCCAGGCGACGGCCGTGATCGCCTCGGAGAGCACGTACGGGGTGAAGGCGATCAGCCGCAGGACCGCCCGGCCGCGGAGGCGGCCGTTGAGCAGCAGGGCGAGCCCCAGCGTCAGCGGCAGCTGGACCACGACCGACAGGGCGGCGAACTGCAGGTTGTGCCGGACGGCGCCCTGGAACATCGGGTCGGCCAGGGCCTTGGTGTAGTTGGCGAAGCCCACCAGCTTGGTCGGCGGCCCGAAGCCGTTCCAGTCGAAGAAGCTGTAGTAGACGGCCGCCGCGATGGACACCAGCACGAACAGGACGAACAGCACCAGCGCCGGGGTGAGCAGCAGGGCCAGCTCCCAGCGGCTGCGGACGCTCAGCCGGCGTCCGGTGCCCTTCCTGCCCTTCGGCGCCGCCGCGACTGCGCCGGGCGGTCCCGGGCGGGCGCCGGTGCGGGCGGCGTCCGCGTGGTCGAGGGTGGTCATGGTCAGCCTGCCGAGTTCACGGCCCGGGCGACCGATCCGGCGTCCCCCTGGCCGGCGAAGAGGTTCGCCACGGCGTCGTTCAGAGCCTGGCCGGCCGCCGTGGGCAGCGCGACGTCGAAGTACACCTGGACGTAGCTCGCCTTGGAGTTGTAGCTGAAGACCTCCTTGACCACCGGGTCCTTGATCGCGGCCTCCGCCGCCGGGTTGACCGGGATGGTGGCCGCCCCGGAGCTGATCAGGTCGGTCTGCACCTCGGCGCTGGTCAGGTACTTGAGCAGGTCCACGCAGGCGTCGGCCTGCTTGGTGGTGCAGGAGAAGCCGTCACCGCCGCCGAGCGCGACCGACGGGTCGCCCGCCGCTCCGGCGATCGAGGGGAAGGGGAACCAGCCGAGCTCGGCCTTGTAGGAGGGGTCGGAGGTCAGGCCCTGCATCACGCCCGGGTTCCAGTCACCCTGCAGTTCCATCGCCGCCTGGCCGGCGGCGACCATGCCGGCCGAGCTGCCGGTGCCCTGCTGGGCGGGTGTCCCGTTGAAACCGGGCTGGAAGGGCTTGAGGGCGATCAGGTCGATCACGTCCTGGCCCGCCCTGGTGAAGCACTGATCGGTGAACTTCGCCTTCGCCACCGAGGACTTGAGCGTCTCGACACTGCACTCGCGGACGGCGAAGTAGTTGTAGTAGAAGGCGTCGGGCCAGCGGTCCTTGCCGCCGAGGGCGATCGGGACGGTGCCGGCGGCCTTCAGCGCGGTGACGGCGGACTTCAGTTCGTCCATGGTGGCCGGTGCCTTGGTGATGCCGGCCTTGGCGAACAGGTCCTTGCGGTACCAGAAGCCGACCACGTGCGAGGCGTAGGGGACGCCGTACTGCTTGCCGTCCGAGGCCCAGCCCTGGGCCGCCGCTCCGAGGTCCTTGATCCAGCTCTTGGTGCGGTCGGTGATGTCCGCGACCCGGCCGGACGCGGCCTGGGTCGCCAGCAGGCCGCCGCCCTGGTTGAAGTAGACGCCCGGCGGGTTGTCCGACTGCAGGGCGAGCGGGACCTTGGTGGGGAACTGCTCGTTCTGGATCGGGACCACGTCGAGCTTCGCACCCGGGTGGGCCTTCTCGTAGGCCGCGGCGGCACGCTCCCAGACCGACTTCAGCGGGTCCTGGGTGCCGTTGTGCCACCAGGTCGTCGCGCCGCCGGCGGCGTCCGACCCGGTGCTGCCGCCGCTGCCGCAGGCCGTGACCAGGGCGAGGGACGCCGCCATGACCAGGGCGCCGTACGTACGTCTGCGAATGGACATTGCTTCCTCCGTGACAGTCGCTCATGTGCGAAAGTTTCGATGTTCCGTCGACGTGCGGAGCCGCCGGCGCCCGGACCGAGCTGGACCGGGCAGCCGACGTCGAGCCTCCGGATCCCGGAAAACCGGGGCCGAGAGGCCGTGGAGCCGATGAACCGTGGGGACCCGGGCGGCGGAGTTCAGAGGCTCCGGAGCCCGGCTGACACCGGGGATTCGAGGCGGTGGACCCGAATCCGCCTCGCGAATGTTTCAGCGATTTTTCGAACGTTTCGGGAAAGCTACGGCGCCGCCCGGACGGAGTCAAGAGCCATGACACGACCGCGCGGGATCGACGGAGAAGCGCCGGCCCGGCCCCCGCGACCGGCCCAGGGGCTACCATTCCTGCCATGAGCGCTGGAGAGATCGAGTTGGGAAGCGGCGAGGTGATCGACCTCGTCGAGGGTTCGGACAGCACACCGACGCTGTCGGAGATCGCCCGCGCCGCCGGCGTCTCGGCTCCGACTGTTTCGAAAGTGCTCAACGGGCGCACCGATGTCGCACCGAAGACCCGGGCCCGGGTGGAGGAGCAGCTGCGGGAGCTCGGCTACCAGCGCCGGCGCAGCACCGCGCAGCCGTCGCGTCTGCTCGACCTGGTCTTCCACGAGCTGGACAGCGCCTGGGCGGTGGAGGTGATCCGCGGTGTGGAGAACGTCGCCCGCGCGGAGGACCTGAGCATCGTGCTCTCCGAATCGGCCGGGCGCCTGACCCCCGGCCAGACCTGGGTGGACGGGGTCCTCGCCCGGCGCCCGGCCGGAGTGGTGCTCGTCCTGTCCGACCTCGACGCCGGCCAGCGGGACCAACTGACCAGCCGCGGCATCCCGTTCGTGGTGATGGACCCGGCCGGCGACCCGGCCGACGGCGTGCCCTCGGTGGGCACCAACAACTGGCACGGCGGCCTGGCCGCCACCCGCCACCTGCTCGAACTCGGACACCGCAGGATCGCCATGGTCGGCGGGCCGTCCGGCATGATGTGCAGCCGGGCCCGCCTGGACGGCTACCGGACCGCGCTGGAGACGGCACGGATCCCGCTCGACCCGCGACTGGTCCGGGAGGGGGACTTCCACCACGAGGCCGGCTACGCCGCCGGCCGGGAGCTGCTGACGCTCCCCGACCGCCCCACCGCCGTCTTCGCCGGCAACGACCTGCAGGCGCTCGGCCTGTACGAGGCCGCCCGCGAACTCGGGCTGCGGATCCCGGAGGACCTCAGCGTGGTCGGCTTCGACGACCTGCCGCTCGCCCGCTGGGTCGGGCCGCCGCTGACCACGGTGCGCCAGCCCCTGGTCGAGATGGCCGAGACCGCCGCCCGGCTCGCCGTCGATCTCGGCCGCGGCCGGCGACCCGCCGCGACCAGGGTCGACATCGCCACCAGCCTGGTGGTCCGGAGCAGTACCGCGGCGCCGCCGCAATAGGGCTCCCGGGGACGGGCCCGGGGCGCCCGTACGCGGGAGGCCTCAATCCGGCGGCGCGCAGGACCGCGCCTTCACCCCGCCTTCGAGAAACCGTCCCGAAAGTTTCGATCCCGCTGCGCCGTCCGTCGCCGTCACGGACCGGGTCCGCCCGCCCGGGCCCGACCGCACCGCGCCGCCGGCCACCACCCCGGTCCGTCCCCATCCCCTCGGGCAGGCAGCATGAACCCCTCGCCCCCACCCGCCACCGTCGCCCTGACCTTCGACGACGGGCCGCACCCCGACTCCACGCCCGCCCTGCTGACGATCCTGGCCGCCGGCGGCCTCCCGGCCACCTTCTTCCTCCGGGGCGACCAGGCCGAACGCCACCCCGGCCTGGTCCGGGAGATCCACCGCGCGGGTTGCGGGATCGGCAACCACAGCTTCGGCCACCCGCACCTGACGGGCCTGCGACCGGCCGAGATCGAGGCCGAGATCGAACGCACCCAGCGCACCCTGTCCCGGCTGACCGGCACCAGGCCGACCCTGTTCCGACCGCCCTACGGCGAGAGCGACCGGGTGGTCCGGGCGGCGGCCACCGCTGCCGGCCTGACCGAAGTCCTCTGGACGGTGGACACCCGCGACTGGGCCGGCGCCGACCCGGCCGGCATCGCCGGGGCCGTCGCGGCGGCCCGGCCCGGAGACGTCGTCCTGCTGCACGACGCCGGACGACGGAACACCGTCGACGCCCTCCCCCTCGTCCTGGCCGCCCTCGCCCGCCGAGGGCTCAGCCCCGGCCCCCTCACCGCCGGCCCCCTGCCACCAGGCCCTACCGCCGCCGGCCCCCTCGCCACCGGCTCCCTCCCCACCGGTCCCCTCGCCCCCGGGACCTGACCGGCCCGCAGCGCCCCCCGTGCCGCGGACCGGCCGGCAACCGCCCCCTGGCGCCCCCGATCCGCCGCCGACGAATTAGGGTGACGACATGGCTTCCCGTACCCCGCCGGTGGCGCCCAGGTCCACGAGCACGCCGGTCGACGGCGGCCCCGGCCGGGCCGGCACCCTCGCGACCGCCGCCGCCCCGGCCGGCACCGACGCGGCGGGTACCGCTCCCACCGGCGCCGCGCCGGGCGGGGCCGACCGCCCGCGCCGCCGGCTCAGCGTGGACGAACGCCGCGAGCAGCTGATCGCCGTCGCCCTGCAGTTGTTCAGCCTCCGCCCGCCGGAGGAGGTGTCGATCGACGACATCGCGGCGGCGGCCGGCGCGTCCCGGCCGCTGGTCTACCACTACTTCCCCGGCAAGCAGGCGCTGTACGAGGAGTCGCTGCGCCGGGCCGGGCAGGAGCTGGCAGGCCGGTTCGAGGAGCCGGCCGCCGGCCCGCTGTCGGAGCGGCTGTACCGGGTGATGGGCCGCTACCTGGACTACGTGGACAGCCACGGCCCGGGCTTCGCCGCGCTGCTGCGCGGCGGGTCGGTGGCCGCCAGCCCGGGGACCAACGCCGTGATCGACCAGGTCCGGCGGGCCGCGCACGACCAGATCCTGCTGCACCTGGCCGTCGCCGAGCCCAGCGCCGGCCTGCGGCTGACCGTCCGGGCCTGGATCGCCAACGCGGAGATCACCTCGCTGGAGTGGCTCGCCGACCGCGCCGTCCCGCGCGAGGACCTGCAGCTGCGCCTGGTGCAGGAGTTCATCGCCTCGCTGACCCTCACCGCCGCCCGGGAGCCCGCCCTGGCCCTCGAACTGGCCGGGTACTTCGCGGAGGAGCGCCCGGACGGCCCGACCGGCCGGCTGGTACGCGAACTGGCCGGCCTGTTCGCCGTACCGGGCCTGGCCGACACGGTGGCCCGGCTGGCCGCTCCGCCGGCCGGCTGACCACCCGCCGGACGGCAGCGCGGCGCCGCCCGCCCACGGCCGCCCGGGCTGCTTCGGCTTCAGCTGGGACGGCGGCGTCTGATAGAAATTGAGCGCATCTCAGACGATCACGAACGCAGTAGAGCGGGGGGCTCGCCACCATGACCCAGGACGGCTACACCGGCGTGGAGGTGGCCCCGTTCGCGGCGGCCGAGCAGGTCTCCGCGACGCTCGGCAGCCTCGCCGAGGCGTTGCTCGACCACCGGACCGCACGCTACCCGCTGGCCTCGCTCACCGCCCTCGGCGGCCGGGCCCACGCCGACGCCGAGGCCCTGTTCACGGTCCGTCCGGCCGGCGCCGGCCACACCCACCGGACGGTCCACCGGCTGGGCACCGTCCTCGCCGCGGGCACGGCCGGACCGGCCCCCGCGCCGCGCTCCGCGAGCGCCACCGCCGCCCTGCTGGCCCGCTTCGGCGGCGAGCAGGTCCGCGGGGTCACGCCGGGCCCCGAGGGCCTGTCCGCCGCGCACTTCGAACTCCCGGTGACCGGTGAGGCCGCGGACCCGACGCTGCGCCCGGAGTTCACCCCCGCGCTGGCCGAGCTGGCGAGCGGCCGGCAGACCCGCCTGCCGGCCGAACTGGCCGGCGGTGCGGGCGCCGAGGCGCGGCTGGTCGTCCCGCCGGTCTTCCACCCGCTGACCGCGCCGGAGCCCGGCGCCGACCTGGCCGTCCACCTGGCGGAGGTCGCGGAGGAGCTGTTCAGCGGCACCGGCCCGGCGCAGCGCCGGGACTTCGCCGTCCTCGGCGCCACCCTCGCGGACCTCACCGCGGCGGCCGGCGTGAGCTTCGCCGGCCTGTCCGCGCTGACCGTGGACGGGCGTCCGTCCGACGCCTCGCTGGTCGTCTCGACCTCCCGGCACGCCGGCCCGATCCAGGTGCTGGCCACCGAACTCGCCACCGCCCGCCCGAACGCCGAGGTGTGGACGGTCCTGCTGCCGGCCGGGCCGGCAACGGTGCTGGTCGAGGGACGCAGCGTCCCGGTGCCGGGCAGGCTCGCCGCGGACGGCCTGCGGCACTGGGCGGTGTCCTCCGTGGTGGAGGCGTTCGTGCCGCTACCGGACGGCGCCTCGGTGCTCTGCGTCCAGCTCGCCACCGCCCACCGCCAGGACTGGGAGCTGTACACCGGCGTCTTCGCCGAGCTGCTGAAGAGCGTCCAGTTCGCCTGGGACGGCGTGGCCGGGCACACCGGCGCGCCGGTCGCCGCCCAGGCCGCCCCTGTGGCGCCGGCCCCCTCGGTGGTCGAGGCCGCCGGCGCGGCGGTCGAGGCCGCGGCCGTCGCGGTGGCACCGCCCGGCGAGCCCGAGCCGCTCCGCGGCACCCCCGTGCGGATCCCGCCCGCCGACTTCAATCCCTTCGCCCCGCAGCCGGACGTTCCGGCGCCGGCCGCCGGGAGCGCCGCCACCGAGCTCGCCTCGGCGGAGCCGGTCCTGAAGGGCACCCCGGTGCGGATCCCGCCGCCGGACTTCAACCCCTTCGCGCCGATGGCCGCCCCGGCCGCCGAGGCCGAGGAGGAGCCGGTGCTGAAGGGCACGCCGGTGCGGATCCCGCCGCCGGACTTCAACCCCTTCGCGCCGCTGCCGGCCGAGCCGGCCCCGGCCGCCGCCCAGGCCGCTCCGGCCGCGGCCCAGGCCGCCGACCCCTTCGGCACCGTGACGACCCCTCAGCAGAGCGACCCGTTCGGCACCACGCTGCCGTCGGCCGCCCCGGCGCCGGTGGCCGCCCCGCCGATGCCGACCACGCCGCCGGCCGCCGTGCCGGCTCCGGCCGCCCCGGCGGACGGGGCCGCGCCCAAGGGCACGCCGGTGCGGATCCCGCCGCCGGACTTCAACCCCTTCGCCCCGATGGCCACCCCGGCCACCGAGGCCGAGGAGGCGGCGCCGGCCGCTCCGGAGACCAGCCCGTTCGGCTGATCCACCGCACGGCGGGCCGCTTCCCGGGCCGGCCACCGCGGGGAAGCCCAGTGCGTCGACGCTCCACCGCACCAACGCTCCACCCCACGGCGGGGCCGGCTCCGGTCGGCCCCGCCGCCGCGTGTCCGCCCGGGCACCCGTCCGCCCGGGCACGCGTCCGCCCGGGCCCCGCGCACAAGGCTCCCGTAGGGCTCCCCGTACGGTCTGCCCGGTCAGTGACGGCCGCCGGCCGGCCCGGCCTCGGGGTGGAGCTCGACCAGGATGTGCGGCGCCAGCGCCCGCAGGAAGTCCGCCGCGTCGAAGACCTCGCCGGCCGCCAGCACCCCGCCCGGACGCCCCGGCGCGCGGAGCAGGCGCTGGACCGCCTCCACCGCCAGCGGCGCGCTCACGGCGTAGATGTCCTGGCCGCGGGCCACCGCGCGGCGCTCCCCGCCCTCGGCGCGCACCACCACCTCGACCAGGAAGGTCTGCGCCGAGCGACCGCGCTCGTCGACCGGCGCCGGCGGCGACGCGTCGGGGGCCGACAGGTCCGCGACCGCCTCGGTCGACATGTAGGTGTGGATGTCGCGCACGCCCAGGTGGCGCGGGATCGTCACACTGTCCGCCATCGTGAACTCCCCCACCACGGACCGCTCGCCGACCGGGTCGGGGAAGGCCCACCGGGCGGGGCGGGCCGGTGCCGTCCGGGCTTCCATCCGGCCGCCGGCGAAGACGAGCCGGCGCTCGCCCCGCCGCTGCCGGGAGACCCGGCCCGACTCCCTGGTCCCGGTCGTGGGGTGCCAGCTGCTCAGCGCGTAGGCGATGTGCACCTCGTCCGCCGCGCGCCGGTCGCCCATCGCCGCCGTGGCCAGCAGGTCGCCGAGGCCGCCGTAGAAGGCCATCGCGGGGACGACCGGTGTCCCCGCGGCGCGCGCCCGGTCCGCGTGGTGCGCGAAGGTGTCGGCGACCGCCTCCAGCTCCGCGGCCACGTCCACGTACGGGATCCGGGCGCGCAGCGCCGCCTCGACCACGGGTGCCGCGGTGGTGGCGAAGGGGCCGGCGGCGTTGATCACGGCGGCCGTCCCGGCCAGGGCGCTGTCGAGCGAGTGGGGGTCGTCCACCGACGCGGGCCGGACGTCGAGGCCGCCGTGGGCCCGCGCCAGCGCCGCGAGGCGCCCGGCGTCGCGGCCGGAGAGGACGGGGGTCAGCCCGCGCGCCAGGAGTTCCGCCACCACGAAGCGTCCGGTGTGGCCGTAGGCGCCGAACACCACCACGGCCGTCCGGCCGTCTGCACTGCTGTCCACGAGGTCCATGACGGACATCCTGCCGAGGACTTCGGGCGTCCGGGAGTGTCCGTACTGCCGCACCCCGTACAGTTTCGGACATGCCCACCGTCGCGATCGCCGTCACCGACGGCGTCATGCACTTCGAACTCGCCGCCGCCTGCGAGGTCTTCGGCGTCGACCGGTCCGACATCGCCGATCCCTGGTACGGGTTCGCGGTCTGCGGCCGGCCCGGCGCGCAGGTGGGCGGGCGGTTCCGGCTCGAACCCGACCACGGGTTCGACCGGCTGGCGCTGGCCGACACGGTGATCGTCCCCGCCTGGGCCGACCTCGACGCGGCTCCCCCGGCCGAACTGCTGGAGGCCGTACGCGAGGCCCACCGGGCCGGCGCCCGGGTGGCCTCGCTCTGCACCGGGGCGTTCGTACTGGCCGCCGCCGGGCTCCTGGACGGCCGGCGGGCCACCACGCACTGGCTGCACGCCGCGGAACTGGCCGCCCGGTACCCCCGGGTGCGGGTCGACGCCGACGTGCTCTACGTCGACGAGGGCAGCGTCCTCACCTCGGCCGGCAAGGCCGCGGCGATGGACCTCTGCCTGCATCTCGTCCGGCTCGACCACGGCACCGCCGCCGCCAACGCGGTCGCCCGCGTCCTGGTCGTTCCGCCCCACCGGGCCGGCGGCCAGGCGCAGTTCATCCCCTCCCCGATGCCGGCCCGGCGCGGCGCGCACCCGCTGGCCGAGCTGCTCGCCTGGGCGCTGCGGCGGCTCGACCGGCCGATCACGGTGGAGGACCTGGCCCGGCAGGCCAACATGAGCTCGCGCAATCTCGCCCGGCACTTCCGGGCCACCACGGGCACCACGCCGCTGCGCTGGCTGCTGGCCCAACGGATCCACCGTGCCCAGGAGTTGCTGGAGACCACCCAGGACAGCGTGGAAGCGATCGCCGCCGCGACCGGGATGGGCACCGCCACCACCCTGCGGCGGCACTTCCACCGCACCCTGGGCGTGCCCCCGGACGCCTACCGGCGCACCTTCCGCAGCGAACGGCCGGCGCCGGGCAGCGGCTGAGGCGCCGACCGCCTTGCGGCGCCGAGCAGTTCCGCGCCGCCCCGGTGGCGGTACGACCCCCGTGCCGCTCCCGCACGCCGCCTCTGCGTGCGACCGCCACGGCGCCGCGGACCGGGTCACCCACCGTGTCAGGTCCGCGACGCCAAGTGGTACAGACCTATTGCCAGGTGGCGTCACGCTCCCTACCCTCGCTTAGCACAGGACCTCCACGGCAACCCGACGGCCCGAGGTCCCCGCTCCGCGCTGCCCCTGGCCGGAGCCGCACACCGCTCCACGCACCTGACACCTCCCCACAGGTAACGGGGTGGCTCCGGTCCCGTCCGGACGCGCCCCCAGACAGGAGCCACATCCATGCGCAGACGTCGGATCCGAATCCCCCTGCTCGCGGCCGGGAGCCTGCTCGCCCCGCTGATCGCGGTCGCGCTGCCCGCCACCGCCGCCCACGCCGCCTCCCCCACCGCCACCCTGGCCAAGGGCAGCGACTGGGGCAGCGGCTACGAGGGCAGCTACACCATCACCAACGGCTCCACCAGCACACTCAACGGCTGGACCCTGGAGTTCGACCTGCCGGCCGCCAACACCGTCGCCTCGCTCTGGAACGCCACGTACACCACCGCGGCCTCCCACGTGACGGTCAAGAACCCCGGCTGGGCCGCCACCATCGCCCCCGGCGCCTCGTACAACTTCGGCTTCAACATCGCCTATTCGGGCAGCTACCAGGCGCTCGCCAACTGCAAGCTGAACGGCAGCCCGTGCGGCGGCGTGACCGGGCCGGACACCACCCCGCCGAGCACCCCCGGCAGTCTGCGCAGCACCGGGAGCACCTCCACCACGGTGGCCCTGGCCTGGAACGCGAGCACCGACGATGTCGGCGTGACCGGCTACGAGGTCTACCAGAACGGCGCCAAGGTCCAGACGGTGACCGGCACTTCGGCCAATCTGACCGGCCTGGCCGCGGCCACCACGTATCAGTTCACCGTGCAGGCCCTGGACGCCGCCGGCAACCGCTCGGCCGCCGCCGGGCCGCTCGCCGTGACCACCCCGCCGACCACCGTGCCGGACACCACCCCGCCGTCGGCGCCCGGCACCCCCGCGGTGACCTCCACCAGCTCCACCAGCATCGCGCTGAGCTGGGCCGCCAGCAGCGACAGCATCGGGGTCACCGCGTACGACGTCTACAACGGCACCGCGCTGGCCACCACGGTGACCGGTACCGCCGCGAGCGTCGGCAGCCTGACCCCGGACACCGCGTACACCTTCACCGTCAAGGCCCGCGACGCGGCCGGCAACGTCTCGGCCGCCTCGGCCCCGGTGACGGCCAGGACGCAGGTCGGCGGCGGTGATCCCGGACCGGCGCTGAAGATCGGGTACTTCACCCAGTGGAGCATCTACGCCCGCGGCTACAGCGTGAAGAAGCTGGACACCTCGGGCTCGGCCGGGCGGCTCACCACGCTCAACTACGCCTTCGCCAACATCCACCCGACCACCAAGCAGTGCTTCCTCACCAACAAGGCGGCCGGCAACGACTCCGACCCCAACGCGGGTGACGGCGCCGGCGACGCCTGGGCCGACTACGGCCGGGGCGTGGACGCGGGCAGCTCGGTGGCCGGCACCACCGACACCTGGGACCAGCAGCTGGCGGGCAACTTCAACCAGCTGAAGCAGCTCAAGGCCAAGTACCCCAACCTCAAGATCCAGATCTCGCTGGGCGGCTGGTCGTACAGCAAGTGGTTCTCCGACGCGGCGGCCACCGACGCCTCCCGCAAGGCGCTGGTCAGCTCCTGCATCGACCTGTACATCAAGGGCAACCTGCCGGTGATCGACGGCCGGGGCGGCCCCGGCAGCGCCGCGAACATCTTCGACGGCATCGACCTCGACTGGGAGTGGCCGAACTCCGACGGGCACCTCGGCAACGTCTTCAAGCCCGCCGACAAGGCCAACTACACCCTGCTGGCGCAGGAGTTCCGCCGCCAGCTGGACGCCCTGGGCGCCACCAACGGCAAGCACTACACGCTCAGCGCGTTCCTGCCCGCCGACCCGCTGAAGGTCACCGCCGGCATCGACATCCCCGGCCTGTTCGGCGCCTTCGACTTCGCCACCATCCAGGGCTACGACTACCACGGCGGCTGGGAGACCGGCACCAACCAGCAGTCGGCGATCAAGCTCCCGGCGGGCGACCCGAGCCCGGCCGACCGGAAGTTCAGCTCCGAGATCGCCATCAACGCCTACGTCAACGGCGGTGCGCCGAAGAGCAAGCTGACGCTGGGCATCCCGTTCTACGGACGCGGCTGGACGGGCGTGCCGCGCGGCACCACCAACGGCCTCTTCCAGACCGGCACGGGCCCCGGTCCGGGCACCTACGAGGCCGGGTACGAGGACTACCACAAGCTCAAGGACATGGCCACGAGCGGTGGTTACACCATCTACCGCGACCCGGTGGCCGGCTTCGCGTACATCTACAACGGTTCGGTCCTCTACACCTACGACGACCCGACCGAGATCGCCCGCAAGACCGCCTGGATCAAGTCCCAGGGCCTGGCGGGCGCGATGGTGTGGTCCTTCGACGGCGACACCGCGAACGGCGAGCTGATGGCCGCCGTGGACAACGGCCTGAAGTAGCGGGCCGATCGGGAGACGGTGCCCGCCACCCCGGCCAGGGGCGGCGGGCACCGTCACGTCGCGCCGCGCCGGCGGCCGGCTCGGGCGGCCCGGCGGCCGGCTCAGGCCGGGCGCCGGGCCAGGTGCACGACATCCGGCACGCCGCGGGCGACCGGGATCTCGTGGGTCCGGACCTCGGCGAACCCGGCCGTGCGCAGCGCCTCCTCGAAGGCCGTGGACGGCTGGGCGCTCCACACCGCGAGCACCCCGCCGGGCCGGAGCCGGCCCTGCAGCCGGGCCAGTCCGCGCGAGCCGTAGAGGTCGGAGTTGGAGTCGGTGACCGTCCAGTCCGGGCCGTTGTCGATGTCCAGGCAGAGGGCGTCGAAGCGCTCCCCCTCGGCGGCCAGGTACTCCAGCAGGTCGGTGTGCAGCACCCGCACCCGGGGGTCGGCCAGCGCCCCTGCCGAGACGGCGGCCAGCGGTCCCTCGCGGTGCCAGTCGATCACCGCGCTCTCCCGCTCGACCACGGCGATCCGGCTCCAGCGCGGCTCGGCCGCGGCGTGGGCGAGCGAGAAGCCCACCCCCAGCCCGCCGATCAGCACCGCCGGGTCGGCGGTGGCGCCGAGGGCGTCCAGGGCGGCCTGGACCAGCAGCCGCTCCGACCGGCCGTCGGCGGTGTCCATCAGGAAGCACCCGTTGGCGATGATCTCGTAGTGCTCGCCGCGCCGCCGCAACACCACCTCGCCGTACGGGCCTTCCCGCCGGTCGAGGGTGTCGACGGCATCGGATCCGTCCCGGTCGGGCAGTGCGGTCGTCATGGCGGTTCCCCTGGGTCTCACGTGTCAGCGGTGGTACGTGGGCGACTCTATCCGAGCCCGGTGGGCCCGGCGGGGAGTTACGGCGGGGGCGGCCTGCCGGTCCTGCGGGGAGCTACGGCGGGGGGCGACCCGCCGGTCCTGCGGGGAACTACGGGGGTCCGGCTCTACGAGGTGAGCAGCACCCCGGCGTACGACACGCCGGCGATCATCACCCAGGAGGCGAGCCCCAGGGCGGCGATCCGCCCGCCGGTGCGCATCATGGTCGGCAGGTGGACGGCGCTGCCGAGGCCGAACAGGGCGGCGGCGAGCAGCAGTTCACGGGCGTCCTGGGCGAGCGTCAGGGCGCCGGCCGGGACGGCTCCGGTGCTGCGCAGCGCGATCATCAGCAGGAAGCCGGCGACGAACAGCGGCACGACCGGCGGCCGCGCGCCGGAGCCGGACCGCGCGCGGGCGGCCCCGGGTGCCCCGACGGCTGCGCCGTCCTTCGCCGTCCCGGGGGCCCGGCGCGGCCGCCGGGCGGCGAGGCCCACCCCGGCGACCAGCGGCGCCAGCAGCACCACCCGCATCAGCTTCACCAGGACGGCCTCGCGCAGCGCCACCGGTCCGCCGCTCTGCGCGGTGGCGACCACCTGGCCGACGTCGTGCACGCCGGCGCCCACCCAGCGCCCGAAGCCGGCGTCGTCGAGCCCGAGCGGATGGTGCAGCAGCGGGAGCACGGCGATCGCCAGGGTCCCGCACAGGGTGACCAGGGCGACCGAGGCGGCGATGTCCTCCTCCTCGCTGCCGGCGGCCTGGCCGACCGCGCCGACCGCCGAGGCGCCGCAGATCGAGTAGCCGGTCGCCACCAGCAGCGACTGGTCTCCGGGCAGTCCGAGCCGGCGGCCGAGCCACCAGGTGCCGGTGAAGGTCAGCGTGACGACCGCGAGCACCATCGCGACGGTGGCCCAGCCGAGGCCGAGCACGTCGTCCGCGCTGAGGGCGAGGCCGAGCAGGACGATGCCGAGCCGCATCAGCCGGCGCCCGGCCGTGGACAGGCCCGGCCGGGCCACGCCGCGGACGACGGTGCGCAGCCCCGGCAGGTGGGCGGCGGCGGTGCCGAGCAGCACGGCGGCGGTCAACTTGGGTATGGCCGGCACAAGTTGATGCACCCCGAGGGCGGCCGCGACACCTAGGCAGGCCAGCAGCAGGCCGGGGGCGTCCCCGCGCAGCGGTGGGCGGGCGGCGGCCCGGGGGTGGGTGCGCAGGGTCAGGGCCACGCCCGGCTCACCCCTCGTCCGCGGGCAGCCGGTAGACACGCCGGATGCTGGTGCCCAGGCGGCCGACGTCGGCGCCGTAGACGTGCAGGGAGACGGCGAGGGTGGTCCCGGCGTTGCGGACCTGGTGGATGTCGCCGGGCGGGGCGAAGGCGGCGACGCTGCCCTGCGGGCCGAGCACGTCCTCGGTGGCGACCAGGCGGCCGGTCCGGCCGTCGGACACCAGCCGGTAGCGGCGCTCGCTCTCCTGCCCTTGGTGGACGCCGGCCACGCACCAGGAGACGTGGTCGTGGATGGGTGTGCACTGTCCGGGCAGCCAGACCAGGGCGACCAGCGAGAAGCTGCCGTCCGGTTCGGCGTGCAGCACGTGCTGCCGGTAACGCTGCGGGTCCGCCTCCTGCTGGGCCGCGGTCAGCAGGTGCCCCGCGCCGAGGTGCGGCGCGAGGCGTTCGCCCACCAGGTAGGCGGTGAGTTCGGGCGGCAGGCCCCGGCCGACTACCTCGCGGATCTCGCCGACGAGGGCCCGCATGCGCTCGGTGAGGACGGTCGCGTCGACCGTCGCGGAAGTGGTCATGTCCGCAGCGTCGGGCCGGCCGCCGGCGACGTCCAACGACGGTTTCTTCGGTTTCCCCTGGCAGGGCTTATGGATCGGGGCGACGCTCGGGGACCTCGGGGCCGGGCGGGGACGCGGCCCGGGCCGGACCCGAGGTCCGGGCCGGCCGGTTCGACGGTCGGGCCGGCCGGGTCAGCAGCCGGACCGGGCCGCCGCGGCCGTCCGCAGGCTGTCCAGCACCAGCGTGGTCGCCGGGATCGCCCGGTGCTCGCGCAGCACGAAGGCGCTGACCTTGCGGCGCAGGTGCGGTTCGACGGCGCGGCCGGTCACCTTGCGATGGCACATGAAGCTGAGTACCAGGGCGGGCATCAGGGCGACGCCGACCCCGGCTGCCACCAGGCTCTGCACGGCGAGGTTGTCGTCGGTGCTGAACACCACGTCGGGCTCGAAGCCCTGCTCCGCGCAGACGTGCAGGAGGTTGGCCCGGCAGCGCGGACAGCCGGCGATCCAGCGCTCCTCGGCCAGGTCGGCCAGCCGGACGGCGTGCCGGCGGCCCAGCGGGTGGCCGACCGGCAGCAGGACCGTCAGCAGGTCCTCCATCAGCGGGATCTCCTCGACCCCCTCCGGCGGCCCGGCCGCCGGGCCCGGGTAGCTGAACGCCAGGGCGATGTCGCACTCCCCGCGCAGCAGGCGGCGGACCGAGTCGGGCGGCTCCGCCTCGTGCAGCTCCACCCGGACGCCCGGGTGCTCGGCGAGCAGCCGGGCGATGGCGGAGGGGATCAGGGTGGCGGTGGCGCTCGGGAAGGCGCAGACCCGGACCCGGCCGGCCCGCAGCCGGGCGAGGGCGGTGAGTTGCTGCTGGGCGGCGGAGAGGCTGCCGAGGATGAGTTCGGCGTGCCGGGCCAGGGCCTCCCCCGCCTCGGTGAGCCGCAGCCCCCGGCCGGACCTGGCGAACAGCGGTACGCCGACGGAACGTTCCAACGCCTTCATCTGCTGGGTGACGGCCGGCTGGGTGTAGCCGAGCTCGCGGGCCGCCGCCGAGTAGGAGCCGGTCCGCACCACTTCGTGGAAGGTCTTGATGTGACGGGTGTCGAACACTCCCGAAGCATAAGCAAATATTGTGGCCCGTCGGGCAGGTCCCGCCTTTCCCTTGGGTTTCCCGCGGACCCCCGGGATCCGCGGGCCCCCACGGCCCCGCCCGTCCCCCTGCCCCGCCCGTCCCTCTGCCCCCCGCCCGCGCCCCTCCCGTCCGGGGCGCCGTCAGCCGCCGGTCCGCGGGAAGGTGTCGCCCGGTGACACCAGCCCGGTCTCGTAGGCCAGCACCACGGCCTGGGCCCGGTCGCGCAGCGAGAGCTTGGCGAAGATCCGGGCCACATGGGTCTTCACGGTCGCCTCGCTCAGGGTCAGTACGGCGGCCAGCTCGGCGTTGGACAGGCCGCCGCCCATCAGGGTCAGCACCTCGTGCTCACGGGGTGTCAGGGCGGCCAGGTCCCGGTGGACCGCCGGGCCGCCGGCGCCCGGCCGCGGTCCGCCCCCGGCACCCCGGTCCGCGCCGCCGGCCGCGAAGCGCTCCACCAGCCGACGGGTGATCGAGGGGGCGAGCAGCGCGTCGCCGGTGCCGACCAGGCGGACGGCCGCGGTCAGGTGGTCGGAGGTGACGTCCTTGAGCAGGAACCCGCTGGCCCCTGCGGCCAGGGCGGCGTAGACGTAGTGGTCCAGGTCGAAGGTGGTCAGCATGATGACCCGGCAGTGCGGGTCCCGGGCGAGCACCCGGCGGGCGGCCTCCAGGCCGTCCATGCCGGGCATCCGGATGTCCATCAGCACCACGTCGGGCCGCAGGGCGCGGGCGGCGGCCACCGCCTCCGCGCCGTCGGCGGCCTCGCCGACCACGTCGATGCCGCGCGCGGTCAGGATCAGCCGGAACCCGGTGCGGACCAGCTCCTGGTCGTCCGCGATCAGGACCCGGGGCACCGGCTCGGCGGACGGTCCGGCCTGCGGCACCGGCCCGGCGGACGGCTGGACGGCCGACGGGAAGCCCTGCGGGACGCTCGGCGCCGCAGCCGGCCCGGCGCCCGTCGCGGCCCGGGGGCCCGGACCGGTCACGGGGCCGGTCACGGCCGGTCCAGCGGGATCCGGGCGCGGACGCGGTAGCCCCCGCCGAGGCGCCTGCGGGCGTCCAGGTCACCGCCGTAGACGGCCACCCGCTCGCGCAGCCCCAGCAGGCCGCGGCCCGCGCCGTCGCGCGCCGCCGGGGTGACGCGCCCGCCCCGGCCTCCGCCGGCGAGCACGCTCGGCCCGCTGTTCAGCACCTCCACCCGCAGGTAGCGGTCGGTGTACCGGACCGTCAGTTCGGCCTGGCCCCCGTCGCTGTACTTGAGGGCGTTGGTCAGCGCCTCCTGGACGATCCGGTAGGCGGTGAGGTCGATGCCGGCGGGCAGCGGGCGCGGCTCCCCCGAGATCCGCACCTCGACCGGCAGGCCGGCGAAGGCGATCCGGTCGACCAGCGGGCCGAGCCGGCCCAGCCCCGGCTGCGGTTCCAGGCGGCCGGCGCCCGGGCCGTCGGGGCCGCCGTCGCCGTCCTCGCCGTCCGGCGACGGGGCGAGCAGTCCGAGCAGGTGCCGCAGTTCGGTCATCGCGCCCCGGCCGGCCGCCTCGACCGCCCGCATCGCGGTGGCCGCCTCCTCGGGCATGGTGGCCAGCACCTCACGGGCCGCGCCGGCCTGAACCACCATCAGGCTGACGTTGTGGCTGACGATGTCGTGCAGCTCCCGGGCGATCCGGGCCCGCTCGGCGTCCACCGCGGCAACCGCCGCGCTCTCCCGCTCGCGCTCCAGCAGCCAGCCGCGGTCGGCCAGCGCGGTGCGGTGCGCCCGCCGCTCCCGCGCCAGCGCGGCGCCGAGCCAGCAGGCCGCGACGCACGCCACGACCAGCCCCGTCACCAGCGGCCCCACCCCGGATCTCCACACAAGATCACTCTGGCAGGCCGCGCGGCACTCCGCATCGTTCTGCGGGACGGGCGCCGTACATCCGCAGGATGACGGCCCGCACCGGATACACCGGGGGGCTGATGCCGGGCCCCGGCGGCGCTTCTAGGTTCGTGCCATGACTACAGACCACGACAGTGCGCAGCCGGTCGTCGTACGGCTGGACGCCGTGCGCAAGGAGTACGGCGAGGCGACGGCCCTGGACGGGGTGTCGCTGGAGATCCGGGCCGGCGAGGCGGTCGCGGTGATGGGCCCGTCCGGCTGCGGCAAGTCGACGCTGCTCAACATGGTGGCGGGCCTGGACCGCCCGACCGCCGGCAGCGTCCGGGTCGCCGGGGAGGATCTGGGCGGCCTCAACGAGACCGGGCTGGCGCTGTTCCGGCGCCGCCACGTCGGCATGATCTTCCAGTTCTTCAACCTGATCGACGACCTGCCGGCCCTGGACAACGTCGCGCTCTCCGCCCAGCTGACCGGGACCCCGGCCCGCCAGGCCCGCCGCCGGGCGCTCGAACTCCTCGACGAGCTGGGCATCGCGGACCGCAAGGACGCCTACCCGGCGACCCTGAGCGGCGGCGAGCGGCAACGGGTCGCCGTGGCCCGCGCCCTGATGAACCGCCCGGCCCTGCTGCTCGCGGACGAGCCGACCGGCGCCTTGGACAGCCGGGCCGGGGAGCAGGTGATGGACCTGCTGATCGACCTCAACCAGATCGGCCAGACCCTGCTGATCGTCACCCACGACCCGCGGCTCGCCACCCGGTGCGCCGGCCGGCTGATCGAGTTCGCCGACGGCCGGGTGGCCCGTGAGAGCGTGCTGGAGCGTTCCTCGTGAGCGCGGTCTGGCGGGCGGCGCTGGCGGCCGTGCGCCGCCGGCGGCTGCAGGGCGTGGTGATCGGCCTGGTGGTGCTCTGCTCCACCACCACCGTGATGCTCGCGCTGGGCCTGCTGGACGCCGTCTCGGCCCCGTTCGACCAGGCCTTCGGCCGGCAGCGCGGCGCCCATGCGGTGGTCACCTACGACCCGGCCGGGGTGTCGGCCACCGGGCTGGCCGAGGCCGCCCGGCGACCGGGTGTGCAGGCGGCCGAGGGCCCGTTCGGCCAGGGCTCGGTCAAGGTCGTCAAGGGCTGGCCCGGGTTCCCGGCCGGGACGCTCAAGGTGGTCGGCCGGGCGGACCCGGCCACCGCCGCGGTGGACCGGCCCGCGCTGCTGGCCGGGCGCTGGGCCGCCGCTCCCGGTGAGCTGGTGCTCAACCAGGACTACACCGGTCTGGTCCTGCGGGACCTGCTGGGGACGCGGATCGACGCGCCCGGCAGCCCGCCGCTGACCGTCGTGGGCCTCGCCACCAGCATGAGCCGCTCGGCCGACGCCTGGGTGGTGCCGGAGCAGATCGGCGCGCTTCACCCGGACGCCGTCCAGATGCTCTACCGCTTCACCGCCGCCGGCACCGCGCCGGAGGTCCGCTCCGCCCTGGACGCCGTCACCGCCGGGCTCCCGGCGGGTGCGCTGGTGTCGGCGCAGTCCCATCTGACCCTCAAGGAGGACTACGCCGGGACGGCCCGGGACTACCTGCCGTTCATGACCCTGTTCGGGGCCCTCGGCCTGGCGGTCTCCGTCCTGATCGTCGGCAACGTGGTCGGCGGGGCGGTGGTCTCCGGGTTCCGCCACATCGGCGTGCTCAAGGCGCTGGGCTTCACCCCCAACCAGGTGGTGGCGGTCCACCTGGTGATGGTCTCGCTGCCGGCCGTGGCGGGCGCCGCATCGGGCACGCTGGCCGGCGGCCTGCTGGCGGAGCCGGTCCTGGACGCCGCCTTCCAGGGAGTGCGGCGGGGCAGCGCCGTCGTCGAGATCGCGCCCTGGGTGTCCGTGGTCTGCCTGCTCGGCATGCCGGCCCTGGTCCTGCTGGCGGCCCTGGTGCCCGCGCTGCGCGCGCACCGGCTCTCCGCGGCGCAGGCGATCAGCGCGGGCAGCGCCCCGCGGGCCGGCCGGGGGCTGACGGTACAGCGCCGGCTGGGCGGCAGCCGGCTGCCGCGTCCGGTCAGCCTGGGCCTGGGCCAGCCCTTCGCCCGCCCGGCGCGCACCGCCCTGACCCTGGCCGCCGTCCTGCTGGGCGTCACCACGGTGACCCTGACGACCGGGCTGACCAGCACCATGGTGGCCTACAGCGGGACACAGACCGCCGCCGGCGGCCCCGAGGTGGTGGTCTGGGTCGGGCGGCCCGCCTTCGGGGAGACCGTCCCCCGGCTGGGCGACCGTGAGCTGGAGTCGCTGGTGCGCTCCCGGCCGGGCGTGACCAGGGTGACCTCGCAGGCGGTCGTGGAGGTCCGGCTCGACGGGTACACCCAGCCCGACAGCGTCTTCTTCCAGCGCGGGGACGACGATCCGGGCATGGCCGCCCAGGTGGTGACCGGGCGTTGGCTCGCCGGGCCGGGCGAGGTGGTGGCCCCGCCGATGTTCCTGAAGCAGCACGGCCTCGCGGTCGGCGACCGGACCACCATGGAGCTGGACGGCCGGCGGACAGCCGTGACCGTGGTCGGCGAGCTGATCAGCGGCGGCGGCGACCGGATGTGGTCGACCTGGCCGACCCTGGCCGCGCTCGCACCGGCGGCCGTGCCGGTCAACTACCAGGTGGAGCTGGCCCCGGGCGGCGACGTCCAGGCGTTCGCGGACGCCGTCCGGGCGGCCGAACCCGGCCTGTACCCGGTGCCGGCGGACACCGGGAACACCGCGACCACCACCGTGGTCGCCTTCGCCTCGGTGTTCACCGTGCTGCTGACCCTCGTGGCCGCGCTCGGCGTCTTCCACACGGTGCTGCTGAACACCCGGGAGCGCCGCCGGGACCTGGGCATGCTGAAGGCGGTCGGGATGACGCCGCGCCAGGTGGTGCTGATGACCGTGACCTCGGTGGCGGCGCCGGGCGCGGTCGCCGGGCTGGCCGGCGTCCCGCTCGGGATCGCCGGGCACCGCCTGATCGTGGACCACGTCGGGTCGGTGCTGTTCCCGGAGGCGATGAAGGCCGTCTGGCATCCGGCGGGCCTGGCCCTGCTCGTCCTGGCCGGGGTGCTGATCGCGATCCTCGGCGCGCTGCTGCCGGCCCGGTCGGCGGCGCGGCTGACCATCGCCGAGGTGCTGCACAACGAGTAGCGCGGGAGGCCCGGCCTCCCGTCGGGCCTACTGCTGCGCCTCCGGCGGCACCCCCGGCGGCAGGCCGGGCACCACCCCGGCCTCGGCGACCGGCGCGCCGCCCCTGGCCCGGGGGCTGTGCCGGCTGCGGCGCTCCACCCGGCGGGCCAGCCAGGAGAGGGCCAGGCAGAGGCCGATGTAGACCGGCGCGATCACCATCACCACCGGGATGAAGGGCAGGTCGTAGTCCAGGTTGGTGGCGATCAGCTTCCCCGCGTGCAGGAACTCCTCGTAGGTGATCAGGAACCCGAGCGAGGTGTCCTTGAGGGCCACCACCAGCTGGCTGATGATGGCCGGCAGCATCGCCCGGTTGGCCTGCGGCACCAGGACCGCCGCCATCACCTGGGTCTTGCGCATGCCCAGCGCGTACGCCGCCTCCCGCTGTCCGGCGGGCACCGCGAGCACCCCGGCGCGGAACACCTCGGCCAGCACGGAGCCGTTGTAGAGGGTGAGACCGGCGACCAGGGCCCAGAGCGGCTGGACCTTCAGCGCGACGAAGATGAAGAAGATCATCACCAGCAGCGGCATCGCCCGGAAGAACTCCACCACCAGCGTGGACACCCAGCGCACCGGCCGGTGGTCGGAGAGCCGGCCGGCCGCGAACAGCGCGCCGAACGGCAGCGCGAACAGCACCGTCCAGCCGAAGGCCTCCAGGGTGCGTCCGAGACCCCGCAGCAGCAGCTCCTGGACGCCCCGGTACTCGAAGGCCATCCACTTCTGATAGGTGAACTGCTGGGTGTGGAAGAGCATGTGGACCACCCAGCCGAGCAGTGCGGCGATCGCCAGCAGCGCGAGCACCCCGTACAGCCGGTGCCGGGCCACCGCCTTCGGGCCGGGTACGTCGTACAGGGCGGAGGCGGGCGCGGACCGCCGCGCGGAGGGGCGCACGGCCGGGCGGACGGAGGGGGGAGCGGTCACCGGGACACCGCCGTCCGTCGTTCGAGGACGTTGAACACGGCACTGATCGCCAGGGTGATCACCAGGTATCCGACGGCGATCCAGACGAAGGTCCAGACGATTCCGTAGCCCAGCTCGTTGATGGTCCGGTAGGTGCCGAGCAGTTCGACCACGCTGAACGAACCGGCGATCGCCGAGTTCTTGGCGAGCGCGATCAGCACGCTGCCGATCGGCGCCACCACCGAGCGGTAGGCCTGCGGGAGCACCACCAGGCCCAGCGTCTGACCGAAGGTCATCCCGAGGCTGCGGGCCGCCTCGCCCTGCCCGAGCGGCACCGTGTTGATGCCCGAGCGCAGCACCTCGCAGATGAACGCGGAGGTGTAGCAGCCGAGCGCC
Organism: Kitasatospora herbaricolor; assembly: GCF_030813695.1. Lineage (NCBI taxonomy): Bacteria > Bacillati > Actinomycetota > Actinomycetes > Kitasatosporales > Streptomycetaceae > Kitasatospora > Kitasatospora herbaricolor. The sequence goes on from NZ_JAUSVA010000002.1 coordinate 2,062,188, forward strand.
AGCACCGAGAAGGTGAAGAACGGCAGCACGATGTCGAAGCGCGGCAGGCCGAGCACCACGATGAAGAACAGCAGGGTCAGCGGGGTGTTGCGCAGGATCGTCACCCAGCCGGTGCCGAAGGCCCGCAGGGCCCGGATCGGCGAGACCCGGAAGCTCGCGATCAGCGCGCCGAGCAGCAGGGCCAGCGCGGAACCGACCACGGTCAGTTCCAGCGTGCCGACGAAGCCGTGCCAGTAGATCGACCAGTTGTCGGTCAGGACTTTCATACGCGCGCTCCTCAGTACCGGTCGATCGGCGGCGGGGCTGGGGCGGGCACCCCGGACAGGCCGAGCGTCGCGTCGTAGGCCCTCTTCCAGTCGCCGTTCTTCTCGTGCACGGCCAGCGCGTCGTCCAGGGCGAGTCGCAGCACCGTGTCCTCGCGCGGGGTCCCGATCCCGTACGGCTCCGCGGAGAAGGGCTCCCCGGCGATCTTCAGCTCGTCCGGCACCTTCGCGGCGTAGCCCTGGAGGATGGCGTTGTCCGTGGTGACGGCGTCGACCTGCCCGGTGACCAGGTTGTCCACGCAGGCCGAGTAGGTGTCGTAGGCGACCAGGTCCGCCTGCGGGTAGTCCTTCTCGATCCGCTGGAACGGGGTGGAGCCGGCCGCCGAGCAGACCTTCTTGCCGGCGAGGTCCTGCGGCCCGTGGATGCTGTCGTCGCCGCGGCGGACCAGCAGCGACTGGCCCGCGACGAAGTAGGGCCCGGCGAACCCGATCAGCTTCTTCCGGTTGGCGTTGATCGTGTAGGTGCCCACGTAGTAGTCGACCTGGCCGTTCTGCAGGGCGGTCTCCCGGTTGGCGGAGGCGATGGTCCGGAACTGGATGCGGTCCGGGCCGAAGCCGAGGTAGGCGCCGACCATCTTGGCGATCTCGATGTCGAAGCCCGAGTAGACGCCGGTGGCGGGGTCCTTCTGGCCCAGGTAGGGCTGGTCCTCCTTGGCGCCGACCACCAGGTGGCCGCGGCCGCGGGCGGCGTCCAGGGTGGGCGAGCCGTTGATCGCCTCCCCGGTGCGGACCTGGTACGAGGGGAGCGCGCCGGGCTGCGGGCCCTTGGGCGGCGGGGTGCCGGGCTTGCCGCAGGCGGCGAGCAGCACCAGCACGGCGAGGGCGCCGAGGGCGCGTCGGACGGTCGTCATGGCGCCCCTCAGTGCTTGAGGATCTTGGAGAGGAAGTCCCGGGCCCGCGCGCTCTCGGGGGCGTCGAAGAAGTCCTCGGGGCTGCGGTCCTCGACGATCCGGCCGTCGGCCATGAACACCACCCGGTTGGCGGAGGCCCGGGCGAAGCCCATCTCGTGGGTGACCACCACCATGGTCATGCCCTCCTGGGCCAGCAGACGCATCACGTCCAGCACCTCGTTGATCATCTCGGGGTCGAGCGCCGAGGTGGGCTCGTCGAAGAGCAGCGCCTTGGGGTCCATCGCCAGCGCCCGGGCGATCGCGACGCGCTGCTGCTGGCCGCCGGAGAGCTGCGCCGGGTACTTGTCCTCCTGCGAGGCCAGCCCGACGCGGTCCAGCAACGCCCGGGACTTCGCGTCCGCCTCGGCCCGGCCCCGGCCCCGGACCTTCACCTGCGCCAACGAGACGTTCTGCAGCACCGTCCGGTGCGCGAACAGGTTGAAGGACTGGAAGACCATCCCGACCTCGGCCCGCAGCTTCGCCAGGCCCTTGCCCTCGGCGGGCAGCGGCTCGCCGTCGATCCGGATGCTGCCGCTCTCGATCGGCTCCAGCCGGTTGATGGTCCGGCAGAGGGTGGACTTGCCCGAACCGGACGGGCCGATCACCACCACCACCTCGCCCCGGCCCACCGTCAGGTCGATGTCCTGCAGCACGTGCAGGTCGCCGAAGTGCTTGTTGACCCCGCTCAGCTCGATCAGCGGGGTGAAGACAGCGGTGCTCACCTGGGTGATCCCTCCTCAGGGGTCGAGGAGGTCCGTCACTTGGCCTGCCGGCCCCTGAGCAGCCAGCCGAGCGCGGCCCCGGCCAGCAGGGTGGCCAGCAGCGCGACCCAGAGCGGCGCGGTGACCGTGAACACCCAGAACTGGATCTTCACCTTGTCGAGGTTGGCGAAGAGGAACCACACCGCCAGGACGACGATCGCCCCGATCGCCAGGTAGCGGGCGGGGACACCGGCGATCTCGCGCTTCCCGGGGCCTGCCGACGACGAACCGTCCGAAACTTTGGTCACCCCGGCAGTCTGGGTGCCGGGCCGCCGGTTCGTCCGTTCGCCCGGCCGGGACTGACCCGCCCGGTCCCGCCGCCCCACCCGAACGGCCCAGCGGACGGGCCCGGGCGGACCAACGACGGGACGGGCGGACCGACGACCGGGAGGGCCGGTGTGGCTCCGGCCGGGCCGGACAGGGGCGGGGGCAAGGCGGTGGCCCGGCAGCACGGCGGACGGGCAGGACGGCGGACGGGCAGGACGGCGCCCGCGCCGGGCCGCGCCCGAGGTGGCGGGCCGGCGCGGGCGCGGTAGGACTAGCGCTCGTCCCGCCAGGAACGCCAGAGGGCCGCGTACGGGCCGCCGGCCGCGACCAGCTCCGGGTGGCTGCCGTACTCGCTGATCCGGCCGCCCTCGACCACCGCGATCACGTCCGCGTCGTGCGCGGTGTGCAGGCGGTGGGCGATGGCGATCACCGTCCGGCCCTCCAGCACCCGGGAGAGCGAGCGCTCCAGGTGCCGGGCGGCCCGGGGATCGAGCAGCGAGGTCGCCTCGTCCAGCACCAGGGTGTGCGGGTCCGCCAGGACCAGCCGGGCCAGCGCCAGCTGCTGGGCCTGCGGCGGGGTCAGGGCCGCACCGCCGGACCCGACCTCGGTGTCCAGGCCCTCCTCCAGGGCGTCCACCCACTCGCCGGCGTCCACCGCGTCCAACGCGGCCCGCAGCTCGGTGTCGTCGGCCTCCGGCGCGGCCAGCCGCAGGTTGTCCCGCAGGGTGCCGACGAAGACGTGGTGCTCCTGGTTGACCAGTGCCACCCGGGCCCGGACCCGCTCGGCGGGCATCCGCGCGAGCGCGGCGCCGCCGAGGGTGACGCTCCCCCGGCCCGGGGCGTAGATCCCGGCCAGCAGCCGGCCCAGGGTGGACTTCCCGGCCCCGGACGGGCCGACCAGCGCCACCCGGCTGCCCGGCGCCACGTCCAGACTGATGCCGTGCAGCACGTCGGCGCCCTCGCGGTAGCCGAACCGCACCTCGGTGGCCTCCACCCGGCGACCGTCCGGGTGGACGGAGTCGTCCGTCTCCGGGTCCTCCACCTCCCGGACCCCGACCAGCCTGGCCAGCGAGGCCTGGCCGATCTGGAGCTCGTCGTACCAGCGCAGGATCAGGTCGACCGGGCCGGTCAGCGCCTGGGCGTAGAGCACGCCGGTGGTCAGCTGGCCCACGCTGATCCAGCCCCGGAGGGTGAAGAGCCCGCCGAGCACCAGGGTGCCCAGCACCGCAAGCGTGTAGACGGCGTCGATGGTGGGGAACCAGACCGACCGGAGCCAGAGCGTGTAGCGCTCCCAGGCCAGCCACTCGCCGAGCTTGCGGTCGGTGAGGCGGATCCGGTCCCCGCCCAGTCGCAGCGTCTCGACCGTGCGGCCCGCGTCGACCGTCTCGGCGAGCACCGTGTTGACGGCCGCGTACCCGGCCGACTCGGAACGGTAGGACTGCGGGGCGCGCCGGAAGTACCAGCGGGAGCTGGCCAGCAGCAGCGGCAGGCCGATCACCGCGGTGAGCGCCAGCAGCGGCGAGGTGACCACCAGGGCGCCGAGCACCAGCACCAGCGAGACCACGGCGACGGCCAGCTCGGGCACCGCCTCGCGGACCGACTTGGAGAGCCGGTCGATGTCGGTGGTGCCGCGGGAGACGAGGTCACCGGTGCCGGCCCGCTCCAGGACACCGGGCGGCAGGGCGACCGAGCGGACCAGGAAGTCCTCCCGGAGGTCGGCGAGCACCTCCTCGCCGAGCACCCCGCCGCGCAGCCGGGACCACCAGGTGAAGGCGGACTGGACCAGCAGCGCCAGCAGGTACCAGCCGACGGCCGCGGCGATGGCGCCCTCGGCGCTGCCGGTGGCGAGCGACTCGACCAGCCGGCCGAGCGCCCACGGCCCGACCAGCCCGGCCACCGTGGCGACGCCGTGCAGCGCGACGACCGCGCCGAAGTTGCCGCGGTGGCGCCGGGCGAGCAGCCGGACGTAGCTGCGGACGGCCGCCGGGGAGCCGACCGGCAGCATCGTCGCCGGACCGCTCTCCGACCGGGCGGGGGGCTTCATTCGGTACTCCTCGGGCGAGGGCGGGCGGACCCGCCGCGGCCCCGGCCGGACCCCAGCCGGGGGGCGGGGGCACGGACGGTCCGGACGCGGGCGGGCTCGGTGCGGGCGGGCTCGGTGCGGGTGCTCTCGGTACAGGTGCTCTCGGTGCGGGTGCGCGCAGTTCGGACGGTCCTCGTGGGGACGCGGCCGGCCGTGGCGGCGCTCACACCGCCTCCCGCACGCTCGCGGGTACCGCCGCCACCGGCGCCGGGTCCTCCTCGCGGGTGACCACGGCCCGGTAGAGCGGTTCGCGGTGCAGCAGTTCCCGGTGGGTGCCGGCGGCGGTGACCCGGCCCTGGTGGACGAGCAGCACCCGGTCGGCCTGGTCGAGCAGCAGCGGGCTGGTGGCCAGCACGACGGTCGTCCGCCCGGCGCGGCTGCGGCGCAGGCCGGCCGCGATCCGCGACTCGGTGTGGGCGTCGACTGCGCTGGTCGGCTCGTCCAGGACGAGCACCGGCGGGTCGGCGAACAGCGAGCGGGCCAGGGCCAGACGCTGGCGCTGGCCGCCGGAGAGCGAGCGTCCGCGCTCGGTGATCACCGCCCGCATCGGGTCTCCCCCGCAGTCGGGCGAGCCGTCCACCAGCGCGTCCAGCACGTCCTCGGCGCGGGCGGCGGCCAGTGCCTCGGCGGGCTCGATCCGGCCCGAGGCGGGCACGTCCAGCAACTCGGCCAGCGTGCCGGAGAGCAGCACCGGCTCCTTGTCGTGGACCAGTACCGCGGCACGGGCCTCGGCCAGTGGCACGGCGTCCAGCGAGGTCCCGCCGAGCCGCACGGCGTGCTGCTCGGGCGCCGGCGCGTCCCCCTCGGCCGGCGGGACGTGGCCGCCGAGGCGCTCGGCGAGCTCCCCGGCGAAGTCCGGGTCGCCGCAGACCACGGCGGTCAGCTCGCCCGCGCGGGCGGTCAGCCCGGTGAGCGGATCGTGCAGGTCGGCGCGCTCGGGGCGGGCCAGCGCGGCGTCCGGGGTGCCGCTCGTCCGGGTCAGCGCGAGCACCCGGGTGGCCCGCCCGGCGGAGACCCGGGCCACGCTCCAGGCGTGCGCGGCCTCGCCGAGGATGCGCAGCGGCGCGGCCAGGAAGGCCGTCGCGCCGTACACCGAGACCAGGGTGCCGATGCCGATCCGCCCGGTGGCCGCCAGGTGCGCGCCGTACCAGGTGACGCCGACCACGAAGAGCCCGGGCAGCAGAACCTGCTGGGCCTGCATCAGCGAGGAGAGCCGGGTGGCCCGGACCGCGGCCGCCCGGACCTTCTGCGAGGCGGCGCGGTACCGGGCCAGGAAGAGCTCCTCGCCGCCGATGCCGCGCAGCACGCGCAGCCCGGCGACGGTGTCCGCGGCCAGCTCGGTGGCCTTGCCGCCGAGCGCGCGCTGCTCGGCGTACCGCTTCTCGAAGGGCCCGAGCAGCGGCCACACCGAAGCGGCCAGCACCGGCACGCCGAGCAGGACCACCAGGCCGAGCAGCGGCTGGACGGTGAGCACGACGGCGCTCACGCCGAGCCAGACCAGGACGGCGGCCCGGACCCGGGCGACCAGCTCGACGTACCAGCCGATCTTCTCGACGTCGCCGCTGCCCACCGCGACGATCTCGCCGGTGGCGATCCGGCGGGAGAGGCCGGCGCCGAGCCGGGAGGCCTGCCGGGCGACCAGCTGGCGGACCTGGGTGGCGGCGGTGATCCAGTTCCAGACGGCCTGGCGGTGCAGCAGCACGGTGCCGCCGGCGGCGACGGCCGACAGCGCCAGGGCGAAGGCCCCGGCCCGCCAGATTCCGGCGGCGTCGCCGTCGACGGCGGCCTGGACGCCCTGGCCGAGCGGCAGCGGCAGGGCCGCCCGGCAGCCCATCTCCAGCAGCGCCCAGCAGGTGGAGAGCACCTGGCCGCGCCGTTGGCTGCGCTGGAGCCAGCGCAGGAAGGCGAGCGGCGAGGAGAGATCGGGACTGCCGGGATCGGGCAGCGGCAGGGGTTTGAGCGGCATGACGCTCCGTTGCGGGGTGTACGGGCACGGGAGGGGTGGCGCGCGGCCCGGGTCACGGGACGCGGCCGGGGGTACCGGCGGGCACGTGGGTACGCGGCTGCCGGGGCACGCGGGCACAGGGGTACGGAGGGCGGCTCGGGCGGGGGTACGCCGGCGGGCGGCACGTGGGGGCGGGGGCCGGAGGCGTCACGGCGGGCTGGGTTCACGACGTCATGGGAATCGAGCCTGCCCGTAGCGGTGTGACGTACGCAACAGGTTTTCCGGCCGTCCGGCGGCCGCCGACTTTCCCCTCCGGGCCGGGAACATCGACGGCGCCGGTCTGGTTGGCAAGATCCGGAACCATCGGACGACCAGGAGGGCACCCCTTCCCGTGAGCACCATCCCCACCGTCTCGCTCAACAACGGGGCGCACATCCCGCAGCTCGGCTTCGGCGTCTGGCAGGTCCCTGACGCCGAGGCGACGGCCGCGGTCCGCACGGCGATCGAGGCGGGCTACCGTTCCGTCGACACCGCCGCGATCTACGAGAACGAGGTCGGCACCGGCCAGGCGGTCGCGGAGGCGGTCGCCGGCGGCATCCGCCGCGAGGACCTCTACATCACCACCAAGCTGTGGAACTCGGGCACCGCCGACTGGACGGGCGAGCAGGGCCGCGACGCGGTGCTCAGGGCCTTCGACAGCTCGCTCGACAAGCTGGGCCTGGACTACGTCGACCTGTACCTGATCCACTGGCCGCGGCCCATGCACGGCAGCTACCTCAACGTGTGGAAGGCCTTCGAGCAGCTGCTCGCGGACGGCCGGGTGAAGTCGGTGGGCGTCTCGAACTTCGGCCCCGAGCAGCTGACCCGCCTGCTGGAGGAGTCCTCCGTGGTGCCGGTGCTCAACCAGGTCGAGCTGCACCCGCACTTCCCGCAGCGCCAGCTGCGCGCCTTCCACGCCCAGCACGGCATCGCCACCGAGGCGTGGAGCCCGCTGGGCCAGGGCAAGAGCCTGCTGTCCGAGCCCGCGCTCGTGAAGATCGCCGAGAAGCACGGCCGGACCGTCGCCCAGGTGGTGCTGCGCTGGCACCTGCAGAGCGGCGTGATCGCGATCCCGAAGTCGGTCACCCCTTCGCGGATCAAGGAGAACCTGGACGTCACCGGCTTCGAGCTGGACGCCGAGGACTTCGCGGCGATCGAGGGCGTCGAGACCGGCGTGCGCCTCGGCCCGGACCCGCAGGGCTTCGACTGGAACTGACCGTCCGCGCCGGGGTCGGCCGGGACGAGCCGGTCCGGGCCCGGCCAGGACGGGCCCGGACGGGCACGATCGAATGCTGACGGCGCGTCAATGCCGAAGGCCGTCACCCCGGGATCGGGGTGACGGCCCGCAGAATTCAGGCGAATCGTTTTGGCTGGTCTACAGACGAGCCGCCTTGGCGAGCAGCGCGAGGGCGTCCTCGTGCTCGTGCTCCTCCAGCGGCGAGAGCAGCAGTCGCTGCACCTCGCGCACGCCCGCCGCCGAGCGGTGCAGCAGATCCTGGCCCGCCGAGGACAGCGAGAGCAGGTTGCGGCGACCGTCCGAGGGGTCCCGGCGGCGGAGCACCAGGCCCCGGCGGACCAGCCGGCTGACCATCTCGGCCATCGTCGCCTTGTCCAGCGAGGCCAGCTCGCCGACCGTGCGCTGGTCGGCGCCCGGCTCCAGCTCCAGCGCGTCCAGCACCGCGTACTGCGGCGCCGTCAGCTCCGAACCGACGTGCTCCGACCAGAGCTTGGTGTGCACCTGCTGCCCGACGCGGATCAGGTAGCCGATCGCACGCTGGGCGTCGAGCATCGGGCGGGCATCGGTCAGAACGGCCACCGCGGCCGGCTCCAGCCTGGCTATCCTCGCCATCACCCGGACGATCTCCAGCTGCTCCTCAGGGCTGAGCGGCTCGAACAGCGTGCGCTGCACACGAACCACGCCGCCGGTGGCCTCGCGGACCGCCTGCGCGCCGTTCTGAGAGAGCGCCAGCAGTTTGCGCCGGCCGTCCGCGGGGTCGCGGCGCCGCAGCACCAGGCCGCGCCGCACCAGTCGGGCGACCATTTCGGCCATCGTGGCCTTGTCGAGCGAGGCCCGCTCCCCCACCGTGCGCTGGTCGGCGCCCGGTTCGAGGGCGAGAACCAGCAGTACGGCGAACTGCGGAGCCGTGAGGTCGGCCCCGACGTGCTCGGACCACAAACGGGTGTGGACCTGCTGTGCAACGCGGATGAGGTGTCCGGGCGACTGCTGCAGTCGCGCGGACACGCGGGTCGTCGGGATCTCCCCCAGCACCATGTATCCGTCCCGATGTCACACCCGGTGTGTGTGGGACACCCGGGTGGGGCAGTAACGGCGTGTGGGCGTCCCGCTATGAGGGAGGGCGCGCCAGCCGTGCAGCCGGTGGCTGCTGGCGCACACTATACAAACGCCAAGGCCCTGCTGGCAGACGGGGGCCGATAGTAGACGCAACTTCGGCGAACTTGGCATATTTACACGCCCGGCCGGGGTGTCGTTCACCCGCTCGCAGCAGAAAGCCGACCGACCGGTCCTTACCCTCGGTCACCTGCGGCTCTGTCCTCTGGTTCACCAGACTACTCGTCGGTAAGGTGTCGGCGAAGCGCTCTCAACGCCACCCTCCGGCCGGCCTTCACGATTTTTTTCGCGCAGCCCGGCCCGTAACCCCACGAGAGAGACGAGACCGAGCATGACCGAGCAGAGCACCGCCCCCCGGGTCGCGGTCGTCACCGGAGCAGCCCGCGGAATCGGCGCCGCCACCGCACTGCGGCTGGCCGCCGACGGCTACGCCGTCGCCGTGGTCGACCTCGAGGAGGCCGCCGGCAAGGACACCGTGGACAAGATCGTCGCCGCCGGCGGCCGGGCCCTGGCCGTCGGGGCCGACGTCTCCGACGCCGAGCAGGTCCGGGCCGCCGTCGACCGGATCGCGGCCGAGCTCGGCGCCCCGGTCGTCCTGGTCAACAACGCCGGCGTGCTGCGCGACAACCTGCTGTTCAAGATGTCCGAGTCCGACTGGGACACCGTGATGAACGTGCACCTCAAGGGCGCCTTCCTGATGACCCGCGCGGTGCAGAAGCACATGGTCGACGCCGGCTTCGGGCGGATCGTCAACCTGTCCTCCTCCTCCGCCCAGGGCAACCGCGGCCAGGCCAACTACTCCGCCGCCAAGGCCGGCCTGCAGGGCTTCACCAAGACCCTGGCGATCGAGCTGGGCAAGTTCGGCATCACCGCCAACGCCGTCGCGCCCGGCTTCATCGCCACCGAGATGACGGCGGCCACCGCCGCCCGGGTCGGCATGGAGTTCGAGGCCTTCAAGGCGGCGGCCGCCACCCAGATCCCGGTCAACCGGGTCGGCGTCCCCGAGGACATCGCCAACACCATCTCGTTCCTGGCCGGCGAGGGCGCGGGCTTCGTGTCCGGCCAGGTCGTCTACGTCGCCGGCGGGCCGCTCGACTGAGCCGCCCCGGCGGACGGGCGCCCTCGGCCGGCCGGGGGCGCCTTCCGTCCGCCGGGCCCGCCCGTGCGCGACCGGCCCGGGCTCTCCTCTATATAGGCATGAGCATGCTCCCGTGCGCACCATGGTCATGCCGCGGCCCCGGGGGCTCCGCCCGAGCCGTCACCGGGCCCGGCCGGTCTCCGCGGAACCGGCTCGGTCGCGAGGCTCCCGCAGGGCGGGCAGCAGTGCGGCGAGCCCCTCCAGCTGCTCCGTCTGGGCCGCGGCGTCGAGCGCGCCGATCCGGCACACCAGGTGCCGCGCGCCCTGCTCCGCGTACCGCCCCAGCTCCCGGGCGATGTGCTCGACCGGTCCGGCGATCAGGCACTGGATCGTCTCGGCCACCTCCAGCGGCACCCCGTAGGTGGTGCGGGTGTAGGCGTCCAGTGCCTTCCGGCCGGCCGCCGGGTCGGGCGCGATCAGCACGGTGGTGTAGAGGGCGGGGGCGACGGCGCCCTCGTCCCGCCCGGCTTCGGCGGCCGCGCGCCGGACCTCGGCCAGGCCCGGCCCGTAGGCCCGGTGGTCCGGCGGGTAGGGCAGCCAGCCGTCGTACCGCCGGCCGGTCCTGGCCAGCGCCGCGGGGGTGGCGCCGCCCAGCCAGACCGGCGGGCCGCCGGCCCGGTGCGGGGCGAGCCCGCCGGGCAGGTCGTCGAAGTGCAGCACCTTGCCGTGGAACGCGGAGGGACCGGTGGAGTTCCACAACTGGCGCCAGAGCGCCACGGTTTCGTCCAGCCGGCCGAACCGGCGCTCCCAGGGCACCTCGGAGGCGGCGTACTCGCGCTCGGACCGGCCCGGGAATCCGGCGCCCACCGTCACCACCAGCCGGCCGCCCGACAACAGGTCCACCGAGGCGAGCGCCTGGGCCGTCTGCACCGGCCGGCGGAAGGCGGGCAGCAGGGCGGCCGTACCGAGGGTGACCCGCTCGGTACGGGCGGCCAGGGCGCCGAGCAGGGTGACCGGCTCGATCATGGGCTTGAGCAGGGTGTCCCCGACCCAGAGCGAGTCGAAGCCCAACGCCTCGGCCCGCGCCCCGAGTCCGAGCAGTCCGCGCGGCCCGCCGGATCCGTCCCACTGCGCCGCACCGGTCGGCAGCACCACACCCACACGCATCTCGTCCGTCATGGGTGCCAGCCTGCGCCGGGCCGGTGGGCCGGGCAATTCCCTGCGGGGAATGGCGATTCCCTCGACCCCGGCAGTAGAACTGGGGCGTGGACTTCCCTCAGGCACTGCGCGAGCGGCGCACCCGACGCCGCCTCAGCCAGCTCGAACTCGCCGACCGGGCCGGCACCACCCAGCGGCACCTCAGCTTCATCGAGACCGGGCGCTCGACGCCGGGACGTGAACTGGTGGTGCGGCTGGCCGAGTCGCTGGAGCTGCCGCTGCGCGAACGCAACGACCTGCTGCTGTCCGCCGGGTTCGCCCCCGCCTATCCGAGCGGCGCCCTGGGCAGCCCCGAACTCGCCCCGGTACTGGACGCGTTGGAGCACATCCTGACCGGCCATCTGCCCTATCCCGCGGTGGTGGTCGACCGGTACGGCGAACTGGTCGCCGGCAACGCGGCGTTCGGGCTCCTCACGGAGGGCGTACCGGCCGATCTGCTGGGCCCGGCGACCAACGTCTACCGGGTGGCGCTGCATCCGCGGGGTCTGGCACCGCGGATCGGGAACTTCGCCGAGTGGGCCCAGCACGTGCTGAACGGCCTGCGCCGCGAGGCGGAGCGCCACCCGGACCAGCGCCTGGACGCCCTGCACGCCGAACTCCGCACCTACCTGCCGGCCCGGGCCCCGGCCGCGGCCCCGCTGGGCTTCGCCGTCCCGCTGGAGCTGCACTCGCGGCACGGCCTGCTGCGGCTGATCACCACCGTCACCACCTTCGCCACCGCCGCGGACGTGACCCTGGCCGAGCTGAAACTGGAGGCCTTCCTGCCGGCCGACCCGGCCACCTCGGCGATCCTGGCGGGGCTCCGCGCGGCGGAGTCGTAGGGCTGCCGGACGGGCGGGAACGACGGGGACGACCATCGGAATTCAATCTCGAACATCGGTCATCAATTCGAATCAAAATAACCCGCAGGAGTGATCGGAGAAAATCTCCACTTTCGCTGCGGAGGCCGCCCCGGCGACATGAACACCTGACGAGAAGCCTGCTTAGCACACACTGTGACCTGCGGCCTTTTCCTCGGGAAAAATGACTCATGAATTCTTGGCACGGGTAATCTCCATTCCGTGCAAGCCCAGACCGAATCCTCATCGGCCCCGAGCCGGCCGCCGGCCGAGCAGGTCACGGCCTACTCCGCCTGGCCCCCGCTGAACCGGACGCAGGCCACCCTGCTCGGCCTGACCGCACTGGCGTATCTGATCGTCATCGCCGGCGTGCTCCTGGACACCGCCCTGGTGGACCTCGACTGGTGGGCCAGACTGGCGCGGCCCTACCACCGGTGGCCCGAACTGGAGCCGCTGCTGAGCACCTGGGTGGTGGCGGGCCAGCGCGGTCCGTCCGCGATCGCCGCCGGCGGCTGGCTGGTCTGGCGCGCCTGCCGGACCCACAACGCGCGCCCGCTGCTGGTGATGGGCACGGCCCTGCTGCTGCTCAACGTCACGGTCGGCACCGTGAAGATCGTCACCGGCCGGCTGGGCCCGCACTACGCCCACTACGTGGGCTCGGCCGAGCTCTTCTCCGGTGGCACCATCTTCCCCTCCGGCCACACCGCTAACGCCGTGGTCACCTGGGGTGTGCTGGCCTACCTGGCGGCCCGCTGGCGGCGGACCGGAGCGGTGCTGGCCGGCGCCACCGCCTGCTCGATCGGGCTCACCACGGTGTACCTCGGCACGCACTGGGTGAGCGACGTCCTCGCGGGGTGGGCGGCCGGTCTGCTGGTCCTGCTGGCCCTGCCGCTGGCCGAGCCGCTGCTGGCCTCCGCGGCGGTCCGGATCGCGGCCCACCGCCGGGCCCGGCGGCCCGACCGCCCGCACGCCGGCCCCTGAGCGCGCACCGGCCCGTGACCGCGGCACCGGACTACCTGCGGCGGCCCGTGCAGCGGGGGCGGGCGGCGGTCAGCCCTCCCAGCCGCGTTCCACCACCCCGTCCCGGACCACCAGGTTCAGCCGTCCCTCGCGGTACTCCATGGTGATCATCGCGCCGGGCTCCAGCAGCCGGACGCCGGCCCAGCCGCGTTCACGGGCCAGCTCCTCGGCGGCCTCGACGGACAGCCCGGGAAAGTCCCGGGTGTTCTCCTCCGTCATCGCGGTTCCCCCTTCCGGTCGGACGTACGCTGGAATCGTAGACCCGCCCGGGCCGGACGGCCGGGGCGGTGCCCGCCGCGAGGAGGTGAGGACCGTGCGTGCGACGGCCCCCCGGCGCTGGCGCAGCGGCAGCGAGCCCGCGACCGCCCGCAGCGACCTCAAACTCCGTTTGCTGCTGTCCCTGACCTTCACGCCGTTCTTCGCGCTCTGCACCGCCGGCTTCGCGGTCCTCGCCGCCCGGGCCGCACCGGACGGCGCGCCGTCCCGCGGCACCCTGATCGGGTTCGCCGTCGCCTGCGCCGTCCTGACCGTGGTCGCGCTGGTGGACCTGCTGGTCGTGCTGCACCGCCGGCAGACCGAACTCTGACCGCCTGCCCCGGCGCGCCGCCCCGCGCCGCCCGGACGGGCCGGGGTGCGGGGCGGCGCGCCCGGCTCACCTGCTGCCGACCGCCTGCTTGACCAGCGTCCGCCCGAAGTCCCACATCAGGCCGCTGCCCCGGTGCGCGTCGTCCATCACGTCGGTGAAGGCGTCGACGAAGCGGTCGACGTCCCGCTCGGTGACGGTGAGCGGCGGGATCAGCTTGATGACCTCCAGGTGGTCGCCGGACACCTGGGTGAGGATCCGGTGCCGCTGGAGCAGCGGGACGACCACCATCTGCGCGAACAGGCCCTTGCGGGCGGCCTGCAGGGCCGTCCACCCGGTGCGCAGCTTGAGCGACTTCGGCCGGCCGAACTCGATCCCGATCATCAGCCCCCGGCCCCGGACCTCGGCGAGCAGCTCGTACCGGTCGGTCAGCGCGGCCAGCCGCTCGCGCAGCAGGTCGCCCGTACGCCGGGCGTTCTCGACCACCTTCTCGTCCCGCATCACGTGCAGGGTGGCGAGGCCCGCGGCCATCGCCTGGGCGTTGGAGCCGAAGCTCGCCGAGTGCACCAGGACCCGGTCCATCGAGGAGTACACCTTCTCGAAGATCCAGCCCTTGCCGAGGGTGGCACCGACCGGCACGTACCCGCCGGAGAGCGCCTTGGCCGCGCAGACCAGGTCCGGCAGCACGCCGTCCTCGTGCTGGTAGGCGAAGAACTCGCCGGTCCGGCCGATCCCGGTCTGCACCTCGTCGCAGATCAGCAGGGCCTTGTCGGCATGCAGCAGGTCCTGGGCGGCGCGCAGCCAGCCGGGCGGCGGGGCGAGCACGCCCTTGCCCTGGATCGGTTCGACGATCAGGGCGGCCACGTCGCCCTTCCTGAGCTCGCGGGCGAGGGCGCCCAGGTCGCCGAGCGGGATCGCGGTGTCCGGCAGCAGCGGGTCGAAGCCCTTGCGGAACCCGCTCTCGCCGTTGACGGAGAGCGAGCCGGCGGTCAGCCCGTGGAAGGCGTGGTCGCAGTAGAGGACGCGGCGGCGGCCGGTGGCGTACCGGGCGAACTTCAGCGCCGTCTCGACCGCCTCGGTGCCGCTGTTGCCGAAGAACACCCGGTCCAGTCCGGGGGTGTACGAGAGCAGTTCCTCGGCGAGCAGGCCGGGCAGCGGGGCGCAGTCGAAGCGGGTGAGGTCGGGCAGTGAGAGGTCCATCACCTGCTGGACGGCGGCCCGCACCACGGGGTGGTGCCGGCCCAGCGCGAAGATGCCGAAGCCGGCCAGCATGTCGAGGTACTCGTTGCCCTCGGCGTCGTAGAAGTACGGCCCTTCGGCGCGCTCGTAGTACTTGTCGAAGCCGATGGTCCGCAGCATCCGCGGCAGCTGCGGGTTGAGGTACCTGCTGTGCAGCTCGTAGCGCTCGGCGCCGCGTTCGGCGAGCAGCGCGGCGAGGTCGAAGGCCGGCCCGGCGGCCGGGCGGTCGGGGGCCGGTTCGGTGCGGGGATCAGCCGGCATGGCGCTGGTTCGCTCCTCGGGTCGGTAGCAGCCGCTTGGCGACGGCGGCGGTCTGGGCGGCCACGCCGGTGCCGGTGAGGCCGATCTCCTCCAGGATCTCGCCGCGCGAGGCGTGCGCGAGGAACTCCTGGGGAATGCCGAGCACGCGCAGCGGCGTGTCGACCTCGGCGTCCCGCAGGGCCTGGGCGACGGCCGCGCCGACGCCCCCGGCCCGGCCGTTGTCCTCGACGGTGACCACCAGGCGGTGGGCGGCCGCGAGTTCGACCAGCGCCCGGTCCACCGGTTTGACCCAGCGCGGGTCGACGACGGTGGTGGTGAAGCCCTCGGCCAGCAGCAGCGCCGCGGCGTCCAGGCAGGCGGGCGCGGTGGTGCCGACGGCGACCAGCAGGATCTCGGGGGCGGGGCCGGTGCGCTGCAGCACGTCGACGCCGCCGATCCGCTCCTGCGCCGTGACGGCCGGCCCGATGTCGGCCTTGGGGAAGCGCACGACCGTCGGGGCGTCGGTGACCTCGACGGCCTCCCGCAGCAGGGCCCGGAGCTGGTCGGCGTCGCGCGGGGCGGCCAGGCGCAGGCCGGGGACGACCTGCAGGACGGACATGTCCCACATGCCGTTGTGCGAGGCGCCGTCGGTGCCGGTGACGCCCGCGCGGTCCAGTACGAAGGTGACGCCGAGCCTGTGCAGCGCGACGTCCATCAGCACCTGGTCGAAGGCCCGGTTGAGGAAGGTCGCGTAGACCGCGACGACCGGGTGCAGGCCGCCGGTGGCGAGGCCGGCGGCGCTGGTGACGGCGTGCTGCTCGGCGATCCCGACGTCGAAGGTCCGTTCGGGGAAGGCCTCGGCGAACTTGGCCAGGCCCACCGGCTGGAGCATCGCCGCGGTGATCGCGACCACGTCCGGGCGTTCGGTGCCGATGGCGAGCATCTCGCTGCCGAAGACCGACGTCCAGGAGGTGCCGCCGCTCGGCGAGATCGGCAGGCAGGTGTACGGGTCGATCGGGCCGACCGCGTGGAACCGGTCGGCCTCGTCCTGCTCGGCGGGCCGGTAGCCGCGGCCCTTGACGGTCAGGCAGTGCACGATGACCGGGCCGCCGAAGCCGCGGGCCTGGCGCAGCGCCTGCTCGACGGCGGCGATGTCGTGCCCGTCGATCGGGCCGAGGTACTTCAGGCCGAGGTCCTCGAACATGCCCTGCGGCGCGAAGGCGTCCTTGAACCCCTTCTTGGCGCCGTGCAGCGCGTCGAAGATCGGCTGTCCGACCAGCGGCGTGCGCTGCAGGGCGCCCTTGCCGAGCGCCAGGAACCGTTCGTAGCCCTGGGTGGTGCGCAGGGTGGAGAGGTGGTGGGCCAGGCCGCCGACGGTCCGGGCGTAGGAGCGCTCGTTGTCGTTGACGACGATGACCAGCGGCCGGTCCTGCGCCTCGGCGATGTTGTTGAGGGCCTCCCAGGCGAGGCCGCCGGTGAGGGCGCCGTCGCCGATCACGGCGACGGTGTGCCGGTCGTGCTGGCCGAGCAGCTGGGTGGCCTTGGCGAGGCCGTCGGCGTAGGCGAGCGCGGTGGAGGCGTGCGAGTTCTCCACCAGGTCGTGCTCGGACTCGGCCCGCGACGGGTACCCGGAGAGGCCGCCCTTCGCCCGCAGCCGGCTGAAGTCCTGCCGGCCGGTGAGCAGCTTGTGCACGTAGCTCTGGTGCCCGGTGTCCCAGACGATCCGGTCGTACGGGGAGTCGAAGACCCGGTGCAGGGCGATGGTGAGTTCGACGACGCCGAGATTGGGGCCGAGGTGGCCGCCCGTCCGGGTGACGGCGTCGATCAGGAAGTCCCGGATCTCCTCGGCCAGGAGGGGCAGGTCCGACGTGGGAAGCTGTCTGAGGTCCGCTGGTCCCTTGATCGCGGGCAGGAGTGACATGGATTCACCTCAGGACTCGTTCGGCTCAGGGCTGGTACGGCTCAAGGCTGGTACGACGCGGAGTTCCCGGCTCGGGGCCGGCCGGCTCGGGCTCGTCCGACCGGTGAGCGGGGTGTCCAGCCTGCCGTGGGAACGGCCGGCCCGCCTGCCGAGCACCGCGCGCCCGGGCCGCCGGGAAGGGACGGGTGCCCGGCACGGGGAGCCCGTGCCGGGCGGCGGGTCAGTGCTGGCGGTTGGCGCCGATGGTCTCCCGGACGGCGCGCAGCGACTCGGTGAGCGACCCCATGGTGGCGAGCACCGCGGTCGGCTCGTACCCGCAGTGCGCCATGCAGTTCTCGCAGCGCGGGTCGCGGCCGCGGCCGTACTTCGACCAGTCGGTCTTCTCGATCAGTTCGCGGTAGGTCGGCACGTAGCCGTCGGACATCAGGTAGCAGGGGCGCTGCCAGCCGAACAGCGAGTAGTTGGGGATGCCCCAGGCGGTGCACTCGAAGTCGACCTTGCCCTCCAGGAAGTCCAGGAAGAGCGGGCTGTGGTTGAGGCGCCACCGGCGCCGGTTGCCGCCGGCGAAGGTCTTCTTGAAGAGCTCCCTGGTCTGCTCGACGCCGAGGAAGTGCTCCTGGTCGGGGGCCTTCTCGTAGGCGAAGGCCGGGGAGATCATCATCTCGTCGACCTTGAGGTCGTCGTTGAGGTAGTCGAGCACCTCGATGATGGTCTGCGGGGTGTCGGTGTTGAAGAAGGTGCTGTTGGTGGTGACCCGGAAGCCGCGCCGCTTGGCCTCCTTGATCGCCTCCACGGCCTCGTCGAAGGTGCCCTCCTTGGCCACCGACGCGTCGTGCCGCTCGCGCAGGCCGTCGATGTGCACCGTGAAGGTGAAGTACCGCGAGGGGGTGAACTTGTCCAGCTTCTTGCGCAGCAGGAGGGCGTTGGTGCAGAGGAAGACGTACTTGCGCCGCTCCACCAGCTGACGGACGATCTCGTCGATCTGCGGATGCATCAGCGGCTCGCCGCCGGCGATGGAGACCATCGGCGCGCCGGACTCCAGCACGGCGCCGACCGCCTGGGCGACCGGCATGCGCTGCTTGAGCACCCCCGCCGGGTGCTGGATCTTGCCGCAGCCCTCACAGGCCAGGTTGCAGGCGAACAGCGGCTCCAGTTCCACGATGAGTGGGAACTTGTCCCGGCGCTTGAGCAGCTTCTGCTGCATGAGGTAGGTGCTGACCCGCACGGTCTGGCGCAGCGGCATGGCCATGGCTAGCTCGCCTCCTGAGGGAGCGTCGAGGATGTGGGGTGAACGGGGGGGTGCTGGCCGGCGCGGGAGGCGCCGGCCGGGGCCGCACCGGCGGTGGCGGAGGCCTGCGCGTGCCAGGCCACCAGGGCGGGTACGGTGGCGCGCAGCGTGCGCCAGGCCCGCAGTCCGGCCGGCAGGGTGCCGGGGCGGACCAGCTCTCGCTCGGGGGTGTCGACCACCACCCGCAGGACGGCCGCGGGCAGCGGGCCGGCGTCGGGGCCGCCGCCGGGTCGGGCGGCCGGGTGGAGCTCCCGGAGCCGGGCCAGCACGGCCGCGGCCTCCATGTCGACGGCCAGCGCGCCCTGGGCGTGCAGGGCGCGGCGCTCCAGGCCGCGGACGACGTGGTCGGCGGTGTGGTGCACACCGATGTGCGTGGTCAGGCCGTGGGCCTGGAGGGCCTTGGCCAGGGTCGGGCCGGAGCCGATCGCGAAGTGGTTGCCTTCGGCATCGCGCACCCCGTCCGCAACGATGACGTCCCCGGGGCTTATTCCCGGTGCGACGGCGGCGCCGAATCCCGCCACCACCAGGGCGCTGTACCCGCCGGGGGCGGCCGTCAGCAGGCGCCTGACGGCGAGTCCGGCGCGGCGCCGGCCCATTCCGGTGCGCACCAGCACGGGCGGGCCGCCGGCCGCGCCCGACCAGTCCCCGCCGCGCAGGGCCCAGACCTCGGGGCCCAAGGCGCAGAGCACCAGGAGCGGGGCCGTGCTCATCGGGCGGCTCCGATCCGGGGCAGGCTGCCGGCCAGGGTGCCGATGCCGGGCGTGCCGTGCAGGTAGCGGCCGAGGGCGGTGACGGGGAAGACCAGGCGGTAGAGGTGGTAGTTGATGGAGAAGTCCCAGGGGAATCCGGTGCCGGTGAACTGTGGTTCGTCCCAGGTGCCCTCGGGCAGCTGGGTGCGCACCAGCCAGTCGACGCCGCGTTCGACGGCGGGGTTGGCCCGGCCCTGCGGGCCCTCGCCGGCGGCGAGCAGGGCCATCAGTGCCCAGGCGGTCTGCGAGGCGGTGGAGTCGCCTCGCCCGGCCCAGTTCTCCGGGTCCTCGTAGGAGCGCATGTCCTCGCCCCACCCGCCGTCGGCGTTCTGGCGGTCCTCCAGCCAGCGGACCGCCCGGCGGATCGCCGGGTGGTCCTCCGGGAGCCCGGCGGCGACCAGGGCGGGCAGGACGGAGCCGGTGCCGTAGATGTAGTTGGTGCCCCAGCGGCCGAACCAGGAGCCGTCCTTCTCCTGGTTGCGCAGCAGCCACTGCACGCCCCGGCGGGTGCGCGGGTCGTCCGCCATGCCGACTTCGGCGAGCATCTCGACCACGTGGGCCGTGACGTCGGCCGACGGCGGGTCGACGACCTCCCCGAAGTCGCAGAAGGGCAGCTTGTTCGGCAGGGTGCTGGTGTTGTCCACGTCGAAGGCGCCCCAGGCGCCGTTCTTGGACTGCATGCCGAGGTTCCAGTCGACGGCCCGCCCGACCGCGCCGGAGACCCGGCCGGGGTCCGGGTGCGCGACCCGGCGCAGGGCCAGCACCACCTCGGCGGTGTCGTCGATGTCGGGGTAGTTGTCGTTCTCGAACTCGAAGGCCCAGCCGCCGGGGGCGAGCGACGGACGCCGTACGGACCAGTCGCCGCGCCGGGTGATCTCCTCCCCGATCATCCAGTCGACGGCGGAGACCAGGGCGGGGTGGTCGGCGCCCACGCCGGCGTCGACCAGCGCGATGGTGGCCAGGCAGGTGTCCCAGACCGGGGACTGGCAGGCCTCCAGCCAGCGCATGCCGTCCTCGGTGTGCACGGTGAAGCGGTCGAAGGCGGCGAGGCCGGCCTGCATGACGGGGTGTTCCAGCTCGTAGCCCTGGAGGTGGAGGGCGATCAGCGAGTAGACGGCGGGGGGCTGGATGCCGCCCCAGCAGCCGTCCGCCTCCTGCCGCTCCACGATCCAGCGGGCGGCCTGCGCGAGGGCGACCCGGCGCAGCGGGCGGACGGCCCGGCGGTGGTAGGCGTGCAGGAACTTGTCCAGCCGCTCGAAGATGCCGTCCCAGCTGGTGGGCGGGGCGAGCGGGCGCTGGGGGAAGGGGTTCGCCGGGTCGGTGTGCAGTTCGGTGAGGGCGAACGGGGCCGGGCGGACCGGGCGGTGGGCGGAGACCACGGTGAGCGGGACGATCGTCTGCCGGGCCCAGCAGCCGAAGGCGTAGATGTTCAGCGGCAGCCAGCGGGGCAGGAACATGATCTCGGGCGGCATCTCCGGCAGCCGTTCCCACGGCCACCAGCCGAACAGGGCCAGCCAGATCCGGGTGAAGACCCGGGTGGCCGCGATGCCGCCGCTGTCCCTGATGTGCCGGGCGGCGGCCTGCATGTGCGGGGCGCCGGGGTCGTCCCCGGCGAGTTTCAGGGCGACGTACGCCTCGACGGTGGTGGAGAGCTCCGCGGGCCCGCCGTAGAAGGTGGACCAGGTGCCGTCGTCCCGCTGCTGGGAGCGGATCCATTCGGCGGTGGCCTTGGTCAGTTCTTCGTCCCGGATGCCGAGGAACTGGCGCAGTAACAAGTCCTCGGCGTCCATGGTGACGTTGGTTTCCAGGTCACCCTTCCACCAGCCCTCGGAGCTCTGCAGTGACAGCAGGTGGGTGGTGGCGCGGGACAGTGCCTCCTGGGCGGAGGCGGGGCCGGTGCCACCGGTAGTAGGTCCATCAGCTTGTCGGACCGGCTGACTTCCGTCGGTCTCCCACCGCCCGGCTTTCGCGGGTGGCAGGGACGGAGCCGCTGCCGGCGCCTGGTGCCCCTTCGGGCGGTCAGGCGCCGGTGGGCGCTCGCCCACCGCGACCGGCTCGGAATCGTACTCAGGGTCGAGCCGGCCGTCCGCAGTTGCTGTCAACTTGACGTCACCTCTCTCGTACCACCACGAATTCGGCGAGTGCGACGAAGTGCTCACGCACCGTGTCGGCCATCGGCACCTCGTCCAGGGCGGCGAGGGCAGTCTTGTGCTGGCGGCGGGCCTCGTCCTGGGTCCAGGACCGGCCGCCCGCCTCCTCGATCAGTGCCGCGCGGGCGGCGAGCTGCGGTTCGCTCTCCTCCCCGCGCCCCTTCGGGTCGGCCAGCTCCTCGGCCAGCCGGCGCGAGGCCGCGCTGCCCTCGGCGAGGGCCGCGGCGACCGGCAGGGACTTCTTGCGCTGACGCAGGTCGCCCCAGTGCGGCTTGCCGGTGACCTCGGTGGCGCCCCAGATGCCGAGCAGGTCGTCGACGGCCTGGAAGGCGAGGCCCAGGTGGTGGCCGTAGCGCTGGAGCGCGTCCGAGGTGCGGTCGTCGGCACCGGCGAGCACCGCGCCGATCGCGGAGGCGGCGGCGAGCAGGGCGCCGGTCTTGTTGCCCTCCATCTCCAGGCACTCCTCGACGGTGACGACGTCGCGGTGCTCGAAGGAGAGGTCCTGGGCCTGTCCGTCGATGAGCTTGCGGGTGGCGGTGGTGATCAGTCGGACGGCCCGGGCCGCGTCGGTGGCACTGGCCCCACCGGTCACGGCGGCGTCCAGCAGCACCTCCGTCCCGAGGGTCGCCAGGGCGTCGCCGACCAGGATCGCCTGGGCCGGACCGAAGACCGTCCAGGCGGTGGCCCGGTGCCGTCGGGTCTCGTCACCGTCCATCAGATCATCATGGAGCAGGGAGAAGTTGTGCACCAGTTCAACGGAGACCCCGCCGGGCACGCCGACCTCGGCCGGAGCACCCACCGCCCGGGCCGAGAGCAGGGCCAGCGCGGGGCGCACGGCCTTGCCGCTGTCGCCCTGGACGGCGGTGCCGTCCCGGTCGATCCAGCCGAAGTGGTAGGCCGCGACGGTGTCCATCGGGGCCACCAGACGGGCCACCGAGGCCCGCAGCGGGGCGGCGCAGAGCGTGCGGGCGTGGGCGAGCAGCTCGGGCACCGAGACCGGCTCGGCCTGCGCCGTGCCTCCCGCGCCTCTGCCGATGCGTGACTCCACGGACGTTCCCTCTCCCTGGTGGTGCCGGGCCGTGCTGGACGGCCGGGTGATTGCGGTGTCGGCGGCGGTTCCCCCGGCGCCGGCGCGGACGGTGCCCGGGGTCACCTGGGCCACCTCCCGTCACCTCGGTCGACGGGACGGCGGGCGCCGTCCGCCAGTGCGGCGTCGGCCGCCGCGTGGCCGCTGCGCACGGCACTCTCCATGGTCGCGGGCCAGCCGGTGGCCGTCCACGAGCCGGCCAGCAGCAGGCCCGGGACCCTGGTCCGGGCGTGCGGGCGCAGTGCGGCGCTGCCCGGGGCCGGGTCGAAGGTCGCGGTGCGCTCGCGGGTGACGAAGAAGTCCAGCACCTCGGCGCCGGCCGCGGCCGGCAGCAGCCGGGCGAGCTCGGGCAGGTAGCGGCGGCGCAGCTCGGCCACCGGCAGGTCGATCTCGTCCTGGACGGCGGACTGCGAGACCGCCAGGTACTGGGCCCCCGGGTGCGCGGCGCCGAGGCCGGAGCCGGCCAGCCCGGAGTGCGCGGTGCGGTCGAAGACCCACTGCACGGGCGATCCCAGCGCGGCGAAGAACGGGCGGCGCAGCACCTTGCGGTCGTAGATGACGTGCAGGTTGAGGATCGGCGCGGTGCCGAAGCCCGCGAGCCGCTGCTGCCCCTCGATCGCGTCCGGCGGGAGCAGGGCGGCGGCGGTGTCCTGGGCCCCCGCGAGGACGACCGTGTCGGCGGCCAGCAGCTCGCCGCCGTCCAGTCGCACGGCGTGCTGGCCGGCGGGCTTGAGCTCGGTGGCACGGGCACGCAGCAGGACCCGCACGCCGGCGCGCTCCAGCTCGGCCAGCGCCGCGTCGTGGTGGATCGCGCCCAGCGGGACGGCGGCCGTGCCGATGTCCGAGGCGCCCGGGTCGGAGAGCAGCCCGGTCTTGAAGACCATCGCGGCCAGCGCCAGCGAGACCTGGTCCGCCGTGGCGTTCAGGGTCGCCACGCCCACCAGGTCCCACATCGCGGCGAGGGTGGCGGCGTTCTGACCGTTGCCGCGCAGCCAGTCGCCGAAGGAGATCTCGTCCAGGGCCGGGTCCGTGAGGTCCAGGCCCTTCAGCGCCAGGGCCGCCCGGACCACCCGCAGCCGGTCGGCCGGGCCCAGGTGCGGGTACGCCGCCAGGCTGCCCGCCAGGTGCAGCGGGACGGGCAGGGCCGCCCGACGCAGCCGGCCCAGGGTCCGGCGGGCGGCCGGCCCGGAGCCCCGGACGGCGAGCACGGGGACGTCCAGCCGGGGCTGGATGTCGACCAGCCGGCCGGCGCCGAGCCGGTCGACCAGCCCGCGGTAGGCGGTGCAGCAGCGCAGGAAGACGTGCTGGCCGTTGTCGACGGTCAGCTCGCCGCGCTGGAAGGAGAAGGCCAGGCCGCCGAGCCTGGGGCGGCCCTCGACCAGGGTGACGCGGTGGTCGGCCTCGGCCAGCCGCAGGGCGGCGGTGATCCCGGCCAGGCCGCCGCCGACCACCACGGCGGTGGGCCGGGCGGTGTCGGATCGCACGCTCATCAGCCCTCCCCCCTGTCGTCGGCGCACGGGAAGCAGGTGCTCGACGCGAATCCGCCCGTGTGTGATTCCGCGTTGACAAAGCGTGACATAACTGACGTGAGAATCAAGAACGCCCTCCGGCGAGCCCCGACAGTGCCACGTATGCCTTCTCCCAGCCCGGCAGCGACACCCGGCCGCGCAGCACCGACTCGGGGTCCGAGGCGATCCGGCCGAGCAGCCGGTGGTAGATGCCCGCCATCGCGGCGGTGCAGGCGCGGCTGCGGCGGTCCAGCAGCGGGAGCAGCCGCAGGCCCTCGGCGAAGGCCTGCTGGGCCCGCGCGGCCTCGAAGGCCACCAGGCCCGCGAAGTCGGCGCCGGCCTGCGGCCTGGCCAGGGCGAAGCCCTGCTCGCAGCCGAACCGGGCGAGGTCCTCGGCGGGCAGGTAGGTCCGGCCGTTGACGGCGTCCTCGCGCAGGTCGCGCAGGATGTTGGTGAGCTGCAGCGCCAGGCCCAGGGTGTCGGCGTACTCGGCGCCGCGCACCGGGTCCTCGCAGCCGTAGACGCCGAGCGAGAGGCGGCCGATCGAGCCGGCCACGCAGCGGCAGTAGACCTTGAGCTGCTCGTAGGTCCGGTACTCGGCGCCCTTGAGATCCATCTCGACGCCGTCGATCAGCTCGTCGAAGCCGCCCAGCGGGATCGGGAAGCGCCGCGCGGCGTCCGCCAGCGCGACCTTGATCGGGTCGGTGTCGTCCTCGGCGACCTCGCCGGCCCTGATCTCGTCCAGCAGGTCGCGGGTGCGCAGCAGCTGGTCGGCCTTGCGCTCGGGGGGCAGTTCGCCGTCGCCGATGTCGTCGACCCGGCGGGCCAGGGCGTAGAGGGCCGACATGGCCAGCCGCTTCGGCTCCGGCAGCAGCCGGATCCCGTAGCTGAAATTGCGGGCCTGCAGGCCGGTGACCGCCTCGCAGTACCGATAGGCCGCCAGGACCTGCGCCGACGCCAGTGGTGATGCCGCCACTCGGGCGTTCACCTTCCCTTCGCGAAGATTGCCGCCGCCTTCGCTGCGAGGCGGCGCTTGTCGGGCTTCGCCTGCTGGGCGAGTACGTCGTACCCGGCCGCCTCGACGGCGGCCAGGGCCGCGTAGCCGCCGGCGGTGAATCCCGCCAGGAGCAGTCGGAGCCTCCCCCGAACCGTACCCACCAGCGGCGCGCCGCGATCGAGCAGGGTCCGGGCCCGGTCCGCCTCGAAGGCGACCAGCTCACGGACGGCGGGGCCGGCACTCGGGGCGGCGAGGTCGGCCTCGGTGACGCCGAACCGCGCGAGGTCCTCGGCGGGGAGGTAGATCCGGCCCCGGGCGAGGTCCTCGGCGACGTCCTGGAGGTGTTCGACGATCTGCAGCGCCGTGCAGATCGCGTCCGAGAGGGCGATCCGTTCGGGGGTGGAGACGCCGGCGATGGAGAGCACCAGCCGGCCGACCGGGTCGGCGGAGAGCCGGCAGTAGTCGATCAGGTCCTGGTAGCCGGGGTAGCGGGCGGTGGTCTGGTCCACCCGGTTGGCCTCGATCAGCCGCCGGAAGGGCTCCGGCGTGAGCGCGTGCCGCCCGACCAGCGGGACGAGGGAGCGCATCAGCGGGTGCCGGGGGCGGTCGGCGGACGCCGGGTCCAGGGCCGTCTCGAAGACCCGGTCGAGGTCCCGCTCCAGGCCGTCCAGCAGGGCGA
This sequence comes from Kitasatospora herbaricolor, assembly GCF_030813695.1. Classification (NCBI taxonomy): domain Bacteria; kingdom Bacillati; phylum Actinomycetota; class Actinomycetes; order Kitasatosporales; family Streptomycetaceae; genus Kitasatospora; species Kitasatospora herbaricolor. Next base: position 2,087,442 of record NZ_JAUSVA010000002.1, read on the forward strand.
GGCGGAAGGCGGTCTCCTCGGCAGCGGGCGGGCCGGCGGGAGCGCCCGCGGCCGGGCGCGCGGGGGCCGCCGCCGCGACGTCGAGCTGCCGGGCGGTGCCCGCGGGGTCGGCGAGGTCCCCGTCGCCGGCGTCGTCGACCAGCCGGGCGAAGCCGTACACCGCCATCAGGTCGGTGCGCCAGGCGGCCGGCAGGAAGAACGGGGCGACCGGGAAGTTCTCCAGGTCCGCCTTGTCCAGCGTCACCCCTGCTGACGGGTCCGTTGACTCAACTCTCGGATGGGCCGAAGCCGACACTGCTGTCACTCCCCCGTTCTACACCGTCCGGACCACCGACCTCGCCCGGACACGCGTCCGATACCGGGGGCACCCCCCGGTACGGGGCCGGGCACGGCCACCCGGCGGCGGACCCGGAACGCCTGCGGCGCAGGGCCGCCCGGGGAATGTCCCCTGCGGCACACCCCTCCCCCGTGTACAGACTGACACCACCGGGCGCGCTGGGAAAGACCGCCCCGGCCGCCCCGCCGCCGCCTCACCCGCACAGCCGAGGGGCCGGTGCCCGGGCGGCCTCGCCGACCCCGGCACCGGCCCCTCGGACCGGCCGTACGGACACGCCCCTAGGGGCGCTCGCCCTTCTCGTAGGCGCGGACGACCTCCTCGGTCGGTCCGTCCATGACCATCTCGCCGGTCTCGATCCAGATGGTCCGCTCGCAGGTGTCGCGGATCGAGTTGTTGTTGTGGCTGACCAGGAACACCGTGCCGGCCTCCTGGCGCAGCTCGCGGATCCGGTCCTCGCTGCGCTTCTGGAACGCCTGGTCACCGGTGGCGAGCGCCTCGTCGATCAGCAGCACGTCGTGCGTCTTGGCCGCCGCGATGGAGAAGCGCAGCCGCGCCGACATCCCGGAGGAGTAGGTGCGCATCGGCAGGTTGATGAACTCGCCCTTGTCGTTGATCCCCGAGAAGTCGACGATCTCCTGGTAGCGCGCCCGTACCTCGGCCGGGGTCATCCCCATCGCCAGGCAGCCGAGCACCACGTTGCGCTCACCGGTCAGCTCGTTCATCAGAGCGGCGTTCACACCGAGCAGCGAGGGCTGGCCGTTGGTGTAGATGCCGCCCTTCTCGGTGGGCAGCAGGCCGGCGATGGCCGCCAGCATGGTGGACTTGCCCGAGCCGTTCGAGCCGATCAGCCCGACCGCCTCGCCCTTGTACGCGGTGAAGCTGATCCCGCGCACCGCGTGCACCTCGGTGATGGCGGGCGAACGCTTGCGGGCGATCAGCCGGCTCAGGGCCGAGGTCGCGCTGCCCTTGCCCGCCGACGCGCCGTGCACCTTGTACACGATGTGCACGTCGTCCACGATCACGGTGGGCACCCTGGCGGTGTCGGCGGCTGCCACAGCGTCCCGCGTCATGGTGTCGTCCTCGGTGATGGTCGTCGTCTCAGCCACGGCCGTACTCCTCCTCGGCCTTCCAGAAGAACACATATCCGGCAACAAAGAGCACCACGGCCCAGGCGATCGCGATCACCCAGATGTGCTGCGGGAGGGTCTGGTAGTGCTCGGGGTACAGGGCGGGGTCGAAGATCTGCGGCATCAGCGAGTGCCGCATCAGCTCCATGTAGACCGAGGCCGGGTTGAGCTCCATGAGCCGCTGGGCCCAGCTCGGCCAGCCCGCGATGCTGCCCTGGATGCTGTACATCACGCCGGAGACGTACATCCAGGTCCGCAGGATGAACGGCATCAGCTGGGACATGTCGCTGGCCTTGGCGCCGATCCGGGCCATGATCAGCGCCAGGCCGGTGTTGAACGCGCACTGCAGGAACAGCGCCGGGACCATCAGCACCCAGCTCGCGCCCGGCGTGATGCCGAAGCCGAGGACGATGGCGATCAGCACGACCATCGAGATCAGCAGCTGCTGGAGCTGGATCACGGTGAACGCGATCGGCATGCTGGCCCGGGGGAAGTGCAGCGCGCGGATCAGGCCCAGGTTGTCGGAGATCGACCGGGTGCCGGCCTGCACCGCGCTCTGGGTGAACTGGAAGATGAAGACACCCGTGCAGAGCCACGGGATGTACTCGGGGATGTCCCGGTTCTTCAGCATCACGCCGAAGACCAGGTAGAACACCGCGCAGTTCAGCAGCGGCGTCACGACCTGCCAGACCTGGCCGAGCTTGGCCGTCGTGTACTGGGCGACCAGGCGGGCGGTGGCGAAGGCCACGATGAAATGCCGACGTCCCCACAGCTGCCGGCTGTACGCGAACACACCGGGGCGTTTGCCGCTGATGGTCAGGCCGTACTTGTTGGCAAGCTGCTTGGGAGTCAGGCCCGCGTCCGCCCCCCTCGGGGCCGAGAGGCTAACGGGTTCACTCACTGTCGACACATTCGTCCTTCGCGGGATCAGGAGTCGGGCGGCCGGTCGGCGGGGTACGCCGGACGTCCGCCGGAAGGGGATCCACTGGGATCACGGGGGAGGTCCGGCCGGCGGTGTGGTCGCCGGCCGCTGCGATCAGATGACCGGCGGTCTGCCCAACCTGGTCAGCCGCCACACAGTACGCCATCGCATGGGCCGGCGCGTGCCGCAGGGCTCGCTCCAGCCCGCCCGGAACCCGCCCACCCAGGCCTTGAGCGCCTCGGGGGAGGGGCGGCGGGCCAGCGTGAGCAGGAACCAGGTTCCCAGGTAAAGAGGCACGAACAGGGCGGGAAGGTTCCGCCGTGCCAGCCAGACCCGGTTCCGGGCCACGTTGTGGAAGAACGTGGCGTGCCGGGCGGGCGAGGTGGTCGGGTGGTGCAGCACCACGTCCGCCCGGTAGTCGATGGACCAGCCTGCGTCCAGCGCCCGCCACGCGAGGTCGGTCTCCTCGTGGGCGTAGAAGAACTCCGCGGGCAACTGGCCGGCCTGCTCGAACACCGTGCACCGCACGGCGCTGGCGCCGCCCAGGAAGGTCGTCACCCGGGACGAGCGCAGCGGATCGCTGGCCCGCAGCCGGGGCACGTGCCGGCGCTGGGTGGCACCGGTCTCCGGGTCGGCGATCCGGAAGCTGACGATGCCCAGCCCCGGGTCGGCGGTGAAGGCCTCACGCAGCAGCCGGGCCGAGTCGGTGCCGGGCAGCCGCCCGTCGTCGTCCAGGAAGAGGACCGCGTCCACGTCCCGGCCGTTCGGGCCGAACAGCTCGATGCCGACGTTGCGCCCGCCGGGGATGCCGACGTTCTCCGGCAGCTCGACCGAGCGCACGCCCGCCGGCAGCGGCGGCAGCGCGGCGCCCTGGCCGACCACGGCCAGCTCGACGGCCGGGCCCTGCTGCGCCAGCACCGACTCGATCAGCGCGTTCAGCTCGGCGGGACGGTTGCCCATGGTGATGATGACCGCACCGAGGCGGAAGTCCTCGGGGCGGGTCGCGGCGGCGCCGGCGGCCGGGGCGGTCATCGGAGCCTGCTGGAAAGGACGATGCTGAGCAGGTGGAGCACGGTCTGCAGCATGGCGACGGCCGCCAGCACCACCACCGCGAGCCGGGTGAAGAACAGCCCGCCGTGGACGGCGTCGGCCACCCCGGCGGCCAGGACGAACAGCGAGGCCTCGACCGCGCCGACCAGCCGGTGGAACTTCAGGAAGGCGGCGGCCTTGCGGGCCTTGGCCACACCCGAGGAGCGCGGCACCGCCGCGCTGTCCTCGACCGCGGACAGGCCGCTGCGGGCCCGCGCCACGTCCACCAGGTCGGTCTCCGACTTGATCAGGATGGCGCCGAGCGCGGCCAGCGTGCCCAGGAAGGCCCACTCCCACTTGGAGCCGCCGCCGCCGCGGTGGAACAGGTCGGCGGCCCGCAGGCCGAGACCGGTGAGCAGCGCCGCCTCGGACATGTAGTGGCCGACCCGGTCCAGGTAGACGCCGGTGAGGGAGGTCTGGCGGCGCCAGCGGGCCACCTCGCCGTCCACGCAGTCGAGCAGCAGGTAGACCTGGATCAGCAGCGCGCCGAGGACCGCACCGGCCAGCCCGGGGACGACCAGTGCCGCACCGGCCAGGATGCCGGTGAGCATCATCAGGTAGGTGAGGCCGTTGGGCGTGATGAAGGTGACCGGCGCCAGCACCCGGGTGATCCGCAGCGAGATGCTGCGCATGTAGAGGCGCCCCGCCCAGTGCTCCGCGCTCCGGCGCTGGAGCATGCCCTCAGGGTGGATGACGGCCCGCAGCTCCTCGATCGAGGGCCGGACCGTGAGGTCGACCGCGGGGCGGTCAGTCGTTGACGGCTTGGACATAGTCGGCGTACGCGTCCCTGATGGCTGATGGGGAGAGGTCGAGGTGCTCAAGGATGGTGAAGCGACCCGGACGGGTGTTCGGAGCGTAGTGCACCGCCTCGGTGAACTCCGCCTCGGTGAAGCCGATCTGAGCTGCGGTCACCGGCAGGCCGTGGCGCGCCAGGCACTCCACGATCAGACCGGCCAGCTCGCGCTCGCCCCGCAGGAAGCTGGCGAAGGCGGCCCCGAGGCCCACCTGTTCGCCGTGCTGGGCGGATCGCTTGGGATACAGCACGTCCAGGGCATGCGAGATCTCGTGGCAGGCACCGGAGGAGGGCCGGGTACTGCCCGCGATATTCATCGCGATGCCGGACAGTACCAGGGCTTCCGCCAGGGCCGTAAGGAGGTCCTTGTCCTGGAGGTTTCCCGGATGGCGCAGCAGGCTCTCCCCCGCCGTACGGGCCATCGCGACGGCCAGTCCGTCGACCTTCTCGCCGGTGACGGCCTGGGACAGCTCCCAGTCCGCGCAGGAGGAGATGTTGGAGATCGCGTCGCCGATGCCGGCCGCGACGAAGCGCTGCGGCGCCTCGCGGATCACGTCCAGGTCGACCACGATGCCGATCGGCCCCGGCACCCCGTAGGAGCCGCGTCCGGCGTCGTTGTCGAGGGTCGAGACCGGCGAGCAGATGCCGTCGTGGGCCAGGTTGGTGGCCACCGCGACCACCGGCAGGCCGACCCGGGCGGCGGCGTACTTGGCGGCGTCGATGATCTTGCCGCCGCCGAGGCCGACCATGGCGTCGTAGTGCCCGGCCCGCATCCGGTCGGCGAGGCGCACCGCGCTGTCCAGGCTGCCGTCGTCGACGTTGTACCAGTCGGCGCCGGGCAGGGCCGGCTCCAGCCGGGCCCGCAGCGCCGCGCCGGACCCGTTGCTGATCGCGATCGCGATCCGGCCGGCGGCGGACAGCCGCTGGTCGGCGAGGATGCCGGCCAGCGAGTCCAGGGCCCCCGGACGGATCTCCACGAAGACCGGCGACGGAACCAGACGGGTCAGTACTGGCACGCGATCTCCCGCGCCTTGGCCAGGTCCTCGTGGTTGTCGACCTCGACCCAGGAGACCTCGCCGATCGGCTGCACGTCGATCCGCAGCCCCCGGTTCACCATCTCCTGGTAGCCGTCCTCGTAGTACAGCTGCGGGTCGCGCTCGAAGGTGGTGCGCAGGGCGTCGGAGAGGTCCTGGGCGGCGGAGGGGTTGATGACCGTGACGCCGATGTACTCACCGGTCGCCTCCGCGGGCTCCATCAGCTTGGTGATCCGGCGCATGCCCGCGGCCGGGTCCACGACGACCTTCATCTCCTCGTCGGCGAGCTTCTTCACCGTGTCGAGGGCCAGCAGGATGCCGGGGGCGCGGCCCTCCTTGGCCAGGCGGTCGTTGCCGTCCAGCATGGTGCGCTGCACCGAGGCCGGGTGCACGGTGTCGCCGTTGGCGAGCAGCAGGCCCTCGCCGAAGAGGTCCCGGGCGCACCAGAGGGAGTAGGCGTTGTTCCACTCCTCGGCCTTGTCGTTCTCGACCAGGGTGAGCTTGACGCCGTACTTCTGCTCCAGGGCGTCCTTGCGGTCGTACACCGCCTCCTTGCGGTAGCCGACCACGACGGCCGCCTCCCGCAGACCGACCTCGGCGAAGTTGCCGAGGGTGAGGTCCAGGACGGTCCGCTCCCCGTCGACCGGCACCAGAGCCTTCGGCAGGGTGTCGGTGTACGGGCGCAGCCGGCGGCCGGCGCCGGCTGCCAGAACGAGGCCGATCATGCGGTGTCTCCTGATCCGTCGTGCTCCGCTTGTCGAGCGCCGCGCACGAGGTGGGTGCGCGCGGCCGCGCGGGCGTGATCACGCGGGAGCGACCCCGCACCACCCGGCCGACCTGCCCGCCGGATGCCCGCGCCGGCCACTCTCGGTGGCGCTCCGGTACCGCCGCGGGGGCGGTACGCCGTACTGGTGATGGTAGGCGACCGCGGCGACCAGCCCGAACGCGCCCGGTCCTCGGCCGCGGGCGGGGCCGGTCCGGGGGCGGTCGGGCCCGCGGACGGGGCCGGGGAGGCCGGGGCCGGGGACGGACGGAGGCCGAGGGCGGGAGGCCGGGGACGGGGACGGGGACGGGAGGCCGGGGCAAGGCCCGGGCGGGCCGGCGCCGGGAGGCGCTCATGATCGGAAGTGATCGAACCATTGTCGCGATCGAACGGATTTCCTATTCGAAAGCGCAGGACCCGGCCAACAATGCGTCGGGCGGCAATCCTGCGCGCCCATACGGCAGACTGGGGCGCGACGCCACCGGTGCTCCCGAAAGAGGCCTCATGCCGCAGAGTCCCCCGACCAACCCGACGCACTTCGCCTCCGAGATCGACACCGGTCTCGACGTCGAGACCGACATCGCCGAACCGGCCGGCGGGACCGGCGCCCCGGAGATCCTCCTGGAGCTGGTCGACGACGAGGGCGTCACGATCGGGACGGCCGAGAAGCTCTGGGCGCACCAGCAGCCGGGCCGGCTGCACCGCGCCTTCTCGGTGTTCCTCTTCGACCGCCAGGGCCGGATGCTGCTCCAGCGCCGCGCCCTCGGCAAGTACCACTCCCCCGGGGTCTGGTCCAACACCTGCTGCGGGCACCCCTACCCGGACGAGCCGCCCTTCGTGGCCGCCGCCCGCCGTACGGCGGAGGAGCTCGGGGTCGCCCCGGCGCTGCTCTGCGAGGCCGGCACCGTCCGCTACGACCTGCCCGACGAGGCCTCCGGGCTGATCGAGCGCGAGTGGAACCACCTGTTCGTGGGCCTGGTCACCGCCCCGGTGCGGCCGAACCCCGACGAGGTGGACGACTTCGCCTTCGTCAGCGCCGAGGAGCTCAAGGAGCTGGAGGCCGAGCGCCCGTTCTCGGTCTGGTTCCGGACCGTCTTCGAGGCCGCCCTGCCCGGGATCCGCGAGATCGCCGGACGCGACTGGTAGCAGGCGGCCCGGGCGCTCGTCCGACCCGGCCGGCCAGGCCGGGTCGGGTCGGACCGGTCAGGCGAGCGCCGGGGACCCGCCCTCGGCCTGCGGCGTGACCGGCGGCTGCGGCGCGGTCAACGGCTGCAGCGCGGTCAGCACCTGCACGGTGGCCGTGGCCAGCGGCGGCCTCGGCTGCTCCGGCGCCTGCGGGCGGCGCCCCTGCTCCTCCGGGGCCCGCGGCTCATCGTCGGCTCCCGGCGCCGGGAGCGGCAGGGAAGCCCAGATCACCTTGCCCCCCGAGGCCGTCCGCTCGACGTCGCAGACCCCGCCGGCCTGCAGGGTGACGCTCTTGACCAGCAGCAGCCCGCGCCCGCCGAGCTGCCCCAGGTCGCTCTCCAGCGCCTTCGGGCGGTACGGGTGGCCGTCCTCGACCGAGACCCGCACGCTGCCCCCGCCGATCGTCAGCTCCGTGGTGACCTGCGGCGAGAGCACGGCCGCGTGCGTCACCGCGTTGCTGACCAGCTCGGAGACGATCAGGAGCAGGTCGTCGATCAGCTCCTGGTAGCGCCAGCCCGCCATGCCCTGGGCCAACAGTCTGTCCCGCACCGCGTGCCGGGTCCTCGGCACGGACGACTCCTGGGCCAGGACCGAGATCCGCCAGACGCCCTCGACCGGACCGGCACCGGGCCGTCTCGCCCCGGGCTCGGCCGCCCCGCTGATCTGTTCCACGTCAAGCCGCCCTTCATGCTGGTAACGGGAGGCGTCACCGGCTGCCGCCGACGTCGGGAATCAGGCGTTCCACTCATGGCTCCCTTGGTCCCCAGAGGCTAGGAGAGCCACGCCGGACACCACGGCAGCGTCGACAACTTGCCCGTGTCGGACCGCTCGCGCCCGATTCCGATCGGTTGCGGTGGCAGATCTGCCAGAAATCCCGCATCGAGCGCGGCTGGATCGTTCACGGCGCAGATGCGTTCTCCGCCCTGCGCCCCCGTGCGCCCCCAGCCGCACCGGCCGGCCGGCGGCCGGCGACCGGCCACCCGGGCCGGACCCGTCACCGGACCCACCGCCGGACCCGTCACCGCGCCTGGGCGGCGTCGAGAACGCCCCCGTGGCGCACCCCGGCGCACCACCTGTCGGCCGCCCCCTTCGGCCGGATCCTCCCGGTTCGCCCCCTCCCGCTCCGGCGACGCGGCGGGCCCCCTCCCCGACCACAGAAACGCAGGTGAGAAGCGCTCCAGAACCCTGGTAGTGTTCTCTCTGTCGCCAAGGGGAACAGCAAGCGAAAACCCCGAGGCACACACCCTGTCCGGGTGGCGGAATGGCAGACGCGCTAGCTTGAGGTGCTAGTGCCCTTTATCGGGCGTGGGGGTTCAAGTCCCCCCTCGGACACAGATCGATCCCCGTGGGATCACCGAAGTGCCGGTCGAGAATTCTCGACCGGCACTTCTGCGTTTGCGGATCGCCGGAGCCGGGGCCGGCCGTCGCCGGGCACCGCCTGTTCGCCGGGCGGACACCGGCGATGGGGGCTCGGCGCAGTCGATAAACTGATGGCTGCCTGTAGCAGCGGCCGCCACGGCCGGTGACGGTGGCGTACGCATCCGCCGTGCGCCCCGGCTGCTGCCCGCCGACCCGCGCCCGGCTCCGCCGAGCCCGGCGCCCACCTCATGAAGAGGAGCATCCCAGGATGGCTCGACACCTGATCACCAGCGCGCTTCCGTACATCAACGGGATCAAGCACCTGGGGAACATGGTCGGGTCCATGCTCCCCGCGGACGTGTACTCCCGCTACCTGCGCCGACGCGGCCACGAGGTGCTCTACATCTGCGCCACCGACGAGCACGGCACACCCGCCGAGCTGGCCGCCAAGGCCGCCGGGCTGCCGGTGGACGAGTTCTGCGCGCAGCAGCACCTCGCGCAGAAGGCGGTCTACGACGGCTTCGAGCTGTCCTTCGACTACTTCGGGCGCAGCTCCTCGGCGCAGAACCGGGAGATCACCCAGGAGTTCGCGCGCGAGCTGCACGCCAACGGCTTCATCGAGGAGCGCGCCGTCCGCCAGGTGTACTCCAAGGCCGACGGCCGGTTCCTGCCGGACCGTTACATCGAGGGCACCTGCCCGCACTGCGGCTACGACAAGGCCCGCGGGGACCAGTGCGAGAACTGCACCCGCCTGCTGGACCCGACCGATCTGATCGACGCCCGCTCGGCGGTCAGCGGCAGCCGGGACCTCGAAGTCCGGGAGACCACCCACCTGTTCCTGCTCCAGTCGAAGCTGGAGAGCGAGGTGGCCGCCTGGATCGACGCCACCGGCTCGGAGTGGCCGACGCTGGCGTCCTCGATCGCCCGCAAGTGGCTGACCGAGGGCCTCGCGGACCGGGCGATCACCCGGGACCTCGACTGGGGCGTCCCGGTGCCCGGCGACGTGTGGCCCGAACTGGCCGCCGCCGGAAAGGTGTTCTACGTCTGGTTCGACGCCCCGATCGAGTACATCGGCGCGACCAAGGAATGGGCCGACGCGGCGCCGGCCGACGAGAGCCGGGACTGGAAGTCCTGGTGGTACCGGGCCGACGACGTCCGCTACACGGAGTTCATGGCCAAGGACAACGTCCCGTTCCACACCGTGATGTTCCCGGCCACCATCATCGGCACCCGCGCGCCCTGGAAGAAGGTCGACTACGTCAAGGCCTTCAACTGGCTGAACTACTACGGAGGGAAGTTCTCCACCAGCCAGCAGCACGGCATCTTCACCAACGCGGCCCTGGAGCTGCTGCCCGCCGACTACTGGCGGTACTTCCTGATGGCCAACGCCCCGGAGTCGGACGACACCAGCTTCAGCTGGGAGCTGTTCTCCTCCTCGGTGAACAAGGACCTCGCGGACACGCTCGGCAACTTCGTCAACCGGGTGCTGTCGTTCAGCCTCAAGCGCTTCGGCGACAGCGTCCCGGCGGGGAACGAGCCCGGCGAGGCCGAGCGCGCCCTGGGCGAGGAGGTCGCCGGCCTGCTGGCCGAGTACGAGGGGCACCTGGAGGCCCTGCGGTTCCGCAAGGCCGCCCAGGCGCTGCGGGCCCTGTGGAGCGCCGGCAACTCCTACCTGGAGGCGAAGGCCCCCTGGCTGGAGATCCGCACCGACGAGGCCGCGGCCGCCCTCACCCTGCGGACGGCGATGAACCTGATCCACCTGTACGGGGTCGTCTCGGAGCCGTTCATCCCGTCGACCGCGGCCGTCATGCGCGGCGTGTTCGCCCGCCCGGAGCAGGCCCTCCCGGACGGGGGACCGGCGGCGCAGGCCCCGGCGGCCGACCTGGCCTGGGTGACCCCCGAGCAGGCCCGCGCGCTCGAGTTCGTCGGCGCGGGCACCTCGTTCACCGTCCCGCCGGTGCTCTTCGCCAAGATCACGGACGAGAACCTGGAAGCCTGGCGGGAGCGCTTCGGCGCGGAGTGAGTGCCACGGGGCCGCCACGGTGGGAATGCCACGCCGTGCGTGCCACCGGCCGAGCAGCCCCGGGTGACCGTACGAAGCCGCCCCGGCGTCGGACCACCGGCGCCCGGGCGGCTTCGCCGCGTTCCCGGCCACGGCCGGGAACGCGGCGGCGGCTGCTACATCGGCAGCGGCGCGATCACCGCGAAGACCGCTCCCTGCGGGTCCGAGACGACCGCCATCCGGCCGGCCACCATGTCGAACGGCGGCAGCAGGGCCTTGCCGCCCTTCTTCACCAGCTGGTCGACCGTACTGTCCGGGTTGTCCACCGCGAAGTACGTCAGCCAGTGCGCCGGTGTCCCGGGCGGGTCCATGTCGAGGGTGCCCATGCCACCGACGCTGCGGCCGGCGACGTTCAGCGAGTAGTAGCCCTCGGCGCCCTCCATCGGCGTCACCTCGATGCCGAGGACCGCGCGGTAGAAGGCGGTCGCCGCGGGGACGTCGCCGGTGTGCAGGTCGTTCCAGACCAGCGCGCCGTGCTCGCCGACGATCTCGGCGCCCGCGAAGTCCACCGCCTGCCAGATCCCGAACACCGCGCCGGTCGGGTCCGCCACGATCTGCATCCGGCCGGTGGTGCCGACGTCCATCACCGGCACCAGCACGGTGCCGCCGGCTTCGGTGACGGCCCGCTGGGCGGCGTCCGCGTCGTCGGTGGCGAGGTGGGTGGTCCACGCGACCGGCGGTTTGGGCATCCCCTCGGGCGCCATGGTCGGGCCGATGCCCGCCACCGCCTTGCCGTTCAGCGTGCAGACCGCGTAGCCGCCGAACTCGGCCGGCCCGATCTCGCCCTGCCATCCGAACAGGTCCCGGTAGAAATCCAGCGCCGCCTGCTGGTCGTCGGCCATCAGATCGACCCAGCACGGCGTGCCGGGCAGGTACGGATCAGTGACTTCAGGCATCTCTTCTCCCTGCTGGTGACCCCTCGCCCACCTTCCCCGCGCAGGCCGGAATCTGCCACCGGAAGGCCCTACGGCAGCCAGCGCCGCACCGCCGCCCGGTCGGTGCCGGCGGCGTCCACCCACCAGAGCTTGAGCCTGCCGTCCCAGCGGGCCCGGACCAGCCGCCTGGCCTCGTCCTTCTCCTGGTACGGCACCTTGAGGTAGAGCCGCCCGTCGACCACGTCACCCGGGGCGGTCCCCGCCGGCGCCCCGGTCGCCCTGCCCGCCACCGGCGCCGACGGCGCCGGCGACGCGGGGGCGACAGCGGGGGCGGGCGCGGGAGCCGGGGCGGTGCCGGGGGCCGCGGCCCGGGCCCGCGGGTCGCCGCCGGGGCGCTCCCAGCGGCTCTCGTCCGCCGGCCTGGCCTGCGCCATGATCCGCCGCACCCGGCGGCAGGACTCCGGGTCGGTCAGCCGCATCATCAGGTCGGTCGGCCCGATCTTCGCCAGCAGGTTCAGCGAGCCGTGCCACAGCACGGTTTCGTCGACGATCAGCACCTTCTCGTGCATCCGCTCCCGCTGCAGTACCGTGATGCCGCTCCGGCCGAGCCGCTCCACCAGCCAGGTCGCCCGGGTGTCCCCGCGGTGGTCCCTGGTGTGGACGGTCACCGTGACCCCGGCGGCGGCCCGCTCGGCCAGCGGCCCGATCCAGTGGTCCACGGCCTTGGCGTTCAGGAAGGCGCAGAAGACGTCGATGCTGGTGACCGCCCGGCCGAGGTCCCAGGACACCGCCCGGCCCACCTCGTCGGCGGGGAAGAACGCGGGGCGCGCCAGCTCGTCCTCGGCGAGGCCGGCCAGCTCGGCCGCCTGCCGGACGGGCACCAGCTCCTCCACCGGGAGCCGGACGGCGTGCCGCTCCAGATGGTCCAGCATCACCAGCGCCTCGCTGTGCGGAGCCAGGTGCTCGCGCAGGTGCGCCACGTCGGCGACCACCACCAGGTGGTCCTGGGCCCGGCTGGCGGCGACGTTGAGCAGCCGGGTGGTGGTGGAGGACAGGCCCGTCCCCTCGTAGAAGAATCCCGGCTTGGCCCCCGCGCCGGCCACCATGTCGATCACCACCAGCGGCCGCTGGCTTCCCTGGAACCGGTGCACGGTGTCGACCAGGCCCTCGTACTCCTCCCCGAACCGGTGCCGCAGCCCCTCGCTCAGCCGCCGCACCTGGTCCTTGTACGGCGCGATCACCGCCAGTTGCGCACCAGGCCCCGGCGCGCCGTCCCCCGTGCCGGAGACCCGGGCGGGCAGCACGCCGTCGTACTGCAGGCCGCGGACCAGTTCGTGGATCACCGCCTCGTGCACGGCGTTGGTGCGGTGGGCGCCCGGGCCGCCGCCGGGCACCCGCTGCCCGGAGGTGTCGAGCAGGACGAGCGGGCCGGGCAGCAGCGGCGAGGACGGCAGCCGGCTGCCGTCCGGGCGGCCGGTGCGCAGCGGCGCGTCCGGGTAGGCGACCGCGTTGACCAGTCCGCAGACGGCCGGATGCATCCGGTACTGGGTGTCCAGGCCGACCAGCCGCGGGTCGCCGCCGCGGGCGGCGCCGTCCGTGCCGACCAGCCCGGCCGCGTGGAAGGCGTCCCGGGCGGCCCACTGCCGCGAGTGCGGCTGCTGGTCCTTGTCGGCGTCGTCGCCGGCCGCCTTGGTGACCGCGGGCAGTTGGCGGAAGTCCCCGGCCACCACCACCCGCTTGCCGGCCAGACCGGCGGCGACCCAGGCGGACGGGAGGTCGACCATCCCGGCCTCGTCGATCACCACGACGTCGATCTCGTCCATCAGCCGGCGGGACTGCACGGCCCGGGCGACGGTGGTGCCGAGCACCCGGCAGCGGGACCGGACGGTGTCCTGGAGCCGGCGCCGCTCGGCGTCCAGCTCCTGGATCTGCTGGTGCAGGGCCTCGGCCCGGGCCTCCAGCTCGCCCCGGGGCGGGGTGCCGGCCAGCTCCGCGGCGGCCCGCTGCCGCTGCGCCTCCAGGGCAGGGATGTCGGCCTCGGCCCGGGTGGCGCGGGCGGCGGCCTCCCGCTGGGTCCGGGCGGCGGCCTCGGTGGCCTCGATCTGCCCGGCGAGTTCCGCCCGCAGCTCGTCCAGCTTGGCCTGCTTGCGGTCGGCGAACAGGCCCTGGACCGGTGCGGCCCGGGCGAGTTGGAGCCGCAGGGCGGCCGCGGCGGCGTCGGCGACCAGCAGCCGGTGGCCGGCCTCGTCGCTCTCGGCCGCGGCCGCACGCTGCCGGGCCCGGGCGCCGTCCAGGCTCTCGGTCAGCCGCCGGCCCTCGTCGTGGCGGGCCAAGGCGGCGCGTACGCCGTCCAGTTCCGGTTTGGCCCGGGCGAGCCGGGCGTCGATCTCGGCGTTCACCCGGGCGGTGATCCGCTCCTCGTCGACCTGCTCACCGAAGCGCCGGGCGAGGCTGGGGACCACGAGCCGGCCGGCGCGCTGCACCAGGCCGGAGTCGAACCCGCTCTCCCGCTCCAGCAGTTCGCAGATCCGCTCCAGTGCCTGGTCGACCGCGACGTTGGTGGGTGCCAGGAAGAGCACCCGGTGCCCCTGCCGGTAGCAGCCCTCGGCGATGTACGAGACGACGTCGGTCTTGCCGGTGCCGGGCGGGCCCCAGAGGAAGAGGATCCGGCTGCCGAGTGCCTGGGCCACGGCCCGCCGCTGGCGGTCGTTGAGCTGCAGGCCGTGCCAGCCGGCCACCCAGCGGTGCGGGTCGGGCACCTGGGCGACCGCGGCGTCCCCCTGGTCGAGCAGCAGGCCGGCCATGGCGGTCTCCAGGCGGCTCTCCGGGCCGCCGACCGCTTCGAGGCGCTTGACCAGCGCGACCCAGTTGCCGGCGTCGTCCTCACGGAGTTCGGCCCTGGCCCGGTCGGTGCCGAGGTCGGCGGCGGTCAGCACCCGGACGGCGCCGTCCGGTCCGCGGGTCACCTCGGCCGGTGTCCAGTCGTGCTGAGATCCCTCGGGGCGGACCAGCAGGGCGCGGCCGTCCAGGGTGTCCCGCCAGTTCTTGCAGCGGAAGACGTACTCGCGCGGGTCCCCGCCGCCGGTCTGCCGCCCGCTGTGCAGCAGGACGGTGTCGGCGGAGCGCGCCGAGCCGTCGTGCCGGCGGGCCGAGGCGATCTCCGCCCGGCACGCTCGCAGGAACTCCTCGGTCGGATACGGACGTTCCGGTCCCGCCATGTGATGCCCCCCTTGTCGCCGCCCCTCCGGCCGCATGATCAAGGTTAAGCCCCGGGGCCGGCCCGCACCCCGTTCTCGGCGGGACGGGTGCCGTTCCCGTGCTGCCGGGAGCGGGCACCGGACCGCCCCGGCGGGGCGCTGGCGCGTCCCCGCCGGGGCGGTCCGGTACGTGCGGAGGAGGCGCGGTCAGTAGAGGGTCTTCACGGTGGCGCCGGTGAAGCCCTGCTGGGCGTAGAGGCTGATGTAGACCGGCCCGGCGGGCGGGTTGTTGATGGTGAGGGACTCGGTGTTGCCGGTGCTGGTGGACTTCGCGGTCCAGGAGCCAGTGGTGGCCCAGCCGTTGGCGTTGTAGTAGAGGTCGGCGTTGCCGGTGCCGCCGGCGGCGGTGACGGTCAGCTGCTGGGTGCCGGCCGGCACGTACAGGTACAGGTAGCTGTAGTTGCCGGTGGTCGCGGCGAGGTTGGAGCGGCGGCAGTTCTGGCCCAGCTGACGGGTGTCGGCGGCGGTGCACTCCGGGACGGTGGTCACGGTGACCGCCCTGGTGGCGGTGGCGGTGGCGCCCTTGTCGTCCGTCACGGTCAGGGTGACGGTCCAACTCCCTGCCGTCTGATAGGTCTTGGCGGGGTTGGCAACGGTGGAGCCGGTGCCGTCACCGAAGTTCCAGGAGCGGGCCGCGATGGTGCCGTCCGGGTCGGCGGAGGTGTCGGTGAAGGCCGCGGTCAGGTCGTTGGTGACAGCGGTGAAGGCGGCGGTCGGGGCCTGGTTGGCGGGCGGGTTGGTGGTGCCGCCGCAGGCGCCGGCCGCACAGGCGGTGAGCCAGCTGGTGAAGTCGGCGTCGTAGCGGGTGCCGATGGTGCCGGTCAGGAGGCTACGGGCGCCGGCCCAGTCACCGGCGCGGTACTTGGCGAGCACGGCGTCGATGTCGGCTCGGTGCGACTGCAGCATGTATCGGACGGCCAGGTAGCCCCAGTTGTAGATCCTGGTCTGGTCGGCGTTCTCGTAGGTGGTGCCGAACAGGGTGCTCAACGAGTAGGTGTGCTGGGCCGCCTGGGCGATCGCGGCGTCGTAGCTGACGTTGCGGTAGGAGTAGGAGATGTACTCCGCGAAGCCCTCGACCCACCAGATGGTCGGGGTGGTCACACCGGCCTCGAAGTCGCCGTACATGTCGAACCGGCCGTCGAGGTAGTGGGTGTACTCGTGGTTGAGGTTCCAGATCTGGAAGGCCGGGCGCACCCACTCCGCCTCGTAGGCGATGAACCGCGGCTGGTTGCCCACGGCGGCCGGGTCGCCCTCCAGGTACATCCCGCCGTTGTCGGTGCTGATGCCGAAGATGGTGCCGGCGTACGTCTGGTAGTCGCTGCTGGAGTCGAAGACCACCACCTCGATGGTGGTGTTGGTGTCCCCGGCGACCGCGCCGCTGTCGCGGACCACGCCGTGGAAGTACGCGTCCTGGTTCTTCAGGCTGGTGCAGGAGGAGGCGAGTTCGGCCGCGGCCATCTGCTGGGCGACGATCCGGATGCTCGGACTGCAGGTGTAGTTGACCGTCAGGACGGCCGCCTTGAGGCGGGCCGGCAGGTCGCAGGTGCCGTAGTAGGCGCAGTTGGCCTTGTCGTAGGAGTCGGTCATCTCGGCGAGGCCCACCCAGAGGGCGGCGGTGCGGCCGGTGATCGAGCTCTGCCCGAGCAGGCCCTTGACCAGCGGCCGGACCTTGGCCTGCAGGGCGCTGTACTGGAGGAAGCGGCCCAGCTCGCGGCCGGCGTTGGAGACCAGGTAGCCCTGGTCGCCACCGAGCAGCGCGTTGTTGGCGGTGCCGAAGGCGTACAGGGTGTCGGTGACGCTGGGGTCGGCCTGGACGGCCGCCACGAAGGCGTCCGACTGGTGGCCGCGCCAGAGCACCGTGTAGGTGTTGTTGACGGCGTTCAGCATGTACCAGGAGCTGTTCCAGGCGGTGGTGTACCCCGACAGCAGCCGCTTGACGACCGAGAGGTAGCGGGCGTTCTCCTCGGCGCTGTCGATCAGGGTGACGGCCTCGGAGAGGGTCGCGCCGTTGGCGTCGGTGACGTCGCGGGAGCGCGGGGCGGCGAAGAAGGCGTCGAGGCCGCCGCGGATCGCGGTCTGCAGGGTGCTGCCGTAGGTGCCCACGGTCGACGCGTTGTACCAGTGGACGTAGTAGCCGGCCCGCAGGAAGAGCACCAGCTGGCCCGCCGAGGTGCTGTTGTCGCCGGGGTATCCGGCCGAGACGTCGCGGAGCGCGTTGGCCACGGTGGTCATCTGGGCCTCGCGGAACGCGGCGTAGGCGTCGTTGCCGGTCAGGTTGAACAGCGTGTTGACGCAGTCCAGGCCGGCGGACTTGATCTGCTGGACGAGCGCGCTGCCGGTACGGGTGGTGAAGTCCGAGGTGTTGCAGGCGGCTGCCGCGAGACCACGGGCGGCCGGGCCGCCCGAGGTGGCGGTCGTCGCGGGCCGGTCGTAGTCGCGTCGCAGCGCGCTGCGGTCCAGCGGCAGGGGGGCACGGTCCTTGGTGGGGAGGGTGCTGCCGGCGTGGCTGTCGTCCTGGTCGGCGGTACCGGTGGCCGGCCTGGGGGCCTGCCCTGCGGGCGTGGAGGTGCCGGGCGTCGGACCGCCGGCGGCACGGTCGGCCGGGCGGGGTGCGGCGGCCTGGCTCCTGGGGCTGAAGACGCCGATCGCCAGACAGAGCGTCAGTGCGACCAGCAGCAGCCTGACGAGGTCCTTCGGTATCCGGGCGGTTCTCACGTGGGGGGCCTCCTGGCCAGTGGTCGACCGCGTAGGGGCGCGGCCGTGAAGGAGGTGAGGACCGTTGTTGGCGAGCCGTGGGGCGGCTTCACCATCACACGGTGGGGAGTGTGACATGTACCATTGCATACGTCACATGGTGAGTGGAAGGCCTTCTGCGGAAGGAAGTTGCCGGCCGGTAGCACCGGGCGGTGGCGGCCGGCCCGGCCGGAGTGAGCCCGGGGAACTCCGGGCAGCCGAAGCGGTCGGTGGGTCAACAGCGCTGCGGGCGCCAAGACTTGGGACGGAGGGAGCCATCCGGCCGGATCCGGCCGGGCGCGGGGGATCGGCCGGGACCTACCGGGAAGGTCCCAGCCGAGGATCAGGACGGGGGATCAGGACGAGGGGTCAGGCGTCTCGTGTGGCACCGGCCGCCCGGCCGACCAGGTGATCAGTGGTGGCCGGACGGCGACGCAGAGCGGAAGCCCCTTCGCGTCGGCGAGGCCCGGCCGGGCGACCAGCAGCCCGGACCGCTCGGCGTCCTCCAGGACGGCGGGCCCGACCGCGTCCAGCATCGGCTTCGCCCGCCGGAACAGGGCGAAGCCGCCGGCGGCGTCGACCGACCCCCAGGAGAGGTGTACGAAACGGGCCCCCCGGCCGCCCTGCAGATACGGCCCCCTGAGGTCCGGGCCGGACGAGGTGCGGATGACGGAGCGGTCCAGCTCCCGGACCGCCGACGCGGCGTCACCCGGCCGCGGCGCACCGTCAGAGATCGGTCCCCGGCCGGGGCGGCCGGGGTGCCGGCCGGCCGGGCGGCCAGGGGCGGCCCCTCGGTGACGGCCGGTCAGGGCCGGGCGGCCCGCAGAAGCCGAGCTGCCGGCACACGGACTCCTGGACGAGGGCGTTCCACTCGCGGGTCAGCTCGGCCAGTTCCGCCTTGGCGCGCGCGGTCTCCTCGTTGGCGAGGTTCAACTCCTGGTGGACGGCTTCGAGCAGGCGCAGCAGCCCGTCGGACACCGGCTCAGGAGTCGCACCGGGGGCGGTACCGCGGTCCGCGGGCAGGTCGGGCCCGGCGGCGAAGACCGGGGTCGTCGCCCCGGTGGCCGGGCCCAGGCGCCGGGACGGGACGGAACGGTCCCCCGGCCCCCCGTACTGCGCAGCGCTCCCGGCCTCCCGCCCGCGCCCGCCCTGCCGGGCGGTCACCTGGGCGAGCTGCCGCTCGCTGCGGGACTCGGCGTCCGCGATCCAGCGACGCAGTCTGGCCAGCGCGAACTCGGTCACGGACAGGGCGATGACGGCGAGGCAGCCGAGAACGGGGATCCAGCGGGAGTCGTACGTACCGATCACGATCGCCGCGATTCCGGCGGCCGCGGCGGCGACGCGTAGTCCGTCGGTCGTCCTCGGCGGGATTCTCCGCATTTCTGGCCTCACCTCTACATCTGCGCAGCCCCTCCCCCGCGGCTTTCGTGCTCGCTTTCCCGCTGCAGGGCGAATGCCTGCGCAATGGTGGCGAGGAGGAATTTCCTGATCATGGGATGCCTGATGCCCCATGCGTCCAACGCTTCTTCGGGGGTGATGGGTGAGCGTACACCCCGATCTAGATCATTTGCGGAATCCTCGGAAACAATGCCGCCACGGACCAACAGCTCCCGCAGGTCGAGGTGCACCACCTGGGCAATTCGCTGGAATTGGGAGGGCCTCGGCAGCGTTTCGCCGCGCAGCATCCGGCCGACCGCCGAGGCGCTCATTCCGGTGTCCCTGGCCAGGGCGAGACGGCCGCCCGTCCCGGGTGTGAGGTCGTAGCCGGCTCGCTGCGCGGCCTCGTGGACGACCGCCCCGAAGCGCTGGGCCGGGGTCGTCGCGTCCGAGGTGTCCCCTGTCAACTGCATGGCGCGCAGGCTATCGCGTGTCCCGCCCCAGGGCGCGTACTTGCATGCTCGCAAGCCCCCCTTCCTCATCATCACACCAGTTCAGATCGACCCTGAGGAAATGCGGACGGGTCAATTCCACGGAATCGCTTGCACGCCTGCACGCAGGCTCCTAACGTGACAGCCCTTCCACACCCAGGAGGTCCGGCATGACCGTCACACCAGCGCTGATCGACGCCGCCAAGGCCGGGGACGGCGCTGCCTGGACCGAGCTCTACCGTCTCTACCAGGGGCGGGTGCTCGCCTTCCTGGTCCGGCGGACGGGGAATCGCGCCCTGGCCGAGGACCTGACCCAGGACACCTTTGTCAGGGCAATGACGGGAATTGGTAACTACCAGTTCACCGGCACCGACATGGGCGCCTGGATAATCACCATCGCCCGAAACCTCATGCACGACCACGACAAACGCCGCTCGACCCGGCGCGAGTCGGCGTTCGACGTGGTCGCGGATACCGATGCCGGTATTCGCGTGGAGGAACTGGTGATTGCCATCGTGGAGGCCGACCGGGTATTCGCCGCGCTCGCCGCGCTGAACGACCACCAGCGGACGGCCGTCACACTCCGTTACTGGGGCGGGCTCAGCTCCAAGGAGATCGCCTCGCGCACCGGCCTGCGGGTCGGCGCCGTCAAGACGCTCACCTACCGGGCCCGGGTGAACCTCCGCCGCCGGCTCTCCGAGGAGACCTCCCCGGCCGGTCCCCGCTAGGGCCTGTCCCGGCGCCTACTCCCCCCTGTAGGCCTTCTCCAGGGCGTCGAAGTCGAACTTGACCATCGAGAGCATGGCCGTGGTCACCCGCTGCGCCTTCTCCGGGTCCGGGTCGCCGAGCCTTTCGACCAGCCCGGCCGGGACCACCTGCCAGGACACCCCGAACTTGTCCCTGAGCCAGCCGCAGGCGACCTCGGCACCACCCTCGGTCAGTCTCGCCCAGTAGTGGTCCAGCTCCTGCTGGTCCGCGCAGAAGAGCTGGAACGAGATGGCCTCGTTGAAGCGGAACTCCGGCCCGCCGTTGAGCGCCACGAACTTCTGGCCGTTGGCCTCGAACTCGACCGTCATCACGCTGCCGGCCGGCCCCGGACCGGCCTCGGTGTAGCGGCCGACCCGGCCCAGCCGGGAGTTCTTGAAGATCGAGGTGTAGAACGCGGCCGCCTCTTCGGCCTGCCCGTCGAACCAGAGGCACGTGGTGAAGCCGTCGCTGGTCATCGGTATCTCCCTGTTCGTGAGCGAGTGTGTCCCGGCAGCGGCCCCGGCCTCGACGGACCGGTCCCCGCCCGGGGTCGGCCCCGGGCAGCACCGCCCGTGGGCGGAACCTCCCGTGGGCGGGCCGCTGCTCCGAGTGTCCCCGCCCTCGGCCGGACACACCGGCCGCCACCCCGGCCCGGGCGCGTCCTCGTTTCCCGCTCCTCGTCCGCGCCTCGTTCGCTCCGGCGGCGCGGCAGCGGCTCGGCAGCGGCGCGGCAGCGGCTCGTCAGCGGCGCGGCCGACCGCGCTCAACCGGTCGGGCCTGCCGCGTCGGCCGGATCGGCCGGCCCCTCGACGGCCTCGCCGAGCCACTGGATCCAGAAGGTTTCGAGCCCGATGCCCGCCCGCAGCACCACGTGCTGCAGCCGGTTCTCGTCCGCCGCCTTCTCGGGCGGGAAGTCCCGCTGTTCGATCTCCAGGTAGTCGTCCAACTGTCTTTGGTGAAGGGCGAGATGGCGCCGAAGTTCGGCGTCCAGGCCGGGCAGGCCGAGCACCGTCGCGGCCCGCAGCCGGAGCAGCAGCGGGTCGCGGACGGCCTTCGGGTCCTGGCTCTCGGCCGTCCAGCCGGCCAGCTCCGCGCGGCCGGCCGGCAGGACCTCGTACTCCTTGCGCTGCCCGCGGGAGGGCGGCTGGGGAACGGCGCTGATCAGACCGGCCTGCTCCAGCTTCCCGAGTTCGCGGTAGATCTGCTGGTGGGTGGCGGACCAGAAGAAGCCGATCGACTTGTCGAACCGCCTGGTCAGCTCCAGCCCGGAGGACGGCTTCTCCAGCAGGGCGGTGAGGATGGCGTGCGGCAGCGACATGGGAGGAGCTTAGTCCGGCGGCTCCCGGCGGGGCCGGTCGGAACCGGGCCGGTCAGGGCACCTGCGGCCGGGCCCCGGCGGGTCCGCCCCGGCCGGACGGCCACGCCGGCGCCCTCCGGTCAGAGCGCGGCCGCGAGCCGGGTGCCCTGGTCGATGGCACGCTTGGCGTCGAGCTCGGCCGCCACGTCCGCGCCGCCGATCAGACGGGGCGCCAACCCCTGTGCCCTGAGGGCCTCGTAGAGGTCCCGGCGGGGCTCCTGCCCGGTGCACAGCACCACGGTGTCGACCGGGACGATCCGCTGCTCGCCGTCCAGGGTGATGTGCAGGCCCTGGTCGTCGATCCGGTCGTAGCTCACGCCGGCGACCATGGTGACACCGCGGTGCTTGAGCTCGGTGCGGTGGATCCAGCCGGTGGTCTTGCCCAGGCCCGCGCCGACCTTGCTGGTCTTGCGCTGGAGCAGGTGGACGGTCCGCCGGGCCGGGCGGCGGACGGGCTCGCGCAGGCCGCCGGGGCCGCGGTGCTCGGTGTCGACGCCCCACTGCTCGAAGAAGGCCTCGGGCGTCCGCCCGGTCTCCTCCCCCGGGTCGGTGAGGTACTCGGCCACGTCGAACCCGATGCCGCCCGCGCCGAGGATCGCCACCCGCTCCCCCACCTCGGCCTTGTCGCGCAGCACGTCCAGGTACCCCACCACGCTGGGGTGGTCGGCGCCGGGGATGTCCGGGGTGCGCGGCAGGACTCCGGTGGCGATGACGATCTCGTCGTACCCCTCACCGGTGAGGGTGTCGGCGGTGACGGGCGTGGAGAGCCGGACGTCGACCCCTGCGGCCGCCAGCTGGTGGCGGTAGTAGCGGATCGTCTCGTCGAACTCCTCCTTGCCCGGCACCTGGCGGGCGACGTTGAGCTGCCCGCCGATCTCGGGGGCGGCGTCGTAGAGGGTGACGGTGTGTCCGCGCTGCGCGGCGGAGACGGCGAAGGCCAGGCCGGCCGGGCCGGCGCCGACCACGGCCACCCGCTTGCGCAGGCGGGTCGGGGTGAGCACGATCTCGGTCTCGTGGCAGGCCCTGGGGTTGACCAGGCAGGAGGTGATCCGCCCGCTGAAGGTGTGGTCGAGGCAGGCCTGGTTGCAGCCGATGCAGGTGTTCACCGCCTCGGGCGTGCCGGCGGCGGCCTTGGCCACGAAGTCGGGGTCGGCCAGCAGCGGGCGGGCCAGCGAGACCAGGTCGGCGAAGCCGTCGGCGAGCAGCTGCTCGGCCAGTTCGGGCGTGTTGATGCGGTTGCTGGTCACCAGCGGGATGCCGACCTCGCCCATCAGCCTCCTGGTGACCCAGGTGTAGGCGCCGCGCGGCACCGAGGTGGCGATGGTGGGGATCCGGGCCTCGTGCCAGCCGATGCCGGTGTTGATGATGGTGGCGCCGGCCGCCTCGACGGCCTTGGCGAGCCGGACCACCTCGGGCAGCGTGGAGCCGCCGGGGACGAGGTCGAGCATGGAGAGCCGGTAGATCAGGATGAAGTCCGGCCCGACCCGCTCGCGCACCCGCCGGACGATCTCCACCGGCAGGCGCATCCGGTTCTCGTACGAGCCGCCCCAGCGGTCCTCGCGGTGGTTGGTCCGGGCGGCGATGAACTCGTTGATCAGGTAGCCCTCGGACCCCATGATCTCCACGCCGTCGTAGCCGGCCGACCTGGCGAGGGCGGCGCAGTCGACGAAGTCCTCGATGGTCCGTTCGACCTCCTCGTCGGTGAGGGCGTGCGGCGGGAACGGGCTGATCGGGGCCTGCAGGGCGCTGGGGGCGACCAGGTCCTCGTGGTAGGCGTACCGGCCGAAGTGCAGGATCTGCATGGCGATCCGGCCGCCCTCGCGGTGGACGGCGTCGGTGATCAGGCGGTGCTCCTCGGCCTCGGCCTCGGTGGTGAGCTTGGCGCCGCCCGACCAGGGCCGGCCCTGCTCGTTGGGGGCGATGCCCCCGGTGACGATGAGGCCGACGCCGCCGCGGACACGGGTGGCGTAGAACTCGGCCATCCGCTCGAAGCCGTGCTCGGCCTCCTCCAGCCCGACGTGCATGGAGCCCATCAGCACGCGGTTGGGCAGCGTGGTGAATCCCAGGTCGAGCGGGCGCAGCAGGTGGGGGTAGGCGCTCATCCGGTCACTCCTCGTACGACGGTGTCGCCACACGGTAGGACGCCGTCCGCCTTTATGCAACGAGTTGCACATGTGGTGGACGCAACGCTTCCCGCGCCGCCGCAGCGCCGTCCCGGGCCGGGACCGCGCCCGCCCGGCGGCCGGGCCGCCGCCGCCCGCACCCCCGCCGATCAGGCGCGTCCGCCCGCCGTGTCCATGAGGACGAGCCCCGCCGCCCGCTCCGGGGCGCCCCCGGACCGGCTGCGCAGGCCCTCCACCGACCAGTGGAGGACCTCCCCCGCCACGGTGCGCGTCAGGGTGAGCCCGGCCTCGAAGCGCTCCGCGTGGACGGCGGCGCCGGAGCCGGGGTCCTGCCGGTGCAGGGCGTCCGGCAGCGCGGCCGCGAAGGCCTCCGGGCATTCTCGCCGGGTGCCGCCATGGGCCCGGCAACCGGGGTGGGCCCGCATCGCACCGGACGGGGCGGCGCCGAACGGCACCGGACGGGAGCCGCCCTGGGCCGTCCGGGTGGGCCCGGCGGGCGCACGGGGTGTGTCCGCCCGGGGAGGCCCGGCCCGCCCTCGCTACGGTGGGCGGACGACCGGCGGCCGGTCCGTGGACCCGGCGGCCGACAGCAGGCGTCCGCGCAGACAGCCGGTGCGAAGCACCTGGTCGAGCAGCAGGACCGGGCCGCCGGACCGGACCGCCGGACCACGGGAGGAACGAGATGCCACCCAGTCGCCGGGAGCTGCTGGCCGCTCTGGCCTGCGCCGCTCTGACCGGATGCCAGGCATCCGGCGGAGGCGGCACGGGTGCGCGGGCCGCCGCTCCGGTCCGGCCGGAGGGCTCTGGCGCCTCCGCCCCCGGGACCTCGGCCCCCGCCGCTCCAGACGGATCCACGGCCGACGGATCCGCGCCCGACGCCCCCGCCACCGACGGCCCGCCGGGCTCGGCCGACCCGCCGCCCGGCGCCGCGAGCCGCGCCGGGGCGGTCGCCCGGGCCGACCTGGTGAGCCGCTACGGGCAGGCGGAGCCCACCAGTTGGGGGTTCGACGGGCCCGGCGTGCTCAGCCGGCTGCCGGCCGACGACGGAGCGATCGCGCTGACCTTCGACGCCTGCGGCGGGCCCCAGGGCGACGGCTACGACGAGGCGCTGATCGGGTTCCTCCGGCAGCGGCGGGTGCCGGCCACGCTCTTCCTCAACTCCCGCTGGATCGACGCCAATCCGCCGGTCTTCCGCGCCCTGGCCGCGGACCCGTTGTTCGAGATCGCGAACCACGGCACCCGGCACTGCCCGCTGTCGGTCTCCGGGCGGTCCGCCTACGACATCCCCGGCACCCGCGACGTCGGCGAAGTCGTCGACGAGATCACCGGCAACCGGGCCAGGCTCACCGAACTGCTGGGCCGCCCACCGCGGTTCTTCCGCTCGGGCACCGCCTACCTGGACGACGTGGCGGCCCGGATCGTCTCCGATCTCGGCGAGCGCTTCGCCGGCTTCACGGTCAACGGGGACGGCGGTGCCACCTTCACCGCCGGGCAGGTCCACGACGCGGTCACCGCGGCCGGGCCGGGGGCGATCGTCCTGGCCCACATGAACCATCCGGCCGCCGGCACGGCCGCGGGCATCGCCACCGCCGTCCCCCGGCTGCTGGAGGAGGGACGCCGGTTCGTACGCCTCTCGGACGCCGCGCCCTGAACGCCGCACGCCCCGGCGCGTCCTGAGCGCGTCGGGACGTACGGGGCGGCCGGCGGTCCGGCCGTCGGCCCGAACGAGCCTGCCCCGTGGCCGACTTCGTTGTCGGGCACGGGGCAGGTGGCGCAGCGGGCGCAGGTGGCGCAGCGGGTGAAGCCGGGCCGGGGCGGCCGTTCGGGTCTCCCGGCCGGGCCGTGCTCGTCCTACTTGACGGATCCGGCGGTGAGGCCGGAGACGACCTGGCGTTCGATGAAGGCGAACAGGACGATGACGGGGAGGATGGCGACGACGGATCCGGCGAAGAGGTAGTTCCACTGGACGGTGTAGTTGCCGATGAAGTTGTTGATGCCGACGGTGAGGGGCTGGCTCTCGGGGACGGTGGTGAGGCGCAGGCCCATCACGAACTCGTTCCAGGCGGAGATGAAGGTGAAGATGAGGGCGGTGACGATGCCGGGCATGGCGAGGGGGATGGTGACGCGGCGCAGGGCGCCGAGTCGGCCGAGGCCGTCGATCTGGGCTGCTTCCTCGAGTTCGACGGGGATGGAGGAGATGTAGGCGGTGAGGATCCAGATGGCGAACGCGAGGTTGAAGGCGGCGTTGCAGATGATCAGGGTCCAGACCGAGTTGAGCATCCCGAACTGGTAGAACTCGCGGTAGAGGCCGACCAGCAGGGAGGTGGGCTGGAACATCTGGGTGACCAGGACGAGCAGCAGGAAGAGTTTGCGGCCGCGGTACTTGATGCGGGCGGTGTAGTAGGCGGCGGGCAGGGCGACGAGCAGGACGAGCAGGGTGGATCCGGCGGCGACGAGCAGGGTGACGCGCAGGTTGCCGCCGAGGGTGGAGTCGGTCCAGACCTTGACCAGGTTGGACCACTCGAAGTGCGAGGGCAGGTAGGTGGCGTCGCGCAGTTCGTCGGCGGGCCGCAGGGCGGTGACGATCATCTCCAGGTAGGGGACGAGGAACAGCGCGGCCAGCAGCCACGCGACCGCCGCGACGACCACCGTCCGCGGCCGGATCGGCTTGCGGACCTTGGCGGCCGGGCGACCCTCGCCGGAGCGGGACCTGCCGGCCCTGGCACCGGTGGCACCGGGCTTCGCGGCCTCGGCGGTCGCGGTCGGCGCGGCTCCGGCGGGTGCCGGGTCGCCGACGGGTGCGGCGGCGGTGGTTTCGTGCTGAGGCATCAGTTCTCCCCCTCGTTCCAGCGGCTGACCTTGAGGAAGAGCAGCACCATGACCACGACCAGGCCGAAGTTGATCACGGACATCGCGGCGGACTCGCCGATGTCGGTGTTCATCAACTGGAAGGCGAACACGGTGCTGGTCGCGGTACCGCTGTTCGGGCCGCCCTGGGTCATGCCCCAGATGACGGGGAAGGAGTTGAAGACGTTGATCAGGTTGATCACCAGGCCGACCAGCAGCGCCGGGCGCAGCAGCGGGAGGGTGATCAGGCGGTAGGTCTGCCAGGGGCCGGTGCCGTCGACCTTGGCGGCCTCGTAGACCTCGGCGGGGACGGTCTGCAGGCCGGCGAGGATGGTGTAGGTGGTGAACGGCAGCGACACGAACACCGCGACCAGGACCATCCAGGGCTTGGCGGAGCCGGGGTCACCGAGCCAGTCCTGCGGGCCGTCGATGATCCCGAGGTCGGTGAGGGCGGTGTTGAGGACGCCGGCGGTGCGGTCGAGCATCCACTTGAAGCCGATGGCGGTCATCAGCACGGAGGCGGCCCAGGGGGCGATCAGCGCCCAGCGGGTGAGCCGGCGGCCGGGGAACTGCTGGTTGAACAACTGGGCCAGGGCCAGCGACAGCACCATGGTCAGCACGACCACGACGACCGTCCAGATCAGGGTCCAGCCGAGCACCGGGACGAAGTCCGGCTCGTCGAAGAGCTTGGTGTACTTGTCGAAGCCGGCCGATCCCCGGACGAATCCGGTGGTGCTGATCCGCAGGAAGGAGGTGTGGACCATCTCGTAGACGGGCCAGAGCACCACGAGCAGGATGAGCAGGACGGCCGGGGCGATCCAGGGCAGCGGACCGAGCCTGGCCAGGCCGGAGCGCCTGCCCGCCGGGGTGCCCCGGCGTGCCCGGTCGGCACCGGGCTCGGCGGTCTTGAGCGACACGGGGTAAGGCCTTCCCTTGGTGTGCGGCGGTGTGGGCCGCCGTACGGTGTGCGGTGGTGGTGCGCGGTGCGTGCGGGGCGCGGGGAGTGCGCTGCGCCGGCACGGAGTACAGGGATGCTGTGTGCGCGGGAGCCGGGTGCGCGGGGACGGCGGCGTACGGGAGTGTCGCGTACGCGGTCCTGGCTGCGACCGTCGGCTGTGGCGGCTCTTCGCAGGCGCGGCTTTGCGGGTGCGTGAGCGGCGGTGGGGCGTTGTGCGGTGGGCACTTGCGGCGCAAGTGCCCGTGTGCGGGGACCGCGGGTGCTGCGGGTGCGGTGCGTCGGGCCGGTGCCGGCGGTGGGGCCGGCACCGGCCCGAGGGTGCCTTACTTGTCGGCGGCCGCGGCTTCGGCCTTCTTCTGCAGGTCGCCGAGGACGGCGCCGGGGTCGCCGGCGACGGCGGTGCCACCGCTCTTCTTGATCTCCGCGGAGACCGCGTCCCAGCTGGTGTCACCCAGCGGGTAGAACGCCGCCGACGGCAGCAGCGCGAAGAACGGCTCCAGGTCCGCGTGCTTCCCGCTCGCCGTCATCTCCTTCAGCGTGTCCTGGGTGACCGGCATCAGGTTGTACAGCTCGTCGAACTTCAGCGTGTTCTCCTTGTTGTACGCGAAGTCCAGGAACGCCTTCACCTGCGCCTGGTGACCGTTCTTCTTGAACGCCATCACCCAGTCCGCCACACCCAGCGTCGACTTCAGCGGACCGGCCTTGCCCGGGATCGGCGCCACCGCGTAGTCCACCTTCCCGTCCTTCGACTTCTGGATCAGCGACGGGTGCCCGTTCAGCATCGCCGCCTTGCCCGCACCGAAGTCCGCGAACGCCGTCTTACGGTCCGTCGTCGCCGGGTTCGGGTACGTCAGACCCGTGTCCACCAGGTTCGCCTTCAGCCACGAGAACGTCTCCACGTTCGCCGCCGAGTTCAGCGCGTACTTGCCCGACGCGTCCGTCACCCCACCGCCGTTGCCCAGCTCCCACATCATGCTCTCGCCCTGCGCCTCCTCCGGGCCCAGCGGCAGCGCGTACGGGGTCACACCCGGCACCTTCGCCTTGATCAGCTCCGCGTCCTTCTTCACCTCGTCCCACGTCTTCGGCGCCTCGGTGATCCCCGCCTGCGCGAAAATCGCCTTGTTGTAGAAGAACGCACGAGCCGAGGACACGAACGGGATCCCGTACTGCGTCCCCTTCACCTGACCCGCCTTGGAGAACGTCTCGATGAAGTTCGACTGCGTCGCCGGCGACAGCACGTCCGTCGCCTTGTACAGCAGGTCGTCCGCGACCTTGTCCGCGTACCCACCCGTCTGCAGCACGTCCGGGTAGTTCCCCGACTGGATCATCGTCTTCACCTGCTTGTCGATGTCGTTCCAGTTGACCACCTGGACATCGACCTTGATCTTCGGGTTCGCCGCCTCGAAACCCTTCACCACGCCGTCCCAGTACGCCTTCGACCCGTTCGCCGCCGAGTCACCGTAGTCCGCCGCCACCAGCTTGATCGTCGTCGTACCACCCGACGAAGCATCCGAACCACCACCACTGCTGCCACAACCCGTCAGCACCAGCGCACCGGTCACACAGGCCGCCGAAAGGAGAAGTACAGATCGGTTCATGGGAGTTACCGCCTTATGAGTTGACCTGAAGCCACCCGTGGAGGGGCTTCGAAGAGTGGGGGTCGGGCAGGATCGGGGCCGAGGTGACGCTGCCGGTCCGCGAACGCCCGGATGCTTTTCGACTGAACTTTTCGACTGCGCGATGTGCGGCCGTGCGCGCGGCCGCAGCATGCGGGACCACGAGGTGTGCGCCAGTGCCTGGTCAAGGCTGCGGGCCACCGTCGTCTGCCGCGTGAGCCAGAGTGCACCACCTGCGGACAGAGGCCTAGACCTCTTTACCGAATCGATGCTGGGCGTGCAGAGGGTGCCTCGAATGTGGCCGTCGGGCGAAGAAATCGGCACTTGGTACGGACCAAGTCCCCGTCAGTTCCACACCCGGACCCGTCCGTCGGCGTCCACGCCGACGGAGATCGAACAGCCACGGTAGATGGTTGCGTACAGGAACAAAAGAATAAAGGGGTTGCCCGCCCCCAACCCTGGAGGACGGGCAACCCCTGAACGGCCCACGGCCCACGGCCCAGGGCCCAGGGCGCTCGGTTGACGACACCGCGGCCGGGGCCGGACGGACCGGCCGGGGTCAGACCGCGCGCAGGGCACCGACCAGCCACTCGACGGCCGGCGCCATCGCCGGCGCGGGCGGCTGCCCGTCGATCACCGCGACCAGGTGCCAGTACCGCTCGTACCGCGAATCGGCGGAGACCTCCAGCCGCTCCAGCAGCCAGGCCCGGAACCCCGGGCCGTCCTCCCGACCGGACAGCCGGGCATAGGCGGCGACGAGCTCGTCCAGGACCGGCCGGGCCGCCGCCGAGGCGGGATCGACGCCGGCGGCCCGGGCGGCGGCCGTACGCTCCCGGACCAGCTCGGCCAGCCGGACGGCCGCCTGCGGATCCGGCTCCCCCACCAGCTCGCGGGAGCCGACCTGGTCGGCGGCGGCCCGGCGGACGCCGGCCCGGAACTCCGCGTCCTGGACCAACTCGGCCAGCTCCACCCAGGCGTCCACCTGCTCCGCCGTGGGGTCCTCCGGCAGCTGCGGCACGGCGGCCCGCAGCCCGGCCAGGAACTCCGGGCCGACGTCCAGGCCCTCGAAGGCCTGGTCGATGAAGTCGTTGATCAGACCGGTGCGTTCACGGTCGGAGAGCTTGGCGAGCTTGTGCATCAGTTCCATCTCCTCGGGTGTGGACCCCCGCCCGGCCGCCGCGCGCAGGACGGCCCTGCGCAGTTGCAGCGTGCGGATCTGCACGTCCAGGGCCGCGGCGTGCACCGCCGCGACTTCGGCGACGCCGACCTCCCGCGCCAGCACCCGCTGGATCGCGGCGAGGTCGACCCCGAGGTCGCGCAGGGTGCGGACGAGGCCCAGCCGGGCCAGCGCGTCCCGGCCGTACAGCCGGTAGCCGGCGGGGGTGCGGTCGGTCGGCGGCAGCACTCCCGCATCGGACCAGAACCGGATGGTCTTGACCGTGAGGCCGGTCAGCCTGGCCAGCTCCCCGATGCTGCGGAGGTTGTCGTCGTCCATGTCCGCCACTCTGGGGTCTCCCCTCGCAGGAGACTCAAGCCTAAGGGCTGTCCCGTAACTGGACGGCGCCCTCTTGCCGATCCCGGATCGGACCGCGTCGGTGGCTGGTGACAGGATCGAGGAGTGCTGATCAAGGGATACAACTTCGGCCCGTTGGTGCCGGGCGAGTCACTGCTGGTCCACCTGGGCTTCTGGTCGAACTACCTCTTGGCGTTGTGCAGCGACGGGGGGTGTGCCGAGCGCCCGGTTCCGGAGTGGTTCGGTGAGGACGGCGCCGATGTCGATGCCCTGTCCGAGGTCCTCTTCGATCCTGCGCACTGGCCAGCGTTCAGGGTGCCGGCAGACGAGGGCCCCGGAGCCGTGGTGGTCTACCGCAACCTGGAAGGCGATTACGGCACCGACTATCTCCTCACCCATCCAGGCAGAGGCTACGCCGAGCAGATCGCCAGCTGGGACGGAGATTTCTCGGGCACTGGGCTGGCATGGCACGAACTGATCCGGATCGCTGACGGCCCGTCCCTTGCGGACGAAGGCGTCCAGGACACGGTCACCCGCTTCCTGCTGCTGCTTCCCCTCCTCACCGATCCGGACGTGCCGGAAGCAGCATCGGCAAGGCTCATCACCGCCCTGACTGCAATCGGTGCGCCGCAAGACACTGTCTGCCTCGCGGCGGAGCATCTGCTGACCCACCTTGCGAGGAGATCCCGACACGACCCCGCGTGGACGTCTCCGCTGAGCGGCAACTGAGAGGTGGGCCGAACCACTGATCACACCCGTGGAACGATCTTGACATGGATGGTGTGATCACGGCGTCGGAATCTTCCTGGATAGCCCCGTTCTCCGGGCTGAGTCCTCGCACCTTCGGGAAGCTGGTGACGGTTCTGCGGCGCCAGGGTGCGGACGCGGTCCGCAAGGGCCGGCCGTGGAGCCTTCCGCTGGAGGACCGGGCCCTGCTGGTCGTGGCCTACTGGCGAACGAATCTCACCATGCGGCAACTCGCTCCGCTGTTCGGGGTGTCGAAGTCGGCGGCGGACCGGATCATCGACCACCTAGGGCCGATGCTCGCTCTCCAGCCCCGCAAGCGGTTCGCCAGGGACACCGTGCTCATAGTCGACGGCACCCTGGTCCCCACCCGCGACCACACCATCGCCGAGCGGTCGAAGAACTACCGGTACTCCACCAACCATCAGGTCGTCATCGACGCAGACACCCGCCTGGTCGTCGTGGTCGGCCGGCCGCTCGCCGGGAACCGCAACGACTGCAAGGCATGGGAGGAATCCGGCGCCAAGGCCGCCGTCGGCAAGACCCTCACGATCGCCGACGGCGGCTACCCGGGCACCGGATTGGTCATCCCGCACCGTCGGCAGCGCGGGATGACCGACCTCCCGGACTGGAAAGGGGACCACAACAGGTCCCACAAGCAGGTCCGCGCCCGGGTTGAGCACGTCTTCGCCCGAATGAAGACCTGGAAGATCCTCCGCGACTGCCGCCTCAAAGGCGACGGCGTCCACCATGCCATGCTCGGCATCGCCCGGATGCACAACCTGGCCCTCGCCGGATAGCTCAGCGGGCCACACCGAAGCCAATCACGCCTGAGACGACTCGGAGATCATTTACGGGACAGCCCTTAGGCTCCGGACCGCTCCGCGACCGCCCGGCGACCGGGACAGCCGCCCCCGGAGCGGCCCGCCCCGTCCGCCGGGCCGGCCCTGGACGAGCGCCCCGGCACCGCCGCCCCACGGAATTCGATCTTCAAACCCTGGTAAAAACACCTGCTGGCCAGTCATCATGTACCTGGCGGGTCCATGCCGGGGCGGGATCCCGCCAGCCGTGTGCCAAGAGCGCGAGCCTGGGAGGTACAAGCGGTGCTGGCTGTCGTGGGGCTGACCGACCTGACCGAACGGCTCTACACCGACCTCGTCACCCACGGCCCGTCCACCGCCGTCGAACTCTCGCGGCGGGCCGGCACGCCACCGGACGACACCCGGGCCGCGCTCGCCGCCCTGGCCGCCCAGGGGCTGATCGCCGCCCGGCACGAGGACAGCACCCGCCCGGCCCCCGACGCCGACCCCGGTGCCGGCACCACCCCCGGCACCGGCACCGGCCCCGACCCCGACCCCGCCGAAGCGGCCTCCCCCGCCGTGCCCGGGCCGCCCGCCCTCCGGTACTCCGCCGCGCCGCCCGCCGTCGCCCTGGAGGCCCTGCTCGCCGGCCAGCGGCACGCCCTGCGGCAGGCCGAGCTCTCGGCGGCCGCCCTGGCCGAGGCCTACCGCGCCGCGACCTCGGACGAGGCCCACCGTGACCTGGTCGAGGTCGTGGTCGGACCGGCGGCGATCGGCCACCGCGTCGAGCAGGTCCAGCGCGGCGCGAAGAACGAACTGCTGGCCCTGGTCACCGGCCAGTACGACGTCGTCCCGGCCGACGCCACCGGGGCCGAGACCGAGGCCGTCGAGCGCGGGGTGGCCTACCGGGTGGTCGTCGGACGGCACTCGCTCGGCGCCCCGCAGAGCGCCGAGGCCCTGTTCGAGGCGCTCGGGCGGGACCAGCGGATCAGGGTGGTCGACCAGGTCCCGACCAAGCTGATCATCGCTGATGGATCCGTCGCCCTCGTCCCGCTCAGCACACCCGGCGACGCCGGGGAGCCGGCCGCCCTGCTGGTCCGCGCCCCCGGCCTGGTGCACCTGATGACCATCCTGTTCGAACAGGTCTGGGCCTGGGCCCAGCCGCTCGGACTGGAGGCCGGCCTGCCGGTGGTCGGCGAGGCACCGGCCGGCGAGCCGGTCGGCACCGACCGCCGGATCCTGGCCCTGCTGCTGGCGGGCTCCACCGACCAGGCCGTGGCCAACCAGCTCGGCCTCGGCCTGCGCACCGTCCAGCGGCGGATCAAGGCCATCATGGAGCTGGCCCACGCCGAGACCAGGGTCCAGCTCGGCTGGCAGGCCCACCGCCGGGGCTGGGTGGAGGACTGAAGGTCGGGACCGCGGCCCCGGCACCGGAGCGCCCGGCACGCGGGGCGGTGCCCCGCGCCGGCCCCCGCGCCTCGGGAAAACCGGTCGGACCGGCCGCCGGTCGTGACTAGGGTCGGGACCCATGCGACTTCTTGTGCTGGGCGGTACGTCGTTCGTCGGTCGGGCCGTGGTGGAGGACGCGCTGCGGACGGGGGCCGAGGTCACCCTCTTCGGCCGGGGCAGAACCGGGGCGGACCTCTTCCCCGGCCTGACCAGGCTGGTGGGCGACCGCCTGACCGACGACTACGCCGCGCTCGGCGAAGGCAGTTGGGACGCGGTGGTGGACGTCAGCGGCTACGTCCCACGACACGTCGGCCGGGCGATGGACGCACTGGGCGACCGGGTCGGCCGCTACCTGTTCATCTCCAGCAACGCGGTCTACCGGCGCAGCGGGGTGGCCCCGGGCGCCGACGAGGACACACCGCGCCGCACCCCCGTGCGAGACACCGAAGAACTCGTCGAGGAGACCTACGGCCCGCTCAAAGCGGCCTGCGAGGACGACGTGGTGGCCCGCTACGGCGCGCGGGCGACCGTCGTGCGACCCGGAAAGGTGGCCGGCCCGCACGACCCCTCCGACATGTTCACCTACTGGGTGCGGCGGGCCGCCCGCGGCGGCCGGGTGGCCCTGCCGGGCGACCCGGAGCAGCCCGTCCAGATCGTCGACTCACGCGATCTCGCCCGCCTGGTCGTGCAGTTGCTCGCGGACGACCGCCCGGGCGCCTTCAACGCGGTGGGCCCGGCCGAGCCGGTCACCCTCGGCGGCCTGATCCGGGCCTGCGCCCGGGTCGCCGGCACCCGGGTGGAGATCGTGCCGGTCTCCCCCGAGGGCGTGGAGCCGTTCTTCCCCCTCGTACGGGACAACTGGCCGACCCAGCAACGCAGCTCGGCCCGCTCCCGCGCCGCCGGCCTGACCGCCACGCCGCTGGAGGTGACCGCCGCCGACGTCCTCGCGTGGGACCGCGGGCGCGGCGAACCACCGCTGCGGAGCGGGTTCACCCCGGAGGAGGAGCGGGCGGTGCTGGCACGGCACGACGGCGGACCCGCCGGCGACCGAGGGGCCGGCAACGACACCGGCGGGACGGGCGGTGGTACCCGGAGCGGGAAGTAGGGTGATCATCCCTGGTAGCGCCAGCACCGACCCGTCCGCCGCCCGCCCCGAAGGGACCCTCGCATGCCGACGCTCGGCCTCCACAAGGACTTCCTGCGGGAGTTCGCCCAGTTGGAGAAGAAGGTCCGGACGAAGGTCGCCGACGCCTTCGACAAGTTCGAGCACTCCTCGGCGACCGGGCAGCACCTGGAGAAGCTGAGCCACGGCCGCGACCCGCGGCTGAAGACCATCCGGATCGACAAGTTCTACCGCGGGGTGGTGCTCGCTCCGGACGGCGGGGACAGCTTCCTGCTGCTCAAGGTCCTGCCGCACGACGACGCCATCGAGTGGGCCCTCAAGCACCGCGCCAGCGTGAACACCGCCACCGAGGGCATCGAGCTGCGCAACGACATCGCCCTGGAGCAACTCGCCCCGGGGCTGGCGAAGGTCGGGGCCCAGGGCGCGGCCAGGCCCTTGTTCGGCCACGTCTCCGACGCCGACCTGACCCGCCTCGGCATAGACGCGCAGATCCTCCCGATCGCCCGCAGGCTCGACACCGAGGACATGCTCGACGCCCTGCGCCCGATACTTCCCGAGCACCAGTACGACGTGCTGTTCGGTCTCGCCGTGGGGATGAGCGCGGACGAGGTCTGGCGCGAGATCGTCCAGACCCAGCTCGCCGCGGGCCTCGAAAGCGCCGCCGACGCCGCCGGCGCGGGGGCCCCGCAGGACGACCTCGCCGCCGCCATGTCCCGGGCCCAGGACCGGATCGCCCTCGTCTCCGGGCCCGCCGAACTGATGGACCTGCTGGAACGTCCCTTCGACGCCTGGCGGGTCTTCCTGCACCCCTCCCAGCACCGGATCGCCTACCGCCCGTCGTACAACGGTCCGGCCCGGGTCACCGGTGGTCCCGGCACGGGCAAGACCGTGGTCGCGCTGCACCGGGCGGCCCACCTCGCCGCCGCGCTCCCCGACGACGCGCCGGACGACGCGATCCTGCTCACCACCTTCACCCGTGACCTCGCCGCCGAACTCCGGCGCAGCCTGCACCTTCTCGTCACCGATCCCGAGCAGCGCCGGCGCATCCGGGTGGTCAACATCGACGCCCTCGCCTCCGAGATCCTGCGCGGCGACCGGAACACCGACCGCCTCAGCATCCTCACCGACCAGCGCGACGTCACGGCACGCTGGGGCCGGATCGCCCGGCGCCTCGAACTGGACCGGACCGCCGCCTTCCTGGACCAGGAGTGGCGCCATGTGATCCTCGCGCAGGGGATCAGCACCGCCGACGAGTACCTGAAGGCCTCCCGGGCCGGGCGGGGCACGGCACTCGGCCCGCTCAAGCGCGCGCAGGTCTGGCGCGCGGTGACGGCGTTCACGGACGAACTGCGGTCCACCGACACCTGGACCTTCCACCAGGTGTGCGACGAGGCCGCGCGGATCCTCGACCGGCGCAGCGCCGGCGGCGGGCCCCGGCTGTTCCGCCACGTCCTGGTCGACGAGGCCCAGGACCTGCACCCCGGGCAGTGGCGGCTGCTGCGCGCGGCCACCGAACTCGGCCGGCCCGACGACCTCTTCCTCGCCGGCGATCCCCACCAGCGCATCTACGGGAACAAGGTGTCCCTGCGCAGCATGGGGATCTCCGTCACCGGGCGTTCCCACCGGCTGCGCATCAACTACCGTTCGACGCACGAGATCGTCGCCTGGTCCGCCGCCCTGCTCACCGGCGAGGCGGTCGACGACATGGACGGCGGCGACGACCGGCTCAGTGACTACCGCTCCGCCTTCCACGGCAGCCGGCCGGTGCTCAGCGGCCATCCGACCAAGGTGGGCGAACTCGACGCCCTGGTGGGGCAGATCAGGAAGTGGATCGACGACAGCGCGGTACCGGCCGAGGAGGTGGGCGTCGCCGTCCGCTTCGTCCAGTTCGGCAAGGACATCGCCGCCGCCCTCGGCCGGGCCGCGATCCCCGCGACGGTCCTGGGCTCCTCCTCGGAGCCGGCGGCCGGGGTCCGGATCGGCACCATGCACCGCCTCAAGGGCCTGGAGTTCCGCTGCGTGGCGGTGGCCGGCGTGTCGGAGGGGACGGTTCCCATGCGCAACGCACTCACCCCGCCCGAGGTGGACGCCCAGCAGCACCAGGAGGACCTCCTGGGCGAGTTGAGCCTGCTGTTCGTGGCCTGCACCCGGGCCCGGGAGGCCCTGCACGTCTCGTGGCACGGGGAGGCGAGCCCGTTCCTGGCCCCGGTGGCGGCCCTCGGGTGACGCTCCCCCGACGGTTC
Source organism: Kitasatospora herbaricolor (assembly GCF_030813695.1). Classification (NCBI taxonomy): domain Bacteria; kingdom Bacillati; phylum Actinomycetota; class Actinomycetes; order Kitasatosporales; family Streptomycetaceae; genus Kitasatospora; species Kitasatospora herbaricolor. The sequence goes on from NZ_JAUSVA010000002.1 coordinate 2,124,366, forward strand.
CCCGGCGACTCCCGGCCGGCACCGGCAACACGGAGGTGGTGTGCGACCGGCGGCGGGCGGGGCACTACGCTGGCCGCCGCGGCCCCGGGCCGGGGCCGTGCCCGCCGTGGAGGAGGAAGACCGATGGTGCTGGACCTGCGATTCGCCGACGGCGGCCTGCTGAGGATCGGCGCGCCGGAGTCCGGGCGGTCGGTCTCCCTGCTGCCGGGACTCGGCGTGCACCGGCTGACCTTCCGCCTGCGGGTGGAGACCGTCCTGGCGTCCGCCGGCTGCAACCAGGTCCACCTGGGCGGCGAGGCGTGGGCCGAGCACCTGGGCGGCGGCCCGCAGTGGATCGGGCTCCTCGTACCCGCCGTCGTACCGCTGGCCCCCACCGGCGAAGCGGCCGAGGCGACGCTGTCGATGGCGGTCACCAACGACCAGGTGCTCGCGCTGGAGCGGGCCCGGGGCGGGCGGGAGCTGCCGCTGCGGCTGGACCTCGCCGCCGCCCTGCCGCAGAGCACGGCGAACCCCTGTGCGCAGGGGCAGGAGACCCACCGGGTCGCCGCCGAGGACTGGGACGCCCAGGTCCGGGCCCTCACCACGATGCTCGCCGGCCCGGACGCGGCCACCGGCCGCCGCTGAGCCGGCCGCCTCCCGTACCGGGCTGAACCAGGGGCCCGGGCTCAGAACTCAGGGCTCAGGGCTCAGGGCTCAGGGCCGGACCCGGCCCGCCGCCGGCCCCAGCCGGGCCAGTACGTCGAGCAGTCGGTCCCGGTCGGCCAGCACCTCCGCCGGCAGCGAGACGTACAACTGCAGGGTGGTCACCCCGGGCAGGTGGTAGCGCAGGATCTGGTCCCGGCACTCCTCGGGCGAGCCGCTGACGAACAGCCCCCGGACCACCTCCTCCGGCAGCGCCCGCCGTGCGCCCTCCTGGTCGCCGGCCGCCCAGAGCCGGTGCGTCTCGCGCAGCAACTCGCCGTTGCCCAGCCACTCGTGGAACTTCCGGTACGGCTCCCGGTTGAGGATCCAGGCCAGGAAGGGCCGGGCGGCGCGCTGCACGTGCGCGGCGTCCTCGGTGGGGCTGACGAACACCTTGACCACCAGTTCCTTGCCCGGTGGCTGCGGCCCGACGGCGGCCAGCACCTTGGGGACGTCCTCGGGGAGGAGCAGGTTGCTGATCGCGCCGTCGCCCTCGCCGAAGCCGAGCCGGAGCATGCCGGGCCGCAGGGCGCCGAGCAGCACCTTCACCGGGGCGGCCGGCGGGTGCGGCAGCTGGTAGCCCGCGATCGAGAAGGTGTCGAAGTCACCGGCGACGTGTTCACCGCGCAGGGCCCGGGTGACGAACCGCAGGACGTCCCGGGTGCGCTTGAAGGGCTCCTCGAAGGGGATGCCGTTGATGTCGGCGACGTGCGCCGGGACGGATGACCCGAGCCCCAGCAGCACCCGGCCCGGCGCGAGTTGGGCGAGCGTGGCGGCGGTCTGGGCGAGCACCGCCGGGCCCCGGGTCTGCACCGGGACGATCGCCGTCCCGATCCGGAGGGACGAGGACCAGGCGGCGGTGGCCGCGAGCGGGGTGAAGGCGTCGGTGCCGCCGCCCTCCGCCGTCCACACGTCGGTGTAGCCCAGGTCCGGCAGCCGCTCCACCAGGAAGCGGTGCCGGTCGAGGGTGAGGCCGGGCAGTGGCAGGGTGACGCCCCATCCGGGCGGCGCCGGCGGCCCGGAGCGGCCCGGGGCGTCGTTGGGGGTGGTCATGGTGGTGGGGCCCTTCCTGGTGGAGCGGGACGGTGCCGCGGCGCACGGCGGCGCGGGACGAGCGGGCTGACGGCGGGGCGGACGGCCGCGGGAGGACGACGGGGTGGACGGGCGCGACGGGAGCGTGGGGCGGCACCCGTCCACCGCGTGGGGCTACTTCCCGACCCACACCGTGGTGAGGTCGAGGAACCAGGACTGCGGCTGCACCAGGCCCCGCACCTTGGGCGAAAGCGCCCGCGGGTTGCGGTCGTTGACCACGAACAGCCACGGCGCGTCCTGGGTGACCTGCGCCAGGGCACTCCGGTAGTCGGCCCGGCGCACCGCCCGGTCCGGCGAGGCGGCCGCCGAACCGAGCAGCTGGTCCACCTTCGGGTTGCTGTAGTGGCCCGTCCAGAAGGGGCTCTTGCTGCCGATGAACAGCGGGAGCAGCGCCTCGGACTGGAACAGCGTGGTCGACTGGGCGACGGCGTCCGAGCCGAGGGCGACCTCGCCCTTCGCCTCCGCGCCGATCAGGGTGGACCAGTCGGTGGTCCGGATCTCGACCTTGATGCCCACCGCGGCGAGGTCGCGCTGGATCGCCTCGGTGATCGGCACCGGCAGCAGGTTGCCCGAGCCCGCGGTCGGCACGGTCACCGAGGTGGTGAACCCGTCGGCGCGGCCGGCCTCGGCCAGCAACTGCCTGGCCTTGGCCGGGTCGTAGGAGTAGAGGTCACCCGCCGGGTCGTAGGCGAAGGTCGCCCGGGGCGCGGCCTGGTAGGCGGGGTCGGCCGTGCCGTGCAGCAGCTTCTCCGCGATGGCCTTGCGGTCGACGGCGTAGTTGGCCGCCTGCCGCACCCGGGGGTCGTTCCACGGCGCCTTCGAGCCGTCCAGGATCCAGTACCAGAGGTGGTCGTAGCTGTTGGTGGCGATCCGCGCACCCTCGGCCTTGAGGCTGTCGATGTCGTCCGGGTTGGGGTACTCGATCCAGTTCACGCCGCCGGAGCGCAGGGCCGCGGTACGGGCGGCGACGTCCGGCAGCGGCTTGATCACCAGCTTGTCGAGCTTGGGTGCCCCGCGCCAGTAGTCCTTGTTCGCGACCAGTTCGATCTGCTGCCCCTCGGTCTGCGAGGCGAAGGCGAACGGACCGGTGCCGACCGGGTGCTGGGCGAAGCCGGCCGATCCGGTACGGCGCACTGCGGTGGGGCTGGCGATCAGGACGTGCGCGAGGTCCTCGGGGAAGTGGCCGTTCGGGTCCTTGGTGACCAGCTCCACGTGGTCGGCGTCGGTCTTGCGGTACTGGACGATGCCGCCCGCGTACTCCTTGGCCGCGGCGCCGAGGGCGTCGGTGTAGAACTCGCTGCCCTTGGCGAGGTAGCGGTCCAGGTTGAAGACCACGGCGTCGGCGTCGAACGGAGTGCCGTCCTGGAACTTCACGCCCTTGCGCAGGGTGAAGGTCCAGGTCCTGGCGTCGGCGGCGACCGTCCAGGTCTCGGCCAGCGCGCCGGTGATCTCCGGCGGGGCGTCCGTCGTCGACAGGTCGTAGCGGGTGAGGCCCTCGTAGAGCTGGAAGCTGACCAGTCGCTTGCCCTCGAAACCGGCGCCGCCGATGACGGTGTCGGGGTTGGGCAGCTTGCCGGTGGCGCCGATCACGAGGGTGCCGCCGCGGCCGCCGGAGGCCGCGTCGCCGGCCCCCTCCGCGCTGCCGGTGGCTGCGCAGCCGACCGTGCTCAGCAGCAGCGCGGCGGCGGCCAGTGCGGCGGCGGACGGTGCGGCGGCGGTCCGGCCCGCGGTGCGGCGGGGCCCGGCGGGACGTCTCGGACGATGGTGCGTCATGGTGGTGGTTCCTTGCCGTTCGGGGGGTGCGGGTACGGGGGAGGGACGTTCGGGGGTGGCGGTCGGCCGCTCAGGGCGGTGTCGGCCGCGGTGCCGCGGGGGCGGTCCGGCCGGTGGCGGCGGCGAGCAGGGCCCGGGTGTACGGGTCGGCGGGGGCGTCCCAGAGCGTGGCGGCCGGGCCCTCCTCGACCACCCGGCCGTGCCGCAGCACCAGCACGTGCTCCGCCAGGTGCCGGATCACCGCGAGGTCGTGGGAGATGAACAGGTAGGCCAGGCCGGTGCGCTCGCGCAGCTCCGTCAGCAGGTCGACCACCCGGGCCTGGACGCCGCGGTCGAGCGCCGAGGTCGGCTCGTCGCAGACCACCAGGTCGGGGCCGGTCGCCAGGGCCCTGGCGATCGCCACCCGTTGCAGTTGGCCGCCGGACAGCTCGCGGGGGCGGCGCCGGGCCAGACCGGGTTCGAGGCCGACCAGGCGGAACAGCTCGGCGACCCGCTCCGCCCGCTCCGGTCGCGGGGTGCCGTGCACCCGCAGGGCGAAGGCGACGGCCTCGCCGGCCCGCAGGGCCGGGTTCAGCGAGCCGCGCGGGTTCTGCGGGACGAACTGGAGCCGGGCCCGGACGCCCCGGGCCGACCTGCCGCGCAACCGGTACGGGTCCTGCCCGGCGAACCGCACGGTGCCCGCGTCCGGCGCGAGCAGGCCGAGGACGAGCCGGGCCAGCGTGGACTTGCCGGAGCCGGACTCGCCGACCAGGCCGGTGGCCCCGCCGGCGGCGATCCGCAGGCTGACGCCGTCCAGGGCGAGGTGCCCGCCCGGGTAGCGCTTCACGATCTGCTCGACCGCCAGCAGCGGTGCCGGGCCGGGCGCGGGGCCGCGGCCAGGATCACGGCCAGGGTCACGGTCGGGGTCACGACCGGTGCCGGCGCCGCCGGCCCGGGCAGCGCCCGGTCCGCCGGGGCTGGAGCCCGGTCCGCCCGCGCTCATCGGCCGGCTCCCGGCTGCGCGGCCACCAGGGCTGCGGTGAACGGGTGCGCCGGCCGGGCGAGCACCTGCTGGGCCGGGCCGGTCTCGACGATGCGCCCGGCCCGCATCACGGCCACCGCCCCGCCCACCCGGCGGGCGACCGCGAGGTCGTGGGTGACCAGCAGCAGGGCGAGACCCTGCTCGGCGCGCAGGGCGGCCAGCCGGTCCAGCACCTCCGCCTGGACGAGGGCGTCGAGGGCGGTGGTCGGCTCGTCCGCGACAAGCAGGCCGGGGTCACCGCAGAGCGCGAGGGCCAGCGCGGCGCGCTGACGCAGGCCGCCGGAGAGTTCGTGCGGACGGCTCCGGGCGACCCGGTCCGGGTCGGGGAGGCCGGCCCGGGCGAGCAGGGCGGCGGCGGCCGTCCGGGCCGCCCTGCGGTTCGCGGCCCTGCGGTGCCGGAGCAGGACTTCGACCAGCTGGGGGCCGATCCGGCGCAGCGGGTCCAGCGCGCCGGCCGGGTCCTGCGGGAGGTAGCCGATCCGGCGGCCGCGGACCCGGCCGAGGGCGCGTTCGTCCAGGGCCGTCAGGTCGGTGCCGTCGAGCCGGACCCGTCCGGTGACCCGGGCCGTCCGGCCGGGCAGGCCGAGGACGGTGCGGGCGACGGTGCTCTTGCCGCTGCCGGACTCGCCGAGCAGGACGAGCGCGTCCCCGGCCGCGACGGTCAGCGAAACGCCGTCCACCGCCCGGACCGGGCCGTCGGGGGTGGGATAGCCGACCGCGAGGTCGTCGATCAGGAGCCGGGCGGCGGGCGAGGCGGGGGCCGGGGTCATCGGGCGGCCTCCGGGGCGGGGTGCCGGCCGCGAGAGGCCGACGCGCCGTCGGTGTCGTGCGGTCCGGAGGCGTGGTGCGGTCCGCCGGTGTCGTGGAGTTCGCCGCCGATCCGGTGGCGCAGGGCCTCGCCGAGGGTGTTGAAGACCACCGAGGCGGCGAGCACGGTCAGCGCCGGCTGGACGGCGATCCAGGGATGGGTCAGCAGGCTGGGCCGCAGTTCGTCGAGCATCGCGCCCCATTCGGCGACCGGCGGCGCCACCCCGATGCCGAGGAGGGAGAGCCCGGCCGCGTACACGACGGCCAGCCCGACCAGCGACGAGCTGTAGACCAGGACGACCGGTGCCACCACCGGCAGCACCTGCCGCAGTGCGAGCACGGCCGGCCCGGCGCCGCTGACCCGGGCGGCCTCCAGGTACTCGGCGGAGCGGATCCGCCGCGCCTCGGTGAAGGCCACCCGGGCCACCGCCGGGGTGAGCACGACCGACAGCGCGAGCACGGTGGTGCCGGCGCCGCCCTTCAGCAGGGTCGCGATCGCGATCGCCAACAGGATCCCGGGGAAGGCGTAGAGCACGTCCAGCGCGCGCAGCAGCACCTGTTCGGTGACCCGGCCGCCGAGCCCGGCGGTGACGCCGAGGGCGGTGCCGGCCAGCGTGGCGACGGCCACCGGCACGATCCCGCAGGCCAGCGACGGCCGCGCGCCCAGCAGCAGCCGGCTGAGCATGTCCCGGCCCTGCCCGTCGGTGCCGAGCGGGTGTCCGGGGGCGCCGGGGTCGAGCAGCCGCTCGTGCAGCGAGCCGGCCGCCGGGTCGTAGGGGGCGAGCAGCGGTGCGACGACGGCCACCAGCACCACCAGCAGGGCGAGGACGGCGGGCAGCGCCCGGCCGCCCGTCCGCAGCAGCGCCGACCGAGAGGGACGGGGCCGGGCCGGCCGCCGGAGGCGGGCCCGGACGGGACGCGGGCCGGTCATCGCGGGCTCCGGATCCGCGGGTCGATCAGCGCGTGCGCCGCGTCGACCACGATGTTCACGCCCACGAAGGCCACCGCGACGACCAGCACCCCGCCCTGGACGACCGGCAGGTCGCGGGCCGACAGCGCGTCGTACAGCAGCCCGCCCAGGCCGGGCCAGGCGAACAGGGTCTCCACGAACACCACGCCCTCCAGCAGGTAGGCGAGTTGCAGCCCGCCGATGGTGAGCAGGGCCGGGGAGGCGTTGTGCACGCAGTGCCGCAGGACGGCGGCGCGGCTCAGGCCGCGGGAGCGCAGGGCGTCCGCGAGGTCGCCCGCCAGGACGCCGCCGAGCGCGGCCCGGAAGACCCGCGCGGTCAGGCCGAGCGGGACGACGGCGGCCGCCACGGCGGGCAGCACGAGGTGGCGCAGCAGGTCGGCCGTCCCGCCGCCGCCGAAGGCGTCGTGGGTGCCGCCGGCGGGCAGCAGCCGCCACCGGACGGCGAGGAGCGCGACCAGCAGCAGCGCGACCGAGTACTGCGGGGCGGACACGGCCAGCGTGCCGAGCGCGCCGGAGAGGCGGCCGGCGGCCCCGCGCGGCCGGCCGGCGCCGAGCGCGCCGAGCAGGACGCCGCCCACCAGGACGAGCAGGAAGGCGGCCGCGGTCAGCAGCAGGGTCTGGCCGACGGCGGGCAGCAGGAGCTGCAGGACGGGACGCTGACCGGCGATCGAGACGCCGAGGTCGCCGCGGACGGCGTGCCCCAGCCACACGGCGTACCTGAGGGGCAACGGCTCGTCCAGGCCCAGGCGTTCGGCGAGCTCCCGGCGGGCCTCGGGCGGCGCGCCGGGGCCGAGGAAGGCCGTCAGCGGGTCACCGGGGACGAGGGCGACGGTGGCGAAGACCAGCGCGGTGACCCCGAGCAGGGTGGGCACGGCGAGCAGCACCCTGCGGAGCAGGAACCGTCTCATCGGTGCTCCCGCCGGGGCGGGCCGGCGGGCCGGCCGGTGGTACTCCGGCGGGCTGGGGCGGGCATCAGCGGTCCTTCCGTGGCGGCGGTGGTCTCAGGGACGGAGTGGCGGGGACGTCCGTGGACGTCAGGCGGCTCGGGGCGGCCGGCGGGTGGGGGCCCCGGGTCGCCGGCGCGGCTCACGGGGCCGCCGGCCGCTGTGACGAAGGATCCGGACCGGGGCCGGCGGCAACCAGTGAGGAGTTTCTGCTGATACCCGGGGTCATAGGACCGACGGCGCCGGACGCTCAGCCCTCGGACCATCCTTGACCTGCGTCGAAGCACCCAAATAGGCTGGTGGCATGGCAGATTGGCGGACCGACTTCACCCTGGTCGGCATCGGCGGCTCGTGGCACCGCAGGTGCTTCGACGAGCGCTGTCCCGCCCGCGCCGGGCGCTGACCGCCCCACGGAACCTCCGCTCCGGACCGCCGGCCGACCGCACGACCGCCGACCGCACGCAGACCGGCCGCCCGCACACCGTCGGCCGGACGGCGCCCGCTCGGCCGGGCCCGGCAGGCCCCCGGGCCGCCCTAGGCCGGTCCGAAGCCCCGCAGGCCTCGCGGCGTCCCCGGTCCGACGGCGGCCCATGGCGCGGCCGGCCGCGCCGCCGTCTCCCCGCGCCGTACCGGGCGCGGCCCAGCCACCCTCGATGGGAACGCCCCGCCATGCCGCTACACCCCGATGCCCCGGCCCCCGCCCGCACCTCCGGGCCGTCCCGTGCCCCCGTCCCGGCCCGCACCCCGACTCGTCCGGCCGCCGCGGCCGGCACCCGGAGCCCGGCCCCCGCCCACGGACAGGAACTGGGCGCCTTCCTCCGGGCCCACCGCGAACTGCTCAAGCCCGCCGACGTCGGCCTGACCGCGACCTCCCGCCGGCGCACCCCGGGCCTGCGACGGGAGGAGGTGGCCTCGCTCTCCGGGGTGGGCCTGGCCTGGTACACCTGGCTGGAGCAGGGCCGGGTGGCGGCCTCCCGGCAGGTGCTGGAGGCGGTCGCCCGTACGCTGCGGCTGGACCCGCCCGCGCTGCGGCACGCGCTGCGACTGGCGGGCTTCCACGAACCGGCCGGCCCGCCGACCGGGGCCGCCGACCGCGCCGCGCTGGGCGCGGCCGTCCGCCCGGTGCTGGACTCCTGGCCGGCCAGCCCGGCGGTGCTGCTGGACCGTTACTTCGACCTGCTCGCCTGGAACTCCGCCTGGAGCGCCGTGTGGGGTGCGCCCGAGGCCGTCTCCGAGGAGCGGCGCAACCTGATGTGGCTGATGGTCGCGGACCGGCGGCTGCGCAGCGCCGTGCACGACTGGGAGCCGCTGGCGATGAACGTCTTCCAGCACTTCCGGGCCCAGGCCGGGCCGGCCGTCGCCGATCCGCGCACCACCGAGCTGTACCACCGTCTCGACCAGGACGTACCGGAGTTGCGGCACTGGTGGGGCTGCCGGTCGGTCGCGGAGCTGACCGCCCGTACGGTCACCGTGGAACTGCCGGGCGCCGGGCCGGTCCGGCTGTCGCTGTCCTCGTTCCGGCCGGTCGACGACCCGTCGGCGCTGGTCCTGCTGCTCACCCCGGTGACCGCCCAGGACGCCGCCCGGGTTACCGCCCGGGCGGCCGCGGCGCAGGCGCCGGCGGGTGCGGCGTCCCCGGCCGGCGGGGAGGACCGGGCCGGGGTCAGGCCGGGCCGCTCTGGTCCAGGGTGACGACCGCCTCCGCCGTGTGCATCAGGAAGGTCAGCGACTCCTGGAGGTAGAGCTGCACGCTCTGGTCGTCGTGCGCGTGGTAGCCGATCGCCAGGTCCTGGCCGAGGTGCAGTTCGTAGTCGCCGCCCCGGGTGGAGAGCAGCAGCGCGCCCTCGATCGCGGGCGCCCAGATGATCTCGCCGTCGAGCAGCCGGGCCAGGTGGTTGTGCACCGGGTAGCCGTGGTCGGAGGTCTCGTTGACGGCGGTGTAGGCCTCGGCGCCGAGCAGCAGCGAGTACGGGCCGTTGACGCCGGCCAGCCGGAGCGCGGTCAGCGCGCGGCTGACGGTGTTCGGGTAGTCCCGGACGTCGGCCGGCAGGGTCAGCGCCGGGTTGGAGGAACTCTCCCGGATGCCGGCGATCGCGGCGGGCCGGTAGCCGTCGAAGACCACCCGGTCCTCGGCCCGGGCCATGGTCAGGGCGGCGTCCTTGACGGGCTGCCAGTCGGAGTCCTTGGCGCCGCGTTCAACGTCGTCAACGGCCCGCCGGTCGACCGCGAACGGCACCCGCAGCTCCACCACCGGCTTGGAGCGCCGGGCGTGCGCGGTGACGCCCTCGACCGGCGGGGCGATGTCCTCCAGGTGGCCGATGCCGACGGCCGCCAGCGTCTCGCCCTCCGGCCCTTGCAGGTCGACCACCCGCCGCCCGGCGACGTGCAGCTTGAAGGTGCGCCTGGCCTCCTCCTCGATCTCGGCCCAGGCGGCGGCGGAGATCGGGGCGAGTTCACGATGCAGGTTGTTCATCGGGCGGTGCTCCTTTTCAGACTGCCGATTCCGAGCGAGCCGTCCGCGCCGGCGGGTACGGGCGCGGGCGCGCGGTCGGGTGCGGATGCCGGGCCGGGCCCGGTTCCGGGGCCGGGCACGAGGTCCGGCGCGGGATCCGGCCCGGGGTCCGGCCCGGCCGGCGGGTCGGTGCGGTGCCGGCCTCGCGTCTGTTCGGCCGGCGGCCCGGGCAGGTCGCCGAGCAGGGCGGCCGAGGGGGTGAAGAAGAGCGACCCGGTGACGGGGGTGGAGAAGTCCAGGATGCGGTCGTAGTTGCCCGGCGGCTTGCCGAGGAACATGTTGCGCAGCATCTCCTCGGTCACCGCCGGGGTGCGGGAGTAGGCGATGAAGTACGTGCCGAACTCGCCCCGCCCGACCGTCCCGTACGGCATGTTGTCGCGCAGGATCTGCAGCTGCGAGCCGTCGGGGGCGTTCACCGAGTTGAGCGCGACGTGGGAGTTGGCGGGCTTGGCCTCGTCGTCCAGCTCGATGTTGGCGGACTTGGTGCGGCCGATCACCCGCTCCTGCTCCTCCACCGGCAGGGCGTTCCAGGCCTTCATGTCGTGGACGTAGCGCTGCACGATCACGTAGCTGCCGCCGGCGAAGTCCGGGTCCTCCGCCCCGATGACGACGGCCTCCTCGGCGGCCCGGCCGGCCGGGTTCTCGGTGCCGTCGACGAAGCCCATCAGGTCCCGCTCGTCGAAGTACTTGAAGCCGTGCACCTCGTCCACCACGGTGGCCGCACCGGCCAGCCGGTCGACGACCTGGGCGGCCAGCTCGAAGCAGAGGTCCATCCGTTCGGCGCGGATGTGCAGGAGCAGGTCGCCCGGGGTGGAGACGGCGCGGTGCCGGGCGCCGACGAGTTCCCGGAAGGGGTGCAGACCCGCCGGGCGCGGGCCCGCGAACATCCGCGTCCAGAGCGCCGCGCCCACGCTGGTGACGCAGGTCAGCCCGGCGGCGGGGACGCGGGAGCCGACCGATCTGCGCAGCCCGGCCAGCTCGGGCAGCAGCTCACGGACGGTTCCCTCGCCCCCGGCCGTGACCGTGGCCACCAGGAACACGGCGGCGCTGGTGAGCGGGCTGAGCACGGCCTGGAGGTCGGCGATCGGCGGGGCGGCGGGGCTCCGGGCCGGCTGGCCCGCGGGCGGCGTCATGTCAGCACACATCCTGGGGGGGTCGGCGAGAGGCCACGGTCACGGCGGCCCTCCGGCCGAGTATCGGCGCGGATCACGGCCCCGGCCACCGCTGCGGCGGGTGGCAGGAACCCGGACGGGGCCGGGGTCCGGGGCCTGCCCGGCGCCTGCCGGGCGGGCCCGCGCCGACCGGCAGCGGGCCCGGGACGGGGCGCCCGCCGCCACCCGGCCCACCCGTTCGGCGGAGCGCGGCGGGCCCCGGACGGCGGACCGCCGGCGCCGGGCGGACGGGCCTCCGGCCGTCCCGGGGTGGGGCCGCCCGGTCACGCTGCCCGGGGCCCGCCCGCCCGGCGCCGCCGGGTCTCCCGGCGACGGCAGGGGCCCGGTACGAGCATGCTCGTACCGGGCCCCTGCCGTCGCGGTCGCCGCCCGTCGCCGCCCCTCGGCCAGGCGTCCCTCGGCCAGGCCCTCGGGGTACCCGGGGTGGTCCGGGGGCACGCGCTCAGACCCGGAGCGCCGCCAGCTGCTCGGCGAACGGGACCACCGCGGCGGCCAGCTCGGGCACCACCGGCCGGCGGTCCATCAGGCCCGCCAGCTCCCCTGCCGCCCGGTCGATCCGGGCCGGCAGCTCGTCGGTGTGCGCGTCCCCGCCGCTGCCCCAGTCATCGGTCGCCGCGTAGACGGCCGTCGGGACGACGATCGCCCGCAGGTAGCTGAACAGCGGCCGGACGGCGTGCTCCAGTGCGAGCGAGTGCCGGCCCGTCCCGCCGGTGGCCGCGATCAGCACCGGCTTGCCGGTCAGCGCGTCGTTGTCGATCACGTCGAAGAACGACTTGAACAGGCCGCTGTAGGAGGCGGAGAAGATCGGCGTCACCGCGATCAGGCCGTCCGCCAGTGCCACCGCCTCGACGGCCTCGCGCAGCGCCGCCCCCGGGAACCCGGTGACGAGGTTCTCCGCGATCCCGGTGGCCAGGTCCCGCAGCTCGATCACCTGCACCTCGACCCGGCCGGCCCCCGACCGGCGCGCCGTGGAGGCGGCGAGACGGTCCGCCAGCATGCGGGTCGAGGAGGGCTTGCTCAGCCCGGCCGAGACGACCACGAGTTTCAGGGCGTCCATGGTGCTCACCTCTCTGCTTCCGTGCTCGTTCCGGGTCGGACGGTGCTGCCCGCGGCCGGTGCGGCCGCGGCGGCCTGCCTGGCGACCAGCGCCTCGTGGGTGGGACCGTCCGGCACCTCGACGGGCCGGCCCTTGGCGAACTCCTTGCGCAGCACGGGGACGACCTCCTCGCCCAAGAGGTCGAGCTGCTCCAGGACGGTCTTCAGCGGCAGGCCGGCGTGGTCCATCAGGAACAGCTGGCGCTGGTAGTCGCCGAAGCTCTCGCGGAAGGCGAGGGTCTTCTCGATCACCTCCTGCGGGCTGCCGACGGTGAGCGGGGTCTGGTCGGTGAACTCCTCCAGCGACGGCCCGTGGCCGTAGACCGGGGCGTTGTCGAAGTACGGGCGGAACTCCCGTACCGCGTCCTGGGAGTTGCGGCGCATGAAGACCTGGCCGCCCAGACCCACCACGGCCTGCTCGGCGGTGCCGTGGCCGTAGTGCGCGTAGCGCTCGCGGTAGAGGTTGATCAGCTTCTTGAAGTGCTCCTTGGGCCAGAAGATGTTGTTGGCGAAGAAGCCGTCCCCGTAGTAGGCGGCCTGCTCGGCGATCTCCGGGCTGCGGATCGAGCCGTGCCAGACGAACGGCGGCACGCCGTCCAGCGGGCGCGGGGTGGAGGTGAAGGACTGCAGCGGGGTGCGGAAGCGGCCCTCCCAGTCGACCACGTCCTCCCGCCACAGCCGGTGCAGCAGCGCGTAGTTCTCGATCGCCAGCGGTATGCCCTGGCGGATGTCCTGGCCGAACCACGGGTAGACCGGCCCGGTGTTGCCGCGCCCCATCATCAGGTCGACCCGGCCCTGCGCGAGGTGCTGGAGCATCGCGAAGTCCTCGGCGATCTTCACCGGGTCGTTGGTGGTGATCAGGGTGGTGGACGTGGAGAGGATGATCCGCTCGGTCCGCGCGGCGATGAAGCCGAGCATGGTGGTCGGCGAGGACGGCACGAACGGCGGGTTGTGGTGCTCGCCGGTCGCGAAGACGTCCAGCCCGACCTCCTCCGCCTTCAGGGCGATCGCCACCATCGCCTTGATCCGCTCGTGCTCGCTCGGCGTCCGGCCGCTGGTGGGGTCGGGCGTGACATCACCGACGGTGAAGACTCCGAACTGCATGCTGTTCACCACTGCTCACCACATCCCATGTCATTGAAACTTCAACCACTGTAGCACTCCCCCTCCCCGCGTTGTTCCCCCGCCCGGCGCACCGCCCGGTGGACCCTCCCCCTCCCGGCCCGGGAGCACGGCGGGCGCGCCGGCGCCGGGCGCGCCCACAATGGAGGGAAGCGACGGCCGACCCGGAAGGGCGGAGAGGCGATGCCCTACATCGCGGTGAGTGCGCTGAGCCATGAGGGGCTGATCCGCGAGCACAACGAGGACAGCCTGGTGGCCGGGCCCTGGACGCTCTGCGCCACGGTGACCGGCAACCCGCAGACCCTGCTGTTCCCGCTGGGGGGCGCCCCGTGCCTGGTCGCGGTGGCGGACGGACTGGGCGGCCATCCCGGCGGCGAGGTGGCCAGCGCGCTGGTGGTCCGGCGGCTGGCCGTGGCCGGCCCGGGGCTGGGCAGCGAGGAGGACGTCCGGAACGCGCTGCACGCCTGCAACCGGGCGGTGTTCGAGGCGGCCGGGGCGGACCCGGAGCTGACGGCGATGGGGACGACGGTGGCGGGCGTCGTCCTGCTCGCGGAGTCGGTCATCACCTTCAACGTGGGCGACAGCCGGGCCTACCGGGTGACCGACGACGGCCTGCTGCGGCTGAGCGTCGACGACAGCCCGCCCCTCGAACCCGGGCGGCGCACCACCTCGCTCGTCACCCAGACCCTCGGCGGATCCACCGCCCTGACCGTCGTCCGGCCGCACGTCAGCAGCTCCCCGCTGGGCTTCGGGGACCGCTTCCTGCTGTGCAGCGACGGCCTCACCGACCCCGTCCCGGAGGAGGAGCTGGCCGCGGTCCTCGCGCAGCCGCACGAGGACGCCGAACGGGCCGACGCCCGGGCCTCGTTCGAGCTGTGGAAGGCAGCCATCGAGGCGGGCGGGCCGGACAACATCACCCTCGCCCTGGTCCGCGTCCGCGAATGAGCCCGTCCGCCGGTGACCCCGACCGGGAGCGACCCGGTGCGGGGCGCACCCGGAGCCGGCTCAGCAGACCGGCGCGGCGCTGTCCCGGGTGTAGTCGGGGCACCCGCCGAGCGGAAGGCGCAGTTCGATCCAGAGCAGCTTGCCGGCCGTCCGCGGCCCGACCACCCCGTCCGGCTCCAGGCCCTGGCTCCGCTGGAACTCGGTCACCCGGCGCCGGGTGACCGGACCGAAGTCCCCGTCCACCACCAGAGGGGTGTCGAACCAGCTGTTGAGCGCGGTCTGCAGCAGCTCGACGGCGCCGCCCCTGCGGCCGGGGCGGAGCTGGTCCCCGGCGCCGGACGGACCGGCCGCGAGACCCAGGGCGGCCAGGGCCACCGGCCCCACCACGACGGCGAGCGTCCCGCTCCGCCGGGCCCCGCCCGGCTCCCCCTGTCGGTCGCTCCTGACGGGACCACCGACCCGACGTCCCTGCACGGGCCCACCTCTCCTCGGGCTGCGGACGAACCCCGACCCCGATCGTGGCCGACGCCGACGGCGGACGGCCAACGGGCCGCCGAGGCCGGGCGCGGGAACGTCCGACGGGTCGGGGCCCAGCGGCCGGCCGCCCTCAGGGCGGTTGCGCCCAGGGGGTGTTCGGCCGGCAGGGAGTGCGGCCGACGGTGCCCGCCGGCCGACCCGCACCGGCCGGCGATCGCCCGGGAGGAGCGATCGCGGTGCGTCCGGGGGCCGCCGCCCCCGATCGGCACGCCGGCCGCGCTCCTTGCCCCCGATCCTGCCCGCACCCACCAACGGGCGGCCAACGGGCCACCAACCGCCCGCCGGGGCCGGCCCGGACGCACGCAGGCCTCGGCCCGGCCGGGATCGTCGTCCCGTCCGGACCGAGGCCTGCGCCGGACCGCGCCCCGTCCGCCGCCGGACCGGTGAGGGCCCGTGGCGTGGGGGCCGCCGGCGAGGTCGGCCGTGCAGCCGTCAGTGGCGCACCAGCAGGATTACGCCGGCGGTGGCCAGGCCCAGCAGGACGGCGGTGGCGCCGTACCCGAGCCGGTGCTCCCGCAGCACGGGCAGGTAGCGGTCGACGGCGAGCCGGCCGGGCCCGGTCAGGGTCAGGCCGGCGGCGGCGACGGTCAGCAGGAGTTCGTACTCGACGCCCTTGGGGGCGACGAAACCGCCGCCCCAGCGGACGGCCAGGGCGTTGAGCATGGTGCCGACGAGGGCCGCGCCGGCCAGCGGGGTGAGCAGTCCGGCCGCGAGGCCGAGGCCGCCGAAGGTCTCGGTGAGGCCGGCCACCACGGCCATCGTGCGGCCGGCCGGGTAGCCGACCGCGGTGAAGAACTGACCGGTGCCGTCGATGCCCCCGCCGCCGAACCAGCCGAACAGCTTCTGGCTGCCGTGGACGGCCATGGTCAGGCCGAGCGCGAGGCGCAGCAGCAGGAGTCCGGCGTCGTACGCGTGCGGGGAGCCCGCCGGAGCGGCGGTGTTCGGGTCGGCGTGACGTGCGGGGGCGGGGGCGGTCGTGCTCGGCATTCCGTCTCCTGGGGTCGGTCGTGGATCCGGGCAGCCCGGCGGGCCCGGGCGGCCTGGTGCGTCCATCCGGTAGTTCAAATTCGAATAACTCGGGTCGACCGTACCTGTCCTTTCGAATTTGAACAACCTTGCGGACGGCACTCCGCGAGGCCGCCCCGAGACCGCTCCGGGGCCGCTCCGGAGCCGGTGCCCGACGGGCAACACGCCGCGATCGGGGGCAGGCTGGAGGCATGTCCGAACGACCGGAGGCGCCCGTGCTGCGCCTGTTCCCGAAGGCCCTTGAGGCGTTCGGCCGCCACGTGCGCCTGATCACCCCGCACCAGTGGCCGGCCCCGACCCCATGCTCCGAGTGGTCCGTCCGGGACCTCGTCAACCACCTCACCGCCGAGCAGCTCTGGGTCCCCGAACTGCTGATGGGCTCGACCGTCGCCGAGGTCGGCACCCGGTTCGACGGGGACGTACTGGACGACGACCCGGCCGCCTTCTGGCAGAACGCCGCCGAGGCCGCCGAGGAGGCGTTCCGGGTGCCGGGGGCCGCCGACGTCACCGTGCACCTCTCGTTCGGCGACGTAGCCGCGACCAGCTACTGCGCCCAGCTGACCGCCGACGCCGTGGTGCACACCTGGGACCTCGCCCAGGGCCTCGGCGCCGACCCCGGCCTCTCCGGCGAGCTGGTCGACTTCGCGCTGGCCGAGATCGACAGCTGGGGCGACCTGGCCGGCACCGGCCTGTTCGCCCCCGCCCTGCCGGTGCCGGAGGGCGCGAGCGCGCTCACCCGGCTGCTCGCCCGCACCGGACGCCGGGACGGCCCCTGACCGGGCCGCTCCCCCGCCCGGCGGCAGGGCCCCCGGCCCGTCCGGATCCGGCCCACGGGCGCCCCCGTCGGCCCTGCGGCCACCCGGCGACCGGGCCGGGCCCGCGGGAACGGAGCACGCTCACCCGGCGGACGCCGGATACTGGATACACCCGACCCGCTCAGCGGACACCCATCGCGGCGGGCCGGGCCGGCCGAGGTGACGGGGCGAACCGAAACGAGGCGAGCCATGAGCCGCAGGGCAGACGTCGTGGACGAGCTGAGCGCAGACCACCGCGCGGTGGCGGAACTGCTCGCGCGGATCGAGAAGGGCGCGCCGGGCCAGGCCGGTACGGGCACCGGCACGGCCGCACCGCCCGCCGCCGGGCCGCAGGACGCGCGGCCGCCGGGAGCGGCCGAACCGCCCCAGGCACCGCCGCAGGCCGGGCCCGACGGGGTCGTGACCCCGGACGGCGCCGGCACGCCCCCGGCCCCCGGCAGCACCGCCGACCCGGGCGTGGTGGCGCGCGTCGAGGCGCTGTCCGACCTGCTGCTGACCCACTGCACCGAGGAGGAGGAGTACCTCTTCCCCGCCGTGCACGAGCAGGTGCCGGACGGCGGGGCGCTGGTGTTCACCAGCCTCGCCGACCACCTGGCGATCGGGCAGTACCTCACCGACCTGCAGGGCCTCTCCCCCGGCGACCCGGCCTTCGCGCCCCTGCTGGAGGGCCTCGGCAGCGCCGTCCACACCCATCTGGCCGAGGAGGACGAACGGCTCTTCCCGGCCGTCCGCGCGGCGATGACCCCGGAGCTGCTGGCCGTGCTCGGCGAGCGGCTGCGGGAGGGCCGGCGGGAGATCCGGCCGGACGCGCCCCCCGCGGAACCGGCGGCTAAGCCGGAGGGCTGATCACCGCGAACCGGCCGCCCTCCGGGTCCGACAGCCGCGCCACCCGGCCGTACGGGGTGTCGAGGACCGGCCCGATCAGGCCGCCGCCCAGGCGTTCGGCCAGCTTGGCGGCGGCGTCCGCGTCCGCCACCGAGAAGGAGACCTCCCAGTGCGGCGGGGTGCCCACCGGCCCGGTGGCCTTCTCCGCCCGCAGCGCGGCGATGCTGCGGCCCTCCACCCGCAGCACCACCCGCTCGTGCTCGTACCGGACCTCGAAGTGCGCCGGGTCGCGGTCGTCCCAGCGGAACACCTCGCCGTAGAACAGGGCGGCGGCGAACGGGTCGGGGGTGCGCAGCTCGATCCAGACCGGGGAGCCGGGCAGGGCCAGCCGCCGGGCCGGGCCGGGCGGGCCCTCCCAGATGCCGAAGACCGCTCCGGCCGGGTCGGCCGCGAAGGCCACCCGGCCGGCGTCGAAGGCGAGCGGGCCCACCGCGAGCGTCCCGCCGCGCTCGCGCACCGCGTCGGCCGCGGTGTCCGCGCTCTCCGTCCCGAAGTAACCGGTCCAGGCCACCGGCATCACCCAGCCGCTGCCGGACACGCCGAGGCCGGCGACCGCCTCCCCCTCCACCACCGCGTGCACGTACGGGCCGAAGCGGTCCGGTCCGGGTTCGAATTCCCAGCCGAGCAACTGCCCGTAGAAGGCCTGCGCCGCGTCGAGGTCGCGCGCCATCAGGCTGACCCAGCACGGCGCGGCCGCCACGCATCGCACGCTGGCGGTTCGGCTGCCCATTCGCGGTACCTCCTCGACCCGGAGCCGGGCCGGTCCCGGCAACAGGCGGCCGCATGGCCGCCCGCCGCCCTCAGCCTAGGGTCACCGGCCGGTCCCGGCGCGGCACGGCACGCGCCTTGCCCGGACCTCTCCTCCCGTCCGCACCGGGCGCGGGCCCCTCGGGCGCCCCGCCGCCCGGACCCCGGCCGGGCACCGGGCCCGAGCCCCCCGCGCCCTCCGTCGGCGGCACCCAACTGCCCCGCCGGGCACCGGCTTCGGACGGCTGCCGCGGAGCCCCGCCGGGGCGCCCGGCGGGGCTTGACAGCCGGAGGAGAATCGGCCGAAAAGCAGGGTCTCCAGGCGACAGACGGGTGGCTCGGATGGCAACGCGACGGTACTGGTTCGCTCTGGCGGTGTTCGGCGGGCTGCTGCTGCTCTCCCTACCGCTGTACCTGACGTCCGGGTCGTCCTGCGCGGGCGGCGGCTGCTCGATCGGCGTCTCGACCCCGAGCGGTCTGCTGACCGTCGGCCAACTCCCGCGCCCGCGGCTGCTGGAGGCGTACGCCCTGCTGGCGATGCTGATCGGCGGGGTCCTGCTGATCCGGCGCTACCGGCGGGCCGGCACGCTCGGCCGGCTGGTGCCGGCGCTGCTGGCGGCGACCGCCTTCGCCGGCGGGACGGCCTGGCTGACGGCCACCCACTGGGAGGGGTTCCGCCGGCCCTCGGCGCTGCTGGAGACGGCCGAACTGCTGCTCTTCAACGGGGCCACGCCGGTCCTGCTGGTCGCGGTGACCGTGCTGGCCCTCGCGGCGGGCGAGCGCAGCCTGCCGCTGCTCGCCTTCGCACTGCTCTTCGGCGCGGTGGCCTACCTGGCGGCGACCTACGACTCCTTCTACCTGCTGGGCCGGATCGGCCTGCCGCTGGACACCCTGCACGACCCGGACGGGATCCGGCAGATGCTGAACATCGCGGTGCCGGCCGGGCTGCTGCTGGTGGCCGCGCTGATCGCCCGGCTGGCGGCCGGCCGCGCTCCCGCTCCCGCCACCGCCGGCACGGCGCGGCGCGGCCGGCACTCCAAGCACTGACCCGCGGCCGGTGCGGGTGGCCGGGGCCGGCTGTTCGAAATCGGCCCTGCGGCGCCCGCCCCGGCCCGTACGCTGCCGAGCATGACGATCACACCGGAACCCCGCCGGCCCGGGCTCGCCGAGCATCTGCGCGACAAGGGCGCCGCCATGCGGGCGGCCGCCGGACGCCGGCCCGCGAGCGAGGACTGGGAGGAGGAGATCGGCGCGGTCTGCGTGGCCGACGACGCCACCGGGGTCCGCAAGGTGCGGGTCGGCGACTGGTCCTTCGTCGGGGACGGCGGCCCCGACATCGGCGGCTACGGACTCGGGCCGTCCTCACCCGAACTGCTCTGCGCCGTGATCAGCACCTGCCTGACCCACACCGTCCTGTGCATCGCGGCGCTGGACGGCCTGCCGCTGGACCGGGTGGAGGTCGCCGTCACCGCCCGCAACAACGACGCCCGCTTCTTCGAGGTCCCGACCGACGCGCCGCCGGTGCCCTACGACCTCACCGCCACCGTCGACCTGCGCGGCCCGCTCCCCGCCGAGGCCGCCGCGGCGCTGCTCGCCGCCGCCGACGAACGCTGCCCGATGCTCCGGATGGTCCGGTCCGAGCACGCCCTCACGGTGCGCGCGGCCTCCCCCGTCGCGACGGCGGCCCGCTGACGTTCCCGGCCGGAGACCGGAACGGCGCGATGTGACCCGGATCACATCGCGCCGTGAAATTTCTGGGGACCAACTCCCCGTTTGCTCTTCTGCAGGACGAAACGGGGAAGGTTTCCCCGGAACCCGAGAGGAGCAGACCGTGACCGCCACCGCTGCACCGCGCGCGCCCAAGCTGCGCGCGGACGCCACACGCAACCGGGAGCGGATCATCACGGCGGCCCGCGAGGCCTTCGTCGAACACGGGGCCGACGCCCCGCTCGACGAGATCGCCAAGCGTGCGGGAGTGGGCAACGCGACCCTGTACCGTAACTTCCCGGACCGCGCGGCCCTCTTCCGGGCCGTCGTCCTCCACGTGAAGACCCGCATCGTCGCGCACGCCGAGGCCGCCCTGGCGGACCGCTCGGACCCGTTCGACGCCCTGCAGGACTTCGTGCACGCGGCCGCCGACGAGAAGCTCGGCGCCCTGTGCCCGATGATGTCCGGACGCTTCGACCCGTTCGACCCCGAGCTGGTGGAAGCCCGCTCGCGGCTGGAGGGCACCGTCACCGAGCTGCTGGACCGCGCCCGGCGATCGGGCGCACTGCGCCCGGACGTCGGCCCCGGGGACGTCTTCGTCGCCATCAGCCAGCTCACCCGACCGCTCCCCGGCACCACCTGCGTCAACTTCGCCGACTTCGTCCACCGTCACCTGCAGCTGTTCCTGGACGGCATGCGGACACCGGCCCCGAGCACCCTGCCCGGCCGGGCGATCACCTTCGAGGACTTCCAGCACCACACCGACGCGACACCCGGCGCCTGACCACGCCGACCGAGCACCGCAGCCTGACGGCCCCCTCAGGCACCTGACCGAAGCCCGTCCCGCGGCCCGCCCACCGGCGGCCGCCCAGCCCGACCTGTCGGACATCGCCCGCCGGAGCGCAGCCCGCCGCGGCGACCGTTCCGCACGCCAACTGCCCTGAGTTTGCAAGCCACGCACCGCAAAGTGAGTACCCCCATGCCCGAAACAGCCCTGCAGCCCGATCCCCGGCGCTGGAAAGCGCTGATCTTCATCGGCCTCGCCCAGCTGATGGTCGTGCTCGACGCGACGATCGTGAACATCGCCCTGCCCTCCGCCCAGCGCGACCTCGGGATCACCGACGGCAACCGCCAGTGGGTCATCACCGCGTACGCCCTCGCCTTCGGCGGGCTGCTCCTCTTCGGCGGCCGGATCGCCGACCTCTGGGGCCGCAAGCGCACCTTCGTGGTCGGCCTGACCGGCTTCGCGCTGGCCTCCGCGCTGGGCGGCGCCGCCGCCAACACCGCCATGCTGCTCGGCGCCCGCGCCCTGCAGGGCGTGTTCGGCGCCCTGCTCGCCCCCGCGGCGCTCTCGCTGCTCGCGGTCATGTTCACCGAGGCCAAGGAGCGCGCCAAGGCGTTCGGCATCTACGGCGCCATCGCCGGCGGTGGCGGTGCCATCGGCCTGATCCTCGGCGGCCTGCTCACCGAGTACCTGAACTGGCGCTGGACCTTCTTCGTCAACATCCCGTTCGCCATCATCGCCGCCTTCGGCGCCGTCATGGTGATCCGTGAGCCCGCCCAGGGCCGCAACCGCAACCGCCTGGACATCCCCGGCGTGCTGCTGGTCACCACCGGCCTGGTCTCGCTGGTCTACGCCTTCACCCGGGCCGAGTCCGACGGCTGGTCCGCCCCGCTCACCATCGGCCTGTTCGTGGCCGCCGCCGTCCTGCTCGCCGCCTTCGTGGTGGTCGAGCGCGTGGTCAAGGCCCCGCTGCTGCCGCTGCGCGTCGTTCTGGACCGCAACCGCGGTGGTGTCTACCTGTCGCTCGGCCTGGCCGTGATCGGCATGTTCGGCCTGTTCCTCTTCCTGACGTACTACCTGCAGGTCGTGCTCGACTACAGCCCGGTGCTCACCGGCGTGGCCTTCCTCCCGATGGTCGCGGGCATGATCACCGGTTCCACCCAGATCGGCGCCCGCCTGATGACCCGGGTGGCCCCGCGCCACCTGATGGCCCCCGGCTTCCTGGTCGCCTCGGTCGGCATGCTGATCCTCACCCAGATCAAGACGGACAGCTCCTACCCGGCGCTGATCCTGCCCGGTCTGGTCCTGATGGGCCTCGGCATGGGCACCGCGTTCATGCCGGCCATGAGCCTGGCCACGCACGGCGTCCAGCCGCGCGACGCCGGTGTCGCCTCCGCCATGGTGAACACCTCGC
The DNA here is from genome assembly GCF_030813695.1 of Kitasatospora herbaricolor. NCBI lineage: Bacteria > Bacillati > Actinomycetota > Actinomycetes > Kitasatosporales > Streptomycetaceae > Kitasatospora > Kitasatospora herbaricolor. The sequence goes on from NZ_JAUSVA010000002.1 coordinate 2,146,415, forward strand.
AGCAGGTCGGCGGCGCCATCGGCACCGCGCTGCTCAACACCATCGCGGCCAGCGCCACCACGGCCTACTTCACCGCGCACGCGGCGTCCGGCGGCTCGCCGCAGGCCCTGCAGCTGCAGTCCATGGTGCACGGCTTCTCCACCGCCATCTGGTGGTCGTTCGGCATCCTGGTGCTGGCCGCCGGCATCGCCTTCACCTTCATCAACACCGGCCACCAGGGCGGCGCCCCGGCCGGCGCGGGTGCGAGCGACGAGGACCTCAACGCCGTCCCGGTGCTCGCGCACTGATCCCGCCCCGGCCGCGACACCAGCGGCCGAGTGCACAATGATGGCCTGGTGGATCTTCAGGACCAGTTGAACCAGGCCATGGAAGCGGCCCGTCCGGTGCTCGGCACCGGGCGGGTCGCCGACTACATCCCGGCCCTCGCCGCCGCCGACCCCGCCGCCTTCGGGCTGGCGCTCGCCACCGTGGACGGCGAGGTGCACGGCGTCGGGGCCTGGGAACAGCCCTTCTCCATCCAGAGCATCTCCAAGCTCTTCACGCTCTCGCTGGCGCTCGCCGTCGGCGGCGACGAGCTGTGGCAGCGGGTCGGCCGCGAGCCCTCCGGCAGCCCGTTCAACTCGCTGGTGCAGCTGGAGACCGAGCACGGCATCCCGCGCAACCCGTTCATCAACGCCGGCGCGGTCGTCGTCACCGACCGGCTGCACAGCCTCACCGGCGACGCCCGGGCCGCCGTCCGGGACTTCCTGCGGGCCGAGTCCGGCAACCCGCTGCTCGACAGCGACTCGGTGGTCGCCGCCTCCGAGGCCGAGCACGGCCACCGCAACGCCGCCCTGGCCCACTTCATCGCCAGCTACGGCAACCTGGAGAACCCGGTCGCCACCGTCCTCCAGCACTACTACGACCACTGCGCCCTCACCGCGAGCTGCCGCGACCTCGCGCTCGCCGGGCTCTTCCTGGCCCGGCACGGACTGCGCGCGGACGGCTCCCGGCTGCTGACCCGCAGCGAGGCCAAGCGCATCAACGCCGTCCTGCTGACCTGCGGCACCTACGACGCGGCCGGCCAGTTCGCCTACCGGGTCGGCCTGCCCGGCAAGAGCGGCGTGGGCGGCGGCATCCTGGCCGTCGTTCCCGGCCGCGGCACCCTCTGCGCCTGGGGCCCGGCCCTCGACCCGGCCGGCAACTCGATCGGCGCGGTCGCCGCGCTGGACGCCTTCACCACGGCGACCGGCTGGTCGGTCTTCTGAGGTCACCCGGGCGGTCCCTCCGGGCGGGCGGCCCTCGCCCGCCCGGGTAGTTCCGCCGTAACGCTGCGCGCCGTCGGAACCTCTGCCACCATCGGTGACGGTACGTCAGATCGGGCGCGGCGACGGCGGAGGAGTGGGCATGCGGTGGTCCTGGCGGCGCACGGGGCCCTTGCTGGCCTGTTCCTGGCTGGCCCTCGCTGGCTGCTCGGGCTCCGACCCCGGCCCCGCGTCGGCGGACGCCGGGCGCTCGGCGTCCGCATCGGTCTCCGCCTCCACGCAGAGCCCGTCGGCCTCCCCCAGCCCCTCCCCGACCGCCACGGCCGCCCACACCCCGCCGCCGGTCGCGGACTGCACGGACACCGCTGCCTTCAGCCAGCAGCAGCTGCACGACTACCTGGCCAAGCTGCCGAGCGAGACCGGCGGGCTGAACGGCCTGCACACCTCCTACGACGGGGTGCACTACAACCCCTCCGTCGACCACCGGCCGTGCAGGACGCTGTACGTGAACGTCACCCACTTCTGGGTCGTGGTGACCGGTGGCGGCAAGGCCACCTTCAACCCCGACGACTGGCGGTCCGGCATCCCCGGCCTCCCGGGCAGCAAGCGGACGCTCCCGCCCCTGCCGGGGCTCCCCGGCACGGGCACCGACCCCACCCCGACCGCCCGGGGCGGCCAGGAGCCCACGTTCACCTACCAGCTGATCAACACCACTCCGCTGGCGCTCACCCTGGGCGCCGGCACCGTCATCGGCAGCGGTCCGCCCGCCCCGGAGACCTGCCGGGGCACGCTCAGCGTCGTCCATCTCGGGGAGCCGATCACCGACGCGGAGCTGCCGGACTCGCTCCACTTCGAGTCCTCCCCGATCGATCGCGGGGCCTCCACCGTCCAGGTGAAGGCCGACCGCGCCATCGACGCGACCCTCGTCCCGCCGTCGAGCCGGGCGGGCTGCTGACGGCGGCGGCAGCCGGGTCCGGCACCTCCCGGTCCGGGCCCCGGCCGGGCCCGCGGACCTGCGTGTGCGAGGCAGCGGGCACAATGCCACCCATGATGACCTGGGACGACTTCTGGAGCCTGATCGGCCTGCTGGGCGACCGGCGCCACTGCGACTACATCACGCCGCCGGCCGAAGCACTGGCCGAGCTGCCGCCCGCCAGGATCGTCGACTTCGAGGAGCGCCTGGCGCAGGCCCTGTACCGGCTGGACCGGCGCGAGTTCGGGGCGCTGCCGGTCATCGACATGGGCAGCCCGGGAAAGCCGTTCCCGCAGTCCGGCGACTCCTTCCTCTACTCCCGGTGCGCGGTGGTCGCGGCCGGGCGGGCGGAGTACGAGGCCGTACTGGCCGATCCCGCCCTGTTCGCCCCGCACACCGCGACCACCCTGCACGGCGAGGACCTGCTCCACCTGGCCGAGGAGGCCTACGAGGAGGTCACCGGCGAGGAATGGGACGTCGTCACCGAGTTCGACTACGAGAGCTGCTCCAACGAGGACGGCTGGCCGGAGCAGGTGCGGCAGTTCTGACCACGGGGCCGGTGCCCGACAGGCGGCCGATGGCAGGATTGGCCCAAGAAAACCGGCTCGGAATGGCTCTTCAGCCTGGTCCACCCGGCGCCTAGTCTCGGCCGGGTGACCAACCGAGTCGACTTCTACTTCGATCCCGTCTGCCCGTTCGCCTGGATCACCTCCCGCTGGATCCTGGAGGTCGAGCAGCAGCGCGACCTCGATCTCCGTTTCCGGGTGATGAGCCTCTCCGTGCTGAACGAGGGCCGCACCGACCTGCCCGAGCGCTACCAGCGGCTGCTCACCACCGGCTGGGGCCCGGTCCGGGTGTGCGTCGCGGCCTCCCAGCACCACGGCGAGGCCGTCCTGGGCGCGCTCTACACCGCACTCGGCACCCGCATCCACGCCGAAGGCCGGACCGCCTCCGACGCGCTCGTCCGCGAGGCGCTGGCCGAGGTCGGGCTCCCGGCCGAACTCGCCGACGCCGCCCACTGCGACGACTACGACGAGGCCCTGCGCAAGAGTCATCACGAGGGCATGGACCCGGTCGGCGAGGAGGTGGGCACGCCCACCCTGCACATCGACGGCGCCGCCTTCTTCGGCCCCGTCCTCACCGCGATACCCCGTGGCGAGGAGGCGGTCCGGATCTTCGAGGGCGTGCGCCTGCTGGCCGGCCACCCCACCTTCTTCGAGCTGAAGCGCACCCGCACCGGCGGCCTGGACTTCGGCTGAGCAGACGGTCCCGGCCCTGAACCGGCTCTGAACCGGCCGTGGACCGGCCATTCCGGGTGCCCGGCCGGTTCGTCGGCCGGCTGATGGGCCCGCGGTGGGGACGGCGAAAAGGGGCCTGGTCCCGCTCGTGCGAGCGGGACCAGGCCCCTTGGTGCGGCTGCGGTGGCTGCCGCCGGGGGTGCTACTTGGTGAGGCCGGCCTTGACCGAGCAGACCGGCCAGGCGCCGGGGCCCTGGGCGGCGAGGACCTTCTCGCCGATGGCGATCTGCTGCGCCTTGGTGGCCTGGTGCGCCTGCGGGGCGTACGCGGTGCCGCCGAACGCCGCCCAGGTGGAGGAGGTGAACTGCAGACCGCCGTAGAAACCGTTGCCCGAGTTGATCGCCCAGTTGCCGGTCGCCTCGCACTGCGCGACCTTGTCCCAGGTCGACGCCGGAGCGGCGGAGGCGGAGTTGGCCGTGACGAGGCCTGCCACCGGCAGGGCCAGCACGGCACCCGCCATCAGAGCCGTCCGCACACGGTTGCGCTTGACGGCGGTCCTGGTGGTGGCAGCGGCGGTCTCGTTACGGAAGATCATGCACAGTCCTCTCCAGAACCCCGGGCAGGCACACGGAACCAGACCCCTACGACAGGGGCCGACTTTCCACGCCTCGACTGGACGAGCAACGACCCCGGCCACGTCGGAGGACGCAACCTGCCGGAAGAAACCCGGCGGGGCCGTGCTGCGGGATGAACCCGGGCGGTGCTCGCTGCACCGACAACAACGAAGCTACGGACCCAGCAGGTTTACATCAAGCAATCCCACGTTCCCCCAGGCCAGCCGCCCGTTACCGACCGTACCGATCAAGAAAAAACCCCCGAACCCCCCGAAAACACCCCAAAACCAAGATCCAACCAGCCCCCCACGTGCCCCCGCTCACACCCCACCCCACGTGAGCCCCACCACACCATCCACCCACCGTCACCACCACCCCACCCACCGCCCAACAACCCACCCCCACACCCACCCACCACCGTGACCCCCACCACAACCACCACCCACCGCAACACCCACCACACCCAACGCCACCAACACCACCGGACCGCACATCCGACCGGACACGCAGAACGGCTCCGCCCCCACCGGAAGGTGGAGACGGAGCCGTCGGCTCCCGTCAGGAGCGGGCACCCGGTCCGGGCGCGCCGACCCGGCCGGACGGTGGAGGCGGACCCCGGCGGCCGACGTCAGCCCTCGGGGCCGGCCCGGCCGTCCCCCGGGGCGCCATCGGGACCGGCATGGGGATCGGGCGCGGAATCGTCCTTGTCCGGTCCGCAGGCCTCACGACCGGTGTCCGAGTGCACCACCCGGACCACCCGGCCGGCGCCGCCGGGCACGACGCGTTGCGGGCGGCCGCAGCGCGGGCAGATCAGCGGGATTCGTTCCATGGGACCACCTCCCACCCGGTCACCCCCGCGCACCTCGCGGCCGCGGCCGTACGACGGAGTCCGCAGGCACCGCGGCGGCGGGCGGTACGGCCCGCGGCCGGGCGGCGGGCGCGGGGCCGGGCACTCTCACATCAGTGGATGCGTCGGGACGGTGCTGCTGCTCTGGATCTCGGCGTGCGCCTTGGTCAGCAGCTGGGACGCCAGGTCGTTCAGCGCCCGGGCGGCCGCGATCTCCTCGCCGACCCGCAGTTGCTCCGAGTCCGCGGGGTGGCGGCTGGTGAAGCCGTGGGCACGGAGTTCCGAGCCGTCGGCGAGCCTGAGCAGGGCGGCCGCGGCCGTCCTCGACCCTTCCTCGCGGAACTCCATCTCGATGTGCCAACCGACGAGAGTCTGCATGCGGACCACCTCCAGCGGATACCACTTCCAGGGTGCGCCGGGTGCCCGCCGAATTCCAGAGGGGCGGCCGAGGGCAACCCCAGCAGCGACTTGAACGCGTTCAATTCCTCCCGTAGGGTCTGCGCCAGAAGGATTTGAACACGTTCAAGCAAGGTCGTGACAGCATGCCTCCCAGCAGCACGGGCCATCGGCCCACGCCCCGCCGGAGCCGGCCGTGATCCCCCTGGTGAACCTCCTCGTCATGCTCGGGATGCTCGTCGTCGTCCCGGTCGGCCTCACCTTGATCGACGGACCGGGCACGGCCGCGCTGCGGCGCTGCTGGCCGGCCGCCGCCGTCCCCGGCGCCGTCGCGCTCTGGCTCCCCCGGGGGCCGGCCGCCACCACCCTGGCCGCGCTCTACGCGCTCGCCACCGCCGCACTCGCCGTCCAGGCCCCGCGACGGCTGGCCCGCACCCGCTCGGCGGCGCCCCGGGAGATCGCCGTCCTCACCGCTCTGGCCACCCCTGCCGTGGCCGGACTGGCCCTCGTCGCCGAACGCTCGGGCCACCGGCTGTTCGGCTTCGACCTGGACATCCTCGCCCTGACCGTCCCGCACTTCCACTACGCCGGCTTCACCGCCGCCCTGGTCGCCGGACTGGTCTGCCGGGCCGCCCCCGACCACCCCGCCGCCCGGTACGCGGCGCTCAGCGTGCCGCTCGGCACCCTGCTCGTGCTGGCCGGCTACTTCGTCGACGACTGGGCCGAACTGCTCGGCGCGGTCGTCCTCACCACCGGTATGTGGGCGGTCGGCCTGATCACCTGGCGCGACCTGCGCGACCGCACCGCCGACCGCGTCACCGGCGCCCTGCTCGCCGTCTCGGCCGCCGTCCTCGCCCTCACCATGCTGCTCGCGCTCTGGTGGGCACTCGGGGAGGCCGCCGGACTCCCGCACCCCACCCTGACCTGGATGGCCGCCACCCACGGCCTCGGCAACGCGCTCGGCTTCGCCCTCTGCTCGCTGCTCGCCTGGCGCCGACTCAAGGAGACCCACCCGTGAACACCGGCCCCAGCACCGGACCGCACCCGTCCGCGACCTCCCTCAGCTACCCCGAGCGGCTGGCCAGCACCCGGCCCGGCGCACTCCCTGCCGGCTACCGCCACCTGCGCCACCGCGTACTGATCGGACACGGCCGGACCGCCCTGGAGGCCGCCGGCGCCGCGATCACCAGCTGGCGGATGCACCGCGCGGCCGGCGTCCTGATCACCACCACCGCGGACCGGGCCACCGTCGGCGCCGCCGTCGGGTGCGCCCTCGGCCTCGGCCCGCTGCGGGTCGGCGCGCCCTGCGAGGTGGTCTGGACGGTCGACACCCCGGAGCGGATCGGGTTCGCGTACGGAACCCGGCCCGGGCACCTGGCCCGCGGCGAGGAGGCCTTCCTGGTCGAGATGGGCCCTGACAAGGCCGTCTGGTTCACCGTCACCGCCTTCAGCCGCCCGGACCGCTGGTTCGCCCGCGCGGCGGGCCCGCTGCTCCCGCTCGCCCAGGGAATGTTCGCCCGCCGCTGCGGCCGGGTGGTGGCCCGGATCGCGGCCCGCGGGGCGTCGGGCCCCCGGAGCGGCCCGGCAGGATGCCAAGCATGACCGGCCCCCGGCCGACGGGCCGGTCCCCGGCGGACGCCGGCCCTGATCCCTGTGGGCGCGGCGGACCTCACCCGGTGGCCCGGCGCCGAAACCCGGATGCGTCCGGTGACCCTCCGGCGGCGGAATCGGCCGATGATCACGACCGGCCCCGCGCCGGCCACCACTTCCGCACCGTCCGTCGCCGGGCCCCCTCGACGGCCAGCTTCCTGACCCACCGCGCGATCGTCCTCGACGAGGCCCTGCCGCCGCGCCGGCGGCACAGCGCGCTGCGGACCTGTCTGACCGTCGGCGGGCAGGAGGGGTTCTGCGGCGGTTCGGGACACGGGTGCGTCCTCCGGACGTCAGGAGGTGGTCGTGGGGTCCTGTGCGTGGGCGCCACCGGTCCGCGTGTCGCGCCTCGGGCCCGGCGCGCCGTCAGCTGTGGCCGACCCGCTTCGGCGGGCGGGAGGCGCGATCACGGAGGAACGCATGGGCGCCACCGTACCCGCGGGCCCCGCCGCCCCCACGACCGCCGGGCGGGGCGGCAGGGCGGGCCCGGCCCGGCACCTGCGGACGTTCCCCGCCGGCGGCCGCGGGGTGGCGGGGCCCGCCGGTCAGGCCGCCACCGGCACGGTGACCAGGACCTGGTTGCCGTCCAGGGTGCGCACCTCGAAGTGGTCGATGTCCTTGAGCTGGAGCCCGGCCCCGCCGCTGGTGCGCAGGGCGTCCGGGGAGCCGGTGGTGCCGTAGCCGGCCGGCGGGACGGTCCAGGTGGTGACGGTCTGGCGCTCCCCGGCCCGCGATACGGCGACCAGGTCGCAGCTCAACGGCCCCTGTACGTGCGAGAGTTGCAGGCTGATCTGGCTGCCCCACTTCTTGCCCTCGACACCGACGGTGGCCTGTGCGCCGGTGGTCGCGTCGGTGGCGCTGAACTGCTGCTGGGCGACCACCTGCGGGGCGTGGCTGCCCGAGTCGGCGGTGACCGCGGCGGTGACCGCCGGCCCTCCGACGACCAGCACGGCCGCCGCGGCGACCAGCACCAGCCGACGCCGGCGACCGCGCCGGCGGGTGGCGGTGACCTCGTCGACCAGGCGGGTCAGCAGTTCGTCCCCCGGGCGCGGCACGGGGTCGGCCGGGTCGGCGGCGTCCGCTCCGCCGGCGGCCAGGAACTCGGCCAGCATGGGCTCCAGCGCGCCGAGTTCGGCCACCTGCTCGGCGCACTGCGGGCAGCCGGCCAGGTGCTTCTCGAAGGCGCCGCGGTCCGCCGCGTCGAGTACGCCGAGGACGTACGCGCCGACATCGACGTGGTCTTCCCTTGGCGGCGTCACGATGTCACTCCTCGTTCCTCGAGCGCGAGCTTGAGCGAGCGCAGCGCGTAGAAGATCCGGGACCGCACGGTGCCTGCGGGGATGCCGAGTTCGGCGGCCGCCTCGGTGACCGTGCGGCCCTTCAGATAGGTCTCGACGATAACCGCCCGGTGGGCCTCGGTCAGGTCGTCGAGCGCGTCGGAGATCGTCATCAGCCTCAATGCCTTGTCGAGTTCGTCCTCGGCGGGCAGGAGCTCCAGCGGCGACGGGTCCACCTCGCGCGGCCGGGCCAGGCTGCTGCGGTGGTTGTCGATCACGATCCGCCGGGCGACCGTCACCAACCACGGGCGCAGCGAACCGGTGGCCGCGTCCAGCCGGTCGATGTTGCGCCAGGCCCGGACGAGCGTCTCCTGCACGACGTCCTCCGCCCGTTGGCGGTCCCCCGCGACCAGGCGCAGCACGAAGCCGAACAGCGGCCCGGCGTGCTCCTGGTAGAGGGTGCGCATCAGCACCTCGTCCGGCCCCGGGCCGTACGGCGGCCCGCCGCCGCGTTCGGCGTCACGGGAATGCTGATCGGTCACAGCGCTATCCTTGCGCACCCGTACCTCCGGGTCGAGAACTCGCCGTTCCGCTCGACGATGTCCGTCCGTGGCCGGCACCGGACCGCCCGTCGGGCCGGTGGTGGCCGTGGTCTCCTTCGACGGCCCGGGCCGGGGCTGCCCGCCCCGGCCCTCGACGGGCCGGGCGGTTCAGTAGCCGTAACCGCCGGGAGTGGTGGCCGGGGGCTGCGCGGGCGTGGCGGGCTGGGCCGCGGGGGCGCCCGCCTTCTTGCCGTCCGGAGTGATGACGAACCAGGTACCGCCGACGCCCTGGCCCTTGGTGTCACCGGGCTTGGTGTCGGGCGCGTAGCGGTAGACCGGCCAGCCGCCGAGGGTGAGCTGCTTGCTGCCGTCGGCGCGGGTGACGGTACCGACGAGCTTGCTGTCGATGCCCTTGACGCTCACGTCGGCGCCGGCCGCGACCGGCGGCCAGGTGGTGGCGCAGGAGCCGTTGCAGTTGGACGCGGACGGCTGCGCGGTGTCCTTGTCGAAGCGGTACAGCGTGAAGCCCGCGCCGTCGGTGACGATCGCGCCGAGTTTGGCGTCGGTGCCCGCCTGCAGGGCGGTGGCGCCGCCCTGGGCGGGCGCGCTCGCACCGCCGGGGCTCGCGGGGGCGGTGGCGGCGGGCGGCTGCGCGGAACTCGTGCCGGTCGACCCGGAGTAACCGGATCCGCTGGAGCCGCAGGCCGTGACCAGGGCCAGCGAGGTGACGGCGGTGGCGGTGAGGAGTGCGGCTCGGCTGGTGATGCGCATGGTGGTATCCCCCAAAGGACATGCCGGACAGCGCCACCGGGGGATCCCCGGCGGCGGGGGCGCCTTCCCCGCGCCCACACCCTTCAGTACGGGCCGGGCGCCCGGGGTGCTCAATGTCCGGCGATATTTTTTCGGCGGACCGCGGGGGCGGCGCCCGCGATCGCGGCCGGGGCTCGCGCACCGTCCCGCCGGGGGCTCGCGCACCGGGTGCGGCCTGGGGTGGGGGCCCGGGGCGGAATACCTCGTACGGTGGTCGGGTTGACGCCAGCGGACGCCTGATGACGCCGCCCGGAGGAAGGAACTCGCACATGAGCACGGTCGAGCTGACCAAGGAGAACTTCGACGAGGTCGTTCCCGGCCCCGAGGGCAAGGACTTCGTCTTCATCGACTTCTGGGCGGCGTGGTGCGGCCCGTGCCGGCAGTTCGCGCCGGTGTACGAGAAGGCGGCCGAGCGGCACACCGACCTGGTCTTCGCCAAGGTCGACACCGAGGCGCAGCAGGAGCTGGCGGCGGCCTTCGGGATCCAGTCGATCCCGACCCTGGCGATCATCCGCGAGGGCGTGCTGGTCTTCTCCCAGCCCGGGGCGCTCCCCGAGGCGGTCTTCGAGGACCTGATCGGCAAGGCCCGTGAGCTGGACATGGACGAGGTGAAGCGCAAGGCCGCCGAGTCCGCCGGGACGGTCTGATCCGGGGCGGCCGGTTCGGCCGCCGGACGCGAGGGGCCCGGGGTGCAGGTCACCCCGGGCCCCTCGTCGCGCTGTGCCCGCGCCGGCCTGCCGGCTCCTGCCGGCTCCTGCCGGGCAGCGCGGCCGGCGGCTCAGCTCCGGGCGAGGGCGAGTTCGTAGTCCCTGGCCGGGGCCCCGCCGGGCGCAGGCACGAAGTCACCGGTACGGGTGAAGCCCGCCCGGCGGTACATCGCCTCGGCCCGGGCGTTCTGCTCGTGGACGAAGAGCCGCACCCGCTCGACGCGGGGCTCGGTGAGCTCCCAGGACCATGCCAGCGCGGCCCGGAAGAGCTCGTCCACCACTCCGGTGCCGCGGGCCTCGGGCCGGACGAAGACGCCGACGACGTGGGTCTGCGACTGCTCGGGGACGTCCTCGAAGAAGGTCTTCTCACCGGCCGGCTCGACCAGCGCGGTCACCGTGCCGAGCCACCGCCCGTCGGCCCGCTCGGCGACGAACTGCCGGGTGCTCCGGCCCTGGGCGGCGCGGTCGGTGCGCTCCTGCCAGAACTCGTCCGGCCTGGCGAGGGCCTGCTCGTACGTCTCCAGGAAGGCGAGGTGGGCGACCGGGTCCCGCAGGGCGACCAGGCGCAGTTCCTTGACCTTGGGCCAGTCCTCCTGCCGGACGGCCCTGATGTGGTGGCTCATCCGACGATCCTCGCACCGACCCCGGTGGGGTCCGCAAGGAGATTTCGGGGGCCCCGGCCTGCTCCGCGGCCCGTCCCCAGCCCGTCCCCGACTTCTCTCAGGGACCGGCTTCCTTCAAGGTCCGGGCTTCGGACCCGGGCCGCGTCCGCCCCGGATCAGCCGCGGGCGGCGAGCCCGTCCAGCAGCAGTCTCAGGGCGAGTTCGAAGCCGCGGTCGTCGAGCCCGCCCGGGCCGCCGCCGCGCAGCGCCGACGCCTCCAGGGCCTCGGCCAGTGCGGGGTGCCGGGGGCGGTACTCGGCCGGGTCGCGGGTGAAACCGGCGGTGAAGGTCTCCAGGGCCGAGCCGAGGACGAGGTAGTCGACGGCGGCGGCGGCCTCGGCGGCGTCGGCGGGGGCGAGGCCGATCCGGCCGAGGCCGGCGAGCAGGGTGTCGTAGCCGAGCAGCTGGCGTTCGGCCTCGACCCGGCGGCGGGCGAGCAGCGCGATGGTGTGGGGGTGGCGCAGGAAGACCGCGCGGTAGCCACGGATGTAGGCGGCCAGGCCGGGCCGCCAGTCGGCGGTGGTGAGGCCGGCCAGCGGGGTGAGGTCGATCTCGGCGTTGACGAGGTCGGCGAGCGCGTCGAGCAGTTCGTCCTTGCCGGCCATGTGGTTGTAGAGGGAGGCGGCCTTGACGCCCAGGCGTTCGGCGAGGGCCCGCATGGTGAGGCCGTCCGGGCCGTGCTCGTCGACCACCTGGAGCGCGGACCGGGCGATGATCTCCCTGCTCAGCAGCGCTCTGCTCGGTCTCCCCACGGCCCGCCCCTTCACGTCTGTGCCGACCCGGCAAACGTTATTACAGCCTGGTGTCGGCCTCTTCCGCTGCCCCGGGTGCAGCGGCTACGGTCCGGAACTAACAAAGTTAGTTTTCGACGACGGCAAGGTGGACGAGCCATGACCGAGAGCCCCCCGAGAACCCCGGCCCCCTCCGACAGCGAACGGCTGGCCGCCCTCGGCTACCGCCAGGAGCTGCGCCGCAGCCTGGGCGTCCTCGGCAACATCTCGATGGGATTCGCCGTCGTCTCCCCCGTGGTCGGCCTCTACGCCGTCAGCCAGGTCGGGATGAGCGTGGCAGGCGGCGCCTGGGTCTGGGCCCTGCCGCTCTGCCTGCTCGGCCAGGTCCTGGTGGTCTGCGTCTACTCCGAACTGGCCTCGCAGTGGCCGCTGGCCGGCGGCGCGTACCAGTGGAGCCGGCGCCTCGCCGGGCCCTCCTTCGCCTGGATGACCGGCTGGCTCTGGCAGTTCGCCATCATGTTCGCCAACACCACTGTCGCCTACCTCGCCTCCCCCTGGTTCTTCGCGCTCTTCGGCCTCACCCCCTCACCGGCCCAACTCGTTTTCGTCGCGGCCGGGTTCATGCTGCTCTGCACACTGGTGAACGCGTACGGCATCAACCTGCTGCGCCGCTTCGTCTCGCTCGGCATCGCCGCCGAGGCCCTGGCCTCCGTGGTGGTGGGCCTGGCCCTGCTGCTGTTCTTCCGGGAGCACGGCTTCTCGCTGCTCACCGACACCCTGGACGCCCCGGCCACCGCCGGGGTCTCCACCGGCGCGGCCTTCCTGGCGGTGATCGCGGTCGGCGGCTGGGCGTTCATCGGCTTCGACGCCTGCGTCTCGACCGCCGAGGAGACCCGCGACGCCGGGCGCCAGGTGCCCCGCGCCATGTGGTGGGCCCTGCTCAGCGTCGGCGTGGTGGTCGTCCTCAACGCCGTTTCCGTCGCGCTCGCCCACCCCGACCCGGCCGCCGTGGTTGCCGGCAGCGACCTCGACCCGGTGACCACCGCCGTGGTCACCGGCTTCGGCGACTGGTCGGCCAAGCCCTTCGTGGTGGTCGTCCTGGTCTCCTTCACCGCCTGCCTGATGGCCTCGCAGGGCGGCGCCGCCCGCGGCCTCTACTCGCTGGCCCGGGACGGCGTCTTCCCGTTCTCGGCGCAGGTCCGCAAGGTCAACCGGCACAAGGCGCCGATCGGCGGCCTGGTCGCGGCGACGCTGGTCAGCAGTGCCGCGCTGCCGCTGGGCCTGGAGTCCACCGCGATCGGCAGCCTGATCACCTTCGGCACCGCCGCGACCTTCGCCCCGTTCTTCCTGCTCTGCCTGGCGGCCCTGATCGCCCGGCTGCGCGGCACCTGGACCCCGGCCGGCCAGGTCTCGTACGGCCGGGCCGGCACCCTGCTGAACGCGCTGGCCGTGCTGTGGACGGGCCTCGAAGTGGTCAACATCTGCTGGCCGCGCACCATCCTGGCCCCGCCGGGCGCCCCCTGGTACCAGGTCTGGGCGGCCCTGCTCGGCGTCGGCCTGGTCGTCCTGGCCGGCCTCGGCTACCTGCTCGTCCGGCGCCCCCAGCGGCTGATGCGGGCGGGCGCACAGCTCGGCACCCCGGACCGCGACGAACTGGCCCCGGCCGTGCACTGAGCCCCGGCCACCCACCGGCGCCCCCGGTGTCCGGGGTGTCCCCGCTCCCGCGCGGGGACACCCCGGACACCGGGCACTGCCGCGACGCCGCCAGGACTTACCGGCGACGCATCACGCACCGGCCGGGTACGCCGGGCCCGCACGGCAGGGCCCACCGGCCGCGGACCGCCCGGCCGGCAGCTGGGAGGATGTGCGGACCCCGCCCGCCCGACGGAAGAGAGCCCCTGGCATGGCCGTCATCCACCGCACCTCCCTCAAGCCCGGCAAGCTGGAGCTGCTCACCTCCTGGCTCCCCTCCCGGCCGTGGTACCTCGGCGGCGCGGGCGGACCTGACCTCGCCAAGGCCGGCGGTTTCCGGCTGGACGACCCGCAGGGCGAGGTCGGGATCGAGTTCATGGTGATCACCGACACCTCCGGCGCCCACCCGGCCACCTACCTGGTGCCGCTCACCTATCGCGGCGCCCCGCTCGACGGGGCGGAGCACGCCCTGGTGGGCACCATGGAGCACGGGGTGCTGGGGCGGCGCTGGGCCTACGACGGTTGCCACGACCCGGTGCTGGTCGGCCGGTTGACGGCGCTGATCGAGGGCCGGGCGCAGGCCCAGGACCAGAACACCAGCGACGTCCCCGATCCGGAGGTCACCCGCTCCTGCGCCGGCGACGGCCTCGCCCGCCCGGACTTCACCACCGCCGCGGCCGTTGACCACCGGGACGGCACCGACCTGACCGCACCGCACGGTGCGGTCCTCCGCCTGTACCGGGCCCTTCGTCCCGCTCCGGACGGCGAGCCGCTGCTGCCGGCCGACGCGACGGGACACGTCGCCGGCCCCTGGACCACGCCGGAGGGTGATCGCGTGCGGGGACTGTTCGCCGTCCTGCTCTCCGGCCCGCGCACCTAGGCCGGCCGTCAGCCCTCGCCCCTCGCCCCTCGTCCGTCGTCGGTCGTCCGTGGTCCGTCGTCCGGGAGCCGGCCCGAACGTCCCGGGGCAGGAATATGATCACCCTGAACCTTGATCCACTTCTGTGGTGGGCGGGGGACGGACGACCGTGGCCGAGGGTGCCCCCGGAGCCGGCCGGGTCAGCGTGTTCACCTGCGCGGACGACCGCCGGCGACGGAGGATGGGCCGCGAACCGGTGACCCGTCCGGCCCCAGGACGCCGACCGAGAGAGCGAGGGTGTGCCCGTCATGACCCAGAGCCAGATCCCCATCGAGAGCCAGTCCGAGAGCCCGTCCGAGGGCCCGTCCGAAGGCCCGTCCGAAGGCCCGGAGCAGACCCCGCCGGAGTTCCGGCGGGTGACCACCGCCGTGGTGACCGGCAGCGCCGCCGGCGTCCCGTACCACGTGGACGTCCGCTCGGGGGCGCACCACCTCACGGCCGACGAACCCGTCCGCCGCGGCGGGTCGGACAGCGGGCCGGAGCCGTTCGCGCTGCTGCTCTCCGCCCTCGGCTCCTGCACCGCGATCACCCTGCGGATGTACGCCGGGCGCAAGGGCTGGCCGCTCGCCGACGTCAAGGTCCGGCTGGGGTACGAGACCAACGGCCTGAGCGGCCGGATCTCCCGCCGGGTGACCCTCGGCGGTGAGCTGGACCAGGCGCAGCGCGCCCGGTTGCTGGACATCTGCGAACGCACCCCCGTCACCCTCGCCCTGCGGGCGGGCGTCGCGATCGACACCACCGAGGAGCACTGATGGGCGAGCAGCCCGAGCAGTACGACGTGATCGTCCTGGGCGCCGGCCCGACCGGGGAGAACCTGGCGGACCGCACCACGGCCGCCGGGCTGCGGACGGTGATCGTCGAGAGCGAGCTGGTCGGCGGCGAGTGCTCGTACTGGGCCTGCATGCCCAGCAAGGCGCTGCTGCGCCCGGTGGCCGCGCTGGCCGCCGCCCGGGCCGTGGCCGGCTCCCGGGAGGCGGTGGGCGACGGCGCCCTGGACGCCGCGGCCGTGCTGGCCCGACGGGACTCCTTCACCTCGCACTGGCGCGACGACGGCCAGGTGGAGTGGCTGAACGGTGCCGGCATCGACCTGGTCCGCGGCCACGGCCGGCTGACCGGCGAGCGGACCGTCACGGTGACCGGCCCGGACGGCGCCGAGCGCCGGCTCACCGCCCGGCACGCGGTCGCGGTCTGCACCGGCAGTCGGGCCGTGCTGCCCGAGGGCGTACCGGGCCTGGCCGAGGCCCGCCCGTGGACCAGCCGGGAGGCGACCGCCTCACCGAAGGTGCCGGGTCGCCTGGTGGTGGTCGGCGGCGGGGTGGTCGGCGTGGAGATGGCGACCGCCTGGCGGGCGCTCGGTGCCGAGGTGGTGCTGCTGGTGCGCGGCGCCGGCCTGCTGCCGCGGATGGAGCCGTTCGCCGGCGAGCTGGTCGCCGACGGGCTGCGCGGGGCCGGGGTCGACGTCCGCACCGGCGCGTCGGTCGCCGTTCTGGAACGCCCGGCGGCGGACGGCCCGGTGACGGTGGTGCTGGCGGACGGCGAGCGGCTCACCGCCGACGAGGTGCTGTACGCGACCGGCCGGGCGCCGCGCACCGACGACCTCGGCCTGGAGCTGGTCGGCCTGGAGCCCGGGTCCTGGCTGGAGGTGGACGACAGCTGCGCCGTGCGCGGCGTCGAGGGCGGCTGGCTGTACGCGGCCGGCGACGTCAACCACCGGGCGCTGCTCACCCATCAGGGCAAGTACCAGGCGCGGATCGCCGGCAACGCGATCGGCGTGCTGGCCGGAGGCGGCCGCCTGGACACCGGGCGCTGGGGTGCGCACGTGGCCTCCGCGGACACCGCGGGCCCGCCGCAGGTGGTCTTCACCGAGCCCGAGGCCGCCTCGGTGGGCCTGAGCCTGGCCGAGGCCGGACGGGCGGGTCTGCGGGTGAAGGCGGTCGACCACGAGCTGGGCAAGGTCGCCGGCGCCTCGCTGTACGCCGACGACTACCGCGGCCGGGCCCGGGTGGTCTTCGACCTGGACAGGAGTGTGCTGGTGGGGGCGACCTTCGTCGGCCCCGGGGTGGCGGAGCTGCTGCACTCGGCGACGGTCGCGGTGGTCGGCGAGGTGCCGATCGACCGGCTGTGGCACGCGGTTCCCTCCTACCCGACCATGAGCGAGGTCTGGCTGCGCCTGCTGGAGGACTGCCGGGGCTGACCCCTCACCGGTCCCGGGCGCCCGCCGTGCGCGGGGGCCCGGGCCGGCCCGGTCCGCTCAGGCCCCGGGCGGAGGGGCGCGACCGGCGGACGCGGCACGACCGGCGCGGCTCGGTGACCCGGCGGCCGGTCGGCGGGACACTGGCACAGGGGCCGAGACGCTGACCAGGTGGTGTGTTGTGATGACCGAAGTGTTGCTGGCCGTCGGGACGGAGAAGGGCCTGTTCCTCGGGCGCAGCCGCGACCGGCTGGACTGGGAGTTCAGCGGGCCGCACTTCCCGATGAACGCGATCTACTCGGTGTCGGTGGACCGCCGCGGGGGCCGGGTCCGCCTGCTGGTGGGCGCCGACAGCAGCCACTGGGGGCCCTCGGTCTGGCGCTCGGACGACCTCGGCGCCAGCTGGTTCGAGCCGCCGCGGCCCACGATCAGGTTCCCCGAGCACACCGGTGCCTCGCTCACCCGGGTCTGGCAGCTCCAGCCGGCCGGCGAGGAGGCGCCCGGGGTGGTCTGGGCGGGCACCGAGCCCGCCGCCCTGTTCCGCTCCGAGGACGGCGGCGAGAGCTTCACGATGGTCGAGTCCCTGTGGACGCACCCGCAGCGGTCGGAGTGGGGCGCGGGCTACGGCGGTCAGGGCCTGCACACCGTCATCACCGACCCGCGCGACCCGCAGAAGCTGCTGGTCGCGGTCTCCAGCGGCGGCGTCTACCGGACGAAGGACGGCGGCCGGAGCTGGCAGCCGTCCAACCGGGGCCTGCGGGCGGAGTTCCTGCCGGAGGAGAACCAGTACCCGGAGTTCGGGCAGTGCGTGCACAAGATCGCCACCGACCCGGTCGACCCGGACCGCCTCTACCTGCAGAACCACGGCGGCGTGTACCGCAGCGACGACGCCGGGGAGAGCTGGCGGTTCATCGCCGACGGCCTGCCCGCCGACTTCGGGTTCGCGATCGCCGCCCATCCGCGGCGGACCGGCACCGCGTACGTCTTCCCGCTGGAGGGCGCCGGCAGCCGGATGCCCCCGGGGCGCCGCTGCAGGGTGTTCCGCACCGAGGACGCCGGCGACAGCTGGCAGCCGCTGGCCGCGGGCCTGCCGGGCGAGGACCACTACGGCGTCGTCCTGCGCGACGCGCTGCGCACCGACGACGCGGACCCGGCCGGCCTCTACTTCGGCAACCGCAACGGCGAGGTGCACGCCAGCGCGGACGAAGGCGCGAGCTGGCGCCTGCTGATCTCCCACCTGCCGGACGTGCTCTGCGTCCGGGCCGCCGTGATCGGCTGAGGTCCGGCCCGTCCCGCCATCCGCGACACGCCCGGCGGGACGGGCCGGCCCGAGCCGGTTCCGGGCGGCCCACCGGGCGCTGCGGGCGGCAGCTGCGAGCCCGGCCCGCCCGTTCGGCCCGCATCTGCGACGTCTCGTCAGAACCGGTCCTGACCTGGGCATTTACAGCCACTAGGGTGGGCATCGGCACGATCGGAAGTCATCCGATTCCCTGATCGAGAACGAGGCGTTACCCATGAGCCTGAGCATCCGCAACCAGCTCCCCGGCACCGTGACCGCGATCGCCACCGGCGAGGTGATGGCCACCGTCAAGGTACGGCTGGGCTCCGGCCAGGAGGTCACGGCCGCCATCACGCTGGACTCCGTGAAGGACCTCGGCCTCGTCGAGGGCAGCCAGGTCCGCACCCTGGTGAAGTCCACCGAGGTGTCGCTGGCCACCGGCCCGGTGACCGGGCTGAGCATCCGCAACCAGATCCCGGGCACCGTGGTCGAGGTGGCGACCGGCGGCGCGATGGCCGGGGTGAAGGTGGCCGTGGACGGCGGCGAGCTGACCGCGGCGATCACCGCCGACGCGGTGTCGGACCTGGGCCTCGCGGCCGGCACCCCGGTGGTCGCGCTGATCAAGTCGACCGAGGTGTCGCTCGCGACCGTCTGACACCGGACCGCTCGGCGGCGTCGGCCGGCGGCGCGTCGGCGCGGGACGTGGCAGGTCCGGACGTGGCAGGCCCGGACGTAGCGGGTCAGGACGTGGCAGGTCAGGGCGGGACAGGACGGCGCCGCGCCACGCCCTCGTCCGGGTGAGATGCCGGGGCGGCCGGGCCGCGGGCGGTAGCTGTTGACACATGATCAGCTCCTTCCGGTGGCGCGCGGCGGCGGCCACCGCCGTGTTCGCCGCCACCTTCAGCACCTTCGCCCACGCCGTCACGGCCCAGCCGGCCCCGCTCCCGGAGGGCGTCACCGGGGACCGGCTCACGGTCACGGTCTCCGACGGCGACGGGCCCGCCTCCGGCGGTACCCACGAGCTCCTCTGCCACCCTGCCGGCGGTGACCACCCGGCCGTGCAGGAGGCCTGCGACCGGCTCGACTCGCTCACCGTCTGGGGACGGGACCTCTTCACGCCCGTGGCGCCGGACGCCGTCTGCACCCTGCAGTACGGCGGCCCGGCCACCGCGCGGGTGACCGGTCACTGGGCCGGCCGGCCCGTGGACGCCCGCTTCTCGCGCCGCGACGGCTGCGAGATCGCCCGCTGGGACTCCTTCGTCCCGCTGCTGCCGGGTGACGACCCCGCCGGGGCGTGAGGAGCCGGCCGGGCGAGCCTGGAACGGGGGCGGCACAG
Organism: Kitasatospora herbaricolor; assembly: GCF_030813695.1. Lineage (NCBI taxonomy): Bacteria > Bacillati > Actinomycetota > Actinomycetes > Kitasatosporales > Streptomycetaceae > Kitasatospora > Kitasatospora herbaricolor. The sequence continues at coordinate 2,165,523 of NZ_JAUSVA010000002.1, forward strand.
GCCCGGGGCGGCCGGGTTCAGCCGCGGGCGGCGCCGGCCGGCTCCGCGTCGGCGGGCCCGCCGACGGGCTCCGGGGCGGGGACCGGCCCCAGCCAGACGGCCGTGACGCCGCTGACGTAGCGGGCGCCGCAGTGGTCGGCCGGAACGACCAGCTGCGGGCCGCTCTCGTCCAGCGGGGCGCCGTCCATACTGGTGGCGAGCAGGATCCGCTGGCCGCCGAAGTCGGGGTCGATCTCGGCCCAGGAGACCACCGCGCGGTGGCCGTCCGCGCCGGTGACGGCCAGCAGGAACGTCAGCCGGGGCTTGCGCGCGGCGAGGTCCACCCTGGGCCCGGCGGCGCACAGCACGTCCCAGAGGGTGGGCCCCTCGTACCCGTGGCGCTGCTCGCCCTCCGTGCGGCAGTCGAAGGTGACCTCGACCCGGTGCGACGGCAGGTCGCGGAGCCGGCCGACCGTCAACTCGGCGGGCCGGTCCAGGTGGCCGTGCAGCCGGACGGTGGCTGGGTGTCTCATACGGCATGCTCCTCCCGGCCCGCGGGGTGCGGCCCTGGAGGGTGGTACCCGAGGAGGCCGTCGCCCATTCGCACATGCGGCCGTGGAATCATTCCACCAGCCGTAACAGCAAGGCGTAGCACCTGATTGCCCTCGCAATTGCGGAAGCTCTCCGGGCCGCGGGACCGGGCCGCGCACTCCCCCCGGCGTCGCCCGCCGGGGCCGCCCCCACCGATTCGAGCACGAGCGCAATGTGAGGGACGACCGGATCCGAGCGCCGTCCGAGGGCGCCCCTCCTGGAGGATCGACCAAGGCGGATTCCGGTTCCCCGCCTTGCATTTACGATGCCTGTGCGCACTTCGCGCTTGCACTTGCAAGGCGGAGTCGGGCGCGGAGCACAAGGAGCGAAGAGCATGATCGTCGGAGACCTGCTGCACCTGGACGACCTGGACATCCGGTTGGCCTGGGGCACGCCCGAACTCCTCGCCCGCCGGATCACCGGCGTGACCTCCACCGACCTCCAGGACCCGGCCCGGTACCTGCAGCCCGGCGAGCTGGTACTGACCGGCCTGGTCTGGTGGCAGCCCGAGGACGGCTCGGCGGCCCTGCGCTTCGCCACCGCCCTGCGCAGCGCCCGGGTCGCCGCCCTGATGGCCGGCGAGGGCACCCACGGCGCCGTGCCCGCGGGCCTCGCCGAGGCCTGCCGCACCCACGGCATCCCGGTGCTCGCCGTCCCGGCCGGCACCAGCTTCCGCGCCGTGACCGACCGGGTCTACCTGCGGCTCTGGGGCGGGCTGCAGGCCGGCGTGCGGGACGCGGCCGCGATCCCCGAGGCCGCCCGCCGGGAGCTGGTCGGCCTGATCGACTCCGGTGGGCAGGCCGCCGACGTGCTGGCGCACGCGGTCAACCGGCTCGGCGTGCCCGAGTGCTCGGTGAGCACCACCGGCGGTCGGGTCATCGCCGAACCGCCCGCGGTGGCCGCCGCGGCGCCGGCCGACCGGGCCACCGGCAGCGGCACCGGCTCCGCGCTGCCGGTCGGCCCCCAGGAGAACTCCCCCTTCGACGGCTGGCTGCTGCACGGCGGCCCGGCGGCCCAAGGCGCGGCCACCCCGATGCTGCGCGGCCTGGCCGACCTGCTCGCCCCGCTCGCCACCGGGGCCCACGCCGAGGCCGCCGCCCGGCGCCGGGCGGCCGGGCGACTGCTCGGCCTGCTGGCCGCGGACGGCCCGGCCGACCTCGGCGAGGCACTGGCCGCCTGCGCCCTGCCCGCCGAGGGCCCGCTGGTCACCGTGGCCGCCCGGATCGACGGCGGCCCGGACGACTGGGCGGCGTACGCCCTCGCGGAGGCGCTGCACCCGCTGGGCGTCCCGTTCGCCGCCGGCACCGACCCCGCCGGCCGGACCGCCGCGCTGGTCGCCGCGCCCGCCGCCCGGGTGGCCGAGCGGCTGCGGCGGGCCCGGCCGGCCCTGCAGACCCGGCTGACCGGCCGGCGCACCTTGCGCGCCGGGGTCGGGCCGGCCTCCCCGGCGGTCGCCGGGCCGCTGCGCGCCGCCCTGGTCCAGGCCCGCTACGTGCTGGCCGGGGCCGCCGGGCCGATCGGCAGCACCGCCGAGCTGGACTCGCTGGCCGGCCTGCTGCGCGGGATACCGCCCGAGGTGACGGCGGCCTTCCACACCCGGCTGCTCGCCCCGCTGGCCGCGCACGACCGGGAGAACGCCGTCTCGCTGGTCGGCACCCTCACGGTCTTCCTCGACCACGACGGCTCCTGGGCCCGGACGGCCGAGTCGCTGCACATCCACGTCAACACCGTGCACTACCGGATCCGCCGGATCGAGGAACTGACCGGCCGCAACCTGGCCAGGCTGCAGGACCGCCTGGACCTGCGGGCCGCGCTGCTCTGCGCACCGGCCGGGCGCTGAACCAGGGGGCACGGCGCCCGGTTCGGGCTCTGGACGACCCTGATTACCGATGAGTAAGGTTCCGGCATGCCTACCGGCCGCAGCTACGACATCGTCCTGTTCGGCGCCACCGGGTTCACCGGTGAGCTCACCGCCGAGTACCTCGCGCGGCACGCGCCCGCCGGCACCCGCTGGGCGCTGGCCGGGCGCAGCCCCGCGAAGCTCGCCGCCGTCCGCGACCGGCTGGCCGCCGTCGACCCCGCCCTCGCCGGGCTGGACCTGCTGACGGCGGACGCCGCCGACCCGGCCGCGCTGCGGACGGTCGCCGAGGCGGCCCGGGTGGTGATCAGCACGGTCGGACCGTACCTGCGGCACGGGGACCCGCTGGTCGGCGCCTGCGCCGCGGCCGGCACGGACTACCTGGACCTCAGCGGCGAGCCGGAGTTCGTCGACCGCAGCTACCTGCGGCACCACGCCACGGCGGTGGCCAGCGGCGCGCGCCTGGTGCACTGCTGCGGCTTCGACTCCGTCCCCTACGACCTGGGGGTCCGGTTCACCGTCGAGCAGCTGCCGCAGGGCGTTCCGGTCACCGTGCAGGGGTTCGTGAGCGCGTCCGCGACCTTCTCCGGCGGCACCTTCCACTCGGCGCTCACCGTGCTCTCCCGGCTGCGCCAGGGCGCGCGGGCGGCCGGGGAGCGCCACCGGGCGGAGCCCGGACCGTCCGGCCGCCGGGTGCGCGGGGTGGCCGGCCTGCCCCGGCGGGAGCGGCGGATCGGCGCCTGGGCGCTGCCCGCCCCCACCATCGACCCGCAGATCGTGCTGCGCTCCGCCCGCGCCCTGGAGCGCTACGGCCCGGACTTCCGCTACGGCCACCACCTGGCGGTCCGCCGGCTGCCGGCCGCGGCCGGGCTGGTGGCCGGGGCGGGCGCCCTGCTGGTGCTGGCCCAGGTCCGGCCCGTCCGGGAGTGGCTGCTGGGCCGCCGGCGGCCGGGCGAGGGGCCGTCCGCCGAGAAGCGGGCGAAGTCCTGGTTCCGGGTGGTCTTCCTCGGCGAGGGCGGCGGGCGGCGGGTGGTCACCGAGGTGTCGGGCGGCGACCCGGGGTACGGCGAGACGGCGAAGATGCTCGCGGAGGCGGCGCTCTGCCTGGCGTTCGACCGGCTCCCGGACACCGCCGGCCAGGTCACCACGGCCGTCGCGATGGGTGAGGCGCTGACCGGGCGACTGGTCGCGGCGGGCATCGGCTTCAAGGTCCTGGAGAGCTGACCGGGGCCGTCACCGGGTGCGTGGCGGCAGGGCGCGGGCGCCCCCCCGGCGGCCGGTCCGACGGCGGTCAGCCCCGGCGGTCGGCCAGGTGGCCGGCCGCCGTCCGCCAGGCGGCGGTCACGGCCGCGTGGGCCCGGGCGGTGGCGGCCTCCACGTCGCCGCCGAGCACCAGCGGCGCCCCCACGTGGACGTGCACGCCGGGGCGGCGCAGCGGTGCGGTGAACAGGCCCGCGACCTGCTTCGCCGTGGACCCGGAGCTGATCCGCCGCGCGCCGGCCTGCCCGAGCGGGACGACCGGCGCGCCGTCGGCGGCGAGCCGGGCCAGGCCGGTGCGGAACGGGCCGGGCGCGCTGTCGGCGGCGTCCACCCGGCGCGGGAGCCGGCCCTCGGCGTAGATGACGACCACCCGGCCGGCGGCCAGCGCGGCGGCGGCAGCCTCCAGCGCCTGGGCGGCCCGCTCGGTGCCGCGGTGCACGGGTATGTGGCCCTCGCGGACCAGTGCCCCGCCGAGCACCGGGATCCGCCACAGCCCGGCGGTGGCCAGCACGACGGGTTCGACGCCGAGCCGGCGGACGGCGGCGAGCACCACACCGGGGTCGACCAGCGAAGAATGGTTGGGCGCGACGATGCTGCCCGGGGCCAGGACGGCGGCCTCGTCCGTGGTCACGGTGAACCGGCCGAGGGCCGGGACGACGGCGCGGGCGACGGCGCTCAGCATGGGTGGTCCTCGGGGTCGGGATCGGGTGCGTCGCGGCCGGGGCGGCCGCCGCCCGCCCATTGTGGCGGTGGCTCGGCCCCGCGGGCCTGAGTCCGGGTACTCAGCGCGCTACTCACCCTGACCGGTCCCGTGCCCCGGGCGGCGGCGCGGCGGCGTCCGCGCAGGGGGAAGCGGGCCGGACGGTCAGGCGCGCTCGTCCGCCCGCAGGCGCCGGCTGACCTCGCCGAGGCCGTCGGCGAGGACGGTCAGCTGTTCCCGGCTGAGGACGTCGATGAGCAGCTCGCGCACCATCGCGAGGTGGCCGGGCGCCGCGTTGCGGACGGCCTCCCGGCCCTGCTCGGTGAGGTCGGCGAAGATGCCGCGTACGTCGCTGGGGCAGGAGCGGCGGCTCACCAGCCCGGCCTTCTCCAGCTGGGTGACCTGGTAGGTGAGGCCGCTCTTGGAGGTGATCAGCCGGTCCGCCAGCTCGGTCATCCGCAGGGACCCCTCGGGGGCGGCGGAGAGGTGGACCAGGATCTCGTACTGGGTGTGGGAGAGCCCTGAGTCGTCCTTGAGCTGCCGCTCCAGGCGCCGGTTGAGGAGGTTGCTGGCGGCCACGAAGCCCCGCCAAGCGGCCATCTCGTCCTGGTCCAGCCAGCGGGGTTCGTCCATGGGGGAATCGTACTCCCGTTGTTCGAATTCGAACCAAGGTGTACTCTTCACGTGTCGAGGTTCAAATTTGAACTACCCTGTGGCGAAGCACCCCGAACCACCGGCGGAACCACCCGAGGAAGGCCCCGATGAGCACCGCAGCCCCCGAGCGCATGCCCGCCCTCTACCTCTCGCACGGCGCGCCGCCGCTCGCCGACGACCCGATCTGGCCGGGGCAGCTCGCCGCCTGGTCCGCCGGGCTGCCGCGCCCCAAGGCCATCCTGATGATCTCCGCCCACTGGGAGGAGGCCCCGCTCGCCCTCGGCGCCACCACCACCGTGCCGCTGGTCTACGACTTCTGGGGCTTCCCCGAGCACTACTATCGGGTGCAGTACGGCGCCCCGGGAGCGCCCGAACTCGCCGAGAGCGTGCGCAAGCTGCTGCGCGCCCCCGGCACACCTGTGCAGGACATTCCCGACCGCGGGCTCGACCACGGCGCGTACGTCCCGCTGGTGGAGATGTTCCCCGAGGCCGACATCCCCGTCCTGCAGGTCTCGATGCCGACGCTCGACCCGCAGCGGCTGCTGGAGATCGGCCGCCGGCTCGCCCCGCTGCGCGACGAGGGCGTGCTGATCGTCGGCAGCGGCTTCTTCACCCACAACCTGCGCGCCATCAGCCCCGACGGCACGGTGCCGTCCGTGATGGCCGAGTTCGACGACTGGGGCCGGCGCGCCCTGGAGGCCCGTGACCTCGACGCCCTGCTCGACTTCGAGCGCAAGGCCCCGGCCGGGCGCCTCGCACACCCCCGCACCGAGCACTTCGCGCCGCTCTTCGTGACGCTGGGCGCCGGGGAGGCCGACCTCGCCACCCAGCGCAGCGTGATCGACGGCTTCTGGATGGGCCTCGCCAAGCGCTCCGTCCAGCTCGGCTGAAGACCCCGGGCGCGCCTCACCCGCCGCTCCCCGCCCAGTCCCCCGCCGCACTGTTGCGGCGGGGGCCGGCGGGCGACCCGGTCCAGGTCCTGCTCCGGTCGACCGGGCGGGCCGAACTCGACGGCCGCCCCCGGCTCACTTCGTGGAGCCGGCAGGCGGCCGTCGGCCGGACGGATTCCCCGACCGAGGATCAACACCGGGCCCGACGAGTCCGGCCGACGCTCCGCCGGGGCCGGCCGGGATCAGCCGGGATCAGCCCCGCTCGGCCGCGCTGCGCTCGACGCAGAACTCGTTGCCCTCCGGGTCGGCCAGGGTCGCCCAGCCCAGGCCGTCCTCCCGCCGGTGGTCCGAGACCAGGACGGCGCCGAGGGCCAGCAGCCGCTCGACCTCCTCGTCACGGGTGCGGTCCTGCGGCTGGATGTCCAGATGGACCCGGTTCTTGACCGTCTTGGTGTCGGGCACGGTGACGAAGAGCAGCACCGCGCCCTCGGAGGCCACCAGGGCCTCGGGATCGCCGGGCTTGTCGTCCTCGTGCACCGAGGCACCCAGCACCTCCGCCCAGAAACTGCCGAGCCGGTAGGCGTCGGCGCAGTCGAAGGTCACGTGTCGCACAAGGGAAGCCATGATCCCCACTATCCCCCGGCCGGGCCCGGCTGCCCATCGATTTTCCGGACCTTCACCGACCCCGGCCGCTCCGTCCCGGGATCACCACCGGACCGGTACGCCGGCGGCCCAGCGCAGGTGCAGGTGACCGTCCCTGGGGAACGGCGGCACCACGGGCAGCACCCGCTCGAAGCCGTAGCCGGCCTTCTCGGCAACCCGGCAGGACGCGGTGTTGTCCACCTGGTGCATCAGCTCCAGGTACGCCAGCCCCTGGCCGGCGAAGGTCTCGAAGGCCCAGTCGGTCAGCACCTGCAGGGCCCTCGGGGCGACGCCCCGGCCACGGGCGTGCGCGGCCGTCCAGTACCCGACCTCGCCGGCGGGGCCCGCCGGTTCGGGGCGCTTCAGGACCACGTTGCCGGCCACCCGCCCGCCGCCCGGCGCCTCCTCCTCCACGACGGCGAAGCTCAGCCGGTCGCCGCGCTCCCAGCCCGCCCGCTGGACCTCCATCCAGCGGGCGGCCGCCCCGGCGTCCGGCACCCCCAGCCTGGTCCAGGCGCGGAGCACCGGATCGCGGTACGCCTCCACCAGCGCGTCCGCGTCCGCACCCGTCCACCTGCGGAGCAGCAGCGGCGGCCCGGACCCGGCGGCCCCCGCCCGGAGCACGACCTGCCCGGCGATCCCCCCTGTGGTCATCGCCGTTCAGCTCCCGCCCTGCAGACCGTCCCAGCCCCAGCGCGGCGTGGGCCCGGGGTCGCCCAGGTCCTCGCCGACCGGTGCGGCCGAGACGTCGCGGGCGATCCTGGTGCCCCAGTCGAAGTACTCCAGCACCCGGCGGCGCAGCAGTTCGTCGTCCGGGAGCTCCTTGCGCACCGCGACGGTCATCAGCTCCATCCAGCGGACCCGCTGCTCCTCGGTGATGGCCAGGCCCAGGTGGGATCTCAACAGCGCCTGATGGCCGCCGAGCCGGTCGGTGAAGTCGGCCGGTCCGCCGAAGATCTCGGCCAGCCAGACGGCGACGTGCTCGATGTGCGTGCGGGTGAAGTCGGCGAAGACGGGGGCGAGCAGCGGGTCGGCCAGCACGCCGTCGTAGAAGGTGTTGCTCAGGCGCCGGAGCGCCTCCAGCCCGCCGACGGCGTCGTACAGGCTCTCGCTCGGGTTCTGCTCCCCGGTCATCGGACCCTCCCAAGGTCGGTGTCACCCCAGGATGCCCGGCCGCCGGCTTCGCGCCGGGCATGTTCGCGGTCGGCTCACCGAGTGGAAGGCGGTGATCCTCTTCGGGCGCTCCGGCCCTCCCGCGCCGCCGTGGCCGGGCGGCCGCCGTCGCACCGGCCTGGGCGGGCGGCTTGACCTTGTCACCGGCGGCAGGCGCCGCCGTGGCCGGGCGGCCGCCGTCGCACCGGCCTGGGCGGGCGGCTTGACCTTGTCACCGGCGGCAGGGTTCCAAGCTGCTGCCATGACTACCGGCAACCGGCCCCCGGCCCCTTCCGCACCGCCCGTCGACACCTCCGCCCCCCTTGAGGAGCCAGGCTCCCCGCCCGCCGCGACCGCGTCGCGCGTCGCCGTGGTCACCGGCGCCGGCAGCGGGATCGGCCGGGCCACCGCACAGGCCTTCGCCGCCCAGGGCGTACGCGTCCTCGCGGTCGGGCGCCGGCCCGGCCCGCTGGCGGGGACCGCGGCGGCGGCGCCGGACCGCATCCACCCCTTCGCGGCGGACGTCACCGGCGCCGGCGCACCCGAGGAGATCGTCCGGGCCGCCCTGGACCGGTTCGGGCGCCTGGACGTCCTGGTGAACAACGCCGGCATCGTCCGCGGCGGCGGACTGGGCTCCTACACAAAGGAGTTGATCGACGAGCAGGTGGCCACCAACCTCACCGCCCCCGTCCTGCTGACCCAGGCCGCGCTGCCCGCGCTGGTGTCGGCGGGCGGGGTGGTGGTGAACGTCACCACCTCGGTCGGCCAGCGCGGCTGGCCGGGCAACGCGGTGTACCCGGCCACCAAGTCGGCCCTCGAACTGCTCACCCGCAGCTGGGCGGTGGAGCTGGCGCCGCGCGGCGTCCGGGTGGTCGCGGTGGCGCCGGGGGCGATCGCCACGCCCATCGCGGACCACTCCGGGTTCGGCCCGGAGCAGCAGGCGGCGCTCCGGCGCCGGCAGCTGGCCCACACCCCGCTCGGCCGGATCGGCCGGCCCGTCGAGGTGGCCTGGGCGATCACCCGACTCTCCTCCCCCCAGGCGTCGTTCGTCACCGGAGTAGTCTTGCCGGTGGACGGCGGAGCCGTCGTGTCCTGACGGGAAAGGAGTGCGGGCGCGTGCTGATCGGCGAACTCGCGCTGGCCACCGGCGCCTCGCCCCGCGCCCTGCGGCACTACGAGCAGGCCGGGCTGATCAGCTCGGAGCGGGCCCACAACGGCTACCGGGTGTACGGGGAGCGGACCGCCGTCCGGGTCGGCAACATCCGGCGCCTGCTCGCCGCCGGGCTCACCCTGGACGACGTCCGGGCCTTCCTGCCCTGCCTGGACGGTGACGTGACGGCCGGGCCACCGTCCGCCGGGGCCCTGCGGATCGCCCGGGAGCGGCTGGCCGTTCTCGAACGGCGGATCGCCGCCCGGAGCGAGGTCCGCGACCGGCTGGCGGCCGCCCTGGACGAGGTCGGTGCGGGCCTCGCGCCCGCAGCGGCGCCCTCCGCGCCGGAGCGGAACAGGCCGGCACCGGCGGCCGGCACGGCGGCGACGGCGCGACCGTCCGGGTGACGACACCCCCGTTCGGGGGTGTGCAGCGGGCAGGGCCGGTAGCAGAGTGAAGGGTATGCAGACTCCACTCACCGTGATGGACTTCCTCGACCGGGCCGAGCTGGTCTACGGCGACCGGGTCGGGATCGTCGACGAGCCGCTGCAGCCGGCCCCGTCCTGGGGCGAGCTCAGCTACCGCAGAGTCGCCGAACTCGCCCGCGCACAGGCCGCCGGACTCGACCGCCTGGGCGTCGGCCCGGGCGAGCGGGTCGCGATCGTCTCGCACAACTCGGCGCGCCTGATGACCTCGATGTTCGGTGTCAGCGGCCACGGCCGGGTGCTGGTACCGGTCAACTTCCGGCTCCGCGCGGACGAGGTCTCCTACATCGTCGAGCAGAGCGGCGCCTCCGTCCTGCTGGTCGACCCCGAACTCGCCGAACCGCTGGCGGGCGTGAAGGCCCGGCACACCTTCGTGATCGGGGCGGAGAGCGACGCCCTGCTGTACGACTTCGACAACGCGCCGAACCGGTACGAGATCGCCGAGTCCGACACCGCCACCATCAACTACACCAGCGGAACCACCGCCCGGCCCAAGGGCGTCCAGCTCACCCATCGCAACATCTGGCTCAACTCCGTGCTGATGGGCCTGCATTTCGGCGCCGGCGACCGCGACGTCTACCTGCACACGCTGCCGATGTTCCACGCCAACGGCTGGGGCCTGCCGTTCGCGCTGACCGGGCTGGGCGCGCAGCACATCGTGCTCCGCAAGGTGGACGGCGCGGAGATCCTGCGCCGGGTGGAGCGGCACGGGGTGACCTTCCTGTGCGGCGCTCCCGCCGTGATCGCCATGGTGCTGGAGGCCGCCGCCGCATGGGACGGCCCGGTGCCCGGCCGTGACCGGGTGCGGATCATCGTGGCGGGGGCGCCGCCGCCCACCTCGGTGGTGCAGCGCATCGAGTCCGAACTCGGCTGGGAGTTCATGCAGATCTACGGACTCACCGAGACCTCCCCGCTGGCCACGGTCAACCGGGGCCGCGCCGAGTGGGACGGACTGCCCGCCGTCGAACGGGCCGAGAAGCTGGTCCAGGCCGGCGCCCCGGCGCTCGGCGGCCAGGTGCGGGTGGACGCCCAGGGCGAGGTGCTGATCCGCTCGAACACCGTGCTGGAGGGCTACTGGGAGCAGCCGGCCGAGACCGCCGAGGCGCTGAAGGACGGCTGGTTCCACACCGGCGACGGCGGCACCATGGCGGACGGCTACCTCACCATCTCCGACCGCAAGAAGGACGTCATCATCACCGGCGGGGAGAACGTCTCCTCGATCGAGGTCGAGGACTGCCTCTACGACCACCCGGCCGTCGCCGAGGTCGCGGTGATCGGCGTGCCGGACGAGAAGTGGGGCGAGACGGTCAAGGCCCTGGTGGTGCTCAAGCCGGGCGGGGCCACCGACGAGGCGGAGCTCATCGCGCACTGCAAGCAGCGGCTGGCCGGCTACAAGTCGCCCACCTCGGTGGAGTTCCGGGAGGCGCTGGCCCGGACCACCACCGGCAAGCTGCAGAAGTTCCGCCTGCGCGAGCCCTACTGGGAGGGGCGCGAGCGGGGGGTCAACTGACCCCGCCCGTCGGGCCGCTCCCACCGGGCGGCGCGGCGTCTCGGCCCAGCAGGCCGGACTCCCGCGCCGCCAGGGCGAGTTCCACCCGGTTGCGGACGCCCAGCTTGTGCATCGCGCCCTTCAGGTAACCCGTGACGGTGTTGCAGGTCAGCCCCAGCTCGGCGGCGATCTCCGGATTGGTCCGGCCGGTCGCCGCCCAGCGGAGCACCTCGTGCTCGCGCCGGGTCAGCCCGGTGGGCGGCCGCCGGTCGGCCGCCGGGTGCCCGGCCGGCGGCCGGTGCGGCGCCGGGCCGCCCGGCCCGCCGGACCGCGGACGTGGCCGGGCGGCGGACTGCCGGGCTGCCGGCCCGGTCCAGGCGGCGGCCCCGGCCAGCGCGCGGGTGGCGGTGGCGGCGAGTTCGGCGACCGCCCCGATCCGCACGTCGCCGAACGGGACGACGGCGCGCAACGCCGCGTACACCACGCAGTGCACCGCGCCGTCGTGGAGCAGCGGCACGGTCAGCATGGCGTACAGGTCCTCGGCGTCGACGGCGGCGTCGTGCTCGTGGGAGATGGTGGTGGCGGCCCGGTAGTCGGGCACCCAGGTGGGCGCGCGTTCGGCCAGAGCCCGGCCGCCGAGGCCGGTCCCGCTGGGGACGACCAGGTCGTGCAGCAGGCCGGCCCGGGTGCCGGACCAATGCCGCAGCACCATCCCGGCCGGGCCGCCGGCGGGCTCCGGAGCCGTCGCGGTGGCCGCGGTCGCCGCCCCCGGCGCCGGGCCGCCCCGGGGCCGGTCGGGGACCCCGACGAGGCCGACGTCCACACCGCAGTCCGCCACCACCCGCCGGGCGAGATCGGCCAGCACCGCCGATCTGACCAGCTCCGCGGCCCGGGCGTCGAGGCCGTCGGCCGCCCGGGCGGGGGTGTCCGCAGCCCTTGTCATCGCGCGATTCTCACACGCGCCGGGACGGCTGGCGAGACCTGTGCAGGGCCTGTTCCAGGCTGCCGGGCGCGGCGCCGGACAGGCCCGGCCGTGGCGGTCGGCCCCGGTCGGCCCCGGTCGGTCCTGTTCATCGCCGGTCGTCCCCCGCCGTCCCTGGTCCCCGTCGGCCTCCCGCCGTAGTCTGCGGCCGTAGCCTGTGCCACAGACCCGCGGCCCCCGGCCCGCGGACGCCGCCGGGCCGGCGGGTCGACCGCCCCGGCCCGAGACCAAGGGGAGACGATCATGACGAGCCCGGAGGGCCTGCTGGCCGATCTGCGCGCGGAGAACGCCGAGCTGGACGCCCTGGTGGCCGCGCTCGACCCGGCCGACTGGGCCCGCCCGACCCCGGCCGAGGGGTGGACGATCGCCCATCAGATCGCCCACCTGGCCTGGACCGACGACTGGACGGTGCTCTCGGCCTGCGACCCGGAGGGCTTCTTCGGCGCGGTGGAACGGGCCTTCGTCCCCGGTACCGACCCGGTCGGCGAAGGCGCGGCGATCGGGGCGGCCGGGCCGCCCTCCGGGCTCCTCTCCCGCTGGCGGGCCGGCCGGGAGGAGGTGCTGGCGGTGCTGGCCTCGGCGCCGGGCGACGTCCGGCTGCCCTGGTTCGGGCCGCCGATGAAGCCCGCCTCGATGGCCACCGCCCGGCTGATGGAGACCTGGGCGCACGGACAGGACGTGGCCGACGCGCTCGGCGTGACCCGGGCGCCGACCGCCCGGCTGCGCCAGGTGGCCCATCTCGGCGTCCGGACCATGGGCTTCGCCTTCGTGCAGAACGGCCTGCCCGTGCCGCAGGAGCCGGTTCGGGTGGAGCTGACCGGCCCGGACGGGGAGGTGTGGACGTGGGGGCCCGAGGAGGCGGCGGACCGGATCACCGGGCCGGCCCTGGACTTCTGCCTGCTGGTCACCCAGCGGCGGCACCGGGACGATCTCGCCCTGACGGCCTCGGGCCCGACCGCGCGGGCCTGGCTGCCGATCGCCCAGGCCTTCGCCGGCCCGCCCGGAAAGGGCCGGAAGGCGGGCACCGCGGGCACCGCGGGCCCGTCCGCAAACTGACGGTACGTCCATATGACCGCCACAAAGCCAAACCACACCTTTCGGGGATGGCGGAGGTTCGCCGACGAATGATGTGATCCCTCCCATGCTCCCCACTCCGAGGTTCCGCACCGCCGTCGTCGGCGCCACCGCCCTGCTGGCCGCCGGCGGCGGCCTCGCCGCCGCCCCGGCCGGCGCCGCCACCCGCTCCCCCAGCGACACTCCGCCGATCAGCCAGGCCGTCCGGGCCGGTCCGGCCGAGACGCAGGTCAACACCTTCTTCGAGGAGTACCGGCTGGCGGTGCTCGGGGAGATCGACGACTCGCCCCGGGCGGTCCGGCAGAAGTACCTCGGCCCGGCCCTCAACCTGGCCCTGGACACCTGGGCGGCACGCAGCGGCGCGGATCCGGTGTTCCGCACCCGGAGCATCCCGACCGCCTGGTCGGTGCGGGAGGTCGGGGCCGTACCCGGTTACGCCTCGGTGCGCCTCGGCGAGAGCTGGGGCGACGGCACCACCCGTGAGGTGAGGTACACCGTCCGGATCGCCGACCGCCGGATCACCGGACTCGACGACGAACCCGCGCGCTGACGCGAGCCGCACCTGCGGCGCCTGTCCGGGAGCGCCCGCCCGGGAGCGCCGGAAGGCCGCGGCGTCACCGGGACGCGTCGAGGACTTCGCGCAGGCGGGCCGCGAACGCCCGGGGGTGGGTGGTGTTGCCGTTGTGGCCGCCGGGGAACTCCGCGACGCCCGTGCCCAGCAGTGCGGCCAGCTCCTCGGCGCACCGGTGGTTCCAGGCCTGGCCCGAGGTCCGCCCGGCGGCGGGCACGATCCGGACCCGGCGGGTGGCCGGGGCCGCGAGGTCGGCCGGGCACAGGGTGCTGTCGCGCAGCTCGGGGAGGTCGTTGGACAGGAAGAACTCGATGTTGGCGATCCGCTGCGCGGTGGCCGGCGGCGTCGTGGAACCGGGCTCGGCGTCCATCCCCGAGGGGTCGAGCGCGACGGCGGCGGCGATCTTCCGCATGGCGGGGGCCCAGCCCTCGGCGCGGTGGGTACGGACGATCCCGTCCAGGGTCCGGCGGATACCGGCCCGGGTCGCCGAGATCCGTACCGGGACGTCGACGCGGCGCTCGCGGCCGCCCTGGGCACCGACGACCGCGCGGACATCGAGGAGGTCACCACCGCCCTGGAGACGCTGGCTCGGCACCTGACCCCGGCCACGCTGTCCCGGCTGCGCGCCCAGCGGCCGCCCGGACGGCCGACCCGCCCCCGGCCCCGTCCGCCCTCAGATCCCGGGCCGCAGCCAGGGGGCGAGTGCGGCGTCGGTGGCCGCCCGGACGGCGGCATGCAGGTCGCCGGGGGCGGCGAGGTGCTCCGGGTCGTCGAGGAGGACCTGCAGGGCGCCGGTGACGGCGCCGACGAACGCGCCGGTGAGCGCCGCCGCCCGGACCAGGTCGATCCGGTCCGCGAAGGCCTCGGCCAGCCGGCGTGCGATCTCCTGCTGGGCGTCGAGCTGGATCTGCAGGGCCCGGCCGCGCACCGCCGGAACGGTGCGGATGAGGTCGAGGCGCAGGGCCGCCAGCGGGCCGACCAGGTCGTCACCGGTGTCCGGCACCGCGCTCAGAGCTCGGAGCAGCACCTCGGCCGGCCCCTCCCCGGGGGCGCGGGAGTCGATGGCCGCGATCACGGCCTGCACCCGGGTGTCGGACTCGGGGAAGAGCAGCTCCTCCTTGCTGGCGAAGTAGCTGAAGAACGTGCGGGTGCCGATCTCCGCCGCCGCCGCGATGTCCGCCACCGTGGTCCGGTCGTAGCCCTGTCGCCGGAAGAGCTCGGTCGCGGCGTCGACGAGGGCCTGACGGGTGCGGGCGCGCTTGCGGTCACGGAGGGACATCCGGACACCTTAGCGTGCGATGCAGGTTTGCACTCGCTGCATTTCTGCACTCATTGCAGAAATGCAGCGAGTGCACCTATGCTGGCGGGCATGACACCTCGGAGCGTCCTCGTCTCCGGGGCCGGCGTGGCCGGCCCCGCCCTCGCCTACTGGCTGGCCCGGCACGGGTTCCGTCCGACCGTCGTGGAGAAGGCCGCGAACCCGCGTTCCAGCGGGAACCCGGTCGACGTCCGCGGCGAGGCGCTGCCCGTGGTCGAGGCCATGGGCGTCCTGCCGCAGCTGCACGCCGCCGCCACCTCGGCCACCGCGATGCGCCTGCTGGACGCCTCCGGGCGTTCGATCGCCAGGCTGCCCCTGCCGGGGCACCGGGCGGGCGCCGAGCGGCGGGAGGTCGAGGTCCCGCGCGGCGACCTGGCCGCCGTCCTGCACGGAGCGGCCCGGAGCGAGGCCGAGTTCCTCTTCGGCGACAGCATCGCCGCGCTCCGGCAGGACGATCACGGGGTGGACGTCACCTTCGACCGGGCCGCGCCGCGCCGCTTCGACCTGGTGGTGGGCGCGGACGGACTGCACTCCCACGTGCGGCGCCTCGCATTCGGCCCCGAGCGCGAATTCGTGCGTCCCACCGGGATCCTGGTCGCCACCCTGCCGCTCGGGGAACCCGCGGACCATCCGCACGAGGTGCACATCCACAACGCCCCGGGCCGGCTGGTCTCCGTCCACCCCTCGCGGGGCTCCGCCCTGGCCGCCTTCATCTTCCGGCGGCCGGACATCACCACCTTCGACCACCACGACACCGGGCTGCACCGGCGGATCGTGACCGAGTCCCACGCCGGGCTCGGCTGGCGGGTGCCCGCGCTGCTCGACCGGGTGGCGAGCAGCGACGAGTTCTACTTCGACTCGGTCAGCACCGTCGACCTGCCCTCCTGGTCGCGGGGTCGCGTCACCCTGCTGGGCGACGCCGCCTCCTGCGTCTCCCTGCTCGGGGACGGCTCAAGCCTCGCCGTCGCGGGCGCCCACGCCCTGGCCGCGGCCCTCGCCGAGCACCCGGCCGACCCGGCCGCCGCGCTGGCCCGCTACGAGGCCGCCCACCGTGCCCGGGTGATCCCCAAACAGCGCGGCATCAAGCGCTCGGCCGCTCTGCTCGTCCCCGCCACCCGGCTCGGCCTCGGTGCCCGCAACCTCGCCGCCCGCCTCGGGCCGGCGGGCCGGTCCTGACGCCCCGTACACCCAGACGCGCCCCCGCAGTCACGGGCGCGGCGCGCCTGCAAGGATCACCCGGGTGCTAGGACCACCCGGGCTCAGCGCCACTGCGCCATCCGCTCGACGGCCTCCTTGGCCTCGCGGAGCTCGGCGCCGGTGATCTCCCGGTAGGCCTTGATCGCGTGGATCTTCTTGCCGTCCCGCAGCAGGGCCGCCACCTGCTGGAGGGCGGGCTCCGGGCCGGCGTCGGCGGGGTGGGCGCCCAGGTGATCGATGATCAGGCCGAGCCTGCGGTCCATGGCGGTGAGCCGGCGGTCCATCCGGCGGAGCCGGCTCTCCATGCCGGAGACCAGCAGCCCGAGGGCGACGACCAGGATGAGTACGACGATCAGGGCAGTGTCCACGGTCGGCGATTCTAGCCAGCGCGCCCGGGTGCCTCTCCGGCCGGGCCGTCCCGGGGCCGGACGGCGGTGCCCTGGCCCGCAGGGTTGGGGCACGGAGCTACCGGGTTCGGAACAACCGGGTCCAGGGCGACCGCGTCCGGAGATCCGGGCTCAGAGCGACCGGGCGAGCCTGAACCCGAGGTCGTCGATCCGCAGCGTGGGGTGGCTCTTGCGGCGGCACGACGCCCGGCAGGAGCGGGGCTTGTCGTAGGCGCCGCCGCCGCGGAACACCCGGTACGCGCCGTAGACCCGGGGGTCGTAGAGGTCCCAGCACCACTCCCAGACGTTGCCGATCATGTCGTGCAGGCCCCAGGCGTTCGGCTCCCGGGTGGCGACCTCGTGCACCGCGCCGCCGGAGTTCCCGTCGTACCAGGCGGTGGCGTCCAGTTCGCCGGGCCGGACGCCGGTACTCCCGGCCCGGCAGGCGTACTCCCACTCCGCCTCGGACGGCAGGCGGTAGCCGTCGGCCCGCCGATCGCAGCGCACGTCCTGCGCGTCGGGGTCCTCGCCCTCCGTGTAGCAGGGCCGGAGTCCGGCCTGCCGGGAGAGCAGGTTGCAGAAGCGGACGGCATCCTGCCAGGAGACCTCCGTCACCGGCGTCCGCGGGCCCGCCGCGCTCCCGGGCGCCCGGCCCAGCACGGACGCGTACAGCTCGCGGGTCACCGGGTACGGGGCCAGCCGGAAGGCGTCGACCGGGGCCGTCCATTCGGTCAGCGTGCCCTCGTCCCGCAGGACGATCTCGCCGGCGGGCAGCGCGATCATGGTCTCGGCGTCGACCGGGTGGGTCGTCGGACCGGGGCTCATCGCGGCCTCCTCCTGGGGTCGTCGTGCGATGGACGCGGGCCTGCCGGGAAGGCCGGGCAGGCGCCCCGGGGCCTCCCCGCCGGCCCTGCCGTCAGCGTGCGGGCGCCAGCTTCTCGTCGAGTTCGGCGTGGTCCGCCACGAACCACACCTGGTTCCCCCGGTTGGCCTCGCGCACGAAGTCGCGCATCGCGTCGCTCCGGGCGACGTGGGCGGAGATGTCCCCGACGACGACCAGCCGGAGCCGGTAGTTGACGAACTTCTGCACGACCTCCCCGGCCAGCCCGGAGCGCAGCGAGAAGAACTCCTCCGCGAGCCGCTCCACCGGGAGGGCCACCACCTCGGCCTGACATCCCATGGCCTCGCCGATCAGGTCGAGGGCCGAGCTGCCGTCGTCGAGCGTCGGGCCGTCCTGGCCGAGGCGGAGGACGGAAACCCCGTGCGTTTCCACGAGTTCCTGGGATGTCATGGGCCGATCCTACAGACCCGGCCGGTGGTCTCCCCGGTCTGCCCGGGGCATCCGGGCAGGAGTGGAGAACGGCTGACAGTCCCTCACCTTCCTTGCGGCGAGCAGCGGGTGCCCAGGTGCGGCCGGACTCCCCGGTGACGCGTCGCCGGGGGCCCGGCGGCCGGGCCGGCGGACGGTTGGGGATCATGGTCCGGTGCCGGTGCACCCGGAAGCCGGCCGAAGGACCCGGACCAAGGGGATTGGAGCTGTCGATGGACGAGTCTCAGGTTGAGGCCTACCTGGCCAGGATCGGGGCGGAGCGGCCGGCGCGGGTGGACGTGGAATCGCTGCGGGTGCTGCAGCGGGCCCATCTGGGGGCGGTCCCGTTCGAGAATCTCAGCATCCATCTCGGCGAGCCGGTGAAGCTGACCGAGGAGGCGCTGCTGGCCAAGGTGGTCGACCGGCGCCGGGGCGGCTTCTGCTACGAACTGAACGGCGCCTTCGCCGCGTTGCTCACCGCCCTCGGCCACCGGGTGACCCTGCTCGGGGCCCGGGTGTTCTTCGCCGAGCGGCTGGGGCCGCCGATGGACCACCTGGCCCTGCGGGTCGACCTGGACGAGCCGTGGCTGGTGGACGTCGGGTTCGGCCGCTTCAGTCAGGCCCCGCTGCGGCTGGACGAGCGCGGCGACCAGCAGGACACCGCGGGCGTGTTCCGCCTGTCGGAGCACGGGGAGGACCTCGATGTCCTGCAGGACGGATCCTTGCAGTACCGGCTGGAGCCGCGCGGGTACGCGCTGGCGGACTTCGGGCCGACCTGCTGGTGGCAGACCACCTCGCCCGAGTCGCCCTTCACCAAGGGGTTGACCTGCTCGCTGCCGACCGGGGACGGCCGGATCACGCTCAGCGGCACCCGGCTGATCCGGACGGCCGGCGAGGAGCGCACGGAGACCGACCTCGACGAGCGCGAGGCGCTGGAGGCGTACCGGACGTGGTTCGGCATCACACTGGACCGGCTGCCCGTGGCGCCGGTCGCCCCGGCGGCCCCGGCGGCCCCGGCGGGCTGACTCCCGCACCGGCGCCCCCGGGGGACGGCTCCCCCGGGCGCGCCGGTCCGGCCGGGCCCCGAGCCGGGGCCCGGTCCGGGTCGTCAGCGCCGGGTGGTCAGGCCGAACCCGTAGGCGAACAGCGGGTCGTACTGCTTGTCGCCGACGTTGATCGGCTCCTGGGCCTCGCTGCGCGGCCAGCTGACCGGGAGCTTCCCGGTGAACGGCCGCTTGCCGAAGAGCACGTCGGAGACCCCCGCGCCCTCGCTGCCGGGCAGCCAGGACATCACGAAGGCGTCGGTCCTGGGCAGTTCGTCGGTGACGATCTGCGGGCGGCCCGCCACGTCGAGGACGACGCAGGTCCGGATCGCGCCGCAGACCCGGTCGATGACGGCCCGGTCGGCGGCCGAGATCTCCAGCGTGTGGCCGTTGCCGACGTCGCCGACCCCCTCGGCGTACGGGGTCTCGCCGATCACCACCACGCCGACGTCGTAGCCGTCGGTCGGCGCCGAGGCGTCCGCGCTGTAGGTGGTCCGCGCCGCGTTCTGCCGGATGCCCTGGAGGATCGTGGTGCCGGGGATGGTGGCGCCGGACCGCCCCTGCCAGGTCACCGTCCAGCCGCCGGCCTGGTTGCCGATGTCGTCCGCGTTGGCGCCGGCGACGTAGATCCGCTGGGAGGGCCTCAGCGGCAGCGCGTGGCCGTCGTTCTTCAGCAGCACCTGCGACTCGGCGACGGCCCGGCGGGCCACCGCCCGGTGGGCGGGCGAGCCGATCGCGGCCGCGCCCGAGCGGTCGGTGTACGGGTGCTCGAAGAGCCCCAGCCGGAACTTGGCGCGCAGGATCCGGCGGACGGCGTCGTCGATCCGGGCGGTGGTGACCCGCCCGGCCCGCACCTCGGCCAGCAGGGTCCGCTCGAAGGTGTCGGCGCTGTACGGCTCCATGAACATGTCGAGCCCGGCGTTGACGGCGGTCCGCACCTGGGTGGGGTAGTCGCCGGGCAGCTGGTGGACGGCGTCCCAGTCGCTGATCAGGAAGCCGTCGAAGCCGATCTTCTCCTTGAGGACGTCGGTCAGCAGCTCCTTGTCGGCGCTCATCTTGACCGGGTTGCCGATGCCGTCCTCGGTCCAGTCCACGCTGGAGTACGAGGGCATGATGCTGCCCACGCCGTGCTCCCGGACGGCCGCGACGTAGGGGGCGAGGTCGATCGTCCGGAAGTGCTCGCGGTCGGTGATCGTCACGCCCTGGTCGAGCTTGTACCCGCCGTTGGTGGAGCTGCCGTAGGCGGTGTCGCCGTCCCCGGCGAAGTGCTTGGCGGTGGCCAGCACCCGGTCGGGGCGGGCGAGGTCCCGGGGGTTGTCGCCCTGGAGGCCGTCGATCGCGGTCTCCATCCGGGTGACCAAGGCCGGGTCCTCGCCGTAGCTCTCGTAGGTACGGCCCCAGCGGTCGTCGCGGGCGACGCAGACGCAGGGCGCGAAGACCCACTGCGGGCCGGTCGCCCGGGTCTCGGCGGCCGTGATCCGGGCGGCCTCCCGGACGAGGTCCGGGTCACGGGTCGCGCCGAGGCCGATGTTGTGCGGGAAGACGGTGGCGCCGACCAGGTTGTTGTCGCCGTGCACCGAGTCGATGCCGTAGAGCAGCGGGATGTGCAGCCGGGTGTCGAGGGCGCGCTTCTGGTAGCCGTCGATCATGTCCGCCCAGGCCTGCGGCGTGTTCGGGGTGGGGGTCGAGCCGCCTCCGGAGAGCAGCGAGCCGAGCGCCAGGCTGGTGATCCGGCTCTGGTCCGACTCGACGGAGTTGCGTTCGGCCTGGGTCATCTGGCCGATCTTCTCCTCGACGGTCATCCGGCCGAGGAGGTCCCTGACCCGCTGCTCCACCGGCAGTCGCGGGTTGAGGTAGCTGGTGGCTTCCTGGCCGGCCGGTGCGGCCTGGGCCGCGGTGACGGGCGTCGCGCCGACGGCCAGAGCCGTGGCGGCGAGCAGCGCGCCGCCCAGCAGGGTCCGGCGGCGGGCGCGGCCGGTCGTGCCGTTGGGGTGGGGTTTCACCGGTGTCTCTCCGTCTCGAAGGGGTGCCACGAACGGGGTGGGACCGCGTGCCGCGAGCTGGGTGCGGCGAACGGGGTGCGGGCTGCGAGCAGCGGACCGGAGCCCGAGGGAGCTGACCTGACGGCATGCCAGGAACGGGTGCGGCGGCCCGCACGCCGACCGGACGGGCCCTGACGCCGTGTCCGGCCGGGTGCGACGGCTGACATGAAATCAGACCTACCGACCACTTGGTAAGTATCGTGCGCGGGCTTTTTTCAGGACATGACATATCCGGCCGCCGGAGGCTCAGGATCGGCCCCCGGGCCGGTGCGGCCGGGCCCGTAGACTTCGCCCGGTGACACCCAGAAGCACGAACGAGGCCACCGGCGGCGGCCCGGCGCCCGCGACCGCCGCCCGCCGGGCCGCCGGGGCGCAGCGGCGCGAGGAGATCCTGCGGATCGCCGTCGAGACCTTCGCCACCCGCGGCTACCACAACGCCTCGCTGGCCGAGATCGCCGAGCGGGCCGGCCTGACCCAGGCCGGGCTGCTGCACCACTTCCGCTCCAAGACGGCGCTGCTGAGCGGTGTCCTGGAGCTCCGGGACACCTCGGAGATCGAGCAGCTGGGCCCGGAGCGTCCGCGCGGCACGGCCTTCCTGGACCACCTGGTGGAGACCGTCCGGCTGAACTCCACCCGGGAGGGCATCGTGCGGCTGTACGCGGTGCTGTCCGCCGAGAGCGTCACCGAGGGGCACCCGGCGCAGCAGTTCTTCCGGGACCGCTACGACGGCCTGCGGGCGCTGGTCGCCGAGGCGCTGCGCGAGGCCTGCGAGCTGGGCGAGGCGGACCCGGCGCTCGACGTCGAGGGCGTGGCCAGCGCCGTCGTCGCCGTGATGGACGGCCTCCAGGTGCAGTGGCTGCTCGCACCCCGGTCCGTCGACATGGCGGCGGTGACCCGGAGGGTGCTCTCGGCGCTGCTGGCCGACCTGCGGCTGCCGGCCGCCGGACCGGCCGGGGACGCCTCCGCCGGACCGGACGGGAACGGGCCCACCGGGAACGGACCGGACGACACGTCCGGGACGGGCTGATCCGGCGCCGGGCGGGCGCGGGCCGGCCGGCACCGGCCGCCGGCGGGCGCCCCCGCCTGCGGTGATGACCGGGCCCGCTCAGCGCCTCGGATAGCCTGGGTCGACCATGAACCGTCTGACCACATCGTGGGGCGAGTACGACCTCACCCGCTTCCCCGAGGACCCGCGCGACCAGCTCCGTGCCTGGGACGCCGCCGACGAGTACCTGCTGCGGCACCTCGACGGCACCGCCGTCACCGCCGCCGCTCCGAGCGCCGGCGCGGCGCCGGTCACCGGGGCGGCCCCGGGCCCGGGGGCCCCGGCCGAGCAGCCCGCGGCCCGCCCGGTCGACCTGCGCGGCACCGTCGTGGTGCTGGGCGACCGCTGGGGTGCCCTGGTCACCGCGCTCGCCGGGCGGGTGGAGCCCGGGGCGACCCGGCTCGTCCAGATCAGCGACTCCTACCTCGGCCAGCAGGCCACCCTCGCCAACCTGGCCCGCAACGGCTCCGGCGACGCGGACCGGCCCGGCGGGACCGGCGGGACCGGCGCCGTCGAGCTGCTCTCCACCCGGGACGCGCCGCCGGAGCGGATCGACGTCCTGCTGGTCCGGGTCCCCAAGAGCCTGGCGCTCCTGGAGGACCAGCTGCACCGGCTGGCCCCCGGCGTGCATGCCGGCACCGTGGTGGTCGGTACCGGCATGGTCACCGAGATCCACACCTCCACGCTGAAGCTGTTCGAACGGATCCTCGGCCACACCCGCACCTCGCTGGCGGCGAAGAAGGCCCGGCTGATCTTCTGCGTGCCCGACCCGGCGATCCCCCGCACGCCCGGCCCCTGGCCGCACAGCTACCAGCTGCCCGAGGACATCGGTGTGGCGGGCGGGCGCACGGTGGTCAACCACGCCGGCATCTTCTGCGCCGAGCGGCTCGACATCGGCACCCGGTTCCTGCTGCGCCACCTGCCGGAGCGGCGCGGCCCCGAGCGGGTCGTCGACCTGGGCTGCGGCAACGGCGTGGTCGGCACGGCGGCGGCGCTGGCCAACCCCGAGGCCGAGGTGCTCTTCGTGGACGAGTCGCACCAGGCGGTGGCCTCGGCGCGGGCCACCTACCGGGCGAACACCGACCCGGCCACGCACGCCGGCGCCGAGTTCCTCACCGGCGACGGCCTGGCGGGCGTGCCGGCCGGCTCGGTGGACCTGGTGCTGAACAACCCGCCGTTCCACACCCATCAGGCCACCACCGAGGCGACCTCCCGGCGGATGTTCACCGGCGCCCGGGACGCCCTGCGGCCCGGCGGTGAACTCTGGGTGATCGGCAACCGGCACCTGGGCTACCACGTGAAGCTGCGCCGGCTGTTCGGCAACTGCGAGGTCGTCAGCAGCGATCCGAAGTTCGTCATCCTACGGGCCGTCAGGAACTGAACTCCCGGAGCCCGCGCGGCCGGACGTGCACGCCCGGCAGGCGCTGGGCGCGGGGGTGCTGGCCGACCTGCCGGGCGAAGACCCGGCCGTGCTGGAGGAGGTCTTCGGCCCGCTGCTCACGGTGCAGCGGGCCGAAGACCGTCACCGCCCGGCTGGGGCGGCCTCTCTGACGCACCGTCAGCCCCGCCGCCGGACGGAACGGTGCCGGGGCCGGTGACGCTGCCGACCCGGGGCCGGTCAGGCCCCGGCCGGGCCGTCCTGCGGCTCGCTCGCGCGGAGCATCTCCTCGCGCTCGACGACCTTGATCCGCTCGCGGCCCTCGCGCTCGCCGAGCGCGCGCTCGTGGGCGTCCAGGCGGTGCCAGCCCTCCCAGGTGGTGTACCGGACGCCGCGGCCCTCCAGGAAGGCCGTGACGGCGTCCTCGGCGGGGGTCTCGGGGGCGCGCAGCCGGCCGTTCTTGAAGTCGTCGACCAGGCAGGCGACCGTCTCGTTGGCGTCGCCCTTGGTGTGGCCGATCAGGCCGACCGGGCCGCGCTTGATCCAGCCGGTGACGTAGGTGGACGGCAGGTGGGTGCCGTTCTCGACCACCCGGCCGGCCTCGTGCGGGACCGTTCCCGAGAGGGTGTCGAAGGGCAGCTTGGGCAGTTCGGCGGAGCGGTAGCCGACGGCGCGGTAGGCGGCCTGGACGTCCCAGTCGCGGAACCGGCCGGTGCCCTTCACGTTGCCGGTGCCGTCCAGCTCGGTGCGCTCGGTGCGCAGCCCGACGACCCTGCCGTCCTCGCCGAGCACCTCGACCGGCGACTCGAAGAAGTGCAGGAACAGCTTGTGCGGCCGGTCGCCGATGTCGCGGATGGCCCAGTTCTCCAGGGTGGAGGCGACCATGTCGGCCTGCTTGTTGCCCCGGCGGGTGGCGATGCTGCCGTCGTCGTAGTCGATGTCCTCGGGGTCGACGATGACCTCGATGTTCGGGGAGTGGTCGAGTTCGCGCAGCTCCATCGGGCTGAACTTGGCCTGGGCGGGGCCGCGGCGGCCGAAGACGTGCACCTCGACGGCCTTGTTGGCGGCCAGCCCCCGGTGGACGTTGGCGGGGATCTCGGTGGGGAGCAGCTCGTCGGCGGTCTTGGCCAGGATCCGGGCCACGTCCAGGGCGACGTTGCCGACACCGAGCACGGCGACCTTCTCGGCGTCCAGCGGCCAGTCACGCGGCACGTCGGGGTGGCCGTCGTACCAGGAGACGAAGTCGGCGGCGCCGTAGGAGCCGTCCAGCTCGATGCCGGGGACGGTGAGGTCGCGGTCGGCGTCGGCGCCGGTGGAGAAGATCAGCGCGTCGTAGAACTGGTGCAGCTCGTCCAGGCCGATGTCGCCGGGGTAGTCGACGTTGCCGAAGAGGCGGATCTGCGGCTTGTCCAGCACCTGGTGCAGCGCGGTGATGATGCCCTTGATCCGCGGGTGGTCCGGGGCGACGCCGTACCGGATCAGGCCGAAGGGCGCGGGCATCCGCTCGTAGAGGTCGATCGACACACCCGGGTCCTGGGCCACGTCGGACTTCATCAGCGCGTCCGCGGCGTAGATCCCGGCGGGGCCGGCTCCGACGATGGCCACACGTATGGGACGGGGCATGGGGGTGTTCCTCCGACTGGCAGGGCGGGCGAGCGGGCGGGCGACGGATCCGGGCGGGCCGGGCGGCCCGGTGCTGCAGGGACCACGATTTCCCGGACGGCGCCCGTCCGGTAGACGTGCTGAACCTATGGACCCATAGTCCGGGCCTATGCCCGGACCCGCGCTCTTGTTAGGACACCCTTACACAATCCGCGGCCGAATGGTGAGCCGCCCCCGCCCGAACGGCCCGCCCGACCGCCCCGCCACGAACGGCCGGACGGCGCCCGGGTACCCGGGCGCCGTCCGGCCGTCCTCGCCATCGGCCCCTACCACCGGCGGCCCGGTGCTCGACCGGCCCGCCGAGCGGTGCGCGGTCAGCGGGCCGCCGGGGCGTAGCCGCGTGTGACGATCCGCTCCGCGCCCTCCTCGTAGTAGCCCGGGTCGGCCGGCAGCTCGGTGTCCAGGCAGGTCACGTAGCGGTTGTACAGGCAGAACGCCGCGGCGATCAGCACCGTGTCGTGGATCTGGTCGTCGTCGGCGCCGGCCGCCCGGGCCTGCGCCACCAGCTCCGGCGGCAGCGCCCGGACCGGCCCCCGGACGGCGCCGGCGATCCGCAGCAGCGCCCGCAGCCGCGGCGTCACGGGTGCCTCGTCGAGCCCGTGCAGCACCGCCTTCACCAGCTCCGGGCCGCCGTCGAGCTGCGCGGCGGCGAAGGCGCTGTGGGATCCCGAGCAGAACTCCGTCTCGTTGAGTTCCGAGGTGTACGCGGCGATCAGCTCCCGCTCGCCGCGGCTCAGCGACGACGGGCTGCGCAGCAGCGTCTCGGCGAGCTGGTTCAGCGGGGCGGCGGTGTCGGGGCGCTGGGCCATCAGGCCGCTGATGCCCGGGAGACCGTTGGTGATGCTGATGTGGGGCATGACTGTTCTCTCCGCGGGGTCGACCGGACGGACGGACGGTCCATGCTGGGGTCACCTGCGGGCGCCCCCCTACTCCCAGGTTGCCCTCTTCGCCCCTCCGTGGCCCTCCTCGCCCCCCGCCGGCCGCGCGCCCGGCTTCTTGACGAACCGTCCGGGCTCGCGGAGCCTGGCGTTGAGAATCCACCCGGTGCGGGGAGGATCGGCGATGGACGGACTCGGGGCGGGCCATTCCCGTCCGGTGGCGTGGCGTACCCCACAACAGGCTGCTCGCCCGCCGCCGATCGGGTGATCTAGGCTGGACGACGTGCTCATACTCGTCAGCCGTCGCCACGTGGACCTGCTCCGCGTCACGAGCATGTCCTGTCGACGCTCCGGCTGACCCTCCCCCCACCCTCACCGCGCGGCCCCCCGGGGGCCCGCATCCCCCCTTCCGGCCCCGCGGCCCCCGCCCTACCCGGCGCGGCTTCGGCGTCCCCGGTCACCACCGGGCCCGGCCGGGACGAGACACAGCGGATGTCACCCATGACGCAGCAGGCACCCACCCCTCCCACCGGCTCCACCCCCGACGGCCGTCCCGCCGCGGGACTGCCGGTGATCGACCTCTCGCTCGCCGCCGGCGACGCGGACGACCGCACCCGGCTGCACGACGACCTGCGGGCCGCCGCCACCGAGGTCGGCTTCTTCCAGCTCACCGGCCACGGGATCACCGCCGAGGAGACCGCGGCGCTGACCGACGCGATGCGGGCCTTCTTCGCCCTCCCCGAGGCCGACCGGCTGGCCGTGAGCAACCTGAACTCCCCGCACTTCCGCGGCTACACCCGCACCGGGGACGAGCGCACCGGCGGCAGCCAGGACTGGCGCGACCAGCTGGACATCGGCGCCGAGCTGCCGCCGCACGTCCCCGCCCCCGGCGAGCCGCCGTACTGGTGGCTGGAGGGCCCGAACCAGTGGCCGCAGGCCCTGCCCGGGCTGCGCACCGCCGCCCTGAACTGGATCGACCGGCTCAGCGCGGTCGCCGAGCGGCTGCTGCACGAGCTGCTGGCCTCGATCGGCGCGCCGGCCGACTTCTACGACTACGCCTTCGCCGGCCACCCGCACCTGCGGCTGAAGCTGGTGCGCTACCCCGGCACCGCCCCCGACGGCGCCGGCCAGGGCGTCGGCGCGCACAAGGACTACGGCTTCATCACCCTGCTGCTGCAGGACAGCGTCGGCGGCCTCCAGGTGGAGCGTGCCGACGGGTCCTTCCTGGAGGTGCCGCCCATGGAGGGGGCCTTCGTGGTCAACCTCGGTGAGCTGCTGGAGGTCGCCACCGACGGGTACCTCAAGGCCACCAACCACCGGGTGGTGAGCCCGTCCGGCGCCCGCGAACGGTTCTCCGTCCCGTTCTTCTACAACCCGCGCCTGGACGCCCACATCGAACCGCTGGACTTCCCGCTCGCCCACCACGCGCCGGGCGCCACCCAGGACCCGGGCAACCCGCTCTTCGCCGACTTCGGCCGTAACGAGCTGAAGGGCTACCTGCGGGCGCACCCGGAGGTGACCCGCCGGCACCACGCCGACCTGCTGGAGAGCGGCTCGCGGTAGATCCCGGGCGGGTGGGCGGCCCTAGGCTGGCCCCATGTCACGACGAAAGCCGCCGCCCGCCCTCTCCCCCGCCGCCGCCTGCCCGTGCGGCCTGTCCGCCACCTACGGTGACTGCTGCGGCCGGTTCCACCGGGGCGAGGCCGCCGCGCCCACCGCCGAGCGGCTGATGCGCTCGCGGTACAGCGCCTTCGTCGTCCGGGACGAGGCGTACCTGCTGCGCTCCTGGCACCCGCAGACCCGGCCGGCCGCGGTGGACTTCGACCCCGGGCTGCGCTGGCAGCGGCTGGAGGTCCACGCCACCACCGAGGGCGGGCCGTTCCACCGTGAGGGCACGGTCGACTTCAGTGCCCACTTCACCGACGACGGGACCCCGGACGTGCTGCGCGAGCACAGCCGCTTCGTCCGGGTGGACGGCGCCTGGGTGTACCTCGACGCCCTGCCGACGGGCCCCTGATCCCGCCGGCCTCGGCCCCGCCCGGCCGCCGGACCCGGGACGCCCCCGGTCCGGCGGGCGGGTGCCGGTGCGCCCCCGCCCGCCCGAGTTCCAGGGGCGCTAAATTCTTTTCGCGGCATCCCGCCGGGGACGTCGAAAGCGCGGGGCCGGCTTCGACCTGTCCGTGAAAGCGCCCCACCGGGCGCACCGATCAGAGGAGCAGGCCGTGAAGTACATGCTGTTGATGCAGTTCAGCCGGGAGAGCGCCGATTTCGCGCCGATCGACAGCTGGACCCAGGAGGAGCTCCGGGCGCACATCGGCTTCATGCGGGACACCAACGTGAAGCTGGCCGGGTCCGGCGAGCTGGTGGACGCCCAGGGCCTGGCCATGCCGGACACCGCCAAGATCGTCCGCTCGCGGGCGGACGGCGCCCCGGTGGTGACCGAGGGGCCGTTCGCCGAGACCAAGGAGTTCCTGGCCGGCTGGTGGATCGTGGACTGCGAGGAGCCTGGACGGGCGGTGGAGATCGCCACGGCCATCTCGGCGGCCCCCGGTCCGAAGGGCGAGCCGCTGAACATGCCGATCGAGGTCCGCCAGGTGATGTCCGGCCCGCCGTCGGACCTGTGACGGGAGCGCACCTGTGACGGCGACCGTGGACGCCGCCGGGGACCGGGCCGTGGGCGGAGCCGTCCGCTGACCCGCTCCGGGGACACCGTCAACGACCTGCTGCGCGAACTCGCGCCGCAGGTCGTCGGCGTGCTCACCCGCCGCCACGGCGACTTCTACGCCGCCGAGGACGCCGTCCAGGAGGCGATGCTGGCGGCCGCCGCCCAGTGGCCCGCGGAGGGCGTGCCGGGCAGCCCGCGGGGCTGGCTGATCCAGGTCGCCTCCCGCCGGATGGTCGACCAGGTGCGCAACGAGCAGGCGCGCCGCCGCCGCGAGGACCTCTCCGCCCGGCAGGTCCCGGCCGACCGGTTGGCGGCCCCGCCCGCCGACGAGGAGGACCCGGCCGGCCACGACGACACGCTGACCCTGCTCTTCCTCTGCTGCCACCCCTCGCTCTCGCCGGCCTCGGCGATCGCCCTCACCCTGCGGTCGGTGGGCGGGCTGAGCACCGCCGAGATCGCGGACGCCTTCCTGGTGCCGGAGTCGACCATGGGGCAGCGGATCAGCCGGGCCAAGCAGCGGATCCGGGCCTCCGGACTGCCGTTCCGGATGCCGGACCGGCAGGACCGCCCGGGCCGGCTGGACACCGTGCTGCACGTGCTCTACCTGATCTTCAACGAGGGCTACAGCAGCAGCGCCGGCCCCGACCTGCAGCGGGTGGAGCTGTCCCGCGAGGCGATCCGGCTGGCCCGGGCGCTGCACGCCCTGCTCCCCGAGGACGGCGAGGTGGCGGGGCTGCTCGCGCTGATGCTGCTCACCCACGCCCGCAGCGCCGCCCGGACCGGCCCGGACGGCGAACTCGTCCCGCTCGCCGAGCAGGACCGCACCCGCTGGGACGCGGCCCTGGTCGCCGAGGGCGTCGCGCTGATCACCGCCGCCCTGCCGCGCGGCCCGGTCGGCCCGTACCGGTTGCAGGCGGCGATCGCCGCCGTGCACGACGAGGCACCGACCGCCGACGCGACCGACTGGCCGCAGATCCTCGCCCTGTACGGGGTGCTGGAGAGCGTCTCGGCCAACCCCGTGGTCACCCTCAACCGCGCGGTCGCCGCGTCGATGGTGCACGGCCCGGCCGCCGCGCTCGGCATCCTGGCGGAGCTGGAGGCGGACGGGCGGCTGGCGGGCCACCACCGCCTGTACGTGGTCCGCGCGCACCTGCTGGAGCAGGCCGGCGACCCGGCCGGCGCCGTCGAGAACCTCCGGACGGCGGCCGACCGCACGGCCAGCCTGGCGGAGCGGCACCACCTCACCCTGCGGGCCGCCCGGCTCGCGGCCGAGGCTCCTCCCCCGCCGGCGGACGGCCCGCCCGGGCCCTGACCGCCGGCTCCGCCCGGGCCACCCGGGCCCGCCGCCGAAATTCCGTTGCCCGGCGTACCCGCACACCCCGACAATTCGGATATGTCACATTCCTTCGAAGAGCTGGTCGGGGAGGCCGAGGCCGTCCCGGTGGACGGCTGGGACTTCTCCTGGCTGGACGGCCGCGCCAGCGAACAGCGCCCCTCCTGGGGGTACCAGCGGACGATCGGCGAGCGGCTGGCCCGGGTGCACGCCGCGCTGGACCTGCAGACCGGCGGCGGCGAGGTGCTGGCCGGCGTCCCCGAGCTGCCACCCGTGATGGTGGCGACCGAGGGCTGGCCGCCGAACGTCGCCCTGGCGACGCGGCTGCTGCACCCGCTCGGCGCGGTGGTGGTCGCCGACGCGGAGGAGGGCCCGCTGCCGTTCGCCGCGGAGGCCTTCGACCTGGTCACCAGCCGGCACCCGGTGACCGTCCGGTGGGCGGAGATCGCCCGGGTGCTCCGCCCCGGCGGCAGCTACCTCGCCCAGCACGTCGGCCCGGCCAGCGTCTTCGAACTCGTCGAGTACTTCCTCGGCCCGCAGCCCGAGGCGGTCCGCCGGGGCCGCCACCCCGACGACGCCCGCCGGGAGGCCGCGGCGGCCGGGCTGGAGGTCGTCGACCTGCGCCTCGAATCGCTGCACACCGAGTTCCGGGACATCGGGGCGGTGGTCTACTTCCTGCGCAAGGTGATCTGGATGGTGCCCGGCTTCACCGTCGAGCGCCACCGGGACCGCCTGCTGGAGCTGCACCGGCGGATCGAGGCCGAGGGGCCCTTCACGGCGAGCACCACCCGGTACCTGATCGAGGCCCGCAAGCCCGCCTGAGCCGCGGCCCTGCGGGAGCCCGTCCGGTGCGGGCCGCCGGCCGCAGGCGCGCGGCCCGGCGCGCGGCGCCGCTACAGCCGGTCGCCCGGGAGGTCCAGGTACGTGCGCCGCAGCAGGTCGATCACCGGGTGGCTGCCCGGCAGCGCCAGCCCGTCGACGGCGGAGATCGCCTGGACCCCGATCGCGACGTTGGTGGCGAAGGCCGCCTCGAAACCCGCCAGGTCACCGAGCCGGACCGGCTCCGTCACGCTGCCGTGCACCTGCTTCAGCAGCTCCATCGTGGTGCCCACCAGGCACCGGGCGGCCGGCCAGAGGACCTGCCCGTCCCGGACGAAACCGACGTTCCAGGTGCCGCCCTCGGAGACGGCCGACTCGGCGTCGGCGAACAGGGCGTCGTCGAAACCGGCCAGCTGGGCCGCCCTGCGCTGCCGGAGCGAGGCGAAGAGGCCGACGCTCTTGATCTCCGGCGCGTCCCGGACGAACTCCACCGACCGGACCCGCAGCGGCGGCAGCGGCAGCACGCCGGCCGGCCGGGTGGTCACCAGCACCTGCGGGCGGCCGCCCGCACCCAGCCGGCCGATGTCCAGCGCCGGGTCGAAGACGGTGACCCGCACCACCCCGGCGCCGGCGGCGGGCGCCGCGCGCCGGGCCAGCTCGCGGACCCGCCCGGTGTCCAGCTCGACGCCGAAGACCGCCCGGCAGTCCCGGGCCAGCCGCTCCAGGTGCAGCGCCAGCCCACGGACCCGGCCGTCCTCCACCCGCATCGAGGTGAAGTGGCCGTAGTTGGTCAGGGCCAGCGCCTGCAGTTCGTCCGCCCCGACGGGCCTGCCGTTGAGTTCCGCCATGCGCCCAGCATGCCAGCCGCCGCCCGGCGCCCCGGAGGGGTACCCGGGGGACGGCCCGCCCGGCCGCTCAACTCGACTCGGGGTGCACCCGGTGCAGGCCACGGCGGTCGTAGTAGGTGGTCATCGCGAAGCCGAAGACGAGCGCGGCGACCGTCGCGATCGCGATCATCACCCAGGCCCGGGCCAGCCCGGCGTCGGCCTGCGCCCCGAAGTACAGGATCGACCGGACGCCGTCGCTCAGCTGGCGCATCGGCTCGAAGACCGCCAGCCCGCGGTAGAAGGTCGGCAGCGCCTGCAGCGGGATGGTGGCCCCGGAGGAGGGCAGCGAGAGCGCGATGAAGATGAACATGGCGATCAGCTGCCCGATCCCGCCGAACGCCGCGAGCAGCGCCTGGACCCCGAGCCCCACCGCGGCACTGGCACAGACCGAGAACACCCAGAGCAGCGGCAGGTGCGAGGCGTCCATGTCCAGGATCACCACCGTCGCGAGCATCACCAGGCTGGACGTCACCATCGCCAGTACGGCGGACATCACGCTGGTGACCGCCAGGGTCCCGGTGCGGCTGATCCGGACCAGCGGCAGCTGGGTGCGCAGCGGCCCCAGCTCGCTGGCCGCGTACCCCAGCGAGACGTCCACGCCGTTGCTGATGATGTTGGCCCCGAGGAACCCGCAGAGCACCAGCAGCAGGGTGTAGTAGAACGCGGTCAGCCCCAGCCCGCTGTGCGGGCCGATCGGGTGGCCCACCTCGACCACCACCGCCAGCGGGTCGGACACCAGCAGCCGGGCCGCGTTGGTCGCCGTGCCGCCCTGGGCCGCCGGCAGCGCGCTCAGGCTCGCGCCCAGTTGCAGGGAGGCCCGGTGCGCGGCCTCCTGGGAGATGGACGAGGCCAGCGAGGACGCCAGGCTGCCCACCCCGGGATTGGTGAGGACGAGCATGCTCGGCCGGGCCGGCTCCGGCTGGGCCGCGGCGCCGAGCGCCGCCACCGCGGCGGTGAGGCCGGCCGGCGCCTCCAGGACGCCGTACAGCTTGCCCGAGGCCAGTTGGTCCGTCGCGGCGGCCTTGTCGAGCGGCCGCCAGGAGACCTGCTGGTTCGGGTCCGGCGCGGCGAGGACGCCGGCGGTGATCCGCGCGCCGAGGTTCTCCTGCTGCCCGCCCAGCTGGGCCCCCTGGTCGGAGTTGACCAGGCCGATCGGCAGCCGGTGCAGATCCGCGCGCGGATTGACGATGCCGCCCATGTAGAGCAGGGAGAGCAGCAGTGCGACCGCCCCGACGATGATCGTCGGCAGCGCCCAGACCTTGGGGTTGCGCAGCACCTGCCAGGCGCTCACCCCGGCCCCGGACTGGTTCGAAGTCATGGCTCTCCCGCGAGCGTCGGTCGGGCGGCCCCCGCAGCAAGTTAGCCGCTCACGGCCGTGCGACCCCGGCGCCTCGCCCGTGTGCGCCCCCGGTGGGACCCGGTCGGCGGTGCCGCGGCGGCGGGGCGCGCGCCGGGGGCGGGCCCGGGCCGGGGGCAGGCCCGGGCCGGCGTACCGGACCGGGCCCGCCGGGCGGGAGCCTCAGGCCTTGCCCTTGAGCCCCGTCGCCAGCTGGCCGGCCAGCTTGGTCGCGGTGGCCGTCCCCTTGTCGGTGCCGCTGCTCGCCAGCACCGTCACCACGGCGGTGCCCACCCGGGCCGCCACCAGGGTGGTGCCGCCCTTCCAGGCGGGGCTGGTCAGGGTGATCACGTAGGCCTCGTCGCCGACGGCGGGCAGCGCCTTCTCGGCGACCGTCACCTTGCCGTTGGTCTGCGGGTCGGTGTAGCCGGGGCAGGCCAGCGAGAGCTTGCCGAGCGCCCCGACGACCGTCTGGGCGGTCTTGTCGCGGTACACGTCGATCTCCTGGGCCGACTCGGCCGAGGCGTTCTTGTCGATGTAGGCGTTCTCGGCGAAGGAGACCCCGGCGATGCCGGTGATCTCCGTCCAGGACGTCCCGCCGAGCCGGGTGCAGTCCGGCGTGGGCACCTCGGTGACGGCCGGGAGCTGGTAGGTGTCGCCGGTGTCGCGGGTGCTGGCGGCGTCGATCGCGAAACCGGTGGCGAAGGCGGTGGCGGGGGCCAGCAGGGCCTTGAGCTGCGTACCGGTCAGCAGGCCGGCGTTGGGGTCGGCGGCGGCCGGGGCCGCGGACGGCGTGGCGGACGGCGCCGCGGCCGGGGTCGCCGGGGCGGCCGCGGTGGTGGCCGGCGCGGGGGCGGCGGCCTGCGGGGTGCTGGAGGAGCAGGCGGTCAGCGCCAGCGGGAGCACCGCGACGGCAAGGAGTCCGGCGGCAGGGGTGTGGAGACGCACGATGGGGCCCGACCTCGATGTTCGAATTTCACGCGCACCGGATCGTCCGGGCGCTCTGGGGGGTGTCCGCCGTCCGATCGGGGACGCCGGCGCTGCCGGACGCGTCACCTGCCGGCCCGGCCGCCGGCCGCTCGTAGCCGGGAGCAGCGTGGTGGCGCTGGCGGCGGGCGGAGCGGGGAGGCGGTGAGGGCAGGCCGGGGGTACGGGCCGGAGCGGGCGGGGCGGCGGGCGTCGGGGGACGCCGGCCAAGATCGGCGGAAGGACTCGCGCATCCCATCGGGTAACCACGGGTAGGGCAAGGCCCGGGCGGAAGTCTTTGCCGGGACATGTGAAATGTTTGCCGAAACCCCTGCGGACGGAGCGTTTCAGGCGTATAAGCAAGGACGCCCCGCCGTTCGGCGCCCCCCGGCAGCGGCCCGGCGCCGGCCGTCCGGCAGAACCGCCGGCCGGCCTCCGGACCGGGGCCGGGCGGGGACCGCGGCAGGACCGGACCGGACGCGGACAGACCGGCTACGGGCGGTGTCACACTGCTACTGTCACAGCGAGAGTGTTCCGACCGGTTCCCGCCGACAGGTTCCCCGAGCAGCAAAGGCGCCGAGCCATGACAGCCACGCCCGCCACGCCCGGCCTGTCCGGAAGCCCGACCGGGGCCGTGTCCGCACCGGCCGCCCCCGGCACCCCGGGCACGCCCCCGCTGCGGCTCACCGTCGACGAGCTGGCCGCGCGGGCCGGGGTCACCGTCCGGACCCTGCGCTTCTACAGCACCAAGGGGCTGCTGCCGCCGCCGGAACTGGGCCCGCGCCGGGTCGGTCTGTACGGGGTCGCGCACCTGGACCGGCTGGAGCTGATCGAGGAGCTGCAGCGACAGGGCCTCACCCTCGCCGCGATCGAGCGCTACCTGGCCCGGCTGCCCGAGGACATCAGCTCGCTCGACCTCGCGATCCACCGCGCGCTGGTGGCGTCCTGGATGCCGGAGACCGCCGAGGAGACCGGGCGGGCCCGGCTGGAGCGCCGGGCCGGGCGGGCGCTGTCGGACACCGACATCGCCCGGCTGGCCGCGATGGGGGCGCTGGAGCGGACGGCCCACCCCGACGTGTTCCGGGTCGACCCCGGTCTGCTCCCGCTGGGCGTGCGGGTGCTGGACGTGCCGATCCCGCTGGAGACCCTGGTGGCGGCCCGGGCCGTGGTGCTCGGCCACAGCCGGGCGACGGCGCACGAGCTGCACCGGCTGTTCCGCGAGACGGTCTGGAAGCCGTACCGGGAGAGCGGCCCGGCGCCGGCCGAGCTGGAGCGGATGAAGGGGCTCACCGACCACATCCAGCCGATGATCGCGCAGGCGCTGGTGACGGCGTTCCAGCGTTCGCTGCGCGAGGAGCTCGGCGAGGACCTGGGCGACCGGACCGACGGGCCCGCCGAAGGCTGACCCGGCCACTCGGCCACCGCGTCACCAACCACCAGCCCCCGGCCCGTCGACGCCGGACGGCGCCGCGGGCGGGTCTCCCCGCGCGCGGCGCCGTCCGGACGGATCGGGCTCAGTCCGCGAAACGGCCGCCCTCGGCCGCCAGCCGCTCCAGCAGCGCCGGCGGCTCGAACCGCTCGCCGTACGCCGCCGCCAGCTCCCTGGCCCGGGCGGTGAATCCGGGCAGGCCGCCCCGGTAGCCGTTGATGTACTGGAGCACACCGCCGGTCCACGCGGGGAACCCGATCCCGAGGATCGAGCCGACGTTGGCGTCCGCGACCGAGGTCAGCACGTTCTCCTCCAGGCAGCGGACGGAGTCCAGTGCCTCGGCGAAGAGCATCCGCTCCTTCATGTCCTCGAACGGGATCTGCGCCTCGGCGCCCCCGGTGAAGTGCTCGCGCAGGCCGGGCCAGAGCCGGACCCGGCGGCCGTCCTCGTACCCGTAGAAGCCGGCGCCGCCGCTGCGGCCGGGGCGGCCGAACTCGTCGAGCATCCGGTCCATCACCACGTCGCCGGGGTGCTCGGTCCAGGTGCCGCCGGCCTCCTCGACGGCCCGCCGGGCCTCGCCGCGGATCTTGCGCGGCAGGGTGAGGGTGAGCTCGTCCAGCAGCGAGAGCACCTTGGCCGGGTAGCCGGCCTGGGCGGCGGCCTGCTCCACCGAGACCGGGTCGACGCCCTCGCCCACCATGGCGACGCCCTCGTTGATGAACTGCCCGATCACCCGCGAGGTGAAGAAGCCGCGCGAGTCGTTGACCACGATCGGCGTCTTGCCGATCAGGCGGACCAGGTCGAAGGCGCGGGCCAGCGCCTCGGCGCCGGTCTCCGGGCCGCTGATGATCTCCACCAGCGGCATCTTGTCGACCGGCGAGAAGAAGTGCAGGCCGATGAAGTCCGCCCGGCGCTCCACGCCCTCGGCGAGCAGGCCGATCGGCAGGGTGGAGGTGTTGGAGCAGAGCAGCGCGTCCGGCGCCACGACCTGCTGGACCTCCTGGAAGACCTTGTGCTTCAGCTCCGGGTTCTCGAACACCGCCTCGATCACCACGTCGCAACCCGCCAGGTCGGCGGCGTCGGCGGTCGGCGTGATCCGGGCCAGCAGCTCCGCCCGCTGCGCCTCGGTGGAGCGGCCGCGCGCCACGGCCTTGTCCAGCAGCCCGGCGGAGTAGGCCTTCCCGCGTTCGGCCGCCTCCGGGGTGACGTCCTTGAGCAGCACCTCGACGCCGGCCTTGGCGCAGGAGTACGCGATGCCCGCGCCCATCATGCCCGCGCCCAGCACCGCCACCTTGCGGACCTCGCGCGGCGCCACGCCCTTGGGGCGGCCCGCACCGGAGTTGACGGCCTGCATGTCGAAGAAGAAGGCCTGGATCATGTTCTTCGAGATCTGGCCGCAGGCCAGCTCGGTGAAGTACCGGGCCTCGATCACCATCGCGGTGTCGACGTCGACCTGGGCGCCCTCGACCGCGGCGGCCAGGATGTTGCGCGGGGCCGGGTAGTCCGCGCCGGCCAGCTGCTTGCGCAGGTTGGCCGGGAAGGCCGGCAGGTTGGCGGCGAAGGCGGGGGTGCTCGGGGTGCCGCCGGGGATCCGGTGACCCTTGACGTCCCAAGGCTGGACGGCCTCCGGGTTGGCGGCCACGAAGGCGTGCGCCTTCTCCAGCATCTCCTCGCGGGTGGAGGCCAGTTCGTGCACCAGGCCGTTCTCCAGGGCCTGCGCCGGGCGGTACTGCCTGCCCTGCAGCAGGACCTTGAGCAGCGCGTCGGTGATGCCCATCATCCGCACCGTGCGCACCACGCCGCCACCGCCGGGCAGCAGCCCCAGGGTGACCTCGGGCAGCCCGATCCTGCTGCCGGGCGCGTCCAGCGCGATCCGGTGGTGGCAGGCCAGCGCGATCTCCAGCCCGCCGCCGAGCGCCGCGCCGTTGATGGCGGCGACCACCGGCCGACCGAGGGTCTCCAGGGTGCGCAGGGCGCGTTTGATCCGCATCGAGTTGGCGAAGACCTGGTCGGCGCTCTCCGGCGTCGCCGCGGAGATCAGCCGCAGGTCGCCGCCGGCGAAGAAGGTCTTCTTCGCGGAGGTGACGATCACCCCGCGCAGGCCCTCGGTGGCCTTCAGCCGCTCGACCGTCGCCTCCAGGGCGTCGGTGAAGCCGGCGTTCATGGTGTTGGCGGACTGGGCGGGGTCGTCGAGGACGAGGGTGACCACACCGTCCTGGTCCTGCTCCCAGCGGATGGCAGTCGTGTTGCTCATGAGGTGGAGGTCTCCCGTTTCAGATGCGCTCGATGACGGTGGCGACGCCCATACCGCCGCCGACGCAGAGGGTGGCCAGGCCGTAGCGCAGGTCGCGGCGCT
Organism: Kitasatospora herbaricolor; assembly: GCF_030813695.1. Classification (NCBI taxonomy): domain Bacteria; kingdom Bacillati; phylum Actinomycetota; class Actinomycetes; order Kitasatosporales; family Streptomycetaceae; genus Kitasatospora; species Kitasatospora herbaricolor. The sequence continues at coordinate 2,203,049 of NZ_JAUSVA010000002.1, forward strand.
CCAGCTCGTCGATCAGGGTGCCGATCAGCATCGCGCCGGTCGCGCCCAGCGGGTGCCCGAGGGCGATCGCGCCGCCGTTGACGTTCACCTGGTCGTGCCGGAAGCCGAGTTCGCGGATGAAGCGGAGCGCCACGGCGGCGAAGGCCTCGTTGATCTCGACCAGGTCGATGTCGTCGGCGGTCAGGCCGGCCTTCGCGAGGGCCTTGCGGGTGGCGGGGGCCGGCCCGGTCAGCATGATGGTCGGCTCGGAGCCGGACACCGCGGCGGACACGATCCGGGCCCGCGGGCGCAGCCCGTACCGCTCGCCGATCTCGCGGGAGCCGATCGCGACCAGGGCCGCGCCGTCCACGATGCCGGAGGAGTTGCCGGCGTGGTGGACGTGGTCGATGGACTCGACCCAGTGGTACTTCTGCAGGGCGACGGCGTCGAAACCGCCGGCCTCGCCGATGCCGGCGAAGGAGGGCTTGAGGCCCGCCAGGGTCTCCACCGTGGTGCCGGGGCGGATGAACTCGTCGCGGTCCAGCACGACCAGGCCGTTGACGTCCTTGACCGGGACGACCGAGCGGTCGAAGTACCCGTCCGCCTGGGCCTTGGCGGCGCGGGCCTGGGACTCGGCGGCGAAGGCGTCCACGTCGGTGCGGGACAGGCCCTCGATGGTCGCGATCAGATCGGCGCCGATGCCCTGCGGGACGAAGCCGGTCCGGTAGCTCGTCATCGGGTCCATCGCCCAGGCGCCGCCGTCGGAGCCCATCTTGACCCGGGACATCGACTCGACGCCGCCGGCCAGGATGAGGTCCTCCCAGCCGGAACGGACCTTGGCCGCCGCCAGGTTGACGGCCTCCAGGCCGGAGGCGCAGAAGCGGTTCTCCTGGACGCCCGCGACGGTGTCCGGCAGTCCGGCCGCGATGGCGGCGATCCGGGCGATGTCGGAGCCCTGGTCGCCGATCGGGCTGACCACGCCGAGCACGATGTCGTCGATCGCGGCCGGGTCCAGCCCGGGGAACCGGGCCTGCAGTTCGTGGATCAGGCCGACCACGAGGTCGATCGGCTTGGTGCCGTGCAGCGAGCCGTTCGCCTTGCCCCGGCCTCGCGGGGTGCGGACAGCGTCGTAGACGTACGCTTCGGTGGTCACGGTGGGTGCCTTTCCGGGAGGGTCTAGCCGAGGAGGGAGCGGCCGACGATCTCTTTCATGATCTCGGTGGTGCCGCCGTAGATGGTCTGGATCCGGCCGTCGGTGAACGCCTTCGCCACCGGGTACTCGGCCATGTAGCCGTATCCGCCGTGCAGTTGGAGGCAGCGGTCGGCGGTGCGCTTCTGCAGTTCGGTGGCCCACCACTTGGCCATCGAGGCGTCCACCGGGGTGAGCGCCCAGCGGTTGTGCTCGGTGATGCAGCGGTCCACGAAGGCGCGGGTGACCGCGCACTCGGTGGCCAGCTCGGCGATCTCGAAGCGGACGTGCTGCAGCTTGGCGAGCGGCCGGCCGAAGGCCTCGCGCTGCTTGACGTACTCGGTGGTGATCTCGACCAGGTGCTCGGCCCCGGCGATCGCCGACACCGCGATGGCCAGCCGCTCCTGGGCGAGGTTGCGCATCAGCGAGACGAAGGCGCCGTTCTCCTCCCCCAGCAGGTTGGCCTTCGGCACCCGGACGTCGTTGAAGAACAACTCGGCGGTGTCCTGGGCCTTCTGGCCGATCTTGTCGAGGTTGCGGCCGCGCTCGAAGCCGGGCATCCCGCGCTCGACCACCAGCAGGCTCAGCCCGTGCGCGCCGCCCTCCGGGGTGGTGCGGGCGACCACCACGACCAGGTCGGCGATGATGCCGTTGGAGATGAAGGTCTTGGACCCGTTGAGCAGGTAGTGGTCGCCCTGGTCGACGGCGTGCGTCCGGATGCCCTGGAGGTCCGACCCGGCGCCGGGTTCGGTCATCGCCACGGCGGTGACGAGCTCGCCGCTGCAGAAGCCGGGCAGCCAGCGGCGCTTCTGCTCCTCGTTCCCCAGCGAGGTGAGGTACGGGCCGATGATGTCGTTGTGCAGGCCGAGCGCCAGGCCGGAGGCGCCGGCCCGGGTGAACTCCTCGGCCAGGACGGCGCTGTAGCGGAAGTCGGCGCTGCCCCCGCCGCCGTACTCCTCGGGGACGGCCAGGCCCAGCAGGCCCTGCGCGCCGGCGGCCGTCCACGCGGAGCGGTCGACGATGCCGGCCCGCTCCCAGCGGTCGTGGTGCGGGAGCACCTCCTTGGCGAGGAAGGCCCGGACGGTCTCCCGGAAGGCCTCGTGCTCCTCGGTGTAGATGTCTCGCTGCACTGCGGTGTCCTCTCGGGGCGGTCGGAGCCGTGGCGGCGGTCAGCGGGGGGCGAGCGCGGGCACGCCCCAGTCGCGGGCGACCTCGGCGGTGTCGGCGCCCGGTCGGGCCGGGGGCCGGCGCAGCGTGCCGGGGGTGGCGGAGAAGCGCGGGGCCGGGGCCGGCTGGGTGACGCCGTCGACCCGGGTGTAGGTGCCGCGCGCCACCAGGTGCGGATGGCCGGCCGCCTGCCGCATGGTCAGCACCGGCTCGACGCAGGCGTCGGTGCCGTCGAAGACGGCGGTCCATTCGGCCAGCGTGCGGGTGGCGAACCGGGCGGCGATGCGGGCCCGCAGCTCCGGCCAGCGCGGGATGTCGAACTGTCCCGGCGCGTCCGCCTCCAGGCCCAGCAGTTTGCCGAACTCGGCGTAGAACTGGGGCTCCAGCGCGCCCACCGCGAGGTGGCCGCCGTCGGAGGCCGCGTACACGGCGTAGCAGGGCGCGCCGCCGTCGAGCAGGTTGACGCCGCGCCGGTCCTGCCAGCTGCCGGCGGCGAGCAGGCCCCAGAGCATCGAGGTGAGGTGGGCGGCGCCGTCCACCACGGCGGCGTCGACGACCTGGCCGGCGCCGCTCTCGCGGGCGTGGTGCAGGGCGGCCAGCAGGCCGACGACCAGGTACAGCGAGCCGCCCGCGTAGTCGCCGAGCAGGTTGGCGGGGATCGCCGGCGGGCCGTCCGGGTCGCCGATCATGCCGAGGGTGCCGGCCAGCGCCGTGTAGCCGATGTCGTGGCCGGCCCGGGCGGCGAGCGGGCCGTCCTGGCCCCAGCCGGTCATCCGGCCGTAGACCAGGGCGGGGTTGCGGGCGAGGCAGGCGCCCGGGCCGACCCCGAGGCGTTCGGCGACGCCGGGGCGGTAGCCCTCGATCAGCAGCTGGGCGCGCTCGACCAGGCCGAGCACCTGGCCCGGCCCCTCGGGGGACTTGAGGTCGACCAGGACGGACCGCTTGTTGCGGTTGGTGAGGTCGTACGCCGGGTCGATGCTCAGCGGCCCGGCGCCGGGGCGGTCGACCCGCACCACGTCGGCGCCCAGGTCGGCCAGCAGCATGGCGGCGAAGGGGCCCGGGCCGATGCCCGCGAGCTCCACCACCCGCACGCCGGCCAGCGGGCCGGGGTTGGTCGCGCCGTCCACCTGCTGCCCCCTTCGTCGGTTTGACAGTAAAGCTGTAACACTGGCGATGATAGATAAGCGACCCGCCGGTAACAAGGGCGGCGCGCACCCGGTCCCGGGGCACTCGCCGACCGCGGACCGGGCCACCGGCCGGCGCGCCCCGCTCCCCCGTGCCCCGCCCCGCCCGCGCCCCGCACCCGGGCTGCCGACGCCGGCGCCGCCCGGTGCGCCGGGTCGGCCGACCAGCACCTGACGTACAGTCGGTCCGGTGAACGCGGGGGTACGGGGGATCGGCAGCGCGCTGCTCGGACGGCGGCCGCGCCGGCGGTGGGTGCATCTGGTGCTGGGCGGCGCCCTGTTGATGCCGTACTGGCTGCTGTCCTCGGTGGTGCTGGGCGCGCTCCTCCCGGGCAGCGACCCGCTGCGGCGGGTCGCCCTGCAGTTCGTCGCCTTCGGCACCGCGCTGCCGCTGGCCGCGGTCACCGCGCTGCTGCCGATGGTCCGGGTGCTGGAGGCCACGGCCGCCCGGGTGCTCTGCGCCGGGGCGGCCGGGGAACTGTCCACCGGCCCCGCCCGGACCTGGGCGGCCCGGCGCCGGACGGCCGCCTGGTACGTGCTGCACCTCTTCCTCGGCGGGGTGGTGAGCGGGCTGTCGCTCGCCGTCCCGCCCGCCGCCGTCACGCTGCTGCTGCCGTTGGGCGCCCTGGACCACGCCCCCGCCTGGTGGCGGGAGCACCAGTGGATCGGCGGCCCGGCGCTGGGCCTGGCGCTCCTCCTCCTGCTGCTGGCCGCCAACGCCGGGGCCGGCGCCCTGCTCGCACGGTCGGCGCCGGCGCTGCTCGGGCCGACCCCGGACGAGCGGCTCGCGGCGGCCGAGCGGCGGGCCACCGTGCTGGCCCAGCGCAACCGGCTGGCCCGGGAACTGCACGACTCGGTCGGGCACGCGCTGAGCGCCGTCGGCCTGCAGGCCGCGGCCGCCTCCCGGGTGCTGGTCACCGACCCGGCCTTCGCCGCCGAGGCACTGCGGGCGATCGAGCGGACGGCCCGCGAGGCGGTGAGCGAACTGGACACCGTCCTGGGCCTGTTGCGCGAGGAGGAGCCGGCGGACCCGGCCCCGGCCGGGCCGACCCTGGCCGTCCTCGACGACCTGCTGCGCCAGCTGGAGCGGACCGGCGTCACGGTCCGGGCCGCGCTCCCGCCGGGCCTGCCCGGGCTGCCGCCGGCCGTCTCCCGCGAGGCGTACCGGATCGTCCAGGAGGGGCTGACCAATGTGCTGCGGCACGCGGGGGCGGCGCCGGCCGTGCTGCGCATCGACCTGCGGGTGGACCGGCTGGAGCTGGAGCTGACCAATCCGCTGGCCGCCGGGCGGGGGCCGGGGGCTGCGCGGGATCGGCGAACGGGCCGCCGCCCTGCGCGGCGGCTGCGAGGCCGGCCCCACCCCGGACGGCGGGCACTGGCGGCTGGCCGTCCGGCTGCCGCTGCGCACGGAGGCGGACCAGGCACCGGCGGGGAGCCCGGCACCGGGCGGCCGTACGACGGGAGCAACGCCATGACGGGGACAACGCCATGACGGGCGTCACCGGGGCGGCCGGACGCCGCCGGGCCGCGAACCCGCGGAACGACGGGAGGGGCACGATGACGGGGGCTACGACATGACGACGACGGACGGTCCGACGGCGGACGTTCCGGCAGCGGACGGCCCACGGGCGGACGGCGCAACGGCCGGGCGCGCGTCGCGCGAGGCCCCGGGGCCGGTCCGGGTGCTGGTCGCGGACGACGAGCGGCTGGTGCGGCTGGGACTGCGGGTGGTGATCGACGCCGAGCCGGACCTCACCGTGGTCGGCGAGGCCGCCTCGGGCGCGGAGGCGGTACCGCTGGTGCGCGAGCTGCGGCCGGACGTGGTGCTGATGGACGTCCGGATGCCCGGCATCGACGGCATCCGGGCCACCGAGCAGCTGATGGCGACCATGGCCGAGCCGCCGAAGATCCTGGTGGTGACCACCTTCGAGCACGACGACCATGTCTACGACGCGCTGCGGGCCGGCGCCGCCGGGTTCCTGTTGAAGCGGGCCAGGGCCGAGGAGATGGTGCAGGCCGTCCGGCTGGTGGCCCGCGGCGACTCCCTGCTGTTCCCGGCCGCCGTCCGGGAGCTGGCCCGGCGGCAGGCCCCCGCGCGGCGCCCGGACCCGGGCCCGGTCGGCCGGCTCACCGGGCGGGAGGGCGAGGTGCTGCGGCTGATGGCGGCAGGGCTGAGCAACGCGGAGATCGCCGGCCGGCTGGCGGTCAGCACCGAGACGGTCAAGACCCACGTCGGCGCCGTGCTGGCGAAGCTCGGCGCGCGTGACCGCACCCAGGCGGTGATCGCGGCCTACGAGTCGGGCTTCGTCCTGCCCGGCTGACCCGGCCCTCGCCGCGGCGAGGGCCCCGCCCGGACCTCCGGCGGGGCCGGCCGCCCCGCACACCGCCGGCCCGGCGGCTCCGACCCGGGACGATCTCCTTCACGCCCGCCCCTACCAGCCAGTAGAGTGCGACGACCTTCCCGTCCGATACCTCCCGAAAAGATCAGGTGACAGTATGACCGTCTGGACCCGGCCCGCGCTCTGGTGGCGCCTGGCCATCGTGATATCGGCGGCCACGGGCCTGACCCTCGGCACCGGCTCCCTGGTCTACTTCACCATCCAGAGCAACGTCTTCGTGCTGGCCTACTTCGCCGGCGCGGTCTACTGGATGAAGCAGCGCGGCACCGTCGACGCCCCCGCGCCCCGGCTGCGCGGCGCCGTCACCCTCTACATCCTGATCACCGGGCTGGTCTCGCACATCCTGCTGGAGCACGGCGCCAATCCGTTGCCCGGCCTGTTCGACGGACCGGACAAGCTCCAGCACTGGTCCTCGTTCTTCCTGCACTACGTCACCCCGGTGCTGGTGATCCTCGACTGGCTGACCCTGCGCCCGCGCAACGCCTCGCACTGGCGCGACATCCCGCTCTGGCTGGCCTTCCCGCTCGGTTACGCCGGCATCGTGATGGCCCGCGCGGCGCTGTTCTCCAACTACCCGACCCCGTACCCGTACTTCTTCTTCGACCCGACCGAGAAGGGCTACGGCTACGTCTGGGGCCAGATCGTGCTGCTGACGGTCGAGTTCGTGGTGCTCGCGGCCGTCGTGGTCGGCCTGGACCGGCTCGGCACCCTGGTCGCCGGCAAGCTGCGGCGGACCGTCCCGGCCGAGGCCTGAGCGCGGCCCCGCGTAGGGCGGTGCGGTGTCCGGCCCGGACACCGCACCGCCCTTCGTCCTGTCCGCCCCGCCGATCGCGCGAGCGGCCCGGGCGCCGGGTCCGCGACCGCCCGGGTCAGGCCGTCGGCCCCGGCTTCGCCGCCGTGTAGAGCCAGGCGTCGAACAGCGGGCCGAGGTCCCGGTGCGAGATCTTCTCGGCCAGCCGGAGCAGGTCGCAGGTGGCGGCGTTTCCGTGCCGGTAGGTCGCGGCCCACTCCCGCAGCAGCGCGAAGAAGTCCTGGTCGCCGATGGCGTCGCGGATCGCCTGCAGGGTCATCGCGCCCCGGGTGTAGACCACGTCCCCGTTGAAGATGTCGTCGTGCCCGGGGTCGCCGGTCTTCAGCAGCCAGAACGGGTCCTCGGCCGGCGTCGCGTAGTAGCCCTCGAAGGTCTCCCGGGCGCTCGGACCGCCGTGTCCCTCCTGCCAGAGCCACTCCACGTACGTGGCGAAGCCCTCGTTGAGCCAGATGTCCTGCCAGGTCCCGGGGGTGACGCTGTCGCCGAACCACTGGTGGGCCACCTCGTGGACGACGGTCAGCTCGTCCGGGGCGCCGTCGTACACCGGCCGGCTCTGGGTCTCCAGGGCGTAGCCGGCCCCGACCCGGTCGATGATGCCGCCGGTCGAGTCGAACGGGTAGCGGCCGAAGCGCTCGGCCTCCCAGGCCACCGCCTCGGCCGTGCTGCGCTGCAGGAAGGAGCCGTCGCCGCCGGCCGGGTCGTACGCCGTGATGTTCGTGATGCCGTCCGCGTCCCCGCGCGTCACCGTGAAGTTCCCGATCGCCACCGTGGACAGGTAGCCGGCCATCGGCTCGCGCATCTCCCAGACGGTCGTGGTCCGGTCGCCGTGGATCCGCGGCTCGCCCCGGGGTTCGCCGTTGGCCAGCGCCCGCACGCCGTTCGGCGTGGTCAGACGGAAGGTGTAGGTGGCCTTGTCCCGCAGGTCGTCGTTGACGGGGTACCAGGTGCGCGCGCCGTCCGGCTCGTTCAGCGCCACGGCGCCGTCGTCGGTGTTGAACCAGCCGTAGTCGCCCAGGACGCTGTCGCTGATCCGCTCCGGGACGCCCCGGTAGCGGACCTCGACGGTGAACTCCGCGCCGGCGCGGATCGCGCGCGCCGGGCGGATCACCAGCTTCTGGCCGCTGCGCAGGTGCTCCGCGGGCCGCCCGTCCACCAGGACGCTCTCGATCCGCGGCCCCGAGTAGTCCAGCCGGAAGCGCTCCAGGCGCTCCCCCGCCGTCGCGGTGACGGTCGCCTCGGCCACCAACTCGTGGGAGGCGGGCGTGAAGTCGAGGTCGAGGTCGTAGTGCCGGACGTCGTACCCCCGGTTGCCGGACAGCGGGAAGTACGGATCGCCCGCGCCGGGGGCGTCGGCCGCGCCGGGCTCGGCCCCGCCCGCCGAGGCGGGCACGGCGGCCAGCAGGACCAGGGCGCAGGCGGCGGACACGACCGCGGTCACACGTGTGCTTCTCGTCATGGGCGTCATGCTCGGACACGGCCGCTCCCGGCCGGACCTGACGCGCCGCAGGGCGGCGCGCGATGCCTCGCATGGCGTCACCGGGCCCCGGCGGCCAGGCGGGTTCCCGCCGCGCTCAGATCCGCCAGGCGCGGATCCGGCCGGCCGCCGCGAACACGTCGGCCGTGCCCGCCGCCACGTCCCGGGCCAGCTCCACCAGGGCGCCGTACGGCGGGTCGATGCCCTCCTCGGCCGCGTGCATGTACGCGGCGGTCGCCATGCAGGCGTACAGGTTGTTGCGCACCGGAAGCGGCCGCAGCAGCACGATGGTGTGCATCAGCGTCGCCGCGCACCAGGCCGGGTCGGCGGTGTGGCCGAGCTGGGCGGTGTTGACCCGGTGCCGGGCCACCGCCGCCTGCAGCGCCGAGTAGTCCCGCACGCTGAGATCCTCGGGCGAGGCCTGCTCCTGGACGTCGAGCAGCCAGCGGATGTCGACGTGCAGGATCATCACGCCGCGGCGGGCCTCGCCGGGGGCGCGTCCTCGGGGAAGGCCGCGTCGAACTCCTCGACGTGCTCGTTCCAGAAGGCCACCGCGTGGTCGACGAAGGTCCGCCGCTGCTGCTCGCGCACGCTCAGGTCGTGGACGTACGCCTTCACGCTCTTGCCGTCGGCGGCCGCCGCCTCGCGGATGGCCGCGAGTTCGTGCTCCGTGTACTCGATGTTCAGGGCCGGCATGGCGCCGATGGTACCGGCGGGGTACCGGCCGCGGTACCCCGCCGGAGCGGGAACCGGGCCGGCCCCTGGCCGGGGCGGCCGGTCACATCGGCGCGGCCGGCCGCAGCGCACCGTCCAGTTCCAGCCAGCGGGTGACGCCGATCTCGCGCAGGAACGGCAGGTCGTGACTGGCCACGACCAGCGCACCCCGGTAGGCCGCCAGCGCCTGGGTGAGCTGGCGGACGCTCGCGAGGTCCAGGTTGTTGGTCGGCTCGTCCAGCAGCAGCAGTTGCGGGGCCGGGTCGGCGAGCAGCAGGGCGGCCAGCGTCGCCCGGAACCGCTCGCCGCCGGACAGCGTGCCCGCGAGCTGCTCGGCGCGCCCGCCGCGGAACAGGAACCGGGCCAGCCTGGCCCTGATCGCGTTGTCGCCGGCGGCCGGGGCGAAGGCCTTGACGTTGTCGGCGACGCTCAGCGAGTCGTCCAGCAGGTCGAGGCGCTGCGGCAGGTGGCGCAGCGGCACCGGGGTGATGATCTCTCCTTCCAGCGGGGCGAGTTCGCCCGCGATCGTGCGCAGCAGGGTGGTCTTGCCGGAGCCGTTGCGCCCGACCAGGGCGATCCGTTCGGCGCCGCGCACCTCCAGGTCGGCCGTCACGCCGTACGGCAGCCGGACCTTGGCGAGGCCGAGCACCGTCCGGCCGGCCGGCACCGAGGTGCGCGGCAGGTCGACCCGGATCTCGGCGTCGTCGCGGACGGCCTCCTCGGCGGCGGTGAGCCGCTGCCTGGCCTCGTCGAGCCGGTCGGTGTGCATGCCCTGGAGGCGGCCGGCCGTCTCCTGGGCCCGGCGTTGGAAGGTGCCGGCGAAGATCTTCGGATCGTTGCGGGTGACCGAGCGCTTCCTGCCGTAACTGGCGCTGCGCTCCAGCCTGATCCTGGCCTCGGCCAGGTCCCGCTTCTGCCGCTGGACGTCGGCCTCGGCCGTCCGGACGAGGCGCTCGGCGGTCTCCTGCTGGGCGGCGACGGTCCGCTCGTGGTCGGCGAGGTTGCCGCCGTACCAGGTGACCGTGCCGTCCCGCAGGTCGGCGATCTGGTCGACCTGCTGGAGCAGTTCGCGGTCGTGGCTGACGATCACCATCACCCCGTGCCAGCTCGCGACGGCCTGGTACAGCCGCTCCCGGGCGGCCAGGTCGAGGTTGTTGGTCGGTTCGTCCAGCAGCAGGACGTCGGGGCGACGCAGCAGCAGGGCGGCCAGCCGTAGCAGCACCGCCTCGCCGCCGGAGAGTTCGCCGGTGGTGCGGTCCAGGCCGAGCCGTTCGAGGCCGAGCCGGTCCAGGGTGGCGCGGGCGCGCTCCTCGACGTCCCAGTCCTGGCCGACGGCGTCGTAGTGCCGCTCGTCGGTGTCGCCCGACTCGATGGCGTGCAGGGCCTCGCGGGCGGCCCTGATGCCGAGCGCCTCGTCCACCCTGAGGGTGGTGTCCAAGGTCAATCCCTGTGGGAGGTAGCCGAGTTCGCCGTCGACCCGGACGGTGCCGGCGCTCGGGGCGAGCTCGCCGGCGATCAGCCGCAGCAGGGTGGACTTGCCGGCTCCGTTGAGGCCGATCAGGCCGGTGCGCCCGGGGCCGACGGCCAGTTGGAGGCCGTCGAAGGCGGTGGTGCCGTCCGGCCACTCGAAGCCGAGGGCGGTGCAGCGGACGGAGGTGGTGGTCGGTTGAGCCATGGTCGGCCTCCCGGTCGGTTGCTGGGGGTGGTGGAGGTAGCAACACGGGGAGACACCGCGGGCACGACGGGGTGCGGCGGGGCACGACGGGGATGCCGCGACGGCCGGCCGGGCCGGGTCGACGGAGCTGCCTGGGCCTACGGGGCTGCCTGGGCCTACGGGGCCGGCTCACCACTGGGGTCGCACGCTCGCGCGCCGCGCTCTTCGAGGGCGCGGGGGCGGTGTCTCAGGACCTCAGTAGAGCAACGGCCTTCTCCTGTTCCGGCGGGGGCGACGGGTTCCACGGTACGAGGGGCTCGCGCCGACCCGCAAACGGATTTCGGGCCGGCGGCCCGGCGCAGGCCGTCCCCGCACGGCGCCGCGGCGGCACGGATCGTATCCGTCACCGGCCACCGGCCCGGCCGGACCGACCGGGGGGTGCCTGTCGGTGGCCGGAACCCGACGTGGGAGACTCCCTGCTGCGTTACCGGCGGCCTGAGGCCGTTCGGGGGAGTCCAAGGGGGAAATGATCTCGTGTCACCTGTATTTCGTGCTGCCCGCGACCAGCACGCGAAGAGTGCCCGCACCGGCCGAGGCGCCCGCACCGCCCGCGCCGCGCTCACCACGTCCGTCGCCGCGCTGACCCTGCTGGCGGCCACCGCCTGCGGCCCGGAGAACAGCGAGCCCGTCCCGGACGGGCCGCCGCCCGCGTCCGCCGCCGGCACCCCGGGCGGGGGCGGGGCCGCCGCCGCGCTGCACCTGCCGACCCTCGACGAGCTGAAGAGCTGGAAGTTCGAGGACTGGGACAAGTGGGCCCAGCAGAACGTGGTCAAGCCGGCCGTCGCGGGCTACTGGAACATCCAGCGGATGCTCGACGCCAAGCCGCCGGCGCAGGCACCGGACGCGCCGGCACCGAGCGCCAAGCCGACCGGGCAGCCGAGCGGCCAGCCCAGCGCCAAGCCCGCCGACGGCGGCAACGACCCGCGGCCCGCCCGGATCGAGGCGAAGCCCGTCGCGCACCCGTTCGCCAAGCAGTTCCACGTCAACGGCAAGGTCTTCTTCCAGTCCGGCGGCAAGGACTACGTCTGCTCCGGCACGGTGATCTCCGACCCGGCGCACCCGGGCAAGAGCAACCTGGTGTGGACCGCCGGCCACTGCACCCACGAGGGCAAGGGCGCCGGCTACCACGAGAACATCATGTTCGCCCCGGCCTTCAACAGCGCCGCCACCCTCAGCGGCGGCAAGAAGGGCGCCATCGAGCAGGCCGAGCCGTACGGCGAGTGGGGCACCGTCGGTGCCGTCGTCTCCCCGCAATGGGCGGGCGAGGCGGAGCCCGAGGGCGCGCTCAACGGGTCGATCCACTACGACTTCTCGATCATCAAGGTGGCCAACCCCAAGGCCGGCGGCAAGTCGCTGGAGGAGACCGTCGGCGGTTCCGTCCCGGTCTGGTTCAACGCCCCGCGCGACCAGCTGAGCATCAACACCTTCGGCTACCCCGCCGCCGAGCCGTACGACGGCTTCGAGCTGGAGACCTGCGCGGGCGGCAAGCCGGTGCGGCTCTCCAAGGACGCGAGCCGTCCGCCGCTGCTGACCGTCGGCTGCAGCAACACCGGCGGCAGCAGCGGTGGCGGCTGGTTCAGTACCAGGGACGGCAAGCCCGCCCTGGTCAGCGACACCTCGATCGGCAACGACGAGGGCGGCTGGCAGGCCGGCCCGTACCTGGACGACGTGGCCGCGCACGCGCTCGACTTCATGTCGAAGAAGTGACGCCACCGGCGTAGCACCGCACCACCCACGACGGCCCCGGCCCCGCGCAGCGGCCCGGGGCCGTCGCACTGCGTCACCGGTGGTGTCACCGCCCGTGTCACCGCCGGCGTCACCACCGCCCACCGCCCGCTCGCGGCCGGGGAGCACGGCGGCGCCCCCGATAGGATCGGGGCATCATGAGCGCCACTCTCGTAGTCAAAGACCTCAGCGCCGGCCACGGCGACCGCACCCTCTTCTCCGGCCTGGACCTGGTCGTCGCCCCGGGCGACGTGGTCGGCCTGGTCGGGGCCAACGGCGCCGGCAAGTCGACCCTGCTGCGGTTGATGGCCGGGCTGGACACGCCGGAGGGCGGCTCGCTCAGGCTCAGCCCGCCGACCGCCAACGTCGGGCACCTCCCGCAGGAGCCCGAGCGGCGCGCGGGCGAGTCGGTCCGGGACTTCCTGGCCCGCCGGACGGGCGTGGCCGCCGCGCAGGCGGCGCTGGACGCGGCCACCGAGGGTCTGGTGGAGGGCCGCGCCGGGGCCGACGACGCGTACGCGGTGAGCCTGGACCGCTGGCTGGACCTCGGCGGCGCGGACCTGGAGGAGCGGGCCGAGGAGGTCGCCGACTCGCTCGGGCTGAAGGTCGGCCTGGACCTGCCGATGACGGCGCTCTCCGGCGGCCAGGCCGCCCGCGCCGGGCTGGCCTCGCTGCTGCTCTCCCGCTACGACCTGTTCCTGCTGGACGAGCCCACCAACGACCTGGACCTGGACGGCCTGGACCGGCTGGAGGCCTTCGTCAAGGGCCTGCGTGCGGGCACCGTGCTGATCAGCCACGACCGCGAGTTCCTGGCCCGCACCGTCACCCGGGTGCTGGAGCTGGACCTCGCCCAGCAGCAGGTCAACCTCTACGGCGGCGGCTACGACGCCTACCTGGAGGAGCGGGCGGTGGCCCGCCGGCACGCCCGCGAGGACTACGAGGAGTACGCCGACACCAAGGCCGGCCTGGAGTCACGGGCCCGGATGCAGCGCGGCTGGATGGAGAACGGCGTGCGCAACGCGCGCCGCAAGTCGAGCGACAACGACAAGATCGGCCGCAACATGCGGTCCGAGTCCACCGAGAAGCAGGCCGCCAAGGCCCGGCAGACCCAGCGGATGATCGAGCGCCTGGACGTGGTGGAGGAGCCCCGCAAGGAGTGGGAGCTGAGGATGGAGATCGCCGCCGCGCCACGCTCCGGCTCGGTGGTCGCCACCCTGCGCGGGGCCGCCGTGCGGCGCGGGGACTTCGCCTTCGGCCCGGTGGACCTGCAGATCGACTGGGCCGACCGGGTCGCCATCACCGGCGCGAACGGCGCCGGCAAGTCGACCCTGCTGGCCGCCCTGCTCGGCCGGCTCGAACTGGACGGCGGCAGCGCCTCGCTGGGCTCCGGCGTGGTGGTCGGCGAGGTCGACCAGGCCCGCGGGCTGTTCCTCGGCGGCGAGCCGCTCTCGGCGGCCTTCGAGGCCGCGGTGCCGGAGCTCACCCCGGAGGAGGTCCGCACCCTGCTCGCCAAGTTCGGGCTGAAGGCCTTCCACGTGACCCGCCCGGCGGCGACCCTCTCCCCCGGCGAGCGGACCAGGGCCGCGCTGGCCCTGCTGCAGGCCCGCGGCGTGAACCTGCTGGTGCTGGACGAGCCGACCAACCACCTGGACCTGCCCGCCATCGAGCAGCTGGAGTCGGCGCTCTCCTCCTACACCGGGACGCTGCTGCTGGTCACCCACGACCGGCGGATGCTGGAGGCGGTGACCGTCAACCGGCGGCTCGAAGTCCGCGGTGGTCTGGTCCACGAGAGCTGACCGGCCGGCCCCGGCCGCGCCCTTCCGCCGACGGGCCGTCATGTGCTGTGCTGACCACCATGGTTGACATCGAAGCGGCCGGGACCTCCTACCCGAGCGTCCCGCACCGCCCCATGACCGTGCCCGCCCACGAGGCCGAGGCACGCAGCAGGTCCTTCCACGACGTGATGGCCCGGCGCCGGACCGTCCGCGACTACTCGACCCGCCCGATCCCGGACGGCGTGCTGGAGTGGGCGGTCCGGACGGCGTCCACCGCGCCCAGCGGCGCGCACGTGCAGCCCTGGCGGTTCGTGGTGATCACCGAGCCGGAGCGCAAGCGGCGGCTGCGGGAGGCCGCCGAGGCGGAGGAACGCGAGTTCTACGACCACCGGGCCTCGGCCGAGTGGCTGGCCGCGCTGGCGCCGATCGGCACCGACTGGCGGAAGCCGTTCCTGGAGGACGCCCCCGCCGTGATCGTGGTCTTCGAGGTGCACAAGGGGCCGCGGAGCCCCCGCCCCTACTACACCAAGGAGTCGGTGGGCATCTCGGTCGGCCTGCTGCTGGCCTGCCTGCACCAGGCCGGGCTGGCGACGCTGACCCACACCCCGAGCCCGATGAAGTTCCTGAACGAGGTCTGCGAGCGCCCCGCCGAGGAGCGGGCCGCGTACGTGATCCCGGTCGGCTACCCGGCGGCGGACGCGCGCGTCCCCGACCTGCGGCGCAAGGAGCTGGACGAGATCCTGGTCCGCCTCTGACGGCCGGAAATCCGCTGGTCGGCGGCCCGGGCGGGGCGGGATACTCGCGGCCATGAGCCGAACGCCCCACACAGTGGTCCAGACCTTGGTTCAGACCACTACCGCCCGACCGCCCGAGCTGCTGACCGTCGCCGACGGGTACTCCCTGCACCGTCGCGCGGCCGTCCACGCGCCGGCGCTCAACGCGCTGGTGCGGGCCAACCTCGACCACCTGCGCCCGTGGATGCCCTGGGCCGGCCACGCACCCGACCCGGAGGCCACCTTGGCGATGGTCCGGGCCGGCGACAGCGCCTGGCAGGCCGGCACCGACTTCCTGTACGTGCTCGTCCCCGACGCCGAACCCACCGCCGTGGTCGGCGCGTTCGGCCTGCACGGCCGGGTCGGCCCGGGCACCCTGGAGATCGGCTACTGGACGGACGCCGGCCACGGCGGCCGGGGTCTGGCCACCGCCGCCGCGCGGGCGCTGACCGCCGCCGTGCTCGCCCTGCCGGGCATCACCCGCGCGGAGATCCACTGCGACGAGGCCAACACCCGCAGCGCCGCCGTCCCGCGCAGGCTCGGCTACCGGCTGGACCGGACCGACGCCGCACCGGTCGGCGCACCCGGCGAGACCGGCCGCAAGATGATCTGGGTCCAGGACCGCGCCCCGTCCTGAGCGGCCGGCGCCCCGTCCTGACCCGACCGCGCCCCGACCACCGGCCGCGGCCGGGCGCCGACGCGGAGCCGCCCCCACCACCCCGTCGAGAAACCACCGGGAGACCGAGGAACCATGGCAGGAATCGCCTACGACAGACAGACCGCCGAGGACTACCGGATCGCCCGGGAGGTGCCCCGGAGCGGGCTGGACGCCTGGCGCGCGGCCATCGCCGCCGAGACCGCCCTCGCCCCCGGCAGCACCGTCCTGGACGTCGGGGCCGGGACGGGCGCGTTCGCCACCGCCTTCCACGACTGGTTCGGCGTCCGGGTGCTCGCCGTCGACCCGGCGGAGGCCATGCGCGCGATGATCCCCCGCACGGAGGGCATCGAGGTCCTCGACGGCCGGGCCGACGCCCTGCCCGTCCCGGACGGCTGCGCGGACGCCGCCTGGCTGGGCTCCGTCGTCCACCACCTGCCCGACCTGCCGGGCGCCGCCGCGGAACTGCGACGGGCGCTGAAGCCGGGGGCCCCGGTGCTGATCCGCAACATCTTCCCCGGCCGCGCCGACCGGGACCTGCGGGTGCGGTTCTTCCCCGGGACCGAGCGCCTGATCGAGGGGTACCCGACCGTCGAGCAGGTCTGCGCGGCCTTCGCCACCGCCGGGTTCACCCGGACCGCCCTGCGCGCCGTGCCCCAGGAGAGCGCCGCCGACCTGGGCACCTTCGCCGCCCGGATCCGCCGGGACGCCGACTCCAAGCTGCGCGGCCTCACCGACGAGGAGTTCGAGCGCGGCATGGCCCGGCTGCGGGCCACCGCGGCGGCCGAGCCGGGGCACCCCGCCACCAGCTGGATGGACCTGCTGGTGCTCTCCTGAGCCGCGAGCCGCCCGGGCCCGGCGCGGTCGCCGGGCCCGGGTCCGGGCTCAGTACCGGGTACCGGTGGGCGCGGGCAGCGCGTCCAGTTCGGCGAGGTCCTCCGCGGTGAGCAGCAGATCGGCCGAAGCCGCGTTGTCCTCCAGGTACTTGGGCGTCTTGGTGCCCGGGATCGGAAGCACCAGGCGGCCCTGTGCCAGCACCCAGGCGAGCGCGACCTGGGCCGGCGTGGCGCCGCGCCGGTCGGCGATCCTCCCGACGCCGGCCACGATCGCCTGGTTGGCCGCCAGCGCCTCCTGCTGGAAGCGCGGCAGCCGCCGGCGGAAGTCGTCGTCCGGCAGGTCGTCCGCCGAGCTGAACCGGCCGGCCAGGAACCCCCGGCCGAGCGGCGAGAAGGGCAGGAAGGCGATGCCCTGCTCCTCGGTGTACGGCAGCACCTCGGCGAGCGCGTCCCTGGTCCAGAGCGAGAGCTCGGACTGCACGGAGGCGACCGGGTGGACGGCCTGGGCCCGCCGGATCTGCTCGACGCTCACCTCGGAGAGGCCGATCCGCCGGGCCTTGCCGGCCGCCACCACCTCCGCCAGGGCGCCCCAGCTCTCCTCGATCGGCACCTGCGGGTCGACCCGGTGCAGCTGGTACAGGTCGACGTGGTCGGTGCCCAGCCGGCGCAGGCTCTCGTCGATCGAGCGGTGGATGTGGTCGGGCCGGCCGTTGTTGACCACCGGCCGCTCGCCGTCGCTCACCACCAGGCCGACCTTGGTGGCCAGCACGGCCCGCTCGCGGTGGCCGCCGCCGAGCGCGGCGCCGACCAGCTCCTCGTTGCTGTAGGGGCCGTAGACGTCGGCGGTGTCGATCAGGGTGACCCCGAGGTCGAGGGCGCCGCGGATCACCGCGGTGGAGGTGGCGTCGTCCCGTCCACGGGGGTCGTAGGCCCAGGTCATGCCCATGCAGCCGAGACCCACCACGCCGACCTCGGGACCGCCGACTCCGAGTGTGCTGCTACGCATGACTGATGCTCCTTCAGGTACGGGACCGGTGTACGGGGACAGCCTGCACCTTCGAGTGCGCTCGAAGGCAAGCATGATCGGCTCGGCGCGGCGCACTGCGGCGTCGACCCGCGCCCGGGGGCCGACGGGCCTTCGGGCTCCCCGCTCAGTCCACCCCGGCGAACTGCTCGGTGCCCACCACCCGGAGCAGGGCCAGGCGGTCCGCCGTGTCGCTCCCCGGCGGCGGGGTGAGCAGGACCAGCCGCTGGTCCCCCTCGGGGGCGAGCAGGATCTGGCAGTCCAGGTCGACCGGCCCGATCACCGGGTGCAGCACCCGCATCCGGCTGTGCCGGCGGACCGCCACCTCGTGCAGCTCCCAGAGGCCGGCGAACTCCTCGCTGGCCCCCCGGAGCCGCTCCACCAGGCGGGTTGCGGCCGGGTCGCCCGCCCGGCGGCCCACGGCCGCGCGCAGGTCGGCGACATGGACCCGACTGTAGTGCTCGTGCTCCTCCGCCGGGTAGGCAGCCCGCGCGGCCGGGTCCGCGAACCATCGCCAGACCACGTTCCGCCCGTGCTCGGAGACCGTGCACACCCCGCCGAGCAGCGCGCGGGCCGTCGCGTTCTGGGCCAGCACGTCGCCCAGCTCGCCGAGCACCTGCGCCGGTGTGCCCGGGAGTTGGTCGAGCAGGTGCAGCAGGCCGGGGGCGACGTGGTCGCCGGCCACCCGCCCGGCCGGCGGCCGGTGACCGGCCAGCAGGTGCAGGTGGTCCCGCTCGTCCGTGCTCAGACGCAGGGCGCGGGCCAGCGCGGCGAGCATCTGGGGCGAGGGCTGCGGGCCCCGGGCCTGTTCCAGGCGGATGTAGTAGTCCGCCGACATCCCGGCCAGCTGGGCCACCTCCTCGCGCCGCAGGCCCGGGATGCGCCGCCGGGGGCCGGCGGGCAGGCCGGCGTCCTGCGGGCGGACCCGGTCCCGGGAACGGCGCAGGAAGTCGGCGAGCTCTCGTCGGTCGATCGTCATACCGCCCATCCTGCCGGATCCTCCGGGGCCGTGACCAGCGCCTTCTCCCCTGGACAGAAAGGCAGCTGACAGGGCGGCAGGCTCCGGTCGGGGGCCGCCGCGCCCAGCCTGGGACTGCCGGTCCCAGGGTCGGCGGGGCTCTCCCGGCCGCGACCCGGCCGCGGCAGTGTTCTCGGTGCCGGAGCGAACGACCGGCGACCACCCCGCCGGCGCCGCAGGCGCCGGGCACCGACGCCGCAGGCGCCGGGCACCGAAGGAGCAGCACATGGCCACCGTCACCGTCGCCGACGCCCAGGTCCACTACCGGAGCACCGGCTCGGGCCCCGTCCTCGTCCTCGTGCACGGCACGGGTTCGGCCGGCGCCGAACTCACCTGGGGCCGGACGGCCCCCCGCTTCACCGGGCGCACGGTGGTCACCCCGGACCTCTCCGGCACCGACCGGACCACCGACGGCGGCGGGCCGCTGACCGTGGAGGGCCTCGCCGCCCAGGTCATCGCCGTCGTCGAGGAGGTGGCGGACGGCCCGGTGGACCTGCTCGGCTTCTCGATGGGCTCCCCGGTGGCCGCCGCCGTCGCGGCCCTGCGTCCCGACCTGGTCCGGCGCCTGGTCCTGGTGGCCGGCTGGGCCCACACCGACGGCGACGAGTACCTGCGGAACCTCTTCACCCTGTGGAGCAACCTCGGCGTGAGCGACCCCGCCTCCTTCGGCCGGAGCGTGGCCATGACCGGGTTCAGCCGCGGCTTCCTCAACGCGATCGGCCGCGCGGAGGTGGAGGCCCTGATCCCCAACATGCCGCCCACGCCGGGCACCCTGCGGCACGTGGACCTCGACCTCCGGATCGACATCCGCGCGCTGCTGCCCCGGATCGAGGCCGAGACCCTGGTGATCGGCTGCACCCTGGACGCCACCGTGCCGGTGGAGAACAGCCGGGCGCTGCACGCCTCGATCGCCCGCAGCAGCTACGCCGAGATCGACGCCGGGCATGTCGCCTTCTTCGAGAAGGAGGACGAGTTCGTGAAGCTGGTCGCCGAGTTCGTCGACCCGGCGTGAGCCGCACCGGCCCGCCCGGCGTCCGGGGCCGGCCGCCGGCAGCACCCCCGGCGCCGGGGGTGCTGCCAGGGATGCCGCCGGGACTACTGGAGGCCGCTCGCGATGGCGTTCAGCAGCGTGCCGGACGCGTCGTCGTTCTCCAGGGCGAAGGCGAACATGCCGCCCAGGCCCTTGCTCCTGGCGTAGGCCGCGCGGGCCTGGACGGCCTGCGGGGTGTCACCCGTCCAGAAGTTGGTGCCGTCGTAGATCCACGAGCTCTCCGTGGTGGCGTCCCAGTGGGTGTTGGCCGCCGTCGGGGTCAGCTCCTTCCAGGCGGCGAGACCGGACTCCGCGCTCAGCGGCTTGGCCGCCGTCGGGCCGGTCGCGCTCTGGTAGAGGCCGAAGTTGGCGCCGGCCGGCACGCCCGTCCAGCCACGCCAGTAGAACGGGATGCCGAGCACGATCTTGGCCGCCGGGAAGCCGCCCGTGACGCCGTACTCGGGCAGGCCGGTGGTGTACGCGGTGAGCGTGGTGTCCACGTTGTACTTGCGGGTGCCCGGGGCGATCGGCGTGGTCGGGTCGGCGGGGCTGTCGTGCAGCGGGTCCTGGTGGTTGGTCGGCCCGGTGGCGTCCCAGGCGCCGTGCATGTCGTACGTCATGATGTCGGCGTAGTCGAGGTAGGCGCCGATCTTGTCGGTCTCGATGTAGCCGATCTTGTCCTGGCCGCTCGGCAGCGCCGCGGTGAGCAGGAACTTCTTGCCCACGGTGGCGCCGTAGGCGTCCAGCTGGGTGCGGAACTCCTTCAGCAGCAGGGTGAAGTTGGCCTTGTCGGCGGCCGAGTAGTGGTTGCCGGTGTGCCCGCCGGGCGAGCCGGGGTACTCCCAGTCGATGTCGATGCCGTCGAAGAGGCCGGCCGCCGAGGCGACGCCGCCGGAGGCGTCACCGGCGATGTTCTTCGGCAGGTTGCCCTTGAGGAACATGTCGACGCAGGAGGAGACGAAGGCCTTGCGGGAGGTGTCCGTGGCGGCCGCGTCGGAGAAGTACTTCGAGTAGGTCCAGCCGCCCAGCGACATGGTCAGCCGGAGGTTGGGGTACTTCGCCTTGAGCTGGCGGAGCTGGTTGAAGTTGCCCTTGATGGGCTGCTCCCAGCTGTCCGCGGTGCCGTCCACGCTGTCGGCGGCGGCGAAGGTGGCCTGGTAGTCGGCGTACGCGTCACCGGCGCCGTCACCGGCGTTGGGGTTGTCCTCGTGCGCCGCGTCGGAGGCCTTGACCGCCTCGAAGCAGGTGTGCGAGGTGGGGTGGACGTTGCCGAACGCGTAGGTGATGACGTCCAGCTTGCCCGCCGCGCCGCTGCTGCCGACGTTCTTCGGGAAGTAGGCGTTCTCGTAGATGCCCCACTGGTCGAAGTAGGCCGACTTGACCGGCTTCGCGGCGGGGGCGGCCGCCGTGGTGGTGGAGACCGGCGCGGACTGGCCGGAGGCGTGCCCGCTCGCGTCGTACCCCTGCACGGTGTACGTGTAGGAGGTGTTCGGCAGCAGTGAGGTGATCGCCACCTGGGTGCCCATCGAGGTCGCCACGACCTGGCCGCCGGCCCAGACCTTGTAGGCCGGGGTGTCACCGTTCTGCGAGTTGTCGGTGGACGCGTTCCAGCTGAGCACGATCGCGTTGTGGGTCACCTTGCCGACGGTCACCCCGGTCGGCGTGGTCACCTTGCCGTCGCCGGTCGGCCCGCCGGTGGTGGTCGCGGTGGCGGTCGCCGTGCCGGTGGCGGTCGCCGTGCCGGTGGCGGTCGGGCCGGCGCTGTTCGACGGGCTGGCGCTGGCGGTCGGGCCGGCGCTGTTCGACGGGGAGGCGCTGGAGGACGGGCCGGCGGAAGCGCTGGCGGAAGCGCTGGCCGAGGCGCTCGGGCTCGCGGTCGAGCCGCCGGGCCCGGCGAGGCTCAGATCGTCCGCCTTGTAGGCGCCCTGGCCGTACCAGCCGTGCGTGAAGACGGTCACCGAGGTGGTGCTCGCCCCGGTGGTGAAGGTGGTGGACAGCTGGCTCCAGGCGGCGGACGAGGGTGTCCAGACGGTGGAGTTGACGCCCGTCCCGGTCGCGCCGAGGTAGACGTAGTTGCCCTGGACCCAGGCCGACAGGGTGTACGCGGTGTTGGGCTGGACGGCCACCGTCTGCTGGCACTGGCCGGTGTCGGACGCCGAGGCGCCGCCGTTCAGCGCGTACGAGCCGCTGTGCACGGGGGTGGTGACCACGGAGCCGTTGGAGCAGCTCCAGCCGCTGAGCGTGCCGGTCTCCAGCCCCGGGTTGGTCAGCAGGTTCACGGTGGCGGCCGAGGCGGAGCCGAAGGTCGTGGCGAGGGCCGCGCCTCCGGTGGTGAGCACGGCCGCGAGGGCCAGCGCTCCGGCTCTGCGGCTCGGGTTGGCCCGGTGCGCGGACGCGCGTTCGGGCATGGCTCGGTCGAGCATGGACAGTCCTCCGGACAGTGGGGTTTCCGGCGGTGCAGCGACCCGGGATGGATCGGCGGGGAGCCCGGGCATGGAGGTGCGACGGGCTCCCGGTGAGGCGGGGCCCGCGGAGCGACGTCGCGGTGGGGCGGCGCCGCACCCAAAGATTGGACTGGACCAATCATCGCGTCAAGGGCGGTTCCGAGGACGGGGCCGCACGCCGCCGGGCCTCTGCTGACACTGGGTCAACAGCCTGCCCGGGATTGCGGCGGTTCGACCGGCGGACCGGAGCCGGGCGGGCCGCCCGGGTGACGCTCGGTCATCGAGAATTTCGCTCCACCCCGTAGCGCCCCGCCCCGAACCCCGGGCCCCGGCCCCGGCTGCGGCCACAAGGCAGGCCCGGCCGTCCGGGCAGGCCGGGCCACACCGACCTCGGCCTGCCGCTGGATCCGATGCACCGTCCTGCTGACATCAGCAAACCCACAGGTCAGTTGGCGATGCCGACGGTGTGCCCGACGCTCTCCGGCTCGCCGAGGACGCGCAGCATCAGGTGGGCGACGTCCGCCCGGGACGCGAAGGCCCCGCCGCGGATGTTCCGGTCGTAGGCCGTCCGGTAGTCGGCGGTCAGCGGCTTGTCGGTCAGCCGGGGCGGGCGCACCACCGTCCAGTCCAGGGTGCCGGCGCGCAGCACGTCCTCCATCCGGGCCAGGTCGGCGTAGTGCTTGCGCAGCGCCGCCCGGACGATCGGGGTGCCGAGCCGGCTCATCAGGAAGCCGTCGCCCGGGTCGCGGCGCGGCGGGTTCGGCCGGCCCGGCGAGGCCACGGTGCCGATCGGCGCGGCGCTGACCACGACGATCCGGCGGACGCCGGTCGCGGTCATCGCCGCGGTGATCGCCCGGGTGCCGCGCCAGGCCACGCCGGCCTCGGCGCTCGACCGTGCGCCGAGGCCGGACAGGACGGCGTCCGCCCCGGCCACCGCGCCCTCCAGCGCGCCGGGGTCGGCGGCTGCCAGGTCGGCCCGCACGGCGCGCACCGGCCGGGACAGCCGGTCGGGGTTGCGGACCACCACGGTGACTTCGTGGCCCGCGGCGAGGGCCTGGTCGAGGAGTTCGCGGCCGATGCCGCCGGTGGCCGCGAGAATGACGATCTTCATGTCGGTCTGCCTCTCTTCAGGGCGGGGATCGGGGGGCAGTCGGATCTGCCCGGTCCGGCGGGCCTGCGGTCACGCTCGCGCGCCCGTCGGGGCGCGGGTGCGCTCAGACCCGGAAGGCGTCCGCGTGGTCGGCGGCCCAGTCGGCGAAGGTGCGGGCCGGGCGGCCGAGGACGGCGCGCAGCTGGTCCGTCCCGGGGTGCTGGGGCCGCTCCAGGTGGGCGGCGTACCTGGCCATCAGCGCCCGGACGAACGGCTCGGCCAGGCCCTGGCGGAGCATGCCCTGTACGGCGTCCTCGGGCGGGACCTCCACCAGCCGCAGCGGCCGGCCGAGCACCTCGCCGAGGACGGCCACCATCTGCCGGTGGGAGAGCGACCGCGGTCCCGGCAGTTCCAGCCGCCGGCCGGTGTACTCGTCGGTGAGCAGCGCGCGGGCCGCCACCTCGGCCAGGTCCCGCTCGTCCAGCGGTGACTCCTGGAAGCCCGGGTGGACGTAGCGGACCACGTCGCCGGCCCGGATCTGGGCGCCCCAGGCGGTCAGCGCGTTGCCGGCGAAGGAGCTCGCCCGCAGGCTGGTCCACGCCAGGCCGCCGGTGGCGGCGGCGTCCTCGGCCTCCTTGTTGCGGTCCCCGCGGAAGCGGGAGGGCTGCTGGTCCAGCGGGTCGTCGACGTTGAGCGCGGACAGCGCGACCACCCGCCGGACGCCGCGTTCGCGGGCCAGCGCGACGAGTTCGGCGGCGGCGTCCCCGACGGCGCGCGGGTGCAGGAAGAGGGCCGTGACGCCGTCCAGGGCGGGGGCGATCGAGGCCGGCCGGGACGGGTCGCCGCCGAAGGTCTCGACGCCGGCGGGCAGGCCGGCGGTCGCGGGGGCCCGGGTGACGGCGCGGACGGCGGCGCCGCGGGAGTGCAGGGCGGCGGTCAGCGGGCGGCCGACCGGGCCGGTGGCGCCGGTTATCAGGATCATCGTCTTTCCTTTCGAGGTACCGGCCGTTGCGTTCAGGCCCGACCGGTGGCCGGGTCGAGCCGGGCGAGCTTGTCGGGGTTGGTCACGAAGTAGATGCCGCGGACCGTCTCGCCGTCCGGGTCGAGGTCCAGCACCAGCACGGCGAAGGGCGAGCCGGCGATCAGGAGGACCGCCGAGGGGCCGCCGTTGACCTGCTGGAAGCGGATGTCCAGCCGGGGGGCCAGGCCCGGCCCCCGGCGCGTCAGCAGACGGGCGACCTTGTCCCGGCCGTGCAGCGGCCGCAGCCCGGCCGCGACGGCCTTGCCGCCGCCGTCCGCCCAGAGCGTGACGTCCGGGGCCAGCAGCCGCAGCAGCGCCGGGAGGTCCCCGTCGTACACCGCCGCCGCGAAGCGCTGGGTGACCTGCTGCCGCAGCCCGGGGTCGGCCTGGTAGCGGGGACGGCGGGCCCGGACGTGCTCGCGGGCGCGGTGGGCGAGCTGGCGGACCGCCGAGGGGCGGCGGCCGAGGATCTCGGCGGTCTCGGTGTGGGCGTAGCCGAAGACCTCGTGCAGGACGAAGACGGCGCGCTCCAGCGGGGTGAGGGTCTCCAGCACCACCAGCAGGGCCATCGACACCGATTCGGCCCGGTCCACGGCTTCGCCGCCCTCCTCGGGCGGCCGCCGGCCGTCGGCGAGGGTGGTGGGCAACGGCTCCGGCAGCCAGGGGCCGATGTAGGTCTCCCGGCGGCGGCTGATCACGGCCTGCCGGGCCAGGGCCTTGTTGACCGCGATCCGGACCAGGTAGGCCCGGGGGTGCTCGATCCGGTCGGCCTCGGCCCTGCCGGCCGCCCGGGCCCGCGCCGCCCAGGCCAGCCAGGCCTCCTGGAGCACGTCCTCGGTGTCGGCGACGCTGCCGAGCATGTTGTAGACGATCGAGAACAGCAGTTCACGGTGCCCGAGGAACACCTCGGTGGCGTCGGCCCCGGCGTCGGGCTCCTCCTCGGGCGCGCCCTCCCCCGGCACCGGCGGGATCTGCCGCCCGCTGTCCTCCCGGGGGCTGCCGGGCGGTGGGACGTCGGTCATGGTGGGGCCTCCTTCGCGGTCGCCATCTGTGAGCCCCGCGGCCCCGCGAATGTGACATCCGGACCCGGGGCTGTGACGCAGGTCTCACCGGAGCGCCGACCCGGGCCGCGCCCCACCCGCCGGACGCGCCGAAGGCCCCGGCCGGCCCGGGGGCCGTACCGGGGCCGTGCGGGACCCGGGCCCGGGGTCCGCCCGGGCCGGTCCGGCCGTCAGCCGCCCGGGGTGCTGCCGGTGGCGGAGACGGACTGCTGGTGGTGGAAGACGTTCCCGCGGTCCCAGATGCCCTTCGCCAGCTGCAGCCGCGAGTAGTTCTGCTTGTAGTACAGCCGCGGGTAGAGCGGGGCCGGGTCGGCGGTGGTGCCGAGGTCGACGTCCGGGTAGTTGACGTACGCGCCGTCGGTGCCCAGGTCGTGGGCGGCGTCGCTGATCTCGGGCACGCCGCCGGTCTCGGCGTAGACCTCCCGGTAGAAGCCGCTGAGGAAGTCCAGGTGCGCCTGGTCCTGGGCGGGGCTGGTCCAGTACGTCTGG
Organism: Kitasatospora herbaricolor; assembly: GCF_030813695.1. NCBI lineage: Bacteria > Bacillati > Actinomycetota > Actinomycetes > Kitasatosporales > Streptomycetaceae > Kitasatospora > Kitasatospora herbaricolor. Next base: position 2,228,621 of record NZ_JAUSVA010000002.1, read on the forward strand.
TACTGCAGCTTCATGAACGAGTCCCGCTGCGGGACGGCGGTCGCGCAAGGGTCGACGGCGTTCGTCCGGCAGCCGTAGGAGTCGATCTGGACCAGGGTCTGGGTCAGGTCGACGCCCGGGTCGTCCCGGGTCAGCCAGTTCCAGATGCCCGTCACGTTCCCGGCCGAGAAGGGCTTGCGGTGGTAGGCGGACTTGTACTTGCCCCGCTGGTTGGCGCCCGACCCGTTCAGCGTCATGGTCGCCTCCATCCACGGCATCTGCCGGCGCTTCTCCGGCAGCGGGAGGAACAGGCCGCCCGCGCCGGTCGTCTGGACGGTGGCACCGGTGGTCAGTCCGGCCTGCATCGCCCGCAGGAACTCGTCCAGCGGGCCGACGTCGTCGCGGACCCACTCGGTGAACAGCGCGATGTTGCCGTTGCTCTTGTGGGTGAGCTTCAGGATGCTGAAGAGGTCCTGGTAGACCTGCTCGTCCGGGCCGCTGTGGGCGGCGAAGAACTCGCCGTAGTTGGCGAGCAGCCGGGGGAAGTCGTCCGGGTTCTTCAGCAGGTCGACCCACGGCCAGGCGATGCTGCTGAGCCAGACCCGCGGCGGCGGGGTCGGCAGCCTCTCGGTGAACCAGTACCGCAGCACCACACCGAAGTTCCCTCCCCCGCCGCCGGTGTGCGCCCAGAACAGGTGGGCGGTGTCCGAGCCCTCCGGGTCGTCGCGGTGGGCGCTGGTGATCTCGGCCCGGCCGTCCCTGACGGTCACCACGTCGACCTGGACGAGGTGGTCGACGGTGAGCCCGTCGCGCCGGTTGAGGACGCCGTAGCCGCCCCCGCAGATGTGGCCGCCGGCCCCGACCGAGTAGCAGGACCCGCCCGGAATCGTCACGTCGTACTTGCGGAACAGTTCGGTGTACACGTCCCAGAGGCTGGCCCCGGCCTCCACGCAGTAGGCGGTCCGGCCGTACTTGTCGCGGGCCCGGCCGACACCCTTCCGCAGGCTGAGGTCCAGGATGGCGCCGCCGGTGTTCTCGACGAAGTCCTCGTAGCAGTGGCCGCCGCTGCGCACGGTGGGCCGCAGGCCCTGGCGCAGGGCGCCGTTGAGGGCGGCGACCGCCTCCGCGTCGCTGGTGATCAGCTGGATGTAGCGCGGCTCGCTGGTCCAGCGCTGGTTGAAGCCCTGGCTGAGGGCCTGGTAGCGCCCGTCACCGGGGAGCACCCGCAGCTGCGCGCCGGAATCGGCCGGCCCGCCCGGCGCGGGGACGGCGGAGTCGGCCCGGGCGCCGGTGGCGAACACTCCGAGCGAGGCTCCGGCGGCCACCGCCCCCGCCGTGCCCAGGAGTCCTCGTCGGGAAATGTCTTGGCTCATGTGCCGGATCTCCTTCGCCCTGCAGTTCTGCGAAAACCACACGAAATGATCTGATTCGCCGAGGAAAAGCAGGCACGATTCGCTGACGAATCCTCAAAACTGTTCATGGGAAATCGAATGGAAGCTAGCACGGCACCCCCGCACCCCCGGCGGTCCGACACTCCGGGCGGCGGCGGACCCCGGGCGGCACCCGCGCGCGGGCCCGGCGGAAGGCGCCGTCCCGGACGGGTGGCGAGCGGTGCCCGGCCGCTGCTGCCCGGCCGGCGGCGGCTTCTAGGATCTTCGGTATGGCAACGAGACTCGTGCAGATCAACATGAAGGCCCAGGACGACTCGACCCTCGGCCGGTTCTGGGCGCAGGCACTGGGCTGGGGCGTCGACAGCGAGGGCCCGGGCGTGACCAACCTCGAACCCGTGGGCTTCGCCTATCCCGACCCCGTGGCCGTCTGCATCGACATCGTCGCCCGCCCGGAACCCAAAACGGGGAAGAACCGGGTGCACCTCGATCTGGCCACCACCTCGACCGCCCACCAGGCGGAGTTGGTCGCGCGCCTGAGGGACCTCGGCGCGACGCTCGCCGACGTGGGTCAGGGCGACGTCCCCTGGACGGTCATGGCCGACCCGGAGGGCAACGAGTTCTGCGTCCTGGAGCCCCGCCCGATCTACCGGGACACCGGGCCGATCGCCGCGGTGGTGGTCGACTGCACCGACCCTCGGGGGATGGCCCGGTTCTGGGACGAGGCGATGGACTGGACGCCGCACGAGGTCACCGACCACCACGCGTCCATGCGTTCCGCCCAAGGCGTCGGCCCCTACCTGGAGTTCGTCCGCACCCCGGACACCAAGAGCGGGTGGAACCGCGTCCACCTCGACGTCTGCCCCTACCCCGGTGACGACCCGGCGGTGGAGGAGGCCCGACTGCGGGCCCTGGGCGCCACCGACCCCGACCACGACCGGTCCGCGATCTCCTGGACGGTTCTGGCCGACCCGGAGGGCAACGAGTTCTGCCTGCTGAGCCCTCGCTGACCCTGCCCAACGGCTCGGGCGTCGGGATCGGCGGCGCGGAGCACATGGCGTCAGCGCGCCGCGCCGGGGGGTGGGCTCCCCCGGCGATGCGGCGCGCGTCCTCGGACTTCCCGGTCCCGGACTGCCGGGTGGCGCCTGGTCGCCGAGGGCGATCATGACCCCGTCGCCGCACTGGGGGGGCTGGCGGAGGTCGTCGGTGAAGCCCCGCGGACGGGCCCGGCGGAACCTTAAACCGGGCCTAAGGGCCGCCGAGGTTCTTGACGTGCACAGTTGGTCTAGTCCACTTTGATGGCTAGCACCGCGAACCCCCCGCTCGGAACAGCCCCCGACCCGCCGCCCGGCGCACCCCCACCAGCGCCCGGCAACGGCGAGCCCCGTCCCGGAAGGCTCCCCCATGGCCCGCGCGCATCACCGCCGGACAACTCCCCGGCGCGCCAAGCTCCTTGCCCTCACCGCCGCCTCGGCGCTCGCCGCCGGCACCCTGGTCACCGTCGCCGTCAACGCCAGCGCCGCCGACACCAACCTGCTCGCCGACCCCGGCTTCGAGAGCGGCTCGCTGGGCGCCTGGAGCTGCTCGGGCGGCACCGGCTCGGTCGTCGGCAGCCCGGCCCGCACCGGCTCGTACGCCCTGAAGGGGGCGGCGAGCAACAGCGACACCGCCCAGTGCGGCCAGAGCGTCGCGGTGAAACCCAGCACCACGTACACGCTCAGCGCCTGGGTGCAGGGCGCCTACGTCTACCTCGGCGCCACCGGCAGCGGCGTCACCGACCCGGCCACCTGGACCCCGGGCGGCGGCAACTGGCAGCAGCTGTCGACCAGTTTCACCACCGGCGCGGCCACCACCAGCGTCACGGTCTACCTGCACGGCTGGTACGGGCAGGGTGCGTACAGCGCCGACGACGTGGTGCTCAGCGGCCCCGGCGGCAACCCCACCACTCCGCCGACCAGCCCCGCGCCGACCAGTGCCCCGCCGACCGCGACCGCCACGCCGACGGCCACCAGCACGCCGACCGCGCCCGTCCCCAACGTCCCGGTGCCGGTCGCGCCGTACGTCGACATGGGTGCCTGGCCCACCCCCTCGCTGCCCGCGATGGCGACCGCCGGCAACCTCAAGTCCTTCACCATGGGATTCGTCACCGGCGTCGGCTGCAAGGCCAGCTGGTTCAACGCCTACGACCCGCGGACGGGCTGGGCCAAGGACCAGATCGACGCCCTGCGGGCGAAGGGCGGTGACGTCAAGGTGTCCTTCGGCGGCGCCAGCGGCACCGAACTCGCCGCCGCCTGCGGCTCGGTGGACGCGCTGTTCGCCGAGTACGACGCCGTCGTCAAGGCCTACGGCCTGAAGTACGTCGACTTCGACATCGAGGGCGCGGCGATCGCCGACACCGCCTCCAACGACCGGCGCTCGGCCGCCCTGGCCAAGCTGCAGAAGGCCAACCCGGGCCTGAAGGTCTCCTTCACGCTGCCCGTCCTGCCGGAGGGGCTGACCGCCGAGGGCGTCGCCATCGTCCGCTCGGCCCGTGACGCCGGGGTCGACGTCAACCTGGTCAACGTGATGGCGATGGACTACTACCGCGCCGGCTCCGACTACGGGGACGCCGCGGTGCAGGCCGCCCAGGGCACCTACAACCAGCTCAAGGCGCTCTACCCGGCCAAGAGCGACGCCCAGCTGTGGTCCGCCGTCGGGGTCACCCCGATGATCGGCGAGAACGACGACCACCAGATCTACAACCAGGCGGACGCCCAGCAGTTGGTCTCCTTCGCCAAGTCGCACCACCTGGGCGTGCTGGCCTTCTGGGACGCCACCCGGGACGCCAACGCCTGCACCGGCGCGCTCTACAAGTGCACCAACATCGCGCAGCAGCCGTACGAGTTCTCGAAGATCTTCGCGCAGTACACCGGCTGACCGGCCGCCCCGGACCGGGGGCCGGGCCGCGGGAGGGATCCCCGCGGCCCGGCCCTCCGGGCGTCGGGCCGGCGGTCAGGGCGCGGCGACGACGGCCCGCGAGCGGTCGGCGGCGATCCGCACGGCGAAGGCCGCCAGCGCCGTGCCCATCAGGTAGCGGTGCACCCTGGTCCAGAGCGGGCGGCGGGCGAAGAAGGCCGACACCGAGCCGGCCGTCAGCACGAAGACACCGTTCATGGTGAGGCCGACCACGATCTGGGTGAGGCCCAGCAGCAGGCTCTGCACCCCGACGTGGCCGCGCTGCGGCTCCACGAACTGGGGCAGCAGCGACACGTACAGGATCGCGATCTTCGGGTTCAGCAGGCAGGTCAGCAGCCCCATGGCGAACAGCCGGGCGGGCGGGTCGGACTTCAGCTCGCGCGGGGCGAACGCCGAGTCCCCGCCGGGCCGGACGGCCTTCCAGGCGAGCCAGAGCAGGTAGCCGGCGCCGGCCAGCTTGATCGTCAGGTAGATCTCGGGGACGAGCGCGAACACCGCGGCGATGCCGGCGGTGGCCGCGAACAGGTAGGTCAGGAAGCCCAACCCGACACCGGCCAGCGAGATCAGCCCGGCCCGGCGGCCCTGCGCCACCGAGCGCGACACCAGGTAGATCATGTTCGGCCCCGGTGTGAGCACCATCCCGAAGGCCACCACCGCGATCCCCGCCACCGCCCCGGCACCGATCACCGTCACGCCCGCCTCCCCCCGCCCCCGCCGCCGACCGCCGGGTTGTGCCGATCCTAGACGGACGGCCGCGCGGGTCCCCCGCCGGGCGGCGGCTCCCGGACCCGCCTCCGTGGGGTGCCGCCGTAGAGTGCTGCCATGCACCTCGGGCTGCGGGACCTGCGCCGGGCCCACGCCGCCCTCGCCGCCCGGGCCGGCGACCTGTCCCCTGAGCGCCTGCGACAGTACGTCGCGGTGCTGGGGGAGCTGGAGCGCGCGGCCGCCGCCGGCGACCTGCCCGCCGACCCGCGCGCGCCCCTCACCACGGCCCAGCTCGACACCTTCCTGGAGCACGCCGAGGCCGGCCGCTACCGCGCGGCGACGACGGCCGCCGGCCCGACCTCCGCGTCCACCAACCGCGTCCGGGTCGGCTGCCTCAACCGCCTCTCCGAGCAGGCCGGCCACCCCTACGACCTCCGGCACCGCACGCCGGCTCCGCCCCTGAAGCCGGGGACGTCCACCCGCGAGGCCACCGCCCTGCGCGCGTACCTGCGCGCGCAGAACCGGCGGCCGCTGCTGGACGACGGGCACGCCCGCATCCTCGCCGCGATCGGCATCTGCCTGGACACCGGCGGCCGCTCGGGCGAGCTCGCCGCGATCCGGCTGGCCGACCTCACGCCCGGCCTGCGCGCCGTACGGCTGCGCCCCAACCCGCAGCGGCTCGCCGGCCCCGGCACCGGGCCGGGCGAGCCGATCGGGCTGTCCGCGCCCACCCGGGGCGCCCTCGCCCGCTACCTCCCCGTCCGCGAGCGCCTGGTGGCGGCCCTGCGGGCCTGGTACGCGCTGCACCCCGATCAGGGCGTCGACCCGCACCACGACTTCCTCTTCGTCTCGCTGCTGCCGAACCACACCGGCCGGCCGAGCGTGGAGGGCGGTACGCCCCGGCGCCCCGAGGGGGTGCCGCTCCAGCCGCAGGGCCTGCGCCGGGCGCTCGACCGGGCGGCGCTCCGGATCAACGCGGGCCGGCCGCGCGCCCGGCCGCTGCCGACCATGGAGCAGTTGCGGCGGATCATCGACGGGCCCCCCGGCACCGGCTAGCCCGGTTCCGGTCCCGGGGGGCCGAAGGCCTGGACGGCACCGGGCCCGTTAATAACTCAATCGTGCAAGTCATATCGGCCGTAGTAGCCTCACCGGCACTGCCCGGGTGTGGCGCAGAGGCAGGCGCACCGCCGTACGCGGGGTGGACACGCCGGTTCGAATCCGGCCGCCCGGGCAGCACTTCGGGCCCCGCTGCGCGGCGGCCGGCACCCCGGGGCACGGCTCCGGCCCGCCGGCCCGCGTCCGGTCGGGCCCACCGGCGCGAACGACACGGGGAGCGGCAGTGCAGGACGGTGCGGACATGACCCGGAACGGGCCGGACGGCCCCACGGCCGAAGGCGTCCCGACGGCGGACGAACTCGCCGCGTTCTCCCGCACCCTCGGACGGCTGCGGGCCCTGCCCGTCACCCACCCGGCGAGGTGGCGCGCCGAGCAGGAGGCCGGCTCCTTCGTCCGGGAAGGTCGCAAGCGGCGGCGGCAGGCGGGCCGGGAGCGGGAGCGCCGGGCGGACGCCGCGCTGGTCGAGGCCACCGCGACCGGCGCACGCGACCGGCGGGAGGACGCGCCGCTCACCCTGCCGTCCGAGGCCGCCCCGGTCGGCAAGTACCTCCGGCACCGGCGTTGCTACGTCTGCAAGTCGACATACCGTCAGGCCGACCGCTTCTACCACTCGCTCTGCCCGCCCTGCGCCCGCGACAACGCCCGGCGGCGCGGGCTGAGCACCGACCTGCGCGGGCGCCGCGTCCTGCTCACCGGCGGCCGGGTCAAGATCGGGTTCCAGCTGGCCCTGATGATGCTCCGGGACGGCGCCGAACTCATCGTCACCAGCCGCTTCCCGCACGACACCCTGCGCCGGTTCCGGGCCGCCCCCGGCAGCGCCGGATGGCTGGACCGGCTCTCCGTCGTCGGCATCGACCTGCGCGACCCCCGCCAGGTGCTCGGCCTCTGCGAAGGCCTGCGCGCGGACGGCCGCCCGCTCGACATCCTGGTCAACAACGCCGCCCAGACCCTGCGCCGGCCGCCTCAGTCCTACGCCCTGCTGGCCGCCGGCGAGCACCGCGCCCTGCCCTCCGAAGCCGCCCGCGCGGTCACCCACGCCCCCGGGTTCCGCCCGATGCCCGCACTGGCACCCGCCTGGCCCGCCGCCGAACTGGACGCCCGCGCGGTCCTGCCCCTCCCCCGCACCGGGCCGCTCGCCGCGCACCCGCCGGCACCGGCGGCGGACGAGGCCGGGCTGCTGCCCGACCCGGCGCCCGCCAACTCCTGGTCGGTCCGGCTCGGCGACCTGGACCCGTCCGAGCTGCTGGAGACCCAGCTGGTCAACGCGCTGGCCCCGGCCCTGCTCTGCGACCGGCTGCTCCCGCTGCTGCTCGCCTCCCCGCACCCCCGCCGCTACATCGTCAACGTCACGGCCGTGGAGGGGCGGTTCGCCGTCCGCAACAAGTCGGCCGGCCACCCGCACACCAACATGGCCAAGGCCGCCCTCAACATGCTCACCCGCACCAGTGCCGCCGAACTCGCCGCCCAGGACGTCCACATGTGCGCGGTGGACACCGGCTGGATCACCGACGAGAACCCGGCGCCGAAGAAGTCCAGGATCGCCGACCGGGGCTTCCGGACCCCGCTGGACATCGTCGACGGCGCCGCCCGGGTCTACGACCCGATCGTCCGCGGCGAGGCCGGGGCGCCGGTCTCCGGGGTGTTCCTCAAGGACTACCGGGAGGCCCGGTGGTGACCGGCACGGAGCCCGGCAGGCCCCGGCGGCTACTCCCCGCGCAGGAACCGCGCCTCGGTGTCCGGGTCCAGGCCGCAGCGGCTGAGGTCCTCGCGGATCGGGCCGCCCTCCGCCAGGCCCTCCGCGCGGCGGCGCCGGAGCCACTCCCAGGTGTCGGCGACGGTCTCCGCTAGCGGGCGGATCCGCAGGCCGGCGGCGAACGCCCTGGTGACGTCACCCCGGTGCATGGTGTCGTGCAGCTCGCCCGGCGGGACCCAGACCGGCAGGTCGGTCCACGGTTCGATGCCGGCGTCGACGATCCGCCCCGGGTCGCTCCAGCGCAGGTCGGCGCCGCTCCCGGTGACCTGCGCGCAGGTCTCCAGCAGGTCGCCCATGGTGGTCTCCCCGGGCCGGCCGACCACGTTGTACGCACCGCCGAGGCCGCGCACCGAGGCGTCCAGGGTCCAGGCCGCGAGGTCGCGGGCGTCGATGTACTGGACGGTCAGCCCGGGCGGCCCCGGGGCGAGCACCCGGCCGCCCCGGGCGATCCGGTCGAGCCACCAGGGCAGCCGGCCGACGTTCTCGCCGGGGCCGAGGATCAGCCCGGCCCGGACCAGCAGCGCCCGGCCGCCGAAGGCCGCCTCGGCGGCGAGTTCGCCGCCCCGCTTGGCCGCCGGGTACTCCACCGGGCCGGCGTCCGGCGAACCCTCGACCAGGGCGGCGTCCTCGGCGCCGCCGGCCGGCGTCGGAAAGGCGTAGACCGACCGGCTGGAGACGTACGCGTAGTGCCCGGCCCGGTCGGCGAGCAGCCGGGCGCTGTCCCGGACGGCGGACGGCGCGGCGTGCCAGGTGTCGACGACGACGTCCCACTCGCCCCCGGCGAGCGCGGCCAGGCCGCCCGGCGCCGTCCGGTCGCCGTGCAGGGCGGTGACGCCCGCCGGCGGTGGGTGGTGGCCGCGGTGCAGGACGGTGACGTCCCAGCCGCGTGCCAGTGCGTCGTCCGCGACGGCCCGGCCCACGAACTCCGTCCCGCCCAGTACCAGTAGCTTCATACCGGCGACTCTGCCCGCCCGCGGCCGCCGTTCGAACCCCGGCACGCTCAGAGCGGAATCGCTGTGAGCGGACGGGGCCGGGGAGCGGCCGGCCCGCCCGGGCCTGTCCGGCGGCCGGCCCGCAATTCGCTGGAGCGGCGCGGCTCCCCGGGTGAGGATGTCGCCCATGACCGAATCGCAGCTCACGTACATCGCGGCCCCCGAGGGTGTCGCCCCGGGCACGGGTTACACCCAGGTCGTCACCGGGACGGGCCGCCTGGTCGCCGTCTCCGGGCAGGTGGCCCTCGACGAGCGGGGGCAGTTGGTGGGTGCGGGCGATCCGGCCGCGCAGACCCGGCAGGTGTTCGAGAACCTGCGCCGGTGCCTGGCCGCCGCCGGCGCGACCTTCGACGACGTCGTCAAGCTCACCTACTTCGTCACCGACATCGGTCACCTGCCGGCGATCCGGCCCGTCCGGGACGAGTTCGTCGACCCCGGGCGGCTGCCCGCCAGCTCGGCCGTGCAGGTCGCCGCCCTGTTCCGCCCCGAACTGCTGCTGGAGGTGGAGGCGTTCGCCGTGGTCCCCGAGCCGCCCTGCTGACGGGAGCCCGCCGCGCGGCCCGCGGCCGCCTACCGCGGCCCGGGGCCGGAATGGGCCGCGACGCGCGCGAGGTGCCAATGATCTGACAGGCACTCACTCCACCAGCCCCCGAGCACTACGATCAGTCAATGACGGATACCACGGAAACCGCGACGGAACTCACCGACCTGGCCTCCCGGTTCCCGCTGCTGCATGCCCCGCAGCGCTGGACCTGGGGTGGTTACGACGCCCAGTTCTCGTCGGCCCTCCCGCCGGACGAGTTGATCACCAACATTCACGTGGTCGGGTTCTCCGACGACCGGGTGGTGCTCTGCCGCGACGCCCGCGGCCACTGGTTCCTCCCGGGCGGCACCCGGGAGGCGGGCGAGAGCGTCGAGTCCTGCCTGGCCCGCGAGTTGCGCGAGGAGGCCGGCGCCCGGCTGACCGGCCCGCCGGTCTGGATCGGCGCGCACAGATGCGTGACGGACGACCCCGTCCCGTACCGGCCGTGGCAGCCGCACCCGGAGAAGGCCTGGCTCTGGGGATGGGCCGAGGTCGACGTCGACTCGGCGCCGACCAACCCGGCCGACGGCGAGGAGGTCGTCGAGGTGCGGGCGGTCGACCCGGAGGAGGCCGGGCGCCTGCTGGTACGGGCTCGCGAGGGCTGGTGGCGGGAGCTCGTCCAGCTCGCGGTGGAGTCGCACTCGCGACCCTGAACCGGCCGCCGTCCGGCGTGGTCGGCGGGCCACGGGTACGCCGAAGGGGCCTGGTCCCGCTCGTGGGAGCGGGACCAGGCCCCTTGGTGCGGCTGCGGTGGCTGTCGCCGGGGGTGCTACTTGGTGAGGCCGGCCTTGACCGAGCAGACCGGCCAGGCGCCGGGGCCCTGGGCGGCGAGGACCTTCTCGCCGATGGCGATCTGCTGCGCCTTGGTGGCCTGGTGCGCCTGCGGGGCGTACGCGGTGCCGCCGAACGCCGCCCAGGTGGAGGAGGTGAACTGCAGACCGCCGTAGAAGCCGTTGCCCGAGTTGATCGCCCAGTTGCCGGTCGCCTCGCACTGCGCGACCTTGTCCCAGGTCGACGCCGGAGCGGCGGAGGCGGAGTTGGCCGTGACGAGGCCTGCCACCGGCAGGGCCAGCACGGCGCCCGCCATCAGGGCCGTCCGCACACGGTTGCGCTTGACGGCGGTCCTGGTGGTGGCAGCGGCGGTCTCGTTACGGAAGATCATGCACAGTCCTCTCCAGAACCCCGGGCAGGCACACGGAACCAGACCCCTACGACAGGGGCCGACTTTCCACGCCTCGACTGGACGAGCAACGACCCCGGCCACGTCGGAGGACGCAACCTGCCGGAAGAAACCCGGCGGGGCCGTGCTGCGGGATGAACCCGGGCGGTGCTCGCTGCACCGACAACAACGAAGCTACGGACCCAGCAGGTTTACATCAAGCAATCCCACGTTCCCCCAGGCCAGCCGCCCGTTACCGACCGTACCGATCAAGAAAAAACCCCCCGAACCCCCTGAAAACACCCCAAAACCAAGATCCAACCAGCCCCCCACGTGCCCCCGCTCACACCCCACCCCACGTGAGCCCCACCACACCATCCACCCACCGTCACCACCACCCCACCCACCGCCCAACAACCCACCCCCACACCCACCCACCACCGTGACCCCCACCACAACCACCACCCACCGCAACACCCACCACACCCAACGCCACCAACACCACCAACTCCCGGAGACTCGGGCAGGCTCCGACGGCGCAAGGCCGCCGTACGGGCCCCGCGGGGCGGCAGGGCCCGTACGGCGGCCGTCACTCCGCGGCGGCCCCGGTCCGGTCCCGGCCCACCGGCTCCCCCTCTGCCCGCTGCCCGCCCGCCGGCCCCAGGCCCCCCACCGGCCCGGACCGGGTCTCCCCGAGCAGCCAGGCCGCACCGAGGACGACGGCGGACAGCAGCGCCGCCCCGACCAGGACCCCGTGCAGGCCGCTGACCACGGCATCCTGGACGGCCGTGCGGACGGCGGCGGGAACCTCCCGGAGCAGGGCGGGAGTCAGCCGTCCGCCTCCGACCAGCCGGTCCGCGGCCTCCCGCCCGAGCCGCCCGGCCAGCACGGCGTCCGTCCGGCCGGTGTACACGGCGCCGAGCGCGGCGACCCCGAGCGAGCCGCCGATGGTGCGGGCCAGCGTGACCGTGCCGGTGGCGGCGCCCATGTCGCGGGGTGCGGCACTGGTCATCGTGCTGAGCATGGTGCTCTGCATGACCAGGCCGATCCCGACGCCGCTGACCAGGGTGAGCGCCGAGACCAGCGCCGTCGGGGTCTGCCGGCCGAGCAGGAGCAGCAGCAGCGCGCCGGCCAGGGTCAGGGCGCCGCCGAGCACGGGCGGGCGGCGCTGCCGGGCGCCGGGCCGGTCCAGGTACCGGCCGGTGGCGAGCTGCGCGCCGAGCATGCCGAGCATCAGCGGGAGCAGCAGCAGGCCGCCGGTGGTCGAGGAGGCGCCCCGGACGAACTGCAGGTACTGCGGCAGGTGGATCATCACGGCGAGCATCACCGCGCCGACCAGGAAGCTGAGCAGCTGGGAGACGGCGAAGGTGCGGCTGCGGAAGAGCCGGGGCGGGATGACCGGCTCGGCGGCCCGCCGCTCCACCCGGACGAACCAGGCCAGGGCGGCGGCGCTCACCGCGCCGAGGGCGAGGACCTGCGGTGAGGTCCAGCGGTAGGAGCCGCCGCCCAGGCTGCTGAGCAGGGTGAGCCCGAGAATGGCGACGGTCAGCAGAGCCGCGCCGGCGAAGTCGATCCGGACGCTGGTCCGGGCGGTCCGCAACCGGATCCCGGTGCCGACGGCCAGCAGGGCCATCGCGCCGACCGGCAGGTTGACGTAGAACGCCCAGCGCCAGCTCAGGTGGTCGGTGAGGAAGCCGCCGAGCAGCGGCCCGCCGACGAAGGCGACCGGCATCAGCACGCCGATCATGGACTGGATCCGCCCGCGGTCCTCGGCGGCCACCAGCACCCCGATGATCGACAGCGCGCCGACCATCAGCCCGCCCGCCCCGAGCCCCTGCACGGCCCGGAAGGCGATCAGCTGGTTCATGTCCTGGGCCAGGCCGGAGAGGACCGAGCCGGCCAGGAAGATCACCACCGAGGACAGGTAGGCGCCCTTGCGCCCGTACAGATCGCCGAGCTTGCCCCAGATCGGCGTGGCCGCGGCCGCGGTCAGCAGGTAGGCCGTCACCACCCAGGAGAGCCGGTCGAGGCCGCCGAGGTCACCCACCACGGTGGGGAGGGCGGTGCTGACGATCTGCCCGTCGAGGGTGGCCAGGAAGATGCCGAGCATCAGCCCGAGGATGCCCGGGTAGGGCAGCGGCGGGCGGGCCGGGTCCGGTGGCACGGCGTTCGCGCCGGTGATGCCGCTCGTCCTCGCCAGATCGCCCATGCCCTTCGTGCCGCCCGGGCCCTGCCCGCCGCTCGCGTCCTTCGTGCCACCCGGACCCTGCCCGCCGCTCGCGCTCTTCGTGCCGCTCGCGTCCTTCATGCCGTTCACTCCTGTCCCCTCGGTCCGGTGGCCGGCGCCGTCAGGCGGTGTAGGGGCGCAGGCGCTTGGCCTCGCGCAGGGCGTGGGCCCACCAGGCCAGCTGGTCGAGCATGGACTTGGCGGCGCCGTCGGCGGCCGGGTCGAGCACCTGGCCGTCGGCGTCGAACTTGTCGCCGTAGTCGTGGAAGCTGACGGTCTCGCGGACGGTGACGGCGTGCAGTTCGGCCAGCACCGGCCGCAGTTGCTCGACGGCCCGCAGGCCACCGGAGCGCCCGCCGTACGAGACGAAGCCGACCGGCTTGGCGTGCCACTGGTGGGTGTGGAAGTCGATGGCGTTCTTCAGCGGCGCCGGGAAGCTGTGGTTGTACTCGGGCGTGACGATCACGAAGGCGTCGGCGCTCTCCAGTCGCGGCGACACGGCGGCGAACTGCGCCTGGACGTCGGCGGGCAGCGGCGCGCCGAAGGCCGGGAAGGCGCTGGGCAGCGGGGTCGCGACCAGGTCGACGAGGTCCGTCTCCAGTCCCCCGCGTTCGGCGGCCCGGCGGAGCAGCCAGTCCGCGACGACGGGGCCGAACCGGCCCGCCCTGGTGCTGCCGAGGACGACCGCGACCCGCAGCCGGTCCTCGCCCGGGCCGGCCGGTTCGCCCGCCGCTGCCGCGGCGGTCACGTCCCGCTGAACGGTCACGTCCCGCTGATCGGCCGCCCGCGCCGTTCGGTGCGTCGTGGTCATGGGAATCCCCCTCGATGTGTACGCCGTATCGATCGAGATACAACGTACACAGCAGTATGTACGTTGTCTACTGCTGATACGCTGTACACAGACCCCCGGACAGAGGAGCCCGCCATGCCCGCCGACCAGCAACCGGACAGCCGGGCCAAGGGCGAGGAGAAGCCCCTGACCTCGCTCTGGGAGCGGCTGGAACGCCCGGCGCCCGCCCCGCGCTCCACCCTCACCCCGGAGCGGATCGCCGCCGTCGCGGTCGGCGTGGCCGACGCCGAAGGCCTCGACGCCGTCACCATGCGCCGGCTGGCCACCGAGTTGGGCGTGGCCCCGATGGCCGCCTACCGGTACGTCTCCGGCAAGGACGAACTCCTGGAACTGATGGTCGACTTCGTCTACGGCGAGCTGGCCCCCGCCGGGACCGGCGCCGACTGGCGGGAGGTCATGCGCACGCTGGCCCTACGGACCAGGGCCCTGCTGCTGGACCACCCCTGGATGGCCCAGGCCTCGGTCCTCGCCCTGACCCCGAACCAGCTGGCCGTACCGGAACGGGTCCTGACGGCGCTCGACGACCTCGGCCTCGACGCCGACCGGATGATGGCCGTCTTCCGCACCGTGACGGCGTACGCCAAGGGCGCGGCCGAGGCCGAGGTCGACCTGCTCCGGGAGATGCGCAAGCGGGGCTGGACCAGCGGGCACGACACCCGGACGGGGCTGGCCCCGCAGATGACCTGGCTGATGAGCACCGGCCGCTACCCGGCCTTCCACCGGTACGCCCTGAACGCCACCCGCAAGGACGACCCGCAGTGGCAGTTCGAGACCGGGCTGGACTGCGTCCTCGACGGCATCGCCGCCCGGATGGGCATCTGACCCGGCCTGGCCGGGACGGACGGCCCGAAGGCCACGGGAACGGGAACGGGAACGGGCCGGCGGACGAGGTGTCCGCCGGCCCGTTGCCGATGCCGTTCCGTGCTGCTGCGGTGCGGCAGTGCTCAGCGCCGCCCGGACCTGCCGCCGGAGCCCGAACCCTGACCCGGCCCCGAGCCGCCGGCCAGACCGGCCCGGCGCAGCGCGTCCGCCATGGCGCTGTTGCCCGCCGGGGCGCCACCGCCGGAGCCGCTGCCGGAGCCGCCACCGCCGGAGCCGCGCCGGTCCTGCCGCGGCGGGCGCGGTCCGCGCTCGCCGCCCCGGTCGCCGCCGCGTTCCCGACCGCCGCCGCCGGCGCCGGCGCCCTGCGGCCGGCCGACCTCGTCGTCGAGTCGCAGCGTCAGCCCGATCCGCTTGCGCGGCACGTCCACCGCGGTCACCCGGACCTTGACGATGTCACCGGGCTTGACCACCTCGCGCGGGTCCTTGACGAAGTTCTTCGACAGCGCGGACACGTGCACCAGGCCGTCCTGGTGGACGCCCACGTCCACGAAGGCGCCGAAGGCGGCGACGTTGGTGACCACGCCCTCCAGCACCATGCCGACCTCCAGGTCGCCGATCTTGTCGACACCCTCCTTGAAGGTCGCGGTCTTGAAGGCCGGGCGCGGGTCACGGCCCGGCTTGTCCAGTTCGCCGAGGATGTCGGTGACGGTCGGGACGCCGAAGGTGTCGTCCGCGAAGTCGCCGGGGCGCAGCGCCCGCAGAGCGCTGCTGTTGCCGATCAGCGAAGGCAGGTCGCCCCCGGTCGCGGCGAGGATCCGCCGCACCACCGGGTAGGCCTCGGGGTGCACGCTGGAGGCGTCCAGCGGGTCCTCCCCGCCGGGGATGCGCAGGAAGCCGGCGCACTGCTCGAAGGCCTTCGGGCCGAGCCGGGCGACGTCCTTGAGCGCCCGCCGGGTCCTGAACGGGCCGTTGGCGTCGCGGTGGGCGACGATGTTGTCGGCCAGCGTGCCGGTGATGCCGGAGACCCGGGTGAGCAGCGGGGACGAGGCGGTGTTGACGTCCACGCCGACGGCGTTGACGCAGTCCTCGACCACCGCGTCCAGCGAGCGGGAGAGCTTCAACTCGCTGAGGTCGTGCTGGTACTGGCCGACCCCGATCGACTTGGGGTCGATCTTGACCAGCTCGGCCAGCGGGTCCTGCAGCCGCCGGGCGATGGAGACCGCGCCGCGGATCGAGACGTTGAGGTCGGGCAGCTCCTGCGAGGCGTACGCGGAGGCGGAGTAAACCGAGGCACCGGCCTCGGAGACCATCGCCTTGGTGAGCTTCAGCTCCGGGTGCCGCTTGATCAGGTCCTCGGCGAGCTTGTCGGTCTCGCGGGAGGCGGTGCCGTTGCCGATCGCGACCAGGTCGACGTCGTGCTTCTTCGCCAGCGCCGCGAGGGTCGCGACCGAGGCGTCCCACTTGTTGGCCGGCTGGTGCGGGTAGATGGTGTCGTGGGCGACGACCTTGCCGGTGGCGTCGACCACCGCGACCTTCACGCCGGTACGGAAGCCCGGGTCCAGGCCCATCGTGGCGCGGGTGCCGGCGGGGGCGGCGAGCAGCAGGTCGCGCAGGTTGGCGGCGAAGACCCGGACGGCCTCGTCCTCGGCCTCCTGCCGCAGCCGGGTCCGCAGGTCGATGCCGAGCCGGACCAGGATGCGGGTGCGCCAGGCCCAGCGGACGGTGTCGCCCAGCCACCTGTCGCCCGGACGGCCGTGGTCGGCGACCCCGAAGCGGGCCGCGATCCGCTGCTCGTAGTCGCTCTGGCCGGGCAGGTCGCCGGAGTCCTGGCCGTCCTCGGGCGAGAGTTCGAGGTCGAGGACCTCCTCCTTCTCGCCGCGCAGCATCGCCAGGATGCGGTGCGAGGGGAGCTTGGTGTACGGCTCCGCGAAGTCGAAGTAGTCGGAGAACTTCGCCCCCTCCTGCTCCTTGCCGTCCCGGACGGTGGCGACCAGCCGGCCGCGGGTCCACATCCGCTCGCGCAGGGTGCCGATCAGGTCGGCGTCCTCCGCGAAGCGCTCGACCAGGATCGACCGGGCCCCCTCCAGCGCGGCGGCCCGGTCCGCGACCGACTCGTTGAGGTAGCCGTCGGCGGTGGCCTGCGGGTCCAGGCCGGGGTCGGCGAGCAGCGCGTCGGCGAGCGGCTCCAGGCCGGCCTCGCGGGCGATCTGCGCCTTGGTGCGGCGCTTGGGCTTGAACGGGAGGTAGATGTCCTCCAGCCGGGCCTTGGAATCGGCGGCCAGGATCTGCCCGCGCAGGACGTCGTCCAGCTTGCCCTGCGCCTCGACGGACTCCAGGATCGCGCTCCGGCGCTCCTCCAACTCGCGCAGGTAGCGCAGCCGCTCCTCCAGCGCGCGCAGCTGGGCGTCGTCGAGTTCGCCCGTCGCCTCCTTGCGGTACCGCGCGATGAAGGGGACGGTCGAGCCGCCGTCGAGCAGGTCGACCGCCGCCTTCACCTGCCCCTCGCGGACGCCGAGTTCCTCGGCGATCTTGCGCTCCACCGCCCGCTGGGCCGCCTGTTCGACTGCCGTGCTCACTAGCCGGTCACCTTCTCCAGTGTCGCCGCGTTGCCGGCGCCGTACGCCCAGCATGTACGCCCAGCATTCTGGCAGCCCCGGGGCCGCGCGCGGCGCCCGACATCCGTTCGCCCCCGTCGAACCTTCCCGGCACCCATGTCCGCGCCCGGGGCCGCGCCGCCGCCCCCGTACACTTCCGCCCATGGACGCCACGCCCGAGCAGCTCGAACGCATCATCCGCCTCGCCGCCGGGAGCTATCTGCTGGTGACCACGTACAAGAAGGACGGCAGCACCGTCGCCACCCCCGTCTGGGTCGTCCGCGACGGCAACGCCCTCGGCATCTGGACGGTCGCCGACTCCTGGAAGGTCAAGCGGATCCGCAACCGCGCCGACGTCCTGGTCGGCCCCTGCGACGTCCGCGGCAACCCCACCGGCGAGTCCGTCCCCGCCACCGCCGAGATCCTCTCCCCCGCCGCGACCGCCGCCTACCGCACCCTGCTGCGCCGCAAGTACGGCCTCCTCGGCGTGCTGACCCTGGCCGGAAGCAAGCTGCGCCGGGGCGACCAGGGGACGGTCGGGATCCGGATCACGCTCGCGGGGTGAGGGGGCCGGCGGGCCGGGCCTCGCGGCCCGGACCGCGCCCGGCAGGGCCGCGCCGCGGCGCCCGTCAGCACTGCGCCCGGGCCTCCGCGAGGGCCTGGAGAGTGTCGGGCGCTCCTGGGCAGCACGAGGGCGGCGCGTCGCCGCGGTCCGGGTACGGATCGTGGCCGCCGTGATTGCCTCCTCGTAGCACCTCCCGCCCGTGGAGACCTCGCCAGGTCGACGGGGGGCTGCGCGACGAGACGGGGAATCGCGAACTGGCGCTCCATGGCCGTCGCTTGAGCAAATCCTGGGCAATTCCCAGTGGGCCGACGAAGCGCGTTTCAAGGCTTTTCTCCATGGACTCTTCACCGGGCGGTGGATCGAAAGTCCGCCATGTGACGCACGCCACATCGACCCCATTGGCTGTCATGGTCCATCAATTCAGACATATCGCGAACATATGCGTTGACTGCTGATCATTCCGCCTGAAACTGTGCGGCTGTCCTCCGCGCGCACCATCTGCCGGGGACCGACCGAGCCGACGACCAGGGGAACCCGTGCACAGAACACCCAGGCCCGCGACCGGCCGTCCGTGGCCGACGGACCGTCCGTCCCGATCACGGCCGAAGCACCTCCGGGCCGGATCGGTGACCGCCGTCCTGTCGCTGGCCGCAGGCCTGCTCTCGCTCGCCCCGATCGCCGCGCAGGCGGCCGGCGCCACGGACTTCCAGGCGGCGGTGCAGGCGTCGGACGCCAGGCACAGCGGCGAACTGTTGTCCCCGCGACCCGCCGACCTGGCCGTCGCCGAGGCGAAGAGGACCGGCAAGGACGTACCGATCCCCTCCCTGACCGACGAGTTCAGCACGTCGTTCGCCACTCCCACCGGAAAGATCCGGCAGGAACAGCACATGGACGCGCAGCGCACCAAGCGCTCGGACGGCAGCTGGGCAGCGTTGGACGACAGTCTGGTGCGGCAGGCGGACGGCTCGCTGGCCCCTGCGGCGGCGAGCGAGCGGCTCGTCATCTCGGGCGGTGGCACCGGTCCCCTGGCGACGATGACCACCGAGGACGGCAAGCAGCTCGCGGTCGGCTCGCCCTTCCCCGGCGCGCTGCCCGTCCCGGCAGTGAGCGGCAACAGCGCCCTGTTCAGGTCGGTGGCCCCGGACACCGACCTGAAGGTGACGGCCACCAAGTTCGGCGGCTACACCACCGTCCTGGTGCTGCACACCCCCACGGCGGCCGCGAACCCGGCCGTCCGGTCGCTCAGCTTCCCCGCCACGGCCGTGGGGTTGGAGCTCTCCTCCGCCCCGGACGGAAGCCTTCGGGCGACCAGCGGGGACGACACCGTGTTCACCGCGCCCACCCCGCGGATGTGGTCGGCGGCGGCCCCTGCGGGCGCGGCGGCCAAGCCGGCCGGAAGCGCCACCGCACAGGGCGCCGAGGACGCGCCCGGCGCGGGGTCCGGGCCGGGCGGCGCGAACAAGCAGGCGCCGGACACCCG
The DNA here is from genome assembly GCF_030813695.1 of Kitasatospora herbaricolor. Lineage (NCBI taxonomy): Bacteria > Bacillati > Actinomycetota > Actinomycetes > Kitasatosporales > Streptomycetaceae > Kitasatospora > Kitasatospora herbaricolor. Next base: position 2,247,789 of record NZ_JAUSVA010000002.1, read on the forward strand.
CAGCACCTCCGGTGGACCGGGCCCGAGGGCCACCACGGCGGAGATCCCGATCACGGCGAGCGCGGACGCGAAGGGCAAGGGCGCCATCAGGCTGTCGCCGGGCCCCGAGTTGCTGGACGGCGCTAACACCAAGTACCCGATCTACGTCGACCCCTCCTGGTCGAACGACGCCCGCGGCAAGAGCCACCACGCCTGGGTGATGTCGGGCCGGACCGACACCGGCAACTTCGACCGGACCGGCTCCGCCGACCACGACCACCCCGGCGTCGGTTACCAGGGCTGGGAGGCACCCAAGGGTGTCGAGCGGGCACTGTACGAGTTCGACATCAGCGGCTACCTTCCCGACACCGCGGTCAGCTACGCCAACCTGCACGTCTCGCAGTACGTCTCCTCGGACTGGTCCTGCACCACGGCCTACCCCGTGAACGTGTACCGGGCCGAGGCCTTCGACAGCAAGGTCAACTGGAACAACCACGCCGTCCGCGAGTGGGTGGCAGGCCAGAACGTCCCCGGCAACGGCACCAACTCCGCCTGCTACAACGACCTCGGCGTCGACTTCAACGTCACCGCGCCGATGCGCGGCGCACTGGCGGACACCGGGAAGCCGCTGGCCTTCGCCCTGCTCGGCAAGGAAGGCACCGGTGACCGGACGGGCTTCAAGCGCTTCGCCTGGGACGCCGTCCTGTCCACCGAGTACGACCACGTGCCGCTGACGCCGGGCGACCCCATGGCCCGCCCCACGCCGCACCGGGTCACGGCCGCGAGCAACGACGCCTGCTGGAACGCCCCGCTGTCCTCGTACGGCTGGATCACCGACACGACGGTCACCCTGACCTCGACGGTCAGCAGCCACAACCAGCCGAGGCTCACCGAGTTCGTCAACCTCTGGGACAACTCCGTCGCGGGCTCGCCGGGGGTGGCCGCCGGCTGGTCGGACTTCGTCCCCAACGGCAGCCGCGCCGCCTACGCCGTGCCCCGTGGCGCGTTGAAGGACGGCCACCACTACGGCTGGCAGACCCAGGGCGACGACGGCCTGCTCCGCGGTCCCGGCAGCGCCGTCTGCCACTTCGCGGTCGACACCACCCCGCCGGCCGTCGCGTTCGGTGCCTTCACCGACCTCAACACCCAGTTCCCGCCGTCGGGCAGCGGGCAGTTCACCAAACTGCACCTGGGCGACACCGGCCACTTCCCGTTCACCGCCTCCGACCCGAACCCCTCCGGGCTGCTCGCGTCCGGCGTCTCCTGCGTCCGCTGGGGGTACGACCCGCAGCTGCCGGAGGACGCGTCCGACCAGGTCTGCGGCACCCCGCTGAGCGTCACGGACATCACCACCAAGCCCGTGCGGTGGGGCACCAACACCCTCTACCTGAGGGTGTACGACGAGGCCGGGAACATGTCCCGGACGGAGTCGTACTCCTTCTACGTGCCGCCGGCCCTGGGCACGGCCGCGTACGGCGACATCACCGGCGACGCGCGTCCCGACATCATCACCGCGGATGCGGCGGGCAACCTGGTGACCTACGGCCCCGGCACCGAGCCGGGCACCGCCAGGACCGAACCGACCAGCACGGCAGCGGTCGTCGATCAGGCACCGGAAGCACCGGGGAACGTCCCGCACTCCTGGGCCAACTTCCGTGTCACGCACCGTGGTTCGATGAAACAGGGCGCCAGGAATGACGATCTGTTCGTGCATCGTGACGGCGGTGACACGCTGTACTACTTCATGAACTCCCCCTGGCAACAAGGCCACTTCGACCTGGGAAGCGCCACCACCCTGACCCGGCCGAACTGCGTCGACCTCGCCGCCTGCCCGGGCTACGCCCAGGACCAGAACTGGCAGTACACCTCCCAGATCACCCCGATCGGTGCCGCCGTGCCGACCCGCACCCCCAGCAGGGACGCCATCGGCGCCACCGGTTTCCTGGCCGTCGAGGGTGCCGACCTCTGGTACTTCCCGCCATTGGCAGGAACCAGCCTGCGCTCGCCCCTGCGGGTCTCCGCAGGCCTCTGGGACAACGTCGACCTGATGATCCCGGGCAACACGCTCGCCGCCGGCCCCGCCGGATCCGCCGCCGCCCCCGCCCTGTGGGCCCGGGCCCGCACCAGCGCCGGCGGCCGCACGGCGGGCGACATCCACCAGTACGCCCTGACCGTCGAGACCCGTACCGACGAGTGGGGCGCCTACACCGTCGTCTCGGGCGTGACCGCTAGTCCGGCCACGAGCATCGGCAGCGGCTTCACCACCGCGGCCTACCCCGTGGTCGGCGCCGACGGCGACCAGACCGACGACGCCGATCCCGTCCCCGATCTCTGGGGCAAGGACAGCAGCGGGTCCCTGCACATCTTCCCGGGAGTCGTCACCGACAAGCAGGTCAGTTCGATCGGCGCCGACTTCTACGCCGGCAAGACCCGGACACCCGACTTTCAGCTGAAGCTCAAGGGGGACGCGACCGCCAGACCCGCCGGGATCGGCACCACCGCCTCCGGACTGGCCTTCACCGAGGACAGCGTCAACGGCATCGCCACCAAGGTCGCCACCTTCAACGGCAACAACTCCGTCCTCGCCACCACCTCACCCGTCATCGACACCCGCCAGAGCTTCACCATCAGCACCTGGGCGAGGTCCACGGGTGTCGGCAGCGTCCTCGCGAGCCAGGACACCGTCCACGCCAGCAGCTTCATCCTCTGGAGCGAGGGCACCGGCGGAGCCTGGCGATTTGGCCTCGCCACCGCGGACGACTACAACTGGCCCTACCAGTACACCGACATCACCAACAGCGCCGCACTCGTGCAGAGCGGCAAGTGGACCCGGCTCACCGCCACCTACAACGCCACCACCGGCGGGATGAGCCTCTACGTGGACGGCGTCCTGGCCGGCAGCTCCTACCACAGCGCCGCCACCAGCCCCGCGCCCAGCGGCAACCTCGTGCTGGGCCGCTACAAGTACCAGGGAGCGCCGACCGTCAGCTTCAGCGGCAGCCTCAGTGACTTCGCGGTCTACAACACCGCACTGCCCGACGCCCCCAGCACCACGTCCGTCCGTCACGCCTCCAGCGACCGCTGCCTGGACGTCCCCGGCAACGACACCGCCCAGGGTGTCCGGATCCTTGCCTGCAACAACAGCCCCGCCCAGAGCTTCACCCTGAACCCCGCCACCGGCAGCATCACCGCCGGCGGCAAGTGCCTCGACATCACCGGCGGCGGTACCGCGAACGGAACCGGTATCGGCCTCGGGACGTGCTCCCCCGGAGCCGTGAACCAGACCTGGACCCCCCGGGCCGACGGCAGCCTCCGCAACCCCGGCTCGGGCCGGTGCCTCGACCTCCCGAACAACGACATCACCCAGGGGAATCGCCTGGCACTCTTCGACTGCAACGGCAGCCCCGCACAGACCTGGAGCATCCTCACCGCCAAGACCCCTGTGCTGCCCGTCAACCCCTGACGCCCGCACACCGGTAGCACCGGCACCGAAGAGACGGCAGGGCCCGCGGCGCACCTTCGCGCCGCGGGCCCGGCCCGTTCCCGGCCGGCGTCAGCCCAGGCCGAGTGCCCCGGCGCCGGCGGCTTCGCGCGGCGCCGGCGCCGGCGGGACGGGCGTGTCGGGACCGCAGGCGGTCTTGACCATGAGGGCGTCGAACGCGGCGGCGGCGCGGGCCGGGTCGGCGGCCTCGTACGGGTTGGCGGAGAGGGCCACCTGATGACGGCCCCCGAGGTCGCCGAACAGGACGGTGCTGTAGCCCGCGATGCCGCCGTCGTGGCCCCAGAAGTCGCCGCAGGGCAGCGTGCGGCGGGTCAGCCCGAGACCGTACTGGAAGGAGCCGTCCTCGTCGATCGGGACGGTGGTCGTCATCTCCTTCAGCTGGGCGGGGCGCAGCAGCCGGCCGCCGAGCAGGGCGGCGTTGAAGCGGGCCAGGTCGTCGGTGGTGGAGATGCCGGCCCCGGCGGCGTAGGCGATCGAGGGATTGAGCCGGCTGACGTCCACGCGCTCGCCGGAGGCCCGCACGAGGTAGCCGTGGGCGTACCGGCCCGGGATCGTGGTGGAGGTGGTCGGCATGCTGGTGCTGTCGAGGCCGAGCGGGCGGATGATCCGGCGTTCGACCTCCTGGTTCCAGCTGTGGCCGGTGACCTTCTCGATCATCATGCCGATCGCCACGTAGTTGGTGTTGGAGTAGCTCCACCGCTGGCCGGGCGGGAATTCGGGGGCGTGCCGGCCCGCGATGTCCAGCAGTTGCTGCGGCTCGTAGGTGGTCCACCGGCCGGTGGTGAGCCAGGTGCCCAGTTCGGCGTCGTCGTGGAAGTAGACGCTCGGGTCGCCGAGGTAGTCGTACAGGCCGCTGGTGTGGTTGAGCAGTTGGCGCACGGTGATCCCCTCCCCGCCGCGCACCGACCCGGGCAGGTAGCGCTCGATCGGCGTGTCCAGCCCGACCTTGCCCTCGCCGACGAGTTGCAGGACGACGGTGGCGACGAAGGTCTTGGTGACGCTGCCGATCCGGAACCGTCCGTCGGCGCGGGCCGCGGCGCCGCTGTCCAGGTCCGCCTGTCCGGCGGCTCCGCGCCAGACCGTCCGCCCGTGGTCCCGGACCTCGCCGAGGGCGGCCGAGACGCCGGCCTCGGTGATCAACGCTTCGAGGGCCCGGTCCAGTGCGGCGGAGCCGCCGTGACGGGCCTCGGCCACCGTCGCGTCGCCCGGTGCGGACCCGGCGCCGGTGGCCGAGGCGGTGGGCGCGAAGGCCAGCAGGGCGGCGCCGGCCAGCATCCCGGCGCCGATCCGGCGAGCGGCCGTGCGGCCGCCGGTGCGGCGGGCGCGGCCGGTGCGCGGGGCGGTCGACTGTGCGTCAGACATGGTTGTTCCCTCCCGGGCCGGTCCCCTCCGGCCTCACGGCCAGCCTGGCACCGGCCCGGGAGTGCGGGCATCGTCCTGCGGAGCGGTCCGGCCTCACCCTGCGGGATGGCGGCCCGTCAGCCTCGGTGAGGAGCCGTGGCCGGATCCGGCTCGGGGTCGCGGCCGGTGGAGGCCGGTGTCACCGCCCCGGCGCCGTCCGGGGTGTCCGCTCGACCCGGGTGGTTCAGGCCATCCAGAAGAACACCGCCGTCATGCGCTTCTCCTCCAGGGTGCTGCCCCAGTAGCCGGTCGCGGTGTGGATCAGGTTGGAGGTGTAGAGCAGCAGGCGGTTGTACCGGTTCGGCACCCGGACGTCCTCGGTGAACGCGTCGGCGGGGACGAAGCGGGTGCCCAGGGCGTCCACCAGGTTGTTGTGCGGGGCCGTCACCAGATTGCCGCCGAGCCGCCCGCCGGGCATGCTCTGCCGGTAGAAGCTGGTGCCGGTGTCCTTGGGCACGTCCGGGTTGAGGTAGAGCACCGCGGCGTAGCGGCAGAGCGCCCGGGAGTCGGTGTGCGGGCGGGGCTCGCACTCGTCCTTGCCGACCACCTGGATGCAGTTGTGGTTGAGGGTGGCGCCGCCGGGCGCGGTCTCCGCCCAGAGCCGGGTGGCGCCGGTCGCCCGTCGTACCAGCTTCTCGATGTGGGCGAGTTCGTCCGGTTCGAGGCCGGGCATGGTCCGCAGTCCCGGCCAGCTCTCCGGCTTGTGCGGGTAGCCTTCGGCCCAGTCGTCGCGGGCGAGGACGCGGGCGCGCACGGCGTCGATGTCGGGCAGTGCGTCGTCGAGGATCCAGTAGTCCCGCCCGGGTGTGGGTTTGCGGTAGGGCAGCACGGGGAGCCCCGAGGGCCTCCGGGGTTGTGAGGGCATGTCGGTGACGATACGGACGGAGTTCGTCAGCGCTCGCCCGCGCTTTGGTCAATGTTCATCAAAATCCGGAGGCCGTGCCGATCCGGAGCCGACCGCCCCGGGGCGGACCGGATCGGCCGGCGCGCGACATCGGGCGCGCCCGGAAACACGCTCGGCGGGAACGGCCGGGCATGGCCTAACGTCGGCCGCATGGACACAACCGACTACATCGCGGCCCTGCGCCGCGACAGTGCCCGCCTGGCGGCCGCCGCCGAGGGCGGTCTCACGGCACGGGTGCCGAGTTGCCCGGATTGGACGGTGGCCGACCTGGTCTGGCACACCGGAGTGGTGCACCGGTTCTGGCGGCTGGTCGCCGCCGGGGAGATCGCCGGCCCCGAGCAGCACACCGAGCCGCCGCGGCCGGCCGATCCGGACCTGGTCGCCTGGTTCGCCGAGGGTGCCGAACGCGTCGCGGGCGTCCTGGCGGCGCTGGACCCGGCGCTCCCCCGGTGGACTTGGGCGGACCGCGCGGACGCCGGGTTCATCCAGCGCCGGACGGCCCAGGAGACCGCCGTGCACGCCTGGGACGCGGTGAACGCCGCCGGCCGGGACGAACCGGTCGAGCGGGCCCTCGCACTGGACGGCGTGGACGAGTTGCTGGCCCACTTCCTGCCGGCCGTTGCGCCCGCCGGGCTGGCCGAGGCCGGGCTGCACCTGCACGCCACCGACGGCGCGGCGGGCGAGGCCGGCGGCGAGTGGACGCTGCGGGCGGTGGACGGCGGGTGGCGGATCGGCCACGAGCACGGCAAGGGCGCGGCCGCCGCCCGGGGCACCGCCTCGGACCTGCTGCTGCTCCTCTGGGGCCGGCGCCCGGCCGAGCGGCTGGAGGTGTTCGGCGACCCGGACGCGCTCAAGGCCTACCTGGCGAACTTCGTCCGCGCCTGAGCGGCGGCCGCGCCCGCCCGCCCGCGTTCGCGGCGCGGCGCGGCGCGGCGCGGGCGGCGCGGGCGGCGCGGCTACTTCCGGCCGTTGACCCAGGTGAGGCCCCAGCCGTAGGCCTGGTCGATGAACTGGTGGTCCGAGAAGTCGGGGGTGCGCTGGTAGTACCGGCCCTGCCGGTGGACGGTGAGGCCGGTGCCGTCGTTCTCCAGCAGCGCGACCACGCAGCTGGTGGCCGGGAACTCGCAGCCGTCGACGGCGAGTTCCACCGGGGGCCCGCCCGCGGGGAAGAGCGTCGCCAAGCCGTTGAGGCCGGTCAGCGGACGGAGGTCGAAGGCGAAGGCGAAGATCAGCAGCCGCTTGATCTCGGCGGCCCGGTCGAGGTTGATCCAGAGGTCCTCGCCGGTGGCGAGCGAGCCGGTGCGGTCGTCGTTGGCCAGCTGGATGAAGGGGGGCGCGTAGAGGTTCCCGAACTTCTGGCCGACCGCCTGGACGATGTCCCTGCTGCCGTCCTGGAGCTCCCAGAGGCAGGCGAGGTCCAGGTCCCGGCCGCTGTCCTGCGGTGCCTGGCCGGCTCCCTGCGCGCCCCGGAGCTTCTTGCCGAGCCAGCCGCCGCGCTCCGGTCCCTTCGGCGCCGCGCCGGCGGGCGTCCAGTTGAGGTTCACCCGCATCAGGCCACCGGTCGCGCCGTGCTTGGTGAGCGAGAGCGCCGGGTCCTCGGCGGTCAGCGAGACCTTGCTGAGGTTGAGCGGCGCGGCGGCCGGCGGGGCCTGGCCGTCGCCCCCGTACGACGGCTGGACCTGGGCCTGGCCCGGAGCCGGCTCGGGGTACGGCTGCGCGACCGGAGCCGGGTACGGAGCGGGAGCCGGGTAGGGGCCCGGTACCGCGGGGTACGGCTGCGGGACCGGAGCGGGGGCCGGGTACGGGAGAGGCTGGGCGAGCGTCGGGGCGGGCGGCACCGGCGGCGCCCCGAACTGCCGGGGGTCCGGCGCCGAGGGCAGCGGCTGCGGCGGGTACGGGGACGGCGGGTACGGCGCCGACGGCGGGCCCGGGACCTGCTGCGGCTGCGCGTACTGCTGGGGGTCCGGGAGTCGGAAGTGCTCCGGCTCCGGCGCGGGGGCGGACGGCACCGCGGGCTGCGCCGGCGGCGTGGCGAACGGGTGCTGCGCGGCCGCGGGCCCGGGGGCCGGCTCGAACTCCGGGGCCGGCACCGGGGCGGACGCCCGCGCCGGGCTCGGCACCGGCACCGGCACCGGCTCGGCATCGACCTGGATGCCGTAGTCGGTGGCCAGCCCCGCCAGCCCGGAGTCGTAACCCTGGCCGACCGCGCGGAACTTCCAGCCCTCGCCCCGCCGGTACAGCTCGCCGAGGACGAAGGCGGTCTCGGTGCTGGCCCCGGTGTCCTCGAAGCGGACCAGCTCCTGCCCGGAGTCCGCGTCCAGCACCCGCAGGTGCAGGCCGGGCAGGCCGCCGAAGTTCCCGCCGTCGCTGGAGGCGGCCAGCAGGACGGTCTGCACGGCCGGTTCGAGCGCGGCGAGCGACACGGTCAGGGTGTCGACGACGCCGCCGGGGAGCTGCTGCTTCCCGAGGTGGCGGACCGCGCCGGAGGCGTCCTGCGGCTGGTTGTAGAAGACGAAGTCGTCGTCGGAGCGGACCTTGCCGCCGGCGAGCAGCAGCGCGGAGGCGTCGGCGTCGGGCACGCCCGGTCCGCTCCGCCAGCCGAGTTCGACGCGGACACCGGCCGCGGCCAGCGGCACGTTCGCGCCCTTCGGTATCACCATCAGCGGCCAGACCTTCCCCTGTGCTCAACAGACCTGCTCCGCCCCACGGTAGCGCCGGAGCGGTCAGGAGCGTGCGGGAGTACCGGCCCCGGGGCCGTTCCCGGGCCGGTCCGGCGCGGGTGACGGGCCCGGGCGCCTACCCTGTCCGGGTGGCGGGCACCGCGGCGGCCGGCGCCGGCGGGTTCCCGGTCCCCGGCCGGACATCCCGGCCGGACACCCGCCCGCGCACCTGCCCGCCGTCGGGACGTCCTCACGGCGGCCCGCCCCACCGCCTCCGGAGTGCGAGTACATGACCGACTTCCTGGTGATCGGCGAGTGCGTCGCCGACATCGTCCGCGTGCCCGGCCGGGCCGACGTCCCGCACCCGGGCGGCAGCCCCGCCAACGTCGCGTACGGGCTGGCCCGGCTGGGCCGGCCGGTGACGCTGCTGACCCAGCTGGGCCGGGACGCCATGGGCGGGCTGATCGGTGCCCATCTGCGCTCGGCGGGCGTCCGGGTGCTGACGGACGGCAGTCCGGAGGTGCGGACGCCCACGGCGGTGGTCAGCCTCGACGGGGAGGGCCGGGCCTCGTACACCTTCGACTTCGACTGGACCTTGCGGCCGGTGGAGCCGCCGGCCGCGCCGCGGCACGTGCACCTCGGGTCGGTGGCGGCCGTCCGGGAGCCGGGCGCGGCGACCGTGGTCGCGCTGGCGGAGCGGCTGCGGGCGGACGCCTCGGTGAGCTACGACCCGAACATCAGGCCGGCGCTGTCGGGGGCCCGGGCCGGGGCACTGGCCGGGGTGGAGCGCTGTGTGGCGCTCAGCGACCTGGTGAAGGCCAGTGACGAGGACCTGGCCTGGCTGTACCCGGGCGAGCCCGTCGGGCGGGTGGCGGCCCGCTGGCTGGCGGCCGGGCCGGCGGTGGTCGTGGTGACCCGCGGCGGTGAGGGCGCGGTGGGTTTCACCCGGTCCGCCGAGGTGGCCTGCCCGGCGGTCCGCAGCACGGTGGTGGACACGGTGGGCGCCGGCGACTCCTTCATGTCCGCGGCCCTGGACGCCCTCGCCGCCCGTTCGCTGCTCGGCGGGCCGGCCCGGGCGGCGCTCACCGCCCTGGACGGGCCTGCGCTGGCGGAGGTCCTGCGGCAGGCCGCGACGGCCGCCGCCGTCACCGTGTCCCGGGCGGGGGCGAATCCGCCGGACACCGCGGAGCTGCGCGCGGCAGGCTCGGCCCCGCTCGGGGAGATGCGCGCGGCCGGCGGGCCCGAGTAGCGCGGGGGCCGCAGCCGTGCCGTGTGCGGGGCCCGGTCCCGGCCGGTCCGGTCGACCGGCCGCCGGTGGGCCGACCCTCCGGGCCCGCCCTCCGCCGCGGGCCCGTCCCGGGCTGTTAGGCGCTCAGGCCGCGCAGTGCCGTCATCAGTTCCTCGGGTGCGGCGACGGAGAAGGTCCGGGTCGTCCCGTCGATCCGGGTCAGGCAGGTCACCGCGCCCTGGTGCCACCAGTACAGGCGCGGCGAGAGCGGGCCGGGGTTGTCCTGGTGGGCGCCGAGCCCGAGGGCCGCCAGGTCGTTGACGGCGCCGACCGCGTGCCGGTCGGCCACCGGGTGGAACACCAGCAGGTGGCGGCTGGGGACGGTGAACAGCACTCCGTGCTCGGGGACTTCGCGCCCGGTCAGGGAGCGCACGAGGTCGGCCATGACCAGGGCCTTGCTGGCGACGAACAGCGACGGGCCGGAGACGCTGTGCAGGGTGGCGCCGCTCTCGGTGGGTATCACCTCGTGCCGGGCGGGCTCGGCGAGCAGGTTGGCCCGTCCGGCGGTGCGCAGCGCGTCGAGGCCGGCGCGGGCGACGTCCTGGTCGGTGAGCAACCGGACGGAGTCCGGGAGGTCCAGGGCGAGGGCCTCCAGCAGTCCGGTGGCGACCGGGCGGGTGTAGCGGAAGGAGTCGGCCATCGCCTCGGGCGGGAGGGAGTCGTCCGGGACGAGCCGCAGGTAGGCGCCGCGCAGGAGTTGGTCGGCGCCGTCGTCCATCGTCCGGCCGGCGTTCGCCAGCGCGCCGAAGTGCCGTTCCACCAGTCGGGGCCAGCTCTGCGGGTCGGACCGCCGGCAGTTCTCGGCGAGGTTGAACAGGCAGTTGGTGCCCTGGGGCGCGTGCACGGTGTCGCCGGCGACGGTCACGGGGACTCCCCGGCGGGCGAGTTCGTGGCGGACGAGTTCGCGCAGGCGCTCGGCCTCGTCGACGGTCAGGGCGGGCAGGTGCGGGTCGTACGGGGCTGCGGTCTTCTTCGACCGGAAGAACATCATGATCCGACTCTAGTTCGGGGCGCCGGGGCGGCCGTTCGGCCGATGCCGGCCCGCGTCCCCGGCCCGCTTCCCCGGCCCGCTTCCCCGGGCGGCGTCCCCCGGCGGCGTCCCCGGACGGCGGGCAGTGCCGTGCCGTGGGCGTCCGTCAGCTGTGCGCCGGACGGGCGGAGTTGTGCGGCCGTGGCCGGCGGCGCCGGTGGAGCGGGTACGCAGGGGGAGCGTCCCGGACGCCTCCCACGCCCTCGCCCCTTCTCCGATCGAGAGCCCTCATGACCCGAACCACGGTGCCCCGGAGACTCGCCTCCGCCCTGCTCGTCGTCACCGGTCTGCGGACGCGGATCGGCAGCGAGACCGGCACGGCGATCACCAGGATCATCAGCCCGTCGAACATCTGCACCCTGTCCGGGACGGATCAGGGCCCCGGGCGGCCCACCCGCCGGGGCCGCCGGGCCCGCCGCCCCGGGAGGGATCGGCGGGCACGGGAGGGATCGGCGGGCACGGGCACGGGCAGGTGACGGGGTGACGGGGTGACGGGATCAGGCCTGGACCGGGCCGGTCGCCTCCCCGTCCGGCCGGTCGTCGGCGGGCGTCCCATGATCCTCCGGGGCCGGGGCCGGGGCCTGCTTCGCGTCCCGCTCCTCGTCCCGCTCCTGGGCCGGAGCGGGGCCCTGCGGCGGTACGGGGTGGAGACCCGCAGCCTGCGCCAGGGCGACGTCCAGGCTCTCCCGGCGGATCCGGCGGTCGACGTACAGCAGCGCGTGGGTCAGCGGCGCCAGCGGCGCGCCGACGACGACCGCCACCAGCAGGCCCGCGAGCAGGCAGGCCGAGAAGGCGATCAGCGAGGCGGAGCCCGGTTCCCAGGTACCGTCCGCCCCGGTCCCGCCGAAGGCGAACATCAGCACGAAGCCGAGGAAGAAGAACGGCGCCATCAGGATCTGGGCCGCCGCCGAACCGATCAGGCCGACCAGGTACGGGATGCCCAGGCTGCGCCACCAGGCGCCTTCGTTGAGCTGCCAGGCCCGCCTGAGGGCGGCCGTCGGCCGGGCGTTCTCCAGGATCAGGACGGGCATCTGCAGCACCAGCCTGACCTGCGCGTACACTCCCGCGCCGACGGCGAGGGCCGCCAGCGGGAGCAGCAGCAGGGCGAACGGCCCGGCGCCGGCCAGGCCCGCGATCGCGGCCGGCAGCAGGCCGACCACCATCGCGGCGGCGATCCCGAGCGCGAGCAGCAGGAAGGAGCCGCACACCCGCCACAGGTACGGGCGGGCCTCGGCGGCCAGCCCGCGGGCGGTCACCGGACGGCCGAGCACCGCGTGCTGCACCAGCTTCGTACCGGTGGCCGTGGCGATGACCTGGATCGCGAGGGCGAACCCGACGAGCAGCAGGTAGCCGCCGCCGACCACCCCGATCAGCACGGCCACCTGGCCACCGGTCGGCGTGTAGTCCGGATGCGCCTGGACTTCCTGGATGAGCCCGGACAGCGCCGCGTCGGCGAACGCGGCGTAGGCCGGGACGACCAGCAGGGCTCCGACGGTCACCCCGAGCAGCTGCCGGTAGAGGACCTTGCCGTACCGGCGGACCACGGCGACGACGGCGCGGAGGATGTCGCCCGGTCCCAGCGGGCGCAGCGGGATCACCCCGGGCTGCGGGGCCGGGGGCACGTACGTCCACCCCTGCGGACCGGGCCACCACCCCGGCCCGGCGGGTGCGCCGGGCGGGCCGGGTATGCCGGACGGTGGTTCCTGGTGGACGTTGCTCACGACTTCTCCCCCGATTGATCAAGAACGTGGAGCGCCGCAGCCTACCGCCGGGCCGGGCCGGCCCGAGCGGGTACCCCCGCCCCGGCCCACCGGCCCTGCGCCCGGGTCCGGTGGAGCCCGGGCCTCCCGGTCGGGGCTCCTCCGGTCCGCCGGACGGGAGCTACCCGACGTACGCCAGCGGGGCGAACCCGCTGCCTTCGCCCTTCAGCAGGGCGACCACCTTCAGGGCTCCGGTGGCGAGGTCGATCCGCAGCACCTCCACCCGCCTGGGGTTCCCGAGCTTGTCGGCGCTCTGGTCCATCGTGGTGCAGGCCGCGTTCTCGCCGCGGCTGATCACGAAGGTCTCGTCCTGGGCTCCCCGGGCGCTGCTGAGTGCCGGCGGGACGTCGGCGTCACCGGGCGGACCGGGTTCTCGGGGGTCCGGAACGTCTTCGGGACGCCTCCGGGCCGGTTCTGTCACCGGTCGGTGCCCCGCTGCGGGGCGCCGGTCTCGGGCTGCCCGGTCGCCCGGGCGTTCCGGATCGCGTCCACCAGGCCGGCGACCAGGGCCGCCCGCTCGGTCATGGCGTCGATCACCAGGTACTCGTGGTCGGCGTGGGCGCCGCCGCCGACGGCGCCGAGGCCGTCGAGGGTGGGCACCCCGAGTGCGGCGGTGAAGTTGCCGTCGCTGCCGCCGCCGACCGCCCGGCCCTCCAGGCCCGGGAGGAGCTGCCGGGCGAGCGCGAAGAGCCCGGCCGACGCGGACCCGGGCATCGGCGGCCGGCCGACCGAGCCCCGGACGGTGATCCGAGCCCCCGGCAGGTGCGGGGCGAGGGCGGCGAAGGCGGCTTCGACGCGTTCCGTCTCCTCGGCCGTCTCCACCCGCACGTCGACGGTCACGGTGGCCTCGGCGGGCACGACGTTGTCGAGGGTGCCCGCGGTGGCGACGGTCGGGGTGACGGTGGTCCCGGCCTCGGGGCGGCCGAGCGCCGCGATGTCGAGCACCTGGTGCGCGGCCTCGATCAGGGCGTTGACGCCGGCGGCGGGTTCCAGGCCGGCGTGCGAGGCCCGGCCGGTGACGGTGACCTCGAAGGTGCCGCAGCCCTTGCGGCCGGTCTTGAGGCCGCCGCCGTCGGCCGCGCCCTCCATCACCAGGACGGCCCCGCAGGCGAGGGCGCGCTCCTCCAGCAGGGCGCGGGAGGAGCGGGAGCCGACCTCCTCGTCGGCGGTCACCAGGATCTCGACGCCGGACCGGTCGTCGAGCGCGGCCACCCCGTGCACGGCCTGCACCAGGCCGCCGAGCATGTCGAAGACGCCGGGTCCGGTGGCGTGCCCGCCCTCGATGCGGAACGGCCGGCGGGCCAGGGTGCCGAGCGGGAACACCGTGTCGTGGTGGCCGAGGATCAGCACCCGGGGTTCGCCGCCGCCCGACCAGTGGACGTGCGGCCCGGCCTCGCTCTCCACCAGGACGGCGTGCCCGCCGAGGCGGTCCTCGATGACGGCGGCGACGGTTTTGGCCGATGCCGTGAGGGCCTCGTGGTCGCGGGACGGGGACTCGACCTCGACGAGGGTCCTGAGGTCCGCGATCATCGCGTCAACGCCGGGCTGGACGGTCCTGCGGGTCGTCGTCATGCCGGTAAGCCTAGTCAGCGCCCGGCTTCCGATGATCTTCCGCCCCGACCTGCGGGGCGGCGGCTGCCGCAGGCGGGGCGCGGGCCGGGGCACGCCGTGGTTCGTCCTCAAGGGCCTCCCCGGGGCCCTCGGACGAGGGCGCGGTCGGTGCGGTCAGGCGCCGGTCGCCGCCACCGGCGCCGGGTCCGTCTCCCTGAGCGAGGCCGACAGGGCGCGGGCCTCGTGCTCGGTCATCCGGCCGGTCTCGTACGGGACGGCGTTGACCCAGCGCTGGGTCAGCCGGGCGATCCGCTCGCCGTACCGCCGCGCGGTGAGCAGGTCACCGCGCGATCCGGCGTCCTGCGGCCCCTGGTCGGCGTGGCTCTGGCTCATCAGTCCCAGCCACGAGCCCAGCCGGTTCACGTCGTCGCGGCTGCCGCCGCTCCAGTTGTTGCCCGGCATGTCGCCCACGCCGATCCACTGCATGCCCAGCTGCGCGGCGAAGACCGACAGCTGCTGCAGGACCGCCAGCTTGTCGCCGCTCTGCGAGGCGGACATGGTGAACCCGCCGGCCAGCTTGTCCTTCCAGGCCTGTGTGGTGAACGGCGTGAACGCCGCCTCCATGAACGCCTTGAACACCGCCGACACGCTGCCCATCAGCGTCGGGCAGCCGAGCACGATCGCATCGGAGCGATCGAGCAGCGCCAGCACCTCGGCGTCGTGCCAGCGGCCCGCGACGACGTCCTCGGGCCGGATCTCGACCAGGTGCACCCGGGCGCCCGGCACCAGCCGCGCGCCGTCGGCGAGGTGCTCGGCCAGCACCCGGGTGTGCCCGTGCACGGAGTGGTGGACCACCGTCACCGTGACGGTGGGCGCGTCGTGTTCGCGGTCGGTGTGATCGAACGTCATGTTCTCTTCGCTGCTTCCGGTCAAGGGGAGTTGGGTGTTGTGGGGAGTGGAGTTGCGGGGAGCTGGGAGTTACGGGGAGTTCCTGCCTGCCCGGTCATCACATCCTGCGCAGGGCGCGGCATCAACGCCGGGCTTCGACGGGCAGCGATCGGCCGCACCGATCGATCGGGTTAGGCTGACGGCGTGGACAGGATGGAACTGGAGGCGTTCGTCGCCGTCGCGGAGGAGCTTCACTTCGGCCGCGCCGCCGCGCGCCTGCACCGGGGGCAGCCCACTGTCAGTGACGCCGTCAGGCGGCTGGAGAACACGCTGGGCGGCCGGCTGTTCCACCGCACCAGCCGCCGGGTCTCCCTGACCGGCCTGGGCGAGGCGCTGCTGCCGGACGCGCACGCCGCGCTGGCCCAGTTGCGCCGGTTCCAGCAGCGCGGGCGCTCCCTGGCCGCGGGCGAGGGAGCCCGCACCACCCTCGGGGTCGCCCACGCCGAATACACCGGCCACCAGCTGCTGCTGCGCTGCCTGCCGCAACTGCACGACCGGTTCCCGGACCTGACGATCGTGCCGGAGACCATGTCGACCGCGGCCCAGGTCACCGCCCTGCGGGCGGAGACGATCGGGCTGGGCATCGGCTGGGCGACCGACGGGGTCACCGGCGTACGGGCGCGGGTGCTGTCCACCGAGCGGTTCATGGCGCTGGTGCCCGCGACCCACCGCCTGTCCGGGCACGCCGAGCTGAGCGCGTCCGAACTCTCCGGCAGCGACCTGCTGACCTGGCCGCACCAGATCAACAGCGGCCTCTGCGACCGCCTCCTGTCCGCCTTCCGGATCGGCGGGGCGGACCTGCGCATCATCCGGACCGCCGGCGACGTGCACGCCGTCGCCGCGCACGTCGCCGCGGGAGCGGGCATCGGCATCACCGTCGAGTCCGCCCTCGACCACGAGCCGCCCGGCCTGCGGGTGATCCCCCTGGTCGGTCCTTCGACCACCGCCGACCAGGTGGTCCTCACCGCCGCCGAGCCCTCCGACACCGCCGTCGCCCTGCGCGACCTGCTGCTGCACGCCTCGTCCCGGTCGCCCACGCACACCTGAAGATCAATTCGCGCCCCCGGACGATGATCCAGGCCGACGCGCGGGGGCAGGGGCGGCGGGCGGGGGCAGGGGCGGGGTCCGCGACGCCGGCCGGCGCCGGGCGGCCGATCTCCGGTGGCGCCGGGCGTCCGCCTCACCGACCCTGGGCCGAAGTAGTCCTTCGCCCACGATCGGACTGCCCGAAAGGATCTCCATGGCTGTCATCAAGACGGATCATCTCGTCCCCCACACCTCGACCGTCCCCGCCAACAAGGGCGAACACGTCGAACTCTTCGTCCGTGAGCGCGACGGCACGCCCAACGGCCCCCCGGCGGCCCGCAAGGTCGTCCTGATGCTGCACGGCAGGAGCGTGCCGGCGCTGGCCGGTTACGACCTCCAGCACACCTCGTACGGCTGGGCCGAGGCACTGGCCCAGGCCGGTTACGACGTCTTCATGATGGACCTCCAGGGCTCGGGCCGGTCGCCCCGCCCCCGGATGGAGGACCCGTGCAACGTCAACCCCAAACAGCAGGGCGCCGTCGTTCCCCCGCTGCAGGCATCGGACGTCCCGCGCTCCCCCAGCTACCCCTACGTCCTGACCAACTCCCAGAGCGACCAGGACGAGCTCAGTACCGTGGTCGAGTACATCCGGACCTTGCACAACGTCTCCAAGGTCGCCTTCATCGGATGGTCGGCGGCCGCGTTCGCCATGGGGCCGTACGCGGTCAAGAATCCGGGGAAGGTGGAGAGCCTCTTCCTGCTCGCACCGATCTTCCCGCCGGCCGGCCCCGCGAACCCGCCGGTCCTGCCGGCCCCGGGTTTCCCCACCCACGTGCTGACGCACCCGGGCCTGGACCAGGCCTGGGCCAACGAGGTGCACTGTGCGACCCAGCGCGAACCCGGCATGGTCGACGTCGTGTGGGACGCCCTGATGGAGAACGACCCGATCGGCCGCACCTGGGGCAAGATCGACCCGTCGACCGGAAAGCCCGTGGGCGCGAGCCGGTACCGCAACTTCGTGTCGTGGGGCTGGAACAACACGACCGCGGGCCAGGGCGGAATCCTGGGCGGCAGCGTCCCCGTACTCATCGTGCACGGCGAGTTCGACCGGACCGCCAACACGACACCGCCCACCCCCGCCCTTCCCGCGCTCGACTTCCACGTCCCCGCGCTCTACAAGGCCGTCACCGGGCCCCACAAGCTGCTGATCACGGTGAAGTGCGCCGGCCACTCGATGCCCTGGGAGGTGCAGCACAAGAACCTGCACGAGCTGTCCAAGCACTGGATCAAGCACCTCGATGTCGGCGGCAAGACCAACGGCGCCTTCGACATGGATCTGAACGGCACGATCAGTCCGTAGCCCCGGAGTTCGCGCAAGAGGGCGGCCCTGGCTCTCCCGGGCCCAGCGGGCGGCCGGAAGGTCCGCCCGCCACCCGGCCGCCCGGCTCGACGGCGACCAGTTCCACCCGGACGCGGACGGCGGCCCGGCCCGCCTGGGCGATCTCGCCCGCGAAGACCGTCGCGCCCTCGAACGGCCGGTCGGCGTCCAACGCCCAGAGCAGGTAGGCCCGGACGGGGCCGATCACCTCCTTCAGGGTCCGTGGCCGCCCTTCCTCGTGGGCCCGCAGGACGGCCGCCCAGAGCGCCGCCGGTCCACGCCTGCTCACGCGACCGCCTCCTGGCCCGTCGCGACCTGACCGGGGAGGTCCGTCGAGGCCCGCCCGGGGTGGCCCCCGCCGGCGGGGGCCACCGGCCCGACCACCGCCCAGACACACTTGCCGGCCCCGCCCTCGCGCGGGCAGCACCCCCACGCGGAGGCGAGCTCCCGGACCAGCCACAGCCCCCGCCCGGACTCATCCTCCGGCGCCGGCTCGCGCACCTCCGGCAGCTCGTTGCCCGCGTCGTGCACCTCGATCCGCAGCCGCCCGGCGCTCACCGCGTACCGGACCTCCACCAGCCGTCCGGACGGGCCCCGGGCGTGCTCGACGGCGTTCGCCACCAGCTCCCCGACGAGCAACTCCCCCATTTCCAGCAGCTGTTCCGCGCCGTCCAGGCCGGCCAGGAAGGTCCGGAGCAACCGGCGGGCGACGCCGGCCGAGCGGCGGTGCCGGGGCAGCCGGGCGGCGAAGTCGACCGTTACGGCGGGTGATGGTCTGTCGAGGGTTCCGGGCATGGCGCAGCCACCTCCGAGGGAGCGAAAAGTCCTGGTCGGGGGCGTGATCCGGCGCACGGCGGAGAGACCGGGCGCGCGGAGTCACGCAGAGCGAGCAAGCTGACTCGTTCTGCCACCAAGCATCGTCCGCTGGAGCTACCGTGACGAGGGATCAGCCGGTTCCACCGGCCTCTCTGACACCTGGGGACCCACCATGACCCGTGTACCGCCCAGCGGACCCCACCTGCGATCCAGTGCCGCCGCCCTGTTCGGAACGCTCCTCCGGCGGACCCGCGAGGCCCGCGGAATGTCGCAGGGTGAGCTGGCCCGCCAGATCCCCTGCAGCCGCCCGCACCTCACCCGGATCGAGAACGGCAGCCGGGTACCGCAGCACGACTTGGTGACGGCCTGTGACCGCATTCTGGAGACCGGTGGGGAACTGCTGGAGATCTGGGAGGAGGTCGACTGGTACGTGCAGGTGGACCATCCGGATTGGTTCAAGAGGTTTGTGCTTATCGAGGCAAAAGCAACGAGCATCCACGAGTTCCAAACCTCATGGATCTCCGGTTTGCTGCAGACCGAGGCATACGCGCGAGCGCTCTTCACCGTCGGCGACGCTGCACATGACCCTCAGCTGATCGAGGAGCGAGTAGTTGCCCGCCTCGCGCGCCAGCACCGACTCACCGGGCCGGACGCGCCACTGCTCACCGTGATCCTCTCGGAGACCGCTCTGCGCCTTACGGTGGGCGGGCCTCAGGTGATGCGCGATCAACTTCGGCATCTTCTGCGAATGGGGCGCCGCCCGAACATCACCATCCAAGTGGCGCCCTTCTCCCTCGGTGAGCGCCTTCGTTTCAGTACCTCCGTCATCCTCCTCACCTCGCCCGGCGGTGCGGTACGTGCCTACTCTGAGAGCCTGGCGCACGGACGATTCCTGGAAGATCCACAGAAGGTTCGGGAATGGCGCCAACGCTATGATCAGCTGCGGGCGGAGGCCCTTTCGCCCCAGGACAGTGCACGCCTGATCCGCAGTGTGATGGAAGGACTGCTCAACATGGACTCCACCACCATCGACTTCTCCAAGGCCTCCTGGCGCAAGGCAAGTTACAGCGGACCTGAGGCCGGTAACTGCATCGAGGTCGCCGACAACGTCCCCGGCGTGGTCCCCGTCCGTGACTCCAAGGACCCCCAGGGTCCCGCCCTGCTGTTCCGCCCCGAAGCCTGGCAGTCCTTCGTCACCGGCGTCAGCAACGGCGAGTTCCCCGCCCTCGACCGCTGAACGGCCGGACCAGCGTCCCACCGTCGTGATGGCGGGTGAGCTGTGCTGCCGCCCGCCCCGCCGGCACAAGTACGCCGACCTGGCTCCTCGCCAGGCCGGCTACCTGCAAATCCGTTTCAGCCGAGGGACGGGGTGCCTGCCTGGTAGGCCATGTCGGTGGTGCCCCAGGCGCCGCCGGCCGGGAGGTACGTCAGCTGGAGGTGGCCGTTACCGGCGTTGCGGCTGTAGATCGAGAGGGTTCCGTCACCCGCGATCACCGAGCTGACGTTGCCGTCCGAGGTGGCGGCGCCGAAGCTGCTGGTGAGGTCGCTGGTCTGCCACCCGCTGCCGGACGGCTTGTAGGTGATGCGCAGGTGCCCGTTGGCCGCGTCCGCCGTCACCACACCCAGCGTCCCGTTGCTCTGCAGGAACGGTGCCGGAGCACCACCACCGGAGACCGGGGTGCCGACGCTGTTCGTCAGGTCGAAGTTCTGCCAGCCACCACTCGTCGGCAGGTAGGTCAGGTTCGGGTGACCGTTGGAGGAGTTGCGGCTGAAGATCGACAGGGTGCCGGAGCCGTCGACGATCGCGCCGACCTGCCCGTCGCTGACCGGCGCACCGAAGCTGCTGGTCAGGTCACTGGTCTGCCACCCGCTGCCGGACGGCTTGTAGGTGAGCCGCAGGTGCCCGTTGGCCGCGTCCGCAGTGACCACACCCAGCGTCCCGTTGCCCTGCAGGAACGCCGCCGGAGCACCACCACCCGAAACCGGCGTCCCGACGTTGTTCGTCAGGTCGAAGTTCTGCCAGCCACCACTCGTCGGCAGGTAGGTCAGGTTCGGGTGACCGTTGGAGGAGTTGCGGGTGAACACCGACAGGGTGCCCGAACCGTCGATCTGGGTGCTGACGTCACCGTCGCTGACCGGCGCGCCGAAGCTGCTGGTCAGGTCCGTGGTCTGCCAACCACCGCCCGAGGGCTGGTAGGTGACCCGCAGGTGCCCGTTCGCCGCGTCGGCGGTGATCACACCCAGCGTCCCGTTGCCCTGCAGGAACGCCGCCGGAGCACCACCGCCCGCCGCAGCACCACCCGTCATCGCCGACAGGTCCGCCGTCGCCCAGCCACCGCCCACCGGCAGGTACGTGATCTGCACGTGCCCCGAACCCGCGTCACGGGTGAACGTCACCTGATTGCCGTCCGAAGCGATGATCGAACCCTTGTTGCCGACCGCCGGCTTCGCCGGAGCGGGCGGCGGCGGGGGCGCCGCCGGGTAGGGGTTCTGGTGGTCGGTGGCAAGCCCCGTCCCGGGAGCGCAGCTCCAGGCGCCGGCGCCCTGGTCGGCGAGGATCTTCTCGGCGATCAGGATCTGCTGCTGCTCGGTGGCCAGGTCCGGGCGGGACGCGTAGGCGGTACCGCCGTAGTAGACCCAGTTGTGCAGGTTGATCTGCAGGCCGCCGTAGTAGAGGCCGTTGCTGCTGACGGTGTCCCAGATCCCACTGCTCTCGCAGCGCGCCACCTTCTCCCAGGTGGCGACGGAGGCGGCGCTCGCCGGGGCCGCCCCGAAGGCGGACGCGGTGAGGGCGAGGGCAACGGCGGCGGTGGCCGTCGCGACGGCACGACGGGGGGTCCTGTTGCTCGGCATGGTCGTTTCCTTGGCGAGGTGTGGATGAGCAGGGCGCGGGCCGGAGCCCCTGGGGGCTCCGGCCCGGGAGTGGCGGTGGAGGGTCAGCCGAGGGACGGGGTGCCTGCCTGGTAGGCCATGTCGGTGGTGCCCCAGGCGCCGCTGGCCGGGAGGTAGGCCAGGTTGAGGTGGCCGTTGCCGGCGTTGCGGCTGTAGAGGGAGAGGGTTCCGTCACCCGCGATCACCGAGCTGACGTTGCCGTCCGAGGTGGCGGCGCCGAAGCTGCTGGTGAGGTCGCTGGTCTGCCATCCGCTGCCGGTGGGCTTGTAGGTGATGCGCAGGTGCCCGTTGGCCGCGTCGGCGGTGACGACACCGAGGGTGCCGTTGCTCTGCAGGAACGGTGCCGGGGCGCCGCCGCCGGAGACCGGGGTGCCGACGCTGTTCGTCAGGTCGAAGTTCTGCCAGCCACCGCTCGTCGGCAGGTAGGTCAGGTTCGGGTGACCGTTGGAGGAGTTGCGGCTGAAGATCGACAGGGTGCCGGAGCCGTCGACGATCGCGCCGACCTGCCCGTCGCTGACCGGCGCACCGAAGCTGCTGGTCAGGTCACTGGTCTGCCACCCGCTGCCGGACGGCTTGTAGGTGAGCCGCAGGTGCCCGTTGGCCGCGTCCGCAGTGACCACACCCAGCGTCCCGTTGCCCTGCAGGAACGCCGCCGGAGCACCACCACCCGAAACCGGCGTCCCGACGTTGTCGGTCAGGTCGAAGTTCTGCCAGCCACCACTCGTCGGCAGGTAGGTCAGGTTCGGGTGACCGTTGGAGGAGTTGCGGGTGAACACCGACAGGGTGCCCGAACCGTCGATCTGGGTGCTGACGTCACCGTCGCTGACCGGCGCGCCGAAGCTGCTGGTCAGGTCCGTGGTCTGCCAACCACCGCCCGAGGGCTGGTAGGTGACCCGCAGGTGCCCGTTCGCCGCGTCGGCGGTGATCACACCCAGCGTCCCGTTGCCCTGCAGGAACGCCGCCGGAGCACCACCGCCCGCCGCAGCACCACCCGTCATCGCCGTCAGGTCCGCCGTCGCCCAGCCACCGCCCACCGGCAGGTACGTGATCTGCACGTGCCCCGAACCCGCGTCACGGGTGAACGTCACCTGATTGCCGTCCGAAGCGATGATCGAACCCTTGTTGCCCAGCGCCGGCTTGGTGTTGGGCGCGGTCGGCGCGGAGTTGCTCAGCACCGGGCTGGCGTAACCCGCGAGATGGACGGCGGTGCCCTTCACCGACCATTCATAGGCGCCCACCGTCGCCGGCATGCCCGGGTTCCGGGTCACCGCGCCGGGCGCTCCACCCTGGTTGCCGCCGACGTAGTCGATCGTCCCGTTGCCGTTGACCGCGGTCACGATGGCGACGTGGTCGTAATCGGTGAACGAGGAACTGTAGCCGCCCGGGTGGAAGAACACCGCGTCGCCGACGTGCGGGGTGGAGGACAGGCCCCCCTGGTTGTTGTTCGCATAGGTCTGGAAGCTGTTGGCGAGGTCGTTCAGCACGCCCAGGTTCTTCACGCCGTTCTGCGCCCAGACCCAGCCGGCGAAGTCGGCGCACCAGGCATGGGCGGTGGTACCGCCGTAGCAACTGGAGTGCTGCCCGGTGCCGGACACGTAGTAGCCGGCACCACCGTTGCCGCAGGCGTTCCTGTCGAGCTGGCTGCTCGCGGTACCGGCGATGTCGCTGCCGGTGACCGCCTGCGCCGCCGGTGCGGACAGCAGGCCCAGGCCGGAGCCGAGCAGCAGGGCGGCGGCACCGGCAGCAGTGGCCTTGCGGAAAGACATGTACATGATGATCCCTTGGTGACGGTGGCGCACGGGACGCGCGCAGGAGGCGGCGCGAGGACGGGTGGCACATGGGTCGGCGTCGAGCGGGTGGGGCGCGGGTCGGCGCCGTTCGCGGCGAGCGCGTCCCGGGCCGGGCGCTCGGCCAGGGAGGGGCGGCGCGAGACTCGGGCAGGTCGGGACGGGCGGCGGAACGGGCGCGGACCGGGGGCCGGCCGGGGGCGGCGGGCCGTTCAGCAGGCGGCGGTGCTCTCCGGCGCTGCGAGCGGCTCGGGGGGCAGGTAGCGCCCGTTGAGCCAGGGTGAGATCCGGTGGCTCCGGGCGATCAGGGCGTGGGCCCGCCGGACGGCATCGGGGGCATCGCAAGCGCCCTGGGTCAGGTAGAGCAGCAGGTCGACGCGTCCGGGCTCGGGGCTCGCGCTGACGTGCTGGAGTCCGTCGCCGGACCGCGCATGGGCCCACAGGACGTCCACGACCTCGGCCCCTTCACCGGGCGGGACGGCTTCGCCGGACTGCCGGTGGATCAGGCTGGCGTAGACGATCTCCATGTCCGGCTCATCCGCCCCAGCCGAGGCTCTCCTGGGACACCGTCGGAGCGGGAGCGCCGACCGGGGTCGCGGCCATGGCGGCGGCGGGCACCGAGACGATGGCGGTGAGGGCGACGGCGGCGACCGCGGCGGCCTGGGCGATACGGATGCGGAACATGGTGGGACTCCTTCGGTTCAGGTGGCGTGGCTGTCGGATCCCGGCGGAGCGCCCCGCGGTTGGCGCTTCCTCCGGTCGCCTCCCGGGCTGTCTCCCTGGCGGCAATGAACAGCTTTCCCGTTCGCCGGCGGCGCCGGAAGACGTTCCGGCTGTCGCCAACCGGACTGTCCGGAAGGGGACACGATGATGCGGGCATGACAAGTGAGCGCCACGCCCGTTGGCCGTGCGACCTGGGGCGGAATCCCTCACACATGGTGCGAGAACGCACGAACGAGCCGAATAGATCTTGAGCGCAGCGTCGAAGACCTGTTTGGATACGGCGAGACGCTCGAACGCCCGACAGGGCTGCTGACCAGGGGGACGAATGCTAGAGGTACTGGGACTGACCGCTGCGGCCACGGGGGTGTACCGGGCGATGCTCGACCACCCCGGCTACGACGTGGACGACATCGCCACCCACTGCGGTCTGACACCTGCCCAAGTACACGACCACCTCGACGAGTTGTCCCGACTCACACTCATCCGCGTCTCCGCCGAACGGCCCGGCCGGATGCGCGCCGTCAGTCCCGAGATCGGCCTGGCCGGCATCCTCGCGAGCCAGGAGGCCGACCTCGCGGCCCGCCAGGCCCAGCTGGCATCGTCCCGGGCCGCCGTCACCCGCATGGTCGCCGAGCGCGCCGAGCAGCGGACGACCCACGGCGAGCGCCTCCTCGGCATGGACGCCATCCACAGCCGCCTCGAACGGATGGGCCACTCCGCCACCACCGAGATCCTCAGCAGCCAGCCGGGCAACCAGCGCCCCGAGGACCTCGTCGCCAGCCGTCCGGCCGACACCGAGGCGCTCGGGCGCGGCATCACCATGCGCACCCTCTACCAGGACGCCACCCGCAACCAGCCCCACGTCGCCAACTACGCCCATTGGCTGCTCAGTCAGGGCAGCGAGGTCCGCACCGTCCCGGCGATACCCCAGCGACTGGTGCTCGTCGACCGCACCCAGGCCCTCGTCCCCATCGACCCCGCCGACAACCGCAAGGGCGCCTTGTACGTCACCGAACCCGGCATCCTCGCCGCCCTGCTCGACCTCTTCGAGCAGGCCTGGAACACGGCCGTCCCGCTCGGCGCCGCCCGCCCGGAAGACCCGCGGACCAGCCTCACACCCACCGAGCGCGATCTCCTGCGCCTGCTCAGCTCCGGCCTCACCGACGACGCCGCGGGCCAGCGCCTCGGCATCTCCTCGCGCACGGTCGGGCGCCACATGTCCTCGATCATGGAACGCCTGGGCGCCAGCAG
This sequence comes from Kitasatospora herbaricolor, assembly GCF_030813695.1. Classification (NCBI taxonomy): domain Bacteria; kingdom Bacillati; phylum Actinomycetota; class Actinomycetes; order Kitasatosporales; family Streptomycetaceae; genus Kitasatospora; species Kitasatospora herbaricolor. The sequence goes on from NZ_JAUSVA010000002.1 coordinate 2,272,685, forward strand.
CCGCTTCGAAGCGGGCATCAAGGCCGCCCACAAGGGCTGGCTCTGACCCGAGCCGGCAACCGGCAGCATCGCTGACGAGGGACTGCCGGGCCTCCGGGCCCGGCAGTCCCTCGTCACCGGCGTCAGCAACGGCGAGTTCCCCGCTGTAGGCCACCGACCGTTCGAGCCCCCGGGATCCGAACGCACTTCGGGGGCGTCGGGGCGGGCCGGCAACCGGCGACCGACCCCTGGCCCGTTTCCGACCACGCTGCCGTATCCGCTCAAGACGTGGGCCCGCCCAGGGCGGTGCGCTGTGGGCGGATCAGCGGGCGACCGAGATCGCGAAGGGCGCGAATCCGCCGGACCGGATCACATGCGGCACGAACAGTATCGCGGCCTCCGTCGCGCGGGCGGTCCGGATCCCGCCGAGATCGGTGATCCACTCCTCGCGCCAGCCGAGGTCGGCGAGCAGGTCGCGGACGGCCTGCTTGGCCTGCGGGTCCTCGCCGGAGAGGAACGCGTCGGGTGCCCGGGTGAGCATGGCCGGCGCGGTCATCACCGGGAAGAGCATGGTGTTGAGGGTCTTGACGACGCGCGTGTCGGGGAGCGCCTCCTGGAGTTGCTCGGCGAGGCTGGAGCCGGGGTAGATCAGGTCGGCGGGCAGTCCGTCCGGTCCGTCGACGGTGGCGTTGGAGACGTCGACGAGGATCTTCCCGCGCAGTTCCTCGCGCAGGGCCGCGAGCCGCTCCAGCGAGCCGGCGCCCGGGGTGGCGTTGATGACGATTCGGGCGGTCCGGGCGGCGTCGGCGGCGGCACCCGGCGTGCGGTCCGCCACCGTCACTTCGTGCCCTGCCCGGGTCAGGGCCGTGGCCAGGTTGCCGCCGACGCGGCCGTTTCCGAGAACTGCGATGGTGGTCATGGTGATCCGGTCCTTCCGTGGGTACAGGTACAGGTGTGGTGCGCGGTCAGCGTGAGAGCGTGGCGACGGCCTCGGCGTGGACGCCCGGCGCGGCCGCCAGGAAGCTCCCGCTCTGCGGGGTCCAGGGGCGGCCCTCGGCGTCGGAGATCCGTCCGCCGGCCTCGGTGACGAGCAGCGCCCCGGGCAGCAGGTCGGCGCGGGCGCCGGCGAACTGCCAGAAGGCGTCAGTCCGTCCGGCGGCCACGTTCACCAGGTGCAGGGTCGCGGGCACGGCGGTGCGCACGACGAGCGCGTCGAAGAGCATGGCGGTGATCGAGGAGCCGACCCGCCGCACGACCTCCTCGTCCTCGTCCGGCCGGGCCTGGCTCGTGGCCACGATGCTCAGGCCGAGGTCCGCCGTCCGGGAGACCTGCAGCGGCCGGCCGTCGAGGTGGGCGCCCGCGCCGGCGAGCGCGGTGTAGGTCTCTCCGGTCAACGGCAGGTGGACCACGGTCAGCACCGGCCGGTTGTCGCGCACCAGGGTGGCGGTCACCGCCCACTCCGGCAGGGCGTGCAGGTGGTTGACGTTGCCTTCGGCCGGATCCACCACCCACCACTCGCCGGGCGGCAGCGCCCCGCCGTCCAGCTCCTCCTCCACCCAGCCGGCCTGCGGGCGCAGGCGGGTGAGGCCGGGGCGCAGGATGTCGAGGGCCGCGTCGTCGTTGGCGGCGAGCGCACGCATCAGCTCCTCGCGGGTCCGGTAGTCCACCACCTCGCCGAAGCGCTCGCGCAGCGCCGTGCCGGCCGCGCGCACGGCGATCACGGTCCGGTCGAGCAGGTCGGCGTCAACGGCGGCGACATCAGTGGCCTGAAGGGCTTCGGACATGGTGGAACTCCCTTGCGAGGATGGGGTGATCGGCCACTCGGGGCCGGGTGCGCATTCCGTCTTGCGCCTTCCCCTCGAAGGTATAGAGCCCCACCGTTAACTTCAAATGCATGTCAAGCACGGATAGGATTACTCATATGCAATTGGATTTGAACCTGCTCGCCGCGCTCGACGCGCTGCTGGAAGAGGGAAGCGTGGCCGGGGCGGCCGCGCGACTGCACGTCACCGCCCCCGCGATGAGCCGCAGTCTCGGCCGGATCAGGCGCACGACCGGGGATCAGATCCTGGTGCGCACCGGCCGCACGATGACCCCGACGCCGTACGCGATCGCCGTCCGGCAGCAGGTGCACGAGCTGCTGCACGAGGTCCAGGGAGTGCTGGCGCCGAGCCGTGAACTCGATCTGGCGACGCTGGAGCGCACCTTCACCCTCCGCTGGCACGACTCCCTGGTCGCCCTGAGCGGTCCCGCCCTGCTCGCGGCCGTGCGCGGACAGGCGCCGGGCGTGCGGCTGCGCTTCGTCGCGGAATCGAACGTGGACACCCCCGACCTGCGACGCGGCGAGGTCGACCTGGAGGCGAACGCCAACCGCCCGAGCGCACCGGACATCCGTACCGAGAACCTGGGCGGGACCCGCGTCGTCGTGGTCGTGCGGCAGGGGCACCCCCTCACCCGCGTCCGGACCGTCACCGCCGAGCAGTACGCCGCCGCCGAGCACGTCACCGTCTCGCGACGCGGAAACCTGAGCAACGCCCTCGACGAAGCCCTCGCAGCGCTCGGCCTCACCCGCCGTGTGGTGGCGACCGCGCCGACGGAGGCGGCCGCGCTCGAGTTCGCGCGCGGCTCCGATCTCCTGATCAGCGTCCCCGAGGCCACCACCAGGTCCGCGGCCGCCGACCTGGGCCTGGCCGTACTCCGGCTCCCGCTCGACCTGCCATCGGCGCCGGTGTACCTGTCGTGGCATCAGCGCTACGACACCGACCAGGCCCACGCCTGGCTGCGCGGGCTGGCACGGACCGCGCTGGCCGTGGGCGGAGCGGCGTAGCCGGACCCCTCACGCGCACCCCGGCCGGAGCGATCGCCGCGCGTGCCCCCGGGGCTCCGGGCGGCGGCCGCCGTGGCCCGGGCGGGCCCGGCCGTACGGGAGCGGTCGGGGCCGAGCACGCACACCGTCCCGGGCGCCGCGCCGGCCGAGCACCCCCGGCACTTCGGTCGGACTTTCGAAATCCCCTGCGGGGATCGGGAGTTGCGGCGAAGCTGGACGTGAGCCGAGGCCGATCAGGCGGCCGAGGGGACGGCTCGTCATCGGTGGGCAACGGCCTGCTCCGGCCCACGCCCGTCGGGGGGAGCTCCACCTAGGGGAGGGCACGATGAACGGAACAGGACGGACCAGGCGCCTGGCCATCCGCGGCGCCGTGGCGGTCGCGACGGTCGCCCTGGCGGCGACGGTGACACCGGCCGGGGCGGCCGGCGGACCGGCCCGCACCGAACAGGTCAGCGTCGGCCCGGGCGGCGCCCGCGCGAACGCCCAGGCGTACGGCGAGTCGCTCAGCGCGGACGGCCGCTTCGCCGTGTTCAGCTCGGAGGCCGACAACCTGGTGCCGGGGGACACCAACGGCTTCTACGACGTGTTCGTCCGGGACCTGCGCAACGGACGCACCGAGCGGGTCAGCGTGGGCACGGGCGGCGTGCAGGGCAACGCCTTCTCCTCCAGCGGCGTCGCCAGCGCCGACGGCCGGTACATCGCCTTCGCCTCGTCCTCCGACAACCTGGTACCGGGCGACACCAACGGCGCCGAGGACATCTTCGTCCGGGACCGGCAGACCGGCCGCACCGAGCGGCTCACCACCGGAGACCCGGCCCAGCAGCAGCCCGGCGGCTCGGACATGCCCTCGATCAGCTGGGACGGCCGCTACGTGGCCTTCGCCTCCGGGCGCAGCGACCTGGTGCCCGGGGACACCAACAACGCGGCGGACATCTTCGTCGTCGACCGGTGGACCGGAACCACCACCAGGGCCACCGTCGGAGCGGACGGCGCCGAGGCCGACAGCGCCTCCACCCATCCGGTCCTCTCGGCGGACGGCAGCAAGGTCGGCTTCACCTCCCGGGCGGGCAACCTGCTCCCCGGGGCGCCGGTCCGGGCCGAGGCCCTCGCGGGCCGGGCGGGCCCGCAGATCGACAAGCCCCGGGTCTACCCCTACTACGTCCGCGACCTGCGGGCCGGGCGCACCGTCGGCGGCAGCGTCGACGCGGCCGGCGAACTCGTCTGGGCCAACACCGGATCGCTCAGCGCGGACGGCCGCTACGTGGTGTTCAGCAGCAACTCCGAGACCGTGGTCCCCGGCGACACCAACCGCCAGATCGACGTCTTCGTCCACGACCTGGCCACCGGCCGGAACCGGCTGGTCAGTGCGGCGGCCGACGGCACCCAGGGTGACGGGATGTCCTGGGACGGCGTCATCTCGGCCGACGGCCGGCGGGTCTACTTCTCCTCCGACGCGACCGGCCTCGTCCCCGGGGACACCAACCAGGCCCAGGACGTCTTCCGGCGCGACCTCCGGACGGGGCGGGTCGAGCGGGTCAGCGTCGCCGCGGACGGCGCCCAGTCCACCGGATCCTCCTCCGGCGCGGTGATCGACGCCCTCGGGACGGCCGTCCTGTTCAGCTCCGACGACGGCACCCTCGTCCCCCAGGACACCGACGGCCACTACGACGTGTTCCTGCGCCGGCTGCCGCTAGGCTGACGGCCCGCTCCACCCCTCGGGGGCGTCCCCCTCCACCACCGGCGGGGCGCCCCTCGGCCCGCTCCCGCACAGGCCACCGGCGACGAGGACCGGCGGCCCTTCGACGCACGCGCCCTTCCAGAACCGGTGACCCGGCCCTAACGTTGCGTCATGAGCAGCGTACGGGTGGACCGTTCGAACCCCGACGTGGTCGACGTGGTGCTTCGCGAGGGAGTCGGACCGCTCGCCTTCGCCGCCAGGCGCTGGCCCGGGGACGTCCTCGCGTCGCTGGTGGCCGGCGCCTTCTACGGCTTCCCGGTCTGCATGGGCGCGGCGGTGATCCTCGACCTGGAGGCCGAACGGATCTGGGCCGGGGTCGGGATCGCCGCCGTGCTGGGGCTCGTCGTCAACACCTTCGTGATCGTGTACGGGGCCTTCCGGGACGTCAACCGGCTGCGGTTCTCCCCCGCCGCCGCCCCGGACACCCTGACCGTCGTCCGGGGCGCCCGCGCCGACCGGCCGCGACCGCTCTCCGAGGTACGGCAGATCTGGATCGACCACATCATCACGGAGTCGCACAAGAGGGACGGGAAGATCGTTTCCGTCAAGATCACCCTGCGTGTGCTGCTGAAGAACGACCACCGGATCCGGCCCGCGCCGCTGTCCCGGTGGACGACCGACACCACCGCACTGCACCGGGAGCTGCAGGGGATCCTCGCCCCCGCCGCCGTCCCGGTGGACCTGGTCGTCCAACGCCGCGTGCAGCCCACGCCGTGGTCGGGCGTCGGCGGCGGCGGCTCGACCGGCGGCGGCTCGTGAGAACCGGCCGCCCGAGCCCGGCCGCGGGAGCGCGCGAGGGCGACGCCGGGCGGCGGTGACCGCGCACCTCGACGTCCACGTCGCCGGCCGGGGGCGCGCCACCACGGGGCGGCGCGCGCCGTACGCCCAGATCGACCCTCGTCCGGGCGGGCCGTCGGGGCCACGGCGTACGGGGAGCCCCGGGTGCGGCCGGAGTCCGGCGAGCCGTGCGCGGTCGAGGTCGGCCTCAGCCGGCTCGCGCGGTCGGCCCAGGACACCGGGCCGAACAGCGTGCCCAGGCCGCCGCTGTTCCGGCACGCCTTCGAGCCTGGGGGTGGCCCGGGTCGATCCGAAGGCGGACGGCATCCGCCACGCCCGTGACCGAACGGTCACGGGGCGTCCCGACCGGCCGCCGGCCACCCCGTTCCGGTTACGGGCAGTAGCCGATCTTGAGGAAAGTTGGTCTAGACATGCACGGACGGCCTGGGTCACCATGAGACGCGAACCGGGAGGTTTACGGACATGGCCGACACCGGCCGGCCCGCGTCCCTCCCCCGAGGCCGACCCCGTCGGCGAGACGTCCCCCACCCGGACGCCCCGCCCAGCGCCGCCGACCCCGCCGCCGACCGCGGCTCCCCTCGTCAGCGTCCGGCCCGCGCACACCGCCGTGCCGGCGGCCACCCCGCACCGGCCCGGACCACTCCCCCGCGCAGCCCCGCCGGGCCCGCGCACCCATCGCCTCCTCGTGACAGCACGCCCTGCGGCAGCCGACCGGAATCCCTGCCGACACCAGAGGAGGTCACCACTGGGCCACCACCTGGGACCAGCCCGCTCGACGAGGAGCGACGATGACGATCAAACCCACCAGCCGGGTCAGAACCGCGGCGTACCTGCGCTGCTACCCGTACGACGACTGGCAGATGCAGGCCCACGCGCAAGCGCTGGAGGACCACGCCCGCCGGCTCGGTCTGGGCACCCCACGACAGTTCCTGGACAACGGAGTCTCCTGCCGGGGCGTCCAGCCCCAACTGCGGCTGCTGCTCTCGCTGGCCTCCGTCGAACTCATCGACACCGTTCTGGTCCCCGGCCGCTGGGTCTTCTCGCTCGACGAGCGCACCGCCGACTCCGTCGCCGACTTCCTCGCCGGCGCCGGCACCAAGGTCATCGAACTGCCCCGCCGTGACAACAGCCCGCGGACACCGCGGCCCCGCGGGGTCAGCATCATCGAAGCCACCGACCCGGCGCCCCGGCTGCCGTACCAGGCGCGGCCCTGACCGACCCCGCAGGAGAACACCGCGGGTACCGGGGTGCGGAGCATCCGCACCCCGGCCGACGTCTGCCCGGACGGCGTCCGCCCGGCGGGCCCGCTACCCCAGCTCGGCCGCGAACAGCTCCCGCACCCGCAGCCAGGAAGCCTCGGCGGCCGCCTTGTCGTACGGCTCCCGGCCCGGGAAGAAGAACGCGTGCCGCGCCCCCGGGTACACCACCAGCTCGTGCCGCACCCCCGCGGCCGCCAGCGCGGCGCCGATCCGGTCCCGCTGCTCCGCGTCGATCACGTGGTCCAGCTCCGCGAAGAGCATCAGCACCCGGACGTCCCGCGCCGCGAGGGCATCGGTCACCGCGTCCAGCAGCGGGTCCGGGCGGCTCAGCGCCGTGCCCGCGTCGGGCAGCCACCCCGGGTAGAAGATCGCCGCCGCCGCGAGGTCCAGCCGCCCGGCCGCGAAGTAGGCGATGTGCCCGCCGAGGCTGAACCCGAGCACCCCGGCCCTCCCGCCGGCCCCCTCCGCCTCCCGGACGTGAGCGAGCGCCGCCCGCAGATCGGCCTCCACCCCGTCCCGGGTCAGCCGCCCGAGCAGTTCGAAACCCCGCGCCCGGTTCTCGTCGCTCTCCACCAGCCCGCCGGCGGTCTCCGCCCCCGAGCGGTGGTAAAGGTTGGGCGCGATCGCCACGTACCCGAGCGCCGCCACCTGCCGCACGACGCCGCGCACCTGCTCCGTCAGCCCCCACAGCTCCGACCCGACCAGCACGGCCGGGTACCCGCCGGCACCGGCCGGCACCGCCGGCCGGGCCAGGTAGGCGGTCATCGGGGCCTCGGCGCCGGCCTCGATCGCGACGTCCCGGGCGACGATCTCGTGAGTCATGACTCCCCCTCGTACAACGCGCGCAACAGTGGTCACGGGAACAACTCCACGACTCTGTCACACCTCTGACGGTCCGTGGCGTCACCGGCGACACGTTGCGCGGCCTGGCCGTGCAACGCTGCTCGACGGCAGCCGGCTGCCCCGCGCCGTCATCCTCGGCCTCGGCCTGCCGTTCGCCCGGCCCGGCCGGACGGCGATGACGCCGGGGACACGCGGCCGGGCGGGCGGCGGGGCGGGGACAGGGCGGCAGAGCGGCAGAGCGGCGACAGGGAGCGGCCGGGGCAGGCAGGATGTCCGGGTGGACATGGACCAGGTGACCATCAGCGAAGAGGACCGGCGGCAGCTCGGCGCATGGGCCGCCGACTGCGCCGAGCGGGTACTGCCCCTGTTCGAGGCGAAGGCCCCCGCCGACACCCGCCCCCGCGAGGCCGTCGAGGGCATCCGCCGCTACGCACGCGGCGAGATCCCGCGCGGCCCCCTGCGCCCCCTCGCCTACGCGGCCCTGGCGGCCGCCCGCGAGGCCGGAGAGCCGGCCGCCACCGCCGCCGCCCGGGCCGCCGGCTACGCGGCGGCGACCCCGTACATCCACCCGCTGGCCACCCCGCACCAGTCGAACCACGCGCTCGCCCCGGCGGTGCAGACCGCCCGCGCGAGCGAACTCGCGGCCGGCGGCGACACCGCAGTCGGCGACCGGGAGATCAGCCGGGCGGTCGAGCACGCCCCGGCGGCCGTCCGCGGCGTCCTGGCGCAACTGCCGGCCTGCGGCCCCGGCCGCAGCCGGGCTGAGCTGCTGCGCCACCGGCTGGACGCGGCCCTCCGCGACTGACGGCGGCGCGGCCGCCGCCCGGGCGGGGCCGGGGCCGCAGGCCGGGCGGGCAGCGGGGTGCGAGCAGCGGGGTACCGGCCCGGGTGGGCGGGACGCGACGGCATGGCCGGTGTCCGCCGTGGGTACACCGACACCGGACACCTCCGTCTGAGCGTCAACACCCCGGCACGCCAAGAGAATACGAGGCTCCGATGAGCGTGTCCCTGCTGGTACCGGTCTTCTGGCTGGTCCTCGCGCTGCTCCCGATGGGCCACGGGCCGGTGCGCCGGCTGTTCCTGGGCCTCCTGGTGGGGCTCTCGGCACTCGCCGTCGTGATCATGTTCTTCTACGCCCAGGACGCGTCCCAGCGGGCCCGCTGGACGAGCGACGGCCAGAACTGGTGGCAGGTGCCCCTGCTCACCGCCGCCCTGCTGGCCCCGGGCGCGATCGTGGCGCTGGTCCGGCTGGCCCTGGCGCGGCCGGGCGGGGCCCGACGGTAGGCCGGGCGACGGGTCGAGTCCGGGCCGGCCGCCCCGTACGCCCGGTCGAAGAAGCTCGCCACCGGCCTGGCCGAGCCGTGCTGCTCACTCACCCGCGAGGGCGAGGGCCGCACCGGCCACGGGAGGAGCAGCCGCATCGGCGCGGCCGTGAACGGCCTCCCGGCCGGGGCGCCATGCCCGCCGCCGGCACCAACCACCCGCCCGAGCGGCCGAGCCCACCGGCGTCCCCGCGTCGCGGAAACCCGGGGCGCGGGGTCGGGGGCGGGGGCACAATGGCCGCCATGGCCACCCTCCCCGTCTCCAGACGCGCCGAACTCTTCCCCGACGCCCGGTCGGAGGCCCGCTTCAGCACCTCCGCCACCGTCGACGAACGCACCATGCTGCTCGACTTCCTGCGCGCCCAGCGGGCCACCCTGGAACTCAAGTGCGCCGGCCTGGACGGCCAACTGGCCCGGCGGGCGGTGGAACCCTCCACCCTCTCGCTGCTCGGACTCGTCCGGCACCTCGCCGACATGGAACGCGGCTGGTTCCGGCAGACCCTGGCCGGGCAGGACGCGCCACCCCGCTTCTCCTCGCCGGCCGCCCCCGACCAGGACTTCGACGGGGCCGCGCCCGACCCGGCACTCGTCACCGAAGCCTGGCAGGCCTGGCGCGAAGAGGTGGCGTTCGCCGAGGAGTTCGTCGCCGCCGCGCCCGACCTGGACATCGGCGGCGTGAACCCCTGGCGAGGGCCGGTGTCCCTGCGCTGGGTGCTCATCCACATGATCGAGGAGTACGCCCGGCACAACGGACACGCCGACCTGCTCCGGGAGCGGATCGACGGGGCGATCGGCATCTGAGGCCCGCGAGCGGGCCGGCACCGGACTCCCGACACCCGACACCCGGCACCCAGCACCCGGCACCCGGCACCGCTGACGGAGCGTCATGCGCCTATGATCGAATCGTCCGTCCAGGCCTGCACCGGAGATTCGAACCCCATGTCCGACCAGCGAGTTGTCATCGTCACCGGCGGCGGCACGGGCATCGGCGCGGCCACCGCCCGGCTGCTCCGCGCCCAGGGCCACCAGGTGGTCGTCTCCGGCCGGCGCCCCGAGCCGCTGCGCCTGGTCGCCGAGGAGACCGGCGCGGTGGCCCACCCCTCCGACACCGCCGACCCCGCCGACGTGACGGACCTGGTGGCGTCCACCGTGGCCCGGTTCGGACGGCTGGACGGGCTGGTCCTCAACGCCGGGATCGGACGCGGCGGAGCCGTCGGCGACCTCTCGGTGGAGGACTGGGAGGCCGTCATGCGGATCAACGTCACCGGCCCCTTCCTGCTCCAGAAGGCCGCCCTGCCCCACCTGTTGGAGTCCCGGGGTGCGGTGGTCGCGGTCGCCTCGGTCTCCGCCCTGCGCAACGGCACCGGCAACGCCGCCTACGCCACCTCCAAGGCCGCCCTGCTGCAGCTCTGCCGCTCCCTCGCGGTCGACTACGGCCACCGCGGGCTGCGCGCGAACATCGTCTGCCCGAGCTGGGTCCGCACCGAGATGGCCGACCGCCGGATGGCCCGGTTCGCCGAGGAGGAGGCGCTGCCCGGCGGCACCGAGCAGGCCTACCGGGAGGCGACCGGCCTGACACCCGTCCACCGCCCCGGCGAACCGCGCGAGGTCGCCGAGGCCGTCGGATGGCTGCTCTCGCCCGCGTCGAGCCTCGTCAACGGCGCCGTACTCACCGTGGACGGCGGCATCACCGCCGTCGACCCCGGCACGGTCGCGTTCGACGTCCACCTCGGCCCGCGCCGCTGAGGCCGGCCCGGGCGACCACGTGCCCGGCCGGCCCCCTCCCTTCGGCCACGGGCGGAGCCGGCCGACCAGGGTGGCCGCGGTGGCGATGCCGGTACGGGACGGGCGCGCGCGGCGGCCGTCGCGGGCCGCCCCCCGTCAGCGCGCCGACGGGGACGCCTTCGCCAGCGCCGCGGCGCTCTCCGCGGCCGTCAGCACCCGGACCAGCACCAGGTCGCCCGGGATGCCCGGGATGAACCGGCCGGCCGGCCAGCTCCGCCGGTACGGCGGCGGGTCCAGGACGAGCGTGCGGACGCCGTCCACCACCGGGATGTCGCTCGGCGTGCCCTCGTTCCAGATCCACGAGCCGTCCGGGGCGAGCAGGTTGAACGAGCCCGTGGTGTGCGGACGCCGCTCCGGCGGCAGGTCGGCGGCCCGGCAGGCCTCCACCGCGGCCGGCTCCGGCGCCTCGCCCGCGAGGTGCCGCCCGGCGATCAGGACGTGCGCCAGCAGGGTGTGCAGCTGGAAGTTGTCCACCACCCCGCTCATCCGCATCAGGTATCCGGTGCCGGACGGCCGGTCGAGCACCAGCAGCGGCTCCTCGTCGAGCGTCGCCGCCGCGTAGGTCAGGCACCTGAGTTCGTGGTGGGCCTCGGCGTATCGGTCGGCGAGGGCCAGCAGGTCGGCGGTCGTGCCGGACCGGGCAGCGGCCCCGCGGACGGCGGCGTGCGAGAGCACCGCCACCGCGGCCATCTCCCAGAGGTGCAGGGTCCACCAGGCGGTGACCGCACGGCGGACCTCCCGGGCCTCCGGCGCGTCCGGGTCCGCCCCGTCGAGCAGCAGCTCGGTCGCGACGTCCGGGTCGGCGCCGTCCTCCGGCTCCGGCAACTCATCCTCGCCGGCTGCCCGTTCCCAGGCCTCGGCGAACCGGAGCGCCCCCTCCAGCGCCTCCCGTACGCCGGCCAGGATCGGCCCCGAGCAGGCGACCGGATCGGCGCCGTTCTCCACGCAGGCACCCGTCATCACGGCCAGGTACGCGCGCGGCCACGGCGGCACGGTGGCCAGCATCGCCGCCAGCCTCGGCCCGGCCGCGCCGAGTTCGGCGGGCTCGGCACGGCCGATCGCCTGCTGGAGGTCCCGGCAGGCGGCCTCGAAGGCCGCGGAGTCCTCGGCGGCGACGGCCGCCTCCAGGCGGGAGAACTCGGCCGCCAGGGCCGGCCGAGCAGGCTGGATCGGCTTGCGGCCGGGGCGGTGGAAACTGATTCGGTCGAACACCATCCGCGCAGCTTAGAGGGCACTCCCGACAGCGGATCAGCGGCCCCGGTCCCGGTCGCGGTCGCGGGCAGGGGCGCGGCCGGGCGGGACGACCCCTGCGGCCGGGCCGGTCGGAGGATACCTGTCGACGACCCGCCGGCCGCGGCCAGGGCGCACGCGGCCGTGCCGTACCGCGCCGCGCGGTGGCGGTGCGGTACGGCACGTGCTGCGGTTCCGGCCGGGGCCACCGTCCGGCTCACCGGGCGGGCGTCACCGTCCGCGGTTCACCAGGCGGACGGCGCCGGCGGCGCCACCACCGGCGGGCGGTCGTCGCAGGTGATGGTGTTCGGCAGCTCCCAGCCGGCCAGCCAGGGGCCGGTGGTGCCGCCACCGTCGTTGCCGCCGAGGTCGTTCAGCGCGAACTCCGAACCGGCGGGGGTGAAGTGGAAGGTCCCGCAGTTGTTCACGCCGACCGCGCCGACGTTGCGGGCGTCCACGTTCTCGAAGGTCGCGGAGCCGGCCGCGCGGGCGCTGACCACCGAGGTGCCGGTGCCGTCGACCTTGATGTCCTTGAAGTGGACGTTGGTGATGGAGTACTGGTCCTTCACCGGCCAGTCGGCGACCAGCATGATCGCGTTGTAGGTGTTGTCGAGGAAGTTGTCACCCGTCACCCGGATGTCCGCGTCGATGCTCTTCTCCAGGGCCGAGAACCAGATCGCGCCGAGGCCGATGTTCCAGTTCAGCTCGTAGGTGCCCGCTCGGACGGTGGTGTTGTCGGTGATGGACAGCCGCCCGGTGAAGGCCTCGGCGCCGAAGCGGGAGCCGACGTGGATCGCGCTGCCCTCACGGACCGGGTCGGCGATCAGGTTGCCGGAGACGGTGTTGTCGGTGCCGCCGTAGATCGCGATGCCGTTGGCCAGCACCGGCGTCTGGACGGTGTTGTGGTCGAAGGTGTTGTTCGCGTCGGCGATCTTCTCGGACCACATGGCCAGGCCGTCGTCGCCGGAGTTGCGGACGAAGTTGTTCTGCACCAGCGAACCGGTCACGCCGGTGTGGAAGTTGAGGCCGTCGGCGATCTGGTCGGCGATCACGTTGCGGGTGATCCGCAGGTTCTTCATCGGCCCGTCGAACCAGAGGCCCACCTTGGTGTGGTGGATGTACAGGCCGTCGATGGTGGAGTCGCTGAGCGCCCCGCCGATGCCGTTCACCTGGTCGGTGTCGATCCGCTCGCGGACGTCGCCCTCGATCGCGAAGCCGGACAGGTGGACGTTCCTGCTGCCGCCGGCCGCCGCGTCCTTGCCGTAGAAGCCGACGCCGGTGTGGACCGACCCGTCGGGCGCCGGGGTGGCCAGGTCGACCTGGTGGCCCTTGATGATCGTGTACCAGCTGCCGGCGCCCTCGATCGTCACGTCGTCCACGACGATGTGACGGTTCACCTGGTAGGTGCCCGGCGGGATGTAGACCTTGAGGTGCTTGCGCTGGGCGAAGGCGATCGCGCGGTCGATCGCGTCAGCGGAGTCCCGCCGGCCGGTCGGGTCGGCGCCGAACGCCAGCACGTCGGCCGCCAGCAGGTCGACGTGCGGCAGGCCGACCAGCTCGGTGTCGACCAGGTCGATGACGGTCCACGCGGCGTTGCTGCCCGCCGGGACGGTCAGCCGGACCTTGTCGCCCGCGCGGTACTTCTGGCCGAGCAGCAGGCGCTGCTCGTCGTAGAAGTGGTTCGGCCGGAACGGCTTGGCGATCTCGGGGGCCGGGTTGGTGGCGGCGGGCACGCAGCCGCACTCGGTGATCCACCAGTCGGGGTGCAGCAGGCCGGCGCCCGGGTCGTTGCTGAACGGGTACTGGTTGTAGAGCCAGGAGTACTGCGAGGTGAGGGTCGCCGTGGTGCGGTTCTTGCCGTTCACGGTGACGTCCAGCGGCGCGGTGATGCCGCCGCCGCCCGGCGCGTCCGGGATGCTGTACCGGACGGTGAGCGCGTTGGCCGCGCTCGGCAGGGTGAACTCGACGTACTGGCCCGGCGTCAGCTTGACCGCCTTACGGCCGGAGGCCTCCGCCGGCAGGGTGTACGCGGTGCGGTCCGGGCCGATCACCGAACCGTTGGTCGCCGCGTTCTCCGCCTCCTGCTCGGCGAAGCCGACACTCGCTCCGCGGCCCGCGACGAGCGAGGGGTCCAGGCCGGCGCGGGTCACCACCGGCGCCTGGGCGCCGCCCGTCGCGGCCGGGCCCGCCCCGGCGGCGAAGGCCGGGCCGGTCATCAGGACGCCGAGACCGACGGTCGCCGCGGTCACCGCCGCGACCGCGGCCCCTGCGGCGCCGTTGCCGCCCGGCCGCCGGGCGGGCCGTCTCGCTTCGGTTCCTGTGACGTTCCGTGACATCGCACTGCTCGTTTCTCTCGGGAGGGCGGGTGCCTGGAGACGCTGCGCGGCACCCGCGAACGCCTTGAGGGTGAGGCGACAGTAGGGCGCGCACGCCGCACTCCACAAGCCTTCTGCCAAAGACTTGCAAAGCTGTGCCATCAAACTTCGTCAGGATCGTGGGTTTTTGCATTCCTGGGCATCGCTCGTTGCGGAACACCCGCGGACGAACGACCCCCCGGACGCCACTGCGCGGGCCCGCGGACGCACCACCCCGACCCGGGCCCACCCGGCACTCGCGGACCGCCCGGCCGGGCTGGCAAGCTGTCCCGGTCGGGACGCCGCCGGGCTCCCGGGGCAAGGGGGGACGGGACTTGGACGTCGACGGCAGGCCACCGGAGCAGGAGCGCGCCCCGACGGCCCGCCAGGCGCCGCCCTCCGAACCGGAGTCGGCCGCCGCGCCGCCCTTCGACCCGGAGCTGGCCGCCGCACTGACCGCGGCGGGGGCGACGGCCCGGGGGCCGGTCACCCCGGCGGGCCTCCCGGCGGCGCAGCGGCGGGACGCCACCGCCCGCCCCAGGCCGACCCTGCGGGAGCTACGGGCCGACGGCCGGTTCGAGGTGGAGGAGCTGCGCGCGCCGGTCGGCCAGGGCGGCACGGAGGTCACCCTGGTCGTCGCCCGGCCGGCCGGGGCCGCCGTGCCGCTGCCCGTCCTGCACTACCTGCACGGCGGCGGAATGATCATGGGCAACGCGTGGTCGGTGCTGCCCCGGCTGCTGCGCGAATGGGCCCTCCCGCTGGGCCTCGCCGTCGTCTCCGCCGAGTACCGGCTGGCACCACGGGCGCGGTACCTGGAACCGGTGGAGGACTGCTACGCCGGCCTCGTCCGGGTGACCGGGCGGGCGGCCGCGCTCGGCCTCGACCCCGGCCGCGTCGTCCTCGGCGGGAAGAGCGCCGGCGGCGGACTCGCCGCGGCACTCGCCCTGCTGGCGCGCGACCGCGGCGGCCCGGCCCCGATGGGCCAGCTGCTCCTCAGTCCCATGCTCGACGACCGAGACCGCACCTTCTCCGGCCGGCAGATGGCCGGACTCGACACCTGGGACCGGACTTCCAACGCCACCGCCTGGCAGGCCCTGCTGGGCGACCGGTACGGCGCCGCCGACCTGTCGCCGTACGCGGCCGCCGCCCGCGCCACGGACCTGTCGGGCCTGCCCCCGGCCTACATCGAGGTCGGTTCCACCGAGACCTTCCGGGACGAGGGCGTGGCCTACGCCGACGCGATCTGGCGGGCCGGCGGCGAGGCCGAACTGCACGTCTGGCCGGGCGCCTTCCACGGCTTCGACACGCTCGCGCCGCGGGCCGCCCTCAGCCGGGACGCCCACGAGGCCCGTACCCGCTGGCTCCGGCGGATCCTCGCCCGCTGAGCCCCGCCCGGCGCCGTCCACCCGGCCCCGTCCACCCGGCCCCGTCCGACGGGCCTCCTCCACCGGTCCCCGTCCGGCGAGGGCCGCGCCGGGGCCCGGTGGGCGCCCCGCCGCACCGCCGCACCGCCGCACCGCCGCACCGCTCAGCGCAGGGCGTCGAGCGTCCCCAGCAACTCGTCCAGGCCCTCCGTCAGGCGGGCCCTGGTCTCGTCCGCCGGACGGTCGGCGGCCACCGGTATCGGCCCCCACCACCAGTTGGCGGTCTCGTGGGCCGGCGTGAACCCGGGCCCGGGGAAGTCGGACCCGGCCCAGAGCCGGGCCGCCAGACCGGAGTACGCACGGTGCAGGGGCCGCTTCAGCTCCGGCGGGACGTCCGGGCTCCAGATCCCGAAGGTGAGCGGGGTCGGGAAGTCCGGGGACCACTTCTCCGGCTCGTAGCCGACGTAGAGGTGCAGCCCGCCGACCATGTACCGGGCACGGAAGTACACCCCCTCGCGGTCCACCCACTTGGGGTTGCCCGTCCGGCTGGTGCGGGCGTCCCGGTCCATGCCCTCGAAGAGCAGCTCGGCGGTGGTGACGGCCTTGCGGAAGGTGTCGCGGGTGACGCCCTGCTCGAGTTCGGCGCGCGACCACTCCACCAGTTCCTTCTCCAAGCGCCCCACCAGCCCCTCCAACTGCTCCACCTCGAAGTCCAGCTGGGGGAGGTGACCGGCTCCGGCCGCGCGGATCCGCCGCAGCAGCACCGGCCAGGAGGTCACCACCAGGTGCCGTCTGCCGCTGGTCGTCATGACCTGCAGCCCGGTGCCGTCCGCGGTGAACTCGTCGTAGCCCAGGCCCTCCTGGCGCACCCGCTCGGCCAGCTCCGCGCAGAGCCGCTCGATCCGGGAGCTCGGGCAGAGGAACAGCACCACGCCGCCCTCGGTCACCCCGCGCAGGTAGCCGCAGGGCTGCGCGTCGGTGAGCCCGGCCCAGAACTTCCCCTCGACCACCACCCAGCGCTCACCGCCGTGCTCACCGACGATGTCGGGGCGCCCCTGCGCGTCCGCGACGACGGCCTCGGGGCGGTACAGCAGGCGGTCCCGGTCGGCCGGGTCCACGGCCGACAGCGCGCCCAGCACCTCCCGCACCGGCGGGTACTCCCGGGCGAGGTAGTACAGCCCCGCGGTCGCCACCTGCTCCCGGCGGGTGACGAACTGATCCACGAGGTGCACGAGCAGGCCGTCCGGCACTGTCCCCCCAGGGTGCGCGCTGTCCGATGCCGAGCGACTCTACAGGTTGCGCGCGGCAGGCCGCCGGGTGATGCCCGCGGGTGAACGGCGCGGTACGTCCGGCCGTGACCGGCCCGGGGGCCGCCCTCGCCCGCGGGCTCCGTCCCTTGCTTCAGCGCCCCTCGGCTCGGGCCGCGCCGTGCGGCAGGTCCTCCGCCCAGGGACGCTCGCCCGCCGCCGGCATCCCCAGCCAGGTGATCACGGTGGGGACGACCCGGCCCAGCTCGGGGCGGAAGTGCGCGCCCGCCATTCCGTCGCCGGAGGACCGGCCGGCGAGGCGGCGGCCGATCCACGGGCCCAGGTGGGCGCCGAGCCAGCGCAGGTCCGAACGGAGCTTCGCGACCCGGCCGAGGGGTGCGGCGGGCGGCAGCGGCGCCCGCCAGTCGAACGTGGCCGGGCGGCCGAGGGCCTCCAGCACGGCTTCGGCCACCCGGCGGTGGCCCTCCGGCGAGAGGTGGAGACGGTCCTCCGCCCAGAGCCGCCGGTCGTCGAAGCAGGGGGCGGAGAACAGGTCGACGACGACCACCCTGGGATCGGCGGCGAGCCGCTCCACGAAAGCCTTCATCCGCAGGATCGGGGCCAGCAGCCGGGCGCTGCCGCCCAGCCGGCGGGTCGGGTCGGTGCTGGTGAAGAGGACGACGACGGCGCCGGAGTCGAGCAGTGCGGCGGCGGACCTGCCGAGCAGCTCCTCCACCCGGTCGACGTCGCAGCCGGGCCGCAGGACGTCGTTCAGACCGCCGGCCAGGGTGACCAGCTCGCCGCGCAGACCGGCCGCCTCACCGATCTGCTCGTCGTGGATCTGGCCGATCAGCTTGCCGCGGACGGCGAAGTTGGCGTACCGGAAGCCCGCGCCGTCGGGCTGCTCCGCGGCCAGCCGGGCGGCCACCCGGTCGGCCCAGCCGCGGTAGCGGCCGCTCGGGAGCACGTCGTCGCACATGCCCTCGGTGAAGGAGTCCCCGACGGCGACGTAGCTGCTGAAGCTGGCGTAGCGGTCGGGGCGGTCGGAACCGCGGGACACGCTGGAAGTGGCTGAGTTCTCCATGGCGCGACGATCGTACGCGCACCGGTCGGGTCGGCCGCGACTGCCCCTACCCGTCCGTAACCCGTACGGGCTCCGGCCCTTGCCCGGTCGCCGGGCGGCCCGGCGGGAGCGGCCGGCCGCCGACGCCGGCCCCCGGCGCCGGTCACCAGACCGGGCGGATCCGCCCGGACGGGCCGAGCCGGGCGAGGTCCTCGCGCAGTTCCCGGATCCGTTGCTCGCCGAGCAGTCGGGCCCAGGGGCGGACGGCGTCGGCGGCGGCCTCGTCGGCGGCGCGGGTGCAGGCCCAGCCGCGTTCGGTGAGGACGACGAGCCTGGCCCGGGCGTCGGTCGGGTGCGGCCGGCGCTCGACGTAGCCCTTGCGGGTGAGCTCGTCGACCAGCTGGCTGGCCGCCTGCTTGGTCACGCCCAGGTGCGCGGCGATCTCGCCGACGCCTGCGCCGTCCGGGGCGAGGCGGACGAAGGCGAAACCGTGCGCGGGTCGGATGTCGTCGAAGCCACGGGCCCGGACGCCGGCGTCGACGGCCTGCACGAGGTCGGTGGCCAGGCCGAGGATCAGCGGGACGAGGGAGCTGTCGGCGTTCTCGGTCATGGCAAGGAGTCTGCCAGAGCGCTTGACAGGATAGTCAAGCTGATTGACCATATAGTCAATCAGCTTGACCACTTTTCCCGACCAGCCGGAAGAGGAACCCGCCATGCCCTTCGTCCCCGCCGACGCCGCCACCGTCCACGAGATCCACGGCGCCCGCTTCACCTCCTACGCGTCCACCGCCTCCGGCAGCACCGAACTGTGCGCCTGGCGGCTGGACGTCCCGGCCGGCAGCGCGGGTGTGCCGCACACCGTCGGCCGCGAGGAGATCCTGCTGCTGCTCGGCGGCTCCCTGCGGATCACCCTCGACGAGGAGGAGCGCACGGTACTGCCCGGCGACACCGCGATCGTCCCGGCCGGCACCGTCCTGAAGGTCGACAACCCCGCCGACCGGCCGGCCCAGGCCTGGGTCACCACCAGCATCGGACTCACCGCCACCCTCCCCGACGGCTCGGTGCTCACCCCGCCGTGGGCCGCCTGAGAGCCAGGCCCCGGCGGCCCTCGCCGCCGATCCGGGCCGGGCGCCGCCACCCGGCTGCGCCGACCGCCCCCCGAGCGCCCCCGAACACCGGATCTGCGGCATGCTGGAGATCCGTACGCAAGGGGGAGGTCCGGATGAACGCACCGTCGTGGCGGGAACCGCCGTCGCCGTCCGGGCGGACGGCCACCGCGTCCGCGGCGCCCACCCCCGCGGCCGTCCTCAACCACCAGCCCGCGCCCGACGCCGCGGCCGGCCCCGACGCCACGGCGAGCCCCGAGGCCACGGACCGGCCTGCCGGGTACAGCATCGGCGAGCTGGCCGAGACGGCCGGGGTCAGCGTCAAGACCGTCCGGTTCTACTCCGACTCCGGGCTGCTCCCGGAGGCCGGCCGCAGCCCCGGCGGCCACCGCCGGTACGGGGCCGGGGCGTTGGAGCGACTGCGGACCGTCCGCCGGCTGCGGGCGCTGGGCCTGGCCCTGCCGGCGGTCGCCGAGATCCTGCACGGCGAGGCCGAGCTGGCCGGGGCACTGGCCCGCCAGCGCGAGGAGACCCGTCGCCAGATGGCCGAACTACGCTGGCGGGAGGCCGCCCTGGCGGCCTTCGAGCTCGCCGGCCCGGAGGGCCTGGAGCTGCTCGGAGAGGCCCTGGACAGCCCGCCCGGCCCGGACGTGCTGGCCGCGTTCTGGCGCCGGATCCTGCCGGTCCGGCTGCCGCCCCGGCTGATGTCCGCGATCGTCGGGTCGGCCGTCCCCGAACTGCCCGCCGACCCGACCCCGCAGCAGGCCCTGGCCTACGCCCGGCTGCACGCGCTCGCCTCGGACCGGGCCGCCGCCGCGTCCATCCGGGACCTCACCGGCCCCGGGCCGGGGTGCGACGCGGTGAAGATGTACGAAGGGCTCGGCGAGGCGTACGCACTGGCCGGGCAGGAGTTGCGGGCCGGCCGGCCGCCCGCCGCCGGCGGGGCGCTGGACTGCTTCGTCCAGGCCCACGCGGCGGCCGAACGCACCACCGACTCGGCCGGCTTCCGGCGCGGGCTGGCCGACCGTACGGCGGGGCGGCGCGACCTCAGGATGGAGCGCTACTGGTCGCTGGCGGCCGAGTTGCGGGCCGACGGCGAGCCGGACATGGGGTCGGCCCACACCTGGCTGGCCGTCGCGCTCAAGTCCTCCGTGCGGTACGCCTGACGACGCCGGTCGTTCGGGCCGGGCCCCCGCCCGAACCCGGTCCGGCCGGTGCTCAGCCGCCCACCGCGGCGCCCCGCACCGCCGCCGGCGAGCCGAACCAGTGCTCCCGGACGGCATCGGTCGGACGCTGCTCACCGAGCAGGTCGGCGCCCCACTCACCGAGCGCGAGGACGACCGGGCGCAGCGCGGTGCCGCGCTCGGTCAGCTCGTACACCACGGCGTTGGCGGGCCGTTCGAGTTTGCGGCGCAGGACGAGACCGTCGGCCTCCAGCTGCTTGAGGCGGGCGGCGAGGATGTCGGTGGAGACGCCGGGCAGGTCGGCGTGCAGGTCGGTGTAGCGGCGCGGGCCGCCGAGGAGTTCACGGACGATCAGAAGGCTCCAGCGCTCCCCCACCGCGTCCAGGGCGCGGGCGACGGCGCAGTACTGGTCGTAGCTTCGGCGTGACATGGGGATCAGCATAGCCAAAAGGTTGGACTTTCCAAGTGGTTACTTGGTAGAACAAAGCGACCAGGTTGGTGAGGGTGAGGGTCGGGAGGCCGCTGATGGAGTTCCGCCAGTCCAGCAAGCTCAAGGATGTCTGCTACGAGATCCGCGGGCCGGTGGTCGACCAGGCGAACGCGCTGGAGGAGGCCGGGCACAGCGTCCTGCGGCTGAACACCGGCAACCCCGCGACCTTCGGCTTCGAGGCGCCCGAGGAGATCATCCAGGACATCGTCCGCAACCTGCCGAACGCCCACGGCTACAGCGACTCCCGCGGCATCCTGCCGGCCCGGCGCGCCGTGGTGCAGTACTACCAGCAGCGCGGCGTCGCCGGGGTCACGGTCGACGACGTCTACCTCGGCAACGGCGTCTCCGAGCTGATCCAGATGTCCGTGCAGGCCCTGGTGGACGACGGCGACGAGGTGCTCGTCCCGGCCCCCGACTTCCCGCTCTGGACGGCCGTGGTGCGGCTCGCCGGCGGCAAGGCCGTGCACTACCTCTGCGACGAGGAGGCCGACTGGTACCCCGACCTGGACGACATCGCCGCCAAGATCTCCCACCGCACCAAGGCCATCGTCGTCATCAACCCCAACAACCCGACGGGCGCCGTCTACCCGAAGGAACTGCTGGAGGGCATCCTCGACCTGGCCCGGCGGCACAACCTGATGGTCCTCGCCGACGAGATCTACGACAAGATCCTCTACGACGGCACCGAGCACCACTGCCTGGCCGCCCTCGCCGACGACGTGGTCACCCTCACCTTCAACGGCCTCTCCAAGTCCTACCGGGTGGCGGGCTTCCGCAGCGGATGGCTGGTCGTCTCCGGCCCCAAGGCCCGGGCCAAGGACTACCTGGAGGGCCTGACCATGCTGGCCGGCATGCGCCTGTGCCCCAACGTCCCGGCCCAGTACGCCGTGCAGGCGGCGCTGGGCGGCCACCAGTCCATCAACGACCTGGTGCTGCCGACGGGCCGGCTCGCCGAGCAGCGGGACGTCGCCTGGCGGGCCCTCAACGACATCCCCGGCGTCAGCTGCGTCAAGCCCAAGGGCGCGCTCTACGCCTTCGCCAAGCTCGACCCGGCCGTGCACAAGATCGTCGACGACGAGAAGTTCGTCCTGGACCTGCTGCTCCGCGAGAAGATCCACATCGTCCAGGGCACCGGCTTCAACTGGCCCCGCCCCGACCACTTCCGCTTCGTCACCCTCCCGCGGGCCGACGACCTGGAGACGGCCATCAGCCGGATCGGCCGCTTCCTGACGACGTACCGGCAGTGAGCGGCCGGACCCGGACCGGACGCCCCGCGGGCCTCAATTGCCGCGCGGGGCGTACATGATGACCACCACGCCGACCAGGCAGACCAGCGCGCCGAGCACGTCGTAGCGGTCCGGCCGGTAGCCGTCCAGCGCCATCGCCCACGCCAGCGAACCGGCCACGAACACCCCTCCGTACGCCGCCAGGATCCGGCCGAAGTTCGCATCCTGCTGGAGGGTGGCGACGAAGCCGTACGCCCCGAGCGCGACCACGCCCGCGCCGGCCCAGGCCCACCCCCGGTGCTCCCGCACGCCCTGCCAGACCAGCCAGGCACCACCGATCTCCAGCACGGCGGCGAGGACGAACAGCAGGGCGGAGCGCAGCACGGTCATGCCCCGACCCTACGACGGCCCGCGGCCGGTGCCCGGCACCACTACCGGCACCCGCACCGGCACCGGCACCGGCACCGGCACCGGCCGAGGGGTCACTCCACGGGCGGCGCGGTGACCACCGAGAAGTTGAAGTCCACCGGGCCGAGCACCCCGTACAGCCGGAGCCAGAGCGGCATCAGCAGCTCGGTGGCGCGGGCACTCGACAGGTCCCCCAGGTCGACGATCCGGTCCGGAGCCCAGCCGAAGGACTCCAGGATCGCCGAGACCTCGGCCTTGGCACCCGCGTCGTCGCCGCTGACGAACACGTTGTGGTGGCCCGGGACCAGACCGGGATCGACCATCACGCTGTTGTTCATCGTGTTCAGCGTCTTGACGACCCGGGTCTCCGGGAAGGCCTTCTGCAACTGCTCCGCGAGGCTGCCGCCGTCCGGCGTGACGACGCTGGGCGGGAAGCCCGCGGAGAAGTCGAGGGCGTTGGACACGTCGACCAGCACCTTGCCGCGCAGGTTGTCCGCGCCCGCGGCCTCCAGCACGGCCATCGAGACCAGGCCGCCGGTGGCGTTCACCACCAGCTCCCCGGCCGCGGCGGCGTCCGCGAAGGTGCCGTGCGCGCCGCCGTTGTCCGCGGCCCACTGCTTCGCCTCGGCGTTGTCCGCCGTACGGGAGCCGAGGGTGACCTGGTGGCCGAGCGAGACCAGCTTGCCGGCCAGCCGACGGCCGACCTCTCCGGTGCCCAGTACCGCGATCTTCATCTGCCTGCTCTCCTTCGTGTCCATGCGCCATCATCGTGCGGAGGCCGCGAGTTCGGCGGCCGCGGCGTCGGACCGATCATCCCGGTCGGCGGCGCCGCCGGCAGGCACTTCCCGATCTTGCTCCCGGATCGTCGCCGGATTCCGGCGCCGGGCCTCCGGGCCTCGGCGTCCGCGCTTCGGCCTCCGGGCCTCTGCCGCTCCCCGACAGGTGCTGCGGGTGACCGTAGGGCGGTACCGTCCGGGGCGGAAGTACGTACTTTTCGGTGCCTGTCCCGGGGGAGAGCGATGGAACCCGACGTGTTCGACCCCCGGTGCGGGTCCCGCGAGGTGCTCGGCCTGATCGCCGACCGGTGGAGCGCCCTGGTCCTCTACGCCCTGCGCGGCCGCACCCTGCGCCACGCCGAACTGCAGCGGGCGATCGGCGGGGTCAGCCAGAAGATGCTCACCCAGACGCTCCGGAGCCTGGAGGCCGACGGCATCGTCCGCCGGGTGTCCTTCCCCGTGGTGCCGCCGCACGTCGAGTACTCGCTCACCCCGCTCGGCGACACCCTCTCCCCGCTGCTGGCCGAGCTCTGCCGCTGGGCGGAGACCCACCTCGACGAGATCCGGTCCGCCCGCGCCGGGGACGCCACCGGGTAGCTGCCGGGTGCCCGCCGGGAAGCTACCGGCCCGAGGGGCGGCCCGCAGCCGTCCACCCGGAAGCCGTCACCCGCCCGGGCGACCCGCCGCCACCGCGCGGATCAGCACCGGGGCCCCGACCGGCGGCCGGCACCGGCCGGACAGCACGCGGGCAACCCCGTTGGCGGGCCCGGGACGCACCCGCCGCCGCCCCGGGCCGACGGCCCCGCACCGGGCCGGCGTCGCCCGCCGACCCCGGCCCGCACAGGGGACCACTCGGACGAAGGGCACCCCGCACCTGCGGCGTAAGGTGCGAGGAGGCGACCGGCGGCCCCACCTCCGTCGCCGCGACACCCTCGCACCACCTTCCCCGAACGTCCCCACTCCCCCGGAAGGCCCACCCTCATGCCCAAGCCCCCCGAGCCCGGCAGCCGAGCCCCCGAGTTCACCCTGCCCGGCGTCCTGCTCGACGAGGACATCGCCGAACGCCGCGACTACCGCCTCACCGAGGCCAAGGGCAACCCGCTCGTCCTGGTCTTCTACCCCGGCGACGACACCACCGTCTGCACCAAGCAGCTCTGCTCCTACACCTCGGACCTGGACCGCTTCAAGGACCTCGGCGCCACCGTCTGGGGCATCAGCCCGCAGGACCTCGACAGCCACGAGCGCTTCGCCCGCAAGCACCAGCTGGCCTTCCCCCTGCTCGCCGACACCGACCGCGCCATCGCCCGCGCCTACGGCATCGCCGTCCCCGGCCTCGGCCTGCGCCGTTCGGTCTTCATCCTGGACGGCGACGGCACCGTCCGCTGGAAGCACGTCGCCCTGGCCGGCCTGACCTTCCAGCACAGCGACACCCTCACCGCGCAGTTGGCGGCCCTGAAGGGCTGACCGGGCGGGCGGCGCCGCCGGCCCGGGCGGCCAACCCGCCGGAGCGCGAGCGGCCGCGCCCGTCGGGATGGACGAATTCCGCGTGGCGCCGCCCGAAGCCGCCGCCGAACCGCTCCCCCGGACCGGGACCGGCTCGGCCGTACCGGCGGCGGAGAAATCCACTGATGTCCAGTCACTCCTCCTTGATAGCGTCCGAACTGCTCGGCACATCGTGCCGTCGGTGCCGATTCCTGGGAGGAATTCCTACATGTCCCTTTTCCTGACGGGCCGGGCGTCCGCGACGCCGATCCTCCACGCAGCCGCGCGCCCGCCGCGGACCCGCCGCCGCATCGGGTCAGGCGTCGCGGTGCTGCTCGCCGCCGGCGCCGTCCTGATACCCGCCCAGGCGTCCTTCGCGAGCGCCGGTTCCGCAGGAACGGCGGCGCTCCCGGCGGACGTCTTCCCGCCCACCACGCCCACGGTCACCTCCTGGGACGGGCACAGCCTGGAGGTCGGAGACGTCCCCGCGGGCGTCACCCGCCGGATCAGGTTCACCTCCAGTGACGACCAGGGTCTGGCCGGCTTCTGCTACAGCGTCAACAGCCCGTTGCCGAACCGGTCCGGGTGCGGCGGCTACTGGGCCGCGGCCGGACCGGACGGGGCCGCCGTCGTGAGCGTCGTCCCGGTCCTCTGGCCGACGAACACCCTGACCGTCCAGGCCTTCGACAAGGCGGGGAACACCACATCGGCCGGCGTCCAGATCGTGACCGCCCCGAACACCACCGCCCAAGTACCCGTCACCTCGCTCACCAGGGCCGCCAACGACACCCTCGTCGCTGTCCGGAACAACGGAGACGGCAGTCTCCGGGCCACCAACCAGTCGAGCCCCAGCTCGGGTTTCCGGTCCTGGTACCAGGTCGGCTCCACCGGTCACCGCGGCACCCCGGCGACCGTTCTCTCCCCGGCGGCCGGTGGCACCGTGCACGCCTTCGTGCGCGACAGCGACTACCGCATGACCGATTACGCGCAGTCCGGGCCGACTTCGTCGTTCGGCACGGGATTCACGATGGGAGGGCTGTACGACACCTTCTCCGGTGATCCGGCGGTCGTTCTGGCCGCCGACGGGACGATCGTCGTCGCGGCCGTCGACACCATCGGCAACCTGAAAGTCGCCCGGCAGTCGTCCCCCGGCGGCGATTTCGGGTCCTGGGCAACGGTCGGCACCGGGGTCACCGGCGCCGTGAGCGCCGTCCTGTCACCTGCCGCAGGCGGCACCGTCCAGGTGCTCGCACGCTCCGTGGACGGCCACCTCAAGGCCTTCGCCGAGACCGGCCCGGGCTCGCCCCTGAGCGCCGGCCCGGCGCTCCCCTCCGGATCGCCCTACTTCGCGGGCGACCCCGCCGTCACCGTGTCGGCGGGCGGCGGCCTGATCGTCGCGGCGGTCGACGTCAACGGCGACGTCTGGGCCACCGACCAGGCCCCGACCGGCGGCGACTTCCGCTACTGGTACAAGGTCAGCCTCTTCGGCGGACTCTCCGGCGCGACCAGCCTGGTGCTCTCCCCCGGCGCCAACGGCACCGTCAACATCGTCGCCCGCACCACCGACGGCCACATCGCGCTCTTCGGACAGAGCGGCCCCACCTCCGGCTTCAGCACCGGCGCCTACCTCGGCAGCAACAGCCCCGTCTTCTCCGGCGACCCGCGCGTCGCCCTCGCCGCCAACGGCTCGATGATCGTCACGGCCACCGACACCTCCGGCACCACCTGGGCCGTCGACCAGCCCGCACCCGGCGCCGACTTCCGCAGCTGGTACCGCCTCTGATCCCACTGCCCCGGTGCCCGGCCTCCCCGCTGCACGGGGACCGGGCACCGGGGCATCCACGGGACCACCTGCTGGATCCTCGGGCAGGGAAGTCCTGGTCCCGGATGCGTTCCCGGCAGGGGCCCGCCCGCAGGACCGCGATCGGGCCTCGGGGGCCACGATCGTGACCCCCGGAGCCCGCCCACCCGTCCCGGCGATGCGCCGAGGCCTACCAGCCCCAGCCGCCGCCCTCGCCGTCGTCGTCGGTCTTGCCGTCCCAGCCCTCGCCGACCTTGCGGAGGATGGTGTAGTGGTCGACCTGGGTGCCGTTCTCGGCCAGGGCGGTGACCTTCATCTCGGACTTCTGGCCCAGGTGGGCCGGGGTGACGTCGACCTTGATGAAGGAGTAGCCGGTGTAGCGCACCCGCGACCACTCGACCGTCTCGGTGACCTTCACGCCGCCCTGGGCGAAGTGGTAGGTGTTCACCGAGTCCTGGTGGTTCTCGTGGCCCTCGTAGGTGTCGGGGGCGTCGAAGCTGTACAGGCTGCGGCCGGCCGCGCCCGCGGTCACGTACACCACGCCGTCCTTGGCGGGCTCGACGGTGGCGCCGCTGGGCACCGCCTTGGAGACCTTGTTGCCGAGGATCGCGTCGGTGCGCTCGTAGACGTGGTTGTGACCGTTGATCACCAGGTCCACCCGGTACTTCTCGAACAGCGGCACCCAGGCCTCGCGGACCCCGCCCTCGGAGGCGTGCTGGTGGGTGGTGGAGAAGGCGCAGTGGTGGAAGAAGACGACGATGAAGTCGACGGTCTCGTCGTTCCGCAGGTCCTTGAGCCGGCGCTCCAGCCACTTGGTCTGCTTGCCCGCCGAGATGCCGAGGTTGGCCGGGATCTCGTAGGAGACGTCGTTGGCGTCCAGCGAGATGACGCCGACGTTCTTGTACCGGAAGGTGTAGACGCCGGGGACGGTGCGCGGGTCCGGGCCGTTGTCCGGCAGGAAGAAGCGGTGGTTCTCGCCGCCGTAGCCGTTCGCCGAGTACCAGGCCTCCATGTCGTGGTTGCCGTAGGAGACCATCCACGGGACCTTGGAGGCGACCGTCTCGGTCTGCGCGAGGAAGGCGTCCCAGGTGGTGGCGTTGAACGCGGCCTTGTCCGAGTCCTGGCCGGAGCCGGCCGCGTCGGCGTAGCAGATGTCGCCGGCGTGCAGGTGGAAGGCCGGGTTCTGGGCCAGGATGATGTGGTCGTTGCTGGCCGCGTGGGCGCTGACGCCCTGGTCGCCGAAGGCCGTGAAGGTGAACGGCTCGTAGACCTTGCCCCACATGTGCTCGCGGGCGGGCGCGGTGCGGAAGGTGCTCAGGGTGGAGACGGCCTGCTGGGAGGCCGGGTCGAAGCCCTGGTGGCCGACGCCGTAGTAGTACGTGGTGTCTGGCTGCAGGTCCTCCAGCGCGACGTGCAGGTAGTACTGGTCGACCGGGGCGCCGGTCTGGACGAGCGCCGGCGTGTGCAGGGCGCGCACCTCGGCGGCGACCTTGTGGCTGAGGTCCCACGGCTGCTTGCCGAAGCGCAGGAAGGGCTTCTTGACCGGCGCGGGGACCTGCCAGGAGATCCGGAACTGGGTGTCCGGCTCGGGCCCGAAGGAGAGGTGACGGCCGATCGGGGCGACCAGCGAACCGTCGATGCCGTCCGTGGTGGCGACCGGCGCCGGCTGCGGGGCGGCGGAGGCGCTGCCGGTGCCGAGCGTGCCGCCCACCGCGAGCGCGCCGACGGTGATGGCGCCGGTGCGCAGCATCCGGCGGCGGGAGAAGCGGCTGCGGAGGTACTCGTGCTGCTCCGCCATGCTCATACGGTCGGCGAGCTTCTCGGGCACGCCCATGCGTGGGATATCCATGGCCCGGACTTTCGCAGCGCCGGATTGCCCGGACACGGACATCCGGTGAACGGGCTCCGGCGCGCCGCCCATTCGAACTCCAATGTTCGACCATGGCCTGGCAAAATGCCCCCCGCCCCGCGGCGCACCAGGCCCCCGGGCCCCACCGGGCGGCCGGTGGAGGGTTCTCACGCCGGCTCAGTCCGGGCATCCGGGGGCGACGGCCGGTTCAGTGCACGCAGAACTCGTTGCCCTCCGGGTCCTGCATGACGCTGTAGCAGGAGCCCGTGTCGGGCGAGTCCTCGCTCCGCAGCCGGGTGGCGCCGAGCTGCTCCAGCCGGGCGGCCTCGGCATGGACCCGCTCCCGGCGGGTCTCGAACGGGACGCCGCGGCCGCCGCTGACACCGAGGTCGGGGTGCAGGCGGTTCTTCACCGCCTTGCTCTCTGGCACCTGCTGGAACCAGATCCGCGGGCCGGTGCCGTCCGGGTCGACGATCGAGTCGCTGCAGTCCCCCGTCCCGAGTTCCTCCTCGGGCACGCCCTGGTCGAGCCAGTAGGCCCGCCAGGTCGGGAACGGCGCGGGCGCGGGTTCGATCCGGTACCCGAGGGCGGCGGCCCAGAAGGCGGCGAGCCGGTCGGGCTCCGCGCAGTCCACGGTCAGCTGGAGCTTGGGTTTCATGACGGACAGCCAACAACAGCGCCGTCGCGAAGGCCAGCCCCCGCGCGCCGGACGGCCGTCGTGTCCGCGTGGCGGACCGCCCGGTCGGGACGTGACGGCCGTCAGGCCCGGCGGACGCCCAGTCCGTCGAGGGTGAGGTCGAGGAGCCGTTCGGCCTGGGCGCGCTGCTCGGGCCGGCCCGAGGCGAGAGCGATGCCACTGAGGGCGGCGAACATGTCGGACGCACCGATGTCCGAGCGGATGGTGCCGGCCGCCACCGCGGCGTCCATCAGCGAGGTGAGGGCTTCGAGCATCATCCGGCGGCTGTGGTCGTAGGGGTCGACACCGGACGCGACGACGGCGCGCAGGGCCTCGGCCATGCCGAGCTTGGCGCTCGCGTAGTCGAGGAAGCGGCCCGTCCAGGCCCGAAGGGCGTCCTGCGGTGGCATGGTCGCCAGCAGTTCCGGGGCGGCGTCGCAGAGCCGGCTCAGCTCGTTGCGGTAGGCGGCCTCGATCAGGAGCTCCCGGGTGGGGAAGTTCCGGTAGAGGGTGCCGGTGCCCACGCCGGCCTCCTTGGCGATGCGTTCGAGGTGCGCGTCCAGGCCCTGTTCGGCGAAGACGCGCGTGGCGGCGGCCAGGATCCTGTCGCGGTTGCGCTGCGCGTCCGCGCGCAGCGGGCGCCCTGCGTCGGTAGCCATTTCGTCGTCTCTCCTGTCGTCTCCGCTTGCTAACCGGAGGCGCCTCCACTTACCGTGGAGCGAAAGCGGCGGCGCCTCCACATCCACTCTAGGCGAGGCCCCCGACCCCTCGGTCGAGGGCGCCTTCGGCCTGCCCGGACCCGCGTCGTGGACACGCACGCCGCGCCCCGAACCCACGGCCCGCTGCACGGCGGGCACCGACGAACCGTCAGAGGAGAAGCACATGAGCCGGCTGCTCGAAGGAAGGACCGCCGTCGTCACCGGCGGAGCGTCCGGGATCGGCCTCGCCGTCGCCGAGGAGTTCGTGGCGAACGGCGCCGACGTCGTCATCACCGATCTCGGGCGGGCCGAACTGGACGCAGCGGTCGCCGCGATCGGGCCGAAGTGCTCGGGCATCGTCGCGGACGTCTCGAAGCTCGCCGACATGGAGGCCGCCTACGCCGAGGTGATCGCGCGGCACGGACGCCTGGACGCGGTGGTGGCCAACGCCGGCATCGGCGCCCACGCCCCGCTCCAGCGGATCACCGAGGAGGAGTTCGACCGGACCTTCGCCGTCAACGTGAAGGGCGTGCTGTTCACCGTGCAGCCGGCCCTGCCACTGCTCCCGCCCGGCGGCTCGATCGTGGTCATCGGCTCCACCGCCTCGATCCGTCCGCCGGCCGGGATGAGCCTGTACGGCGCGTCCAAGGCCGCCGTCCGCAACTGCGTCCGCGGCTGGATCCAGGACATCAAGGGCTCCGGCGTCCGGATCAACGTGCTGAGCCCCGGGGCGGTGGACACCGACTCCCTGCGGAGCGCGCTCGGCATGGCGCAGGGCGCGGACGCCGTCCCGGCCGCCGTCCGGACGATGGGCGAGGGCAACCCGACCGGCCGGATCGCGGACCCCCGGGAGATGGGCACCGCCGCGGTGTTCCTGTGCAGCGACGCCGCCGGCTTCATCACCGGCGTCGAACTGTTCGTGGACGGCGGCATGGTCCAGGTCTGACCGGCTGGCGGGGCGATCGCCGTCCGGCGGCGGTCCGCCGGACGGGGCCTACGTCGAGATCGTCTCGTCCCAGGTGCTGGGCGCGCGGTTGCCGGTGCCGTCGCAGGTGCGGCAGACCTCTTCGCGGTAGGCGTGCTTGGCGCCGCTGGCGTCGACGCGGTAGCGGACGTAGAGGCCGGTGCCGTCGCAGAGGAAGCAGTTGCCGCCACCGCCGCCGACCTCGGTGGTGCCGGTGCCCTGGCAGGTGCGGCAGCTGAGGCCGGCCGTCCGTCCGGTGCCGGCGCAGATCCGGCAGACCGTGGTCACTGCGGCACCCTGGCGGGGTGGGCGGCGTCCCGCGTGGTCGTGGCCATGGTGATCCCTCCGTCGTCCGGCACCACCGGCCAGCGTAGTCCCGCGACGCCCGGCCCCGCACCGAAGTCGGCGGACCGGGCGCCCGGGCGGTCCCGGGTGCCTCAGCCGGGCAGGCCCTCGCGGAGCCGGCGGGAGACGGCGAACTCCTGGAGGTCGAGCGTCCCCGGCGGGTCGGCGAGGCCGGGGCCGCCGGCCCGGACCCAGTCGGTTATCTCGTCCAGCATGTCGTCCGCCAGCACCCAGCCGAGCCAGACCGGACGGCCACCGGCCCGCCGGCCCTCGGCGGACGGGCTGACCACCACCACGTTGGAGTGCGCGCAGGCGTCCAGGCACTTGACCGCCCGGACCTGCCCGCTGCCGCCGACGCCCTCGCGCAGCCGCTCCAGCTGCGCCGCGTGGTCGACCCCCGGGTGCTTGGTCTCGGTGCCGCAGCAGCAGCCCCGGCAGACGGTGACGGTCACCGGGGACGGCGGCGCCGCCTTCTCCGCGCGGTTTCGACGACTCATGGGGCTCCCTGCTCGCTGTGGTCCGGTCGGCCCCCGCGGGCCGGCCGGCGAAGGCCGGCCGCCGAGGGCCCGGTCACCGGAGGGTCGGTCACCCGCCGGTACGTCCCCGGCCGGTGACCGGCCGTCCGATCGGTCACCCGGCGGTGGCCCGCCGGGCGGTACCGTCCGCCCGGCTGCGGCCGCCATGCGCGGCTCGCCGCCACGCCCGTTCGCGCAGCAGCCGCAGGCCGTTCAGGCCGACGATCACGGTGGAGCCCTCGTGCCCGGCGACCCCGAGCGGCAACGGCAGGTCGCCGATCAGGTCCCAGGTCACCAGCACGGTGATGAACACCCCCGCGATCACAAGATTCTGCACCACCAGCCGCCGGGCCCGCCGCGAGAGGGCCACCACCGCGGGCACGGAGACCAGTTCGTCCCGGACGATCACCGCGTCGGCGGTCTCCAGGGCGAGGTCGGAGCCGGCCCGGCCCATCGCCACGCCGGTGTGCGCGGCGGCGAGCGCGGGCGCGTCGTTGACGCCGTCCCCGACGAAGAGCACCCGGTGTCCGGCCGAGGCCAGCTCGTGGACGGCGGCGGCCTTCTCCTGCGGCAGCAGCCCACCCCGGGCGTCGGCGAGCCCGACCTCGGCGGCCAGTCGCGCGGTGGCCCTCGGGTTGTCGCCGCTGAGCAGCGCCGGCGGGCGGGCGGTGAGCGCGGCCAGGGCCGCCACGGCGGCCGCCGCCTGCCCGCGCGGACGGTCGGCGAGGCCGAGGACCCCGACCACGACGCCGCCGCGGCGGACCACCACGACCGTCCGGCCGGCCGCCTCCAGCTCGGCGACGGCCGCGGCCGCGGCCGGCTCCGCGAAGGTCTCGTCCGGGCCTGCGGTCGGCGCCTGCGCGACACGTCCGCCGGCCCCCGCCCGGGGCGGGGCACCGACCTCGGTCACCGCGCCGTCGACCACCGCCCGGACGCCGACGCCCGGCGTGGACGCGAAGCCGCTCGTGGGGGCGAGGGCCAGACCGCGGGCGCGGGCCGCCTCGACCAGCGCGCGGGCCAGCGGGTGCTCGCTCGGGTGCTCGACGGCGGCGGCCAGGGCGAGCAGGGCGTCCGGGGAGAGCACGGCCCGCGCGGGGCCGGCCGCGAGCGGGCGGATGTCGGTGAGCCGGGGGGTGCCCTCGGTGAGGGTGCCGGTCTTGTCGAGCGCGACGGCGTCCACCCGGCCCAGCCGCTCCATCACGACCGCCGACTTGACCAGGACGCCGTGCCGACCGGCGTTGGCCACGGCGCTCAGCAGCGGGGGCATGGTGGCCAGCACGACCGCGCACGGCGAGGCGACGATCATGAAGGTCATCGCCCGGAGCAGCGCCGGGGTGAGGTCGGACCCGAGGGCGAGCGGGACGGCCAGCAGCGCCAGGGTGGCGACCACCAGCCCGGCGGCGTAGCGCTGTTCGACCTTCTCGATGAAGAGCTGGGTGGGCGCCTTGGTGGCGGTGGCCTCCTCGACCATCGCCACGATCCGGGCGATCACGCTGTCGGCGGCGGCCCGCTCGACCCGCACCCGCAGGGCTCCGGCTCCGTTGAGGGTGCCGGCGAAGACCTCGTCGCCGGGCCGTTTGGCGGCGGGCAGCGGTTCGCCGGTGACGGAGGACTGGTCGGCCTCGCTCAGCCCGTCGAGCACCCGCCCGTCCGCGCCGATCCGCTCGCCGGGCCGGACCAGCACCGTGTCGCCGACGGCGAGTTCGACGGTCGGGACGGTCTCCTCCCGGCCGTCGGCGGCAAGCCGGCAGGCGGTGGCGGGCGCGAGGTCGAGCAGGCCCCGGACGGAATCGGCGGTCCGGGCGGTGGCGATCGCCTCCAGGGCGCCGGAGGTCGCGAAGATCACGATCAGCAGCGCGCCGTCCAGCACCTGGCCGACGGCGGCGGCGCCGAGGGCGGCGACCACCATCAGCAGGTCGACGTCGAGGGTGCGCTCCCGCAGCAGTCGCAGGGCGTCCAGGGCCGGCTCCCAGCCGCCGCTCAGGTAGGCGAGGGCGTAGAGCGGGCCGTACGCCCAGGCCGGGCCGCCGGGCAGCTGGACGGCGAGGGCGGCGAGGAAGGCCAGCGTCGAGAGGGCCGCCCAGCGGGCCTCGGGCAGGGCGAGCGCCCTGGTGCGGCGCCCGGGCGGGGCGGCGGGGGCGGGCGCCGGGCCCAGATCCTGGGGGCGGGCGAGCAAGGTGTCGGGCATCACGGATTCCTTCGGGCACGGCGGAGCCGGGCTGGCCTTGGCGGGCTCACCATACAGGAACACATGAAGAGGTATTCATTTATAGCCACAGCCGTAGGATGCCCCCATGGGACACGCAGCCACCGACAGCCCGGTGCCGCAGATGCGGCTGGACGCATCCAACGCGGCCAAGGTGGCCACCACCCTGCAGGCCCTCGCCACCCCCTCCCGCCTGCTGATACTCGCCCAGCTCCGGGAAGGGCCGCGCGCCGCGACCGAACTCGCGGACGCCGTCGGCATGGAGCAGTCCGCCTGCTCGCACCAGCTACGGCTGCTGCGCAACCTCGGCCTGGTGGTGGGCGAACGCCGGGGCCGCTCGGTGGTCTACTCGCTCTACGACGCGCACGTCGCGGCCCTGCTCGACCAGGCCGTCTACCACGTCGACCACCTCCGGCTGGGCCTCACCGACGAGCCGGACGGCCCCGACCGGGCCTGACCGCCCGGCCACCGGGATCCCCCGGTGCTCCCGGGCCGGCCGCCTCCGTGAATCGTCCGGATCCCGTCGGCCGGCAGGCCACGCGCCGTGGGGCCGCCCGCCCGCACCCGTCGGGCCACCGGGATCCATGACCGTACGTCAGCCCCGCTCCCCGGCCGCCGCCCTGCCGCGCCCGCGCCCGCGCCGACGCCGGCGAAGCAACGGAAGAGCGCCCGCCAGCCCCAGCAGGCCGGCCGCCAACGGCGCCGGCTCCTCCGCCACTCCGTGACCCGCACCGTGACCCCCGCCGAGACCCCCGCCGAGAACCGGTCCCGCCTCGGGGCCCCGGTCCGTGGTCCGCCCGGCGGCGAGCTGCCGCTGCCCGAAGGTGTCCGGCTCCGGCAGGGTGGCCCAGCGGCCGAGCGGCCAGGCCACCACGACGGCCCGGCCGATCACGTTGCCGACCGGCACGAAGCCGTCCCCCGCCCGGTCCAGCTCGTGGGCGCGGGAGTCCTGGGAGCCGTTGCGATGGTCGCCCATCACCCAGATCCGGCCCGCGGGCACGGTGACCGTCCCGACCGGGTCGTCGTCGCAGGGCGTCGCCCCCGGGTAGAGGTACGGCTCGTCCAGCGCCACGCCGTTGACCCGGACAGGGGCCCCGGCCGTGCAGGTCACGGTGTCCCCGCCGACCGCGATGACCCGCTTGATCAGGTCCTGCTCACCCGGTGAGGGCATCAGGCCGACCAGGCTCATCGCCTGCTGGAGCGGCCCGCCACGAGCCGCCGGGCGGTCGGCCAGCCAGCCGCCCGGATCGCGGAAGACGACCACGTCACCCCGGGCCGGGGTGGCGCCGAACCAGGGCGTCAGCTTGTCCACCAGCACCCGGTCACCCTTCTGCAGGGTGTTCTGCATGGATCCGGACGGGATCGAGAAGGCCTGCACCCCGAAGGTCTTGACGCCGAGGGCCAGCACCACGGCGAGCAGGACCAGCAGCGGGATCTCCTGCCAGAGCGGCCTGCGGACCCGCCTGGCGGGGGCGGCCGGGCGGCCCGGCCCCTGCCGTCCCGGCCCCTGTTCCTGTTCCTGTTCCTGTTCCTGTTCCTGTTCCTGCGCGTGCGCCTGCGCCGACCCCGTACGCTCCCGCCGCGCGGCGATCCACCCGCGCAACCCGTCCCCCATGACCCACTCCTTCGCAGCGTGCGGCGAGCGCGCGCCGGGGGCGCGCGTAGGCGTCCCTACGCTGTATCCAACGTGGCGAGGTTCCCGGCCACCGCCGGCCGGCGGGCGCTCACCCGACGACAGGTCACCCGACAGCGGATCACCCGACGACAGGTCAGCCGACGAAAGGTCAGCCGGCGGCCGGTACCTCGGGACGGTCGATGATCCGCAGCCAGGTCCCGTCCGGCTGGCGGCGCGCGACCTGGACCCGGCCGCCGGTGCCGTCGGCGTCGCGGGTGGAGGTGAGGGCGAGGTCGCCGTAGCGGACCGTCGGCAGTGGCTGCTCCACCGGGAAGGGCAGCGGCGCGTGCTCCAGCATCCGCTCGCAGACGGCGCGGATCGCCTCCCGGCCGACCGTCGAGGCCCCGGCCGGGTAGGCGAGGACGGCGTCGGGGGCGTAGAGCTCGGCCAGCCCCTCGGCGTCGCGGGCGTTGGCCCGCTCCACGAACAGACGGGCCAGGTCCTCGGGGGTGGTGGCGCGGGTGCGGTACTCGGTCATGGTGTTCTCCCTTTCGCTCACCTCCAGCCTGGCTCCCGGACGATCAGAAGTCCAAGAGCTGGAAACTCTGGCAGCTAGCATCATCTGTTATGGAACTGCGGCAGCTCGAATACCTCGTGACGGTGGCCGAGGAACGGAACTTCACCCGGGCCGCCGAGAAGCTGCACGTCGCCCAGCCCGGGGTGAGCGCGCAGATCAGGCGCCTGGAGCGCGAACTCGGCCAGGAGCTGCTGGACCGCTCCGGCCGCTCGGTGCGCCCCACCGAGGTCGGCGCGGCCGTCCTCCCGTACGCCCGGGCGGCCCTCGCCGCGGTGCAGGGCGTCCGGCTCGCCGTCGACGAGCTGACCGGGCTGCTCCGGGGGCATGTCTCGGTCGGCACCGTGACCTCGCACGACGTCGATCTGCCCGGCCTGCTGGCGGACTTCCACGACGAGCACCCGGCGGTGGAGATCACCCTGTCCGAGGCCAGCTCCGACCAGCTGCTCGAAGGCCTGCGGACCGGGCGGCTGGACGCGGCGATCGTCAGCATCGGCAGCGGCGACCCGGAGGGCCTCGGCGTACTGGTGCTGGAGGACCAGCCGATCGTGGCGGCCGTCGGCCACGACCACGAACTCGCCGTCCACCGGGTCATCTCGATCGACACCCTGCGCGGGCGGCCGCTGATCAGCCTGCCGCGCGGCACCGGCCTGCGGGCCCGGCTGGACGAGGCCTGCTCGGCGGTCGGCTTCGCACCCCGGATCGCCTTCGAGGCGAGCGACCCGGGGCTGCTCGCCCAACTGGCCGCCCGCGGCCTGGGCGCGGCGATCCTGCCCGGCGCGTTCGCGGCCGCCCGCGCGGAGCAACTGCACGTGATCAGCATCGACCGGCCCGCCCTGCGCGGCCGCCTGGTCCTCGCCTGGCGCGCCGAGGGCCCGTCGGGCCCGGCCGGGCGCGCCCTGGTCCAGCGGGCGCGCCGCACGCTGGGCGGGCCGGAGGGCCGGGGCGGGCCGGAGGGCCGATAGCCGCCGCCCCGCTCTCAGCCGCCCGCCGCGTACCGCCAGAAGTCGCGCATCAACGCGGGCGGGGTCGGGCCGGCCAGCTCCAGCTGGGTGAGCAGGATGGTGACCGCGCCGGTGGACGGGGTCAGGTGCGCCGCCGTTCCGGTGCCGCCGATCCACCCGTACCGCCCCGGCACGTTCCAGGGATCGATCGCCTCCACGTCGACCGAGCCGCCGAACCCCCAGCCCTGACCCTCCAGGAACAGCTCCCCGCCCGCCCGCTGCCGCTCGGTCAGGTGATCGCTGGTCAGCTGTCGGACGGACTCCTCCGACAGCAGCCGCCGCCCGCCCGCCGCACCCGCCGCCGGACCGGACGCGTTCGCGGCCACGCCGTCGGCGAGCAGCATCCGGGCGAAGGCCAGCCAGTCGTCCGCGGTGGAGACCAGCCCGCCGGCGCCGGACGGGAAGGCCGGCCGGCTGCTCCACTGCCCGTCCGGGGCGTCGACCAGCACGGCGGCGCCGTCCGGGCCCGTCCGGTAGTAGCCGGTGAACCGGCCGAGCTTGCCGGCCGGCACCTCGAACCCGGTGTCGGCCATGCCGAGCGGCTCGAACAGACGCTCGGCCAGGAACTCCGGCAGCGGCCGGCCGGATGCCCTGGCGACCAGCACGCCCTGGATGTCGGAGGAGGTGTTGTACAGCCAGGCCTCGCCGGGCTGCTGCAGCAGCGGGATGCCGGCCAGCGCGGCCATCCACTCGTCGGGCGGCGCGACCAGCTGCGGCTGCGGCGGGCCCTGCTTCAGCTCGCTGAACAGGAGCCCGACCGCGGGCAGCGAGAAGTCGGCCGGAAAGCCGTGCCCGGCGCGGGAGGTGAGCAGGTCGAACACGGTGATCGGGCGGACGGCCGGCACCACGTCGTCGACCGGCCCGGCCGGCGTCCGGACGACGGACGGCGAGGCCAGCTCCGGCAGCCAGCGGTCGACCGGGTCGGCCAGGGCGAGCCGGCCTTCGTCGACCAGCATCATCAGGGCCGCGGCGACGAGGGGTTTGGTGAGCGAGGCGATCCGGAAGATCGAGTCCCGGGCCATGGGGGTGGTGCCCTCGACGTCCGCCGACCCGACGGCCGCCACCTCCACCCGGTCGCGGACGGCCAGCAGGCCGACCGCCCCCGGCAGCGGTCCGCTCCCGAGGTGCCTGGCCAGGGTGTCGCGCAGTTCGGTCATGGGTCCGCCTTCCCGGAGGGTGCCGTACGGGCCCAGCCTGCCGCCGCGGCCCGGATTCCTCGCGGCGGCGGCGCCGGGGCCACCCGATCGGCCGCGCGACCGCCGCCCCGGGCCGGTCGGCGGTGTGCCCCCGCTGCCGCCCGCGGGCCCGGCCGGGGCCCGGGTCAGGAGAGGCGCACGGAAACCTGTTTGACGCCCCGCCGCGCGGGGCGGTTTCCTGCCCGGATGACTGAACCGAGAGGTGGGCGGGCCGGGCTCCGGATCGCGCGGGTGGCGGACGAGGCCATGCTGCGCGACTGGCAGCACGTCCACAACACGATCATCCCGACCGATCCGCTGTCGCTCGACCAGGTCCGCGAGCGGGCCGGGCGCAACCGGCTGGAGGTCGCCCACCTCGGCGACGTCCTGGTGGGCTGCTCGACGGTCCGGCCGCCGGCCGCCGACCGGGCGGCGGGCGACCCGGCGACGGCCACCGTGATCGCCCGGGTGCTGCCCGCCCACCGGCGGCGGGGGTTCGGCGCGGTGCTCTACGCCCAGGGGCTCGCCGCGGCCCGGGCGGCCGGCGCCGAGGTGATCGAGACGGTCGTGCTGGCCTCCAACCCGGACGGGCTGCGGTTCGCGCTGGCGAACGGGTTCGTCGAGGTCGAGACCTACCTGCTGCCGGGGCACGAGGTGCCCTACATCGACCTGCGGCTGGCCTGACGCCCGGCCCCGGGCACGCCCCGGCCCGCGGTGGGCCCGGACGTGCCCCGGGCGCCGGGCCACTCAGCCGGTGGCGCGGACGTAGACGTCCCCCGCGCCGGCCGGACCGTTCTCCGCGGGGGCCACGAAGATCTGCCGGTGACCGTCGCTGCCCGACGAGCCGGGCAGCGACGGCGCCACGGCCGGCTCCTCCCCCGGCAGTGCCTGCACCAGGTCGCCCGGCAGCTGGGCCGGGGTGCCCGGCTCGGGGAGGTTGTAGGTGCGCAGGAAGTCGTCCACGTTGACGTCCTGGCCGCCGTCCAGCCGGTAGTGCAGGTACCCCGCCTCGGACCCGTCGGCGGTCCGGGTGAACACCACCTCGTCCGGGATGTAGTACCGGCCCTGGCCCGGATGCTGGGAGGAGTGCAGGCCGGCCAGCCGCTCGGCGCGGCTCAGGTCGGTCTCGGGCGCGGTGTGGTCCCGCGTCAGCGCCACCACCCCCCACCCCGCGACCAGCACGGCGAACACCCCGCAGATCGCCAGGAGCACCCCGACCGAGCGGCGCAGCACCGGACGCTCCCGCAGCTCCGGCCAGGCGTCGCCGACCGGCCCGCCGGGAGCGGGCGCCGGGCCGGGCGGCACTTCGGGCGCACCGGCCGGGGCCTCACCACGCGGTCCGTACGAGGACCGGTCCTGCGATCCGTCCGGTGCCTCGCTCGCTGTGGGGCGGGGTGTCATGGCATCACACCTTCCTGGTCCGCATGTCGCTGTTGCCCCCCATGTCGAACTCCCGGGCCAGGCCGGTCCGGTGCAGGCGCTGGATGTCCTGGTCGGTGACGGTGCCCATCCCGGGCACCTCGGTCTGCTTGCCGTGGTCCCAGTTGTACCGGTCCCTGACATGGGTCTGGTAGGTGACGGTGACCTCCGGCGGGGCGCCGGGCGCGGCGGGCTTGACCTCGATCTTGGCCTGGGTGTTGTAGTGGAAGGAGCCGACCGCGTAGTACCAGTCCGTGCTGCTGTCCGGGGTGGCGGACATCGGCTGCCAGCCGGTGTCCTTGACCAGGGCGACCGGCTTGCCGGTGCGGCGGTACTCGGCCAGGGCCTGGGCCTGCCAGCCGGCCAGGTTGCCGTCCAGGGTCGTGTTGACGCTCTCCTGGAAGTCGGGGATGTCCTTGAGCATGTCCTCGACGTCCAGGTCGAGCGGCTCGCCGGTGCCGGACAGGTAGTGCGCCATGTTGGCGCTGGCGTTGACGTCGCCGGCCTGGAAGGGCATGCCGACGGTGCCGGCTCCCAGGGTGTTGGCGAGCTGCCGGTCGCGGTCGTTCGGCTGCTGCGAGTTGTAGACGCCGGCGCCGCGGTCGTACGGGTCCGGGGGCAGCAGGACGCCGCCCCGGCCGCCGAAGACCTTGTCCAGGTCGCGGGCGCCGGTCAGGTCCTCCGCGACGACCCGCTTGGTCCAGTCGTCGAGCCGGTCGTAGCCGACGGAGGCGGTGATCCGGTCCAGCTCGTGGCCGGCGGTGTCGCTGACGTCGGCGGCGTAGCTGAGCGCGGCCGTCACCAGGTTGCGGACGTCGCCGGCGACGCCCGCCAGCCGGCGCGCGTCGGCCTGGGCGTCCGGGTCGTTGTGCAGCCCCACCTGCGGCGGGACCCGCACGTCGCCGTCCTCCTCGACCACGAGGCCGTTGGCCCGGGCCAGGTCGTCCGCCTCGGTCATCCAGCGGCGGGCCAGCGTCAGGCCGTCCGCGGCGCTGCCGAGGGTGAGCTTGGCGGCCTCCGTCTCCTGCTCGGCGATGGAGAGTTCGTCGATCAGGTCGGCGAGTGCCCGGCGGCCGAGGTCGGCAGCCTCGCCGCTCCAGCCCTCCTGGAGGGTGGAGAGTACGTCCACGGCCTGGAAGCGGGCCTCGGCGGCGGCCGTGGAGAGCTTGTCCCACTCCTCGGCGGCCCGGTCGAAGGCGGCCGGGTCGGCCTCGCGCAGCTGGGGCACCGTCACCGCTTTGTCGAAGAGCCGCTTGTGGTCCGCCGGGCCGGGCCGGAACCGGCCGTCCTGGCCGCCGTTGTCCGCGGGCATCAGCCGTTCCCTTCCAGCAGGGTGGCGGCGCGGCGCAGCTGTTCGGCGACCGCGACCTCCTGCCCGTGGTAGTTGGCGGCGGTCGTGCGCAGACCCTCCGCGAGCTGCTTCATCGCGTCGACGGTGCGCTTGGTCTCGCCCTCCCAGCGGGTGGCGCAGGCGGCGAGCGCCCCGCCGACCACCCAGTCGGAGTGACGCCGGGCGGCCGCGTGCGACTCGCCGAACCCGCCGTCGGCGCTGACGAGTTTGCCCGCTCCCTCGTCCAGCTGTCCGGCAGCCACCGGGAACCGTTCGGGCTCCGAGATGTATCCGCTCATGTCCTACCCCCGTGCATCGGTACTGGTCGTGCCACTCTTTCCGGACGCGGTCCGGGCGACCGGGGTTCCGGGCGGTGCTCCCCTTCCTGCCGGGCCGCTCGTTCCCCCTCGAATGCCCCGGCGCCGCGGCCTCACGCATCGGGCGCCGGGTTCGGTCCGTGCGGGGGCGTCCCCCGGGCGGGGGCGCCGCCCCCGGGCCGCGGGGCCGGGGCGGTGGCGGCTCAGGCCGTGGCGGCCGCGGCCGCGCGGCCCGCGGCCCGGCCGGAGAAGATGCAGCCGCCCAGGAAGGTGCCCTCCAGCGAGCGGTAGCCGTGCACCCCGCCGCCGCCGAAGCCGGCCGCCTCACCGGCCGCGTACAGGCCGTCCAGGACGCTGCCGTCGGCGCGGAGCACCCGGGACGAGAGGTCGGTCTGCAGACCGCCGAGGGACTTGCGGGTGAGGATGTTGAG
This sequence comes from Kitasatospora herbaricolor, assembly GCF_030813695.1. Classification (NCBI taxonomy): domain Bacteria; kingdom Bacillati; phylum Actinomycetota; class Actinomycetes; order Kitasatosporales; family Streptomycetaceae; genus Kitasatospora; species Kitasatospora herbaricolor. Next base: position 2,314,085 of record NZ_JAUSVA010000002.1, read on the forward strand.
CTTGACGGCGATCAGCGGCCCGGCCTTGGGGTCCAGGATGCGGTGCGGCGAGGCGGTGCGGATCAGCTTGTCCCCGAGGTAGCGGCGGGCCCCGTGGATGGCGGTGACCTGGAGGTCCTTGCTGAACGGGTTGGCGAGTTCGCGGTCGCGGGCCTCGATCTCGCGGCGCAGGGCGTCGCCGTCGATCAGGGCCTGCGGGGTCTTGGCGTTCATGCCGCGGACCAGCTCGGGGAGGTTGTCCGCGACCACGAAGTCGGCGCCGTGCCGCTTGAAGGCCTCGACGGGCGCGGTGGCGCCGGGCAGGGCGCGGCCGAGGACGTCGCGGATGCTGCGGCCGGTCAGGTCGGGGTTCTGCTCGGAGCCGGAGAGGGCGAACTCCTTCTCGATGATCTTCTGGGTGAGGACGAACCAGGTGTGGTCGTGACCGGTGGTCATGATGTGTTCGAGCGTGCCGAGGGTGTCGAAGCCGGGGAAGAGCGGCACCGGCAGCCGGTTGCCGCGGGCGTCCAGCCAGAGCGAGGACGGGCCGGGCAGGATCCGGATGCCGTGCCTGGCCCAGATCGGGTCCCAGTTCTCGATGCCCTCGGTGTAGTGCCACATCCGGTCGCCGTTGATCAGATGGCCGCCGGCCTGTTCCGCGATGCCGAGCATCAGGCCGTCGACGTGGGCGGGGACGCCGGAGAGCATCCGGGCCGGCGGGGTGCCGAGCCGGGCGGGCCAGGCCTTGCGGACCAGGTCGTGGTTGCCGCCGATGCCGCCGGAGGTGACGATCACGGCCTGGGCCCGCAGCTCGAAGGCGCCGGTGCTCTCGCGCGAGCTGGCGACCCCGCGTGCGACCTCGCTGGGCACCAGGATCTCGCCGCTCACGGTGTCGGTGACGCCGCCGGTGGCCGCCAGGCCGGTGACCCGGTGCCGGAAGCGCAGGTCGACCAGGCCACGGGCGGCGGCGGCCGCCACCCGGCGGGCGAAGGGTTCGACGATGCCGGGGCCGGTGCCCCAGGTGATGTGGAACCGCGGGACGGAGTTGCCGGGGCCGGTGGCGAGGAGCCCGCCGCGCTCGGCCCAGCCGACCACGGGGAAGAAGCGGACGCCCTGGGCGTGCAGCCAGGCACGCTTCTCGCCGGCCGCGAAGTCGACGTAGGCCTCGGCCCAGCGGCGCGGCCAGTGGTCCTCCGGGCGGTCGAAGCCGGCCGTGCCCTGCCAGTCCTGCCAGGCGAGTTCGTGCGAGTCGCGGATGCGCAGCCGGCGCTGCTCGGGCGAGTCCACCAGGAAGAGCCCGCCGAAGGACCAGTGCGCCTGGCCGCCGAGGGAGGCGGCCGGCTCCTGGTCGAGCAGGATGACCTTGCGTCCGGCGTCCGCCAGTTCCGCGGTGGCGACCAGGCCGGCCAGGCCGGCTCCGATGACGATGACGTCGGCGTCGAATGCCATGCGGGGGTCCTCCGTGAGCGGCTGGGCCGGGTGGGGGCGCCGGGGCGGGCGGTGCCCGTGGAGCGCCCGGCGGACGGGGGCCCGCCGGTGGGTGGCTCCGATACTGCGGGTTGGCGATCACCCAGTCAACCGGTCGGTAACAAGCCCGCCCCGAATTTCGCTCCACCGTGGAGCAGAATTCCGGGAACGGCCGGCCCGCCGGTAAAGCGCTACGCATCGGAGCGTAATTCCGTGAATTCCTTCTGACTCTTTTTCAGGAATCCGCGCCAATACTGTGGACGAGTACGAAACCTGGCAGTAACTTACCGAGCAGTAGTAGCTGTGGCCCGGCACCCGCTCACCCCCACCCACCCTCGTTTCTCTCCCCCAGGAGGAACCGTGCTCAGCCCTGCCCGGAAACTCGTGTCCCTGCTGGTCACCAGCCTCACCCTGGTGCTCACGCTCGCCCTGACCACCTCCGACGCGAGCGCCGCCACCGGCTCGCGGTACGTCGCGCTCGGCGACTCCTACGCCGCCGGCGCCGGGGTCCCCGGCCAGTCGGCGGGGTTGTGCCTGCGCTCCGACCACAATTACGGCCAGCTGGTCGCGGCCGCGCTGCATTCCACCTCGTACACGGATGTCACGTGTTCGGCGGCCAAGGTGAAGGCCATGACCTCGGCCCAGTACGACGCCTTCATCCGGGTCAACGACCCGCAGTTGAACGCGCTGCGCGCCGACACCGACCTGGTGACCGTCGGCATCGGCGGCAACGACCTGGGCGTCGGCGACCTCGGCGTGGGCGAGATCATCGCCACCTGCATCGCGGGCGCCGTGGTGAACCCCTTCGGCACCCCCTGCCGGGACGTCTACAACCACGGCCACTGGAGCTGGAGCAGCTGGTCCTGGGAGTACGGCAACGACGACCTGGCCGACCGGATCGCCGGCGCCGCCCCGCAGCTGGCCGACGTGCTGGCGCGGATCCACGCCAAGTCCCCCGGCGCAAAGGTGCTGGTGGTCGGCTACCCGTCGGTGCTGCCGGAGAACTCCTCCGACTGCCTGGGCCGCCAGCCCGTCACCAGCGGGGACGTCACGTACCTGCACGGCGTGCTCGGCCGGCTGAACTCGATGCTCGCCGCGACGGCCGCCGCGGGCGGCGCCGGCTACGTCGACACCGCCGGCCCGACCCGCGGGCACGACGCCTGCTCCGCCTCCCCCTGGATCGAGGGCGCGCTGCCCGGCTCCCCGGCCGTCCCGTTCCACCCGAACGCCAAGGGCGAGCAGGTGATGGCGCAGGCCGTGCTGGCCGCGCTGAAGTAGGCCGCGCCGAGGGCGCGGAACGCCGGCGGGGCGTGACCGGGATCCCGGTCACGCCCCGCCGCCCCGCCCCGGGTCAGGGCTTGACGCGCACGATCTGCGGGTCGTGGTCGCTCGCCTGCTGGGCGAACTCGCTGTTGATGTGCACCACGTCGTACTTGGCGTAGCCGACCTCGGGGCTGACCAGGATGTGGTCCAGCACCTGCGAGTTGCCCTGGTAGACGTACGAGTACTGCTCCTTCTCGGGCAGCTCGTTCACCAGGTCGCGCAGCCCGCCGCCGTTGGTGAGCGCGGTCAGCGCCGGGGAGAACTGGTAGTCGTTGAAGTCACCGACCGAGACGATCTTCGCGGTGGGGTCGGCGGCGAGCAGCTTGGCCACGAAGGCCTGCTCGACGACGGCCTGCTTGACGCGCTGCACCTCGGAGCTGCGGGCCGGGGCCTGGAAGCGGCTGTCGATGCCCTGGTCGCCGCCCTTGCTGTTGAAGTGGTTGGCGATCACGAAGAGCTTCTTGCCACGGAAGCTGAACTGGCCGATCAGCGGCTTGCGGCTGTTGGCCCACGCTTCGTTCCCCGGGTCGATCCGGCCGGGCGAGGCGGTCAGCGAGGCGGCCGCGCCGGTGCCCGTCACGTCCACGGGGGTGTTGGTGGGGTCGGCGACGGGGACGTCCGTGAAGGAGATCCGCTGCGGGTTGAACAGGAACACCTGACGGATGTTGCCGCCGGGCTCGCCGCCGTCCTTGCCGTCCACCGGGTTGACGGAGCGCCAGTCGTACGCCGGGCCGCCGGCCGCCTGGATGGCGGCGATGAACTTGGCGACGGTGACGCTCGCGTCGACCGTGCCGTTGCTGGTGGCGCCGTTGTTGTCCTGGATCTCCTCCAGGGCGATGACGTCGGGCGAGCGCAGGTTGGTGACGACGGCCTGGGCCAGCTCGGCGAACTTGCTGTCCGGGTTGCCGGGGGCCAGGTTCTCCACGTTGTACGTGGCGATGGTGGCCTCGCGGTCGGCCGCCGGGGCGGTCACCTCGCGCTCCAGGTGGTTGTCCTGGACGGCGCCGATCGAGGTGGCGGCCAGCGTGTAGCCGCCGAAGGAGTTGTAGTCCAGCGGGCCGGTGGTGGTGCCGGTGAGCAGGTCGCCCACGTTGGCGACCGGGAACGGCTGCTGGGCGACCGGCGCCAGCTGCTGGACCATCAGGCGGCCGACGTTGGGCTCGCGGTACGACTCGTAGAGCACGCCGCCGCGCTTGCTCCTCTGGTCCTGCGCGTCGGCGGCGACCCAGAGCTCGTTGTACTTGTCGGTCGCCTGGATCACCCGGACGTCCTTGACCTGGACGTTCATGCCCTCCAGCGACTCGTAGAAGTCCAGGGCGTACTTCTCGGGCTGCAGGGTGAGGCCCTCGATCGAGCCGCCGGCGGCCTCCGGGGTGTAGGTGCCGGGGATGTTGCGGGTGCTGACCTGGACCGGCGCCGGAACGGCGTTGCCGGAGGAGAGCACGGTGATCGCCGGGGCGGTCAGCTGGGTGAGCGACTGCGAGCCGCCGGCGTAGTTCGGGTAGTACTCGGCGACCTTGCCGGTCACCAGCACGGAGTCGCCGACCTGCACGGTCGGGACCTTGCTGCCGGTGTAGACGAACAGGGCCTCGCTGGTGGCCGGGTCGGCGTCGGCGTTCGGGTCCTGGATCCAGAAGCCCTTGGAGCCGTAGCCGCGCACGCCGGTGACGATGCCGGGCACGCCCGGCACGGTGTTGCCCAGCTGCGGCGAGAGGCGGGTGGCGCCCTGGATGTCGTGGATGCGCAGCGGGCCGGGCTCGGTCGGGCCGGTCGGGCCGCCGGGCGTGGTGCCCTTGGCGGACTCGCCGTAGCTGTTCACCGGGGTCGGGTCACCGGCCAGCAGGTCGGCGGCGTTGTCGTCGGTGTCGGCGAGGTTCGCGCGGCGGGCCACCGAGGCGGTGCTGCTCGCGCCGGTGACCGGGGCGCCCTCGCGGACGACGGCGGTGCCGAAGCCGACCAGGTCGCGCACCCGCGGGTCGGCGGCGCAGTCGGCGGCGGTCTTGCAGGTCAGCGGGTCGGTGCCCTGGACGAGGGCGACGGTGCCGGCGGTGCCGGAGAGCGCCAGGCTGCCCGTGGCGTCCGGCGTCGGCAGCGCGACGGTGCCGCCCGCGCCGGCCGCCTCGGCGACCAGGTAGCGCCCGCCGGGGGCTATCGAACCGGTCAGCGGGGTCACGGACCACTGCGAGTTCGCGCCCGGCGAGGCCGAGATGTACTGGACGCTCCAGCCGGTGAGGCCGAAGGCCGCGCCGCCCTTGTTGGCCAGCTCGATGAAGTCGTTCTTCAGCGTGGCGCCGGAGTTGCCGCCGCCGCCGTAGACCTCGGCGACGACCGCGTCGGCGGACGGCGCGGCGAAGGCGGACGGCAGCGGGACGAGCACGAGCGAGGCGGCCAGGCCGGCCGGGAGGAGGGTCGCGCGCAGCAGCGCCCTGCGGGAGCGGGGGCGGGGAGCGGTGGGCGTGGTCACCGGGGCAGGACTCCTTAAGCTGCCGGGTCATTGCCATGACGCGGCGTCCGGGTGCAGCACGATGCCCCGGCTGCCGTGGGGGCGCCGGGACGTGAGGGTGGTTCAGGTGGTGCGCTCGGCGCACTACCCGCGTAGACGCAACGTCAGGAAGCGACGTCGCAGCGCTCAAGATACGCGCGTAGAAAATGACGCGACAAGCCCTCTGCGGTTAACTCTTGGTACCGGTCCGCCGGGGCGCCCGGGCCACCCGCCCCGGGCCGGACCACCGACCTGCCGAGGGGCCCGCCGCCCGGACGGATCCGGACCGGCGGGCCCCTAGCGCCCCGGAAGGCAGGGCTCGAACCTGCGGCCACCCGCTTTGCTGACAGGCGCTCCACCGCTGAGCTACACCCGGGGACTGCCCGGCAGCCTGCCGCCCGACGGTGGCGCCGGTCAAGCCCGAGCGCGCAGGACGCGTGCCAGCACCGGATCCGCTTCGGCCACGCCGTCCACGAACGCGGCCGTCAGCCGGCCGGCGGGGGCGGCCCACCGCGCCCGACCCGTCGTCCAGCCGGTCCTCACCGGGTCCACCCCGTGCCGCCGGCACACCCGCTCCACCAGCTCCGCCGGGCAGTCCTCCGTGCCGGCCAGCACCTGCCAGGGCAGCGGCAGCCCGGCCCACACCTCGATCTCACGGAACTTCCGGTCGCTCACCCACCTCCGCCAGGACTCCGGCTCGATCACGTCCAGCCACGCCACCTGCCCGGGGCAGACCCGGCCGAGGACCTCCTGCGCGCCCAGGGCCTCCAGCACCTCCAGGTACTGCACCCGGGCCGCGTTCCAGGCCCTCGCCGCCAGGTTCCACGCGTACGCGTCGTCGCCCGGGCGCGCGAACATGGCGGTCGGCTCGATCGAGCAGCGCCCGTGCGCGCGCTCCAGCAGCGCGGCGGTCTCCCGGAGGCCGGCCGACCAGCGGCCGGCCAGCAGGCCCCGCTGATGCTCCGTCAGTCGGGTCACCACCTCCCGGACGGGGTGCACGTGCGCGAGGGCCCACCAGTCCGTACCGGGCGAGGCCGCCGCGCGGGCCAGGAGCAGCTCGGTGACCCGGTGCCCGGCCCGCCGGCTCAGCCATCCGGTCACATCGGGGTCGCAGTGCCGGCGCGCGGCCTGGAAGGCGATCAGGCAGGCCGTGGCGAGGTCACCGGTCGGCCGCGCGGCGTCCAGCAGGGAGAGCAGCCCGGTTTCGGCGAGGGCGGCCGCCCGGCGTTCGCGTTCCGCGAGCTCCAGCACCTCCTGCTTGGCCTCCAGTCGCCGGAGGAGCCGGAACCGCTTGTTGTACTGCCGCTTGGAGAGGCCCCCGAGGCCCGCCGCCGCCCGGGCCTCCCGGTTCAGCCGCTCGCGGAAGTCGGCCGCACCGGGCGGACGCCCGATCTCCCGCCCGCCGAACCGGACGGCCCGCGCGACCTGTTCGGCCCCGCCGGCAGGGACCGTCCCCCCGACGCTGCCGAAGAGCGCGCCCGCCACCGCGAGCTGCCGGCCGGCACCCGCCGGCGCGGCCGGCGCCGGCGCGACGGCCCACGTCCGGCGCCCGGCACCCTCCAGCCGGGCCGCCTCGGCCGGGGACAGCCCCGGCAGCAGCTCCCGGACCAGCCGGGCCACGGCCGCCGGATCACTGCGCAGCCGGATCGACGCGCTGATCCGGTCGAGGGCGGCGGCGGGTTCGTTCTGGGGCATCGGGCCAGCATGCCAAACGCCCCGGCCCCCGCCGTCACCAGGGACGACGGGGGCCGGCGGCGGAGCCGTACGGGCGTCAGTCGGCGGCGGAGGCCGCCGCCTTGTCCAGCCCGGCCGACCACTTCTCCTCGACCTTGCCCAACTTCCAGAACGCCAGCGCGCCGGCCCAGGTGAGGACGAACAGGCCGACGATGGCGTAACCCACCAGGTTGAGGTCCAGCTCGCCGACCCAGGCGACCGGGCCGCTGGTGATGTCGAGCTTCTCGCCGAGCAGCCCGACCAGCTCGATCACGCCGATGACCAGGGCGACGATCACGGACAGGCCGGTGACGGTGAGGTTGTAGTAGATCTTGCGGACGGGCTTGGAGAAGGCCCACTCGTACGCGAAGTTCATGAACGAGCCGTCGATGGTGTCCAGCAGGCTCATGCCGGCGGCGAACAGGACGGGCAGCACCAGCAGCGCGTACCAGGGCAGCGAGAAGGCCGCCGCGCCGCCGGCCAGCACCAGCAGCGAGACCTCGGTGGCGGTGTCGAAGCCGAGGCCGAAGAGCAGGCCGACGGGGTACATGTGCCAGGGCTTGGTGACGGCCCGGGTGACGCGGCCGAGGATGCGGTTCATGAAGCCGCGCTTGTCGAGCTGGCGCTCCAGCTCCGCCTCGTCGAACTCGCCCTGCCGCATCTTGCGGAAGACCTTGAGGATGCCGTTGAAGGCACCGAGGTTGATCAGGCCGATCAGCACCAGGAACACGCCGGAGACGGTGACGCCGATCAGACCGGTGGCGGTGTGCAGGGTGGAGTCGTCGGACTCGACCTGGCCGGCCAGGGACTGGATGCCGAAGGCGAGCAGCGCGCAGAGCCCGAAGACGATCGACGAGTGGCCGAGCGAGAACCAGAAGCCGACCGAGAGCGGGCGCTTGCCCTGGCCCATCAGCTTGCGGGTGGTGTTGTCGATGGCGGCGATGTGGTCGGCGTCGAAGGCGTGCCGCATCCCGAGGGTGTAGGCGGTGAGGCCCATCCCGACGCCGAAGACCTGGCCGCCGACGTCGTAGTGCTTGGGCGCGATGACCGCGAGCAGGGTGAACCAGCCGATCACGTGCAGGGCGAGGACGAAGCCGCCCATGCCGGCCAGGCGTATCCACTCGTCGCGGGTGAGCCGGTCGCGCCATCTGATAGCGGGGGCCACCTGGGTGACTGGGGGCGCGCTGGTCATGGCGGCGTCCTCTCGGGGAACGGGCGGGGAGGGCAGGGAAGAGCTGGACCATTTTTCCCCCTTCGGGGAAGTACTTGCAAGTCATGTGCAATTAATCGGACCAGGCATCCGCTGCGGAGAATGCCCGGCCCCGGTCATGGGCGGAGCGAATCCCGTGCTTCCCGAAGCCTTTCGGAGTTGCCGGCACCCGCGCCCGCTCCGGGGCCGCACTCCGGCGCCGCGCACGGACGCCCAGCCGCCGGGATCCCGACTCCACGCGGTGAAGGGGAAGATGACTACTCGTCATTACGCCCGCCCCGGGACTGTCCGAAGAGGGCAGGGCAGGGCAGGGCAGGAGCGGCCCGATCGGGACCGGCGGGCCGGGGGCGGATCCGGCCCGCCCCGAAGGCGTCCGGCCGGGCCCCGCGGCGCCTCCCGGGAGGGCTCCCCGGGAGGGCTCCGCCGTCCGCGACGGGCGGCGGGAAAAAACAAAGGCAAGGAGTACGACCACTCCTTGCCACTCTCAACATATAGCCCACCGGGGGCCTTGCGGCAAGGCCCCCGTCATGCCGCAGAATCGTCCACCGAAGCCGGAATCGGCCGAAATCAGGGATTCGCGACGTATCCGTCGGTTTGACGCGGTACGGATCCCACGGTGCGGTGGGGGTACGACGCGCGGGAAGCACCCCGCGCGGGGTGCCCGCCACCGGGCCGGGCCGAGCACCGGCCGAACGGACATGGTGTCGAACGGGGCGGTTCTGATGATTGACGTGATCGTTGCCGGCAGTGGACCGACCGGCTTGATGCTGGCCGGCGAGCTGCGGCTGCACGGCGTGCGGGTGTTCGTCGTGGACAAGGAGACGGAGCCGACCGAGCAGTCCCGCGCACAGGGGCTGCACGCGCGCAGCGTCGAGGTGATGGACCAGCGCGGCCTGCTGGAGCGGTTCCTCCCGCTCGGCCGGAAGTTCACCGTCGGCGGTTTCTTCGCCGGCCTCGGCACCTCCTGGCCCGAGGGGCTGGACACCGCGCACTCCTACGTCCTGGCCATCCCGCAGGAGGTCACCGAGCGACTGCTGGCCGAGCACGCCACCGAGGCCGGTGCGGAGATCCGGCGCGGCTGCGAACTCGTCGGGCTGAGCCAGGACGAGCACGGGGTGACCGTCGAGCTGGCCGACCGCAGCGCGGACGGAGCCGCGGACGGCCGGGGACGCACCCGGCTGCGCGCGCGGTACGTCGTCGGCTGCGACGGCGGCCGGAGCACGGTGCGCAAGCTGCTCGGTGTCGGCTTCCCCGGTGAGCCCTCCCGGGTCGAGACGCTGCTGGGCGTGATGGCGGCGGACGCGCCGGCCGAGACGGTGGCCACCGTGGTGGCCGAGGTCCGCAAGACCCAGCTGCGGTTCGGCCTCGGGCCCATGCCGGACGGGCTGTACCGGGTCGTGGTGCCCGCCGAGGGGGTCGCCGAGGACCGGACGGCCGCGCCGACCCTGGAGGAGTTCAAGCAGCAGCTGCGGGCGTACGCCGGCACCGACTTCGGCGTCCACTCGCCGCGCTGGCTCTCCCGCTTCGGCGACGCCACCCGGCTGGCCGAGCGCTACCGGGTCGACCGGGTGCTGCTCGCCGGGGACGCGGCGCACATCCACCCGCCGACCGGCGGCCAGGGCCTCAACCTGGGCGTGCAGGACGCCTTCAACCTCGGCTGGAAGCTGGCGGCCGAGATCAACGGCTGGGCGCCGCAGGGGCTGCTGGACAGCTACCACGAGGAGCGGCATCCGGTGGCCGCCGAGGTGCTGGAGAACACCCGGGCGCAGATCCAGCTGATGTCGACCGAGCCCGGCCCCCGGGCCGTGCGCCGGCTGCTGGCGGAGCTGATGGAGTTCGAGGAGGTCAACCACCACCTGATCGAGAAGATCACCGGGATCGCCGTCCGCTACGACTTCGGCGAGGGGCACCGGCTGCTCGGCCGGCGGATGCGGGACCTCGCGCTGAAGCGGGGGCGCCTCTACGGCCTGATGCACACCGGCCGGGGCCTGCTGCTCGACCGGACCGGCCGGCTCTCGGTGGAAGGCTGGGCGGACCGGGTCGACCACGTCGTCGACGGCAGCGAGGAGCTGGACGTGCCGGCGGTGCTGCTGCGGCCGGACGGTCACGTGGCCTGGGCCGGCGACGACCGGCGGGAGCTGCTCGGCGTGCTCCCCCGGTGGTTCGGCGCCCCGACCGGCTGAGCGGGTCCGCGCCGGGGCCGCCGGCCCGCCCGGGCGTCATGGGCCATCAGGAAATCGGACATTCCCTCCACTATTGTCTGATTCTGGTTGACCACCCGGTGGGCGGGGCGGCCCCCGAGCCGGCCCGCCCGCACGGTGACCCTGCCCGTGACACCGAGGAGGGGCCATGCCGCAGACCGCGCAGCACCCGGCGTCCTACCCGTACCGGACCGTCCGGGAGGACGTGCGCGTCCCGCTGGCGGACGGGGTCGAGCTGCACGCCAGGATCTGGCGCCCGGTGACCGAGGAGGCCGTGCCCGCCCTGCTGGAGTACCTGCCCGGCCGGCTCGGCGACGGGACGGCGGCCCGCGACACCGAGCGCCACCCCTGGTACGCCGGGCACGGCTACGCCTCCGTCCGGGTCGACGTCCGGGGCCACGGCAACTCCGGCGGGCTGCCCGGCGAGGAGTACTCGGCGCAGGAGCTCGCGGACGGCGTCGCCGTCGTCGGGTGGCTGGCCGCGCGGCCCTGGTGCAGCGGGAGCGTCGGGATGTTCGGCCTGGCCAGGGGCGGCTCCACCGCCCTGCGGATCGCCGCGCTGGCACCGCCCGCGCTCAAGGCCGTGGTCGCCGTCTGCGCCGACGACGGCCGGCGGGACGGCGAGGCCCACCACCTGGGCGGAGCGCTGCTCGCCGCCGGCACCCACGCCCGGTCCGCCGGCCTGCTGTCCCTGGCCGCCTGCCCGCCCGACCCGCGGTACGTCGGCGAGGACTGGCGCCGGATGTGGCTGGACCGGCTGGCCGCCCTCGAACCCCCCGTCCACTCCTGGCTCACCCACCGCACCGGCGGGCAGCCCCCGCCCCCGGGCCCGGACGGTCCCGAGTACCGCGCGATCGAGGCCGCCGTGCTCGCCGTGGCCGGCTGGGCGGCCCCCGGCCGGGACACCGTGCTCCGGCTGGTCGAGCAGCTGGCCGCCCCCGTCCGCGGCCTGATCGGCCCCTGGGCGCAGCAGTACCCCGACCAGGGCCTGCCGCCCGGCCCCGCGATCGGCTTCCTGCAGGAGACCCTGCGCTGGTGGGACCACTGGCTCAAGGGCACCGACACCGGGGTGCTCGCCGAGCCGGCGCTGCGCAGCTGGATCGACGGGTCCGGGCCGCCCGCCGGGGACGGGGACCGGCCGGGCCGCTGGTGCGGCGAGGAGTCCTGGCCCTCCCCCGACGTCCGCGAGATCCACTACGGCCTGGACACCGCGCTGCGCACCGCCGGTACCGCCTCCGAGGACCGCTTCGTCCATGTCCGCTCCCCGCAGCACACCGGGGTGGACGCCGGGAGCCCGCACCCGGCCGGCAGCGCCGCCGACCTGCCGCCCGACCAGCGGGAGGAGGACGGCCGCTCGGTCTGCTTCGACTCCACGCCGCTCCCCGAGCCGGTGGAGATCCTCGGCCGGCCCGCGCTGCGGCTGCGGCTGCGCGGCCGGGGCCCCCGCGGACAGGTGGTGGCCCGGCTCTGCGACGTCGCGCCGGACGGCACCTCGGCACTGATCACCCGCGGCGTGCTCGCCCTCGCCCCCGGCCGGGACGGCGGCCCGCCGCCCGCGGGCGCGCCCGGCGGCGGCCCGGACGCCACGGTGGACGTCACCGTCGACCTGGCCGGCACCGGGTACGCCGTGCCGCCCGGCCACCACCTGCGCCTCGCGCTGTCCTCCGCCTACTGGCCGTGGATCTGGCCGCAGCCCCAGGACGAGGGCTTCGACCTGGACCCGTCCCGCAGCGCCCTGACCCTCCCCGTCCGCCACCTCGCCGCCGACGCGGGCAGCGCGCCGGTCGCCTTCGGACCGCCCGAGCAGGCCGCGCCGCCGGACGTCCGTCGCCCCGAACCGCTGACCAGCCGCCCGGAGCGCCTGGTGATCAGGGACGTCGCCACCGGCGAGTGGCGCCTGGAGCTGGACCCGGGCTTCGGCGGCCCGCTGATCCATCCCGACGGCCTGGTCCACGAGGAACGGACCGTCGAGGCGTACCGGATCCTCTCCGGCGACCCGCTCGGCGCCGGCGCCCGCACCGACCGGACCGTCCGGCTGGAGCGACCGGACATCGGCTGGGACGTCACCGTCCGGACCCGCTCCCGGCTCGACTGCGACGCCACCCACCTCATCGCCCGCAACCAGGTGAGCGTGCTGGAGGCCGGCTCGGTGGTGTTCAGCCGGGAGTGGGAGCGCCGGGTGCCCCGCGAGGCGCCCTGACGCCGACGGGCCGGCCCCGCAAGGGTGGGGGCCGGCCCGCGCGCCGTCACGGCAGCGGGTAGGAGCCCGCCGGTACGTCCGTGGTCCTGGCGTTGCCGCCGACCACCGCTTGCAGGCTGAGTGTCCAGGTGCTCCAGCGGATCTCGGAGGACGTCCGGGTGGTCTTGAAGTCCAACGGCTCGTCGAACTTGCTGAAGTCGCAGTCCTGGGTGAAGGCCTTGGCGGCAGGATCCCAGTCGGAGCCGCCCGCGAAGAAGACCTCGTAGGTGCCGTCCTCGATGCCCTTGAACTTCGCGGTCTGGCCCTTCCCGACGTAGATCGAGTGGACCGACTTGCCGTCCTTGGCGAGCGAGAGCACCGCGTCGCCGCTGCCGCCGTTCTCGATGCTCAGCTCGCCCCGGCCGTCGAGGCTGCCCTCGCGGACCATGGCGCCGTTGTCGAGCGCCCGCTGCTGCAGCTGGCCGGTCGGCGGCACGGTCAGGCTCGCCGGGTAGCCGGCCGCGGCCAGGGTCGCCAGCGCCGCCGGAATGGTCGTCAGCGCCTCGGCCTGGCCGAAACGGGCGAGGGCGGAGCCGGTCGCGCAGTACTTGCCGCTGTGGATCTCCTCCTGGACCGTGTCGATGTGGGCACTCAGTGCCTTCAGCGCCGCCACCAGCTGCCCGTGCGCGGCGGAGACGGCCGTCGGCTCGGTGGCCATGTTCAGGCCGGCGCCCGCCAGTACGGCCTTGGAGCTGACCTCCTTGAGGGCCGCCCCCAGCGCGATGAGGTCGGCGGCCTGCGGCAGCTTCGCGAGTTCGACGTCCAGCGGCCCGATCCACCTGGCCAGGACCGGCCCGTACGGGGTCGGGGTCGGCGTCGGGACGGGTGGCGGCGTGGCGGAGGGCGGCGCGGCGGCCGTCCGCACGGCGCCGGGGCCGGAGCCCGTCGAGCCGCCGCTGCAGCCGGCCAGCACCAGGGCCGCCGAGGCCAGCAGGGCGGCGGCGGCCAGCGCGCGCGGGGTGCTCCGGGTACGGATCGGCGGAGTGGTCGTGGTGGTTCCCGGCGTGCTGCCCGCGGCCGCGCCCGGCGCGGTCCTCGCGATCAGGTCCGGCGTACTGGTCGACGTCCCGCGTGTTTCGGCCAAGACAGGCCCCCCGTTGCCTTGTTGGTGCTGATCCCCGTCATGATGGTCCCGGGCCGCGCGATACCGGTCAACTCGATTCCGCCGGACCGGCGGGGCGCTCGGGGGCAGCACCGGGAGTGCGAGGGGCGCGCACCGGGGCGCGCGTACGGGTCCACTACGATCAGGGAGTGTTCAGGCTCACCGGACTCCCGTTGCAGATCATCGCCGTCGTCGCGGCGATCGCCGTGTTCGCCGCCACCATGTGGCTCTGGCCGAGATTCGGCGGCCGGACCTGGAAGGACTGGCTCGGCCGGATCGGCGCCTTCCTCGCCACCCAGCTCGCCGTCCTGGTCGCGATGGGCCTCATCGCCAACGGCTACTTCGGCTTCTACAGCTCCTGGAGCGACCTGCTCGGCTCCGACGGCGGTCCCGGCACCGTGGTCGACCACCGGCCGAACGCCGCCGTGGCCGTGATGGGTGAACAGCGGGTCTACTCCGCCCAGGGATCGGTGCGGGACCGCTCGGGCCTGATCCAGAAGATCGACGTGCACGGGGCCGCCACCGGCCTGCGCAGCGAGGCGTACGTCTACCTGCCGCCGCAGTACTTCCAGCCCCAGTACGCCAAGCACGCCTTCCCGATGGCACTGGTGCTGGCCGGCTACCCCGGCTCGGCCGAGAAGCTCATCACGCTGATGCAGTACCCGGCCTCCACCCTGCAGGCCATCGAGCAGAAGAAGCTCCCGCCGACCGTCCTGGTGCTGATGCGCCCGACCATCGCCGGCAACCGGGACACCGAGTGCATGGACGTCCCCGGCGGCCCGCAGGTCGAGACCTTCTTCACCGCCGACCTGCCGAAGGCGCTCGCCACCACCTACCGGCTCTCCGCCGACCCCGGTGCGCGGGCCGTGATCGGCAACTCCACCGGCGGCTACTGCGCGTTGAAGTTCGCCCTGCGCAAGCCCGACGCGTACCGCTCGGCGATCTCGCTGTCCGGCTACTACACGGCGCCGATCGACCAGACCACCGGCGACCTGTTCGCCGGGGACGACCGGCTCAAGCAGGAGAACGACCTGCTCTGGCGGCTCCGGAACAAGCCGGCCGCCCCGGTCGCCCTGCTGCTGGCCACCAGCTACGACGAGAACAACTACCAGGAGACCCAGGCCATGGTGGGCGCGTTCAAGGCCCCCACCATGCTCTCCACCATCACCCTGGACACCGGCGGCCACAACTTCCACACCTGGACGCGGGAGATCCCGCCCGCCCTGGAGTGGCTCGGCAAGCACCTGACGGTCCCCCAGGAGGCGTAGGGCCTTCGCCGGACCGGCGGGCCCCGGCGGGCTCCGGACACCCCGCCGCATGATCGTGGCAAGATCACAGACCGCTCATAGCCGGGTCTCATGATGCTCTCAGCCGCCCGGCCGAGCGTATCCCCATGACCACGACCAGTTCCTTCCCTCCGACCAGCGACCCGTGGCCCGAGGCTGCGAACTACCCGCCGCCGCAGGCCCCGGCGAGCGCCACGGTCGACCCGATCTTCCCGCCCGCCGCCCTGCCGCCGCGCGGCCCGAAGGGTCCGGCGTCCTGGGGCGGGCGCCTGCGCACGCTGCCGGCCCGCGCCTGGCGCGGACGCGCGGACGACCCGCGGTGGGCCAGGCCGGCCCTGCTGGGCCTGCTGGCGGCGACGGCCGTCCTCTACTTCTGGAACCTGAGCGCCTCCGGCTGGGCGAACTCCTTCTACTCCGCCGCCGTCCAGGCCGGCAGCCAGAGCTGGAAGGCCTTCTTCTACGGCTCCTCGGACGCCGCGAACTTCATCACCGTCGACAAGCCGCCGATGTCGCTCTGGCCGATGGCCCTCTCGGTGCGGATCTTCGGCCTCAGCTCGTGGGCGATCCTGGCCCCGCAGGTGCTGATGGCGGTCGCCACCGTCGGCACGGTGTACGCGGCGGTGCGCCGGCGCTTCTCCCCGCTGGGCGGCCTGGTGGCCGGCGGCGCGCTGGCCCTCACCCCCGTCGCGGCGCTGATGTTCCGGTTCAACAACCCGGACGCGCTGCTGGTGCTGCTGCTCACCCTGGCCGCGTACGGCGTGCTGCGGGCCACCGAGACGGCGAGCACCCGCTGGATGGTCTTCACCGGCGTGATGTTCGGCTTCGGGTTCCTCACCAAGACCCTGCAGGCCTTCCTGGTGCTGCCGGCCTTCGCCCTGATCTACCTGGTGATCGCCCCGACCGGCCTCGGCCGCCGGGTGCGGCAACTGCTCCTCGGCGCGCTGGCGATGGTCGTCTCGGCCGGCTGGTGGGTGGCGGTCGTGCAGCTCGTCCCAGCGGCCGACCGGCCGTACATCGGCGGCTCGCAGGACAACAGCTTCCTCTCGGTGACCTTCGGCTACAACGGCTTCGGCCGGATCACCGGCAACGAGACCGGCAGCGTCGGTGGCGGTGGCGGTGGTGGCGGCGGTGCGGGCGGCGGGGGCGGCATGTGGGGCAGCACCGGCATCACCCGGCTCTTCGACGGCGACATCGGCGGCCAGATCGCCTGGCTGATGCCGGCCGCGCTGATCCTGCTGGTCCTCGGCCTCTGGGCGACCCGGCGCTTCCCGCGGACCGACAGCGCCCGGGCGGCCTTCCTGGTCTGGGGCGGCTGGCTGGTCTGCACCGCGCTGACCTTCAGCTTCATGTCCGGGATCTTCCACCAGTACTACACGGTGGCGCTGGTCCCCGCGGTCGCCGCCCTGGTGGGCATGGGCGTGGACGGCCTCTGGCGGGTCCGGCACCGGCTGCCCCACGCGGCGGTGCTGAGCGCGACCCTCGCCGTCACCGCGGTCTGGTCGTACGTCCTGCTCGGGCGCAGCTCGGACTTCCTGCCCTGGCTGCGCTGGGCGGTGCTGGTCGGCGGACTCGCCGCGGCCGCGGCCCTGCTGCTGGCTGGCCGGCTGACGGCCCGGCTGGCCGCGGTGACCGGGCTGGTCGGCCTGGCGGCGGCGCTGGGCGGCCCGGCGGCGTACGCGGTGGACACGGTGTCCACCGGGCACTCGGGCTCGATCGTGACGGCCGGACCGCAGGTGCAGGGCGGGGGCTTCGGCCCCGGCGGCGGGCGCGGCGGCTTCGGCGGGCGCGGAGGCGCCCTGGAGTTCCCGGGCACGGGCCAGCGGCAGGGGCAGCTCGGCCAGGGCCGGAACGGCTTCCCCGGGACGGGGCAGGGCCAGAACGCCCCGGGCCTGCCCGGCCAGGGACAGAACGGGCAGGGCCAGAACGGCCAGGCACTGCCGGGCGGTCAGAACGGCCTCCCCGGGATGCCGCCGGGCGGCTTCGGCGGGCGGGGCGGCGGTACGGGCGGCGGGGGCGGCATGGGCGGTCTGCTGAACGGCGCCCGGGTCGACAGCGAGCTCGCGGCGCTGCTGAAGCAGGACGCCGACCGGTACACCTGGGTCGCGGCGGCGGTGGGCTCGCAGAACCAGGCCAGCTACCAGCTGGCCTCCGGCGAGCCGGTGATGGCCCTCGGCGGCTTCAACGGCACCGACCCCTCGCTGACCCTCAGCGCCTTCCAGCAGTACGTGAACGAGGGGCGGATCCACTACTTCATCGGTGGCGGCATGGGCGGCTGGACGGGCGGCACCACCGCCGCGGCCGACGCCGGGAACGGGACCGCCGGCGCGGCGGGTACGGCCGGCGCGGCGGGCGCCACCGGCGGCGCCATGGCGGGCGGCATGCCGGGCGGCATGGCGGGCGGCGGCATGGGCGGCTCGTCGGAGTCCTCGGAGATCGCCACCTGGGTGGCGTCCCACTACACCGCGAAGACCGTCGGCAGCGCGACGATCTACGACCTGACGGCCCCCACCGGCTGACCGGCCCCGCGCGACGGGACTGACGGCCGACCGGGGACGGACGGACGGGACGAGGGTGGGGCGGACCGCGAGAGCGGTCCGCCCCACCCTCCTCGCGATACGATCCGTGCGAGAGAGCAGCACCGATCCGCGCACGAGGGACCTTCACGCAGTGTCCGAGGACCGCACCGCCGCAGCACCCGCCGAGAACCGTCCCGACCTGCGGGCCGACTGCTCGAACTGCTTCGGGCTCTGCTGCGTCGCCCTGCCCTTCGCGGCCTCGGCCGACTTCGCGGTCGGCAAGGAGGCCGGGAAGCCCTGCAAGAACCTGCGGACCGACTTCCGCTGCGGCATCCACAGCCGGCTCCGCCAGGAGGGCTTCCAGGGCTGCACGGTGTACGACTGCTTCGGCGCCGGGCAGCAGGTCTCCCAGGTGACCTTCGGCGGACGTGACTGGCGGCAGGCCCCGGAGACCTCGCGGCAGATGTTCGAGGTGTTCCCGGTCGTCCGGCAGCTCCACGAACTGCTCTGGTACCTGACCGAGGCGCTCACCCTGCCGGCGGCCCGCACGGTGCACGCCGACCTCCGCCGGGCGCTCGACGACACCGGGCGGCTCACCCGGCAGAGCGCCGAGGAGCTCGCCGGGCTGGACGTCGCCGCGCACCGCGGACGCGTCAACGAACTGCTGCTGCGCACCAGCGAACTCGTCCGCGCCACCGCCGGACGCAAGGCCAAGGACCACCGCGGCGCCGACCTGATCGGCGCCCGGCTCCGCAAGGCCGACCTGCGCGGCGCCAACCTGCGCGGCGCCTGTCTGATCGCCGCCGACCTCACCGGCGCCGACCTGCGCGGGGCCGACCTGATCGGCGCCGACTTCCGGGACGCCAGGATCGGCGGCGCCGACCTCACCGGCAGCATCTTCCTGACCCAGGCCCAGCTGAACGCCGCGAAGGGCGACGCCGCCACCCGGCTGCCGGCCGCGCTGACCCGCCCGGCGCACTGGTCCTGACACCGGCACCACCACCGGGCCGGGCACCGGGCACCGGGGCCGTCAGCCCCCGCACTGCTGGAGCATCGCCTTCTTGTCCGCCTCGGTGACGGGCAGGGCGTACTTCAGCGAGACCTGCGCGAAGCGGACGGCGTACGAGCAGCGGACGGCCGGGGCGGCGGGCAGCCAGACCGACGGCCCCGAGTCGCCCTTCGAGGCGTTCTGCTGCCCGTCGGCCGGGACGAGGTTGAGCGGGTCGTTGGCTATCTGCACCCGCTTGGCCTTGTCCCACTTGGCGGCCCCCATCTGCCAGTCGTAGGACAGCGGCATCACGTGGTCTATCTGGATCTTCGACGCCTGCGTCTTGGACCACTTCACGGTCTTGCCGGTGTACGGGTCGTAGATGGTCATCGCGCTCACCGTGCAGTCCGACCCGTCCTTGCGCTCGACCGACCGGCCGTCCCGGGCCAGCAGGTCGTTGCGGGTGTCGCACTTGTTGTGCCCGAGCGCCACCCCGTCGACGTTGTCCGTCCAGGCGGGCCCGAACTGGTCGCGGTCGTAGCCGTCCTTGGGGCCGGCCACCGCCGTCCGCACCTGGGCTATCAGGTCGCGGGCCGCGCCCAGGTCCGCCGCCGAAGTGATCGGCGCCAGACCGGGCTTGGTGCCGTCCGGGTTCTGCAGCGGGCTGGTGCCGCGGCCGCCGGACGGGGCACTGTCGCCGGAGCTGGTCGGGTCGCCGGTGCACCCCGCCAGCGCCAGGGCGGAGAGCAGCAGGGCGGCGGTCGTGGACAGGGCGCGGCGGCGGGCGGGCACGGTGGACTCCCGGGTCGGGTCGGCGGGTGACGGCGCACCAGCAGACCAGCCGCCTCACGCCCGGTCAAGCGTTCGGGACGGGGCGCGCCGCCGTCATGTCGAACCTCACATTCCGCATCGGTGGTTGCTCCGGGAGCCAAAGGTCCGTCGCCCGCCCGGGTCAGGCCGGCCGCGGCCCGCCGGCGGTCCCGGTCAACTCGGCGGCGACCGCGGCCAGCACCTCCGCCACCGGCGTGGCCCGCACCCCGAACGCCCGCTCGGTCCGGGTGGAGTCCAGCACGAACGGCTGGTGGGTGAGGTAGCGCATCTCGGCCACCTCGCCCAGGAGGGCTGCGTCGAGGGCGAGTTCGGCCAGCTCCCGGTCGCTGATCGCGGTCAGCCGGGGCGCGGGCGCGCCGGCCGCTGCGGCCAGTCGGGCGGCCAGCTCGCGGGCGGAGAGCGTGGCGAAGCTGGGCACGTGCCAGACCTCGCCCCAGCCGGTGCCGGCCCGGGCCACCGCGACCAGGGTGCGGGCCACGTCCACCGGCGCGGCCCAGCTGTGCGGCGCGTCCAGGTCGGCGTAGTAGGCGGCGGGTTCGCCGGCGGCCAGCTGCCGGCCGGCCATCAGCAGGAACAGCGACTGCGCGCCCGGACCGAAGTAGCTGCCCGCCCGAACCTCCGTCGCCCGGACCGGGCCGGCCCGGTGCGCGGCCAGCGCGTCCGCCCAGATCGCGGCCCGCAGCTCGCCCTTGACGCTGGTCGGCGCCGGGGGCCGCGACTCGGTGACCGGCCCGTCCACCGGCCCGTAGGCGTAGACGTTGCCGAGCATCACGTACCCGGCGCCGGTCCGCCGGGCGGCGGTGAGCAGCGACGCGGCCAGCGGCGGGAACTCCTGCTTCCAGCGGTCGTAGGGCGGCGCCGCGCAGTTGACCAGGGCGGCCGCGCCCTCGACCAGCGCGGTGAGGCGGTCCGGGTCGGTGGCGTCGGCGGCGACCCGTTCGATCCCGGGGTGGACCGGCCCCGAGCCGCCCCGGGTGATCAGCCGGACGCTCTCTCCCTCCTCGGCCAGCAGGCGGGCGGTGGCGGTGCCGGTCGATCCGGCGCCGAGGACGACGTAGCGGGACATGGCTCTCCAGGAAGCTGGTGCGAAAGGGGAGTTGTGCGCAGGGACGGGACCGCCCAGGGTCGGCGCCAGGGTCGGGGCGGCGCCAGGGTCGGGGCGGCGCCAGGTCGGGGCCGGCCGCCGCGGGGAGCGCGGCGGTGCGCCGGGCGGTCCTGGACGGTTCCACTCTGCGGCCGCGCGCCGGTGTGGAACAGTGGCCGTGCTGCCACGGATCCGGAGGTTCTGGCCATGCATCGGATCGCCGTGGTGGCCGTCCCCCCGGTCACGGCCTTCGACCTGTCCATCCCCGAACTCGTCTTCGGCGCGGCCGAGGTGGCGGGCGGCCCGGCCTACGAGGTGCTGGTCTGCGCCCCCGACCCGGGGCCGGTGGAGACGATGGGCAGCCTGCGGGTGGTCGTCCCGAACGGGCTGGACGTGCTGGCCGGCGCTGACACCGTGATGGTGACCGGGTCCGGCTCACGGGCCGACGCGGACCCCCGGGTGCTGACGGCCCTACGGGCGGCGGCCGGGCGGGGCGCGCGGATCGCGTCGATCTGCACCGGCGCCTTCGTACTGGCCCAGGCGGGGCTGCTGGACGGGCGCAGCGCCACCACCTACTGGGTGCAGGCGGGGGCGCTCGGCCACCGCTTCCCCGCGGTCCGGGTCCTGCCGGACGTCCTGTTCGTCGAGGACGGGCCGGTGCTCACCTCCGCCGGGCTGACCGCCGGCATCGACCTCTGCCTGCACATGGTGCGGGCGGACCACGGCGCCGCGGTGGCCAACGCGGTGGCCCGGCTGACGGTCGTGTCGGCGGTGCGGCACGGCGGGCAGGAGCAGTCGGTGGGCCGGCCGGTGGCGGCGGCCGGCGGCAGTTCGCTGGCGGAGACCAGGAGCTGGGCGCTGGACCGCCTGGACCGCCCGCTGTCCTCGGCGGAGCTGGCCGCGCACGCCGGGGTCAGTGTCCGCACCCTGCACCGGCGGTTCCTGGCCGAGGCCGGGGTCAGCCCGCTGCAGTGGCTGCTGACCCAGCGGATCGAACGGGCCCGGGAGCTGCTGGAGTCGACGGACCTGTCGGTGGAACAGGTCGCCGGCCGGAGCGGCCTGGGCGGGGCGGACTCGCTGCGACGGCACCTGGTCCAGCGGGTCGGGCTGACCCCGCGCGCCTACCGGGCGAAGTTCGCCCGGGCGGCCGGCCGGCCGTCCTGAGACGGGCGGCCGTCGCGACCGGCACCTGAGGCGGACGGCCGTCGCGGCCGACCCCGCCCGGCCACCGGGGCGCCGCGCGGGCGCCGCGCGGGCGGCGGCGGGTACGCCCGCCGTGCGGACGGTCAGCCGCCGATGGCCGACATCGGGCGGTCCGGCTGGACGAAGTCGGCGGAGTTGATGTCGTGCCCCGGCCCCTTGCGGGCGATGGTGCGGCGCCAGGCCGCCTCGATCCCCGCGTCCTCGGCCCCGCCGCGCAGCAGCGCCCTCAGGTCGGACTCGGTGGTCGCGAACAGGCAGTTGCGCAGCTGGCCGTCGGCGGTGAGCCGGACCCGGTCGCAGCCCCCGCAGAACGGCCGGGTGACGGAGGCGATCACGCCGATCACGGTGTCGCCGCCGGCGATCCGCCACTCCTCGGCCGGCGCGTTGCCGTGCCGGCCGACCGGGACGAGGTCCCAGCGGGCGCCGAGGATCTCCAGCAGCTCGTCCGCGGTGATCATCTTGTCGCGGTCCCAGGCACCCTGGGCGTCCAGCGGCATCGACTCGATGAAGCGCATCCGGTAGCCGTGCCGGGCCGCGAACTCGACCAGCTCGACGATCTCGTCGTCGTTGACCCCGCGTACCGGGACGGCGTTCACCTTGACCGGGGCCAGCCCGGCGGCGTGCGCGGCGGCGAGGCCGGCCAGCACGTCGGCGATCCGGTCCCGGCGGGTGATCTCGGCGTACCGGTCGGCCCGCAGGGTGTCGAGGCTGACGTTCACCCGGTGCAGGCCGGCCTGCTTCAGCGCGACCGCCGTCCGGGCCAGGCCGATCCCGTTGGTGGTGAGCGAGATCTCGGGGCCCAGTTCGGTCAGCCGGGCCACCAGGTCGGGCAGTCCGCGCCGCAGCAGCGGCTCGCCGCCGGTCAGCCGGACGGAGGTGATGCCCAGGCGCCGCACCGCGATCCGCACCAGCCGGACGACCTCGTCGTCGCTGAGCACCTCGGCCTTGGGGAGCCAGTCGAGGCCCTCGGCCGGCATGCAGTACGTGCAGCGCAGGTTGCAGCGGTCGGTGAGGGAAACCCGCAGGTCGGTGTGGACCCGGCCGAAGCGGTCGACCAGCGGGGGAGGTGCGGTGTCCATCGACCCAGTACAGGCGCAGCACCCCGGAAGATCCAGCGGCGGAAGACCCTGGTTGCCGCCGCGACCTGCGGGATCGTGTTGTGCATTCGTACAACTGCGCGGTCCTGGACGGGCGGGCAAGCTGGGCGCATGGAAGATCAGCCGTTGCGGCCCGTCGCCGCCCTGGTGCTGGCCGCCGGGGGCGGCCGCCGGCTCGGGGGCCGGCCGAAGGCGCTGCTCCGCTACCGGGACCGGCCGCTGGTCGAGCACGCGGTCGGGGTGGTCCGGGCGGGCGGCTGCGGCCCGGTGACGGTGGTGCTGGGGGCGGCGCGCGAGCAGGTCAGGGCCGAGGCCCGGCTGCCCGAATGCCGCCTTGTCGACAATCCCGACTGGGAGAGCGGCATGGGCTCCTCGCTGCGCGCCGGGCTGGCCGCGCTGGACCCGGGCGCCTCCGCCGTCCTGGTGATGCTGGTGGACACCCCCGGCGTCACCCCCGCGGCCGTGGCCCGGCTGCTCGCCGCCCACCGCGCCGGGTCCGACCTCGCGGCCGCCGGGTACCAGGGCCGGCGCGGGCACCCGGTGCTGATCGGTGCCCGCCACTTCGCCGAGGCCGCCGCCGGCGCCACCGGTGACGCGGGGGCCCGGGCGCTGCTGGCCGCGCACGCGGCCGCGATCACCCTGGTGGAGTGCGCCGACGTGGCCGTCCCCGACGACCTCGACACCCCGGCGGACCTCGCCCGCTGGACGTCCGCGCCCTAGCACCGCCTGCGGGCCGTGATCTTCCGAGGTCGGCCGCCGATCCAGGGACGCGCCGCCGGGGCGTCCCGGGGGGCCGGGGTCAGCGGGAGTCGCGGCGGGGGTGGATCAGCAGGGGCAGGATCGAGAGCACCACCACCGCCCCGACCAGCAGCCACAGGTAGTGGTCGATGCCCGGCACGGCGGCGCCCAGCCAGTAGCCGGCCAGCACCAGGCTCTGCGACCAGAGCAGCCCGGCGACGATCTGCCACACGGTGAAGGTGCGGGTGGGGACCTCCAGGATGCCCGCCAGCGGGCTGAGCACGGTGCGGACCAGCGGGACGAAGCGACCGAGGACGATCGCCTTGCGGTAGCCGTAGCGGCGCAGCAGTTCCTCCCCTCGGGCCGCGGCCGATCTCAGGCGTTTGCTGCGGGTGCGGGCGAGGGCCGGGCGGCCGCCGTGGCGCCCGATCAGGAAGCCGACCTGGGCGCCGACCACGGCCCCCACGGCGGCGCAGAGCATCACCTGCCAGAGCGAGAGGTGCGGCCCGGAACCGTTGCCGGCCGCGCAGAGGACCCCGGCGGGGAGCAGCAGCGTGTCGCCGGGGAGGAAGAACCCGACCACCAGCAGGCCGGACTCGGCGAAGGTCACCACCAGGACGGCGAGGGCGCCGAACCCGGCGAGCAGGGCGGACCCACTCGTCGGGTCGACGGCCAGCGGCAGCCAGGTCATCGCGGCCCCGTCCCGGCGGTCCGAGGGTCCGGGCGCTCGTGCGCCGGAGGATTGGACACGTCTCGAACGCTACCCGGGTGGCCGCTCCCGCACCGCTCGCAGCCGGCGCCGCTCCGCCCGCCGACGCCGGCGCCCAAGCGCTCCGGCTGGGCCGAACCCGCCACTGACCTGCGCGGACGGGTGCCGGACGAAGCCCGGGAGCCCGGGCGCGCGCACCCATGTGGAACGCGTGTTCGATCCACCGTGCCCGGTGTCAGGCCGGGCGGACGAGGCGGCTCTCGTAGGCGAAGATCACGACCTGCACCCGGTCGCGGAGTCCGAGCTTCTGCAGGATCCGCCCCAGATGGGACTTCACGGTCGCCTCCGCGAGGTACAGGGTGGCCGCGATCTCGGTGTTGGACAGGCCCCGGCCCACCTGGACGAGCACCTCGCGTTCACGGGCGCTGAGCCGCCCCAGCCGCTCCTCGTGGTCGGTGCCGCGGCCGCCGGGGATGTGCGGGCGGAAGTCCTCCAGCAGACGGCGGGTGATCCGCGGGGAGACCACCGCGTCGCCCGCGGCGACGTTGCGTATCGCGGTGAGCAGCTCCTCGGGCCTGGTGTTCTTCAGCAGGAAGCCCGAGGCCCCGGCGCGCAGTCCGGCGAAGGCGTACTCGTCCAGGTCGAAGGTGGTGAGGATCAGCACCCTGCTCCGCGGGGAGACCGCGATGAGCTGCCGGGTCGCCTCGATCCCGTCGGTCCCGGGCATCCGGACGTCCATCAGGACGACGTCCGGGCGCAGCTCCCGGGCGAGGCGCACGGCCTGGCTGCCGTCCGCGGCCTCACCGACCGGTGCCATGTCGGGCTGGGCCTCCAGGACCGTGCCGAAGGCCATCCGGAGCAGCGCCTCGTCGTCGGCGATCAGGATGCGGATCGTCATGCGGACACCGCTCCGCCGCTGCCGAGGAGGAGGCGGGTGCGGACGCCCCAGCCGCCGCCCGGAAGCGGTCCGGCCTGCAAGGTGCCCCCGTAGGCGGCCGAACGCTCCCGCATGCCGGGGATCCCGTGGCCGGACGGTACGGCGGCGGGCAGCGGCGGCGGGCAGGGGCCGCTGTCGGTGACGTCCACGGTGACAGCCTCGGCCGAGCACCGGATCCGGACCGTCGCGTCGGTGCCGGCGGGGGTGTGCTTCAGGGTGTTGGTCAAGGCTTCCTGCACCAGACGGTAGACGGTGAGCTGTGCGGTGGCCGGGATGTGGCCGTGACCGCCGTGGACGTCGAGGCTGGCCGGCAGCCCGGCGGCGCACATCTGGTCGACGAGGGACTCCAGTTGGGCGATGCCGGGCAACGGGTGGCGCTCCGCGTCCGGTTCGTCGGTCCGCAGGATGCCGAGCGTGCGCCGCATGTCGGTGAGGGCCTGCCGGCCCGTCTCGGAGATCTGCAGCATCGCGGCGGTGGCCTTGTCGGGCGACCGGTGCTGCGCGTAGACGGCCGCGTCGGTGAGCGCGACCATGACGGACAGGTTGTGGGTGACGATGTCGTGCATCTCCCGGGTGATGCGCGTCCTTTCCTCGGCGACGGCCAGGCGCGCCTGCTGTTCCTGTTGCTGCTCCAGGCGGGCGGCCCGTTCCTTCAGGGCCGCCAGGTAGGCGCGCGTGGTCCGCACGTTCACCCCGAGGACGGCGGCGGCGACGACCGTCGCGGTGACGGCGACGAAGGGCGTCAGGAACGCGCCGTCCGGCGCCCAGCGCAGGCAGGCCAGCAGGGCTCCGGCCTCCGTGACGGCCCCGGCGACGAGCGTGCCGCGCCGGTCCGAGCGCGCGGCCACCGTGTAGAGCGCCACCAGCAGGGCGACGTCCGCCGGCAGTTGGACGTCCATCAGCCACTGGACGAAGGCCGCGGCCGCCACGACGCCGAACACCGTGAGCGGGGCCCGGCGCCGCCGTACCAGGGGCAGCACGAGGGCGGCGGTGAGGGTCGCGGCCGCCGGGAGCTCGTGCGGCGCCCGCGTGGTCAGGACGTTGAGCAGCAGGAGCGCCGGCACCAGCGAGTCCCCCACCACGGGCGGCAGCCGGGAGCCCAGGCGTCCCGTCGCCGTCACCGGTCGCACCGCCCGCACGGCGGCCGTGGCGGTGCACCGGGCCGGCCGTACGGCTGTCCTCGCCGACCGCACCGCACCCCGCAGCCCGTCCCGCAGCTGGTCCCGCACCCCGTCCCGGTGGCGCACCGGAAGGACGTCGCCGGGTTCCACGGCCTCCTCGGTCATCACACGTCCCTGTCGATTCGGCGCCGGCGTGGCCCCGTCCGGTGCCCGCCCCGGCACACCACCGCCCGGGCGGGCGGCGGGAGCACGGACCCCGCGCCGCCCGGCGCGACGCGGCCCTGCCACGGTAGGCCGCGAGCCCCGCGGAGCACATGCGCCCAGGGGCTGACGCCAGCGGGCCTGCATCCGCCCGGAGGAGGAGTCCCACCACCTCCCGTGGTCGCAGGGCGGCCGCCGGCCGGGCGGGCCCGATTGCCACTCCGGTCGTACGGGGCCCGCCGCGAACGGCCACCCCGGTCGCACCCGGCGGGGCCCCGGGACGGATGTGGCGACGCGGGCCCGGCGCCGAGCATGGACGGGTGACCGAGATCATCACGGGACCGTCCATGTCCCCCCTGGAAATGCTCCTCCTGCTCGGCGCCGTCGCCCTGGTGACGGCGCGCTGGCTTCCCCCCGCCGTCCGCCCCCGCGTCACGATCGCGGCGGGGGCGGTCGTGGTGCTGTCCGCGATCCCGCTGGGCGGGGCGGGGCTCCGCTGGCAGCTGCTGCCCGTCCTGGCAGGCGCCGCGTTCGCGCTGCCGTTCGCCGTGCTCCCCCTGCTGCGACGCCGGACCGGCCGGACCCCGTGGCGGGCCCGCTGGTGGCTGGCCCTGCCCGGATCGCTGGCCTGCGCCGGCCTGATCGCCGCGGGCCCGGCGGCCGCCTGGGCCTTCCCCGTCCCTGTGTTCCCCGAGCCGTCGGGCGAGTTCGCGGTCGGCACCCGGGTGGTGCAGTGGACCGACCCGCTCCGCCCCGAGACCTTCACCGCCGATCCGGACGACCGGCGCACGGTCGTGGTCCAGCTCTGGTACCCCGCGCGGCAGGGCCCCGCGGGCGCCCGGCGGGCCCAGTACCTCGGACGCACCGAGCAGGAGGCCCGTACCGTCTCCGAGGCCCTCGCCCGCGGGGTCGGCCTGCCGGGCTTCCTGGTGGACGGTGTTCCGCTGGCCCGCAGCAACTCGGTCTTCGACGCCCCGGTGGACAGCGGCGCGGGGCGGTTCCCCGTCGTGCTGTTCTCGCCCGGGTCGGGCGGCGTGCGCACCCAGAACACCGCCTGGGCGGAGGACCTGGCCAGCCACGGCTATCTGGTCGCCGCCCTCGACCACCCCTACGACTCCGCCGCCGTCCTCCTCACGGACGGCCGGACGATCGACTCGGAGACCGCCTCCAGCGGTGACCCGGACGAGGACGAGAGGCTGGCGGCCGGCTGGACCGCGATCAGGGCCGCCGACCTCGGCTTCGTCCTCACCCGGCTGGAGGCACTGGACCGGGGCGAGGCCCCCGACCCGTTGAACGGACGCCTGGACACCGGCCGGGTCGCGGTGGCCGGCCACTCCATGGGCGGTGCCGCCGCCCTGCAGGCGGCCCGGCTGGATCGCCGGTTCGACGCCGTCATCGACCTGGACGGCTACCCCCACGGGCCCACCTCGCCCGCGCTCGCCCAGCCGGCGCTCGCGCTCACCCAGGACATCACCCCGGGGACCGACCCGCGCTACCTGCCCCGCCTCACCGAGGCCCTCGACGCCAGTACGGCGACGAGCTACCGGCTCACCGTCCCCGGCGCGGCGCACCTCACGTTCATGGACGGCCCCCTGTACCTGCCGCCCGTCCCCTCGATCGTCGGCACCCTGGGCCGCACCGGCAGCCCGCGCGTCGTCGCCGCGGCCACCCTCGCCTTCCTGGACACCGTCCTGCGGGACCGACCCGGTGACCTGGCCGGTGTCCTGCCGGCCTACGGCGGCCTCAGCGTCCACCACCCGGCCCCGAGCCGTTGACCGGCCACCCGCCGTTGACCCGCCCCGCCAGAACACGCACGACCGCCGGACGTGCCCCGGCGAGGCCCTCGCCCGGTAGCACCCCCGCCGACGCCCCCCCCGGGGGCCCGGACACCGTCCGATCGGATCTTTCTTCCGGATTTACGTTGTCGGACCGCCACCCACAGGTCTCCCAGGTGTCGCAAGAACACCTGAGCCAGAGGACGTGGACCCGAATGAACAGCGACCACCCCGTGACCGGTCACGCCCGGGCCGAGGACCGGACCGCCGCCAGTCGGCACGGACGCCGGCGCGGCCGGCGGAAGAAACCTTCCGCCGCGCCGAGGATGTTCGCGGTGCTGGCCGGATCGGTCGCGCTGGGCGGCGTGGCGAGCTGGTACGCGACGGTCGCCCCGCCGACCGGCCCGGACACCCGGCCGAGCGCCGCCAGCGCCCCCGACACGCTGCTCACCGCCCAGCTCGCCGAACCGCAGGCACCCGCCGCGCCGACCGGCTCGCCGTCCGCGAGCGCCGGACAGCCGTCCACGGCGCCGTCCCCCGGCGCGGCGCCGAGCAGCGCCGCGCCCGCGCCCGCACCTACCACCGCCGCAGGCACCCCGCAGGCGGCACCGGCGACCGGTCCGGCCGCCCGGCCCACCACCACCGCCCCGGCGACGCCGGCCCCCGCCAAGTCCTCCCCCGCCGCCGGCGCGCCGGCCGGCGGCAAGGCCGCGCAGTTCATCGACCAGGTCGCCGCGCTGGTCAACACCGAACGGGCCAACCACGGCTGCGCACCGGTGGCCGTCAACGCCAAGCTCCAGTCCGCGGCGCAGGTGCACTCGGACGACATGGCCGCCCGCGACTACTTCGACCACGCGGACCCCGAGGGGCATCACGCGGACACCCGGATCAACGCGACCGGCTACCGGTGGAGCCGCTGGGGCGAGAACATCGCGCGCGGCCAGCAGGACGCCGCCGCCGTGATGGACGCCTGGATGAACAGCCCCGGCCACCGGGCCAACATCCTCAACTGCGACTTCAAGGAGATCGGCGTCGGGGTCACCCTGGGCTCCGGCGGCCCGTGGTGGACCCAGGTGTTCGCCACCGCCGGCTGAGCGGGCCCGCATCCCCCGCCTCGCCCGCCCCGCCCGTGCCTTCCGCCCGTACCGCCCGCCGGTACGCCCGGGCGGAGAGCACGGGCGGCGAGCACAGGAGGAGCGCACGGGCGGGGCGCACGGGCGGGGCGCACGGGCGGGGCGCGAGCGGCCGACGGGACGGGACCGGACGGCTGGACGGTACGGGCGAGGAGCCGGCCGGATCAGCGGGAGGCGCCGAGGTCCAGCGTCCACAGCGTGCCGGCCGGGCTCGGCGCCGTGCCCAGCCCCATCGCGGTGTACCGGCAGTCGAGCATGTTGTCCTGGTGGATGGCACCGTCCATCCAGTCGTCCACCACCGCGTCCGGACCCTTCCGGCCCCGGTCGATGTTCTCGCCCCACAGACTCCACCGGTAGCCGCTGGCGGTGATCCGGCCGTCGGCCCGGCCGCCGTCCGGGTCGACGTGGTCGTAGTAGTTCCGGGCCGCCATGTCCTCGGAGTGCTTCTGCGCCGCGCTGTGCAGCCGCGGGTCGATCTTCAGGGCGGGGCAGCCGCGCTTGGCCCGGGTGACGTTGATCCGGTCCGCCATCTGCTGCTCGACGGTCCGCGCGGTGGGGCTCGGGGTGGGACTCGGCGTCGCCGAGACCGGGGGCACGACCACCGGGACGGGTTCGACCGGCTGCGGGGAGGCCGTCTCCGTCACCGGTGCGGGCGAGGGCGAGGGCGGCGCGGCGGCCACCGGCGGCGGCGCGGCTTCCGGCTCGGGGGCCGCGCGCAGGGCGCCCAGGACGGCGGCGCCGAGCGCGAGCACCACGACCGCGGAGCCGACCGCGCGGCCGGTCCGGCGCCGCCGGCGGCCGGGAGCGTGGCCGTTGCCGTGACCGCCGTGGCCCGCGCCGCCCTGCGCACCGGGGTCCTGTCCACCCTGGCCCTGTGCACCGTGGTCCCGCCCGGGAGAGCCGCTCGCGCCGCCGCCCGGACCCGCGTCCCCGCCACCGCTCCCGGCCGAACCGTCCCCGCCGCCGGCGGTACCGTCCCCGCCCGGCGCGCCGGACTGCGCGGCCGTCGGCAGGTAGCCGCCCGGGTGGTGCGGCAACGGCAGCAGGCCGAGGCCGGCCAGCAGGCCCTCGGCGGGCATCAGACCGCGCCGGTGGCCCGCGCAGGCGGCGCAGGCGCGGGCGTGCCGGGCGATCCGCTTGCGCCACAGGGCGGCGGGGCTGCCGTCCCAGGCCTCGGTGAGCGCGTCGAGCTCCGCGCAGCGCGGTTCGGCGGCGAGGGCCCGCACCACCACCCGGGCGGCCTCCAGCTGCTCGCGCATCCGCTGGACCCGGACGGCCGCGTGCTGGGGGGAGAGTTCCAGGGCCTCGGCCAGCTCGGCGCGGGTGAGTTCGCCGGCGGTCTCCAGCCACCACAGGGCGAGCAGGTCCCGGTCGCGGTCGTCCAGCCACCGGGTCGCCTCGGCGACCTCGCGGCGCTGCCCGGACAGGCCGAGCCGCAGGATGGTGAGGTCCACGAAGTCCGCGCCCGGGTCCGGCACCTCCTCCGCGGCGTCCAGCCCGGTCAGGCCGGCCTGCTGGCGGGCCGACCAGCGCCTGCGGACCTCGTTCATGGCGACGGCCACCAGCCAGGACCGGAAGGCCGACGGGTCGCGCAGGCCGTCGAGCCGGCCGATCACCCGGACCATGGTCTCCTGCACCACGTCGTCCACGTCCGCGTGACCGTCCAGCGCCCGGCCCACCACGTTGTAGACCAGCGGCAGGTAGGCGGCCACCAGCCGCTCCCTGGCACGCTCGTCACCGGCCTGCGCCGCGACGACCACCGCCGTCCCGACCGCGTCGCCCAGCTGCGCCCGTGTCCCCGTTCGCGCCTGCATCAGCACCGTCCTCAGCTCTCCGACCCCTGACACCCCCGCACCCCTCGGAGACCCCTGCCACCCGGCGGGATAACAGGAAACCGCACGGCTGTGCCGGGACCGGCCGCGGGGTCCCCGGTGGCCGGTCCCCGACGGGTGGGGCCGGGCCCGGCCCGGGTCGTCCCTCCACGGACGGAGACGCCGCCGGCCGGGGTCGTCCCAGGCGCGTACGTCACCGAGCGTGTACCCCTGATCTCTCCCTGAGGATTGCGTCATTCCGTGCCAAGGCAGGGGTGGATCGGGGAGCATGGGAGGCGACCTTCCCCCGGTCTCCGGCCGGGGGGACTTCCATGCCGAACCGAACGGACGGTGCCCGCCATGTCCGGACTGTCACTGCCCGACGACTTCACCGGCCGCGACCCGGCGCCGCAGGGCCACGGCGGTGGCGTCGGCGGCGCGCAGGCGATCCGCTGCCCGGCCTGCCGCCGCGAGCACCTGTACGAGCCTCCGTCGCTGCCCTGTCCCTGCGGGGCGTCGCTGAAGGTGCCGCTGCTGCGCGGCGGGGTGCCGGTGCAGGTCCGGTTCCGGTCCTGGGAGGACTCCTGGCTGAGCATGCGCTGCCCGCACTGCGGCCGCTCCGACCAGTGGCCCCAGCCCGAGTTCACCTGCAACTGCGGCGCCACCGTAAGGCTCCCGGTCGACCGGGCGACCCGCCTGCCGGGCGCCGCCGGCACCGGCCCGCAGGGCACCCGCCCGCAGGCCGCCCGCCCGTACAGTCCGCCCGTCCCGGCGCCGCCCGCCATGCCGCAGGTCCCGCCGCAGGGGCACTGGCAGCAGCGCGCGCCGTTCCACCCCCAGCCGGTGCACACCTCGCAGGACGCGGTCTTCACCGCCGCGCGGTACCTGGAGTGGCTGGGCTTCGACGACCTGGAACTGACGGAGGCCCAGGAACGCGACGGCGTGACCCTGCTGGGCCGGCGGATGGTCGCCCAGGTGGACGTCTGGACGGAGCCGGCGGACGTGAAGTGCGTCGAGTGCCTCTGGCTGCAGACCCTGCACGCGGAGGAGATGGCGGCGGCCATGTTCACCATGGCCGGGTACTCCCACCAGGCGACGGTCCGTGGCGAGCAGCTGCTGGTGGCCCTGTTCAGCCTGGACCCGGCGGGTGTCCCGCAGCCCGCGAACGGCGCGGCGGAGTCGCTGATGGAGACCGGCTGGACCTCCTGACCCGGGCGCGGCACGGCGACCCGCGCGCCCCCTCGGATGCGCCGGCGCAGGGCCGGCCGCGGCGGGCCGGTCCAAATCAATGACGCTCGTGATCTGGTGCACAAGCTCACCCCCGTGTTGAATTGCCGCCACAGCAGCCCCGGCTGCTGACAGTCCGGCTTGTCTGGATGGCGCACACAAGGAGGTGGCGTTGTCGGAGCACGGAAGGGCCCTGGGGGGCTGGGACAGAGGGGGACGGGCTCCGCAGGAGCCGGGGGGCACCGTGTGGCGGCTGCGCTCGAGGGCCTGCTGGCAGGAGGCCGCGGAACTGTTGCGCCCGGCCGCCGAGCACGATCCCACCGTGGCCCTGGAAATGGCCGAACTCCTCATCGAGCAGTGCATGTTCACCGCTTCGCACTGGCAGCAGGCCGAGCAGGCCCTGCGGCTGGCCGAGGCGGGTGTGGCCACCGCGGAGCAGCGCGCGGGGGCCTCCTGCGCGCGCGGGTTCCTGGCCTACGTGGCCAGCGTGCTGGGCCCGCGCGACCGGCTGGACGAGGCGCAGGCCGCGCTCGGCCGGACGTCCGCCCTGCTGCCGCCGGACGCTCCCGGGCGTCCGTTACTGGACTTCCGCCGGGGGCTGGTGGCGGAGAACCTGCTGCGTGACCCGACGGCGGCCTGGATCGCCTACCGGCGGGCGCACGACGGCGCGCGGGCGCACGGTGACGAGCTGTTGACCTCGTACACCTGGCGGCACCTGGCCGCGCTGGCGCTGGCGGGCGGGGACACCGCGCGCGCCCGGGAGGGGTTCGCCGCCTCGCTGGAGCTGCGCGAGCAACTCGGCTTCACGGTCGGGGTGGCGCCGGCACTGGCCGCCCTCGCCGAGGTGTCGGAGCCCGCCGAGGCGGCCCGGCTGCGGGCGGAGGCGGCACGGCTGGTCCAGGCGCTCGGGGGCGTACCGGTCTGGCTCGCGCGCCAGCTGAGCGCCGTCCCCGCGCCGGGTACTCCCCCGGACGGCCGCATCGGGCAGGAAGCGGGGGATGCCATCAGCTAAGGTGAGCCTAACCTGGCCGGGGGGAGCAGCGCCCCGGCCGGGTCAGCCTTGCCGTTCCCGGGCTCCCCCGAGCTCCGGTCGACCCGATAGGGCCCGCCCATGACCGTGAGCAGCATCGAGCCGCGCCCGTCACCGCCCGCCGCCCCCGACCGGGCCGCCGCCGCGCCCTTCGCCCTGGCCCACGCCCGGCTGGGCGAGGCGTTCCCGACCCTACGGGTGCACCACGGGCCGCCCCGGAGCGGCGGCGGCTGGGTGAGCGGCGCGCAGCTGCTGCACGATCCGGCGGGGCTGCGCGAGCTGATCGACTTCGACGTGCGCGACGGCCTGGACCGGTACGGCACCGCGCTGCGCCCGGACGTCGCGGCGGGATTCTGCCTGCACCGCTACTGCTGGCCGGTCGGGCTGCTGTTCACGCTGCCCTGGCTGCTGGAGCGCCGGGTGCCGGTGCTGGCACCCGAGGCGCTCTCGCTGCGGCGCGACACCGGCGAGCTGACCGCCGAGCCGGGGGCGTTCTTCTGCCTGCCGCAGGATCCGGCGGCAGGCCTGCCCGGCGCGCTGGTGGTGGCGGACGAGGCGGCGCTGCGGGAGCGCCTGCTGGCGGCTCTGACCGAGCACTTCACGCCCGTCCTGGCGGTGTTCCGGCCCGAGGTGCGACGGGGCCCGCGCACCCTGTGGGCCTGCGCGACGGACGCGGTGGTGGAGGGCCTGTGGCAGGTGTCCGCGGCGCTCGGCGAGGAGGAGCGCGCCGTGGACGCGCTCCGGTCGCTGCTGCCGGAGCACGCCGGGGCGCGGACGGCGCCCTTCCTCGCGGGGACGGGCTTCCGGTTCGAGGAGCGCGACGGTTCGTCCCCGGTCCGGACCCGGACCCGGGCGGGCTGCTGCCTGCTGTACACCGTCCGCCCGGCGGATTCGTGCACGGGTTGCCCCCGGGTCGCACGATGTTGACGACCGGAACAGGGCCGAGAGGCCCAATTTCCAGGAAATAGCGCACCGAATTAGTCATACGATGCGCTTTATTTTCCGTCAGAAATCCCCCTCCTCAGCGCATTGACAGCAAATCAGCCGTACCGCACCGCGTAATCCGCCATGATGGTCCCGCCGTCACTACGCAGGAAAGCGAGGCTGGTTCAGGCGATGAAACTGTCCGACATACCACTGGGCTGGGCCGTCAGCGGCGTGGCAGCGCTCGTGATCAGCGCCGTGCTGGTGGCTTTCGCTCGAAGCAGGGGCTCCGCCGGCACGGTCGGCGGCGATTCCTGGGAGCGTTCCGAGGAGCGGCGGCGACGCAAGGAATCGCTCTACGGCGCCGCCTCCTACACCCTGCTGTTCTGCTGCGCCGCCGTCGCGGCCGCGCTCTCCTTCCACGGCCTGGTCGGCTTCGGCGTGCAGAACCTCAACCTCTCCGGGGGCTGGGAGTACCTGGTGCCGTTCGGCCTGGACGGCGCGGCGATGTTCTGCTCGGTGCTGGCGGTCCGCGAGGCCAGCCACGGCGACGCCGCCCTCGGCTCGCGACTGCTGGTCTGGCTGTTCGCCGGCGCGTCCGCCTGGTTCAACTGGGTGCACGCCCCGCGCGGCTTCGGCCACGCCGGCGCCCCGCAGTTCTTCGCCGGGATGTCGCTCTCGGCGGCCGTGCTCTTCGACCGGGCGCTGAAGCAGACCCGGGTGGCGGCCCTGCGCGAGCAGGGCCTCGTGCCCCGTCCGCTGCCGCAGATCCGCATCGTCCGCTGGCTGCGGGCCCCGCGCGAGACCTACGCGGCCTGGTCGCTGATGCTGCTGGAGGGCGTGCGCAGCCTGGACGAGGCGGTCGAGGAGGTCCGGGACGACAAACGGGAGGCGGCCGCCAACCGGGAGCGTCAGCGGCTGGCCAGCCGGCGCGAGCGCGCCGAGATCCGCGCCATCAACCGGACGCACAGCGTCTGGCGCCCCCGCGGGGCGGCCCGGCAGCTGGAGTCCGGATCCGGATCGGAGTCCGCGATAGCGGGGCCGGACGCGCCGACGCCGTCGGGCCCGGCCGGGGCGCCGGACGCACGGACGGACGGCCGGCCCGCCCCGGCGGCGGAGGGCACCGTGCTCCAGCCGGGCCTGCCGGTGCGACCCGGCCGGCGGACCATCGACCTCACCGCCGACGAGGACACCGTGACCCTGCCCCGGCTGGACTCGCTGGAGCAGAAGCTCAAGGACCTTGAGCAGCAGTTCGGCTGACGGCGCCGCGGCCCGCCCGGCGCCGCGCTCCGGCCCGCGGTCGTCGGGCCGCCCACCGTGGCCGGCCCGACGACCGCGGGCCGACCAGGGGTCAGGCCGCTTCCGGGCCCGCCGCGCAGAGCTCGAACCACATCCGCTTGCCGGTGCCCCGGGGCTCCACGCCCCAGCCGTCCGACAGGGCCTCCACCAGCATCAGGCCGCGCCCGGAGGAGGCCTGCTCCCCCGGTGTGCGGCGGGTCGGCCAGAGGTCCGACTCGTCCTCCACCTCGACCCGCAGCCGGGCCCGGTCGGTGCCCGGCTCCCGGTAGAGCCGGGCGGTGAACATCGCGTCCCGGTCGGTGTGCCGGATGGCGTTGGTGACCAGCTCGGA
Organism: Kitasatospora herbaricolor; assembly: GCF_030813695.1. NCBI lineage: Bacteria > Bacillati > Actinomycetota > Actinomycetes > Kitasatosporales > Streptomycetaceae > Kitasatospora > Kitasatospora herbaricolor. The sequence goes on from NZ_JAUSVA010000002.1 coordinate 2,350,042, forward strand.
GGCGAGCAGCTCGGCGGTGTCCACCAGGTCGGCGACGCCCCAGCGCCGCAGCGCGTCGCGCAGTTCGGCACGCACCTCGGCGATCCGGGCCAGGTCCGCCTGGCCGATCCGGCGGCGCAGCTGCTGGGCGGCGAGGCCGCCCTCCGGGCCGTCCCAGCGCAGCAGGAGCAGCGCTATGTCGTCCTCGCGCTCGCTGGAGTCGGCGGACTGGGAGGCGACCCGGTCGGCGAGGTCCTCCAGCGGGTCCCGGGCCGACTCGCCGCGGGCCGGGATCTCGCCCGACAGCACGTGGCAGAGCCGGCTGAAGCCGGTGTCCAGGTCCATCGTGCGGGACTCCACCAGACCGTCGGTGCAGAGCAGCACCGTCTCGCCCGGGTCGAGGCTGAACCGGGTGACCCGGTACTCCTCGTCCGGCGCGATCCCGAGCGGCAGCCCGCCCGCCACCGGCTGCACGGCGGTCGAGCCGTCGGCCCGCCGGACCACCGGGTCCAGGTGGCCGGCCCGCACCGCGTAGACCACGCCGTAGTCGACGTTCACCTCGGCGTAGGTGCAGGTCGCGAAGTGGTCGGTGTCCAGGTCGGCGAGGAAGCGCGAGGCCCGGGCCATCACGGCGGCCGGCGGGTGCCCCTCGGCCGCGTACGCCCGCAGCGCGATCCGCAGCTGCCCCATGATCCCGGCGGCGTGCACGTCATGGCCCTGGACGTCGCCGATCACCAGCCCGACGTGCCCGCCGGGCAGCGGCACCACGTCGTACCAGTCGCCGCCGATCTGCAGGCCCGAACCGGCCGCCAGGTAGCGGACCGCCGTGGAGACCCCGGGGATCGACGGGACGGTGCGCGGCAGCATCACCCGCTGCAGGCCCGCCGCCAGCTCGTGCTCGGCGTCGTGCAGGCGGGCCCTGGCCAGCGACTGGGCGACCAGGCCGCCCAGGGTGGAGAGCAGGGTCCGCTCGTCGGCGTCCAGCTCCCGGTCGTCGTCGAAGCTGACCAGGCAGACGCCGATCGGGCGGCCGCTGGCCACCAGCGGCAGGAACGCCCAGGCGCTGCGGCTGCTGGCGCTGACCGGCCCCCAGGTCTCGGGGTAGCGCTCGCGGTACTCCTCACGGCTGGCGATGAAGACCGGCGCGCGCAGCCGGATCGCCTCGGCGGCGGGGTGCCCGGCCGGCAGCAGCGAGCGGTCGTGGACGGCCATCTCGTCGGGGCGGTAACCGCTGGCACCGAGGATCTGCACCCGGCCGGCCTCCTGGGCCGCCAGCACCAGGCCGTCCGGCGGCAGGCCCGGCAGCGGCAGCTCGGTGAAGACCCGGGCGACGTCCCTGACGGTGACCGCCTCGGACAGCGCCCGGGCGGCCTCCTTGATGAACCGCGAGCGCTCCTCGCGCAGCAGCGCCATCCGGTCGGCGCGGTCCCGCTTGTGCAGCTCGACGGTGGCGTCCCAGACGAAGCCGACCATCCGCGAGGCCCGGCCGAAGGCGTCGGCCAGCACCCGGCCGCGGAACCGGACGGCGCGCATGCTGCCGTTCGGGCCGACCGTGCGGTAGTAGGCGCCGCACTGCCCCAGCTCGGCGACGGCCCGCTCGACCCGGCGGCGCACCACGGGCGCGTCCTCGGGGTGCAGCAGGCTCAGGAAGGAGGCGGAGGAGCTGTCGAACCGGCTCTTCTCCAGGCCGATGATCGCGCAGGCCCGGTGGTCGCCCTCCAGGACGTCCCGGCGGATGTCCCAGTCGAAGGAGCCGATGCCGTTGGCCGCCATCGCCGGCTCCAGCCAGTCCGGGGTGGAGTCCCCGGAGGTGGTGGGCAGGCCTGCGGACACCATCGGCGCGAGCCGGCCGGGCGCGCTGTGCAGGGCGTGCCTGCGGACCGCCTGGGCGGGCGGGCGTCCGCGACCGGACCCGGCCGCGGACGGAGCGGGGGGAAGCCCCGGCCCCTGTGGCTCGGGCTCTGTGGCCATGCTGCTCCTGCCGCTGCCATGCCGTCCCGTCCGGACGGGCCGCATGACCGTGTGGTGGTGGTGGTCGTACTGAAGGAGGTGGCCCGGGCGGACGGCGGACGGTCGAGGCTCGATCTCCCCGCCGGGTACCGTTCCCGGGCACACGTTCCCACCATCCTGTCTAATGTTCGGCAGAGCGGCAATGCCGACGGCCCGGGAATATTTCGTTCGACGGCGAACGGCGGCGAATGGCCGGGGGTGTACGCAGGCTCCCGGAACTCCCCGAACAGCCGAAACGGCCGCCGGGTCGGGGCGCGCCCGAACCGCTCAGGAATATGCCAACTCGAACCAGGTGACCTTGCCGTCGCCGCGCAGCTGCACGCCCCAGTCGTCGGCGAGCGCCTCGACGAGCAGCAGCCCGCGGCCGGAGGTGGCGTACTCGGCGACCGGATCCCGACGGCGGGGCAGCCGGGCGGTGCCGTCCTGGACCTCGATCCGCAGCCGCAGGTCCGCGGTGAGCACGGCGTCGAACACCGCGCCCTGCCCCGTGTGCAGGAGCGCGTTGGTGACCAGCTCGGAGGTCAGCAGTTCGGCGGTGTCGGCGAGCTCGGGCACACCCCACTGGTCGAGCGCGGCCCGCAACCGGCTGCGGACGGCGCCCACCGCGACCAGGTCGGCCGCGTCCAGCGGCAGGTGCAGTCTGCGGTGCAGGGCGCAGTCGGGCGCCGGCGTCCCCTGCTCGGCCGGCCGGGCCGGTAGCGCGCGCCCGCTCGGCCCGCCGCCGGGGGCCACGTACCCGAGGGTGTCACCGGGGCCCTTCCACGACCCCGAACCGGTCCGCTGTCGCGGAAATCGCGCCTGACCGTCCATCACCACACGCCCCCGCCTTCGTCGAACGCCCGTACCGGATCCCCCGCCGGGCGGGCCGCCCTGATTGCCGACACTCATCCTCATGCCCAGCTGAGGCGCTTTGCAACAGTGTGCGTCCGATCACATGGGGTGAAAGGGGCTCGAACGGGTTGCCGTGATCCAACCACCGGCCTCGGACAGGTTTGCGACGCGGACGAGCCCCCGGCGCCCCCTCGGGAGGGGCCGCCGGGCGCCCGGCGGACGACGGGCGGGGTCCCGCTACGGCAAACGAGTGCCCGCCGGGCCCGTCGAAGGCGGACCGGGCGGACCCCTTCGGCGCGGCGCCCGCACCCCCGGCCGCCGGGCGGGCAACGCTGGTAGCCCGAGGCCGGGCCCGTCCGGCCGGCCCGGCCACCGCCGGACGGAGCCGACCTCGGGGCGGGCCGGCGGGCCCGGCCGGGCGCCCGCTCCGGGCGAGGCTGGACAGGGCGGCCCCGGCCGGGTTCAATGACAAGGAGAAGTTTGAACGTCGTTCTAACTTCGGCCCGGGCCGGACCCGGCGCCACCCGACCACCGGCCGACCACCCGACCCGCACACACCGACCACCACCCCGGCACCCCGGCGACCGCGAGCGAGGAACCGTGCGACTGACCCCCACCGAGCGGGACCGGCTGCTGATCTTCACAGCAGCCGAACTGGCCCGCACCCGCCGTGCCAGGGGCGTACGCCTCAACGTCCCCGAGGCGCACGCCCTGATCGCGGACACCGTCTGCGAGGCCGCCCGGGACGGCCGCCGGCTCGCCGAGGCGATCGAGGCCGGCCGCAGCGTGCTCACCGCCGAGGACGTGCTGCCCGGCGTCCCCGACGTGGTCACCGTCGTCCAGGTGGAGGCGGTCTTCGAGGACGGCACCCGGCTCGCCGTCGTCAACGACCCCTTCAAGGGCGGCGGCTCGCTCGGCGACGACGCCCCCGGCGGCGCGCTGATCGGGTCCGGCGAGGGCTACGACCCGGTGGAGGAGACGGTGGTGCTGCCCGTCCACAACACCTCCGCGGTACCGATCTCGGTCACCTCGCACTTCCACTTCTTCGAGGCCAACCCCCGCCTCGCCTTCGACCGCGCCGCCGCGTACGGCACCCACCTGGCCGTCCCGGCCGGATCGTCGGTGCGCTTCGACCCGGGCGCCACCGTGGAGGTCGGGCTGGTGCCGGTCGGTGGCGCGCGGGTCGCGATCGGCTTCGCCGGCCTGGTCGACGGGCCGCTGGACGCGCCCGGCGCCAAGGAGGCCGCCCTGGCCAAGGCCCGCGCGACCGGGTACCTGACCAACTTCGACGACACGGAGGTCGAGTCGTGACCGCCATCACCCCGCACGACTACATCGCGGTGCACGGTCCGCGGGCCGGTGACCGGATCAGGCTCGGCGACAGCGGCCTGATCGTCCGGGTGGAGTCCGACTCGCAGGAGCCCGGCGAGGAGTTCCTGGCCGGCTTCGGCAAGACCGCGCGCGACGGCCTGCACCTCAAGGCCGCGGCCGTCCGCGACACCTGCGACGTGGTGATCAGCAACGTCCTGGTGATCGACGCGATCCAGGGCATCCGCAAGACCTCCATCGGCCTGATCGACGGCCGGATCGCCTCGATCGGCCGGGCCGGCAACCCCGACACCCTGGACGGCGTCGACGTGGTCGTCGGCACCGGCACCACCATCGTCTCCGGCGAAGGCCTGATCGCCACCGCCGGCGCCGTCGACACCCACGTCCACCTGCTGTCCCCACGCATCATGGAAGCCTCGCTGGCATCCGGCGTCACCACGATCATCGGCCAGGAGTTCGGCCCGGTCTGGGGCGTCGGGGTGAACTCCCCCTGGGCCCTGCGCCACGCCTTCAACGCCTTCGACGCCTGGCCGGTCAACATCGGCTTCCTCGGCCGGGGCTCCTCCTCCGACCCGGCGCCGCTGATCGAGGCACTCGCCGAGGGCGGCGCGTCCGGCTTCAAGGTGCACGAGGACATGGGCGCCCACACCCGCGCCCTGGACACCGCCCTGCGGGTCGCCGAGGAGTACGACGTCCAGGTCGCCCTGCACACCGACGGCCTCAACGAATGCCTCTCGGTCGAGGACACCCTCGCCGTGCTGGAGGGCCGCACCATCCACGCCTTCCACATCGAGGGCTGCGGCGGCGGACACGTCCCCAACGTCCTGAAGATGGCCGGCGTCCCCAACGTCATCGGCTCCTCGACCAACCCCACCCTGCCCTTCGGCCGCGACGCGCTCGGCGAGCACTTCGGGATGATCGTCTCCGCCCACGACCTCAAGGTCGACCTGCCCGGCGACGCCGCGATGGCCCGCGACCGCATCCGCGCCGGCACCATGGGCGCCGAGGACGTCCTGCACGACCTCGGCGTCATCGGCATCACCTCCTCCGACGCCCAGGGCATGGGCCGCGCCGGCGAGACCGTGCGCCGCACCTTCGCCATGGCCGGCAAGATGAAGACCGAACTCGGCCCCCTGGACGGCACCGGCTCCTACGGCACCACCGAGAGCGGCGACGACAACGAACGAGTCCTGCGCTACATCGCGAAGCTCACCATCAACCCCGCCCTCGCCCACGGCCTCGCCCACGAGGTCGGCTCCATCGAGGTCGGCAAGCTGGCCGACATCGTCCTGTGGCGCCCCGACCACTTCGGCGCCAAACCCCAACTGGTCCTGAAGTCCGGATTCCCGGCCTACGGCGTCACCGGCGACCCCAACGCCTCCACCGACCGCTGCGAACCCCTCGTCCTCGGACCGCAGTTCGGCGCCCACGGCGCCACCGCCGCCGACATCTCGGTCGCCTTCGTCGCCCGGGCCGCCGCCGACGGCGCCTACCTCGACAAGGCAGCCGACACCATGCCCACCCGCCGCCGCCGCGTCGCCGTCCGCAACACCCGCGGCATCGGCCCGCGCACCATGGTGCGCAACGCCCGGATCGGGGACGTCCAGGTCGCCGAGACCGGCCTGGTCTCGCTCGACGGCTCCCCCATCCGCTCCGAGCCCGCCGACAGCGTCTCGCTCAGCCGCCTGTACTTCCTGTAGCCCCCGGACCCACCGCGGCCCCGGCCCGGCACCGCCGCCCCGGGCGGCCCGTCCCACGGGCCGCCGCAACCCTCCCCCACCGCATAGGACTTCACCCTCATGACCACTCCTGCCTCGCTCGGCTTCCGGATGCCCGCGGAATGGGCCCCGCACGACCGCACCTGGATGGCCTTCCCCACCACCAACCAGACCTTCGACAGCGCCGAGCACCTGCACGCCGCCCGCCTCGCCTGGGCCGAGGTCGCCAACACCATCGTCCGCTACGAGCCGGTGACGCTGATCGTCAACACCGGCGAGAGCGAGGACGCCAGGAAGTACGTCTCCGAGCAGGTCGAGCTGGTCGAGCGCCCGCTGGACGACGCCTGGATGCGCGACATCGGCCCCACCTTCCTCACCGACGGCAAGGGCGGGATCGCCGCCACCGACTGGGTGTTCAACGGCTGGGGCGCGCAGTCCTGGGCCAGCTGGGAGAAGGACCAGCACATCGCCGAGGCCATCACCGGCCTGTCCGGCGTGCAGCGCTTCGCCTCCCGCCTGATCAACGAGGGCGGCGGCATCCACGTCGACGGCGAGGGCACCGTCCTGGTCACGGAGACCGTGCAGCTCGGCGAGGGCCGCAACTCCGACTGGACCAAGGAGGAGGTGGAGGCCGAACTGCACGCGCAGCTGGGCACCACCAAGGCCGTCTGGCTGCCGCGCGGACTCACCCGCGACTACGACGAGTTCGGCACCCGCGGCCACATCGACATCGTCGCCTCCTTCGTCCGCCCCGGCGTCGTGGTGGCCCACGTCCAGCCCGACCCCGCCCACCCGGACCACGAGGTGTGCAAGGAGCTGGTGGCGATCCTGCGCACCTCCACCGATGCCGCCGGCCGCCAGCTGGAGGTCATCGAACTGCCCGCCCCCACCGTCCTGCTGGACGAGGAGGGCGAGCCGGTCGACTACTCCTACATCAACCACTACGTCGCCAACGGCGCCGTCGTGCTCTGCGCCTTCGGCGACCCCCGCGACCAGGCGGCCGCCGACATCCTCGGCGAGGCCTACCCCGGCCGCACCGTCGAACTCGTCGACGCCCGCGAGATCTTCGCCAACGGCGGCGGCATCCACTGCATCACCCAGCAGCAGCCGAAGCCCTGACGAGCGTACGGGCCGGCCCACCGACCGGCGGGCCGGCCTTCTCGGGAGTCACCGAACCCGGCACCGACCGGCGCACCCGGAGACCAACTCCCACATCGCTCCCGCCTGATCCGAATCGAGCCGGAGTCGACCCGTCCGCGCACTGCCCGAAGTGCCTCGGTACGGCCCGACTCCGGCCGTTCGCGTTCGGAGGACCCGCACCGTCCGGTTCCCGGCGGTGGCCCGCTTCGCGCGCTCCTCGGACAGGTCGAAGCCTGGCCGGAGCACCTGGAACGTCTCACGGTGGCCCCGGCCTCCGGCGACGACCGCACCGAACTGCGCCACGAAGGTGTGCCGGGGTACCCCCGGCAGGTCGAAGTCCCTGACGGCGAGCGGGTATCCGCATCCGGTCGCGGTCCGCTCCGACAACGACACGAAGGCCCCGCTGCTACTGCCCGGCGCGTCGGGCAGGACGAGCTCGTGACGCATCCACGGGGGCCACGGACGACGGTATGTTCGACCTGTTCGCGGGGGCGCACGAACGTACCGTGGGACCTGAGCCATGACGTCCGGAAGGTGGGGGTGCAGCATGCCGAGGCGTGACTACGAGGACGACCCGGATGCGCCCGCACCGAACAGCCTGGTGCCCGCCGCGTCCGTCGTGGTGGTCGACGACGACGGACGGGTCCTGCTCCAGCGCCGCACCGACAACGGCATGTGGGCTCTGCCCGGCGGGAAGATGGAGCTCGGCGAGTCGCTGGCCGCCTGCGGCATCCGGGAGACGTGGGAAGAGACCGGCATCACCGTGGAGATCACGGGCATCGTCGGCACCTACTCCAACCCCGGGCACGTCTTCGCGTACGACGACGGCGAGGTCCGGCAGGAATTCTCGATCTGCCTCCTCGGGAGCCCGGTCGGCGGCGAACTGCGGATCTCGGACGAGTCGCACGAGGTGGCGTGGTTCACGCCGGCGGAGACGGACGGGCTGCCGATGGTGGCCGGTGTCCGCAAGCGGATCACGGACTGGCGTCGTGGTCAGGGTCCCGTCGTCGCCTGAGCGTTCAGGTGCAGCGACTCGCATCCAGCATGAGAGAGTCGGACCTGCGGCGTCACCCACGCATGAGGAGTCCCTGATGGAGTGGACCGGCCGATGGGGCTGGGAGGTTTCCGCCGGATGGGCCCAACCCGGGGAGGACCCGGCCGTGGCCATCGCGCGGGAGGTCGAGGAAGAGACGGGGTGGCGGCCCGGACGGGTCCTTCCCTTGGTCGAGTACGACGCCCTGGCCGGGATCTCCACCATGCACGTCCGCTCCTTCCACATCACCGGCTGCGCGTACGTCGGTGAGCCGACCGACCGCAGCGAGGCCTCCCGGGTGGAGTGGCTCACCGAGGCCGACGTGGTCAAGCTCCTCGCCGCGGGCCAAGTCCCGGACGGGCCGTCGCTCGCAGCCCTGTCCTACTACCTCGGGCCCCACCGGCTGCTGGGCGGCACGGGCTCCGACGTCCGCTGATCTGTCAGGGCCGGCGCCTACGATCACGCCGTGCGGCACCGCGGCCGCAGCCGTTCGACAGCACCCCGCCATGCGGCAGGCCTTGCCGAAGGCTGTCACCCGGTGACGGAGCAGGCACTGAAGGACGCCGCGCGAGCTGCGGAGATGCCGTCTCAGTAACTACGGGGTCACAGGTCGGCACTCCTGACCAGTAGTCAGACGCACCCCCAATAGGTTCGCCCCCTGACCATCCAGCCCAGGGGACACAATGCGCCGCACCACCATCGCAGTCATCGCCACTGCCGCCGTACTCGGCCTCGCCGCCTGCGACCCTGTCGCCACCAGCTCGACGGCGAAGACCGCCCCCGCAGCAGCTCCCCCGGCCAGCGACGCACCCCCCGCCGCACCGGCCGCAACCACCCCGCCGGCCGCCGCGGCGCCCAAGCAGGCCGAGCTGCCCAACCTCGTCGGCAAGGGACTCCAGAGCGCCCAAGACGCGTCCCAGGCCGCCGGCTTCTACACCCTCACCTCGCACGACGCGCTCGGCCGCGCCCGCAACCAGATCGACGACCGCAACTGGAAGGTCTGTACCCAGACACCCGCACCCGGCCGGCAGGCGACCGACACCAAGGTCGACCTCGGCGCCGTCAAGCTCGACGAGACCTGCCCCGCCGCCGACCAAGGCACCGCCCCGCAGCCCAAGGCCGGCGCCACCATGCCCGACTTCAAGGGCAAGGCCGCCTCCGTCGCCCGGGCCGCGCTCGACAAGTCGACGTCGCTCACCGTGCAGGACGCGTCCGGGCAGAGCCGCATGGTGCTCGTGGAGTCCAACTGGCAGGTGTGCTCGCAGGACCCGGCCGCCGGCGCCGAGCTGACCGGGCAGCCGGTGGCGCTGAAGGTCGTGAAGTTCACCGAGAAGTGCCCCTGACCGAGCTACGACCGGGCACGCCGAAGGCACGACCAAGCCCCCAGAAGTGCCGACACCGAGCCTGTCGGCTATCCGGTCCATCCCGATCGGCGTGAGTCTGCTCCACCTGGGAGTGGCCGGCCGGGACCAACTCACCTTCGCCCTGGGTGGCAACGGCCGACAGGTTCTTGATCGGTCAACTCCCCCATCGCTCCGAGCCGATGTCAATCGAGCCGGGGTCGAGCCGCCCGGGCACTTCCCGAAGTGCCCCGGCGCGGCCCGGTTCGGGCCGGCTCGGGCCGGCTCGGGCCGTTCGCGTAACCGGACCGGGCAGCGTCCCCGGCCGGGGGCGAGGAAGCCGGCGGAGGGCAGGGAGCGAGGGCTCCCGGGCGGATCGGGACGCCGGGCAGCAGAGCGGTGCGGCTCCCCGCACGCCGGCTTCGAAGCCGAGCGGGGTTCGGCGACGAACAGGGCGGCAACAGTGGTCACTTCGGACATCCCGGCGGGTGGTTCCGAAGGTCGGCACCAGAGGTCGGTTTCGGCAAGGCTCGGTCACGGCTCGGCAACTCGCCCGTCCGGACGGCCGGTCGAGCGATACCGTCCCCCTCGCCCACCACCCGCCTCACAAGGGGGATCATGCAGACCCGCACCACCACCCTCACCCGCCTCACCCTCACCGCCGCACTCGCGCTGGGCGCCACCGCTTGTGCGAGCGGTGCACCGGCGACCCCCGCAGCCGAGCCGGCGGCCGCCACGCCGGTGGCCACCAGAACGGCCGCCGCGGCGCCGTCGGCGGCGGCCGCGCTCACCCCGGGCGCGCCGGCCTCCGTCCCCGGTGGCCCCCCGCCCACTCCGGACGCCGCCACCACCGCGAGGTACATCGCCGCGTTGACCGCCATCGATCCCGAGATCGTCGACAAGAAGCCGGACCGCGCCGTCAGCCGCGGCCGCGACCAGTGCACCTCGATCGGCACCTGGCCCAACGACCGCCAACGGCTGGTCGACCTCACCGGGCAGCGCTTCACCTCCGCCAAGCACCCGGACGGGTTCGGGCCCGAGAAGGCGTCACTGATCCTGGACGTCGTCCACGCGAACCTCTGTCCCACGTACTGATCTCGCCCACGGCACCGCGTCCCTCAGCCGGACCGGGGCGCACCGCCTCCGGTCCGGCCGCAGAGCACCAGTGACCTCCTGAACCGACCGGTCTTCATATTCGGTCCGGGCCGGCCGCATCCGACTCCATCCGGCCGAGGATCCCGGACCGCCCCGCCCGGAGCCCGATGCCCCGCACTCGGCGCCCCGCGCCGCGCCCGAAGACCCCCGCCAGGAACGCCCTCCGTACCCGACGACCGCACCAGGGGACCCTCATGCCCGTTCACGTCCGCACCGTCCGACCCGGCACCCTCCGCGCCCTGACCCTCCGCGCCCTGACCCTCCCGGCCGTCACCGCCCTGCTCGCGGCCACGGCGGCATGCTCCGCCGCCCCGTCCGCCGCGGCGCCGCCCGCGCCGGTGGCGGCCGCGACCGGCCAGGCCGGGGCCGCCACCGGCACCAGCAGACCCTTGGCGGCCCTGGACGCGGCCGCCGTCACCCAGCAACTGATCAGGGTGATCCCCACCGTGAAACTGACCGTCACCTACGACGGCACCACCGACCCCAACGGCAAGCTCGGACGACCGCACCAGTACGTCAGCAAGAGCGCCTTCGACGACAGCAGGGTCAGCGGCCTCCCGAAGGCCAAGGAGGACGAGTCGCGCGGCCGGCGCGACTCCATCTCCTACGGCGGCACCGTCGAGATCTTCGCCACGCCCGAGGACGCGCGTGGCTGGGCCGACTACATCGACCAGGGGCAGCAGGCCATGGGCTCGCTGCTGACCCCCGACTACATCTTCCGCAACGGGACGGTGGTGGTGCGGGTGTCGCACCTCCTGACGACCGAGCAGGCGTCCGCGTACGGGCGCGCGATCGCCTGAGCCGGTCGTGCGCAGGGCCGTGGCGTCCTTGCCCTGCGGCCCTGCGGCCCTGCGCACGACCCGGCCGGGTCGGTCAGGAGTTGAGCGCCGTCCAGGTCCAGGCGCCGCCGACCCGGACGTAGAGGCGCTTGTTGACGCTGTCCACCGCGAGGGTCCCGTCGGGCGGGGTGCGGGTGAAGGAGGCGTCGCTGACGGGGCCGGCGACCAGGCGCAGCGGCGGGTTCGGCTGGTGCTTGGTGGGAATGGTGCCGCCCTGCTGGCTGCCACTGTTGCCGTAGCTGTTCTCCACCCGGAAGTCGCCGGCGCTGGAGCTCTCGTAGTAGATGTGGCTGCCGGTCGGACTGGCCATGTACGCCCCCACCACGTTGCGCAGGACGGCGGTGGTGCCGGGCCCCGCGTACAGGTCGACGCCCGAATTGATCGTCGCCGTCGTGCGGTTGGCGATCAGGACGTTCTCCAGGGCGCTGCTCATGCCGGCCCAGGCGATGATGTTCTGCGGGGTGGTCCAGCCGGCCGCGAACCCGCCCGCGAAGGCGTAGACGTTGGTGGCGTACACGTGCTTGCAGGAGGCGTCGATCTTCAGGTGCGGTCCGCCCTGCATCTGGGAGGTCTCGAACTTGCAGTCGGTGATGTAGATGCCGTTGGGGTTGTTGCCCGCCACCGGGCCCTGGGTGATCCAGAGCGCGCCGGTGCCGAAGGCCTCGAAGCGGCAGCCGACGAAGTGGATCTGGTTGACGTTGTCGGTGCTGGATCCCCAGCCGGCGGTGGCCGAGTTGTTGCGCAGCCAGACGTTGGGCTGGGTGGTGCTGCCGGCCGGGCCGGTGCAGGACTCGACGACCAGGTTGTAGAAGCGGGAGTCCCAGAACTCCACGCCGTCGATGCACAGGTCGTCGTTGCTCGACATGTAGAGGTCGCGGAAGTAGCAGTTGTCGTTGTAGTAGAGCTCCAGCAACAGGCCGGTGCGGTGGTTGCCGTTGAAGCCGAGGTCCTCGATCGCGCAGTAGCGCCGGTGCGAGGCCCCGCTCGGGTCGGGTCCCGTTCCGGACATCCGCAGCAGGATCCCGTTGCCGCCCTTGACCAGGGTCGCGGCCTTGCTGCTCGCACCGACCAGCCGGACCCCGTTGCCGCCGACGGTCAGCGCCGGAGTGCCGCCGGCCGGCGTCACCAGGTACTTCCCGCCGGGGAAGTAGACGGTGCCGCCGCCGGCCGTGGCGGCGGCGGTTATCGCGGCCTGGACCGCGGCCGTGTCGTCGGTCGAGCCGTTGCCGACCGCGCCGTACTGCTTCACGTCGAACCAGTCCGGCGAGCCGGTGGCCGCCGAGGCCGGCTGCGCCCCCGCGGTCATCGCGACACCTGTCAGCCCCGCGACGGCGCCCGCGAGCAGGGCCCGACGCCGCGTGCTGTCCCCCGAGGTACCCGATGTGATCACTGCTGTTCCTCCCGTTGTCCGCGGCCTCGTGGCGATGCTGCCACGCGGCTCGCGACAAGATCGCAGCGACGGTGAGCGGTCGTCAAGCCGCTTTGTCCACAAAGCCGGTGGGGCCGTCGCCGGCGGCCCAACCCCACCCCGCGCGGGCGCGGATCCCGCCCCGCAGGCCCCGTCCGCGCAGGCGCCGTCCCGGCCGCCCCAGGGCGACGCCTTGCGCGGGCGGGCGAGGGGCCTGTTGCATGGGGCTCATGCCGACTGATCGCGTCCTCCATCTGCTGGGATCCGGCGCGGAGCCTGTGCTGGGTGTCCGGGCGGCGATCGTGCATGCCCGGGACCTGGGCTGGGACGTCTGCCTGGGGCTCACCCCGACGGCGGCCGACTGGCTCCGTGACGACCTGGACGCGCTGGCGGAGGCGACCGGCCACCCGGTGAAGAGCAGGTTCCGGCGCCCCGGGGACCCGGAACCCTGGCCGGCCGCCGATGCCGTGCTGGTCGCCCCGGCGACCTTCAACACCCTGAACTGCTGGGCCCTGGGGATCACCGACAACTGGGTGGTGGGCCACGCGGCGGAGGCGATCGGCAAGGGTGTGCCCCTGGTCGCGGTGCCGCGGGTGAACGGCGCGCTGGCCGCCCATCCGCAGTACGGGCGGAGCCTGGCGACGCTGCGGGAGGCCGGGGTCGAGCTGCTCCCCAACGCGGACGGCCTCCCGGCTGACGGCCCAGCGGCGGACGGGCTCGCGCCACCGCCGTCCGGTGCGGGTGCGGCCGGCTTCCCGTGGGCGGCGGCCCTCGCCGCCGTGGAGCGCGCCGGACGGCGCGGCGGGCGGGAAATCGACCGGTAGGAACGCGGTCGTAGGACAGCGCTCGGTAGGAACGCGGTCGTAGGGCAGCGCTCGGTGGGAACGCGGCTGACAGGACGTCGGCCGGCAGGAACCGGGAAGGGTGGAGGAGCGGCCTGGGCCGGCCCGCCTCAGGGCTGGTGCTCCTCCGGACTCGCGAACAGGCCGCTCTCCCGCGCGGCGGTCTCGGTGTCGGGCTCGGGCGCAGCGTCGCGGTCCCCCTTGGCGGCGGACGTGCAGAGCGCGAAGACCGCCACCACGCTGGCGGCGCCCAGGAGGATGGCGGCGGCGGTGAGGATGCGGAGCCAGGTCACGGTTGGCCTCTCGGGGACGAGTGCGGGTTCCGTGGCAGGTATCGGCGCATCCTCGCGGGGAGGCGAGCCGGAGCCGGGTGAACCGTCCCGGCCGCGCCGGGGGCTCACGACCGGCGTACTTGGGTCGTGAACGCACTCTCCGTGGCTACTTGTCGTACTTGCCCAGCTGATCGGTCGTCAGCCCGTACGTGCTGTGCATCGCGATCGAGCTGAACGAGGCCCGGGCTGCGCGGGCCTGGGCACTCCGCGCCTGTTCGGCGAGCAGGCCGTCGAGGTTCTCGGTGGAACCGCCCCGGCGGGCGACCAGGTAGCCGGCCAGCCCGGCGGCCATTGCGCCCAGGGCTGCGACGAAAATAATCATGGTGAGCACGGCGGCCCCCTCGGGTTGTCCGTCACCCGTTGAGTACCCGCCCCACCGCCCGGCCGAACCGGGCGGCACGAGGGCCGCCCCGCGCCGGCACCCGTCCGGCCGGGCCGGGCGGCCACGTATCGTGAGGGACCTGACCCGGCCCCTCAGGAGGAGAGCAGCAGATGGCGGACCCCCGGCCGCGCCGCCCGGCGCGCCCCCGCGAGGAGGTGTTCGCCGTCGCCCGGGCCGCGATCGCGGAGCACGGGCTCGCCGGGCTCACCATGGCGGGGCTCGGCAAGCAGCTCCAGATGAGCGCGGGACACCTGCTCTACTACTTCGGCAGCAAGGACCAGCTGCTGCTGGAGACCCTGCGCTGGAGCGAGGAGCAGCTCGGCAGCCGGCGCCGCGCCGCGCTGGCCCGTACCGAGGACGACGTCTGGGAGCGCCTCACCGCGTACACCGGGCTGTACCTGCCGGAGGGCCCCGGGGACCCGCGCTGGGTGCTCTGGGTCGAGGTCTGGGGACGCTCGCCGGCCAGCGCGGAGATCCGCCAGGGCCAGCTGGAGATCGAGGCCCCCTGGCAGGCGGACCTGGTCGCCCTGATCGAGGAGGGGGCGGCGTCCGGCGTGTTCGCCCCCGGGCCGGCGCACGACCGGGCCGTGCGACTGCGCGCGCTGCTGGACGGCTTCGCCGTACCGCTGGCGATCGGGCTGCCGGGCGCCCGGCGGGCCGAGGCCCTGGCCCAGACGGCGGCGGGCGCGGCCGCCCTGCTGGGCAGGCGCTGAGCGCACCCGGCCGCCGGTGCCGGCGGCCGGGCTCCCCTCGGCCCGCCCGGCGCGCCCCCTACTCCGTCACTCCGTCACTTCGTCACGCCGTCACTCCGTCACTCCGTCCAGACGGCTGCCGCCGTACGGTCGTCCGCATAGCCCTTCGCCCGGACCTGCACCTGCCGCAGGAAGTCCACCGTGCCGGGCGGGTGCGGGTGGGCCCAGTGCGAGGCGAGGAAGTGCGCCACGGCCGGCTCCTCCGCGATCGGCCCGGCCAGCCCCGGCGTGCAGAGCAGCAGGATGTCCCCCGGTGTGGCCGGGACCAGGCGGAACCGGAACGGACGCGGATCGGGCCCGGCCGCCTCGGGGACCGGGGGCCGCCCGTCCGGGTGGTGCAGCAGCCGGGCCGCGTACGCGTCGATCCAGTGGCCGGAGCGCAGCAGATAGAGCCCGCCCGGGCCGATCCCGAAGGCCGCCCGGTACGAGGCCGCCGGGTCGAGCGAGACCAGCAGGCAGTGCAGCGAACCGGGCTGGGCCGGGTCAGGGGCTTCGCCGCCCGCGGCGGGCGCCGTCGGATCCGCGTCCTCCGGCAGGGGGGCGGGGGCCGGACCGGCGACGGCGCGCAGCGGCGCGGACGCACTGGTGGCCAGGCGCTGGAGCCCGTAGCGGAGCCGGTCCCGGGCACCGTCCCGCAGGTCGGCGGAGAGTTCGGCGCGGCTGCGGCCGATCGCGGCCGCCAGTTGACGGCAGGCCTCGGCGGTGGCGGCGGTGACCTCCCCCGCCGGCGGCACCGGCTGCCCGTCCACCCGGCCGAACCCGCCGAGCGCGGCCAGCAGCAGCCCGTCCGGGCCGTCCCCGAACCGGGTCACCAGCAGCGAGTCCCGGCGCGGCTCACCCCGGTACCGGGCCGAGTCGCCCCGGACGGACACCGCCCGCAGCGTCGAAACCCCGTACTGGGCCCCCTCCAACGCCGTGTCGGGGACGATCACCCCCAGGTCCTGCGGATCGGCGGGCGGCACGGCCGTGGGCTCGGGGCCGTACGTCGGCGGGCGCTCGCCGACGTGCGGCACGGGTGGGTCCGGCTCGGCGAACGCGGCCCGGGCGGACGAACGAGCGGCAACGGGCGGTACGGGTACGGGGGCGGGGACGGGGACGGGGACGGGGACGGGCTCCGGTACGCGGACGGGTTCAGGATCCGGGTCGGAGGCCGCTTCGGGTTGGAGCTCCGGTACGCCCACGGGCTCGGGCTCGGGGAGCTCCTCGGGCTCGGGAACGACTTGGACCTCGGACTCGGGCTCGGGTGCGGAGCCGACGGCCTGGTCGGGCGTCCGGACCGGGGCCGCATCGACCGCCCACGAGGGGGCGGGGAACCGGTGTGTCCCGTCGACCTCGGTGGAAGCGGGCTCCTCGGGTGCCGCGGGAGTCACGGGTGCCGCGGGAGTCACGAGTGTCACGGGAGCCGGCTCGGTCCGCAGGACCGGGGCGGCTGGCGGGCCGGGAACCGTGGCCGGCGCCGGAACCGGGCCGGGGGCCGGCGCAGGACCGGACGCCCGCTGGGCGCCGATCACGCCGACGGCGGTGTCGAACCAGTCGTCGAGGCTGTGGTCCTCCGGCCGGGCGGGCTTCTCCGCCGGTCGCACCGTCAACTCGTCGGCAGGCGCGTCCGTCGGCCGGGCCGTCGGGGTGTCGGCGAGGGTGCCGGACGGCGTGCCGGCCCGGTCGACGGACGGAGTGTCGGCCGGAGTGCCGGCCGGAGTGCCGGCTGGGGTGTCGGCCGGAGTGTCGGCCGGGTTGTCCGTCGGCTTCCCCACCCTGAGCAGTGCCGCCGCGCCGGGGCCCGCGCCGGCCGTGCCCCCGGCCGGCGCGTCCGCGGGGGCCGCCGGACCGGGCCCACCCGTCGCGGCCGCGGCCGCCGTCGCCGGCTCACCCTCCGGAGCCGCCTGCCCCGGCTCCGAGCCGGTGCGCTGGGGCCCGATCATCCCGGCGGCCGTCGCGAACCAGTCGTCCACGCTGCCCTCCCCCGCCACGGCGCCCGGGGTGTCCGGGAGGGTGCCCGCCGGCCCCTCGTACACCGCGTCCCACCAGCCGTCCTCCGGCCGGTGCCGCGCGGTTGCGCCCTGGTTGGTCATCTGGCGGCTCCTGGTCGTGTTGCCGTCCCCCGGCGGGCGCGGGGGCTCTGCCGAGCGGGTCGCAGCCGGCCTCGGGCCGGAGGCTGCGAGGCCCCCCGGCCGAGAGCCGGTGGGCGTCCCGGACTCGACGTCATTCTCCCCGTGCGAACGGACGGTGTCCGGGTTTCGGGGACAACTCCGCACCGATCGGGGGATGTCAGGACGAGTGGGCGGAGCGGGTCGGCCGAGGGTCCGGCGCAGCGGCATGGGGGGCGCGCGGGGGGAGCGGGCGGCATCCGAAGCGTCCCGCTGTGCCGGAGTTGCCCGAGCGGTACCGATTCCGGGGCTGGTCGGACGGGGTGAGCCGGAAAGTGGGGACCCCTGAGGGGCATCGCTTCACTCGTTCGGCTGATTAATATGTGCGCATGACCGCGTCGGCGCCCAGAGCAGCTCGGCCGGGGAGGGCCGCTGCGGCGGGCCGCCCGGTGGGCGCTCTGTGGTCCCTGCTGCTGGTCGGGCTGCTGACCATGCTTCCGTGCGCGGGCAACGCCCGGGCCGTGACCACCGAGGCCGGTTCCGTGCTCGCCCCGCTCGTCGGGCCGACCGGTCCCGGCCGCGGCGAGGCGAACGCCCCCGACGACACGGCCGACGACGACGGAACCCGCAGCAGCACCGGCACGGCCGACCGGGCCGTGGACTCGACACCGGACACCGGACCGGACACCGCCACGGACACGGCCCGCCGGACGGCGCTCCGCGCCTCCTACGGCGGCCACGGCGGCACCCGCCACGACCGGACCCGCCACGACCAGACCCGGCAGGACGCCGGCCGCTCCGACGCGGACGGCACGGACCACGCCCTCTGCTCGGCCGTCGACGGCCTCCCGCAGGGCGGCAACGGCTGCTCCCGGCACCCGTTCTGCGCGCAGGACTCCCAGCTCCCGAACGCTCCCCCGCAGCCCGTACCCGCCGCACTGCCGAGGCTGGTCACCCTCGGCGCCCTGCCGCCGAGCCTGCCGGTGAGCGCCCCGGCGGCGCACCACCTCGCCCCCGACCTGCACGAACTGCAGATCCAGCGGTCCTGAGCGGAACCCACCGCCGGCCCCGCCCGCACTGACGGGAGGGCCCGACGGCTCCGCGCCTTCTTCCATCTCTCATGCCGCCGTGCCCAGAGCGCACGGCGGGGACAAGGACATCTCCGATGGGTTCCGCCTCCAAGCAGTCCAGCAAGTCGAACAAGCCGTCCGGCAAGCAGGCCGGTCTCGACCGCCGCGCCCGGATCGCCGAGCTCCGCGCCGAGGAGCAGCGCCGTGACCGTCGCAACAAGCTGATCGCCGGCGGCGTCGCGGGCGCGCTGGTGATCGGCGCGATAGCCACCGGTACCTGGATCGTGGTCGACGCCAACAACAAGAAGAACGCCAAGCGGGCCGCCGCGGAGGCCGCCGCCAACGCCACCATCGACGGCGTGAAGACCTTCGACAACCTGACCCGCAACCACGTCCAGACGAAGGTCACCTACGCGCAGACCCCGCCGGTCGGCGGCGACCACAACCCGGTCTGGCTGGACTGCATGGGTCACGTCTACGACCAGCCGGTCGAGAACGAGCGCGCCGTCCACTCGCTGGAGCACGGCGCCGTCTGGGTCACCTACAACGCCAAGGCCACCCCCGACGACATCAAGGCGCTGTCCGCGAAGGTGACGGCCACCCCGTACACGCTGATGAGCCCGTACCCGGACGAGGAGGGCACCATCACCCTCAACGCCTGGGGCACCCAGCTGGTCGTGGACAGCGCCACCGACCCGCGGGTCGGCACCTTCTTCGACAAGTACGTTCAGGGCAAGCAGACCCAGGAGCCCGGCGCCTCCTGCACGGGCCCGCAGTGAGCGGGGGCCGCGCGGTGAGCGCACAGGACGCGACCGACCCCGAGGACGACGACCACGGCCTGTCCGAGGGCTCTGCGGCGCAGGGCCGCTCCACCGGGCGCCGCAAGCTGTGGTGGCCGGCCGCGCTGGCCGCCTCGCTGGCGCTCTGCCTGGGCGTGCCGGCCCTGGTCGCGAGCGGGACCAGCGCCTCCGGAACGGTGTCGGCGACCCCGGCCTCGGACTCGCCGGAGGCCGGCTTCGCCCGCGACATGGCCGTCCACCACCAGCAGGCGGTCGACCTGTCCTTCATCGTCCGCGACCGCACCGCCAACGTCCCGGTGCGCAACCTGGCGTTCGACATCATCAACACCCAGGCCAACCAGCGGGGCATGATGACGGGCTGGCTCGACCAGTGGGGGCTGACGCAGTCTTCGCAGGCCAAGCCGATGGCCTGGATGAAGATGGACCACGCCTACCAGCCGCACGACGGCTCGCTGATGCCGGGCATGGCCACCAACACCCAGCTCGACAAGCTGCGCGGGCTCAGCGGCAGGGACGCCGAGATCTGGTACCTGCAGCTGATGCTGGAGCACCACAGGGGCGGCGTGGCGATGGCCCAGGGGTACGTCGACGTGGCGGTGAACGAGTCCGAGAAGCGGCTCGCGCAGTCGATGGTGGTCGGGCAGACCTCCGAGATCCAGCTGATCACGGACATGCTCGCGGAGCGCGGCGCCAAGCCGCTCTCCTGAGCCGGCCCGGCCTTCCCGGCGGGCACGTCACCGGGGTGCGGTGGACAGGGCCGACGGCCCTACGTCCGGCGCACCCCGGCGTCGTGCCCTCCGAGGGCCACCGCCACGCCGGCGAGGGCCACCAGGGCGGCCAGCACCGCCCGCCCGCCGGTCGCCGGCCCGGCCAGGTGCACGCCGAGGACGGGCAGCGCCGTTCCGAAGGCCGTCCCCAGGCTGCGGACCATGTTGACCATGCCGCCGCCCACCGCCGAGCACTCGGCCGGGACGGCCCGCATCACCATCGCGTTGTTGGCCGGCAGCAGCAGGCCCAGCCCGAACCCCACCACCGGCAGCGCCGACGCCGCGGAGCCCACGCCCGTCGGCAGCACCGCCAGCAGTGCCAGGCCGGCCCCCGCCGTACCGGCCCCCCAGCGGCAGCGCGCGGCGTCCGCCCGCAGCGCGGGCAGCAACCGGCCACCGGTCGCCGCGGCGACGGCGAAGGCGGCGGGCAGCAAGGTGATCACCAGCCCGGCCCGGGCGATCGGCACACCCGCCGCGACCAGCGTCATCGGGCCCAGCACCAGCGGGCAGAACAGCAGCAGGTAGCCGAGCAGGGCGACCACCAGTCCGGACCGCACGCCCGGGGTGTTGACCAGTCCGGGGGCGATGATCGGCCGCTCGGCCCGCTGCTCCTGCCGGGCCAGCGCCACGGCCAGGCCCGCCGCCGTGAGCAGCAGGACCGGCGGCGCCCAGCCCGGCAGCGGGAGCCCCGAGACGGCCGACAGGGCGAGCAGCAGCGCGCCCGAGGCGCCGGCCAGGAGCAGCAGCCCCGCCAGGTCGAAGCCGCCCCGGCGGACCGGCCCGACGGCGGCCCACCGCCCGCCGCGGGCCTGGCTCCGGCCGGGCTCCGGCGCCGGTCCGGCGGCCGGCGGGCGCCCGTCGGGGTGGGTCCGGGGCAGCAGGAACCAGCCCGCCACGATGCCGAGCAGACCGATCGGTACGTTGATCCAGAAGGCCCAGCGCCAGGAGGCGTGCTGCACCAGCAGGCCGCCCAGGGTCGGACCGAGCGCGAGCCCCAGCCCCTGGGCGGCGGCCTGGATGCCCAGCGCGCCGCGCATCGCCGGCCCGGGGACGCCCCGGGCCACCAGCGCCACGCTGTTGGCCTGCATCATCGCGCCGCCGACCGCCTGGACGGCACGGCATCCCACCAGGAGCCAGAGGCCGCCGGCCAGCCCCGCCCCGAGCGAGGCCGCGGCGAACACCGCGAACCCCCAGAGGTACATGGTCTTGCGGCCGACCAGGTCGGAGAGCCGGCCGACCGGCGCCAGCAGCGCCACCAGGACGAGCAGGTAGGCCAGCGCCACCCACTCGACGGTGGCGAGGTCCGCGTGGAAGTGCTGTTCGAGAGCCGGGAACACCAGCGCGGTGATGCTGGCGGTCAGCTGTCCGAGGAAGGCGCCGAGGCAGACCGTGCCGACGGCGAGCCAGTGCGCGTACCGCCAGCCGGCCACCCCGCGCGGCCTGGGATGCTCGGTGAACAGCCGGCTGCCGAGCAGCCGGCCCCCGAGCGACGGCGGCCGGACTGCCGGGTGTTCGGTGGTCATGAGACGAATATATATCGGATGCAGATGTACTCGGTGAGCGAGCCTCTCCCTGACGGATACGCTCTGCCGCCGATCCGTTCCGCTCCGGATCTGCTCGTCCCCCGAGCCCTCGCAGGCGAGGGGATACGCTGTCCGCCATGCCGTCACAGTCCACCCCCGATCCGACCGGCCCCGACACCCCGGACGGCGCCCCCGCGCCAACCGCGTCCTCCGCCCCGGCCGGGACGGACACGCGGCACGAGGCGCCGGCCGGGGCGGAGGCAGAAGCGCCGGGCGGGGCACCGGACGGCAGCCCCGACGGCGCCCCTGGGCACCGCGGGTCCTCGCCCGCGGTCGAGCACGCCCGGCTGCTGACCGACGTGGTGACCCGGCTGCGCCGCGCCCTGCGCAGCAGCATCCGCACCGACTACCCCTGGGAGTCGCTGCCGATGGCGCAGATCGAACTCCTGCAGACCCTGGCCGCCGCCCCGCTGCGGGTCGGCGAGCTGGCGGCCCGCCAGCGCTTGGCCCCGAACACCGTCAGCGGCCTGGTCAGCAAGCTGCTGGACGCCGGGTTCGTCGACCGCCAGCCCGATCCCGGCGACCGCCGCACCGCCCGGATCGCCCTCACCGACGACGGCCACCGGCAGTTGGCGGACTGGCAGCACGCCCACGAGCGCCGGATCGCCGACGCCCTCGGCAGCCTGACCTCCGCCGACCGGGACGCGGTGATGGCCGCGCTCCCCGGCCTGGAGTCCCTCGCCAGGGCGCTCGCCGGCCCCGCCCCCGACGAGCGCCCGGCCCGGCCGACCGCAGGCGACCGCTGATCACCGGCCCGGCGGCGCTCCCGTTCCGGCCCCGTGACGGCGCCGGAACGGCGGGCCGGACGCCCGGACGAGCGGGATTCCGGCCGAGTTCGCGCGCGGCACGGTCGAGCGCGAAGGGGAGCCCGGAGCGGCCTGGCCCGCCGAACCGCCCGGGACCGTCACGGAGCCGACGGAGCGCTGGGAGTGCGTACCGGACGGCGAGCCGCCCACGGGGGCGTCGGGCCGGTCGTCCCGGTGCGGGGACGGTCCGTGGGGCCGCCGTGCCGAAGGTGTCCTTCCGGTACCCCGGCAACGTCCACGCACCGGACGCGCTCGCGGCGTGGGGCGGGCGCGGCGCCGTCCTGCTGCACGCGCGCGACGACCCGCGCTTCGCCAGGCTGCTCGAACGGATCCGGGCCTCGACCCTGGCGGCGGTCGAGGACACCGGCCGGGTGGCGGCCGTCGCGGGGCGAGTCTGCCACCGCCTTGCCGTCCCGGCACCGCCCGGGCTGCCCCGCCCGGCCGGTCAGTCCGCGCCGGATCCGCTGCCCCACACCGGGCGCAGCCGCTCCCCGGCCTCGGCGGCCTGGCGCAGACCCGCCCGGTAGGCCGGCTCCCAGGCCGCCCGGTCGTTCAGGTCCGGGCCGAAGGCGCGCAGCGACGCCGGATCGGGCTCAATGGTCACCACCGTCCGCGCCCCGGCGGCCGCCAGCTCCTGGTGGAGCAACTCGCGGGGGAACAGGTGCGCCTGCGGGTCGATCACGACGAGCGTGCGGGCTCCGGCCGCGAGGCGGGCGTTGGTCGCCGACCGCAGGGAGCCGTCCATGTACCGGCGGCCGTTGACGGTGATCGGCGGGTAGATGCCCGGGAATGCCGTGCTGGCCGCCACGGCGGAGGGCAGCGCCGCGCCGCCGTGGCGGTCGAAGACCTCCGGCCGGCCCGTCCCGGTGTCCATCGCGGTGATGAGCAGCTTCCGGTCCGGCCATCGGTCCGCACCGGTCAAGGCCTGCATCCGGGCGACATGGGCCTGTTCGGGGCCGGTCTCGGCGGCGATCGCGATCCGGCCGGCCCGGCGCCAGGCCTCGGCCGGGTCCGAGGCGGCTTCGGCGAGCACCGCGAGCGTCTCGCCCAGCCGGCGTCCGTCCACCCGGGGCGGTGTGCCGGCGGGGCGCACCGGGGTGGCGAGTCGGCCGAGGTCCTGGCCGGTGGCCAGCACCGCGCCGACGATCGCGCCGGTCGACGTGCCGACGATCAGGTCGGCCTCGCCGAGATCCACTGCGCCGAGGCGCAGTCCGCAGGCCAGTCCGGCCGTCCAGGCCGCGCCGACGGGGCCTCCCGCGCCCAGTGCGAGTGCCCGGTCATGGATGTGCACGACGGTCTCCCTCCCGTTGTTGAAACAGTCGTACCATATACTGACGCAGGATCAGATCGACGGTACGGAGGGGATGATCGATCGTGGGACGACCACCGGATCCGGCCCGGCGGGAGCGCACGCTGGCGCGGGCGACCGACTACGTGCTGGCCCACGGCCTGGCCGCGTTGAGCCTTCGGCCGCTGGCCGCGGCTCTCGACACCAGCCCGCGAATGCTGCTCTACGACTTCGGCAGCAAGCAGGAGCTGGTGGCGGCGGTCCTCGCCGAGGCCCGCCGCCGCGGCGCGAGCCGGCTGGCCGGGCACCTCCCGCCCGAGGCGGCCTCTCCGGAGGAGACCCTGCGCGGGATCTGGGCCTGGATCAGCGCACCCGAGCGAGCCCCGTACGTGCGGCTGATCTTCGAGGTGCACGCCGACGGCCTGGCCCACCCCGAGAACTACCCGGATCAGGCCGAGGCGATCACAGGCTGGTTCGACACCCTCGGCGCCACCTTCCGCGGCCTCGCGGCCGGCCCCGACGACACCGCGGCCCCCACGCTGGTCATGGCCGTCGTCCGCGGTCTCCTGTTCGATCTCACCACCACCGGCGACCGCCGCCGCACCGACCGCGCCCTGGACCGCTTCTGCGAACTCCTCCGGAGCTGACCGCGGGCGGACGGCCGGCCTGCGGGCCGAGGCCGGGCAGCAGGTGCCGGCCCCCGCTCAGAACAGCGCCCCGCCCTCCAGGTCCAGCAGCCACCGCTTGCGCTCCACGCCCGCCGCGAAGCCCGTCAGGGCGCCGCTCGCGCCCATCACGCGGTGGCACGGGCGGATGATCAGCAGCGGGTTGGCGCCGACCGCGCCGCCGACCGCGCGGACGGCCCGGGGGGACGCACCCGCCGCGGCGGCCAACTGGCCGTACGTGACGGTGGTGCCGTACGGGATGTCGTCCAGTGCCTTCCAGATCCGCTGGCGGAAGTCGGTGCCGACCGGGGCGAGCGGCAGGTCGAAGGTGGTCCGCTCCCCCGCGAAGTAGGCGGTGAGCTGGTCGACGGCGGGGGCCAGCGCGTCCGGGTCGTACTCCCAGTCGTCGGCGGGCTCCGCCTGGGCGCCCTTCTGGCCGGGGGCGGTGACCGCGGCCAGGGCCGTCGGGCCGTCGCCGTCCCGGACGCCGCTGAGCAGCAGCCGGCCCAGGGGGCTGTCCATCGTGGTGAATACCGTGGTCATGCCGTCTCACGCTCCGCTTTCCGCTCCGCCGGTCGGTCCGCGCCGACCGGCACGCCCCTTCCGGCCCTGTCACTGGTAACACCTGCACCGCTGGTGACGCCTCCACCGGTAACGCCTCCACCCACCGGCTCGGTACCGGTGTCCGGGCGCCCGACGGCGCCCTCGCCCGAGGACGCGGCCCACAGCCGGTGCACGGCGTAGGAACGCCAGGGGGCCCAGGCCAGGGCGGTCGCGGTGGCGCTCTTCGGGTCACCGGCGGCGCCGAGCCTGAGCAGCCCGTGCCGGACTCCGGCGTCCCCGGGCAGGAAGACGTCGGGATCGGCGAGGGCCCGCATCCGCAGGTAGCCGACCGTCCAGGGGCCGATGCCGGGCAGGGCCAGCAGTTCGGCGGCGGCCTGTTCGCGGTCGACGCCGCCGTCCAGCCGGACGGCGCCTTCGGCGAGGGCCGCGCAGAGGCCGGTGAGGGCGCGCTTGCGGGCGGCCGGCATGGCGAGGTCGGCCGGGTCGGCGACGGCGAGGGCGGCGGCCGTGGGGAAGAGCCGGTCGAGTCCGCCGCTCGGTTCGGGCAGCCGCGCGCCGTAGGCGCGGGCCAGCCGTCCGGCCAGGCTGCGGGCCGCGACGACGGTGACCTGCTGGCCCAGCACGGCCCGGACGGCCAGCTCGTGCGGGTCGACGTGGCCGGGCGAGCGCAGCCCCGGCCGGGCGCGGACGTGGGCGCCGAGCAGCGGGTCCTCGCCGAGCTGCTCGTCCACCGTGTCGGGGTCGGCGTCCAGGTCGAACAGGGCGCGCAGCCGGTGCACGGCGGTGGTGAGGTCCCGCAGGTCGGTGAGCCGCAGGCGGCAGTCGAGCCAGCCCCGGGTGCGGGGGTCGGCGGTGGCGAGCCCGTCGACCTCGGCGATGCCGTGCCCGTACGGGAGCGCGAGGGTTCGGCGGTAGGTGCGCACGCCGGGTCGCGCGCCGGCCACGACCTCCTCCACGCCGGGGACGGCGCGCAGCGCGAGGAAGTCGATCAGGTGGTCGCTGTCCAGCGCACCCCGGTAGGCGAGGCGCAGGGTGAGGCCGCCGGCCGGTCCGGTGGTGCGGCGGCCGGCCGCCACCTCCTCGCGCAGTCCGCTGGGGGTGCGGTCGTAGACCTCGCGCACGGTGTCGTTGAACTGCCGGACGGAGGCGAAGCCGGACGCGAAGGCCACCTCGGTGACCGGCAGGTCCGTGGTCTGGAGCAGCAGCCGGGCGGTCTGCGCGCGGCGGGCCCGGGCCAGCGCGATCGGGCCCGCGCCGAGTTCGGCGGTGAGCTGGCGCTGCAGCTGGCGGGAGCTGTACCCGAGCCGGCCGGCGAGGCCGGCGACGCCGTCGCGGTCCACCACCCCGTCGCCGATCAGCCGCATGGCCCGGCCGACCAGGTCGGCCCGGTGGTTCCACTCCGGCGAGCCCGGTACGGAGTCCGGGCGGCACCGCCGGCAGGCCCGGAACCCGGCGCCCTGGGCGGCGGCGGCGGTCGGGTAGAAGGTGCAGTTGACGCGTTTCGGTGTCACGGCCGGGCAGCTCGGCCGGCAGTAGATGCCGGTCGTGGTGACGGCCGTGAAGAAGACCCCGTCGAAGCGGGAGTCCCGGCTGTCCACGGCCCGGTAGCGCATGTCGTCGTCAATCACGCAGTCCAGTCTGCGGCACCGCGGGTCCCGGGACCGGCGGAAATCGGACGTGGCCGTCCGAGCCCGGCGGGCGGCTCCGCGGGCGGCCCGGAGAAGTAATTGGGAGCGCTCTCAAAAATCCCGCCGCACCGGATACCCTGATCCTCAGGACAGCGGAAGCGAGAGGACCACCGGTGACCGAGCAGCAGCCCGTCGGCGCACTGCCCCGCCCCACCCTGGAGTCCGTCGCCGAGCGCGCCGGAGTCTCCAGGGCCACCGCCTCGCGCGTGGTGAACGGGGGCGAGGGCGTCCGCGAGTCCCTGCGGGCCAGGGTCCAGCAGGCCGTGGACGAACTCGGGTACGTCCCCAACCTCGCCGCCCGCACGCTGGTCACCCGCCGCAACGGCGCGGTCGCCGTGGTCGTGGCGGAGCCGGAGAGCCGGCTCTTCTCCGACCCCTTCTTCGCTCAGCACCTGCGCGGGATCAGCCGCGAGCTGTCGGCCGCCGACAACCAGATGGTGCTGCTGCTCGTCGAGGACCAGCACGACTACGAGCGGGTCGGCCGCTACCTGGCCGGCGGCCACGTCGACGGCGCCCTGCTCTTCTCGCTCCACCACAGCGACCCGCTGCCCGAGATGGCCCGCCGGGTCGGCCTGCCCACCGTGATCGGCGGCCGGCCCGGCTGGCCCGGTGCCGAGGCCGACCGCGAGCTGGTCTACGTCGACAGCGACAACCGGGGCGGCGCCCGCCTCGCCGTCCAGCACCTGCGCTCGCTCGGCCGCACCCGGATCGCCACCATCACCGGCCCGCTCGACCAGACCTCCTCGATCGACCGCCTCGACGGCTACCGGGACCTGCTCCCGGACGGCGACCCCGAGCTGATCGCGGAGGGCGACTTCACCGCGGACGGCGGCGGCCGCGCGATGGCCCGGCTGCTGGCCCGCCGCCCCGCCCTGGACGCCGTCTTCGCCGCGTCCGACGCGATGGCCTCCGGCGCGCTGCGGGTGCTCCGGGAGGCCGGCCGCCGGGTCCCCGAGGACGTCGCGATGGTCGGCTTCGACGACGTGGAGTCGATCGCCGCCTGGACCGACCCGCCGCTCACCACCGTCCGCCAGGACATCGAGGAGATGGGCCGGCTGATGGCCCGCCTCCTGCTCCGCCGCCTCGCCGGCCCGGGCGGTCCCGGCCCGACGTCGATCATCATCCCGACCACGCTGGTCCGGCGGGCCTCGGCCTGACCGGCCCGGCCACGGCGCGGGCGCCGGAGGCCGCCGGGTCCACCGGACGGACGGGCGGACACGCCGGAGGCGGGCCCGGAGTCATGGACTCCGGGCCCGCCTCCCGCACGGTCCGGCCTGGGCCGGCCGGCCCAGGCCGGACCAGTCGACCGGCGGCCTCAGCCGAACGGGATCCGCAGCACCGACGCGCTCCCCTGGGCCTGGCTCGCGCCGACCCTCAGCTGGGCGGTGGCGTTGCCCAGGGCGGGCCAGACCTCGACCCGGACGGTGCCCTTGGCGAGGTTGCCCAGGGTGCCGGTGGCGGACTGGAGTCCGGCGGTGGCGCCGGAGTAGCGCTCCCAGCCGGTCACCGGGTCGGTGGCGAAGTAGCGGAAGGTCTCGACCCGGTCGAAGCTGCCGTCGCCGGTCAGGTCGTAGGAGACCCGGACCTGCTGGGCCAGGCCGACGCTGCCGGCCGCGTCGACGAAGAGGTCGAAGTCGGTCGCGGCGCCGGGCTTCAGGGTGCCGGTGACGTTGGCGACCTGGTACACCAGCGGCTGGTACGGCGTGCCGTCGTGGTTGGCGCCGCCCCCGGCGGCGATGGTCGCGGTGGTCGCGGCCGTACCGGTGGAGGTGGTCAGCGCCCCGGCCGGCTGCAGGTAGAACGTGCTGCCGGTGGTGGCCGGCACCGTGGCCGTGGGGCTGGCGGTCGGGCTGGCGGTGGCCGTCGGCGAGGCCGTCGCGGTCGGCGAGGCCGTGGCCGTCGGGGAGGCGGACGGGCTCGGGGTGACCCCGCCGGTGCCGCCGTCGGTGAAGGAGCCGCGCTCGCTGGCGGTGGACCTGGCCGGGACGGTCAGGGTGTAGCCGTCCGAGAAGCGGACGGTGCGGGCCGCGGTGGTGTAGTTGTGCGCCACGTGGGTGCGGGTGGAGCCGTTGACGAAGACGGCGGCCGTCGGGCTGTCGGCGGTGGTGGCCGGGTCGAGGGTGCCGAGCGTGGCCAGGTTGTAGATCCAGTGGTAGGTGTGGGCCCTGGACTCGCCCTCCTCCGGGGTGTAGCCGGCGTTGCCCGCGTCCCAGTCGGCCTTGGCGGCGGCCGGGTCGGCGAGGGCCTCGAACTCCCAGAGCAGGTCGCGCCAGTCGGTGAACCGGCCGCCGTTGTTGGCCTTGAGCTCGGCCAGGTTGGCCTTGACGGCGTCCTGGCGGCGGCCGAGGTAGAGCGAACCGCCCGTGACCGGGAGGACGTTGATGCCGTGGATCATGCCGGGCGCGGCGGTCCACCAGGTGGAGTAGGCGGCGCCGCTGCCCCAGACCATGCCGGCCGTGCCGTGCTGGAAGGCGGCCGGGAAGACCTGCTTGTCGGCGTTGAACCAGTACTGCTCGATGGTCTTGGCCTCGGTGGTGTAGAGGTAGACGCCGAGGTCGCGCATCGCGGTGTCCCCCGTCGCCGAGCCGTAGAGCACCAGCGCGGAGGAGAAGTTCATCGACTCCGAGGAGGACTCCTCGTTGTTGCCGGCCGCGAATCCGGCGTGGCCGGAGGCCCAGCCGTGGCCCGCGTACGGGTCGAAGTTGCGCAGCAGCGGGAAGCGCGCGTCGGCCCGGTCGGCGTTGGCGGCGTCCTTGGCGAGCACCTTCACCATGCCGCCCCAGGCCGAGTCGGCGGCCCAGGCGGCGTCGTAGCGGGCGACGGTGGCGGCGGCCTGGATGAAGTACGCGTAGTGGAAGTGGTGGTCGTTGAGCTCGGCGTCGGTGCCGTAGGAGGCCGGGTAGCCGATCAGGGTCTTCCACACGTCGTCGTACGCGAAGGAGGAGGCGTTGGTGCCGGTGAACCAGGTCTGCAGCTTGCCCTTGACCAGGCCGATCAGCTTGTCCCGGGTGGTGGTGTCACCGAGCTGGTCGGCGATCGGGATGAGCTGGGAGAGCTGCCCGAGGGCCTTGCCGACCCAGTAGGTGTCGCTGTAGCCCATGAACGGGTCGGGCAGGTTCGCCACGTCGCGCAGGTAGCCGGCCAGCTTGGCGCGGTCGTAGGAGCCGGCGTCCGGCAGCGAGGGGAGGATGC
Organism: Kitasatospora herbaricolor; assembly: GCF_030813695.1. Classification (NCBI taxonomy): domain Bacteria; kingdom Bacillati; phylum Actinomycetota; class Actinomycetes; order Kitasatosporales; family Streptomycetaceae; genus Kitasatospora; species Kitasatospora herbaricolor. Next base: position 2,379,642 of record NZ_JAUSVA010000002.1, read on the forward strand.
CGTTGACCGTCTGCGTGGTGCTGAAGGAGGCGCCCTCGCGGACCTTCATCTGGCCTTCGGGCGAGGTGTAGGTGAGCGCGGTCAGCGGGTCGGTGGTGGTCAGCCACTGGTGCCGGTAGAGGGCCAGCAGGGTGCCGGTCCGGGTGCCCTCCTGCGGGGTGGTGGTGGCGGTGTAGGTGGTGCGCAGGGTCCCGGCGGCGGGCTGGTAGTCCCAGCCGACCTTGGTGTCGGTGACGAAGCTGTAGGCGTAGGTGCGGTAGGTGGCGAGGTCGGCCTGGCTGGGCAGGACGGCGACCGAGTAGTAGTCCTTGGCCCCCAGGTCGGCGCTGATGGTGCTGCCGTTGACGCTCCAGTTCACCCCGGTGGGGGCGAACAGCGCGTAGGTGTGGCCGGCCACCGTGATGCCGAGCACGTTGCCCTGGTTCGACCAGACGGCGGGGGCGGAGGCCGCGGTGATCTGGGCGGCGCCACCGGTGGCGTGGGCGTAGACGTACGGCAGGCCGTGGCCGATGGTGGCGCTGAAGGTGTGCGCGCCGTCCGCCCAGTAGGGGGTGACGGTCCAGTCGCTCCACCCGTCGACCTTGGTGTCGGGCGAGTTGAGGCCGGCGACGCCGAGGGTGAGGTCCTTGGTGTGGGTGAAGTCGTACTGCCGGCCGTCGGAGGTGACCGTCGGGTTGGTCGGGTAGCCGACCTCCAGACCGGAGGCGGCCGCCTTGAAGGTGTACGGGTTGGCGTAGAGGTTCTCGCTGTACGGGTTGCCGGCGTAGCGCTGGTAGATCAGCGAAGACCACCAGTCGTTGGTGGGGGCGGCCTTTCCGGCCATTCTCGCGGTGACCTTGGGGGTCACGGGGGCGCCGTCGGAGTTGCTCGGGCCGACGGTGCCGGCCGGGCGGGCGTCGCGGTATCCGCCGAGGCCGACCGGGACGGTCGCGGCGGAGGCGCTGCCGGTGGCGACGGTGGCGGTCAGCGCGGCGGCGGCGGCCAGGGTCAGCGCGGCCACCGCGGCGGTGGGCCGGCGGAGCTGGCGTAGCGGCTTCATTCGGAGGCACCTCATGGGGTGGGGGTGAGGCCGGGACGGTGGGGTGATGGAGCGTCAAGCGTGAGAGCGCTCTCAAAAACCGGAAGGTAGCGGGCGACCGCAGCACCGTCAATGAGCTGGACGAGACCGACCCGAAACCCGCAGGAAATCCGGTGCCGGCTCCCCGATTCCGTCACAGGCCCAAGGTCACGGTCGGATTTCGAGCCCTTGACGGCGGGCGGCACGGCCCGGCAGTCTCCTGGAGCAGCGCGTGAGAGCGCTCTCAAACGAGAGCGCTCTCACGATGCCCCACCCAGCGCCGATGAATCCGGACGAAGCCAGGAGGCTTCCATGCCCACCTTCAGAGCCCGCCGCACCGCCACCTCCCTCGGCACCGCAGCCCTCGCCGCCATGCTTCTCCTCACCGCCTGCAGCTCGGGCTCCTCGGGCGGCTCCGCCGACGCCGCCGACGGCAAGGTCACGCTCACCGTGGACCTCTTCGGCACCTTCGGGTTCAAGGAGACCGGCCTCTACGACGAGTACACCAAGACCCACCCCAACGTCACCGTCAAGCAGAGCGACACCCAGGACGAGGGCCAGTACTGGCAGGCCCTGCAGACCAAGCTGGCCGGCGGCGGCGGCCTCGCCGACGTCCAGGGCCTGGAGGTCGGGCGGATCGCCAGCGTGATGCAGAAGCAGGCCGACAAGTTCGTCGACCTGAAGACCGTCGGCGCCGGCGCCGTCAACGACGGCCTGGTGCCGTGGAAGGCCGCCGCCGTCAAGAGCGCCGACGGCAAGGTGCTGGCCGCCGGCACCGACATCGGCCCCGAGGCGATCTGCTACCGGACCGACCTCTTCAAGGCCGCCGGCCTGCCCACCGACCGCACCGAGCTGGCCGCCAAGTGGTCCAGCTGGGAGGGGTACCTCGCGCTGGGCAAGGAGTACGTCGCCAAGGCGCAGCCCGGCAACGCCTGGACGGACAGCGCGGCCGGCATGTTCACCGCCGAGGTCGGCCAGCAGAAGGTGCGCTACGCGGACGAGTCCGGCAAGCCGGTGTACGACAACAACCCGGCCGTGAAGACCGCCTGGTCCGACTCAGCCAAGCTGGTCGCCGACGGCCTGTCCGCCAAGCTGCCGCAGTGGACCCCGGAGTGGAACAAGGCCTTCTCCACCGGCAAGTTCGCCACCCTGAGCTGCCCTGCCTGGATGATCGGCTACATCAAGGGCCAGGCCGGCGACGCCTTCGCCGGCAAGTGGGACATCGCGGCCGGCCCCGGCAAGACCGGCAACTGGGGCGGCTCCTACCTGGCGATCCCGAAGACCTCCAAGCACCAGAAGGAGGCCGCGGAGCTGATCAGCTGGCTGACCGCGAAGGAGCAGCAGGTCAAGCTCTTCACCAAGCAGGGCTCGTTCCCCTCCAGCACCGCCGCGCAGGGCGAGATCAAGACCCTGCAGGACCCGTACTTCAACAACGCCCCGATCGGCCAGATCTTCAGCGAGTCGGCCGGCGCGATGCCCGCGCAGGTGCTCGGCACCGAGGACGGCGTGATCGGCAAGGCGTTCACCGACGCCCTCGGCGAGGTGGAGCGCACCGGCACCGCGCCGGACGCCGCCTGGCAGCACGCCATGGACAACATCAAGAAGGCCAGCGGGAACTGACGCCGGATCACCGGACGGCCCGGCCCCAGCGGCCGGGCCGCCCGGCTCACCGAAGGACCATCATGGCCATCACCACCACCACCCGAAGCCCCCGCCCGGCCGCCCCCGTGGCCGAGCGCCGGCCCCGCGCCCGCTGGGGCGCCCGCGCCGCGCCCTACGGCTACCTGGCGCCGTTCTTCGTCCTGTTCGCGGCCTTCGGCCTCTTCCCGCTGGTGTACACGGCCTACGTGTCGCTGCACCGGGTGGAGCTGCAGACCTCCCAGCAGATGGACTGGGTGGGTTTCCAGAACTACACCCGCCTGCTGGAGGACCCGTTCTTCTGGAACGCGCTGCGCAACACCTTCACCATCGGGGTGCTCTCCACCGTCCCGCAGCTCGTGATGGCGCTCGGCCTGGCCCACCTGCTGAACTACAAGCTGCGCGGGCGCACGTTCTTCCGGGTCGCGATGCTGATGCCGTACGCGACCTCGGTGGCCGCCGCCACCCTGGTCTTCGCGCAGCTCTTCGGCCGCGACTACGGGCTGCTGAACTGGGCGCTGAGCAGCGTCGGGCTGAACCCGGTGGACTGGCAGGCGGACACCTGGGCCTCGCAGATCGGCGTCTCGGCCGTCGTCACCTGGCGGTGGACGGGCTACAACGCGCTGATCTACCTGGCCGGCATGCAGGCGATCGGGCACGAGCTGTACGAGTCCGCGGCGATGGACGGCGCCTCGCGCTGGAAGCAGTTCCTGCACGTGACCGTCCCCGGCCTGCGGCCCACCATCATCTTCACGGTGGTGGTCTCCACCATCGGCGCGACCCAGCTGTTCGGCGAGCCGCTGCTCTACGAGGGCAACGCCGGCGGCGGGATCTCGCACCAGTACCAGACCCTCGGCCTCTACATGTACGAGCAGGGCTGGAGCTTCTTCCACCTCGGCCGGGCGGCCGCGGTCGCCTGGGTGATGTTCCTGCTGATCGTGCTGCTGGCCCTGGCCAACGCGGCGATCGCCGCCCGGCGCAACCGTACGGACCGGTGACCGACATGACGACCATTCAGCTGCAGAAGCCGGTGCGACGCCGCCCGGGGACGGGACGGCGCTCGCCGCTGCAGGGCGGCCCGCTCGCGTACGCCGTCCTGATCGGCGCCACCGCGCTGTTCGTCTTCCCCTTCTACTGGACCCTGGTCGGGGCCAGCCGCACCAACGCGGAGATGAGCTCGGCCTCTCCGGCGCTCACCCCCGGCTCGAACCTCTTCCACAACATCGGCGAGGCGCTCCAGCAGGCCGCCATCGGCACCGCGCTGGTGAACTCGCTGATCGTCGCCTGCACCGTGACGCTGGGCGTGGTGCTCTCCTCCACGCTGGCCGGCTTCGCCTTCGCGAAGTTGCGCTTCCGGGGCCGGAGCCTGCTGCTGGCCGTGACGGTCGGCACCATGATGATCCCGCCGCAGCTGGGGGTCATCCCGCTGTTCATGGTGATCGTGAAGATGGACCTGCAGAACAAGCTCCCCTCGGTGATCCTGCCCTCGCTGGTGTCCGCCTTCGGGGTGTTCTTCATGCGGCAGTTCCTGATCCAGGCGCTGCCGGACGAGCTCATCGAGGCCGCCCGGGTGGACGGCGCCTCGTCCCTGCGGATCTTCTGGTCGATCGTGCTGCCGGTGGCCCGTCCGGGCATGGCGGTGCTCGGCATGCTGACCTTCATGGCCACCTGGAACGACTTCTTCTGGCCGATCGTGGCGCTGAGTTCGCAGAACCCGACGGTGCAGGTCGCGCTGCGGTCGCTGGGCCAGGGCTACGTCCAGGACCAGTCGATCGTGATGGCCGGCACCCTGATCGGCACCCTCCCGGTGCTGGTGGTCTTCGCCCTGCTCGGCCGCCAGATCGTCGGCGGCATCATGCAGGGCGCCGTCAAGGGCTGAGCGTCCCCGGCCGGGCGCTCCGGCTCCGGCCTCCGCGTCCGGGGCCGCCCGGCCCCGGACGGCCACCCCCCGGCGGTACACCCCCGGCGGTCCACGCCCCGGCGGCCGGTGTCCCCGGTGCTCCCGGCGGTCCGGGCCGCGGCGGCCGGTGCCCCGCGGCCGAGCGGCCCTGCGCCGATCCCCGTCCCAACTCTCATCTCTGGAAGGCGACATGTCCGTCGAAGCCCTGCCCACACCCGCCCAGGCCCGGCCCGCGACCGGCGCAGCGCAACCGGCCGGCCCGGCCTTCCCGCCCGGCTTCCTCTGGGGCGCGGCCACCGCGGCGTACCAGATCGAGGGCGCCGCGAGCGAGGGCGGCCGCAGCCCGTCGATCTGGGACACCTTCAGCCGTACGCCCGGCAAGGTCCGCAACGGGGACACCGGGGACATCGCGGCGGACCACTACCACCGGTACCGCGACGACGTCGCGTTGATGTCCGAACTCGGCCTGGGGGCCTACCGGTTCTCGCTCGCCTGGCCTCGGATCCAGCCGGCCGGCGAGGGCCCGGCGAACGAGCAGGGCCTGGACTTCTACGACCGGCTGGTGGACGAGCTGCTCGCCCGCGGGATCACCCCGGTCGCCACCCTCTACCACTGGGACCTCCCGCAGGCCCTGGAGGACCGGGGCGGCTGGACCGAGCGCGACACCGCGTACCGCTTCGCCGAGTACGCCGCGCTGGCCGCCCGCCGGCTGGGCGACCGGATCCCCGCCTGGACCACCCTCAACGAGCCCTGGTGCAGCGCCTTCCTCGGCTACGGCGCGGGCATCCACGCCCCCGGCCGGACCGACCCCGCGGCCGCCCTCACCGCGCACCACCACCTGCTGCTGGCCCACGGTCTGGGCACCGGAGCGCTGCGCGCCGAACTGCCCGCCACCGCGCAGGTCTCGCTGACCCTCAACCTGGCGGCCGTGCGCCCGCTGTCGGACGCGCCCGGCGACCTGGACGCGGCCCGCCGGATCGACGGCCTGGCCAACCGGATCTTCCTCGACCCGGTGTTCCACGGCAGCTACCCGGCGGACGTGCTGGCCGACACCGCGGAGGTCACCGACTGGTCCTTCGTCCGGGACGGCGACCTGGCCGAGATCTCCCGCCCGATCGACTCGCTGGGCATCAACTACTACACGCCGACGGTGGTCGCCGCCGACGACCCGGCCGCGCCCGCCCCGCGCCTGGACGGCCACGCCAGCGCGCTCTCACCGTGGCCTGCCGACCGGGGCGTCCGGTTCCTGCCCGCCGAGGGCAGCCGCACCGCGATGGACTGGCCGGTGGACGCGGACGGCCTGTACGAGCTGCTGACCCGGCTGCGCGACGACCTGCCGGGGGTGCCGCTGCTGGTCACCGAGAACGGCGCGGCGTACGAGGACTACAGCGACCCGTCCGGGGCGGTGCACGACCCCGAGCGGGTCGCCTACCTGCACGGCCACCTCGACGCGGTGCGGCGGGCGGTGGCCGACGGCGCCGAGGTGCGCGGCTACTTCCTCTGGTCGCTGCTGGACAACTTCGAGTGGGCCTACGGCTACAGCAAGCGGTTCGGCATCGTGCACGTCGACTTCGCCAGCCAGCGCCGGACCCCGAAGGACAGCGCCCGCTGGTACGCCGAGGTGATCCGCACCGGGCAGCTGCCCGCCCGCTGAGCGCCGGCACGCCGCCACCGGCCCTCAAGGCGCGCCGGCCGCAGCGGCCCGCGAGGAACCTGCGGCCGCCCCGGGGATCCGACACCCCGGGGCGGCCGTACGGTGCACCGGCGCGCCGGCCGGAGCCGGTCAGCGCTTGATCGGCAGGCCCGAGTTCCGGTACGACATGGTGATCGACTTCCACTTCTTCAGGCGTTCGGCGGCGAGCCGGGCGTCCGTGCGGGAGGCGATCCAGGCGTTCTCGCGCTGCAGCTTGAGGTAGCTCTCCCAGCGGCGCTGCGAGAGGGTGCCGTCCTCCAGCGCGGCCTGCACCGCGCAGCCGGGCTCGGTGTGGTGGCCGCAGTCGTGGAAGCGGCACTCCTCGGCCAGCTCCCCGACCTCGGAGAAGGCCTGGGCCAGGCCTTCTCCGCCGAAGAGGCCGACCTCGCGCAGGCCGGGCGTGTCGATCAGGACGCCGCCGTGCGCCATCGGCACCATCTCGCGCGCGGTGGTGGTGTGCCGGCCCTTCTCGTCGACCGAGCGGGTCTGCTGGACCGTCATCACCTCGGCCTCGGCCAGCATGTTGGTGAGGGTGGACTTGCCGGCGCCGGACTGCCCGATCAGCGCGGTGCTGCCGGGGGTGCAGGCGCGCAGCACGTCCATCCCCTCGCCGGTCTCGGCGCTGACCACCAGCACCGTGACACCGGGGGCGATGCCCTCGACGTCCGCGCGGATGTGCTCGGCGTCGGAGACCAGGTCGGCCTTGGTGAGGACGACCAGCGGCTCGGCGGCGGCCCGCGCGGTGCCGCCCAGCAGGGCCTCGCCCTCGCCGCTGGAGGCGACCAGGGCGAGGAAGCGCTCGATCCGGCCGAGGTCGACCTCGGAGGCGAGCGAGACGCAGATCGCGATCTGGTCGACGTTGGTCGCCAGCACCTGCGCCTCGGACCGCTTGGAGTTGGTCGAGCGCACCAGCGCGGTGCGCCGGGGCATCAGTGCCCGTACCGCGGGGCGTCCGCCGGGGATCTCGTCGACAGCGACCCAGTCGCCCGTGCAGACGTAGCGCATCGGGTCCGGTGTGGACACGTCGGCCATGTCGGCCCGCAGGACCCGGACCGCGTCACCGTCGGCGACGACGACGCTGCACAGGCCCCGGTCGACCCGCACGACCCGGCCCGGGAGCAGGCCGACGGCGGTGTGGAGGGAGAAGGACTCGGCCCATTCCTCGTCCCAGCCGTAGCCGGAGAGCGGGTGGGCGGCCGAGGTGGAGAAGGTGGGAAAGGTGGAGAAGGACAAGACGGGGTGACCCTTCAAGGGGTGGCCCCGGCTGCGCGCGAGCGGCGCGACAGTAAGGTACGGACGTCCCGCAGGGGTGACGTCGGGTCAGCCGGAGACCAGGGGGGTGTGAGTGATGACCTTCTGGACGCGGACGGCGCCCACAGCGGCGGCAGTCGTCACGATCCTCACCTCCCGGTAAAAACACGGCTTCCACGGCTACGGCCCACGACGGGCCGTTCCGGACGACCCCAACGGTAGCCAAGGGTGTCGGTCCGGGCCAGTCATTTTTCGCGGACCGTCGGAACACCCGGCCCGGTCGGCCGCAGCTCCCCGGGGCCGACCCCCGCGGGTGCCGGGCGCGGGTGGCCCGCCCCCGGCCCCTCCCGGCCCGGGCGGGCCACCCCGCCCGGGCCGGCGGTCAGACCTGCGCCGCCTGCTCCGGCAGGGCGGGCTTCCCGGAGCCGGGCCCGTACCAGAACAGCACGGCCGCCAGGATCGCCAGGACGGTGGCTCCGGCGGCCCAGACGAACACCGTCGAGATGGTGTCGGCGATCTCGCCGTTCCCGCCCGTGAACGGGATCAGCAGGACGGCCAGGCCGAGCGAGCCGCCGACGGTCAGCGCGGTCTGCAGCACCCCGGCGGTCACGCCGGCGTACTCGGGCGGGGCCGTGCTGAGGATGATCATGTTGAACGGGATGATCGCCACCCCGACGCCGAGGCCGATGAGCACGATCTGCGGGAGCACACCGGTGGCGTACGAGCTGTGCGCGTCGAGCAGGGTCAGCCAGGCCACCCCGATCAGGACCACGCCCAGGCCGAGGAGGGCGCGGGTCTTCAGGCCGATGCCGGAGACGTACTTGGTGAGCACCTGGGTGGAGACCAGCAGGGCCAGGCCGAACGGCAGGACGGCCAGGCCGCTCTGCAGGGCGTTGAAGTGCAGGACGCCCTGCAGGTACTGGACCAGGTAGATCAGGAAGCTGGTGAGCACGGCCGCCAGCAGGAGCAGGTTCACGAAGGCGCCGGCGCGCTCGCGGCTGGCGAAGATGGCGGCCGGCAGCAGGGGCTCCGAGGTGCGCGGGTCGACGACCGCGAGCAGCACCCAGAGCACCACCGAGGCGGCCAGCGGGACCAGCGTGCCGGCGTCCCCCCAGCCCTTCTCGGCGGCGTGCACGAGCCCGTACACGGCGGTGGTGACGGCCGCGGTGACCAGGGCCGCGCTGGGCAGGCCGAGCGGGCGCGAGCGGGCGCCGGTGCCGGCGAGGCCGAGCGTCTTCAGGGACACGACGATGATCAGCAGGCCCACCGGGACGTTCACCAGCAGGCTCCAGCGCCAGTCCCCGGCCCAGGTGAGCACGCCGCCCAGCACCATGCCGGCCGAGGCGCCGAGGCCGGTCACCGTCGAGTAGAGGCCGAAGGCGCGCTGCCTGCGCTCACCCTCGAAGACCACCGCGAGCAGGGCCAGGCCGTTGGGTCCGGCGAGGGCGGCGCCGGCGCCCTGGAGCAGCCGGCCGACCAGCAGCACCTCGATGTTCGGGGCCAGGCCGGCCACCAGGGAGGCCAGCACGACCAGGCCGAGGCCGCCGACGAAGACCCGGCGGTGACCGAGGACGTCGCCGAGCCGGCCGGCGAGCAGGAGCAGTCCGCCGAAGGCCAGCAGGAAGGCGTTCGGGACCCACGAACCGGAGGCCACCGAGAGGCCCAGGTCCGACTGCAGGGTGGGCAGGGCGACGTTCACGACGGTGCCGTCCAGCTGGAGCATGAACTCCGCGCCGACGATCGCCACGAGCAACAGGCCCCAGGCTTGTGACCGGGTGTCCCGGGTCGGGACTTCGCCGGCAACAGCGTCAACGCTCATGAATCCTCCACGACAGCAGCCCGAGTATTATGGTGAGACAGCCTCAGGTTAGGTACGGGAGAGTTAACCTGAGGGCGCCTCAGGTAGTCAAGCAGGAGGATCAGTGTCGGAGACCAGGCCCTACATCGCGCAGCGCCCCAAGCGGGCCGACGGGCAGCGCAACTACGACGCGATACTGGCCGCCGCCCGCCGGGCCTTCGAGGCCGACGGCTCCGACGCCTCCCTGGAGGACATCGCCGGCCAGGCCGGCGTCGCCATCGGGACCCTCTACCGCCACTTCCCCACCCGGGCCGCCCTCGTCGAGGCCGCCACCAGGGACGGGCTGGCCGAACTGGTCGCCCGGGCCGAGCGGCCGGCCGCCGCCGAGGACGCCCTGGAGGCACTGACCGACTGGATGGGGCAGGCCGTCCGGCACTTCAGCACCTTCCGCGGCCTGGTCGGCATCCTGACCAGGAGCATGTACGACGAGGGGACGCCCTCGCACGCCATGTGCACCGCCATGCACCGCAGCGGCGCAGCCCTGCTCGACGCGGCCCAGCGCGCCGGGCGGGTCCGCGCCGACCTCACCCCGGACGAGTTGTTCGACCTGCTCAGCGGCGCCGCCTGGGTGCGCGAGAACGCCGTGCCCGGCCACGACGGCAGCCCGCGGTTCCTCTCGCTGGTGCTGGAGGGCCTGGTGCTGCCCGACGGGGCGCGCTGACCGGCGGGCGCGTCACCGGCGCTCCCCGGCGGCCGGGCCGGGGCCGAAGAGCAGCACGGCACCCCGGGCACCCCCGGCGGCCGGGCCGGGGCCGGAGGACAGCACGGCACCCCGGGCACCCCCGGCGCCCGACCGGAACGGGCACCCGACCGGAACGGGCACAGGATGTCGGGTGCGGCAGGGTGACCCTTTCCTACGGTGAAGGCAGGGAAAGGAAGGACACCGGGTGCTGGAACGACTGAATCAGGCCATGGAGCACATCGAGTCCCGGCTGGACGGGCAGATCGACGCGGCCGAGCTGGCCCGGATCGCGATGACCTCGGAGTACCACCTCCGGCGGATGTTCTCGGCACTGGCGGGGATGCCGCTCTCGGAGTACGTCCGGCGCCGGCGGCTGACCGTCGCGGGCGCCGAGGTGCTGGCCGGGCCGGGGACGCTGCTGGAGATCGCGGTGCGGTACGGCTACGCCTCGGGCGAGGCGTTCGCCCGCGCGTTCCGCGCGATGCACGGCGTCGGGCCCGGCGAGGCCAGGCGCACCGGCGCGGCCCTGCGCTCCCAGCCCCGGATGTCCTTCCGGCTCGTCGTCGAAGGGAGCAGCAGCATGAGGTACCGGATCGTGGATCGGGCGGAGTTCCGGGTGGTGGGGCGCAGGGCCCGGGTCCCGCTCGTGCACGAGGGGGTCAATCCGGCCATCGCGGAGTTCATCAGGTCCGTCGGGCCGGAGACGGCCCGGCGGATCGCGCAACTGTCGGACCAGGAGCCGGCCGGCATCGTCTCGGTGACCGACAACATCGACGAGAGCCTGGCCGAGGGCACCGAGCTCGACTACTACCACGCCGCGCTGACCCGGGCGGAGCCGCCGGAGGACCTCGACGCCCTGCTCGTCCCGGCCGGGACGTGGGCGGTCTTCGAGAACACCGGCCCGTTCCCGCAGGCCCTGCAGTACCTGTGGCGGGACGTCTACACCCAGTGGTTCCCGTCCAACCCGTACCGCAGCCGCCCGGGGCCGGAGATCCTCGGCGTCCGGCCGTCGCCGGACGGTGCGCAGGCCGACGCCCAGCTGTGGATCCCGGTGGAGCGCGGCGCGGCCTGAGCCGGGCCGCGCCCGGGCGCCCGTCCGGTCAGCCCTGCTCCCAGGGCGGGCGGGGCGGGTGCCCGGGGAGCTGCGCCCCGGGGAAGCGGTGGTCGCCGAACTCGGGCCCGAAGTCGGGGCCGCTCTCCTGGCCCGGCCCGGAGCCGGGCGGCGGGCCGGCCGGCCGGTCGCTGTCCGGCGGGGGCGGCACGGGGCGGTGGTGCGGGCCGCGGGCGGCCAGCCGGCCCTTGACGTTCTCGGGGGGCAGGAAGTCCGCCCAGCGCTCGGGGTACTCGGACGGCACGTCGCCGTCGTCGCCCTCCTCACCCTCGTACTCGTCCTCGACGCCCTCCGCCAGGCCCAGCTCGCGGGCCCGCCTGGCGCGCTCCACGGCCCGCCGGGCGGCGACCTCGCGGACGACGGCGGCGGCCGCCTCCTCGCTGGCGCGCTCGTTCTCGGCGCGGGCGTCGGCGGTCTCCAGGGTGGGCCAGCGCCGGTCTATGGCGGCGTTCATCGCGGCGCCGATCAGCACCGCGAGCGCGACCACGCCGATCCAGAGCAGGACGGCCACCGGCGCCGCCAGCGACCCGTACACCGAGGGGCCCTCCACGGAGCTGACCAGGTAGACCCGGAGCAGCACGCTGCAGACCACCAGGACGACCAGCGCGACCAGCGCGCCGGGGATGTCCTCGCGCCATGGCGTGGAGACGGGAACGGCCAGGTGGTAGAGCGTGGTGAGGAAGACCACCAGCAGCAGGATGGCCACCGGCCAGTAGAGCGCGCTGACCAGTCCGGCGGCGTTCGGCAGCGCGGCCACCACCAGCCCGGGGCCGGCCACCAGCAGCGGCAGCACCAGGGAGCCGATCACCAGGGCGCCGAGATAGAGGCCGAGCGACATCAGGCGGGTCTTGACGATGCCGCGCTTGCCGTCGAGGCCGTACATCACGGTGATGGTGTCGATGAAGATGTAGAGGGCCCGGGAGCCGGACCACAGGGACAGCAGGAAGCCGATTGAGATCAGGTCGGGCCGTTTGTCGTCGAAGACCCCGTGCAGCAGGGGTTCGACGATCTGGTGGACGGACGACTGCGAGAGCACCGTCCCAGCGGCTGAGACGATGTCCTGCTTCAGCTTGTCGATGGTGCCGGCGCCGAGGAACTCGTCGAGGTAGCCGAGCGTGCCGGCCAGGCAGAGCAGCAGCGGCGGGATCGAGAGCAGGGTGAAGAAGGCCGCCTCGGCGGCGAGGCCGGTGACCCGGTACTCCACGCAGGTGTTGGTGGTGTCCTTGATCAGCGCCCAGGCCGTACTGCGCCAGGTGGCCCGCTTGACCGCGCGTCGGGAGCCCTTGCCCCGCCGCCGCGAGGGGCGCTCGGGGTTCGGTCTCGTCATCTCGCCTGCTGGTTGCACAGCTCTACGGTATCGGGCCGGGCGCCCGGGGTGGATCTACGGGCCCCCGGCCGTCGGCGGCGGTCCCGGCGCGGGCCGTCCGGGGGCCGCGCCGGAGCCCGTGCGGGGGCCGTCCGGGGGAGCTTGCGGGGGCTTCGCGGGCGGGCCGGCGGCGGGGGAGGCCGCGGCGGTGCGCACGGCGGTAACCTTCGGAGCGTGGGAAAGTCCCCGGCGTCTCACATCGCGAAACCATTACGTCCATTATTTGGACGTTAGTGGACCGAGAACCGCCATGCGTGCGAATCTCTTGCCATGCCTAGCGCCGGAACCACCCTGGTTGGTCGACTCCACGTCGATCTCCTTCGCGTGTCCAGCGCCATCTGTCCGGTGACCTGAGCCCACCCCGCCGCCACCACCGCACCCGGCGCCAATCCTCGTCATCCTCGCTGAAGCGGATGCGCGGGCGCCCACCCGGCCTCGGTCACTGTTCCTGGTCCGGTACGTCACCACGTGCCGGACCGCAGGTCACAGCAGCGCCGCACCGGAGCAACGCCCAGCGCCTCCCCCCAGCGTCAGAGCCACCTGCCCGTAAGGACTTCACCATGGCCACCACTCCCGACCCGGTCGAGCCCCAGGAAGCGAGCGCCCCCGCGCGCCGCCCCGCCGCCGCCCGCAAGGTGACCCGCCACCGCGGCGAGGGTCAGTGGGCCATGGGGCACTTCACCCCGCTGAACGCCAACGAGCAGTTCAAGAAGGACGACGACGGTCTCAACGTGCGGACACGCATTGAGACGATCTACGCCAAGCGGGGCTTCGACTCGATCGACCCGGCCGACCTGCGGGGCCGGATGCGCTGGTGGGGTCTGTACACCCAGCGCAAGGAGGGCATCGACGGCGGCAAGACCGCGATCCTCGACCCGCACGAGCTGGACGCCGAGTACTTCATGCTCCGGGTCCGGATCGACGGCGGCCGCCTCACGGTGGCCCAGCTGAAGGCGATCGCCGAGGTCTCCGAGCAGTACGGCCGCAACACCGCCGACCTGACCGACCGGCAGAACGTCCAGTACCACTGGATCCGGATCGAGGACATGCCGGCGATCTGGCAGAAGCTGGAGGCCGTCGGCCTCTCCACCACCGAGGCCTGCGGTGACACCCCGCGCGTCATCCTCGGCTCCCCGGTGGCCGGCATCGCCGAGGACGAGATCATCGACGGCACCCCGGCCGTCGACGAGATCCAGCGGCGTTTCATCGGCAACCCGGAGTTCTCCAACCTGCCGCGCAAGTTCAAGTCGGCGGTCTCCGGCTCGCCGCTGCTGGACGTCGCCCACGAGATCAACGACATCGCCTTCGTCGGCGTCGTCCACCCCGAGCACGGCCCCGGCTTCGACCTCTGGGTCGGCGGCGGCCTCTCCACCAACCCCAAGCTCGGCGTGCGCCTCGGCGCCTGGGTCCCGCTGGAGGAGGTCGCGGACGTCTACGGCGGCGTCATCGGCATCTTCCGCGACTACGGCTACCGTCGCCTGCGCAACCGCGCCCGGTTGAAGTTCCTGGTCGCCGACTGGGGCAAGGACAAGTTCCGCCAGGTGCTGGAGGACGAGTACCTCAAGTACAAGCTGGTCGACGGCCCCGCGCCGAAGGAGCCGAGCGGCACCTGGCGCGACCACGTCGGCGTGCACCGCCAGCGGGACGGCCGGTTCTACGTCGGCTTCGCGCCGCGGGTCGGCCGCGTCGACGGCAAGCTGCTCGGGCAGATCGCCGACCTGGCCGCCGCCCACGGCTCGGACCGCCTGCGCACCACCGCCGAGCAGAAGATGATCGTCCTCGACGTCGCCGAGGACCGGGTCGAGTCGCTGGTGGCCGGCCTGGAGGCACTGGACCTGCGGGTCACCCCCTCGCCGTTCCGCCGCGGCACGATGGCCTGCACCGGCATCGAGTACTGCAAGCTCGCGATCGTCGAGACCAAGGAGCGCGGCCGCACGCTCATCGACGAGCTGGAGAAGCGCCTGCCGGAGTTCGCCGAGCCGCTGACCATCAACATCAACGGCTGCCCGAACGCCTGCGCCCGCATCCAGGTCGCCGACATCGGCCTCAAGGGCCAGCTCGTCACCGACGAGAACGGCGAGCAGGTCGAGGGCTACCAGGTGCACCTGGGCGGCGCGCTGGGCCTGGAGGCCGGGTTCGGCCGCAAGGTCCGCGGCCTGAAGGTCACCAAGGACGGCCTGCCGGACTACGTGGAGCGGGTCCTGACGCGCTTCCAGGCCGAGCGCACCGAGGGCGAGCGGTTCGCCCAGTGGACCGCCCGGGCGTCCGAGGAGGCACTGTCGTGAGCGAGCGCGCCGCACCCTTCCACTGCCCGTACTGCGGGGACGAGGACCTGCGCCCCTCCGCCGAGGGCGGGCACGGGGCCTGGGAGTGCGCGAGCTGCCGCCGGGCGTTCCAGCTGAAGTTCCTCGGCCTGCTGTCGCCGTCGAACACCGGCGGCCGGAGCACACCTGCGAACGGGGGGAACCAGGATGACCAGCACGGTTGATCACGAGGCGATAGCCACCGCGGCCGGCCGCGACCTGGAGGAGGCGTCCGCACAGGACGTCCTGCGCTGGGCCGCCGAGACCTTCGGCAAACGCTTCTGCGTCACCTCCTCCATGGAGGACGCGGTCGTGGCCCACCTCGCCTCCTCGGTCTTCCCCGGCGTGGACGTGGTCTTCCTGGACACCGGCTACCACTTCGCCGAGACCATCGGCACCCGGGACGCGGTGGCGGCGGTGATGCCGGTCAACGTCATCACGCTGACGCCGCTGCAGAGCGTGGCCGAGCAGGACGCCCGGTACGGGCCGAACCTGCACGACCGCGACCCGGACCTCTGCTGCTCGCTGCGCAAGGTCGAGCCGCTGAACCGCGGCCTCGGCGGCTACGACGCCTGGGCCACCGGGCTGCGCCGCGACGAGTCCCCGACCCGCGCCAACACCCCGGTGGTGTCCTGGGACCCCAAGCGCCGCAAGGTCAAGATCGCCCCGATCGCGCGCTGGACGCAGGAGGACGTGGACGCCTACGTCGCCGCCAACGGCGTCCTGCTCAACCCGCTGCTGTGGGAGGGCTACACCTCGGTCGGCTGCTCGCCGCTGTCGTGCACCCGCAAGCCCGTCGAGGGCGAGGAGGCCCGCGCCGGCCGCTGGGCCGGCTCCGGCAAGACCGAGTGCGGCATCCACCTCTGACCCCGCCCCGCCAACCCGTACCTCCAGGAGATCTCACCGTGACCACAGACACACCGGCAGTCGACGGAGCCGCAGAGGCGGCCCGAACGGCCGCCCCCTGCGAGCGCGGCGCCACGGTGTGGCTGACCGGGCTGCCCAGCGCGGGCAAGACCACCCTCGCCTTCGCCCTCGCCGAGCGCCTGCGCGCCGAGGGCCACAAGGTGGAGGTCCTGGACGGTGACGAGATCCGCGAATTCCTCTCCAAGGGCCTGGGGTTCAGCCAGGAGGACCGGCACACCAACGTGACCCGGATCGGCTTCGTCGCCGAGAAGCTCGCCGCGAACGGCGTCAAGGTGCTGGCCCCGGTCATCGCCCCCTACGCCGCCTCGCGCGCCGCCGTCCGCGAGCGGCACGGCGAGCACGGCACCGAGTTCCTGGAGATCCACGTCGCCACCCCGGTCGAGGTCTGCTCGGAGCGCGACGTCAAGGGCCTGTACGCCAAGCAGGCGGCCGGCGAGATCTCCGGCCTGACCGGCGTGGACGACCCGTACGAGGCCCCGGAGAGCCCGGAGCTGCGACTGCAGACGCACGGCCGCGCCGTCGCCGAGTCCGCGGCCGAACTGCACACCTTCCTGACCACGAGGGGACTGGCATGACGACCGCGACCCACACCCTGCTGGATGCCGCCGAGAACCCCTACGCGCTGTCGCACCTGGACGCGCTGGAGGCGGAGTCGGTGCACATCTTCCGCGAGGTGGCCGGCGAGTTCGAGCGCCCGGTGATCCTCTTCTCGGGCGGCAAGGACTCCATCGTCATGCTGCACCTGGCGCTGAAGGCCTTCTGGCCCGCGCCGGTGCCGTTCGCCCTGCTGCACGTCGACACGGGCCACAACTTCCCCGAGGTGCTGGACTACCGCGACCGCGCGGTGGCCCGGCACAACCTGCGGCTGCACGTCGCGCACGTGCAGGACTTCATCGACGACGGCCGGCTGCGCGAGCGCCCGGACGGCCTGCGCAACCCGCTGCAGACCGTCCCGCTGCTGGACGGCATCGAGCAGGGCAAGTTCGACGCCGTCTTCGGCGGCGGCCGCCGCGACGAGGAGAAGGCCCGCGCCAAGGAGCGCGTCTTCTCCCTGCGCGACGAGTTCGGCGCCTGGGACCCGCGCCGCCAGCGCCCCGAGCTCTGGAGCCTCTACAACGGCAAGCACGCGGTCGGCGAGCACGTGCGCGTCTTCCCGCTCTCCAACTGGACCGAGCTGGACGTCTGGCAGTACATCGAGCGGGAGAAGATCGAACTCCCCGAGATCTACTACGCCCACGAGCGCGAGGTCTTCTCCCGCAACGGCATGTGGCTCACCGCCGGCGAGTGGGGCGGCCCCAAGGAGACCGAGACCGTGGAGCGGCGCCTGGTGCGCTACCGCACCGTCGGTGACATGTCCTGCACCGGCGCGGTCGACTCGGACGCGGCCACCATCGGCGACGTGATCGCCGAGATCGCGGCCAGCCGGCTGACCGAGCGAGGAGCGACCCGGGCGGACGACAAGGTGTCCGAGGCCGCCATGGAAGACCGTAAGCGCGAGGGGTACTTCTAACCATGCCGACCGATCTGCACAACGACCAGGCCCCCTCCGAGAACCCGTTCGGCGAGGAGGCCACGGCCACCGCGCTGCTGCGCTTCGCCACCGCGGGCTCCGTCGACGACGGCAAGTCCACCCTGGTGGGCCGGCTGCTGCACGACTCCAAGTCCGTGCTGGCCGACCAACTGGAGGCCGTCGAGCGGGTCTCGCTCAGCCGCGGCCAGGAGGCTCCGGACCTGGCGCTGCTCACCGACGGCCTGCGCGCCGAGCGCGAGCAGGGCATCACCATCGACGTCGCGTACCGCTACTTCGCCACCCCGCGCCGGCGGTTCATCCTCGCCGACACCCCGGGCCACGTGCAGTACACCCGCAACATGGTGACCGGCGCCTCCACCGCCGAACTCGCCGTCGTGCTGGTCGACGCCCGCAACGGCGTGGTCGAGCAGACCCGCCGGCACGCCGCCGTGGCCGCGCTGCTTCGGGTGCCGCACGTGGTGCTGGCCGTCAACAAGATGGACCTGGTCGAGTACGCGGAGCCGGTCTTCGCGGCCATCGCGAAGGAGTTCACCGCGTACGCCGCCTCGCTGGGCGTCGAGGACGTGGTGGCGGTGCCGATCTCGGCCCTGGCCGGCGACAACGTGGTCGAGCCGTCCGCGCACATGGACTGGTACGGCGGCCCGACGCTGCTGGAGCACCTGGAGACCGTGCCGGTCGGCAGCGACCCGAGCGAGGAGCCGGCCCGGTTCCCCGTCCAGTACGTGATCCGCCCGCAGAGCGCCGACTTCCCCGACTACCGCGGCTACGCCGGCCAGCTCGCCTCCGGCGTGCTGCGCACCGGCGACACCGTCACCGTCCTGCCGTCGGGCCACGTCACCACGGTGGCCGGCATCGACGCGCTCGGCAGGGAGACGGACATCGCCTGGGCCCCCCAGTCGGTCACCGTCCGCCTGGCCGAGGACATCGACGTCTCGCGCGGCGACCTGATCGCGGCCGGCCGCGTCCCGACGCCCACCAAGGACGTCGCGGCGACCGTCTGCCACCTGCACGAGCGCCCGCTGCGGGCCGGGGACAAGGTGCTGCTCAAGCACACCACCCGGACGGTGCGCGCGCTGGTCAAGGAGATCAGCTACCGGATCGACATCGACTCCCTCGAACAGCGCTCCGGCGCCGAGGGCCTGTCGGTCAACGACATCGGCCACGTGGTGCTGCGCACCGCCGAGCCGCTGTCGCTCGACGACTACACCGACAACCGCCGGACCGGGTCCTTCCTGCTGATCGACCCGGCCGACGGCACCACCCTCACCGCCGGCATGGCGGGCGAGGCCTTCGACACGGTCGCGCTGGAAGCGACGGACGAGGAGGACTGGGTCTGATGCCCCACGAGGCGTTCTCGGGCATGGACAAGGAAGGCGGCCGCATCGGCAGCGGCGTCCTCGGCAGCGGCCAGGGCGGACTGACGCGATGTGTGGGCGGACAGGGGCTCTGATCCCCTGTCACCGGGCCGCCGCCCCTGTGCCGTCCCACAGTTGGCACAGCAGCCGCAGCCCGGCTTGCCCGGCATCACGATGCCGCGAGCGACACCCCAGCTTCCGTACCAGGGACGTCAGTCGACGGCCCGTCCATGAACAGGACGACTTCGCATGGCTTCGAACCAGTTCCCCCATAATGCTGCCCGCACCCCCGCCGGCCGGATCAGACGGTCCGCCGTGGCGGTCGTCGCCGGCCTCACCGCCGTCACCCTGCTGACCGCTTGCGGCTACGGCTCGAAGAGCACCGACAACAAGGCGGCCGGCTCGCCGGCGGCGGCCTCCCCCTCGGGTGACGTCAAGCTGTCCACCGACACGGTCAAGATCGGCTACTTCGCCAACCTGACCCACGGCACCCCGCTGGTCGGCCTGAAGGAAGGCATCTTCCAGAAGGAGCTGGGCACCACCCAGATCAAGCCGCAGATCTTCAACGCCGGCCCGGCGGAGATCGAGGCGCTGAACGCCGGCTCGATCGACATCGGCTGGATCGGCCCCTCCCCGGCGATCAACGGCTTCACCAAGTCGGACGGCAAGTCGCTGAAGATCATCAGCGGTTCGGCCTCCGGCGGCGTCAAGCTGGTCGTCAACCCGGACAAGGTCACCTCGCTGGAGGACCTCAAGGGCAAGAAGATCGCCACCCCGCAGCTGGGCAACACCCAGGACGTGGCGCTCCTCAACTACCTGTCCACCAAGGGCTTCAAGGTCGACGCCAACACCGGCGCCGGCGACGTCTCGGTCGTCCGCACCGACAACAAGGTCACCCCGGACGCCTACAAGTCCGGTGCGATCGACGGTGCCTGGGTGCCCGAGCCGACCGCCTCCAAGCTGGTCACCCTCGGTGCGAAGGTCCTGCTGAACGAGAAGTCGCTCTGGCCGGACAACAAGTTCGTGATCACCAACATCATCGTGTCCCAGAAGTTCCTCAAGGAGCACCCGGACGTGGTGGAGGCCGTGCTGCGCGGCTCGGTGAACACCAACGCCTTCATCAAGGCCAACCCGGACAAGGCCAAGGCCTCCGCCAACGCGGCCATCAAGGAGGCCGCGGGCAACGCGCTGGAGCCCGCCGTGCTCGACCCGGCCTGGCAGGACATCGACTTCCTGGACGACCCGCTGGCCGGGACCCTGCAGTCGGAGGCCGACCACGCGGTGACCGCGGGTCTGCTCAAGAAGCCCGACCTGAACGGGATCTACGACCTGACCCTGCTCAACAAGGTGCTCAAGGCCGCCGGTCAGAGCGCCGTGGCGGACGCCGGGCTCGGCACCAAGTAGCCGGTACGCCGCGGCCGGCCCGGCGCCGGCCGCGGCACCCCGCAGCGCGACCCGCACAAGCTCCGCGGTCCGGAACCCCGCCCACCCGGTCGATGCCCAGTCACAGGGCCGGGCGGGGCCGGACCCCGGCTCCCACTTCGCCAGTCCGCCAGTCCACTCATGCAGGAGGTGCCCGGATGAGCCCGGCACTGACCACCTCGGAAGACGCCCCCGGCGCCGGGGTCCTGGACGGCTCCCCCGCCGTCCGGATCTCGCACGTCCACAAGTCCTTCGGCCGCCCCGGCGCCGCGACCCACGTGCTGGACGACATCACCCTCGACGTCGCCCCCGGCGAGTTCGTCACGCTGCTCGGCGCCTCGGGCTGCGGCAAGTCCACCCTGCTCAACCTGGTCGCCGGCCTCGACAAGCCCTCCTCGGGCACCATCGAGGTCCCCGGCGGGCGCCCCTCGCTGATGTTCCAGGAGCACGCGCTGTTCCCCTGGCTCACGGCCGGCAAGAACATCGAACTCGCGCTGCGGCTCAACGGCGTGGCCCGCCCCGAGCGCCGCCCCGAGGCCGAGCGGCTGCTGGAGCTGGTCCGGCTCAAGGGCTCCTACGGAAAGCGCGTGCACGAGCTCTCCGGCGGCATGCGCCAGCGCGTCGCGATGGCCCGCGCGCTCGCCCAGGGCAGCTCGGTGCTGCTGATGGACGAGCCGTTCGCCGCCCTGGACGCGATCACCCGGGACGTCCTGCACGACGAGATCACCCGGATCTGGGCCGAGCAGAAGCTCACCGTCCTGTTCGTCACCCACAACGTGCGCGAGGCCGTCCGGCTGGCCCAGCGCGTGGTGCTGCTCTCCTCCCGCCCCGGCCGGGTCGCCCGTGAGTGGCGGATCGACCTGCCGCAGCCGCGCCGCATCGAGTCCGCCGGCGTCGCGGACCTGTCCATCGAGATCACCGAAGAACTGCGTGGGGAGATCCGCCGCCATGGCCAGCACTGACACCGCCCCCGGCATCGTCAAGGACCAGGCGCCGGACTCCGCCAGCGTCGAGGCCGGCCTCGACGCCCTGGAGACCGTCGCCGCCCCCGGCCAGTCCTTCGCCCAGACGCTGCGGCAGAAGGCCCTCCCGCCGCTGCTCGGCGTGCTCCTGGTGCTCGCCCTCTGGCAGGGCGCGTACAGCCTGGAGCTGACCAGCTCCTACAAGCTCCCGAGCCCGGCCGACGTCTGGGCCGCCGCCGAGGACCTCTGGAGCGCCGGCACCCTCTTCGAGATCATCTGGACCAGCGTCTGGCGGGGCCTGTCCGGCTTCGTCATCGCCGTCGTCATCGGCACCCCGATCGGCCTGCTGGTCGCCCAGGTCAAGCCGGTCCGGGCGGCCGTCGGCCCGATCCTGTCCGGCCTGCAGTCGCTGCCGTCCGTCGCATGGGTGCCCGCCGCGGTGATCTGGCTCGGCATCAACAACCAGATGATGTACGCCGTCATCCTGCTGGGCGCCGTCCCGTCCATCGCCAACGGCCTGGTGGCCGGCATCGACCAGGTGCCGCCGCTGTTCCTGCGGGCCGGCCGCACCCTCGGCGCCAGCGGCCTCAGCAACGCCCGGCACGTGCTGCTCCCCGGCGCGCTCCCCGGCTACCTGGCCGGCCTCAAGCAGGGCTGGGCCTTCTCCTGGCGCTCGCTGATGGCCGCCGAGCTGGTCGCCAGCTCGCCCGACCTCGGGCAGGGCCTCGGCCGCTACCTGGAGAACCAGCGCGAGTTCTCCGAGATGGCCGGTGTGCTGCTCGGCATCATCCTGATCCTGTTCGTCGGCATCGCCATCGAGCTGCTCGTGTTCGCCCCGATCGAGCGCCGGGTGCTGCGCAACCGCGGCCTGCTGGCCGCCGCCCGGTAAGGTCGGATCCATGGTCTCCGGCCGGCTGCCCGCTGCTCCGCCAGCGGGCAGCCCTGCCCTCCTGCTGATCGCCCACGGCAGCCGGGACGCCAGGCACGCCGCCACAGTGGAGGCCCTGGTCCGGCGGATCCGCGCGCTGCGCCCCGCCCTGGACGTCGCCACCGCCTACCTGGAGTTCTGCGCACCGCGCCTCCCCCAGGTCACCGAGCGGCTGGCCGGCGCCCCGGCCGTGGCCGTACCGCTGCTGCTCAACCGGGCCTACCACGCCAAGACGGACATCCCGGCCGCGCTGCGGGCGTCCGGCGCCGACCTCCCGCTCGCGGACGTCCTCGGCCCGTCCCCACGGCTGCTCGCCGCCCTGGAACGCCGGCTCGCCGAGGCCGGGCTGGACGTGGCCTCGGACGCCGTCCGGGCCCGCACCGGCATCGTGCTGGCCGCGGCCGGCTCCTCCGACCCGGCCGCCGGCCGGGTCACCCGGGCCCTGGCCGCCGAATGGCGCCGCACCCGGGGCTGGGCCGGGGTGGAGGTCGCGTACGCGGCCACGGCCGCCACCGGCCACCGGGTGCCCGGGGCCGTCGCCTCGCTGCGCGAAGCCGGCGCCGAGCGGGTCGCGGTCGCCCCGTACCTGCTCGCCCCAGGGCTGCTTCCGGACCGCATCGCGGCGGCCGCCGGGGACGCGGACCTCGTCGCCGATGTGCTCGGCGACGCGCCGGAGATCGCCCGGCTGCTGCTGGACCGGTACGACGAGGCCCGGACCGGTGCCCGCGGCGGCGTCGGACAGGGCCTTCGCCGGGGGGCCTGAGCACCGCGGCGCACAGGCCGGGACGTGCGGACCGGTCGTCGTGCATCGACGCCCCGACCCTCACCCCTCGGCCAGCAGCCGGGCGAGCGGCGTGCGCGCCAGTACCAGCGCCCCCGCCAGGATCGCCAGCGCACCGGCGATCTCCGGCAGCAGCCACCACCCGGTCCGCACCGTCTCCTCGTACAGGGTGACCCCGAGCGCCAGGCTCACCAGCGCGTCGGTGAGCGTCAACGCCGGCTGCGAGGCCACCAGCGGGCCGGACTGCATCGCGTTCTCCAGCAGGAACACCGCGCCGGCGCCCGCCAGCGCGAAGCCGTAGGTCTGCCAGGCCCCGAAGAACCCGGCGATCCCCTCGCTCTGCCAGGCGTGCGTGGCGGCCTTCATCAGCGCCGCCGTCAGCGCGTTCCCGATCGCCGCGCCCGCCGCCAGCGAGGCCGCCCGCAGCCGCCCGGGCGGGTGCCGCCGGGCCACGACCACCAGCAGCGCCACCGCCCCCACGCAGCAGCCGGTGGCCACCGCCCAGCGCCCGCCCGGCGGATGCGTGATGCCGCCCTGCGGGTCGGCGGCGGCCAGTGCCACCCCGAGGCCGCCCACCACCGCCAACACCGCCAGCCAGCTGTCCCGGGTCAGCCGCCGCCCGAGCACGAAGCCGGCGATCAGCATCGCCATCGGCAGCTCCAGCACGAACAACGGCTGCACCAGGGAGAGCGCGCCCTCGGACAGCGCCAGCGCCTGGAAGCAGGCGGCCAGCACGATCGCCCCGAACCCGGCCAGCCACACCGGCCGGTGCAGCAGTTCGACGATCAGCCGCAGCCGGAACCCGGCGGAGAGCGGCACCGTGCCGGCCGCCTTGCGCTGCAGCACGGTGGCCGTCGCGTTGCTGGCGGCGCCGAGCAGGGCGAACAGCACGGCCCACACGCTCTGCACAGACCACTCCGCTCCGCCGGCCTCCCGCACCTGCCGGTCAGCCTGCCATCCGGGCCGGCCCGCGCGGCCGCCGTCCGGGCCGGTGCCCCCGACCGTCACCCGGGCGGCGGTACCGGGGGCCGGCCCGGGCGACGGGCGGTCAGATCCGCCGCAGCGTGAAGCTGTCGCTCAGGGTGCCCGCGAAGAGCAGGTCCATCCGGCCGGAGAGCTGGTAGAAGCCGCCGTCCGGGCCGGCCGTCACGGCGGTCGGCGCCGGGTCCGCCGACGGGTGGACGGCGACCGCCCGGGCGGTCCGCCAGCCGTCGGCGGACCGCAGCTCCAGCTGGGCGTCCCGGCCCGGTGCGCCCAGGCCGTTGGTGACGCCCAGTACGGCGCCGCCTCGGCCGGCCAGCAGGCCGTCGAGCCCGGCCAGTGCCCCGGGCGCCCCCGCCGCCCCGGTCAGCCGGACCTGCCGCAGCTGCGCCGGACGGCCGACCGGGACCCGCCACAGCGTGCCGTCGTCGTACTTGCCGAGCAGCAGCGCGCCGTCCTGGTAGACGATGCCGTTCAGCCCGTACCCGTCGGGCGCCGCCCGCAGCCGCTCGTCCCGCAGCAGGACGGAGGCCCGGCCGTCCACCCCGACCCGGTACACGATCGGCGCGCGGGAGTCGGTGACGTACGCGGTGCCGTCCGGGCCGAAGGCGATGTCGTTGGCGAAGTGCGGACCGCCGTCGCCGGCCACCGCGGCGAGGTCCGCGTAGAAGATCCGACGGCCGGTCTCCAGGTCGTACGCGCCGATCCCGGCCAGCCGGCCGGTGGTGGCGGCGGAACTGCGCAGGCCGACCCCGTTGTCGCCGTTGGCGAGCAGGACCCGGCCCCGGGCGGCGTCCGCGTGCAGGCCGATCACCGACACGATCGTCCCCGGGTCGTCGACCAGGGTCCGGACGCTCCCGTCGGGCCGGACGGCGGAGACAGTACCGTGGCGCAGGGAACCGACCAGGAACCGGCGGTGCGCCTGGTCCCAGGTCGCGCCCTCGGGGTGCAGGGACGGGGCGTGACCGTCGACGACGGCCGGGTGGCGGCTCGCGCCGTGCTGGACGCCGGACGCCTTCGCGGCGGTCGCCGCGTCCGCGGCCGGGGCCGCGGCCGCGGTGAGCAGGGCGGTGGTGGCGACGGCCACCAGGACGCGGCGGAACTGACGCCTCATCGGGTACTCCCTCTGGTACGGGTCATCAACGTGCTGACGTGGCAAGCCTCGTGGCAGCCGCGGCGGCCCGGCAGTGCGTGGCGATACTGGTAGTACGGCTACCAGGGACGGGAAGACGGGGGCGGACCATGAAGACGGCCGGAACAGCACGGCGGACGGCACTGTCGAACTTCCTGCGCAGCCGGCGGGCCCGGCTGACGCCCGAGGACGTGGGCATGGCGCCGGGCCTGCGCCGCCGTACCCCGGGGCTGCGGCGGGAGGAGCTGGCGGTGCTCGCCGGCGTCGGGGTGACCTGGTACACCTGGCTGGAGCAGGGGCGCGCCATCAACCCCTCCCCCGAGGTGCTGGCGAGCCTGGCCCGCACCCTGCGCCTCGACCAGGCCGAGACGGAGTACCTGTTCCGGCTGGCGGGCAGTCACGCGCTGCCGGCCGAGGGCCCGGTGCCCGAGCGGGTTCCCGGCGCCCTGCTGCGCCTGCTGGAGGCGCAGTCGCCGTCCCCCGCCTTCCTGATCGACGCCGACTGGGACGTCCGTGCCTGGAACCCGCAGGCTGACGCGCTGTTCGAGTTCTCCCGGTGGCCGGCCGGGGAGTGCAATCTCGGCTGGGTGGTGTTCGCCGACCACGCGCACCGGGCGCGGACGGTCGACTGGGAGCGCCATGCCCGGCGGATCCTGGCGCAGCTGCGGGCCGCCTACGGCGAGCGGGGCGGCGACGGCTCGCCCGGGGCGCGGCGGCTGGCGGCGCTGATCGCAC
The DNA here is from genome assembly GCF_030813695.1 of Kitasatospora herbaricolor. Classification (NCBI taxonomy): domain Bacteria; kingdom Bacillati; phylum Actinomycetota; class Actinomycetes; order Kitasatosporales; family Streptomycetaceae; genus Kitasatospora; species Kitasatospora herbaricolor. The sequence continues at coordinate 2,405,255 of NZ_JAUSVA010000002.1, forward strand.
GGTTGCGGGCCGGGTTCCCGGAGGCGGACCGCTGGCTGGACGAGCACCAGGTGCAGGAGCGCTCGGGCACCGAGAAGGACCTGCGGCACGAGGTGCTGGGCCTGCTGCGGATCGACCAGGTGGTACTGCGGGCGCAGGGCGAGCCGCAGCTGGAGCTGGTGGTGTTGGCACCGCGGGACGAGGAGACGGCGGAGCGGCTGCGGCGGCTGGCGCCGGGCGGCCGGCGGCGGCCGGACCGGGGATCGGCGACGGGCCCGGAGCCGGGCGCCGGGCCGACGCCGGAGCGGGCGCAGGCCTGAGGGTCACCGCCGGGCACGCCCCGGCCCGCCGGGGTCGCGGAACGCCGAAGCGGGCACCCCCGGAGGAGGTGCCCGCTTCGGATGCCCGCCGGACGGGCCGGGGGCGGTGCGTCAGTTGGCCTGGCGGCGCTGGCGGCCGGTGCCGTAGTTGCCGCCGCTCTTGGAGCCGGAGCCGGGCTTGGAGCCACTGCTCGCCTTGCCGGAGAAGCCGGCCGCGGTGTGGGTGGCGCCGCCGGTGGCGCCCATCCGCTGCTTGGGACGGCGACGGCGGGCGTTGCCGTTGATGTCGACGTCGGTCGGCAGCGAGGAGCGCGGGCCGGAGGTGCGGCGGCGCGGGGCGCTGGTGGTGCTCGCCGCCGGGGCCTGGCTGATCGGCACGGCCAGCGTGACCGCGACGCCGGACGGCGTCCGGGCGCCGGTGATCCGGGCCAGCTCGGCGTCGCCGGGGCGGACCTTGGTGGTGGTCGGGCGGATGCCGGCGGTGGTCATCAGCCGGGTGACCTCGCGGCGCTGCTCGGGCAGCACCAGGGTGACGACCGTGCCGGACTCGCCGGCCCGGGCGGTGCGGCCGCCGCGGTGCAGGTAGTCCTTGTGGTCGATCGGCGGGTCCACGTTGACGACCAGGTCGAGGCCGTCGATGTGGATGCCGCGGGCGGCGACGTTGGTGGCGATCAGCGCGGACACGTGGCCCTCGCGGAACTGGTCCAGGGTGCGGTTGCGCTGGGGCTGGGACTTGCCGCCGTGCAGGGCGGCGGCCTTCACACCGGTGGCCAGCAGCTGCTTGGCGAGGCGGTCGGCGCCGTGCTTGGTGTGCACGAACATGATCACCCGGCCCTCGCGGGAGGCGATGTGCGCGGTGGCCGAGGCCTTGTCGGCGGTGTCGATCTGCAGGACGTGGTGGTCCATGGTGGTCACCGCGCCGGCCGACGGGTCGACGGAGTGCGTCACCGGGTCGGTCAGGAAGCGGCGGACCAGGCGGTCCACGTTGCGGTCCAGGGTGGCGGAGAACAGCATCCGCTGCCCGCCCTCGGCGACCTGCTCCAGCAGCTTGGTGACCTGCGGCAGGAAGCCCATGTCGGCCATCTGGTCGGCCTCGTCCAGGACGGTGATGGCGACCTCGTCCAGCCGGACGTCCTGCCGGTTGATCAGGTCGTCGAGCCGGCCGGGGGTGGCGACCAGGACCTCGGCGCCGCGGCGCAGCGCGTTGGCCTGCCGGGTGATCGACATGCCGCCGACCACGGTGGCGATCCGCAGGTTCACGGCGGTCGCGTACGGGGTGAGGGCGTCGGTGACCTGCTGCGCGAGCTCGCGGGTCGGCACCAGCACCAGGGCCAGCGGGCGGCGCGCGTCGGCGCGCTTGCCGGCGGTGCGGGCGAGGATCGAGAGGCCGAAGGCCAGCGTCTTGCCGGAGCCGGTGCGGCCGCGGCCCAGCACGTCGCGGCCGGCGATCGCGTCCGGCAGGGTGGCGGACTGGATCGGGAAGGGCTCGGTGACGCCTTCGCGGGTCAGTGCCGAGAGCAGGCCCTTGGGCATCTCCAGCTCGGCGAAGGTCGCGGCCGGCGGGCGGGCCGGGGTGCCCTCGGGGATGGCGAAGTCGGCGGGCGCCTCGACGGCGCGCTCGCGGGGGGCGGCGCCGCGGCCGCGGCCCCGGCCACCGGTGGCGCCGGCGCTGCGCAGGCCGCCGGTGCTGGTGCCGCTGCGGCGCTGGGCGTCGCTGAAGCCGCCGCTGCTGCTGGCGTTGCCGCCGGTGCGGGGGCGGCCGCGGCCGGTCTGGCCCGCCGCGGCGCCCTGGGTGCGGCCGCCGGTGCTGCGGTTGCGCTGCGGGCGTGACTGATCGGTCATGTGGTGATTTTCCGTCCTGATACGGCCGACGGCCACGGCTGTGCCGTGCTGGCGGACCTTGGGGGTACCCCCGGCGGTGGCTGGGGGTAGGCCCCCAGCGGGGAGCTGGGGAAGGTCGGCCGTCAGGAGAGGAATGAACCACTGCCGCCCCGGCCGTTCGGCGGCATGCACGAGGGCCCGCACCGTGCGGTACGGGCCCTCGCTTCGCGACGTGAGTCAGCTGGGAAGCTGGACTCAGATGACGCGGATGTTCTCGGCCTGCGGGCCCTTCTGGCCCTGGGTGACGTCGAACTCGACCTTCTGGCCCTCGACCAGCTCACGGAAACCGTTCGCCTGGATGTTCGAGTAGTGGGCGAACACGTCAGCGCCGCCACCGTCCTGCTCGATGAAGCCGAAGCCCTTTTCGCTGTTGAACCACTTCACGGTGCCGGTAGCCATAACCGTCTCCTCATACTGGGGCATCAGGACCCACACCTCGTGGGCCCCAAAGTAGCCGCGATCCCCATCCGGAGACTGAAACACCGGACAAAACAAATGCGCCTGTTGGTTGGTACCAGCAGGCGCACATATACGTTCATGGGAACCAAAACTGCAACTGCGTCGACTGTAGCACGGCGAACACCGGAATGATCGAGTGATTTTTGCCGGACACGTCACGTTTGCGGCCCACGGCAGCAGGGCAGGCGGCGACCGCCGGAGCGGTCGCCGCGTGCCCTGTGACCTGGGACGCACCGGGCCGGGAGGATCCTCCCGGCCCGATGGGGGATCAGTGCCGGCCGGCCGGTTCCGGGGCGCCGGCGGCCTCGTCGAGCGCCACCGGGGCGTCGTGGCCCGCCACGTCGCCGTGACCGGGCCACCAGGCCGCCTTGCCCAGCAGCGCGGTCAGCGCCGGGGTGAAGAAGAGCGACATCACGAACGCCGCCAGCACGATGCCGAACGCGATCGAGAAGCCCATCTCGCTGAAGAGGGTGTTGCCCGCCAGCATCATGGTGGCGAAGGTCGCCGCCAGGATGAAGCCGGCCGCCGCGACGGTCGGACCGCCGTGCCGGATCGCCTCACCGGCCGCCTCGCGCGGGCTGCGGCCCTCGCGGGCCTCCTCCCGCAGGCGGGCGATCATCAGGATGTTGTAGTCGGTGCCGATCGCGACCACGAAGAGGTAGATGAAGATCGGCAGCATGAACATCAGACCGGGCTCGCCGGCGAAGTTCTGGAACACCAGCTTGGTCGCACCGAGGGTGGCACCGAACCCGAGGCCCACCGAGGCCATCAGGTACCAGGGGGCGACGACGCTGCGCAGCAGCAGGCCCAGGATCACCATGATCAGCAGTGCGGCGATCGGGAACACCAGCGAGTAGTCGTGCGCCATCGCGGTGTTGATGTCCTTGTAGACGGACGTGATGCCGCCGACGTACGCCTTGGTGCCGGCCGGCGCCTCCTCGTGCGCGGTGTCGCGCAGGCCGGCGATGGTGCTGATGGCCTGGTTGCTGGCCGGGCTGTCCTTGAGCAGCACGGTGAAGTTGGCCGTGCCGCCGTCCTTGCTGAGACCGTCCTGGGGCAGCGCGGCGGACGCGACGCCGTTCACGCCGCCGAGCTTGGCCGCGTAGGCGTCCAGGGTGGCGGTGTCGAGCTTGGCGCCGTCCTGGGTGACGGTCAGGTACACGTGGCTCGGGTCGGCGGCGCCGGCCGAGAACGCGGTCATCAGCTTGTCCTGGACGACCATCGACTCCTTGCTCTTCGGCATGGAGCTGCCGGCCAGGTCGAAGGTGCCCTTGTAGCCGACCACGGAGAGCGCCAGTGCCAGCATGACGACGCCGGAGCCCAGCGCGGCGATGCCCGGACGGCGGCTGACGGCCTTGCCGATGGCCGCGAAGCGGGCGCCCTTGGGCTCGCGCTGCCAGGCCTTGGAGGGCCAGAACAGCACCTTCTCCGGAATGAGGGAGAGGATCGCGGGCACCAGGGTGACCGAGGCCAGGGCGGTGACGGCGACCGCGATGGCCAGCGACGGGCCGAGCGCCTTGAAGAGGCCGAGGCTGGAGAGCACCAGGACGGCGAAGGCCACCACGACGGCGCCGGCGGCGGAGGCGATCGCCTCGCCGACCCGGCCGACCGCGTTGACCACGGCGGTCTTGCGGTCCTCGCCGGCCCGCAGCCGTTCGCGGTAGCGGAACATCAGGAAGAGGAAGTAGTCGGTGCCGACGCCGAACAGCACCACGATCAGGATCGCGGACATGGAGGCGTCGGACTTGAGTCCGAAGATCTTGCTCGCGTCCGCGATCAGGCCGTTGGCGACCATCGAGTAGACGAAGATCGACAGGATCGGCAGCAGCGCGATGATCGGGCTGCGGAAGATGATCCCGAGCGTGATCAGGATGATCACCACGGTGCCGCCGCCGATCAGGGCGTTGGCGAGCGCGGAGGAGTCCTTCTGGTCCAGGTTCATCGCGGACTGGCCGCCGACCTGGAACTTCAGCGGGGTGCCGGCGGTCAGCTCGGCGCCGCCGTCACGGAGCGCCTTGGCGGCTTCGCCGTACTCCTCGCTCTGCATCTTGGTCTTGTCGATGGCGACCATCGACAGCGCGTACTTGCCGTCCTTGGAGGTGGACTGCTGGCTCACCGGGATGATCTGCTCGACCAGCGCGATGTGCTTGTCGCCCAGCCCCTGGACCACCTTGTTCATGGTGGCCTGGTCGGCCGCGTCCAGCTTGCCGCCGTCGGTGCGCTCGAAGAGCAGCAGCGCGCCCGGGGTGAAGCTGGCGGGGAAGGCCCGCTCCTGGAGCTCCGAGGCCTGGATGGACTCGTAGTGCTTCGGCAGGAAGGCGGCCTCGTCGGTCTGCGCGGTCAACTTCGGCGCGGTGCCGATGATGGCGATGGCCGCGACCACCCAAGCCGCGATCACCCACCACGCTCGGGTGACCACGAATTGTCCGATTCGGTGGAACATGCTCGCTGTGCCTCCTGGGCATGGTCACCGCAGCCCAGGGGAACGGGACGCCGGGCGACGGCTGAGGACCGGCCGAGGAGCGGGGGTTCCGCTCGTTAGCCGGTCGGCAGGTAAGTGTCGTGAGGAACCATCCTACGAGCACTTGCTTGCCGCCCGGCAAGCAACCCCCCGCGGGTCCGCCCCCTCAGGGACGCCGACTGCGCCGCCCCGCACCATCCTCCCCCGGCCCCACCCCCGTTGACCTCGTGCTCCGGGTGGAGGCGCCTCCCCCTCAGGGTGGAGTCCGGCGCTGTCCCCAAGGAGGAGATCAGGGACGCGGGTAGGGAAAACCCCACCCCTCCCCCGAGGCGGACCCCCGGGGCGACTCCCCCGTCAGCCGGATACCGGCCCGCCCCCCGGCTTCCTAGATTCGATGACGACGCCGGACCGCACCCGGCACCAGACACCGGCGGCCCGCACCGCCGCGATCCCCGGGGGGACGTACCACCGTGACACCCAGATCAGGCCCCGACCGCCCGAGTCCCACTCGTCCCGCCCGCCCCCGCCCGCCGCGCCAGGGGCTCGCCGCCGCCATGGGCGCCTGGAGCGCCCGGCACCGCAGGAGCGCCGTCTTCGGCTGGCTGCTCTTCGTCGTCCTCGCCGCCTACCTCGGCGGGGTGCACGGCAGCACCCAGGTCACCGAGTCCGAATCCATGCCCGGCCAGGTCGCCCGCGCCGCGAAGATCCTCGACGAGGCCGGCATCAAGGCACCGGCCTCCGAGAGCGTGCTCGTCCAGAGCGCTTCGCTGACCGCCGACGACCCGGCCTTCCGCGCCGTCGTCGACCAGGTCCGGGCCGCCGTCACCGGCACCGGGAGGACCGCGGACCTGCGCTCCCCGTACGACACCCAGGCCTTCTCCGCCGACCGCCGCTCCGCCCTGGTCCAGTTCACCGTCACCGGCGACCGCGAGAAGGCCGTCGAGAACATCCCCGCCGTCCTGGACGCCGTGGCGAAGGTCCAGGCGCAGCACCGCGACCTCACCGTCGAGGAGCTCGGCGAGGCCAGCTCCGGCAAGTGGTTCGAGGACCAGTTCGCCGACGACTTCCAGCGCGCCGAGTGGACGGCCGTCCCGCTCGCCCTCGGCATCCTGCTGATCGCCTTCGGCGCCCTGGTCGCCGCCGTCCTGCCGGTGGTGCTCGCCCTCACCGCCTTCATCGCGGCCGGCGGCCTGGTCGCCCTCAGCAGCGGGCTGCTGCACACCAGCAACGACGCCAGCTCGGTGATGCTGCTGGTCGGCCTGGCCGTCGGCGTCGACTACTGCCTCTTCTACCTGCGCCGCGAACGCGAGGAGCGGGCCGCCGGGCACGACGCCGAGACCGCCCTGCGGATCGCCGCCGCCACCAGCGGCCGGGCCGTCCTGGTCTCCGGCGTCACCGTGGTCGTCGCGATGGCCGGCATGTTCCTCACCGGCATCGCCGACTTCCAGGCCATGTCCTACGCCACCATCGTCGTGGTGATCACCGCCGTGCTCGGCTCGCTCACCGTCCTGCCCGCCCTGCTCTCCATGCTCGGCGACCGGGTCGACAAGGGCAAGGTCCCGCTGCTGCACCGGCTGCGCCGGCCGGAGAGCGCCGCGACCGGCGGCCGGATCTGGAACGCCGTCCTCACCCCGGTGCTGCGCCGCCCGCTGGCCGCCACCGTCCTGGCCGGCGGCCTCCTCCTCGGCATCGCCGCCCCGCTGCTCACCATGCACACCGCCAACCTCACCTTCCAGCAGCAACTGCCCAAGGGCAACGCCCTGGTGGCCACCTCCGAGCGGATCCAGGCCGCCTTCCCCGGCAGCCCCTCCCCCGCCACCGTCGTGGTCAAGGCCACCGACATCGACTCCGCGGCGATCAGCGCCGCGATCGAGGACCTCAAGTCCAGGGCCCTGGCGAGCAACCGAATGCACGGCCCGGTCGACGTGACCCTGCACGCCGAGCAGAACATCGCCACCATCGACATCCCGCTGATGGGCTCCGGCAACGACAGCGCCAGCACCGAGGCCCTGCGCACCCTGCGCGAGGACATCATCCCGGCCACCCTGCTGAAGGTCCCCGGCACCGAGGCGCCGGTCACCGGCTCCACCGCCGGCTCGCACGACTTCAACGAGCAGATGACCGGCAGCATGCTGCCGGTGTTCGGGTTCGTGGTGGCCTTCGCCTTCCTGCTGATGCTCACCTCCTTCCGCTCGCTGGCCGTCGCCGTCACCGCCGTGGTGCTCAACCTGCTCTCGGTCGGCGCGGCGTACGGGGTGCTGACGCTGGTCTTCCAGCACGGCGTCGGCGCCTCGCTGCTCGGCACGGCCGGGGTCGGCGCGATCGACAGCTGGGTGCCGCTGTTCCTCTTCGTGATCCTCTTCGGACTCTCGATGGACTACCACGTCTTCGTGGTCTCCCGGATCAAGGAGGGCCACGACCGGGGCCTGTCCACCCAGGCCGCCATCGCCCACGGCATCCGTTCCACCGCCGGGGTCGTCACCAGCGCGGCGGTCATCATGGTCGCGGTGTTCGGGGTCTTCGGAACGCTCTCCATGCAGTCCATGAAGCAGATGGGCGTCGGCCTCGCGGTCGCCGTGCTGATCGACGCGACGATCATCCGCGGGGTGCTGCTGCCCGCCGTGATGAGCCTGCTCGGCGAGCGCAACTGGTACCTGCCGCGCTGGCTCGGCCGGCTCCCCGACTTCTCGCACACCGAGCCCGCCCCGCTCACCGACCGGGCCGCACCCGCGGCCCCGGCCGGGCCGGAGCCCGGGACGGACGGCGCCCGGCGCCGCCGGGTCGGTGTCTGACCCCTGTCCTTCGCTGATGCCGGGCCCGCCACTGGCGGGCCCGGCATCACCGCGTCGACCCGCTCAGCCGCCGATCAGCACGGTGAAGTCGGCGCTGGGGTGCAGCCCGGGCCGGCCCTCGGCCGCGTCCAGGACGGCCCGCAGGGTACGCAGTTGGCTCACCGTCAGTTGCAGCGGCGGCTCGTCCGGCTGGTACGTCGTCCCGCGCGGGTACTCCTCGCCCGGGGTGGTCGTCATCTCGATGTGGCACCCCAGGATGTGCGTCACGGGGTTGGCCTCGCAGAAGGCCAGCAGCCGGTCCACGGTGGCGGAGAAGGCCGCCGCGTCCTGGACGTAGAGGAGCCCCGGGTAGAACGAGTCCCCGGTGAACAGCAGCCCGGTGCTGCGGTCGTGGAAGACCAGCCCGGCCGCCTGGTGGCCCGGCCCCGGGATCAGGTCGAGCACCCGCCCGCCGAGGTCGAGCTCGCCGAGCCCCTCCGGCCAGTCCTTGAGCCCGAAGGCCTCGACGACCTCCGCCTGCTCCCGGCCGACCACCGTCGTCCCCGGCCGCCCCGCGAACTGGCCGTCCCCCGCGACGTGGTCACCGTGCCCGTGGGTGTGGGCGACCAGCAGCCCGTAACCCGCCGGCGCCTGCGGGTGGCGCTCCAGCCACTCGGCGACCAGCCCGTCCACCGTGCTCCGCAGCGGGAAGAACCGCTCCTCCTCGGTCGCCCCGGTGTCCAGCAGCAGCGCCCGCTCGGCGCCGAACAGCAGGAACATGAACGGCGCCTCGTAGTGCACCGACTTGTTCTGCCGCAGGATCACCGTGTCCTCGTCGTACCGGTGCACCTGGATCTCCGGCGCCGGATCGTGCTTGGCCGACGGCCAGCCGGCGTGCCAGCGGACATCGAGATTCCCGGCCCCGGGCCGCTCACCCACCTCGTCTTCGTTCGTCACTCGGCCACGGTACCGGGCGACGGCGGGGGTGGCCGGGGCCCGGCGGCCGACAGCCTTCGTTGCCGAATGCCGGACGGCTCAGGCCACCCGCCGCCCCCGTCATCGCATCGGCTGAGGTGTCCCGTCGGGCCAGACGCACGGGGCCCGGACCGACACCTGCATGAGCTGACCCGGTGCGAGCCCGCCGTAGAGCATCGCCAGAAAGCCGTCGGAAGATCTCGTGCCGGTCAGAACCTTGTCGACATCCTTGGTGATCTTGAAATCATGAGCTCCGAAATACGCCCTGGCAGCCGCGTAGACCTCTGCCTGTCGCTCCTCCGGCAACCCGCTGACCGTTGCCAGGCGACCGGCCTGCCGCCTCCCGTCGGCACTCTCGCTGTGGGGCTTGTAGCAGTCGTTCTCGTTCGCGGCCGGAGGCTCGAAGCGGGCCCCCGCCGGCAGCGCCTGCTCGATGTCGGCCAACAGGGTGTCGGCCTGCCCCCGGGAAACCTCCAAGGTGACGGTGGGCCGGCTGAGGTCGCTGTCCTCCCCGCAGCCGGCCACCAGGACACCGAAAACGGCCACGACAGCGCCCAGCCGCAGGACTGCGGGACGGATGTTCTTCACGGCTTCCCCCCGACCGCGACGCTGCCGCAGCTGTGCTCCGGAAAGTCGCCCGGGCCGACGACCGGTGCGGTGGCCGCCGCCGCGGCGGCCCTGAGCGGCCTCACGGCCGTCCACCCGCAGCGATGCGCCCGAAGGCGAACCACGACGGTGTCTGATCGTTCCAGTAGTGGCCATGATCGGTGTTGGGAGCGGTCGGGACGGCTGTGGCACCGAACGCCGGGTCGGCAGGATCCGCGCCGTAGCCCAGGCCCGCCCAGTCGGCGATGCCGTCCTGATCACCTCGGGCCACGAAGACCCGGGACGGGTCGATCCGCAGTTCCTTGATGTTGTCGACCCCCAGCCCGGGGCTGCCGACGAAGACCGCGCCGTCGACGGGCAGGCCCCGATCACGCATGGCCATCCCGACCGCGACGCTGCCGTAGCTGTGTCCCATGATCGTGTTGTTCGAGGGCGGGCCCTCGTGGGTGGCCCGCAAGCCGGTCTGGAAGTTGTAGATGCTGTCCCGGGCGTCCAGCGCCGGCTGGCCGAACGAGGCGTTCGGGAGGGCCTGCGGTGCGTCGTAGCCGCTCCACGCGATCGTCGCGGTGGTCTTCCCGGTGCCGTCCGCCGCCCTCCGGGCGGAGTTGGCCATCTCGTAGGCCTTGTCCATGTCGCCGTTGATGTTGCCCAGCCGTGCCGTGGTACCGGGCACGAAGGTGAGGACGTTGTCCGCCGTGTCGGGGTTGTTCACCGCGACCAGCGCATGCCCGTTGTCCTTGGTGTCGAAGCCCAGCAGGAAGGTGGGCTGGTACAGGGGCGGCTTGGAATGGTCCAGCTTCTGCTGGATGTCGTCGATGCCCTTGAGCTGGTCCTGGATCTGCTTGATCCGGGTCGCCTTCGGATCCTCCATCACCGTGCTTCCTGGGCCCGACATCGGCTGCCCGGGCTTGCCGATCCGGTCCAGTTCGCCCTGGAGTTCGGCCCGGCGCTGGCGGAGGATGATCCGGTTGGCCTGGTCGCGGGCCAGGCAGGGGACGCCGTCGCGGTTGCCGATCTGGTCCGGGCGGTTGTGGATGAGGTGCTGCTGCTCGGCCGGGGTCAGCCCGTCCCACCAGGCCTTGACCTGGGCGGGGGTGGCCTTGGCGTCGGGCGGGGTCTCGCGGGTGCCGGCGCCCGCCTTGTCGGCCAGGGCGGCCGTGGCGTCCAGGCCGGTGCCGGTGGTGGCGTTCTCGGCGAAGTGCCGCAGCCGGCGGGTGATCGCATCGTCGGCGTGCTGGGCGTCGCGCAGGGCGTCCTGGACGCGGAGGCTGAGCGATTTGGCCTTGACCTCGAAGGTGTCGTCCTTGTTCTCCCAGGACATCGCGCCGTCCGGCTTCACCGTGATGCCGGCGGCCTTGGCGTCGTCGAGGGCCTGGATCAGTTCCGCCTGGACGAGTGCGATCGACTGCTGGGCGTCGGCCAGCACACCGCTGACGAGCTTCAACTCGTCGTCGGCGGCCAGCAGTTTGCTGGCGAAAAGGTCGAGGTCGGCGAAGGCCCGGGTGGCGGCGCTGCCGGTCCATCCGGAGTTGTGCAGCCGGTCCACGACCGTCCGCTTCCAGGCCTCGACATGTGCGTTGAACGCCGTCACCAGGGCGTCGTAGCCGGCCCTGGCGGCGGCGAGGCCGGTGAAGTCGGCCTTCAGGACGGTGTCGATCTCCATGGTCAGCTCCTCCCCGGCGCCGCGTAGGGGCTGTTCACGATCCTGGTGCCGAACGGGTCCGGTCCGAGGGCGGCCTGCGGCTTGTACGGGCCGGGCACCACCGGTGCGGCCGGGCCGGCGCCCGCCGGGCCCAGGATGGCCTCGTTCAGCCGGGCGGCCGTGGCCGCGTCGTTGTCCTCGTAGTTCTGCGCGACCGCGACCAGCTTCGTGCTGTAGGTGTCCATGTCCGTGGACAGCCGGTCCAGCACCGCCTTCCAGGCGTTGGTGCAGTCGTGCAGCGCGCCGGCGGCGGCCCAGCCCGGCAACTTGCCCGAGGCCTGGTCGCTCGGACCGGTGATCCTGCCGGTCTCGCCCGGTATCTGTCCGGCCAGCTGTGCGGCGCTCCCCGCGCACCCGCGCAGTTCGGCCGGGTCCACCTTGAAACCCGACCATCCCCCGATGTCCCCCACTGCCCCTGCTCCCTCTCGTCCCCCGGGCACGCGCCGGCGGCGCGTCGCCCTCTCGCGGCCCGGTGGCCTCCAGCCCCCGACCGCACGTCAGACTAGCCACCCGCCGGGCCCGCCCCGCCCGTGCACCGCGCCCACTGTGGCCAAGGGCACACGCGGGGACGGGGCCGCCCCGACCTCGTCGCACCCTGGTCGGCCTTGGTCAGTCCGCCTGCGGGTACCCGATCCCGGCGAGGTCCCCGGCCAGGTCGGCCAGGTCCAGCTCGTCGTTCAGGGCGGCGACGACCTCGGCGGTGAGCGGGCGCAGCGCGTACACGTGCCGGACCGCCGCGAGGTCCACGGAGACCTCGTAGTAGTCCTCGGCCCAGCGCCGGTAGGCCTCGGGCGAGCGGTCGGCCAGCAGCTCGAACAGGCCCTGCGCGCCGTCGGGGTCGCGGGTGCCGGCCGGGAACTCGATCGTGCCGTGCCGCCACCGGTCGTCCGTGCTCTCCCGCCACAGGCAGACGGTGACGGCCGGGATGCCGTCCTCGTCCGAGAAGGCGGGCTCCTCGACCTGCGGGCGGAACACCGCAGGCACCTCGTCGAGCACGCCGGGCCAGGGGACGCCGTCCCGCTCCGACCGGTACGGGCTCATCACGGACTCGTGGGCGAAGCCCCGGATGTACGCGCCGGCGGCGGTGATGACGACGGAGTACTCGTCGCCCTGTCCGTCGCGCATCGAGGCCGTCTCCTGCGCCTCATCCGAGGTGCTGTCGAAGGAGTGGTACCTGCTCTCCCAGTCCGGGGAGAGGACGGCGTCGAGGGTGGCGAGCGCACGGCAGTGGTCGCGCAGCTCGGGTACGGAGGGCAGCCGGCGGGCCACGTCGTAGGCGGTCATGCCGTCAGTCGAGCGGACGGCACTGACACACCTGCCAGGGGGTACGCGCACGGCCCGGCCCTGGCCATGGGTCATGATGAGGGCCTTCACCGCAGATCGGAGCAGCCCCATGACCCCCTTCGACGAGGGCCGCGCGCGGGCGCTGCTCGCCAAGGCCTGCGCGGCGGCCGGACTGCCGGACCCGGCGGACGCGCGGCTGCTGGCGCTGAGCGAGAACGCGGTGTTCGACCTGGGTGACCCGGCGGTGGTGGCGAAGGTCGGACGCGGGCCGGAGCTGTCGGAGCGGGCCCGGCGGGAGTCCGAGGTGGCGCACTGGCTGGCCGGTCGGGGGATCCCGGTGGTGCGCCCGTACGACGGGACGGCGCCCGGGCCGTGGCTCGCCGACGGACATCCCGTCACCTTCTGGCACCGCCTGGCGCCGGCGGTCCGCCCGGCGCGCCCGGCCGATCTGGCACCGCTGCTGCGCGCCCTGCACGGGCTGGAGGCGCCCCCGTTCGCGCTGGGGCGGCGGGACCTGCTGGCCCCGGTGGGGCGCTGGCTGGCCTCGGCCGAGGGGCATGTCGACCCGGCGGACGTGGCCTTCCTGCGGGACCGCGAGGCGTCCTTCGCGGCGGCGGTCGCCGGTCTGACGCCGCACCTGGCGCCGGGGGTGGTGCACGGGGACGCGCTGCCGCGCAACGTCCACGTCGGCCCGGACGGTCCGGTCCTGCTGGACCTGGAGACGGTGTCGGCGGATCTGCGCGAGCACGACCTGGTGGTGCTGGCGCTCAGCCACGACCGCTACGGGGTGTCCGCCGAGGACTACCTGGCCTTCACCGAGGGGTACGGCTGGGACGTCCGGGACTGGCCGGGGTTCGCGGTGCTGCGCGGTGCCCGGGAGACGGCCAGTGCCTCCTGGGTGGCGCAGCAGGTGCCGGGGAACGCGGCGGCGGCGGCCGAGTTCCGGCGCCGGGTCGACTCGCTGAGGGACGCGGCCACGACGGTCCGTTGGTACCCCTTCTGATGAGCTGACAAAAGCGCCGGGCCCGAGGGCTCGGGCGTGGAACCACGGCGACCGGGCGAACGTCTTGTCGGACAGTCATCCCGGTCGGGGGACCGGTGGGACCGTCAGGAGGCACCGCCATGTCCTCGCTCAACCCCGTCGCCCGGTCGCTCCCGGCCCCTTCACGTCATACCCCTGCGGCCCGCAACCGGCGGGGCGCCCTCCGCTCGGCCTGCGCCGCCCTGCTGGTGGCGGCGGTGGTCTCGGGGTGCGGCACGGCGCAGGGCGCACTGCAGGCGAGCACGCCGCCGAGTGCGCCCCCGGTCGCACCGTCAACTGCGACGGCCGCGACTCCCGGCGGCCCCGGAACGTCCGGGCCGCCGTCCACGCCCGCCGCACCGGGCACCCGCCCGCCCGCCGGCTCCGACGCCGTCACCGCGACGCCGCCGGGCACCCCGGCCCCGCCGACCACCACCGCCCCCGGCCGCCCGCACGCGGCTCCCCGGCCCGGCTCCCCGCAGCCCGCCCCGGGCGCGCCGACGACCACTGCCCCGCCCGCACAGCCCGCCCCGCCGCCGGCCGCCCCCGGCGTGTCCGCCGCCCTGGTCGCCTCCACCGCGCACGGCGGCCGCACCGTCGCGCTGACCTTCGACGACGGCCCGGGCCCCGCCACCGGACAGGTGCTCGACGTACTGGCGCAGTACGGCGCCAAGGCGACGTTCTGCCAGATCGGCCCGCAGGCCGCCGCGAACCCGGCGATGGTCAAGCGCATCCTGGCCGCCGGGCACCGGCTCTGCGACCACAGCGTGCACCACCCGCAGCCGTTCGCCGCGCTCTCCCACGACCGGCAGGTCGAGGAGATCGTGCCCGCCAGGGACATGATCGTCCGAGCCGGCGGGGCGGGCACCGAGGTGCCCTGGTTCCGTGCCCCGGGCGGCGGCTTCACCGCCGCCAACCAGCAGGTCGCGGCGGCCGCCGGGATGCGCCCGCTGACCTGGACGGTGGACACCCGGGACTGGTCCAGGCCCGGGGTGCCGGCGATCGTGGCGAGCGTCCAGCACGGCCTGCGCCCGGGCGGCGTGGTCCTGATGCACGACGGCGGCGGCGACCGCAGCCAGACCGTCGCGGCCCTGCGCCAGCTGCTGCCGTGGCTGACGGCCCAGGGGTACGGCTTCGACTTCCCGGCCGTCTGAAGACGCCCGCCTTCCCAGCGGACTCCACCGCCGTCCGACGCGTGCTGCGGACGGCGGCGGCGGGCCGGAAATGCGTTGTGCCTGCTCCGGCCGGCCTCGTAGCGTGTCCGCATCGGCGTGTAGCTCAGCAGGAGAGCACCGGGCTTCATCCCGGAGGGCGCGGGGGCGGGACCCGCCACGCCGGCATGGACACGAACGCTGACGAGCAGCAGACCCCGGTCGACCCGCGGATCGGACCCGGCTACCCGGCCGGCCGGTTGGCCCGGGCCCTGCGGACCGCGACGACCCACGAGGACGCCGGCGCCCGGGCCCGCGCCGAACGCCGGGTCGGCCACTGGCGCGAGATGCTCCGTGCGACGGCCTCCGGTGCGGTGACGACCGGCTCCCGAGCGCCGGTGGCCGGGCTCCCGGCCTGGGTGACTCCCCAGGTGGTGCACGGCGGGTTCGCCACGGGCGCCGCCTGCGCGGGCGGTCCGTTGCTGCCGTACGAGCTGGAGACGGCCGCCCGGGCCGGTGTCCCGGCCGACCGCCGCGCGCTGTTCGGGCACTTCCTGACGGACCGGGGCCTGGCCGAGCTGACCGACCGGCTCGACCGGGGCTGCTACGAGGTGCTCGTCCCGGAGGAGGCGGCGCTGCTCACGGTGGCCTGGCTGGTCCGGGCCGGCGACCGGTCGGCGGCGCTGGACCTGCTCGACACCCTGGAGCCCTTCGCGGGGCAACTGCGCTTCACTCCCCGCCCGGCCGCCGCGCCCGCGGCGGACACTACGCTGACCCACCGCCGCACCGTGGGCGAGGTGCGCGAGGCGGTCGCCGCGCGACGCCGGCACCCGGCGGTGGAGGCGATGAACGAGGCCCTGGCGGTCTGGAACCCGTTCGCGGACGAGCTGCTGGCGCACTGGCTGGAGACGGCCCGCTCGGGCCGGGTCCTGGCCCGCCTGCCGGACGACGGCTGGCACCGGCGGGGCGCGGCCCTGCTGGCGCGCTACCGGGAGCTGGCGGCCGTCCACACCCGCTGCGGGAAGCACCGCAGGCCCGGGGAGAACCAGGCCGTCCTGCGCGCCGCCCTGGCGGAGGCGGTGGCCGGCCGCACGCCGGACGCCCGGGCGCTCGGCCGGTTGCAGCACGCCGTCGACTCGATGGTCGCCAAGCGCGGCCGGCCCGGCTCGGCGCGGCACACCGCGCTGCGCGAAGGGCAGGCGGCCGTCGCGGCCCGCCCCACCCACCACGCCCTGGCCGCATTGGTGGCCCGGCGGCTGTCGGTGCTGCCGCAGGGCACCGGCACGCCGGCGGCCGACGCCCTGACCGGGCCGGTCACCGACGAGGAGCAGCGGGAGTGCGGCCTGCCCGCCGGCACCGCCGTCCCGGAGCCGGTGCGGCGGCTGGTGCTCGGCGCGCTGAGCGCCCCGATCGGCACGCTGATGGAGCGCGGTCTGGTTCCGTCCGCCGAGGTGCTGGCCGAGCTGGTCCCGCAACTCGTCTCCGGGACCGCGGCGCTGGCCCACCCCGACCCGGCGCTGCGCGCCCTGGCCGCCGCCAACCACCGGGCCTTCCGGAACCGCCGTTCGCTGCTGCTGCTCGACCTGCAGCACCAGGTGCGGGTCGAGGAGCTGCCCTGGGTGCGGGCGGTGGCGGCGTACCGCGGTACCGGCGGAGAGTCCGCCCGGGCGGCCCGGGCGACGCTGGTACGGCTGGGCGAGCTGGCCGTGCAGGGCTTTCCGGCGACGCTGCTGCCGAACCCGCTGCTGCGCGAGCTGTCCGTGCTCGCCGCCGGCGCCGGCCTGGAGGTACCGCTGGTCGAGGAGCTGGCGATCGACATCTTCATGGGCCGGTTCTCCGGCAAGTTCCTGGATGCGGCGGTGGTCGCGGGGAACCTGCTCGGCGGCACGCTCTACGAGCGGTACTACGGCATCGACTACCGCGCCCTCGCGGCGCTGGGCCCGGCCGGGGCCGGGACCGCCGGGGCGGCAGGACGCGCCGCCGGGCACCCCGAGGCCGCCGCCCGGGAGCGCCGACGCGCGGTGGAGGAGTTCGGGAAGCTCTGCCGGACGCGGGCCGGCGGCGCCGGGGGCTGGTCGGGAAGCGCGATGGTGATCGAGCAGGCCCAGATCCTCACCACGCACAACCTGGCGGCCCTGGTCGCCCTGGCCGGCATCGAGCCCGGGTACGGCTGGGCGGAGGCCGCCCGGCGCTGCTTCGCCGCGGTGTGCGCCCTGACGGCCCGGCTGCACCGGGACCCGCAGGGGTGGAACACCGTCAAGGACGCGGCGTACGCCTGGCGGCAGATGCTCTTCCACCTCTCGCTGTGCGGCGCTGCGGAGCGTGCCGAGGTGGTGGCCCGGACCGAGGCGGAGGCCGCCCGGCACCCGGGTCGGGTGGCGGAGCGGCTCGCGCCGGCGCTGGCCGGCCTGCGGCTGGTCGCCGCGGGCGGGGAGTTCGGGGCGGACGGCACCGCCGAGGGCGGCCGGGCCCGGCGACTGCTCGGCCGGACCAGCGGGGATCACTGGCTGCGGCGGGACCTTCCGGCGCCCGCCGGGACCGGGTGAGAGCCGGACCGGGGACGGCGCGGGGCCGCGGCCCCGGGCCGGCGGCCGGGGTGTGCGCTCGGGCGGCTCCGGTGCGGGGCCGCCCGGCCCCGGGCCGGCCTCAGCGCAGCGGCCAGCGCGGGTCGATCACGGCCTGCGGGTCCTTGCCCTTGCGCAGCCAGGCCTGCAGGCCCTCGGCCCAGTCCCGGTACCAGCCGACCTGACGGTGGTGCAGCTCGGTCAGGTCGACCTCGCCGACCTGTGCCGGGTACCGCTCGCCGAGGGCGACGGCGACCAGCACGGCGGCCAGCGCGTCGCTGCCGGCCTCGTGGGCGTCGGTCAGCTCGACCCCGTAGACCTCGCAGACCCGCTGGAGGGTCCGTGAGCCCTTGCGGTACTTGTCGACGGCCCGGTCGATGACCAGCGCGTCCAGCACCGGCGTGACCGGCCCGCCGAGCCGCTCGGCCAGGCCGGGCAGACCGTACCGGCGCAGCTCGGCGTCGAGCAGGGAGAGGTCGAACGGGGCGTTGAAGGCGACCACCGGGCGGCCGGCCAGGATGCGCGCGCACAGCGCGGCGGCTATCTCCTCGACGCCCTCCTTCGCCGGTCGGCCCTTGCCGCGGGCCAGGTCGTCGCCGATGCCGTGGATGGCCTCGGCTTCCGCGGGGATCGGGACGCCGGGGTCGAGCAGCCAGCTGGTGGCGCTCTCCCGGCGGCTGCCGACCGTGTCCACGAGGGCGGCCGTGACGATCCGGGACTCGGCCGGGTCGGTGCCGGTGGTCTCCAGGTCGAAGCCGACCAGTGGCTCGTGCCACCAGCTCATAGGGGTCTGTCCTTCCGTCCGGCCGCTCTGACGTCCCCTATCATCGCCCGGACCACCGACAACCCGGCCCGTCGGCCCCTCCCCGGCTGGTCCGGGGCCGTTCCCGGCCGGCGCCGCGGGCGTCCCGGAGGTCCACGGCGGGCGCGGGGGCCGGCGGCCCGGCTGGGGCCCCGGAGCGGGGACGGCAGGCGTCAGACGGCGGCGAACAGACCCCGGGCGAGCCAGTCGGAGGCGTCCCGGACACCCGGCAGGACGAAGAAGTAGCCGCCGCCGGTCGGCCGCAGGAAGCGGGCCAGCGGCTCGCCCGCCAGCCGGGTCTGGACCGCCTCGAACTGGCGGACCACGTCCTGCTGGTAGCAGCAGAAGGCGAGGCCGACGTCGAGGTCGCCCGCCGGGTCGAGCCCCCGGTCGTAGTTGAAGCCGCGGCGCAGGATGCGGCTGTCGGCCCTCGCCTGGTCCCGGGGGTTGGCCAGCCGGATGTGGGCGTCGAGCGCGATGCCGGTGCCCTCCGGGTCCTTGCCGTAGTCGGGGGCGTCGGTCTCGGAGCCGTACCCGAGCGGGGCGCCGGTGGCCTTGTTCCGGCCGATGATCCGCTCCTGGTCGGCGAGCCGGAGGCCGTCCCAGGCGTCCGCCAGGGTGCGGATCACCCGGATCACCTGGTAGCTGCCGCCGGTGGCCCAGCCGGGTTCACCGCCGCCGTCGACCACCCAGACCAGCCGGTCCATCAGGCGGGCGGAGGTGGTGTCGGGGTTGACGATGCCGTCCTTGAAGCCGAGCAGGTTGCGCTGGGCGCCGCTGGGCCTGGGCCGGTTCTGGAACCCGTCGACCTGCCAGCAGGCCCGCAGCGCGCCCCGGGTGTGCCGGGCCAGGTCCCGCAGGGTGTGCAGGACGGTGTCCCGGCTCTCGGCGCAGATCTGGACCGAGAGGTCCCCGTGCAGTTCGGCGGGGTGCAGGCTGTCGTCGGGGAAGGCCCGCATCGGGGCCAGCCGCAGCGGCTTGGCGGCGCCCAGCCCGAACCGGTCGTCGAAGAGCGAGGCCCCGACGCCGACCGTGACGGTGAGGTCGTCGGTCGGCAGCACCGGGCCGAGGATGCCGCTGTCGGACGGCGGGGCCTCCGGGCCCATGTCCGGCGGGGTGCCGCCGGAGGCGAGGAAGCGGATCCGGGTGGTCAGGGTGCGGAACAGGGCCTCCAGCCCGGCCCGGTCGGGGGTGGTGACGTCGAAGGAGACGAAGGAGGCGTAGGCCGGCGCGGGGGTGGTGACACCGGCCTGGTGCACGCCGTGGAAGGGCACGAACCCGGCGTCGGAGCGCTGCTCGGCCCGGGCGCGGGCGCGGGCGGGCCCGGCCCCCAGTGCGAGCGCGGCCCCCGCGGTGCCGGCCCCGAGGGCGGCCCGGACGAAGCCGCGGCGGGAGGCACCGCCGACGGCCGGGCAGCCGTCCGGCGCGGACGGGTCGGGGCGGGGGCCGCTGGCGGTGTGCTGGCTGGTCATGGTGGCCTTCCAGGTCTGGGAGGTTCGGACGCGCGCGGGCGGGGGCGCGCGCCGGGCGGCCGGGCGCGCCGACCGGCCTGCGGACCGGCGCGCGGACGGGCATGCGGACGCGACCACGGCCGGGGACGGGCCGGGGCGGGCGACCGGTGGACGGACGGGCCGGTGAGCGGACGGCAGGCCGGGGCGGGACGGGCCGCCGGCCTGCTCGATCACGGGAACGACGCTAGCAAGGGGCTGCCCGCACCGCGCGGCCCCGGGCGGAGGGCTGACCGCTCATCGGCTGAATACCGGTCAGTTGCCATCCGTCCGGCCTACCGGCGCGACGACCGCGGCCCGGGGCACCCGCGGGTGAGGGGCGACCCGGGTGAGGGGCGACCGGCCACGAACGGCGACCGGCCACGAAGGGCGGCGGAGGCGCACGGCGGGCGGCGGCGCGAACCGGGACAGGTGCCCGGACGGCAGCCGGATCCGCCCCGGCGGCCGCTCAGGACACCGGCCGGGAGTCCCCCCAGACGCCCTCGAACTCCTCGCGGTAGACCTCCAGCAGCCCGGGCTCGGTGGAGCCGGGCTGCTGCCCCGCCCCGCCGCGCAGCACCAGCGCCGGGGACTCCATCCCGCGCGCCTTGCGCAGGTAGGGCTGGACGACGCCCAGGTCGGTGGACTGCCGGCGCCCGCCCGCCTGGCTGGTCGGGCGCGGGCCCTCGACCAGGTAGGCGGTGAAGCGCGGCGTCTCGTCGAAGACCCGGATCTCGAAGCCGCCCTGGTCGCGCAGCCGGGCCCGGACCCGCCGGACGTGCATGATGTTCATCTCGATCGAGCGGGCCAGCTCGCCGCGCCCGAGCCCCAGCTCGCGCTCCCGGCGCCGGACGGCGCTGCTGGCCGGGTTGAGGAAGAGCAGCCGGACCCGGCAGCCCTCGGTGGCGAGCCGCACCAGCCGCCGGCCGGTGTAGTTCTGGCAGAGCATGCCGAGGCCGATGCCGAGCGCGTCGAGCCGCCGGGCGCCGTCGAGCAGGTCCTCCACCGGCAGGTCCCGCTGCAGGCGGACCCGGTCGGCGTGCACCGCGACGACGTCCGCGTACCGGCCGGCCACCAGGGCCTCCACCACGTCGGCGGGCACCCCGCCGGTGCCTCCGTCGAGCAGGGCGAGCAGCCGGGCGGCGGCCCGCTCGGTCTGCGCGAGGACGGTCTGCGAGAGGGTGCGGTTGCGCGAGACGACGTGCCGGGCGACCTCCAGCTCGTCCAGGGCCAGTTCGATCTCGCGGCGGTCGGCGAGGAAGGGCTCGAAGCAGGGCCAGTGCTGGACCATGAGCTCGCGCAGCTGGGGCAGGGTGAGGAAGACCAGCGGGTCGTCGTCGGCCGGGTCGAGCAGGTAGCCCTTGCGGCGGCTGACCTCCCGGACGGCGCCGGCCCGGTGCGCCCACTCCTCGCCGGCCGGCCCGGCGGCGGCGGTCACCCAGTCCTCGCCGTGCGCCGGGGCGTAGACCGGTCGCAGCACCTCGTCCACCAGGGCGCGCAGCCGCTGTTCGACCAGGTTGAGCCAGACGTACGCGCGGCCGGCGAGCCGGACCCGCTGGTAGGCGTCGTCCCATTCGCCGGCGGACCAGGCCAGGGCGGGCACCTCGACCGGGCCGCCCTGGGCGGGTACGGCGGCGCGGGAGGCCATCGAGGGGCGCATCACGACCGTCGGCGCCTCGCTGCGCCCGGGGCCGCGGTCGGTGCCACCGCCCCTGCCGCCGGCGGGGAACACCATGGGCTACCTCACCTCTCGGCCGCCGGGAGTGACGGGTCGTTCACTGACTGCACGTTCACTGACTGCTCGTCCGCCGACCGCCACCGGTCCGCCGACTGCTCGCCCACCGGCCGGCGGGCGCCCGTGGACGGGTCGTCCACCGACGATGCGCGGGCCGACCGGGCCTCGTCCGTACGGGTGACCGGGCCCGCGCTGCCCGGTACCGCGGGGCCGCGGATTCCCGGGCACCGCCGGACGATCAAGAGTACTGCCCGCCGGAGGGCCCGCGCAGCCGGATGGCGGACCGTGAGACGAAACGGACCGGTCGTCCCGCTCGTCCCAGCCGCCCCACGGACACCCGTTCGGGCGAACAAGTGGCGAATGGACCATAGCTCGGACGGGGCGTCGGGGAGGATGGCGACTGTGCCGTGCGTCACGGTACGCGACAGCCGCACATGCCCGGCCCCCCGGCCGGGCAGAAGCCGGGAGGCGCTGGACCGAGGCCGGAGAGATCGTCAGTTCCCGCTATTACCATAGAAGTTGAGGACTTATGCAGGTCTGGCCAGGTCAGCCGTACCCCCTTGGCGCCACCTACGACGGGGCCGGCACCAACTTCGCGGTGTTCTCCGAGAGCGCCGACCGGATCGAGCTCTGCCTGTTCGGGGAGGACGGCTCGGAGACGGCCGTCGAGCTGCGCGAGACGGACGCCTTCGTCCGGCACGCCTACATCCCGGGCGTCCAGCCGGGCCAGCGTTACGGGTTCCGGGTGCACGGCCCGTACAACCCGGGGCTGGGCCAGCGCCACAACAGCGCCAAACTGCTCCTCGACCCGTACGCCAAGGCGATGAGCGGCACCATCGACTGGGACGAAGCGGTCTACGGGTACCACTTCGGCGCGCCCGAGCGCCGCAACGACCTGGACTCGGCGCCGCACACCATGCACTCGGTGGTCATCAACCCGTACTTCGACTGGGGCACCGACCGGCCGCCGCGCACCGACTACCACCGCACGGTGCTCTACGAGGCCCACGTGAAGGGGCTGACCCAGCTCCACCCGGGCATCCCGGAGGAGATCAGGGGCACCTACGCCGGCCTGGCCCACCCCGCGGTGATCGAGCACCTGGCGAAGCTCGGGGTGACGGCGATCGAGCTGATGCCGGTGCACCAGTTCGTCCGCGACCACCGGCTGCGCGACCTGGGGCTGGCCAACTACTGGGGCTACAACACCATCGGGTTCTTCGCCCCGCACTCCTCCTACTCCTCCGGCGGGGACCGCGGCCAGCAGGTGCAGGAGTTCAAGTCGATGGTGAAGGCGCTGCACGCGGCCGGCATCGAGGTGATCCTGGACGTCGTCTACAACCACACCGCGGAGGGCAACCACCTCGGCCCGACCCTCTCGCTGCGCGGCCTGGACAACGTGTCGTACTACCGCCTGGCGCAGGACCAGCGCTTCTACGAGGACACCACCGGCACCGGCAACAGCCTGCTGATGCGCAGCCCGCACGTCCTGCAGATGATCATGGACTCGCTGCGCTACTGGGTCACCGAGATGCACGTGGACGGGTTCCGCTTCGACCTCGCGGCCACCCTGGCCCGGCAGTTCCACGAGGTCGACCGGCTCTCCTCGTTCTTCGACCTGGTCCAGCAGGACCCGGTGGTCTCCCAGGCCAAGCTGATCGCCGAGCCGTGGGACCTGGGCGAGGGCGGCTACCAGGTCGGCAACTTCCCGCCGCTGTGGACGGAGTGGAACGGCATGTACCGCGACACCGTCCGCGACCTGTGGCGCGGCGAGAACGCGACGCTGGCCGAGTTCGGCTCCCGGCTGACCGGCTCCTCGGACCTCTACCAGGACGACGGGCGCCGGCCCATCGCGTCCATCAACTTCGTCACCTGCCACGACGGCTTCACCCTGCGCGACCTGGTCTCCTACAACGAGAAGCGCAACGACGCGAACGGCGAGGACAACCGGGACGGCGAGTCCTTCAACCGCTCGTGGAACTGCGGCGCCGAGGGCCCGAGCACCGACCCCGCCGTCGAGGAGCTGAGAGCGCGCCAGCAGCGCAACTTCATCGCCACCCTGATGCTCTCCCAGGGAGTCCCGATGCTCTCGCACGGGGACGAGCTGGGCCGCACCCAGCGCGGCAACAACAACGCCTACTGCCAGGACAACGAGCTCTCCTGGGTGCACTGGCCCGCCGAGGGCAGACCCGAGCCCGGAGGCCCGGACACCGACCCGGACGCCGGAGCCGGGCCGGAGAGCGCCCCCGGCACCGGCTCGGACGCCCGGCTGCTGGAGTTCACCCAGGGCATGATCTGGCTCCGCCGCGACCACCCGGTCTTCCGCCGCCGCCGGTTCTTCCACGGCCGCCCGGTCTCCGGCACCCACGACGACCTCACCGACATCGCCTGGTTCACCCCGGCCGGCGAGGAGATGACCAAGCGGGACTGGGGCGCCAGCTACGCCAAGTCGCTCAGCGTGTTCCTGAACGGGGACGCGATCTCCGAGCCGGACCGGCGCGGCGGGAAGATCACCGACGACTCCTTCCTGCTGATGTTCAACGCCCACTTCGAGCCGCTGGAGTTCACCGTCCCGGCCGGGCACGGCAAGGAGTGGCACGTGGTGGTCGACACCGCGCAGCCGGTCCTGCCCGCCCCCGGCACCGGTGCCCGGGTGAAGGCCGGCGACGCCCTCTGGCTCACCGACCGCTCGCTGATGGTGCTCCAACGGCGCGCCTGAGCCGGCCGCCGGCGGCACCGGGCCGCCCGGCGGGCCGCCGCGCCCTCCGGGCGCCCGGGCGGCGCGGCCCGGACGGTTCACCCGTTCGCCCGACAACGGGCCATAGGCACGGGCCACGGCGGGTAGGTATGGACTCATGACCTCACCCGCCGAGCCCGCGCAGCCACGCCCGGCCGGTGACGGCCCGGCCGGGGCCGTCCAGCCCCCCACCGCCAGCTACCGGCTCCAGCTGCAGCCCGCCTTCACCCTGCGCGACGCCACCGCCGCCGTGCCCTACCTGGCCGCGCTCGGCGTCTCCCACCTGCACCTGTCCCCGCTGCTGGAGGCCACCGCCGGCTCCACCCACGGGTACGACACGGTGGACCACAGCCGGGTCAGCGAGCAGCTCGGCGGCGAGGAGGCGCTGCGCGAACTGGCCGCCGAGGCCCGCCGGCACGGCCTGCGGCTGATCGCCGACGTGGTGCCCAACCACATGGCCGTCCCCGTCCCCGAGCAGCTCAACCAGCCGCTCTGGCACGTCCTGCGGGACGGTCCGGACTCCCCCTACGCGCGCTGGTTCGACATCGACTGGGCCGCCCAGCCGGGCCCGGTGGACGCCCCCGGACGCGGCCGGCTGCTGCTGCCGCTGCTCGGCGGCCGGCTCGGCGGCGTGCTCGACGAACTCACCGTCGACGGGGACGTGCTGCGCTACCACGACCACGCCTTCCCGCTGCGGCCGGGCACCGAGGGCCTCGCCCTGCCGGAACTGCTGGAACGCCAGTGGTACCGGCTCGCCTGGTGGCGCCTGGCCCGCACCGAGCTGAACTACCGCCGGTTCTTCACCGTGAACGACCTGATCGCCGTCCGGGTCGAGGTCCCCGAGGTCTTCGAGGCCACCCACGGCACGCTGCTGCGGCTGCACGCCGAAGGACTGCTGGACGGGTTCCGGATCGACCACCCGGACGGCCTGGCCGACCCGCGCGGCTACCTGCGGCGGCTCGCCCGGGCCACCGGCGGCGCGTACACCGTGGTCGAGAAGATCCTCACCGGCGAGGAGGAGCTGCCCGCCGACTGGCCGTGCGCCGGCACCACCGGCTACGACGCGCTGCGCCGGATCGACGGCGTGCTGACCGACCACGCCGGGGCCGGCCGGCTGACCACCGCCTACCAGCGCTTCCTGGACGGCTCGGACACCCCGGGCGCCGGCGCCGGTCAGCCCTGCGCCGACCCGCACCCGGCGGCGGCCGCCGGCCGGCGCGGCCGGGCGCAGCTCACCGCCGAGCGCGGGGAGCTGGCCGCCGAGGTGGACCGGCTGGTCCGCCTCGCCGAGCGGATCTGCGCCGCCGAACCCGAACTGGCCGACCACGCGCCCTGGGAGCTGCGCGAGGCGCTGCACCGGATACTGACGGCCTACCCCGTCTACCGCCCGTACGTGCGCCCCGGCGAGCCCGCGCCGGAGGCCGCCGCCGAACACCTGCGGACGGCGCTGGCGCAGCGGGGCGACGCGCCCGGCGGTCCGGCCGCCGACACGCTGGAGCTGGTCGGCGCGCTGACCCTGGGCCGGCTGGGCAGCAGCTCCGAGAAGGACGAGTTCTGCGTCCGGTTCGCGCAGACCGCCTCGGCCGTGGCCGCCAAGGGCGTCGAGGACACCGCCTTCTACCGCTTCAACGCGCTCACCGCGCTGAACGAGGTCGGCGGTGAGCCGGCCCGGCCCGGCGTCGCCCCCGCCGACTTCCACGCCTGGTGCGAGTACGTCGAGCGGCACTGGCCGCACACCATGACGGTGCTCTCCACCCACGACACCAAGCGGAGCGCCGACGCCCGGGCCCGGCTCGCCGTGCTCGCCGAGCAGCCCCGGGCCTGGGCCGACGAGGCCGCGGCCTGGACGACCGCCGCCGGGCCCTGCCCCGACCGCAACACCGCCTGGTTGCTCTGGCAGACCCTGGTCGCGGCCTGGCCGATCAGCCCGGAGCGGCTGGTGGCGGCGCTGCTCAAGGCCGCCCGCGAGGCCAAGCTGCAGACCTCCTGGACGGCGCCCGACGCCGCCTTCGAGCAGGCCGTCACGGACTACGCGCACGCCGTCTACGGCAACCCCGGGCTGCTCCCCCGGATCGAGGGCCTGGTGCGCGCCATCGCCCCGTACGCCCGGGCGAACACTCTCGGCGGGGCCCTGCTGCACCTGACCGTGCCCGGGGTGCCGGACCTGTACCAGGGCAGCGAGGAGCCGCTGTACACGCTGGTCGACCCGGACAACCGGGCGCCGGTGGACCTCGGCGCGCTCGCCGTGCGGCTGACCGACTCGGCCTCCGGGCGGCTCTCGGAGCCGCCCGGCCCGGCCGGCGACCTGGCCCGGGAGAAGCTGCATCTGACCACCACCGCGCTGCACCTGCGCCGCGAGCGCCCGCTCGGCGGCTACCGGCCGCTCGGCGCGCACGGCCCGGCCGCCGCCCACCTGCTGGCCTTCCGGCGGGGCGCCGACGTGATCACCGCCGTCACCCGGCTCCCGTACGGGCTGGAGCGGTCCGGCGGCTGGCGCGAGAGCACCCTCGACCTGCCCGCCGGGCCCGGCCCGTGGACGGACCGGCTGACCGGCCGTGCCTTCGAGCCCGGGCCCGTCCCGCTGGCCGCCCTGCTGGAGCACTACCCCACCGCCCTGCTGACCCGCCCCCAGGAGCACGCGTGACCGAGTACGAGGTCTGGGCCCCCGAGGCCGAACGGGTCGACGTCGAGGTGGAGGGCAGCCGGTTCCGGCTCGCCCCGGACCCGGCCCGCGCGGGCTGGTGGCGCGGCCTCGCCCCGGCCGGGGACCACGCGTTCCGGCTGGACGGCGGCCCGCCGCTGCCCGACCCGCGCTCGCGCCGCCAGCCGCTGGGCCCCGACGGGCCGAGCCGGGCCGTCGACCACGACGCCTTCCGCTGGTCGGACACCCCGTGGCACGGCCGCCCGCTGCCCGGCGCGGTGCTGTACGAGCTGCACGTCGGCACCTTCACCCCGGCCGGGACCTTCGACGCGGCCGCCGAGCGGCTGGACCACCTGGTGGAGCTCGGCGTCGACTTCGTCGAGCTGATGCCGGTCTGCCCCTTCCCCGGCCGCTACGGCTGGGGCTACGACGGGGTCTCGCTCTGGGCGGTGCACGAGCCCTACGGCGGCCCCGAGGGGCTGAAGCGCTTTGTCGACACCGCTCACCGCAAGGGCCTGGGCGTGATCCTCGACGTGGTGCACAACCACCTCGGCCCGTCCGGCAACCACCTGCCCGCCTTCGGCCCCTACTTCACCGACCGCCACCACACCCCCTGGGGGTCGGCGGTCAACCTGGACGCCCCCGGCTCCGACGAGGTACGGGACTACCTGATCGGCAGTGCGCTGGCCTGGCTGCGCGACTACCGGATCGACGGGCTTCGGCTCGACGCCGTGCACGCCCTGGTGGACGACCGGGCCCTGCACTTCCTGGAGCAACTCGCCGCCGAAGTCGACCGGTTGGCGGTGACCGGCAACCGCGAGCTGTTCCTGGTCGCGGAGTCCGACCGCAACGACCCGCGCACCACCGACCCCCGCCGGGCCGGCGGGCAGGGCCTGGCCGCGCAATGGAGCGACGACTTCCACCACGCCCTGCACACCACCCTGACCGGCGAGTCCCAGGGCTACTACGCCGACTTCGCCGCCGAGCCGCTCGGCGCCCTCGCCAAGGTGCTCACCCGGGGCTGGTTCCACGACGGCAGCTGGTCCTCGTTCCGCGGCCGCCACCACGGGCGTCCCTTCCCGCCGTCGTACGGGCACCGGCTGCTCGGCTACCTGCAGACCCACGACCAGATCGGGAACCGGGCGCTCGGCGACCGGCTCTCCGCCACCCTCACCCCGGGCCGACTCGCGGCCGGCGCGGCCCTGGTGCTGACCTCGCCGTTCACCCCGATGCTCTTCATGGGCGAGGAGTGGGGCGCCGGCACCCCCTGGCAGTACTTCACCGACCACACCGACCGGGAGCTGGCCGAGGCCGTCCGGCGCGGCAGGCGCCGGGAGTTCGCCGAGCACGGCTGGCAGGCGGACGAGGTGCCGGACCCGCAGGCCCCGGGGACGGTCCTGGCCTCCACCCTGGACTGGAGCGAGCCGACCCAGCACCCGCACGCCGAACTCCTCGACTGGTACAAGCTGCTGCTGCGGCTGCGGCGCACCCACCCGGAGCTCTGCGACCCGGACCTGGCCGCCGTACGGGTGGACCACGACGAGCAGCTGCGGTGGCTCGTGGTGCACCGCGGGCCGTACCGGATCGCGGTCAACCTCGGCGCGCAGGGCCCGCGTTCGGTGCCGCTGGGGGCCCCGTACGGCGGGACGCTGGCGGTCTTCGGGCAGTGCGAGGCGGACGGGGACTCACTGGTGCTGGCCCACGACAGCACGGCGGTGGTGCGGACCGGCTGAACCGGGCCGGCGGGTGGGCGCACGGGCCGGAAGGGCCAGGCCGGAAGGGCTCAGCTCCGGAAACGCGCAGGGCCGGAAGGGCTCAGCTCGGGAACGCGCAGGGCCGGAGGGGGTCACGGCAGGAAGAGCGTGATCCGCTCCCGCAGCGAGCGGGCGTCCAGCCCGTAGGCGGCCAGGTGCTCGTCGATCGAGCCGTAGTGCCGGTGCTCCGCGCGGGGCACCCCGAGGCCGAGCACCCGGTGCGGGACCGCGGCCAGCGCCTCGTGCGCCTCGCGGTCCGAGGTGCCCGCCAGGTACGGCTCGACGATCACCACCTCGGCGGCGGCGGCGCCGGTGGCGGCCCGCAGGCCGGCCGCGTCGAACGGCCGGACACCGGCGGCGTACAGCACGGTGACGTCCATCCCCTCGGTGGCCTGCAGCACCCCGTCCAGCATCGGCCCGACCGCCAGCACCACGCCGCGCCGGCCCTCGCGGACGGTGAGGAACCGCCCCGGCACGACCGGCCGGGCGAGCGCGTTGCGGTGCGCCGAGAGCCGGAGGTAGACGTTGCGGTCACCGTCCGCCACGGCGTGCCGCAGCAGGGTCTCGGCCTCGTCCGGGTGGCCCGGCACATGGACCGTCCAGTCCGGCAGGGTGTCCAGCAGGGCGACGTCACCCGGCGCCATGTGGGTGCGCCCGCCGGCCGGCCAGTCGTACGAGCCGGCCGCGCTGACCAGCACCGCGCCGACGCCCTGGTGCACCAGGTCCAACTTGACCTGCTCGAAGGGGCGTTCGATCAGGAAGCTGGCGAAGGTGTGCGCGATCGGGCGCAGCCCGGTCAGCGCCAGCCCGCCGGCCGCGCCGATCAGCAGTTGCTCCCGGATGCCGACGTTGATCACCCGGTCCGGGTGCCGTTCGGCGGCCGGGGCGAATCCGGCGGCGCTGATGTCGGCGAGCACCAGGGCCAGCCGTGGGTCCTCGTCGAGCAGACGGGCGGTCACGTCGAGGAAGCGGTCGCGCATGGTGTAGGTCGTGGTGGGCATCGCAAGTCCCTTGCATGGTGGGGGGGATCGGGGCAGGAAAGGAGGGGGAGCCGGGCCGGGTGGGCCGGTCCGGCGGGGCAGGGCGGGCGGGCTCAGGACTCCTTGGGCTCGACCCGGGCGACCACGGCGTGCGGGCGGCCCGGGTGGGCGGCGGTGAAGGCCGCGTGCAGCGCCTCGTGGTCGCGGCCGTCGACGGTGGCGGTGGACCAGCCCTCGGCCTCGAACCGGGCCGCGATCCCGCCCCGCCAGCCGTGCGTGGCCGAGGAGTTGTCGATCACCACCACGTGCAGTCGGTCCAGCCCGGACGCCCCGGCGAAGGCGACCGCCTCGTGGTTGGACCCCTCGTCGAACTCCGCGTCGCCGAGCAGCACCCAGACCGCCGGATCGGTGAGCCCCTGGGCCCGCAGTCCGAGGGCGGTGCCGACGGCGAGCGGCAGGCCGTGGCCCAGTGAGCCCGAGCCGATCTCGGCGCCGGGCACCAGCAGCCGGTCCGGGTGGTGGCCGAGCGGCGAGTCGTACGCGCCGAAGCTGGACAGCACGGCCGGGGAGAGGAAGCCCTTGGCGGCCAGCACCGCGTAGTAGGCCATCGGGCCGTGGCCCTTGGAGAGCAGGAAGCGGTCACGGTCCTGGCGCCCGAAGGTGGCGGGGCCGACGTCCAGCACCCGGTCGTAGAGCACCCACAGGACGTCCAGGGTGGAGGTGGCGGCCGGGCCGTGCTTCTCGGCGCCGGTCATCAGGGCCATCAGGGCGGGCAGGTCCTCGAAGCCGTACCCCTGGTGCAGGTGCGGCCGGTGCTGCGGAGAAATGGTCTTCGTCGCGGTCATGGAAGGATCGTCCAACTTGAAGCCAACTTCAAGTCAAGCGCTAGAGTGACCCGCATGGGCCCGAACCGCCACGACCTCCTGACCATCGGCCAGCTCGCCGAGCGCAGCGGCCTCGCCACCTCCGCGCTGCGCTACTACGAGAAGCTCGGCCTGATCCACTCGGAGCGCACCACCGGCGGCCAGCGCCGGTTCCCCCGCGCCACCCTCCGCCGGGTCGCCTTCGTCCGCGCCGCCCAGCGGGTCGGACTCTCCCTGGAGGAGGCCCGCACCGCGCTCGACCGCCTCCCCGCTGACCGCGCGCCCAGCACCACCGACTGGAGCGGCGTCGCCCGCTCCTGGCAGACCCGGATCGACGAGCAGATCGCCGACCTGGAGCGCCTCAAGGCCAAGCTCACCGGCTGCATCGGCTGCGGCTGCCTCTCCATCTCGCGCTGCGCCCTCTACAACGCCGGCGACCGCGCCGGCGCGGCCGGCCCCGGCGCCCGCTACCTGCTCACCCGAGACCCCGGCACCGGCCCGGAGCCGCGCACCACCGAGGGCTGACGGCCGCCCGCGCCCGGCCCGCTCCCGTGGCGGCCGGGCGGCGGGCCGGCCCGGTTCGGCACCGGCTCGGTGAAACGCCCCACGCCCCGCCCCGGCTCCCGCCTATGCTGCCGGGGACAGGGTGGATCACCGACGGGGGAACCTTCATGACCGGCCATCAGGACATCGCGGCGCAGGCGGGCGCGGACCAGGACGAGGTGCACCGGGTGCCCGCCGACCTGCGCCCGGAGATACCGCACCCGGCCCGGATGTACGACTACTACCTCGGCGGCAAGGACAACTTCCCCGCCGACCGCGAGGCCGCCGAGAAGGTGCTGGCGCTCAGCCCCCTGGTGCGGATCAGTGCCCTGGCCAACCGGGCCTTCCTGGGCCGGGCGGTGCGCCACCTCGCCGAGCAGGGCGTCACCGAGTTCCTGGACATCGGCACCGGCATCCCGACCGCCGGAAACACCCACCAGATCGCCCAGCAGGTGCACCCGCAGGCCCGGGTGGCCTACCTGGACAACGACCCGATCGTGCTGGTGCACGGCCGGGCGCTGCTCGCCGCCGCCAGCAACGGCAGCGCCACCGTCGTCCAGGCCGACCTGCGCGATCCGGACGCCGTCCTCGCCACCCCCGAGGTGCGCCGGCTGCTCGAACCGGGCCGGCCGGTGGGGCTGCTGCTCTTCGCCGTCCTGCACTTCGTCGACGACAAGGACGACCCGCACGCGATCGTCCGCCGGCTGGTGGACGCCCTGCCCCCGGGCAGCCACCTGGCGCTCTCGCACGCCACCGGGGACTTCACCTCGCCCACCGCCGCCGCCAAGGGCCCGGCGATCTACCGCGCGGCCAGCGCCCAGCTGACCATGCGCACCCGCCAGGAGGTGCTCGGCTTCTTCGACGGCCTGGAGCTGGTGGAGCCCGGGCTGGTCACCGCCCCGCTGTGGCGGCCCGACCGGGCTCCGCAGCCGACCGACGGCGAGGTCGCGATCTGGGCCGGGGTCGGCCGCAAGGCGTGACGGCGGGGCCGGTCCGGCGGTGTCGCCCCCGTCGGTCCCGCTCCGGTCACCGGTCGGTTCCCCGCTCCGGCGGCTGTGGCACGATCGGCTGATGGCTCACATCGGACTCACCACCCTGCTCGTCCGCGACTACGACGAGGCGATCGCCTTCTACGTGGACGCCGTCGGATTCGAACTGCGCGAGGACACCCCGCGCGGGGACGGCAACCGCTGGGTGGTGGTCGCCCCGCGCGGTTCGCGCGAGACCGGGCTGCTGCTGGCCCGGCCGGCCAAGCCGGAGCAGCTGGCCCGGATCGGTGACCAGACCGGCGGCCGGGTCGGCCTGTTCCTGAACTCGGACGACTTCGAGGCCGACCACCGCCGGATGGCCGCCGCCGGGGTGACCTTCCTGGAGGAGCCCCGGCACGAGGCGTACGGCTCGGTGGCGGTGTTCGAGGACCTCTACGGAAACCGGTGGGACCTCATCCAGCCGCGCTGAGCGAACCAGCCGCGCCCAGTGACGGCGCCGGCCCCGGTGGCCCGGCCGGTCAGGCCCGCTCCGGGTCGAGCAGCCGGGCCAGCAGCGCCGCCGGACCCTCCGGGAGGCTGCCGCGCACCAGCTCGGTGCGGTGCACCAGCCGCGGTTCCCGCACGGGGACGGCGAGCACCCCCGGCACCCCGGCGAGCACCGCCTGCGGCAGCACGGCCAGGCCGTGACCGGCCGCGACCAGGGTCAGCAGCCCGGACAGGTCGGTCCCCGGGTAGCGGGTGGCCGGCCGGAACCCCGTCACGCCGGTCGCGGCGCGCAGCCGCTCGGTCGGCACCGCGACACCGGGCGCGTCCAGCCAGCGGGCGTCCGCGAGGTCGGCGAGGTCGAGCCCGGGACGGCCCGCGAGCGGGTGGCCGGCCGGCAGCGCGACCGCGATCGGCTGCTCGGCGACGGCCACGCCGGTGAGCGGGCCGACGTCGGGCAACTGCAGCGGGTCGCTGGGCGCGGCCATGCCGTCGGTCAGCCCGAGGTCGGCCTCGCCGGTGGCGACGGCCACCGGCACGTCCGGCCGGCCGAGCACCCGGACGGTGAGCTCCAGTCCGGGGTGGGCCTGCCGGGTGAAGGCGAGCGCGGCGGCGAGGCCCGTGGTCACCGCGAGCGGGGTGGCGGCCAGCACCAGTGCGACGGTGCCGGCGCCGGCCAGCCGGGCGATGTCGGCCCGCGCGGCGGCCGTCCGGAGCAGCAGCGGTCCGGCGTGCTCCAGCAGCCGGGCGCCGGCCGCGGTCGGCCCGACCGGCCGGCGGTGCAGCAGCTCCGCGCCGAGATCCGCCTCCAGGACGGCGATCTGCTGGGAGACCGCCGACTGGGTGTAGCCGAGTTCGCGGGCGGCGGCCGAGAAGGAGCCGAGCCGGGCCACCGCGACGAAGGTGCGCAGCAGGTGCGATTCCATGCCCATCAGTATTGCTGATGGTTGGGTCAGCAATCATCGTTGGCGCCGATTTCGTTCTTCGGGCCACGATGGGCGCATGACCACTCCCGTCACCCCCTTCCCCGGCCCGGCCGTCCTTCCGTCGACGGCTCCCGCACCGGCGAGCCGCCTCGGCGCGCCGTACACCGCCCGGCTCGCGCTGGTCGGCGACCGCTCCCCCAGCATCCGCTCGCATGCCCGGATCCCGGGTCTGCTCGACGCGCTGGCCCGCCGCGAGCAGCTGGTGCTGGACGCGTACTGGATCTCCACCGAGGACGCCGGCCAGGACGGCGCCCTGGCCGGGTTCGACGCGATCTGGCTGCTGCCCGGCAGCCCGTACCGCAGCGAGGCCGGCGCGCTGGCCGCCGTCCGGACCGCCCGCGAGGGAGGCATCCCGTTCCTCGGCACCTGCGGCGGGTTCCAGCACGCCGTGCTGGAGTACGCGCGGAACGTCTGCGGGCTCGGCCGGGCCACCCACGCCGAGTCCCCGGAGCGGCCGGGCACCGCCGAGGAGGACGAGGACCTGCTGGTCGTCCCGCTGACCTGCTCCCTGGTCGGCCACGAGGGCGTCATCGAGATCACCCCTGACACGCTCGCCGCCCGGGTCCTCGGCAGCACCCGCACGCTGGAGCGGTACCACTGCGCGTACGGCCTGAACGCGCGGTACCTGGACGTCCTGCGGGAGCACGGGCTGCGGTTCAGCGGGGCGGACGAGAACGGCGAGGTGCGGATAGCCGAGCTGCCGGGCCACCCGTTCTTCCTGGTCTCGCTGTTCCAGCCGGAACTCGCCGGGGACGGCACCCGCGCACACCCGGCGATCGGCGCGCTGGCGGCCGCCGCCGTGGCGCACAGCGCCCGCGCGGCGGCCGGCGCCCGGACCTGACCGGTCGCCCGCCCGGCCGTCCGCCCGCCCGGCCGGCCGGTTCGAGATCGACGGCACCGAGGCCGCCGCCGCCTTCCCGCGCGGGCACGGCGCGGCGCCGGAGGACGTCCGGGTGGTCCGGGAGCCGTGGCCCCGCACACCACCCCGGAGATCCCCGCCCCGATGGCGCCCCGGTGATCGCCCGCGCCACCGCCGGGGTCGAGCCGGACGTGCTGGGCCGGGCGGCCGACGGACGGTCAGCGGGCCGTCAGCTCGTCCCAGACCTCGCGGACCCGGGGGGCCAGCGCCTCCAGCGGGCCGCTGTTGTCGATCACCAGGTCGGCGACCGCGAGCCGGGCCTCCCGGGTGGCCTGGGCCGCCATCCGGGCCGTCGCCTCGGCCTCGGCCATGCCGCGCAGCCGGACCAGCCGGTCGAGTCGCACCTCGTCGGCGGCGTCCACCACCACGACCAGGTCGTAGAGCGGGGCGAGCCCGTTCTCGGCCAGCAGCGGCACGTCGTGCACGACGACGGCGTCCGGCGCGGCGGCCTCCTCCAGTTCGGCGGAGCGGGCCCGGACCAGCGGGTGGACGATGGCGTTCAGCGCCCGCAGCCTGTCCTGGTCGGCGAAGACCAGGGCCCCCAGCGCGGGCCGGTCCAGCTCGCCGTCCGCGCGCAGCACGCCCGGGCCGAACTCGGCCAGGACGGCGGCCAGCCCCTCCGTCCCCGGGGCGACCACCTCACGGGCGATCAGGTCGGCGTCCACCACCACGGCCCCGTACGAGGCGAACAGCCGGGACACCTCGCTCTTGCCCGCGCCGATCCCGCCCGTCAGTCCGATCTTCAGCATGGCGTCAGGCTACCGGCAGCGGCCGCGACGCCGGAGGCCCGCCCGCCGGTCCGACCCGGCCGAAGCAGGACGGGCGGACGGGCGGACGGGCGGGCAGCGGGCCGGAGGACGTCCGGCCAGCCGGCCGGACGGGCGGACGGGGCCGGCGGTGTTTCAGCCGAGGTCGACCTGCTCCCCCGCGGCCAGCCGCCGCAGCGGTGCGCCCGTCCCCGGCCCGCCCTCCCCGAGCAGCCGGCCGAAGAGCTGCTGCCCCACCTCGCTGAGCACCGCCTCGTGGATCCCGATCGCGTGCGCGGGCTTGACCTCGCGGACGTAGTCGATCAGCTCGGAAGCCTTGCTCCAGGGGGTGCCGGTCGGCACCAGCAGGGTGTCGACCGGCAGCGGCGGAACGGTCAGCGCGTCGCCCGGGTGGAACAGCCGCCCGTCGACGGTGAACCCGATGTTGGTGATCCGGGGGATGTCCGGGTGGATCACCGCGTGCCACTCGCCGTGCACGGTGACCCCCAGACCGCCCACCTCGAAGGCGTCGCCCTCGCCGACCACGGTGACCCGCTGCCGGACGCCGTCCAGCTGCGCGGCCACCGCGCCGTTGGTCCAGACCCGCAGCGCGGGGTCGGCCTCCAGGGCGGCGCGCAGCCGCCCCTCCACGAAGTGGTCGAAGTGTTCATGCGTGATCAGTACGGCGTCGGCGCCCGCGAGCGCGTCGGGCTCGGTGAACATGCCCGGGTCGATGACGATCGTGGTGTCGCCCTGCTGCAGGCGGACGCAGGCGTGGCCCAGCTTGGTCAGCTTCATGGGGAAAACTATACAGCAAGACTGTGCAGTTCTGCTGAGCAGCCGGCGGGTAGGCTGGTCCCATGAGCGCATCCGCCACCCCCGTAGACCCGCCGGAACCCGCCGTGGACCCGCTGGAACTCGCCGCCGACCTGCGGAGCGCCCTCGGTAACCTGGTCCGCGCCCTGCGGGTGGGCGACGAACTGCCGCAGAACCAGGCCGGCGTCCTCGGCCTGCTGGTCCGCGAGGGGCCCCACACCACCAGCGAGCTGGCCGACCGCCAGCACGTGCGCCACCAGTCGATGGCCCGCACGGTGGCCCTGCTCACCCAGGCCGGCCTGGTGCGCCAGGAGCGCCACGCCACCGACGGCCGCAAGCTGCTGCTCGCCGCCACCGAGGCCGGCACCGCCGCCCTGCATGCGCAGCGCGCGCGCCGCGAGGGCGAGATCGCGGCCGCGATCACCGAGCGGCTCACCCCCGAGGAGCAGGCCGTCCTGCGACAGAGCGTCGGGCTGCTGCGCCGCCTCGGCTGAACCGGGCTCCGGGCTCGGCGGGAGGCCGGGGCCGCCGCCCGGCGGTCCCTCTCAGCGTTCGGTCACCGCTCCGACCAGACCCTCGGCGGCCACCGGCCCGTCGGTCCGGCCCGGCGCGGCGGCCTCGGCCGGCGCCTCGACCTCGGCCGGCGCCTGGATCTCGGCCGGCTCGTGGGCCGGACCGCGCTGCGCCGGGAGCACGGCCGCGGCGATCGGCGGCAGTTCGGTGTGCTCACTGAGGCCGAAGCGGCGGTGCAGTCGGCGCAGCGGGGCCGGCGCCCACCAGTTGAACTCGCCGAACAGGGTCATCGCGGCGGGCACCAGCAGGCAGCGGACCAGGGTGGCGTCCACGGCCACCGCCACCGCCAGGGCGATGCCCATCTGCTTGACCATCAGCATGTCGCCGGCGGCGAAGCCCGCGAAGACGATCACCATCAGCAGGGCGGCCGAGGTGATGATCTTCCCGCTGCGTTGCAGCCCCAGCTCGACCGAGCGGGTGCAGCTGTACCCGCGGTCCCGGAGTTCCTTGATCCGGGCGAGCAGGAAGACCTCGTAGTCCATCGAGAGCCCGAAGGCGAAGGCGAAGACCAGGACGGGTATGAAGGTCTCCAGGCCGCCGACCGGGCTGAAGCCGAGGAATCCGCTGAACCAGCCGTCCTGGAAGATCAGCGTCAGCGCGCCGAGCGAGGCGCCCAGCGACAGCAGGTTCATCAGCAGGGCCTTGACCGGCATCACCACCGAGCCGGTCATCAGGAAGAGCAGGATCAGCGTACCGATCGCGACCAGCCCGAGCGCCCAGGGCCCGCGGGTCAGCAGTTCGTGCTGAAAGTCGACCACCGAGGCGGCGCCGCCCGTGACGTAGGTGGTGAGCCCGCCGCGCTCGGCGCGCAGCTCCTTGACCACCTGCTTGGCGGCGGCGCCCTGCGGGTCGCCGTGCACCAGGACGTCGACGGTGCTGAGCTGCTCGCCCACCGGGGTGACCGCCCGGACGCCGGCGACGCCGGGCAGCCCGGCCACCACGTCGTCGGCGTAGGCCTGCGCCACCGCCGCGCCGCCGCGGACCACCACGGTGACAGGTGCCGGCGCGACCTGCGGGAACCGCTGGTCGACGGCCTCGGCGACCTGCCGGCCGGCCGAGGAGGCCGGCAGCACCGCGGCCCCGGAGTTGCGCATCTCGGCGCCGGCGAACGGCGCCCCGGCGGCGACCAGCAGGGCGGTGCAGGCCAGCGCGACGGGCACGGCCTTCCTGCGCACCCGGCGTACGGTGCGACTGAAGAAGCCCTCGTCGGGGACGGGCGCCGTCGGGGTCTTGATGCGCCGCCCGGCGAAGCCGAGCAGGGCCGGCACCAGGGTCAGGGCGGCCGCGACGGCGATCACCACCACGCTCACCCCGGCCGCGGCCACCGCGGCCAGCACCGGACTGGTGAAGACGAAGAGGCCGGAGAGGGCGACGGCCACGGTGAGCCCGGAGAAGGCGACCGTGCGGCCGGCGGTCGCGGAGGTGCGCTCCACGGCGGCGGCGATGCCCGCGCCGTGGCCGCGTTCCTCCCGGAAGCGGTTGACCATCAGCAGCGCGTAGTCGATGGAGAGCCCGAGGCCGAGCACGGTGGCGATCGGCAGCACGCTGGTGTCGATGTCCATGATCTTGCTGAAGCCGAACATGGCCAGCAGGGCGCCGCCGACCGAGGCGACCGCGCCGATCACCGGCAGGCTGGCCGCGGCCAGGCCCCCGAAGACCAGCACCATCACCACCAGGGTCAGCGGCAGGGTGACGATCTCGCCGAACCGGGTGTCCCGCTCGGTCTGCTTCTTGACCTCCTGCTGGAGCACCAGGTCGCCGCCGACGGTGACCTTGGCGCCGTCGGCGGCGATGCCGGAGAGCCGCTGGGTGACGGCCCCGAGCTGGGCGTTGCTGCTGCCGTCGGTCATCCGGACCGTGACCAGGCTCGCGTTGCCGTCGGCGGAGCGCTGGGCGGGGCCGGAACCGGCCGCCGGCCCGTAGGTGTCGGTGACGGAGGCGACGCCGGGCAGGGCGGTGATCTCGGCGGTGGCCCGGGTGACGGCCGCCCGTACGGCCTGGTCCTCCACGGGTACGCCGTCCACTACGGCGGTGACCGAGCCCTTGGCCGGGTCGGCGGCGGTGACGGCGGCCGACCCGCGGTCGGCCTCGGAGCTGCCCGCGGCGCCGGCGACGGTACCCTC
Source organism: Kitasatospora herbaricolor (assembly GCF_030813695.1). Taxonomy (NCBI): domain Bacteria; kingdom Bacillati; phylum Actinomycetota; class Actinomycetes; order Kitasatosporales; family Streptomycetaceae; genus Kitasatospora; species Kitasatospora herbaricolor. Next base: position 2,443,603 of record NZ_JAUSVA010000002.1, read on the forward strand.
GAACACCCGCCCGCCGATCAGCACGCCGACCACCAGGACCACGGCCCACAGGCCCAGCACCCAGCGCCGGTGCCGGAAGCAGAACCGCCCCAGGGCGGCGAGCCGGCCGCCCACCTCGGGATCGCCTGACGCCGGAACGTCGGACGCAGGAACGTCGGTGGTCACTGCGGAGCTACGGCGCATATGCGGGGGGTGCCTTGCTTCAGGGGCCGGGTGAGGGCCCGATCGGGCAACTCAACCCAAGGTAGGCGCTAAGGGATGAAAGGCCCATAGGGGTGCGATGAGCCCCTCATCACAAAATTCCCTCACATAATGAACCCATAAGTGAACGGCCCCACGGCCCCACTGACCCACTGACCCACGGCACCGGCCGGCCTCCGGAGGCCGCGGCCCGCACCAACGCATGAACCCCCGCCCGGTTCCCCGGGCGGGGGTTCATGTCAGCCGGCGCTCAGCTCAGCACGGGGCCGAGCCGGGACCAGTGGGGGCGAGAGCTCAGCTCTGGCCGCCCGCCAGCTTCTCACGCAGTGCGGCGAGCGCCTCGTCCGAAGCGAGAGCGCCGGAGCCCTCGTCGCTGCTGGAGGAGTACGAGCCACCGGCGGCGGCGGCAACAGCGTCGCCACCCTCGGCAGCGGCCTCGGCGTCGGCCTCACGGCTCTTGATGACCTGGGCCTGGTGCTGCTCGAAGCGGGTCTGCGCCTCGGCGTACTGGCGCTCCCACTCCTCACGCTGCTTCTCGAAGCCGGGCAGCCAGTCGTTCGCCTCGGGGTCGAAGCCCTCCGGGTAGATGTAGTTGCCCTGGTCGTCGTACGAGGCAGCCATGCCGTACAGGGTCGGGTCGAACTCGACCGAGGCCGGGTCGGCACCGAGCGACTCGTTGGCCTGCTTCAGCGAGAGGCTGATGCGGCGACGCTCGAGGTCGATGTCGATGACCTTGACGAAGATCTCGTCGCCGACCTGGACGACCTGCTCCGGGATCTCCACGTGGCGCTCGGCCAGCTCGGAGATGTGGACCAGACCCTCGATGCCCTCGTCCACGCGGACGAACGCACCGAACGGAACCAGCTTGGTGACCTTACCCGGGACGACCTGGCCGATCTGGTGCGTACGGGCGAACTGCTGCCACGGGTCCTCCTGGGTCGCCTTCAGCGACAGGGAGACGCGCTCGCGGTCCATGTCGACGTCGAGAACCTCGACGGTGACCTCCTGGCCGACCTCGACGACCTCGGACGGGTGGTCGATGTGCTTCCAGGACAGCTCGGAGACGTGAACGAGACCGTCGACGCCACCCAGGTCCACGAAGGCACCGAAGTTGACGATCGAGGAGACGACGCCGGAGCGCACCTGGCCCTTCTGCAGGGTGGTGAGGAAGGTCTGGCGGACCTCGCTCTGGGTCTGCTCCAGCCAGGCACGGCGGGACAGGACCACGTTGTTGCGGTTCTTGTCCAGCTCGATGATCTTGGCCTCGAGCTCCTTGCCCACGTAGGGCTGGAGGTCGCGGACGCGGCGCATCTCGACGAGCGAGGCCGGCAGGAAGCCACGGAGGCCGATGTCGAGGATGAGACCACCCTTGACGACCTCGATGACGGTACCGGTGACGATGCCGTCCTCTTCCTTGATCTTCTCGATCGTGCCCCAGGCGCGCTCGTACTGCGCGCGCTTCTTGGACAGGATCAGACGACCCTCCTTGTCCTCCTTCTGGAGAACCAGGGCCTCGATCTCGTCGCCGACCTTGACGACCTCGTGCGGGTCAACGTCGTGCTTGATCGAGAGCTCGCGGGACGGGATGACGCCCTCGGTCTTGTAACCGATGTCGAGGAGGACCTCGTCACGGTCGACCTTCACGATGATGCCCTCGACGATGTCGCCATCGTTGAAGTACTTGATGGTCTCGTCGATCGCCGCGAGGAAGGCCTCTGCGTCGCCGATGTCGTTGACCGCAACCTGCGGGGTGGTGCTGAGGGAGGAGTCGGTGGGGCTCGTCATTAGGAAAAGGGCTCCGGTACGGACATGAAGTCGTAGGTAATGCCACGCGGAGGGCCCGTATCGCTCCCACCGAAAGCCGGACAGCCAAAGGCACGGCGCACCGGTGTTTCCCAGAAAATCCGAGAACCGGTGTCCGTCTTGCGACCGTGGGGTCTTCGACAGATGCGAGCGCGACCTGCTCCGTCCGAGGCGCGCAGGCCCGCAGCGCAACTTGTAGCATACGGGGACAGCCAGGCACGGTCAACGCCAACGAAGGCGAGACGGTGGAGGCCGGTGTGGATCAGGCCATATCCTCGCAACCGCGCCCCGAACACCCCGGCCTGAGCCGGTGTGCAGGGTGGCAGCCGCAGGGGCCCGCTCCCCGGATGCCACCACTCCCGACCTGACCTGTACGGAACAGTTCTGGAGCAGCGGCGCTTTCCGCAGACGACACCCTACGCGACGGGCACTACCACCTTGGCCACCACCCCTGATCCTCTGCTCGAACCGGCATCCGGAACGCTGCCGGACGAGGACGACGACGACGCCCTCCGGCGGTCGGCCGAGGCCGGCGAGAGCAGCCGGGCCAGCCGGCACTGGTGGGACCGCAACGCGGACGAATACCAGGACGAGCACGGCGAGTTCCTCGGCGACGACCGGTTCACCTGGTGCCCCGAGGGCCTCGACGAGGGCGAGGCCCGGCTGCTCGGCGACCCCGCCGCCTGGAAGGGCGCCGACATCCTGGAAATCGGTGCGGGCGCCGCCCAGTGCTCGCGCTGGCTCGCCGCCCGCGGCGCCCGGCCGGTCGCCCTGGACATCTCCTACCGCCAGCTCCAGCACTCCCGCCGGATCGACCTCGGGCGCGGCGGCCCGGTCGTCCCCGTCGTCCAGGCCGACGCGGCCGTGCTGCCGTTCGCGGACGGCTCCTTCGACCTGGCCTGCTCGGCCTACGGCGCGGTGCCCTTCAGCGCCGACACCGAGGAACTGATGCGCGAGGTGCACCGGGTGCTGCGCCCCGGCGGCCGCTGGGTCTTCTCGGTCACCCACCCGATCCGCTGGGCCTTCCCCGACGAGCCCGGCGTCGAGGGACTGACCGCCACCGCCTCGTACTTCGACCGCACCCCGTACGTGGAGCAGGACCAGCAGGGGCGCGCCACCTACGTCGAGCACCACCGCACCCTCGGCGACCGGGTGCGGGAGCTGACCGGCGCCGGGTTCCGCCTGCTCGACCTGGTCGAGCCCGAGTGGCCCGAGGGGCACGAGCAGGAGTGGGGCGGCTGGAGCCCGCTGCGCGGCCGGCTCTTCCCCGGCACCGCGATCTTCGTCTCGCAGCGGGACTGACCCGGCCGTGACGGACACCCCCTCGACCCGCGGCAGCGCCGGCCCGCGACCCCCGGCCACCGGCTCCCCGGCGCCGCTGAACCCCGCCTGGCTCGACCTGCCGGTCCGCGAGGCCGTCCCCGCGCTGCAGCGGGCACTGGCCGCCGGCGGCGCCGCCGTGCTCGCCGCCCCGCCCGGCACCGGCAAGACCACCCTGGTGCCGCTCGCGCTGGCCGGGCTGGTGCCCGGGCTGCCCGGGCCGGCCCACCGGGTGCTGGTGGCCGAGCCGCGCCGGCTGGCCGTCCGCGCGGCCGCCCGCCGGATGGCCTGGCTGCTCGGCGAGCAGCCAGGCGGCCGGGTGGGGTACACGATCCGCGGCGAACGGCGCGCCGGGCCGGACACCGTGGTCGAGGTGGTCACCACCGGCGTGCTGCTGCAGCGGCTCCAGCGCGATCCCGAGCTGGCCGGGGTGGACACGGTGGTACTGGACGAGTGCCACGAACGGCACCTGGACGCGGACACCGCACTGGCCTTCCTGCTGGACGTCCGGGCCACCCTGCGGCCCGAGCTGCGGGTGGTCTGCGCCTCCGCGACCTCCGACACCGAGGCCTGGGCGCGACTGCTCGGCGACCTTGGCGGGGCCGCCCCGGTGGTCGAGGCGCACGGGACCTCGCACGCCGTCGAGATCCTCCAGGCGCCCCCGCCGCGCGCCGTGCGCCCCCCGCAGGGCACCCGCACGGACCCACTGCTGCTCGAACACGTGGCCGCCACCGTCCGCCGCGCCCTCGGGGAGCGGGACGGGGACCTGCTCTGCTTCCTGCCCGGCGTCGGCGAGATCGCCCGGGTCGCCGGGCTGCTCGCCGGCGTTCCCGCCGAGGTGCTCCAGCTGCACGGTCGCGCTCCGCAGGCCGTCCAGGACGCCGCGCTCGGCGCCGGCGCCGGGCGCCGGGTCGTCCTGGCCACCTCGGTAGCCGAGTCCTCGCTGACCGTGCCCGGGGTGCGGATCGTGGTCGACTCCGGGCTCGCCCGCGAACCGCGCACCGACCACGCCCGCGGCCTCTCCGCGCTGGTGACCGTCCGGGCCTCGCTGGCCGCCGCCCGGCAACGGGCCGGCCGGGCCGGCCGCGAGGCGCCCGGCGTCGTCCACCGCTGCTGGCACCAGGCCGAGGACGCCCTCGCCGTGCCCTTCCCCACCCCCGAGATCGCCCTCGCCGACCTCACCTCCTTCGCCCTCCAGGCCGCCTGCTGGGGCGACCCGGACGCGCACGGCCTCGCCCTGCCCGACCCGCCCCCCGCCGGGGCGATGGCCGCCGCCCGGCAGACCCTGCAGGCCCTAGGCGCCGTCGACGACCAGGGCCGCGCCACCCCCCGCGGCACCCGGATCGCCCGCACCGGCCTGCACCCGCGCCTCGCCCGGGCGCTGCTCGACGGCGCGCGGCTGGTCGGCTCCCGGCGGGCCGCCGAACTCGTCGCGCTGCTCTCCGAGGAGCCGCCGCGGGCGCTCGGGGACGACCTCGGCGCCGTCTGGCGCACCGTCCGCGGCGGCCACGACCCCTACGCCGGCCGGTGGCGCGAGGAGTCCCGGCGGCTGCGCCGGAGCCTGGACGAGACACCCCCCACAGCACTCCCGGACGCCACCGCGGCCGGGCTGGTGGTCGCGCTGGCCTTCCCCGAACGGATCGCCCGGGCCCGGGTGGAGAAGCCCGAACCCGGCACCCGCAGCCCGTACCTGATGGCCTCGGGCACCGCCGCCGAGACCGCCCCCGGCACCGCGCTGACCGGCCTGCCCTGGCTCGCGGTGGCCGTCGCCGACCGGCCCGCCGGCGCGCCCTCGGCCCGGATCCTGCACGCAGCCGCGCTCGACGAGGAGACCGCCCGGCTGGCCGGCGCGCCGCTGCTGACCGGCCGGGCCGAAGTCCGCTGGGCGACACCGCCCGGCGGCCGGCGCGGCGAACTGACGGCCCGCCGGGTCGAGTCGCTCGGCGCGCTGGAACTCTCCTCCGCACCGCTCTCCGCCCCCGACCCGGCACTGGTCCGGGCCGCCCTGCTGGACGGGCTCGCCCGCGAGGGCGTCGGCGAGCTGCTCAGCTGGCCGCCCGCGGCCGTGGCGCTGCGCGAGCGGCTCGGGTTCCTGCACCGCACCCTGGGCGCGCCCTGGCCCGACGTCGGCGACCGGGCCCTGCTGGCCGCGGCCGAGGACTGGCTGGAGCCCGAACTCTCCCGGGCCCGCCGGCGCTCCGCCCTGGAGCGGATCGACACCGCCGCCGCCCTGCAGCGCCTGCTGCCCTGGGCGAGCGGCGAGGCCGGGCGGCTCGACGAACTGGCCCCGGAGCGGATCACGGTGCCCTCCGGCTCCCGGATCCGGGTCGACTACACCGGGGACCGGCCCGTCCTGGCCGTCAAACTGCAGGAGTTGTTCGGCTGGGCCGCCGCGCCGGCGCTGGCCGACGGGAGGGCCCCGCTTACCGTCCACCTGCTCTCACCGGCCGGCCGGCCCGCCGCCGTCACCGGCGACCTCGCGAACTTCTGGCGGGAGGGGTACCGCGCCGTCCGCGCCGAGCTGCGCGGCCGCTACCCGCGCCACCCCTGGCCGGAGGACCCGACGGTCGCCGAGCCCACCCGGCGGCTGAACCCGCGCACCTGACGCGCGGTCGGCAGCACCCGTCCGGCGGGCCGTCACCCCGACGTGTCGTCCCGTCAACCAGGCACGTTGCCGGGGGTGAACGCGGGGGCCGGCGGGCGGGGCAGCGGAGTACCGGTCTGCACCTTGTCGCAGGTCAGGATCTGGCCGGTCTCCGGGCTCCGGACGCAGTTCGGGTTCTCGACCGCGCGGCCGGTGCCGCAGGTGGTCCCGCAGGGCAGCGGGGAGACCGTCGTCGGGTCCGGCCGGCGGGTCGCGCCGCCCTTCGGGGACGGGCCCCTGGTGGCGCTCGGGGCGGCCGCCGGACGCGCGGGGGCCGCGGCCGGGCTCGGCGAGGACGAGGGCTCGGCCGGGGGTGTCACCGCGGGCGCCGCCAGGGGCCTGTCGGCCGGGGCCGCTGACGGCGTCCCCGGCGCTGCACCGGACGGCGTCGCGGGCAGCGGGGCCGTCACGTCGGACGGCCGGGAGACCGTCGGCGCGGCCGGGGTCGCCGATCCCGGGCCCGCCAGGGCCCAGGCCGATCCGCCGGCCAGCAGCAGGGCCGCCACGGCACCCGCCGCCCACCACCGGGCCCGCCGTCCGGCCGGCCCGCCCTTGCCCGACTCGCCCGTGTCCAGCCCGTCCTCGTCCAGCCCGGCCATACCGTCCGCCTCCGACCACGACCGCCCGCCGAACCGGTGTGCGGGCGGGACCGGCCGGAGCCTACTGCCCGCCCGCCGCCGGATGATCACCGCCCCGGGGCGGAGCCGTCCCGTGCGGACGGCCGCGGTTGACCCGCCTTGGGCGGCAGGGCTTCTGACGGTCCGCCGGAGTCAGCCGACCGGCGCGGCGGGTGCGGATGCCGCGGGCGCGGCGGGCTCCCAGGGCTCGAACCAGGGGTCGGGCCACCGCTCGGCCGCCGCCATCAGCGGGTACAGGGTGGCGCCGTCCAGGCTCTCGCGGATGATGTCGGCGTGGCCGCCGTGCCGTGCGGTCTCCTCGATCAGGTGCAGCAGCACCCACCGCACCGACCACTCCTCCACGTCGGCGGGGAACCACGGCACGCCCCGGGGGACGGGCACGCCCTGGCCGAGGTCGGCGATGCCGGCGACGGCCGCGTCGGTCTCCGCGGTGGCCAGCTCGTAGTCGGCCAGCAGGCCCGCCAGGGTCTCGCCGGGCGCGGGCAGGAACTCGGGGGCGTCCGACTCGTCCGCCGCGCGCTGCGGGGCGGTGGAGATCCCCAGGACGAGCTTCATCCAGCCGCGCTCGCAGCGGGCGGCGTGCTTGATCAGACCGGCGATGCTCAGCTCGCTGGCGGACGGGGTGGCCCAGCCCTGCTCCTCGGTGAGGCCGTGCGCGGTGACGCGGAGCAGCTGGCGCTGCTGGGTGAGGAAGGCGAGCAGTGCTGCGCGCTCGTCGGCGACCGGCGGGGCGTGTCCAGGCATGCGGTGGCGCCTTTCTGTCCGTGGTGGGTGGGGTCTCCGGTCTCGTACGGCCCCTGCGGCGCGGGGTGCGGCGACGGCTCGAAGTGCCCGTGACGACCCTTCCGCCTGGGCTCCGTGGCGTCAACGGTTCGGTGAAATATATTTCGGAAACTTTCCGCAAGACATTGCAGGCCGGTTCCGGACAGCCCGCCGCCCCGCCCCCGGCGAACCGGGGACGGGGCGGCGGGCTGCACGGCGGCGCGGTCGGTCGGGCGCTCGGCCGGGCCGGCCGGCGGGGGCGGTCAGTGCGCGGCGCTCTCCCAGTTCGGGCCTACGCCCACCGAGACGTCCAGCGGGGCCCGCAGCGGGTACGCGCCGGCCATCTGCTCGCGGACGATCGCCTCCACCCGCTCCCGCTCGCCGGGAGCCAGCTCCAGGACGATTTCGTCGTGCACCTGGAGCAGCATCCGGGAGGCCAGCCCGGCCTCCCGCAGCGCGTCGTCCACCTTCAGCATGGCGATCTTGACGATGTCGGCGGCCGAGCCCTGGATCGGGGCGTTCAGCGCCATCCGCTCGGCCATCTCGCGGCGCTGGCGGTTGTCGCTGTTCAGGTCGGGCAGGTGCCGGCGGCGGCCCAGCAGCGTCTCGGTGTAACCGGTGGCGCGGGCCTCCTCCACCACCCGGTGCAGGTAGTCCCGGACCCCGCCGAAGCGCTCGAAGTAGGTGTCCATCAGGCCCTGCGCCTCGCCCGGCTTGATCCCGAGCTGCTGGGACAGCCCGTACGCGGAGAGGCCGTACGCCAGGCCGTAGGACATCGCCTTGATTTTGCGGCGCATCTCGGCGTCCACCGCGGCCGGCTCGACGGAGAAGACCTGGGAGGCGACCGTGGTGTGCAGGTCCTCGCCGCCGGCGAAGGCCTCCAGCAGGGCCTCGTCCTCGGAGAGGTGCGCCATGATGCGCAGCTCGATCTGGGAGTAGTCGGCGGTGAGCAGCGACTCGTAGCCCTCGCCGACGACGAACGCCCGGCGGATCGCGCGGCCCTCCTCGGTGCGGACGGGGATGTTCTGCAGGTTCGGGTCCTGCGAGGAGAGCCGGCCGGTGGCGGCCACCATCTGGTTGAAGGTGGTGTGGATCCGGCCCTGCGGGGACACCGTCTTGAGCAGGCCCTCGACGGTGGTGCGCAGCTTGGCCTGGTCGCGGTGGCGCAGCAGGATGACCGGCAGCTCGTTGTCGGTCTGGGTGGCCAGCCAGGTGAGGGCGTCCGCGTCGGTGGTGTACCCGGTCTTGATCTTCTTGGTCTTGGGCAGTGCCAGCTCGCCGAAGAGGATCTCCTGGAGCTGCTTGGGCGAGCCGAGGTTGAACTCGTGGCCGGCGGCGGCGTGGGCCTCCTCCACCACCCGCTGGATCTCGGTGGCGAACTGCGACTCCAGGCCGGTCAGCCAGGTGCGGTCGGCGGCGATGCCGGTGCGCTCCATCCGGGCCAGCAGGGCGGCGATCGGCAGCTCCATGTCGCGGAGCAGCTCGGTGGCGCCGGCCGCGGCGAGGCGGGGCTCGAAGAGCGCGGCGAGGTCGAGCACCGTCCGGGCCTGGACCATCAGCGCGCGGGCGCCGGCGGTGCTGTCCTCCTCCGGTGCGTCGAAGCTGAGCTGGCCGCTCTCGGCGGCGGCCGCGGGGGCCAGCGAGCGGGACAGGTACTCCTCGGCGAGCACCTCCAGGGTGAAGGTGCGCCGGCCGGGCTTCTCCAGGTAGGCGGCGAGTGCGGTGTCGGCGACCACGCCCGCGACCTGCCAGCCCTGCTCGGCGAAGGCCCGCATCACCTGCTTGGCGATGTGCAGGGCCTTGGGGCGCCGCGGGTCGGCCAGCCAGGCGGTGAAGGCGGTGTCGTCCTGCTCGCCGAGCTTGGCCGGGTCGAACCAGGCGGCGGCCTCGCCGGCGGCCAGCGCGACCTCCTGGACGCTGCCCTCGCCCTGGCCCCAGGTGTAGACGGCGGCCAGCGCGACGGGGTCGGCGGCGCCGGCGGCGTGCTCGGCGAGCCAGCCGGCCAGTGCGCCGGGTTCGGTGAGCAGGTCGCCGTCGACCTCGATGCCGGGGGCGACCTCGGCCTCGGCGGCCTCCTGCGCGGCGCCGGGGTCGATGCCGAAGATCCGGTCGCGGAAGTTGCTGTTGCGGAACTCCAGCGACTCCATCAGCTGGCCGACGGCCTCCCGGTCGAAGGCGGTGCGCTGCAGGTCGGCGACGGTGAGCGGGAGTTCGACGTCACGGACCAGCTCGGTGAGGACGCGGTTGCGCTTGACCGAGTCGAGGTGCTCGCGGAGCTTCTCGCCGATCTTGCCCTTGACCTGGTCGGCGTTGGCGATCAGCTCGTCGAAGGAGCCGAACTGGTTGACCCACTTCGCAGCGGTCTTCTCCCCGACGCCGGGGATGCCGGGCAGGTTGTCGGACGGGTCGCCGCGCAGGGCCGCGAGGTCGGGGTACTGGGTGGGGGTGACGCCGTACTTCTCGGCGACCTTCTCCGGGGTGTAGCGGGTCAGCTCGGAGACGCCCTTGGTGGGGTAGAGCACGGTGACCCGCTCGCTCACCAGCTGGAGGGAATCCCGGTCGCCGGTGACGATGTCGACGTCGAAGCCCTCGGCCGCGGCGGCGGTGGCGAGGGTGGCGATGATGTCGTCGGCCTCGAAGTTCTCGACCGTCATCCGCGGGACGTTCATCGCGTCGAGCAGCTCGCCGATCAGGCCGACCTGGCTCTTGAACTCGTCCGGCGTCTTGGCGCGGTTGGCCTTGTAGTCGGGGAACTCCGCCGAGCGGAAGGTCTGCCGGGAGAGGTCGAAGGCGACCGCGAGGTGGGTCGGCTGCTCGTCCCGCACGGTGTTGGCGAGCATCGAGGCGAAGCCGTACACCGCGTTGGTGGGCTGGCCGGTGGAGGTGTTGAAGTTCTCCACGGGCAGTGCGTAGAAGGCCCGGTAGGCCATCGAATGCCCGTCGAGCAGCATCAGCCGGGGCCGCGGGCCGGCCCCGTCGCCACCCGTCGCGCCCTTACCCGTACTCTGCGTAGCCACGTCAACGTCCCGTTCCTGCCGATTCCACTGCCGGTCACCGATCCTATGGCCCGCCACCGACAAACGGACGCGAGGACGAGGGCGGGGGCGGGGCGCCGCGACACCGCCGGGCGCGGCCGCTACCGCCGGGTAGGGCGGTCGTACGATCACAGCAGCACGATGACGTGACCCCCGACCGGCAGGAGCTCCCATGACCGACGCTGCCCCCACCGACCCGGCCCCCGTCCTGGACGTCCCGCAGGACGTCCTGGACCACTTCGCCAAGCTCGGCGTCGACCCCTCCACCTTCTCCGGCGGCCACCTCGGCGACCGGCTCGGCATCAAGGTCGTCGAGGCCTCCGGGGACCGCGTGGTGGGCACCATGCCGGTCGAGGGCAACCAGCAGCCGTACGGGCTCCTGCACGGCGGCGCCTCGGCGGCGCTGGCCGAGACGCTGGGCTCGATCGGTGCGATGCTGCACGCCGGCCCGGGACGCTACGCGGTCGGCGTGGACCTGAACGCCACCCACCACCGCTCGGCCACCACCGGCCTGGTCACCGGGGTGGCGACGGCGGTCTTCAAGGGGCGGACCGCCGCCACCTACGAGATCGCGATCACCGACGACACCGGCCGGCGGATCACCAGCTGCCGGCTGACCTGCATGCTGCGCGACCTGTAGCACTGCCCCGTCCCCTCCTGTCGCCCTCTTGTTCGACCATGGCGTTTGGCAACTGCCCCACCCGGGCAGGCCCTTGGTCCAGACAAGGGGGCGTCGGCATGTCCGGAACAGGGCGCGGGCACGGTGGGCGGCCGCGCCGTGCCCCGGCGGCCCCCGCGACGGGCCCGGTGCACCGCCGCCACCGGCGCCCGACCCGGCGTCAGACGCCTTTGCCCGCAGGCCTGCCGGCCGCCGCGGACGCTGGGGCGCGACCCCGGGCCGCGGCAAGGGCCCGCGGTCGGCCCGGCCGGGGCCCCGCCGCCGCGGGTGACCCCCGGTCAGCCCGTGGAGGCGGGAGCCCGGCCCGTGGCCACCGACCGCCCCACGATGCCTGCGGAGACCGGGCTTCCGTTCCTGGATGTAACGCTGCGTAACATGCAGGCAATCCGGGCCGCCCGCCGGCACCTCGACCCGCACCACGCCTTCCACCTCGCCGAAAAACAGCGCGCCGCCCACCCCGTGTCCGATATCCGGACGCATGTGCCCGGGGCCAGTGCGCCGGACAGTGACGTCCGGTAAGCGGACACACCAGCAGTCACCTGCACTTCTGAGCCTTACATCAGATCACCACACGAGATACCCCCCGGTAGCACCGGCTCGGACGGCCGAGAAGCGCCACATCCTGAGACACCGGCCCGCGATACGCATAACAAGAGAATCACAGCCTGCCCACACCCCTCCACGAGGCGCCCACGGGCATCTAGAGTCACGGCCAGTCACCGCGCCACCGGATTGGGCCTGGCCCCAGCGCGCGACCCGGCACCCGCCACTTCAGGCGCCGTGCTTCCTGACAGAAGGGGACCCTCGTGCGTCATCGTTCAGCGCTTGTCGTGAGCATCGCCGTCATCGGAGCGCTCAGCCTCTCCGCCTGCGGCTCCCGCGACGAGAAGAAGGCCGGCGACACCGCCGGCGGCGCCTCCACCACCGTCACCATCGGCGTGGACGCCCCGCTCACCGGCGACCTCTCCGCCCTCGGCCTCGGGATCAAGAACTCCGTCGACCTCGCCATCAAGCAGGCCAACGAGAAGAACGAGGTCCCCGGCGTCAAGTTCCAGATCAAGGCCCTGGACGACACCGCCAAGCCGGCCCCCGGCCAGCAGAACGCCACCCAGCTCGTCGCCGACAACTCCGTGATCGGCGTCGTCGGCCCGCTGAACTCCAGCGTCGCCCAGTCGATGCAGCAGATCTTCAACGACGCCAACCTGGTCGAGATCTCCCCCGCCAACACCGGCGTCGCCCTCACCCAGGGCGAGAAGTGGGCCACCGGCACCAAGGCCCGCCCCTTCAAGTCCTACTTCCGCACCGCCACCACCGACGCCGTGCAGGGCCCGTTCGCCGCCCAGTACCTCTTCAAGGACGCCAAGAAGACCAAGGTCTTCCTCATCGACGACCAGAAGACCTACGGCGCCGGCCTCGCCGCCACCTTCAAGGGCGAGTACACCAAGCTCGGCGGCACCATCGTCGGCGAGGAGCACGTCAACCCCGACGACCGCGACTTCAGCGCGATCGCCACCAAGGTCAAGGCCTCCGGCGCCGAGGCCGTCTACTACGGCGGCGAGTACCCCGCGGCCGGCCCGCTCTCGCTCCAGCTGAAGGACGCCGGCGCCAACATCCCGCTGATGGGCGGCGACGGCATCCAGAGCGGCGACTTCATCAAGCTCAACCCGAAGAGCCAGGGCGACCTCGCGACCGCCGTCGGCCTGCCCGTCGAGGCGCTCCCGACCGCCGCGAAGTTCATCGCCGACTACAAGGCCGCCGGCTACAAGGACGCCTACGAGACCTACGGCGGCTACTCCTACGACAGCGCCTGGGCCATCATCCAGGGCGTCAAGGCCGTCGTCGCGGCCAACGGCGGCAAGCTCCCCGAGAAGCCCCGCGAGAAGGTCGTCGAGGCCGTCCAGAAGATCTCCTTCGACGGCGTGACCGGCAAGGTCTCCTTCGACGAGTTCGGTGACACCACCAACAAGCAGCTCACCGTCTACGCCGTCAAGGACGGCAAGTGGGCCGTGGAGAAGTCCGGCACCTTCGCCGGCTGACCCGCACCAGCCGGCAGTACCAACCGAACCACCCGCGCGGGGGCGCCACGAGTGCCCCCGCGCGCGCCCACATCCCCCACCCACGCGGACAACGCACAACGGAGGCCCAGCGGTGCACGATCTACCGCAACAGCTGGCCAACGGCCTGATTCTCGGCGCCCTCTACGGCCTCGTCGCGATCGGCTACACGATGGTCTACGGCATCGTCCAGCTCATCAACTTCGCCCACGGCGAGATCTTCATGGTCGGTGGCTTCGGCGCCCTCACCGCCTACCTCGCCCTGCCCGGCGGCACCACCCTCTGGCTTGCCATACCCCTCATGCTGATCGCCGGCATCCTGGTGTCCACCCTGGTCGCCGTCGGCGCCGAACGCTTCGCCTACCGGCCGCTGCGCAGCGCCCCCCGCCTCGCACCGCTGATCACCGCGATCGGCCTCTCGATCGTCCTCCAGCAGCTCGTCTTCTCCTTCTACCCCGACGCGAAGAAGGCCCGGGTCTTCCCGAAGATCCCCGGTGACCCGTTCGAGCTGGCCTCCGTCACGATCCAGCGCAGCGACATCTTCCTGATCATCGCCGCCCCGATCTGCATGCTCATCCTCGGCTGGTTCGTCGCCCGCACCCGCTCCGGGCGCGCCATGCAGGCCACCAGCCAGGACCCCGACACCGCCAAGCTCATGGGCATCGACACCGACCGCGTGATCGTGATGGCCTTCGCCATCGGCGCCGCGTTCGCCGCCGTCGCCGCCGTCGCCTACGGCCTGCGCACCGGCCAGGTCGACTTCCGGATGGGCTTCATCCTCGGCCTCAAGGCGTTCACCGCGGCCGTCCTCGGCGGCATCGGCAACATCTACGGCGCCATGCTCGGCGGCCTCGCCCTCGGCCTCGCCGAAGGCCTCGCCACCGCCTACGTCCAGCACATCCCGGGCATGCACCTCTTCGGTGGCGGCGCCTGGAAGGACGTCTGGGCCTTCGTACTCCTCATCGTCGTCCTCCTCGTCAGGCCCCAGGGGCTGCTCGGCGAGCGCGTCGCGGACAGGGCGTGACCACCATGACCACAGAGATCACCCCGGTCATCCCCGTGCCGGAGCGCGCCGCCCGGGTCTTCACCGTCCTCGCGGCCGTCGCCACCGCCGGCACCGCCCTCACCGCCTGGACCTGGACCGCCGACTTCCCCGGCGACCTCACCTTCTACGGCTCCCCCGCCGGCCTCCAGTGGCTCACCCTCATCGGTGGCCTGATCACCGCCGTCCTCACCCTCGCCCGCTACGGCATCCCCGGCCTGCGCTGGACCAGCCCCGCCGGCGGCAACAACGGCATCCTGCTGGCCGCCCTCGGCACCGCCGCCGTCAGCTGGTTCGCGATCATCGCCATCGCGGTCGACCTCGGCGGCCTCGCCAACCTCGAACCCGGCGGCTGGCTGGCCGGGCTCACCTCGCTGCTCGCCGTCACCGGCGCGCTCGGCCTGCCGCTCGACCGCCGGACCGCCGACAGCCTCGGCAAGCCCGACTACCGGTGGCTGCTGGCCGCCGGCATCGGCTACCCGGTGCACCACCTGATCACCCGGACCCTGCGGCTCGCCAAGATCGAGCGCAAGCTCCCCCCGGCCCGCGAACTGCCCTCCTGGGTCGAGGTCCTGCTGATCATCGCCGCCTTCGCGATCGGCCTGTTCGCCATCACCTTCGGCATCGACACCGAGTACGGCGAACTCTTCACCGGCTACCTGATCCTGACCGGCTTCACCGTCGCGGCACTCGCCAAGACCGGCCTGCTGCAGCGCCTGCGCGCCCTCACCGTCAAGCACCGCCCGGTCGCCACCGGCGCCGCCTTCTCCGCCGCGGCCGCCTTCCCGTTCACCCAGACCAGCGACCAGTACACCTCCGTCGCGGCGAACATCCTCATCTTCGCCACCGTCGCCCTGGGCCTGAACATCGTCGTCGGCCTCGCCGGCCTGCTCGACCTCGGCTACGTCGCCTTCCTCGGCGTCGGCGCCTACGCCGCCGCCCTGGTCTCCGGCTCCCCCGCCTCGCCCATCCACGTCGCCTTCCCCTTCTGGGCGGCAGCGCTCACCGGCGCAGCGGCGGCCATGGTCTTCGGCGTCCTGATCGGCGCCCCCACCCTGCGGCTGCGCGGCGACTACCTCGCCATCGTCACCCTCGGGTTCGGCGAGATCTTCCGCATCACCATGAACAACCTCAACGGAACCACCGGACCCAACGTCACCAACGGGTCCAACGGCATCCCGCGCATCCCCGACCTGCAGATCCTCGGCTTCGACCTCGGCAAGAAGCACCTGGTCGGCGGCATCGAACTCGGCCGGTTCTCCAACTACTACCTGCTGATGCTGATCATCACCGCCGTCGTCGTGCTGGTCTTCGCCCGCGTCGGCAACTCCCGGATCGGCCGCGCCTGGGTCGCCATCCGCGAGGACGAGACCGCCGCCGAGGCCATGGGCATCAACGGCTTCCGGCTCAAGCTCCTCGCCTTCGCCCTCGGCGCCTGCCTCGCCGGCCTCGCCGGCACCGTCCAGGCCCACGTCAGCTACACCGTCACCCCCGACCAGTACACCTTCGCCGAGGCCCTGCCCCCCAACTCGGCCTTCCTGCTCGCCGCGGTCATCCTCGGCGGCATGGGCACCATCAGCGGCCCCCTGGTCGGCGCCACCCTGCTCTTCCTGATCCCGAAGAAGCTCGAGTTCCTCTCCAACTACCAGCTCCTCGCCTTCGGCGTCGCCCTCATCATCCTGATGCGCATCCGCCCCGAGGGCCTCATCGCCAACCGGCGCAACCAGCTGGAGTTCCACGAGCCGGTGATCCCCGCACAATCCGCACCCGAGGACGACGCCGTACCTCTCACCAAGGCAGGGGCGTGAACACCGAGATGACCACCACCACCGCCCCGGCCCCCGCCGGGACCACCCTCCTCGACGTCCGCGGCGTCACCATGCGCTTCGGGGGCCTCACCGCCGTCAACAACGTCGACCTCACCGTCTCCGAAGGCGAGATCATCGGTCTGATCGGCCCCAACGGCGCCGGCAAGACCACCTTCTTCAACTGCCTCACCGGCCTGTACGTCCCCACCGAGGGCACCGTCAGCTACAAGGGCACCCTGCTGCCGCCCAAGCCCCACCGGGTCACCCAGGCCGGCATCGCCCGCACCTTCCAGAACATCCGGCTCTTCGCCAACATGACCGTCCTGGAGAACGTCCTCGTCGGCCGCCACAGCCGCACCAAGGAAGGCCTCTTCTCGGCCATCCTGCGCGGCCCCGGTTACCGCCGCGCCGAGTCCGAGAGCCACGACCGGGCCATGGAACTCCTGGAGTTCACCGGCCTCGCCGCCAAGGCCGACCACCTCGCCCGCAACCTCCCCTACGGCGAGCAGCGCAAGCTGGAGATCGCCCGCGCCCTCGCCAGCGACCCCGGCCTGCTCCTCCTGGACGAGCCCACCGCCGGCATGAACCCCCAGGAGACCCGCGCCGCCGAGGAACTCGTCTTCGCCATCCGCGACCGCGGCATCGCCATCCTGGTCATCGAGCACGACATGCGGTTCATCTTCAACCTCTGCGACCGCACCGCCGTCCTCGTCCAGGGCCAGAAGATCGTCGAAGGCGACCGCGAAACCGTCCAGAACGACGAACGCGTCATCACCGCCTACCTCGGTGCCCCGCTCGAAGGCACCGGCGCAGCAGCCAGCACGGAGGCCGACCAGTGACCGCGCTCCTCGAGGTCGAGAACCTCCGCGTCTCCTACGGCAAGATCGAAGCCGTCAAGGGCATCAGCTTCACCGTCAACCGGGGCGAGGTCACCACCCTCATCGGCACCAACGGCGCCGGCAAGACCACCACGCTGCGCACCCTGTCCGGTCTGCTCCGGCCGACCGCGGGGAAGATCAGCTTCGACGGGCAGCCGTTGAACACCGTCCCCGCGCACAAGATCGTGTCGCTGGGCCTGGCCCACTCCCCCGAGGGCCGGCACATCTTCCCCCGGATGACCATCGAGGAGAACCTCCTCCTCGGCGCCTTCCTCCGCAAGGACCAGGCGGGCATCACCGCCGACGTCGAGCGGGCCTACGGCCTCTTCCCGATCCTGGGCGAGCGCCGCAAGCAGGCCGCCGGCACCCTCTCCGGCGGCGAGCAGCAGATGCTCGCCATGGGGCGGGCCCTGATGTCCCAGCCGAAGCTGCTGATGCTCGACGAGCCCTCGATGGGCCTCTCCCCGCTCATGATGCAGAAGATCATGGCGACCATCGTCGAACTCAAGGCCTCCGGCACCACCATCCTGCTCGTCGAGCAGAACGCCCAGGCGGCGCTCTCGCTCTCCGACCAGGGCTACGTCATGCAGACCGGCCAGATCGTGCTCACCGGCACCGGCGCCGACCTGCTGAACGACGAATCCGTCCGCAAGTCCTACCTCGGCGAGGACTAGCACCCCGGCGGCGCGCGAAGGGGCCCGGTCCACCTGGACCGGGCCCCTTCGCGCTGCGCCGCCCCCGGTCACGCCTCGGGGGCGGCCTCCTCGGCCTTCTTCTTGTCCTGCGCGACGCCTTCCTCGATCACGGCCTCCGCGACGGCGGCCATGGTCATCCGGCGGTCCATCGAGGTCTTCTGGATCCAGCGGAACGCGGCCGGCTCGGTCAGCCCGAACTTCGTCTGCAGCACACTCTTGGCGCGGTCCACCAGCTTGCGGGTCTCCAGGCGCTGGGTGAGGTCGGCGATCTCCTCCTCCAGCGTCCGCATCTCGGTGTAGCGGGAGACCGCCATCTCGATCGCGGGCACCAGGTCGCTCTTGCTGAACGGCTTCACGATGTACGCCATCGCGCCGGCGTCCCTGGCCCGGTCGACCAGCTCGCGCTGCGAGAACGCGGTCAGCATCAGGACGGGCGCCAGGTGCGCGGCGTGGATCTGCTCGGCGGCCGACAGGCCGTCCAGGACGGGCATCTTGACGTCCAGGATCGCCAGGTCGGGCCGGAGCTCCTCGACCAGCTTCAGCGCCGTCGCACCGTCGCCGGCCTCGCCGACGACGACATAACCCTCTTCTTCGAGCATCTCCTTCAGGTCGAGGCGGATCAGCGCCTCGTCCTCGGCGATGACAATCCGGGTGATCTGGGACGAATAGGTCTCAAGCGGCTCAGGCTGCTCGTCGGCGGTGCTCACGGGGCTCCTCGTTCCGGCGGGGTACTGCATGCACGAGCCTACCCAGACGCGGTATGTTTGTTTTCGCGGGGTCGGGGGCCATCTTCGATTCAGCGGATACCCCGGTAGCCCAGCGGTAGAGGCAGTGGTCTCAAACACCATCCAGCGTGGGTTCGAATCCCACCCGGGGTACTTTTCCTTCGATTTGAAGGCCTACGGGGCAGCAGTCGATCTTCATACCTTCGGGTGAGAGCTCGGAACGAGCCGCGGCACGGCATGCACACCGCAGTGGACTCACCCGTCCGAGGGCCCCCGTTCAGGAAGCCCGTTCCAGCGGCTCCATCTCAACGGTGAGCCTCATCTGCAGGGCAAGCGCCAGCCGCTCCAGCACCACGATGGTCGGCATCGTCCCACCCGCCTCGAAGCGGGCCACCGCCGGCTGCTGCATTCCGGCCTCCGCTGCGAGCTGCGCCTGGGTCATACCGAGTGCCTCGCGGCGCAACCGCACGGTTTCGCCGAGTTCGAACCTGATCCTGGCGGCCTCGTAGGCCGCACCCGCGCCCGGCCGACCCAGGATCCCCTCGCGCATCTCACGCCATGACGTGCGTTCGGTCATGCTGTCCGCTCCTCTTCGTCGAGTGTGTGCTGTTCCGCGATGCACCGCCGCATCGCCCGCCTTGCCCGATCAACCTCGGCGGCCTCACGCATCCGCGTCTTGCGGAACACCGTCAACAAGATGATTCGCCTCCCGGGAGCAATCCAGTACGTCACCCGCATGTCCAGCTCGACCAGATGGAAACGAAGCTCCCGTAGCTTGCCATCGAGCTGCCTCGTGTGAGGTTCGCCAAGCAGTACTCCACGCGTTTCGAGCAGGTCCACGTAGAAGGCAACGGTCTCCTGGCCATCCTGCGCAAGTCCCAGGATCCAGTCCCGGACCTCGGGTTCCAGTTCTACTTCTCCCCAAGTCATAACACGGATGGTATGAACTCGCCAGGGCAGAAACCGCCTCTCGGACGCAGCGAACGGGCGGCACTCCCCCGATAGGGGATGCCGCCCGCGTACGCCTGTACGAAGTCCGGATCAGTTGTCGAGTTCCCCGACGTGGTGGACCCGGACGAGGTTGGTGGAGCCGGCCAGGCCGGGCGGGGAGCCGGCGGTGATGACGACGATGTCGCCCTTCCGGCAGCGGCCGAGGCCGATCAGGGCCGCGTCGACCTGCTCGACCATCTCGTCCGTGGTGGGGGCGAAGGGGCCGAGGAAGGTCTCGATGCCCCAGGTGAGGGCCAGTTGGCTGCGGACGGACTGCTCGTAGGTGAACGCGAGCACCGGGATCGGCGAGCGGTAGCGGGAGAGCCGGCGGGCGGTGTCGCCGCTCTGGGTGAAGGCCACCAGGTACTTGGCGTTGAGGAAGTCGCCGATCTCGGCGGCCGCGCGGGCGACGGCGCCGCCCTGGGTACGCGGCTTGTTGCTCGTGGTCAGCGGCGGGAGGCCGGCGGCGAGCACCTCCTCCTCGGAGGCCTCGATGATGCGGGCCATGGTCCGTACGGTCTCGGTGGGGTACTTGCCGACCGAGGTCTCGCCGGAGAGCATCACCGCGTCGGTGCCGTCCAGGACGGCGTTGGCGACGTCGGAGGCCTCGGCGCGGGTGGGACGGGAGGCGTTGATCATCGAGTCGAGCATCTGGGTGGCGACGATGACCGGCTTGGCGTTGCGCTTGGCCAGCTTGACCGCGCGCTTCTGGACGAGCGGGACCTGTTCGAGGGGCATCTCCACGCCCAGGTCGCCGCGCGCCACCATGATGCCGTCGAAGGCGTCGACGATGGACGCCAGGTTGTCGACCGCCTGCGGTTTCTCGATCTTGGCGATGACGGGGAGGAACCGGCCCTCCTCCGCCATCACCCGGTGGACCTCCTCGATGTCGCGGCCGCTGCGGACGAAGGAGAGGGCGATCAGGTCGGCACCGGTCCGCAGGGCCCAGCGCAGGTCGGCGACGTCCTTGTCGCTGAGCGCGGGCACCGAGACGGCGACGCCGGGCAGGTTGAGGCCCTTGTGGTCGGAGACCAGGCCGCCTTCGACCACGGTGCAGTGCACGCGCGGGCCGTCGACCCGGGTGACCTCCAGGCAGACCCGGCCGTCGTCGACCAGGATGCGCTCGCCGCGCGAGACGTCCTCGGCGAGGCCCTTGTAGGTGGTGCCGCAGATGTCCCGGCCGCCGGTGACGTCCTCGGTGGTGATGGTGAACTCGTCGCCGCGTTCGAGAAGTACGGGCCCGTCGGCGAAGGTGTCGAGTCGGATCTTCGGGCCTTGAAGGTCGGCGAGCACGCCGACGCTGCGGCCGGTCTCGTCCGCGGCCTTGCGGACCCGGCGGTAGCGTTCCTCGTGCTCGATCTGGGAGCCGTGGCTCAGGTTGAATCGGGCGATGTCCATGCCGGCGTCGACCAGGGCCTTGATCTGGTCGTACGAGTCGGTGGCGGGCCCGAGAGTACAGACGATTTTTGCTCGGCGCATACTGCTGAGCGTAGGCATTACCGGCGCGTAACAACGACGTTCCATCGGTCGGCCTCATGACCGTTGCCGAAAGGTTCGTTGAACAATCTGACACATCGTGACCTCAGCTGCTGTGAGGGTGAGTTGCCCGCCGCCGGCGGACGCTTCTGATGCCGTTCCGTGAAGGCTTGTTCACCCCTGGTTCACCCCCCATTCCGCCCGCGCTCCCGGCCCGGCGGGACGCTTCGGATCCGACGGGGATCCCGTAGGGCGAGGTCAAGGGGGAAACGTTCGCCATGAGACGTGTGGGCGGGGTGCTCGCCGCGCTGGTGCTGCTGGGCGGGGTGCTGTTCGCGGTGCTGCACCGGGCACCGGCCGGCGACGGGGGGATCACCGTGGTCAAGGGCGTGATCGGCTCCGAGAAGCGGGAGTTCTTCGCCGACCCCGAGGTGGTCGCGGAGCTGAAGGCGCAGCACCTGCGGGTGGACGCGATCACCACGGGTTCGTGGCAGATGGCGGACGCCGATCTGAGCGGCAACGACTTCGCGTTCCCGGCGAGTCTGTCGCCGGCGGAGGAGATCCGGGCGAGGCACAAGGTCTCGGGGGAGCCGGTGCGGCCGTTCTACTCGCCGCTGGTGGTGATCGCGCACGCGCCGGTGGCGGAGGTGTTGCGCAGCAACGGGCTGGCGGCGAGGGCCGAGTCGGGTGTGTGGACGTTCAAGATGGACCAGTATCTGGACGCCGTGCGGCGGGACCGGAACTGGTCGGACCTGAAGGATGTCGCGGGCCATGCGGAGTTGGCGGGCGCGGTGTACGTGACGACGACGGATCCGGCGACCTCGTCCTCGGGGGCGTTGCACCTGGCGGAGGTGTCGTACCTGGCGAACGAGCGGCGGGTGGTGTCGGACGACGCGGGGGTGGGCCGGGTGAAGGACCTGGTCCGCAAGGTGACCGCGATGCAGGGTGACCAGAAGACCAGCAGTGACGGCCCGTTCAAGGATTTCCTGTCGAACGTGGGGAGTCCGCTGGTGCTGGTGTACGAGTCCCAGGTGGCGGCGTTGACGGCGCAGGGGCGGCCGACCGGGGATCTGGTGGTGCTGTACCCGGACACCACCGTTTCCAGTGACCACACGATGGTCGGGTTGACGGACAACGGCAAGAAGCTGGCCGATCTTTTGCGTGACGATGCCAAGCTGCGGGCGCTGGCTGTCCGTTACGGGTTCCGCCCGCAGGGTGACCCGGGGGCGTTCGGGGCGGCGTTGAACGCGAAGGCCGGACCGGTCTTCGCGTCGGACCTGTCGGCGGCGGGGATCCAGCAGGCGCCGGTGCCGGCGGTCAGGGTGCTGAACCAGCTGGTCGACGCGGCGAAGGGCAAGTGAGGGGGGTGACGGTGTCGATGCGAACCGTGGCGGGGCGGGTGCTGCTCGCGGGGCTGGCGGTGCTGGTGGCGGGGTGCACCTCGGCGGGTCCGGGGCCGGTGCGGACGTCCGGGGACCCGGTGGCGCCGACCGCGCAGGCGGGGGTGCTGCGGGTGCTGGCCGGCAGTGAGCTCCAGGACATGGCTCCGG
Source organism: Kitasatospora herbaricolor (assembly GCF_030813695.1). Lineage (NCBI taxonomy): Bacteria > Bacillati > Actinomycetota > Actinomycetes > Kitasatosporales > Streptomycetaceae > Kitasatospora > Kitasatospora herbaricolor. Next base: position 2,465,903 of record NZ_JAUSVA010000002.1, read on the forward strand.
TGCTGGAGGAGGCGAGGAAGGCGACCGGGGTGAGCGTGCAGTTCGCCTGGACGGGGTCGCTGGACGGCGCGGACGCGGTGTCCTCGGGGCGGGCGGACGGCAAGTACGACGCGGTCTGGTTCCCGTCCGACCACTACCTGCGGCTGGACGACGGCGGGAAGGCCAAGCTGGCCACCGAGAGCCCGGTGATGGTCTCGCCGGTGGCGGTGGGCGTGCGTACCTCGGTGCTGGGCGAGCTGGGCTGGGGCGACGGGTCCAGGGTGACCTGGGCGCAGGTGGCCGACGCGGCCTCGGCGGGGAGGCTCTCGTACGGGATGGCGGACCCGACGCGGTCCAACTCGGGTTTCTCGGCGCTGGTGGCCGTCGCCTCGGCGTTCTCGGGCGCCAACTCGGCGCTGACCGACGCGGACGTGCAGAAGGCCACCCCCGCGCTGAAGCAGTTCTTCGCCGGGCAGAAGCTGACCTCGGGGTCGTCCGGCTGGCTGGCGCAGGCGTACGGCCGGGCCGAGCCGGGCCGGATCGGGGCGCTGGTCAACTACGAGTCGGTGCTGCTGTCGCTGAACCGGACCCTGCCGGCGGAGGCGCAGCTCACGGTGGTGCGCCCGACGGACGGGGTGGTGTCGGCGGACTACCCGCTGGCGCTGCTGGCCTCGGCCGGGCAGCGGGAGCGGGAGTCGTTCCAGCGGCTGACCGCCTACCTGCTGAAGGAGGACGTGCAGCGGAGGATCTCGGAGACGACGCTGCGGCGGCCGGTGACGCCCGGTGTGACGCCGGCGGCGGGGCTGCCGGCGGACCGGCGGCGCGAGTTGCCGTTCCCGGGCAGCAAGGCGGTCGCGGACGGGTTGCTGGCCTCGTACCAGAACGAGCTGCGGCGGCCGTCGCGGACGGTGTACGTGCTGGACACCTCGGGGTCGATGTCGGGCGGGCGGCTCGCCTCGCTGAAGTCGGCGATGGCGCGGCTGACGGGCTCGGACGACTCCCGGGGGACGACGCGGTTCCGGGACCGTGAGGAGGTCACGCTGATCTCCTTCGCGTCCAGGGTGAAGTCCACGAAGACGCATTCGGTGCCGGCTCAGAACTCCGGGGCGGAGCTGGCGTCGATCGACCGGGACGTGCAGGCGCTCGGGGCTGACGGCGGGACGGCGGTCTACAGCTCGCTGGAGGAGGCGTACCGGGTGATCGACCGCCAGCAGTCGACGGCGAAGGACGACCGGTTCACGTCGATCGTGCTGATGACGGACGGGGAGAGCAACGAGGGCGCGTCGGCGGACGACTTCAAGGCCTTCTACCAGGGCCTGCCGTCCTCGGGGCGGGCGGTGCCGGTGTTCCCGATCCTGTTCGGCGACGCCGCGAAGGGGCAGTTGCAGGGGATCGCGGACGTGACCGGCGGCAAGCTGTTCGACGGGACGGGGTCGCTGGAGGGCGCGTTCGAGGAGATCCGTGGCTACCAGTAACCGGTTGCTGGCCTACCTGGAGTCGGCGCGCAACCTGGCCGGGTGCGCGGGCGGCGCGCTGGGCCTGGTGCTGCACTTCACGGGGGTGGCGGGGCCGTGGTGGCCGGGGGCGGTCGCGGGGCTGTACGGCCTGGGGGCGCTGCTGGCTCCGGGGCGCGGCCCCCGCGGCGGGGCCGGCGGCGGGGCCGGCGGCGGGGCGAACCGCGGGGCGGTGGGCGGCGCGCAGGCCGGGTCCGCGCCCGCCCGGGCCGGGGCAGCGGGCTCGGTGCTGTCGCCGGAGGTGGAGGCGGAGCTGGCGGCCGTACTGGGCGGGGACCCGGTGCTGGCGGGGCCGGGGACGGCCGGTGTCGCCCCGGCCGCACCGCCGGTGCCGGCCCCGCCCGCCGCTCCGGTCGCCGCGCCCGGCGCCGCGCTGCGGGCCACGCTGGCGGAGCTGGAGGCGTACCTCGCCGATGCCGACCTGCCGTGGTCGGCCGGGGTGGGCGAGCTGCTGGCCGAACTCGGCCGGCGGGCCCGGACCGGCCGGGAGGCCGCCGCGCTGCGGGCCGCCGAGCGGGTGGCGGCCGAGGAGCTGCCGCTGGCGGTGGACGCCTACCTGCGCGCTCGGGCCTGGGAGCGTTGGAGCCCGGCGGGCGGGGTCGACCCGGCGCTGGTGCTGGGCCGCGAGGTGGCCCGGATGACGGCGGCGCTGGGGTAGGGCCGCGCCGCCGGTGCCGCTGGCCCGCCCGCGCCACCGCCACCGCCACCGGCCCCGTCTCCTCCGACGCGGCGGTGGACGGGGTGACACCGGGCCGGCCGGGCGGGAGCGCGGGGCTGCCCGAAGGGGCAGTGCGGGCCGCCCCCGATGGCGGCCGAACGTCCCTGGTGGGCGCCGGCCGGGGCGGGGATGCTGTGGCCCGGCAGCGGCTCCAGCCGCGCCGGAGAGGATCCACCCCGGTGAGTGCAAGCGAGACCCCAGCCCGTCCGGCCCGAGGCACCTGCGCGGATTGCGGAGCCGAGGCCTCGTCCGAGCGCACGTTCTGCGAGGACTGCGGGGCCTTCCTGAGCTGGACGGCGCAGCCCGGGCCCGCGGAGGAGCGGCCGGCGGCAGTGGTGGCCGCGGCCGGTGCCCCTGCCGCGGCGGCCCTGACGACCACCCCCGCTGCCGCCGCCGGCCCGACCGCCTCCCCTGCCTCCCCCACGGCGGTACCTTCCGCGGCGGTGCCTGCCACGGCGGCGGGCGGCCCGGCGGAGCGGGAGGCCGAGACCACCGAACTCCCGCCGGTCCCCGCCGAGGCGGCCGCTTCGGCGCAGGCCCCGGCGCCGGGTCCGGCGGCCACCGAGCGGGCGCGGGCGCTGCTCGTCCCGGTCGCCGAACCGCCCGCCGCGCCGCCGGCCGACCCGGCGGTGGCCCCGGTGCTGCCCGGCCGCCCGGAGGAGGCCAGGCCGAGGGTCCGCGGCGCCGCCGAGGAGCCGGAGTTCGACGGTGCCACCTGCCCGTGGTGCGCCACCTCCAACCCGCCGGAGCGGCACTTCTGCCGACGTTGCGGCGCCCAGTTCGCCACCCGGGACGAGGGCGGGGCGGCGCCGCTCCCCTGGTGGCGGCGGCTGCTCGGGAGCGACGGCGGCGAAGCCCCGTGGGCGGGCCAACGACCCCGGCTGCGCCGGGGGTTCGGGCGGAGGGCGCGGCTCGCCCTGCTGGCCGGCCTGGTGGTGCTGGTGCTGGTGGCCGGGCTGATCTGGGCCGGCCCCGCCGTGGACGCGGTGAACGACCATTTCGCGAAGCGGGTGCCGATCGATCCTGTGGCGGTCACCGCGTCGAGGTCGTACGAGGGACACGGACCCGAACTCACCATCGACAAGATCTCGAACTCCTGGTGGGGCACCGGCATCGAGGGCGACAGTGCCGGTGAGTGGCTGGAGGCCGGCTTCGGCCGGCCGGTGCGGCTGCTCGACCTGGTGATCACCCCTGGCGCGTCCGCCGACGTCGCGCAGCAGTTGGCCCAGGCGCGGCCGCGCCAGCTGGAGCTGCTGATCACCGATGTGGACGGGAAGACCGTGACCCGGCAGGTCGAGCTGACCGGCGACGGCGCGCAGCGGGTGAAGCTCCGGGCGGGACGGGTGACCAAGGTGCGGCTGGTGCTGCGCAGCGCCTTCGGGGTGGCGGCGGGCAAGCAGGTGGCGGTGGCCGAGGTCGAGTTCTTCGGCCGCAAGACCTCCGGTTCGTCGTGATCCACGAGGTGGACGAGGCGCTGTCCGCCCTGCTGGGGACGGACATCCTGGGGTCGACCGGTGTGGAGGTGCTGTTCGACGCGCCGACCCGGGAGTGGGCGGCGCGGCGCAACGCCCCGACGGTGAACGTCTTCCTGTACGACATCAAGGAGGACCCGTCCCGACGGGAGCAGGGCCGCAGGCGTGAACTCGGCTCCTCGAGGGGCGAGTTGCTGGCGGAGCACGAGCCACCCCGGTGGTTCGCCCTGTCGTACCTGGTGACGGCCTGGACGAAGCGGCCGCAGGACGAGCACCGGTTGCTGTCCGTCCTGCTGGCGGGCCTGATCGGGCGGCCCGCGCTGGAGCCGGAGCGACTGACCGGTGCGCTGGCTCAGTTGGGGCTCCCGCTGCCGTGCACGGTGGCGGCGCCGTGGGCCGGCGGCCGGGGGCCGGCGGACCTGTGGTCGGCCCTGGGCGGGGAGTTGAAGCCCTCGCTGGATCTGGTGGTGACGGCGCCGATCGCCGGTGTGCGCAGGCTGCCGACGGCGCTGGTGACGGATGCCCTGCTGCTGAGCGTCACGGACGCGGGCGGCGGGGAGGGTGCGGCGCGCGAGCTGCGGCGGCCGCGGTTCGAGGACGAGCCTCCGACGCCGGCGCGGGCGGCGGAGCCGCTGGGGGCCCGGCGTGCCCGGGGGGCGGCGGCGCGGGCGGCCAAGCCCGGGGGGATCGCGCGGTGAGCGGGCCCGGGACGGCGTACCTGATGCGCCGGCTGGCCCTGGTGGAGCGGCGGGTGCGGCGGGCGGTGGAGGCCCGGCGGGCGGTCGATCCGCAGCCGGACGACACCTTCCGGGGGATGTACCTGTCGCCGGAGGCGGCGGACGGGCTGCTGGCGCGCAGGCCCCCGGGCCGCCCGGGCGACGTGGACGGGCCGGACGGCGTGGACGGGCCGGACGGCGTGGACGGGCCGGGCGGCATCGACGCCACGGAGGAGCCGGCGGAGTGGGTGTCCGCACGGGACGAGGCCGAGGCCCGGGCTGACCGGGCGGAGGCCCGGGGTGATGTGCTGCCGCTGCGAACCCTGGCACGGAGCTTCGAACTCTCCCCCATGGACGTCGAGTTGCTCCTGATCGCGCTGCTGCCGGACGCCGACGCCCGGTTCGAGCCGCTCTACGGCTACCTGAACGACGACGTGTCGCGACGGCGGGCCGGCGCCGCGCTGGCCTTCGAGTTGCTGGGGGTGCCGCCGCTGGACGCCGCCGCCCGGGCCCGGCTGGCCCCCGGGTCGCCGCTGCTGGCCGGCGGCCTGCTGCTGGTGGAGGAGGGCGAACGGCCCTTCCTCGGAAGGTCGTTGCGCGTCCCGGACCGGGTGACGGCGCACCTGCTGGGGGACACCGCCACCGATCCGGCCCTGCGGGGGCTGCTCAGGCCGGTGCAGGTCTCGGAGGTCGCCGGCGCCGGGCAGCTGGCCTCGGCACTGGCCGCCGGCGTGAGGCTGGCCCACCTGCGGGAGCGGCCCGGCGGTTCGGCCTCGGCGCTGGCGGTCGCGGCGCTGGCCGCGGCGGGCCGCCCAGCGCTCTGCCTCGATCTGGCGGCCCTGGCCGCCGAACCTCACCCGGAGGCCGTACTGCCCGTCCTGGCCCGCGAAGTGCGGCTGCTGGGCGGCGGGTTGGTGGCCGGGCCGGTGGAGGCGCTGGAGGCGGCCGGCCGCCCCGAGCCGGCCCGGCTGCTGCGGGAGCTGGCCCGGCTGCCGGTACCCGTGCTGCTGACCGGTACCGACGCCTGGGATCCGCTCCGGGCCGACGACAGCCCGCTGCTGATGACGGCCGGACAGTTCAGCCCCGCCGAACGCGCGGAGCTGTTCCGGGCGGCGCTCGACGGTGCCCCCGTCGACCCCGAGCTGGACCTCGCCCACGCCCTGGCGCCCTATCTGCTCACCCCGGACCAGGTGCGCCGGGCGGCCGCCGCCGCCCGCCGGCAGGCGCTGCTGGACGCCGGCGGGACGGACGCCGGAGCGGGCGGCGGGACGGACAGCGGGACGGGCACCGGAGCAAGCGGCCCCGGACCGGACTCCCCCGGCGGCGCGCCGGTCGCGCTGCGCCACCTGCGGGCGGGCGTCCGGAGCCAGAACGCGGCGGGCCTGGAGCGCCTCGCCCGCCGGGTGGAGCCGGCCGTCGGCTGGGCGGACCTGGTGCTGCCGGAGGCCACCGGCCGGGAACTGGGCGAGCTGTCGCTCCGGGCCCGGCACCGCGACCAGGTGCTGGGCCGGTGGCGGATGCGGCCGGGCGGCGGGCGCGGGCGCGGCGTGATGGCCCTGTTCGCGGGCGACTCCGGGACCGGCAAGACCATGTCGGCGGAGGTGGTCGCGGCCGATCTCGGCCTGGACCTCTACGTGGTGGACCTCTCCACGGTGGTGGACAAGTTCGTCGGCGAGACCGAGAAGAACCTGGAGCGGATCTTCACCGAGGCGGCCGGTGTCAACGGGATCCTGCTCTTCGACGAGGCCGACGCGATCTTCGGCAAGCGCTCGGAGGTGAAGGACGCCCACGACCGCTACGCCAACATGGAGAGCGCCTACCTGCTCCAGCGGATGGAGTCCTTCGACGGCATCGCCATCCTCACCACCAACCTGCGGGCCAACCTGGACGAGGCGTTCACCCGCCGGCTGGACGTCATCGTCGACTTCCCCGTCCCCGACGCGGAGCAGCGCCGGGCACTGTGGGACCGCACGCTGGGCATGGACGTCCCGCGCGCGGACGATCTCGACCTGGCCTTCTGCGCCCGCTTCGAGCTGGCCGGGGGTTCGATCCGGGCCTGCGCCGTGACGGCCGCCTACCTGGCGGCGGAGGCGGGCCGGCCGGTGTCGATGGCGGACCTGATGGCGGCCGTCCGGCGGGAGTACCGCAAGCTCGGCCGGCTGGTGCTGGCGGGCGAGTTCGGGACGTGGGTGTGACGGCGGACGGGCCGCGGGGCGGGACGCGTGCGGCGGGCCCGGCCCCCGGCCCCCGGCCCCCGGCCCCCGGCCCCCGGCCCCCGGCCGTCAACGCCCCGATCGACCGAGGAGACACCGGTGAAGATCCGTGACGAAGACCCCGGTCAGGCGGTGGCCGGGGCACCGGCCGAGTCGGCGCTCCTGCAGCGGTCGGTGGGCAACGCCGCCGCGGCCGGGACCCGGGGGCGGGGTTCGACGAGTGGGCCCGGTACTGCGTGGACCCGGACCAGTACCGCGAACTCAGGGCGGCGTACGAGGCGCTGAAGTAGGCCACCGTCGCCGATCCGGACCCAAGGCCGTCGAGGCCGCGCACGCAGCGCTCCGGAAGGTCGTCCCCAAGCACGAGAAGATCACCAGGCCGACCCGGTACGCCTCCGAGGATCGGACGACGAGGAACGGGAAATTCATGCCCCGGGCCGTACGGGGCGGGGAGCAGCGGGGGGCTCACGGGCCCGGAGCGGGCCGGCGGGACGGCCGGCCCGCTGCCCGATCGGGCAGTTCACGCTGCCCCCGACGGGTGACGGACAGCCGTTCACCCGGCGCCCTGGAGGGGACAGGCTTCGTGGTGGACCAGAGCCACCGTCGAAGGAGTGCCGAGCATGCCGCAGTACCTGTCGCCCGGGGTGTACGTGGAGGAGGTCCACAGCGGGCCCCGCCCGATCGAGGGGGTCGGGACGTCCGTGGCCGCCTTCGTCGGGTTCGCCGAGAAGGGTCCGTTCCACACGCCGAGCCTGGTGACGACCTGGAGCCAGTACGTCCAGCTGTTCGGCGGCTTCGTCGAGGGTTCGTACCTGGCGCACTCGGTGTACGGGTACTTCGCGAACGGCGGCGGCATCGCGTACGTGGTGCGGGTCGGGGCCGAGGTCGCGGCCGAGGGCGGTGCGGGCCGTCCGGGGCTGACCAAGGGCGGGCGGGTCGCTCCGAAGGAGCTGGCGACCGGGGAGCCGGTGGCCCTGGGGTCGTTCCGGGTCGCGGCCCGGGCCGGCATCGAGGGCGAGATCACGGTCGAGGTGACCGACGCGGACGGCGAGGCGCCGGCCGAGGACCGCTTCAAGCTGGTGGTCGCGCAGGCCGGCAGGCCGGTAGAGACCTTCGACGTGTCGGCGAAGAAGAGCGCCCGCAACTACGTGGTCACGCAGGTGCGGGAGCGTTCGGCGCTGATCCTGGTGGAGGAGGCGGCGACGGCGAGCGGCGCGCTGACCCGCCCGCAGAAGCAGACGCTGACCCTCGCGGTGCCGGCCGGACCGGCCGAGGTCGTCCCGGCCGGGATCTCGGTCGCCGAGTACGTGGGTGACGCGGAGGCCCGGACGGGCTTCGCGGGCCTGGAGGCGATCGACGAGATCACCATGCTGGCCGTGCCGGACCTGATGGCCGCGCACCAGCAGGGCCAGATCGACGCCGAGGGCGTCAAGGCCGTCCAGCTGGCGATGATCACGCACTGCGAGCTGATGGGCGACCGGGTCGCCGTGCTGGACCCGCTGCCCGACCTGACCCCGCGCCAGGTGCGCGAGTGGCGTCAGGAGGGCGCCGGCTACGACTCCAAGTACGCGGCGCTGTACTACCCGTGGATCAAGGTGTTCGACCCGGCGAGCGGCCAGAACCGGTTCGTCCCGCCGAGCGGCCACATGCTGGGCGTCTGGGCCCGCAGCGACACCGAGCGCGGTGTGCACAAGGCACCCGCCAACGAGGTGGTGCGCGGCGCGATCGACCTGCAGACCAACGTCACCAAGGGCGAGCAGGACCTGCTCAACCCGATCGGCGTGAACTGCATCCGGGCCTTCCCCGGCCGCGGCATCCGGGTCTGGGGCGCCCGCACCCTGGCCTCGGACCCGGCCTGGCGCTACATCAACGTGCGACGGCTCTTCAACTACCTGGAGGAGTCGATCCTGCTGGGCACCCAGTGGACCGTCTTCGAGCCCAACGACGAGCTGCTGTGGATCGGCATCCGGCGCGACATCTCGGCCTTCCTGCTGGAGGAGTGGCGGCGCGGAGCCCTGTTCGGGGCGACCGCCGCGCAGGCGTTCTACGTCAAGTGCGACGCCGAGACCAACCCGCCGGAGTCGGTGGACCTCGGTCAGGTCGTCTGCGAGATCGGCATCTGCCCGGTGAAGCCCGCCGAGTTCGTGGTCTTCCGGCTGGCGCAGTTCTCCGACAGCACCAGCCTGGTCAACGAGTAGCAGTCCCCTCCCCCGGGGGGCCGCGCCGCCGAGCACGGCGCCGTGGCCCCCGGGGTGGTCCGAACCGAAAGAGCAGAGAGGCGGTAACCGCACATGGCCGACACAGCCGGCATGGCGATCGCGACCCACATCTTCACCGTGCAGTTGGGCGCGTACGAGGTCGAGACGGTCCAGGAGGTCAGCGGACTCTCCTTCGAGCTGGACGCCATCGACCACTTCGAGGTGACCAGGAGCGGCCAGCTGGTGGTCCGCAAGCTCGCCGGCGCCCGCAAGGGCGGCGAGGTGACCATCAGCCGCGGGCTCGGCGCGAGCGGTGAGTTCACCAAGTGGCTGGAGGAGTCCTTCATCAAGGGCAACGTGAAGGGGGCGCGGCAGTCCCTGTCGATCATCGTCAAGGACACCGAGAACAACCCGGTGCGCACCATCAACCTGAAGAACGCCTGGGTGAAGAAGTGGGAGGGGCCGAACCTCAAGGCCGGTGAGTCCCAGGCCGCCCTGGAGAAGGTCACCGTCGTCTTCGAAGACGTCGAGCTCAAGTGAGGCGCCGCTCCGTCGCCGGGGCCCCCGTCCGCCCGGACGAGGACGAGTACCCGGAGCACGAGCAGGAGGGGTTCGCCGCCCCGGTGCCGGCCCGCCCGGCTCCGGCGGCGCCGCCGGAGCGGTTCCGGACGGAGTTCGAGTTCGAGCTTCCCCGGGGGTACCTGGACCACAACGGCGTGCTGCACCGCACCGGGGCGATGCGCCTGGCCACCGCCCGGGACGAACTGATGCCGCTGATCGACCTGCGGGTGAAGAACAACCCGGCGTACCTGACGGTCGTCCTGCTCGGCTCGGTGATCACCCGGATCGGCAGCCTCACCGACCCGGGCGGCCAGGTGGTGGAGGAGCTGTTCGCCTCCGACCTGGCCTTCCTGCAGGACTTCTACCGGCGGATCAACGCGGAGGGGCACACCCGAGCGGCGGTCACCTGCCCGTCCTGCGAGTCCCCCTTCGAGGTCGACCTCGCCGGGGGGCGCCTGGGGGAATCGTGACGTACGCGACCGACCGCCTGTACGAGGAGATCGCGTACATCGCCTACCACTTCCACTGGGAGCAGGACCGGCTGCTCGACCTGACCCACCCGGACCGGATCCGCTGGGTGCAGGAGATCGCCCGGATCAACGCACGTATCAACGAAGGGTAGTGAGGGATCGTGGCACTGCGGGACCGGCTGGGGCGGCGCCGCCCGACGGGCGAGCCTGCGGCTGCCACGCCCGCTCCGGCGCTCCCCGGCCCGGAGGGCACGGCGTTGGCGGGCACGGCCGGTACGGGTCCTGGCGGTACGGGCTCCGGCGGTACGGCCACTGGGGACGGGGGCGCCGCAGGCGGGACCGCCGACGGGCAGCGGGCGGCCTCCGGCGCCTGGCGGCAGCTGCCCGTCGTGCAGCGGGCGGCGGCGACGCCGGCCCTGATCAGTGACCCGACCGCCTTCGAGGGGCGGTTGGCGACCCGCCGGAACCCGATGTTCCACGGCCGGATGGGTCATCTGGTCAGTCCGCAGGCACCCGCCGGCGTGCTGCACGGCCTGCTGCGGCCCGTCCCCGGCCAGGCCCTCCGGCGTGCCGCGGACGACGGCCTGCCACTGGTCCGCCCGGAGGAGCCGGGCCCGGGCGACGGCCCGGGCGACGGCTTCGCCGAGGGCCCGGCGTACGGGCCGGCGGACGGCACGGTGTCCGGCCCCGCCCGCTCGGGGCACCGCGGGGCACCGGGCGGGCCTGGTGGCGGAGGGCGCGGCGGCGGCGGGCGCGGTGCGCAGCGGTCGGCGGGTTCGCCGGCGGCGGCCCCCGCGCCGCTGGTCCAGCGGTCGAGCCGGCCGGGTACGTCCGGGCTGTCGGGGTCGGCGGGCCCGGCCGCACCGGACGCACCCGGGCGCCCTTGGGCCGCCGCCCCGGCGGCACCGGGGAGCGGCCGGGCGGCCGGCCCTCGCGGCCCGAAGAGTCCTGACGTCCCGAACAGCCCCCACGTCCCGAACGGCCCACGGGTCGCGCCCGCTCAGCAGCCGGCGGCTCAGCCCGGTCCGGCGATGCCGCTGCCCCGGCTCGCGGTGCAGCGGGCGGCCGTCCGCGCGACCGGGCGCTCCGCCGCCGGTGCGCCGCGCTCCGGTGCGCCCGCCGGCGGCGGTGCCGTGGCGGGCGGGGCGGGGGCGAGTGGCTCGCTGTCCGTGGTGCACGAGGCGCCGGTCCCACCGCGCCGGCTCAGCGCCCTGCCGAGGCCGGCGGCCGGGCCGTCCCCCCAGAACTCCGCGGGCCCCATCCCCCGGGGGCCCGCGGACCCCGTCCGCAGCACGCTCGGCGGACCCGCCCCGGAGCCCTCGCACCGGCCGGCCCCGGCCGCCGCACCCGGCTCCGAGGCGTCTTCGCCCGGGCCGCGCCCGGCGGGCCCGTCGAGCCCGTCGGGCCGGCCGGCCGAGCCGGTCGGGCCGGTCGGGCCCGTCCAGCGCAGTGCCGGCCGACGTACCGGGCTCGGCGAGCCGCTGACGGCCCTGCCGCCCACCGCCCTGCCCCCGAGCGCCCTGCCCCCCAGCACCCTGCCGCCGGCGACGGGTGCCCGGGCGGGTACGGCCGCCGTGCCCACCGGTCCGGCCCTGGCCGGTACCGGACAGGGGGTGCCGGCCGTTCAGCGCTCCGCCTCGAAGCCGGCCTCGAACCCCGCCTCGAAGCCGGCCTCGAACCCGGTTCCGACGCCACCGTCGACGGGCCTGGCCTCCGCCGCTCGGCCGGCAGCCGGACCGACGGTGCGCCCTGCGGCCGTCCCGGACCGCGCCCCCGGTGGGGCGGACCGGCCGCTGGTCCGGCACAGGGCCGAGGACGGCCCGGCGGCGGGCGGGAGCGGCGCGGCTCCGGCACCGAAGGCCCGGGACGCGACGCCGACCTCCTCCTCCGGCGGCGGCCCGCCCGGCGCCCCGGGCGCTGCCGTCCCGACGCCTGCCCCTGCCCCTGCCCCGTCCCCTGCCCCGGTGGTGCAGCTGCTGGCGGACCGGCCGCTGTCCCCGCTGCTCCAGGGTGAGAACGCGCCGGGCGTCGGCACTGCCTCGGCCGGCCCCGCCGTGGTCCCGCTCCGGTGGGTCCGGCCCCCGGCAGCGGCCGGCACCCCGCACGTCGGGCCGACCGGCGGGGCCCCTGCCCCGGACGGCGCCACCACCGCGGTGCAGCGCGCGCGGTCCGGCGGCCGTCCGCCGCACGGCGGGCCCTCCGTGGCCGACGGTCGCGGCCCGTCCGCACCGCACACCGCACCGGCCGACGGCCCTGCCGTGCCCGCCGCGACATCCACTGCCACCTCCGCCGCCGTACCGGGCGCCGCGTCGCCGCAGGGCGGCCGGCCCGACCGTGCCCGTGGGATCTCGCGCTTCGTCCAGCGCCGGGCGGGCGGCGGCACCCACGTCACCACCGGCACGAGGCCCGGCACCGCCGGCGCGCCAGGGGCGCCAGGGGCACCAGGGACACCAGGGACACCAGGCGCCGGTGAGCGGACTCCGCCGCCGGGCCGTTCCGCGACCACCGCTTCGCCCCGGGCTGCGGCAGGCGATCCGGCCCCCGGCGCGGGTCCCGGGCGTCCGAACCCGACTCCCGTCCCGGGCGGCGGACGGCGCCTGGTCCAGCGGCTGCGCCGCGGGCCGGAGGGCGGCCCGGACCGCGGGGCCCGGCCGACCGGCGAACCCCGCACCGCGCCGCCGGCCCCCGGTACCCCGCTGGTCCACGGCGCACCGCCGGTCCAGCGCGCGCACGCGCCGGGCCCGGCAGCCGGGGGGCCGGCACCCACCGCCGTCCCGGGCCCGCCGTCCACCCCCACCGCCACGCCCACGTCCACGCCCACGCCCACGTCCACGTCCACGTCCACGTCCACCGACGGCGTACCACCGGCCCGGCCGTCCGTCGCCGCGCGGCCACCGCGGTCCCCGTCCGCGCTCCGCCCGACGGTCCAGCGCTCCACTCTGCCCCCCGCCGCCGCACCCGCCGCACCGGTACGGCCCGCCGTACCGGTAGCGGCCGCCGCCGGCGCAGAGTCCGTCCTGCCGGCGGCGGCCCAGCGGCGGGTCGGCTGGACCGGCGGGCCGCCGGTGCCGCTGTCGGCGACCGTCGCCCGTGCGGCGGCGAGCCCCTGGGCCGGTCCGGCAGCGGACACCCCTGCCCCGGTGCTCGTCCCGGCTCCCCCCGCCCCGCCCCGGCCGCCGGAGTCGGCACCGACCGTTCAGCGCCTGGCGGCCGCCACAGCAGGCACAGCAGGCACGACGGGCGCCGTCGGCCCGGTGGTCGTGCAGCGTCGCCCTGAGCCAGGGTCCGGCCCCGGACCCGGCCCCGGACCGGCGTCGAAGCCGTCCCCGGCCGTCGTCGCCAGGCCGGCCGGCGGCTCGACCACCGTGGGACTCTTCGGCGCCCCCGTCACCCCCACCCCCGGAGACAGCGCCGGAGGCACCGCCGGCCCGGGGCCGTCCGGCGGGCCGCCAGGCGGACAGCCGACGGCCGGCCGAGGCGGGAGCCAGGATTCGTCCACGGCCCCACCGCCGGACCCGGCCCTGCTGCTGGAATCGCTGGAGCGCCGCCACCTGGACGACCTGGCCCGCCGGCTCGCCGAACCGCTGGGGCGGATGTTCCGGTCCGAGCTGCGGCTGGGCCGGGAGCGCGGCGGACGGTGGCTGGACGGCGGCCGGTGACCAGGACGCCAGGGCCGGCGCCCCCGCCACCCGGCCCGCGCGGATCAGGACCGTCCCGGTCCGGCTCCCTCGGGGCCCGTTCGAGCGCGGGCCGCCGGGCCCGCCCCGGGCACCCCCGTACGTCGTCCCACCCTTGACAGGAAGATCCCGACCGTGACCCTCCCCTACCCCGGTACCAGCGTCCACTTCCAGCTGCAGATCAGCGGGATCGACCTGGGCGACTTCTCGACGTGCAGCGGGCTCGGTGCCGAGGTGGAGGTCGAGCAGCGCGCCGAGGGCGGCAACAACTCCTTCGTCTGGCAGCTGCCGACCAGGATCACGTACCCGAACGTGACGCTCTCCCGGGGGCTCACCCCCGACACCGCGAAGGTCTCCCGGTTCCTGGCCACGCTGCCCACCCAGGTGACCCGGGGAAGTGCGCAGATCACCGCGCTGACACCGCAGTTGACGGCCGGTCCGGTGCTGGCCACCTGGGCACTGCGGGAGGTGATCGTGGTCCGCTGGACGGGGCCGTCCTTCGATCCGTCCCGGTCGGAGGTGGCCACCGAGAGCATCGAGCTGGCCCATCACGGCTTCCTCTGACCGGCCCCCGGCCGGCCCCGCCCGACGGCACCCACGAGCGACCACCAGCAGCGGACCCAGGAGAAGCAGCCGATGCAGACCACCCCTTCGAAGGCGACGCTCACCGCGTACGAGCCGCCGCCCAAGCCCGGGGCCCCGCCGGGGGGCCGGCTCGGTCCGGAGATCAGGTTCCAGTTCAATCCGAACACGCTGTCGCTGAGCAAGGGCGCGCAGTGGCGGCAGAACCTGATCCGGGGCGGCGAGGAGACCGGCGTGCCGGAGTTCATGGGCGCCCAGCCGCGGCAGTTGACCGTGGAGCTGTTCCTGGACGCGACCGCCACCCGGGACGACAGCGTGGCCAAGTCGGTGGAGACGCTGCTGGGTTGGTGCGCCCCGACGCCGGCGAGCATCGCCGCGAAGGCGCCGAGCGCGCCCCGGGTGATGTTCGCCTGGGGGTCCTTCGAGAGCGTGAAGTTCTTCGGGTACCTGGGCCAGGTGAGCGCGACGTACTCGCTGTTCGATCCGAGCGGGCGGCCGCTGCGGGCCACCTGCCAGGTGCAGGTGACGGAGTCCGGGGAGCCGACGCCGGGGCAGAACCCGACCTCGGGGGCGCTGAACGCGCGGCGGGTGCACCGCCTGGTGGCGGGCGACAGCCTGGAGCTGCTGGCGTACCAGGAGTACGGCGACGCGACGGCCTGGCGACGGATCGCGGAGGCCAACGGCATCGACGACCCGATGCGGCTGCGGCCGGGGGCGGAGCTGCTGGTGCCGGCGGCGGCCGAGTCGAGGGCGGGGTAGCGGGCGATGTCGCTGGGTGCGAACACCAACGCGTTCGTGATCGGCTGCCCCGGGCCGCTGCCCGCGCCGTGGCCGGGGATGCCGATGGAGGTGCAGGTCCAGGAGAGCGGGGGGCTGCCGGCGGTCGCCGTGGTGCGGTTCCTCGATCCGGGCCGTGACCTGCTGGCGCAGACCGGCATCACGGTCGGCGGGAAGTTCACCGTCCAGGTGAAGCCCGGCGACGAGACCGCGCTGCTGCCGCTGTTCACCGGCGAGGTGGTCTCCCTGGAGGCCGAGTTCGACGGGGCGGGCAGCTTCACCACGGTACGGGCGCTGGACGTCTCGCACCGGCTGCAGCGGGGCCGGCGGATCGCCGGCTACCGCAACAGCACCGCGTCCGAGGTGGCCGTGCAGCTGGCCTCGGCGGCGGGCGTGCCGCTCGGCACGGTGGACGCGACCCGGACGGTGTACGAGTACCTGACCCAGCCGAACGTCTCGGACTGGGAGTTCCTGCGCACGCTGGCCGTGGAGAACGGCCGTGAACTGGTGGTCGCGGACGGCCTGCTGCACTTCCGCGACCCGGTGCCGGCCACCTCGGCGCCGGGGCTCGCCACCCGGCCGGAGCAGAGCCCGTTCGTGCTGGAGCTCGGCCGGAACGTGCTGGCCGTCCGGGCGGCGGTGTCCTCGGTGGGGCAGGTGTCCACGGTGGAGGTGCGCGGCTGGGACGTCGCCCGCAAGGCGGCGGTGGTCGCGGACACGCCCGTCACCCCGAGCACGGAGCTGCAGCTGGGCCTCACCCCGCAGCAGGCGGTGGCGGCCTTCCCGCCCGCCCGGCTGCTGGTGGCGGACGTCCCGTACCGGACGGCGGCGGAGGCGACGGCGGTGTCCGCAGCGCTGGCGGCCGACACCGCGGCGGCGCTCGGCGAGCTGGAGATCACCGTGCGCGGCAACCCGCACCTGCGGGTGGGTGTCCCCGTGACGCTGAGCCGGGCGGGCGCGCCCTTCGACGGCAAGTACACCATCACGGCGGCGGTGCACGCGGACCTGCGCGGCCTGGGCTACGAGACCCGGCTGACGGTCAGCGGCCGCCAGGACCGCAGCTGGTACGGGCTCGCCTCGGGCGCCTCGGCGGCGGCCCGCCCGGCCCGGATCCCCTCGGTGGCCACGGGCGTGGTGGTGGACATCATGAAGCCCGGTGAGACGCCGCTCTCCGGCTACCGGGGCCAGGAGAAGCAGGCCTGGGTGAAGCTGAAGTTCCCCTGGCTGTCGGACAGTTCGGGCGGCGGCGAGGCGTACGTCAGCGACTGGGCCCGGACGGTTCAGCTGGGCGGGGTGCGCGGCGGCGGGCTCATCTGCCCGGAGATCGGCGACGAGGTGCTGGTCGCCTTCGAACAGGGGCTGCTGGACCGCCCGTACGTGATCGGCGGCCTCTACAACGGCGCCGACCTGCCCTCGCCCGACGCCACCCCGCTGACCGACGGCCTCGGGCGGGTCAACCGGCGTTCGCTGGCCTCCCGCAGCGGGGACCGCCTGGAGCTGCTGGACGGCGCGTACGCCGAGCAGGGCGTGCGGCTGCGCAGCGGCGACGACCGGCTGACCGTCCACCTGGACCGGCAGCGGACCGAGATCACCGTGCACAGCGACGGGACGGTGACGGTGACGGCCGGCAAGCAGGTCACCGTGCGGGGTGAGGGGATCACCCTGGACGCCGGCGGCGGGGAGCTGAAGCTCACCGGGCGCAGCGTCTCGGTGCGGGGCACCACCGACGTCACGGTCAAGGCCGCGACGATCCATCTGAACTGAAGGCCGGCCGTCGTGACGGCCGGCCAGAGCGAGAGAACCGAGGACCGGATGCCGCAGGCGGCGAGGCTGGGAGACACCACCAGCCACACGTACACCCCCGTGGTGCCCGGGGTTCCCACCGGCACCGTGGGCCCGCCCGGCGGGCAGGCGCTGCCCGCGCTGCCGGTGGATCCCGGGCCGTTGCTGGGCGTCACCTCGGTACGGATCGGCGGGCAGCCGGCGGCCGTGGTGGGCACGGTGCACACCTGCACCCTGCACATGCCGATGACGCTGACCCTGACCAATCTGGCGCTGCCGGCCGTGCCCCCGCCGCCGCCGGCCGCCGGCCGGGTGCTGATCGGCGGGTTCCCGGCGGCCCGCAAGGGTGACCGGCTGAGCTGCCAGGCGTCGGTAAGCAGCGGCGCGCCGACCGTGTTCGTCGGGGGGCGGTGAGATGCCCGAGCAGTTCGTCGGGGCGGGCTGGGCCTTCCCGCTGCGGACCGACGCCACCGGCTCGATCGCGCTGGTCGACCGGGACCGGGAGATCAGCGAGTCGATCCGGCTGGTGCTGGGGACGGCGCCGGGAGAGCGGCCGATGCGGCCGGAGTTCGGCTGCGGCATCCACGGGTACGTCTTCGCGACGGCGGACGCCGACACCGCGGGGCGGATCTCGTACGAGGTGCGGCGGGCGCTGGACCGCTGGGAGCCGCGGATCCTGGTGGACCGGGTGGAGGTGGCGCTGGACTCCTCGGACAGCGGCACCCTCTACATCGAGATCCGCTACACCGTGCGGGGCACCAACAACCCGCGCAGCCTGGTCTTCCCGTTCTACGTGATTCCCGCGCACGAGCCGTCGCCCGCCGGCGGCACGCAGTCCGTTCAGGAGAGTTCCCGCTGATGGTCCTGCCCTCCCCCAATCTCGACGACCGCCGGTTCCAGCAGCTGGTGGACGAGGCGAAACGGTTCATCCAGCAGCGTTGCCCGGAGTGGTCGGACCACAACGTCTCCGACCCGGGGGTGACGCTGGTCGAGGCCTTCGCCCACATGACGGATCAGCTGCTGTACCGGCTCAACCGGGTGCCGGAGAAGAGCTACCTGGCCTTCCTGGACCTGGTCGGGGTGGAGTTGTTCCCGGCGGCGGCGGCCCGCGCCGAGGTGACCTTCTGGCTGTCCGCGCCGCAGCCGGTCCAGCTGCGACTGCGGGCCGGCACCGAGGTGTCCACCCTCAGCAGCGGCCACGAGGACCGGATCGTCTTCGCCACCACCGACGAACTCGCCGTCAACCCGTGCGAGTTCGGTTTCCTGCTGACCCGGCCGGCGGACGGCCGCCCGGTCGACCGGACGGAGGAGCTGCAGGCCGGTCAGGATGTCGGCTGCTTCGCCGACGTCCCGCAGGCGGGTGACCAGTTGCTGGTCGGGCTGACCGCGGCGGTCCCGCACTGCGCGGTGCTGCTGCGCCTGGACAGCCGGGTCGAGGGCGTCGGTGTGGACCCGCGCCAGCCGCCGCTGGTCTGGGAGGCGTACGACGGGGACGGCTGGCTGCCGTGCGAGGTGGACAGCGACGGGACCGGCGGCCTGAACCGCCCCGGCGAGGTGGTGCTGCACGTACCGGGCGGGCACGCGCTGGCCACCGTGGCCGGCCAGCGGGCCGGCTGGCTGCGCTGCCGGACGGTGCCGGCCAGGCCCGGGCAGCCGTTCTACGCGGCCTCGCCGACCGTGCGGGCGGTCACCGCCGCCACCGTCGGCGGCACCGTGCGGGCGGTCAACGCGCAGAGCGTGGACGGGGAGTTCATCGGCGACTCGGAAGGCACGCCGGGCCAGCGCTTCGCCGTGGCGCACCCCCCGATGCTGGGCGGCGACGGCCCGCTGACCGTCGAGGTGTCCTCGGAGGACGGCTGGCGCGACTGGCGCGAGGTGGAGACCTTCGCCGACCGGGGGCCGCTGGACCGCTGCTTCACCGTCGACCGCACCGGCGGCGAGGTGGCGTTGGGCCCGGCCGTGCGGGAGCCCGACGGCTCGCTGCGCCAGTACGGCGCGGTGCCGCCCAAGGGGGCCCGGATCCGGGTGGCGCGCTACCGCACCGGCGGCGGCCGGCGGGGCAACGTGGCGCGCGGGGCGCTGTCGGTGGTCCGCAGTTCGGTGCCGTACGTGGCCCGGGTGGAGAACCGGGAGGCGGCGTCCGGCGGGGTGGACGGCGAGACGGTGCAGGGCGCGATGGCGCGCGGGCCGCTCCACCTGCGCACCCAGGACCGCGCGGTGACCGCGGCCGACTACGAACTGCTGGCCCGGCGGGCGGCCCCCTCGGCGGCCCGGATCCTGGCGCTGCCGGCGGGCCGCGGCGCGGAGGAGGGCGGGGTGCGGGTGCTGGTGGTGCCGGCGGCCGTCGCGGACAGCGGCGACCGGCTGCGCTTCGAGCAGATGGTGCCGCCGGACGACATGCTGGCGGGCATCGCCCGGTACCTGGACGAACGCCGCCCGATCGGCGCCCGGCTGGTGGTCGAGCCGCCGTTCTACCAGGGCGTCACGGTGGTGGCCCGGCTGATGGCCCGGCGCGGCACCGCGACCGGCCAGGTCCGCGAGCGGGCCCTGGACGCGCTCCACCGGTACCTCAACCCGCTGACCGGCGGCGCCGACGGCACGGGCTGGCCGTTCGGCCGCCCGGTCCAGGCGGGCGAGGCGTACGCGGTGCTCCAGCGCCTGCCCGGGGTCGAACTCGTCGACGACGTGAAGCTGTTCCCGGCGAACCCGTTGACGGGTGAGCGGGGCGCTCCGGGCGACCGGGTCGACCTGGACCGCAACGCGCTGGTGTTCTCGTACCAGCACCAGGTCCGGGTGGAGGAGCTGTGAGGGGGGGCACCGGGCCGCAGCGGCCCGGCGGGGACGGCGCGCGGTACGCCGTGGACGGCCTGGCCTCGCCCCGGCCGTTCGCCGCCCGGCTGCCCGAGGTGTACGCGGACGGGGAGTTCGGCGGGCGCTTCGTGGCGGCCTTCGACGACGTGCTGGCGCCGGTCTTCGCCGTGCTGGACTGCCTGGACGCCTACTGGGACCCGCGGTTGGCGCCGCCGGACTTCCTCGCCTGGCTGGCCGGCTGGGTCGCCGCCGACACCGCGGCCGGGCAGCCGGTCGAGCGGCTGCGGCCGGCGGTGGGCGAGGCCGTCCGGGTGCACCGGCTGCGCGGCACCGTGCCCGGCCTGACCGAACAACTGCGGCTGCTGGGCGTCGAGGCGGAGGTCACGGACAACGGCGGGGCGCACTGGTCGGCGACGCCGAACGGGCCGCTGCCGGGCTCGCCACGACAGTCGCTGCTGGTGCGGGTGGCCGTCCCGGTGGAGGAGGGTGATCCGGCGGCGCTGCTGCGCCGGGTCGAGGCGCTGGTGGAGGAGCACCGCCCGGCCCATGTGGGGTACCGGGTCGAGGCGGCGCAGCGGTAGGGGCGTCCTGACGACGACGACGGCGGCGGCCGGGGGCACCTCCTCCCCCGGCCGCCGCCGTCGTCCTTGCTGTCCGCCGCAGTCGCCGATGCTGGACGCGCCGCCCCGCAGCGCCCGAGGGGCGGCCGGCGACGGGTCGGGGCCCGTCGCCGGCGGCCCGGACGCTACGGCTTGGGCCAGCTGGTGGGCTGCACCACGCCGGGCGCCGCCTGGTCCTTCACCCAGCCGGAGATCAGCGCGAGCAGGGCGGTGCTGACGCCGCCCGCCGCCGCCGGCTGGTCGCCCTGGTACTTCGGGATCGCCGTCGCCAGCTTGGCGTCGTCGTACGAGGCGGTCGGCAGGGCCGCCTTGCTGCTCCAACTGGCGAGCAGCTTGCGGACGTTGTCCTCGTCCGCGGCCAGGTCGGCGGCGCTCAGCTCGCTCTGGTCGGCCCAGCGCAGCGCGGCCCTGGTGGCGAACACCTCCCAGGTGGTTCTGCCGGGGCCGACCTTGGAGCCGTCGCCGATGACGTCCCACATCCACAGCGCGGACATCGTCGCGCGGCCGAGGTTGCCGGACTTGTCGGTCGCCAGCAGGGTGCCCGGCGGGGTCCGCTTGTGGTCGTCGGTGGCCTTCTGGAAGCAGGCGATCTTCTCCACCGTCGGCGCGTCCATCTGGCCGGCCGTGACGGCCTTGGTCAGCCGGCAGTCGTTGGTGGCGTCCAGGCGCTTCAGCCGTTCCTGGGCGAAGAGGACGAAGAGGTTGGGCGTCCTGTCACCCGCCTTGATCGGCAGCGCGGCCCGGGCCGGACCCGCCGGGGCCGGCGGCACGGCCGGCGCGGGCGCGGGCGCGGCTGCGCCACCGCCGCCGGAGGCCGTACCGCCGCCGCCACCTCCACCACCGCCGGAGGAGCCGCCCGAGGAGCCGCCCGAGGAGCCGCCGGCGCTGCCGGCGGCCGGCTGGCCCGGGAGCGGGTCGGGCGCGCCGGGCACCACCGGGGCCGGCGCGGTGGGCTCGGGCGCGAGCGGCACCGGCTCGGGGGCGATCGGCGCGCCGGCCCCGGCCGGCTGGGCCGCGAGCGGGGCTGCGGGCTTCGCCCGGCTGGCCACCGAGGGGCTGGCGGTCAGCCAGAGCGCCAGGCAGCCGAGCAGCACCGCCGCCAGCACACCGAGCAGGCCGGCCGCCCAGCGGGGCAGCACCGCCCGGTTGAGGTAACTGCCCTCCAGGGTCAGCGGCTCGGCGCCGGCCCGCTGGACGGCCAGGGTGACGGGCAGGCTCTCGCTGCCGCCGCTCCAGCGGATCCGGCGCGGCTTCACCGACACCTTGCTGAACACGGCCCGGCCGGGGGCGATCTGCACCGAGGAGGGGTGCGGGTCGAAGTCGAGCTGGTCGCCGGTGTCCCGCCCGGCCAGCACGGCGGTGACCGGGGTGTTGCCCAGGTTGTCCACGGCCAGGTGCAGACGGCCCCGGAACCGGCCCCGGGTGACCGGCGGCACCAGTTCGGCGTGCAGTTCGGTGAACGGCGCGACCGATACGACGCCCTCGACCACCGTGGTGGCCGAGCGCTGCTCGGCGGGGGTGACCTGCAGGGCGTAGGGGTGCGGCCCGGCGGCGGCCTCCGGGGAGCGCGGCGGGGAGAAGACCAGCTCCACCGTGCCGGTGGTGCCCGGGTAGAGCGTCAGGGCGGCCGGTTCGATCCGCAGCCACAGCGCCGGGCCGCCCAGCGGCGCGACGCGGTACTCCTCGACGACGTCACCGGTGTTGCGCACCCGCAGGGTGACGGTGGTGGTGCCGCCCGCGTCCACGGTGGCCGATGCGGGTTCTAGGGAAGTCCAGATGCTCACCGCCGGACTCTAGGCGGCGTCCGGACGCTCTGTCAGCGGCCGGCGGGGCCGTCCCGGGGGCAGCGGCGGCTGCCCTTGGGGGCAACCGGCGCGGGCGGCCGGACCCGGCCCCGCCGTCACCGCACCGCGCCGGTCCGCCGCCCGCCCCGTCCGCGCAAGGTGGGCGCCGGGTGGCCCGGGGTGGACGCCGGCTACTCCTCGGCCGGTTCGGCCGACTCGAAGCCGGCCGCAAGTTCGGCCCGCCGCCGGATGCCCAACTTCCGGAAGCTGTTGGTCAGATGGGTCTCCACCGTGCGGACCGCCAGGTGCAGCAGGCCGGCGATCTCGGCGTTGGAGTGGCCGGCCGCGGCGAGCCGGCAGATCCGCTGCTCGCTGCTGGTCAGCGCGGGTGCGCCGGTGTGCCGCTGGGTGGTCAGCCGGGCCCCGGACTCCTGGAGCAGACCGACGGCGACCGTCCGCAGCCGGACCGCGCCGAGGCGTTCGGCCCGGGCCGCCGCCTCCCGCAGGGTCCGCCGGGCGGCGGCCCGCCGGCCGGCGGCTCCGAGCAGCTGCCCGAAGGTGATCAGGGCCGGGATCAGCTCGGTCGCCACCTCCGCCTCCGTCAGCAGCTCGACCGCCTCCTCCGCGGTCGCGAGGCCCTGCCGTCCGCCGGTGGCCGCGGCCAGCGCCCGCATCGCCCGGCCGACGGTGCGGGGCGTGCCCCAGACCCGGGCCAGCCGCAGTTCCTCGGCGGCCAGCTCCACGGCCTGTCCCGGCAGCCCCAGCAGCACCTGGCAGTCGGCGGCGGCCGACCGCCACGGGGTCACGATCGGGCTCTCCACCTGCCGCTCGCGCTGGCGGCGGCCGCACTCCAGCAGGTCCGCCAGCGCGGTCGCGGGCCGGCCGGAGGCGAGCTGCAGGAGCCCCCGGGCGTACAGGTACTCGTTCCACTCCCAGGAGCCGTGCGTCCCGCCCGCCTCGGCCGACCGGGACAGCTCGTGCGCCTCGTCCAGCCGGCCGGTCTCGGTCAGTGCGATCACGGCCTGGGCCACCAGGTGGGCGTTGCCCAGGGAGAGCAGGCCCTGGTGGCCCGGGTCGCCGTCCGGCCCGGCCGGGCCGCCCTCCCGGGCCGGCGCCCGGCACTCCTCCAGCAGCTGCCGGTACTCCCCCCGCATCACCCGGCTCTCCGCGCGGACGCTGAGCAGGCACTGGTACCCGGGGTGCAGCAGCGGGCCGCGGTAGGCGGCCATGCTCTGCTCCACCAGCCGGTCGGCCACCGGCAGCAGGTCGGCCCACTGGGCCAGGGTGGCGGCGGAGGCGGTGACGTACGACTGCGAGAACGGGTCCTGCGGGGCCTCGGTCAGCTCGCGCACCCGCTCGGCCACCTCGGCGGCGGACAGCAGGCCGCTGGTCGAGTCGAACTCGGTGAGCAGCGCCCGGGCGGCCGGTGCGATCCGCACGGGGGTCCGGGCCGCGATCCGGCGCAGTCCCTCGACCACCTGCAGCCAGCTGTGGCCGTCGTGCGAGGAGATCAGTGCGGCGGCGGCCTGGACGGCGCGGGCGAGGTCCTCCCGGTCGGCGAAGCGGTCGGCGAGTTCCTCCAGCACCTCCAGCGCGGCGGCGGTCTCGCCGCGGGCGGCGAGCGCCGCGCCGAGGGCGTTGGCCGCCGTGAAGACGCCCTCGTCGGACTGCTGCAGGTGCACGGCCTCGGCCAGGTGCCGGATGCCGGCCGCGTGCCCGGTGCCGCCCAGGGAGACCTCCAGGCAGCCGAGTTCGGTGAGGGTGGCGCCCCGGCGGCGGGCGGACAGCGGCTCGGCCAGGGCACGCCGCAGCAGCGCGGCGGCGAGCGACTGCCGGCCGTCCCGCAGGGCCGAGCGGGCCGCCCGGTGCAGGACGTCGGAGGCCCAGCGCTCGCCCGGGCCGGGGACGAGCAGCAGGTGCTGGGCGATCTGTTCGTCGGGGTCGCCGCGGCGGTGCAGCAGTGCGGCGGCGGCCCGGTGCACCTCCGCCCGGCGGGCGGCGTCCCAGCCGGCCAGGACGGCTTCGCGCAGCAGCGGGTGCGCGAAGCGGGGCCGACCGGCGTCCGGGGCCGGGCCGAGCAGTCCCTGAGCCGTCAGTCCGGCCAGCCAGCCGGCCAGCCGGAGCGGGTCGGCGCCGGTGAGTTCGGCGAGTTCGGCGGCGACCGCGGCGTGGCCGCCGGGTTCGACCGGGGCCGGGAGGAGCGGATCCGGATGCGGCGGCGCCGGGAGGGGCGGGGAAGGCGGGAGGTCCGGCCGGCCGGACCGGTCGGACGGTGCCGGGGCCGACGCCCGCTCGTCGCCCGCCCCCGGCTGCGGGCCGGCCGGCTCCAGGGGGCGGCTGTCCAGCTGGGCCAGGGTCCGGGCGGCGGTGGCGGCCTCGGGGCCGGAGCTGTTGAGCCAGTGGTCGACCGCGTCGACGAAGGCCGCCGGCGCGGGCCCCCGGCCGGCGGCGGTCTGCCGGGCCCGGTCCCGGGGCAGCGCGGCGAGGTCGGTGAGCAGGGCGTCCAGCAGCAGCGGGTTGCCGCCGGTCGCCTGTAGGCAGTCGTCCACCAGGGCGTCGTCCACCAGGGCGTCGTCCACCGGGGCGTCCACCGGCGTCCTGGCCGCGTCCGGCGCCCCGGCCGTGCGTGCGGAGGCGGTGCCGGGAAGGGTTCCGGCAACGACGCCGGGGGTGCTGCCGGGCGGTCGTCCGGCGCCGAGCCGGCGGGCGGCGAGTTCGGCGACCGCGGCACGGCCGAGCGGTGCCAGCAGGCAGGTCTGCGCCGGCGGCGAGGTCAGGGTGCGGCCGAAGCCGGCCGCCGGGGAGCCGAGTTCCGGCCGGCGCCGCTCGGTGACGACCAGCAGGACGGGCAGCCGGTCGATCCGGCGGCAGAGCTGGTGCAGCCACTGCCGCGAGGGGGCGTCGGCCAGCTGGATGTCGTCCACCGCCAGCAGCAGCGGGCGGTGCGAGGCGTGCAGGAGCAGCAGGTCCCAGAGGTCGGCCTCCGGATCGCCCGGCGGCTGCGGCCCGGCCCGGCCGACCGCGCCCGGGGTCCGGGTGGCCAGGCCGCGGGAGCGGGCGCCCGGGTTGAACAGCTGCCGGGCGGCCGCGTACGCGCTGTGCGACTCCTCGGCCGAACAGCGGGCGCGCAGGACCCCGAGACCGGCCGCCGCCGGGCCGGCCGCGACGGCCGCGAGCAGGGCGGTGCGGCCGGTGCCGGCGGCGCCGGCGAGCAGCAGGACGCCTCCCGAGCCGTGCCGGGCCCGCTCCGCCATCTCCCCGGCGCGGGCGAGGGCCTCGGTGCGCTCGGCCAGCCACGGGCGCAGGGCGTCCGGCCGCGGCCCGGCGGACCGGGGCGCCGGGATCCGGTCCGCGCCGGGGAGGCCGGTCCGGGCGGCGCTCGTCCTCGTGGTGCTCCCACCCGTTCTCGTGGTCGTGGTCTTCGTACCCGTACTCGTGGTCGCGCTGCTGGTCATCGTGGTCCTCTCGGCCGAGGACCCGGACACGCCGGGCCGAACGGGTTGCTACTCCGTTCACGCAGCCCGGGGCCCTGACGCTGCATCAGCGAGGCCCCGGAGGGCTGTGAGCTTCGTCGCACGGCTCCCGGGCCGGCCGCCCGATCTCGTGGTGCACCACGATGGCCGGTGCGGCCCGTCCCCGGGGAGCATGGGTGTACGGGGGTCGGGGCGATGCCGATCGGCCTCCTTTCCACATCGTGGGCCCTTCCCGCTGTCAGGCACATGCGGACCATGCTCTCAGCGTGCACACCGCCGGGCAGTGGCGGGCCCGGCATCCAGGAGGGGGAGCCATGACTGTCCTGCAGGCCGACGGAGCCGTCCGGTCCGGGGTCCGACCGGGAGTACGGGCCGGGGTGCGGATCCCCGTGGTGGTCCACGCGGCGGACCCGATCTCACGGGCCGGCGCGGTGAGCCAGCTCAAGCAGTGCGCCACGCTGGAACTCGTCGAGGAGCAGCACGCGGCGGCCGGCGCGGTCGCCGTGATGCTGGCGGAGACGGTGGACGCGACGGTGACGGCGGCGCTGCGGCGGATGGTGCGCGGCGGGGAGGTCCGGGTCGTCCTGGTGGTCGAGCGGATGCGCGAGGCCGAGCTGCTGGAGGCCGTCGAGTGCGGGGTGGCGGCGATCCTGTGGCGCCGGGAGGCCACCGCGCCGCGGCTGGGCCAGGCGGTGCTGGCGGCCGCCCGGGGCGACGGGGACCTGCCGGCCGACCTGCTGGGCCGGCTGATCGTGCAGATGGGGCGGCTGCAGCGGAGCGTGCAGGGGATGCCCGGGTTCACGCCGCCGGGGATCTCGGAGCGCGAGTCGGACATCCTGCGGCTGGTCGCGGAGGGCTGGGACACCGCCGAGATCGCCGCGAAGCTGTCGTACTCGGAGCGGACGGTGAAGAACGTCCTGCACGGGCTGACCACGCGTCTGCACCTGCGCAACCGGGCCCACGCGGTCGCGTACGCGCTGCGCGAGGGCTACATCTGACGGGCCCGCGCGGGCCGCACCCGGCCGGACCGGGGCCGCAGTCGACCGGCGGGCGGTCGGCGGACGGGGGGCGGACGGACGGGGGAAGGGAGCCGGAGGGCGGGAGGCCGCACCCGGCCGCCGTCATTCCGGAGTCGCCAAGATCTCACCTGTTGGAAACGTCCGGGGGCTATCGGCGCGGGGCCGTGGCGGGGCAGACTTCTACGCGCGTTCCTCTACGCGCGTCACCACCCTTTGACGGTCCGTCCACAGTCCCCACCTGGAGTCGTTGATGCCCCTGAACCGCCGTGACTTCGTCGCCCGCTCCGCCGCGACCGCCGCCGGCGCGGCCCTGGCCGGCGGCGTCTCGGTCGCCGCCGCCGCCCCCGCCGCGGCCAAGGGCGCCGAGCCGCAGGAGAAGAAGGGTCCCAAGAAGCAGGCCTTCACCGTGATGGGCACCACCGACCTGCACGGCCGGGTGCTCAACTGGGACTACTTCACCGACGCCGTCTACGCCGACAAGGCGCACAACGAGGTCGGCCTCGCCAAGATCTCCACGCTGGCCAAGCAGGTCCGCGAGGACAAGGGCTGGGACCGCACCCTGCTGATCGACGCCGGCGACACCATCCAGGGCACCCAGCTGACCTACTACTACGCCCGGGTCGACCCGATCGCCACCGATGCCGACACCGCGCCCGAGCACCCGATGGCGCTCGCCATGAACACCATGGAGTACACCGCCGCGGCGCTCGGCAACCACGAGTTCAACTACGGCATCGACACCCTGCGGGCCTACGAGGAGCAGCTGGACTTCCCGCTGCTGGGCGCCAACGCGCTGCACGCGAAGAACGACAAGCCGGCCTTCCCGCCGTACGTGATCCGCAAGATCAAGCTCCCCGGCGGCCCGGCGCTCAAGGTCGGCATCCTCGGCCTGACCAACCCCGGCATCGCCATCTGGGACAAGGCGAACGTGGCCGGCAAGATGACCTTCCCCGGCATCGTGGAGACCGCGCGGACCTGGCTGCCGAAGCTGAAGGCGGCCGGCGCGGACGTCGTCGTGGTGGCCTGCCACTCCGGCATGGACGAGGCGACCTCCTACGGCGACCAGCTGCCCTGGGGCGAGAACGTCTCGGTCGCGCTGGCCGAGCAGGTCGCGGGCATCGACGCCGTCCTGGTGGGCCACGCGCACAAGGAGATCCCGCAGCGGCTGGTCGTCAACAAGGAGACCGGGAAGACCGTCGTGCTCTCCGAGCCGCTCTGCTGGGGCCAGCGGCTGACCTGCTTCGACTTCGAGGTCGAGCTGGACAACGGCGCCTGGAAGGTCACCTCGCTCTCCGCCCGCGTCCTGAACTCCAACACGGTGCCGGAGGACCCGGAGATCGTGAACCTGATGACCGCCCAGCACAAGAAGGTCGTCGAGTACGTCAACCAGGTCATCGGCACCGCGAAGATCGAACTGTCGATCGCCGAGGCGCCGTTCCAGGACACCCCGATCATCGACCTGATCGGCAAGGTCCAGGTGGACGTGGTCAAGGCGGCGCTGGCCTCCACCGCGTACGCCACCCTGCCGGTGCTGGCCCAGGCCGCGCCGTTCAACCGCACCGCGAAGATCCCGGCCGGGCAGGTCAAGCTGCGCGACGCCGCCGGGCTGTACATCTACGAGAACACCCTGGAGGCGCGGATCCTGACCGGCGCCCAGATCAAGGACTACCTGGAGTTCTCCGCGAAGTACTACAACCAGCTCGCCCCGGGTGCGGCGGTCGACAAGGCCACCCTGACCAACGCGCAGAACATCCCGGACTACAACTACGACTCCGTCTACGGCGTCTCCTACGACATCGACATCGCCCAGCCGGCCGGCTCGCGGATCGTCAACCTGTCCTTCGACGGCAAGCCGATCGACCCGGCCGCCCAGTTCGTGCTGGCCGTCAACAACTACCGCGCCAACGGCGGCGGCAACTTCCCGCACGTGGCCGCCGCCACCAAGGTGTGGGCGAACTCGGACGAGATCCGCAACGCGATGATCGGCTGGGTGAAGGAGAAGGGCGTCATCGACCCGGCCGACTTCGCCTCGGTCTCCTGGCGCCTGGTCCGGGCCGGCGTCCCGGTCTTCTAGGCCCGGCACGCGCCCGCACACCCGGGGCCCCGGCCCGGAGCGACCGCTCCTTGGGTTCTAACGGTCCTCGCAACACCCATGATCAATGGGAGTTGCGAGGACCGTGGGCGTTGAGCGTGGTGGTCTCGCAGGGTTGAGGGAGCGGTTCCTTGCGCGGTTGGATGCCGTGGGGAACGTGACTGTGGTGGCGCGTGAGCTGGGCGTGAACCGGAACACTGCCTTCGGCTGGGCCCGGAAGGCGGGGCGGGGTTCGGTGCGCGTATCGCGGCGGCATCCGGGACGGCGTGAGTACGAGCGGCTCCGAGCCGGTGGGGTCGCACGTCGCGAGGCGGCCCGGCGGGTCGGTGTGAACGAGCGCACGGCCAAGGACTGGGACCGGGGCGTCAAGAAGAGCGGCACCGCACGGACCTATCCCGACGGCCGCCGTGTCGACTACGCGGCGGGGACCGTCACGATGTGCGGTGTGACCACAGCACCGGTGGGCCTGGCCGCCCTGGACAAGCAGCTCCACCCGAGGTTCCTGACGCTGTCCGAGCGCGAGCGGATCCGCGATCTGCGCGCGTCGGGCCACTCGTTGCGGGCGATCGGACGGGCCCTGGGCCGGCCGGCGAGCACGATCAAGCGGGAGCTCGACGCGAACTCCGGCAGCGAGGGCTACCACCCCTACGCGGCCCACCGGGCGGCCGCCGCACGCCGGCCCCGACCCAAGGAACGCAAACTGCTGCGCGAGGGCCGACTGCGCCGCTTCGTCGGGGACGCACTGCGCAGACGCTGGTCACCCGAGCAGATCTGCCACGCTCTGCTCAGGGAGCATCCCAACGACGAGAGCATGCGGGTGAGCGTGGAGACCATCTACCAGGCGCTGTATTTCCAGGCCCGTGGCGGCCTGAAACGCGAGGTCCAGGCCGCGGTCCGCTCCGGCCGCACCCGCCGCAAGCCGCACCGCGACCCCGACCGGCGCACCCCGCGCTTCACCGATCCGATGCTGATGATCAGCGAGCGCCCCGCCGGCATCGAGGACCGGGCGGTGCCCGGCCACTGGGAAGGCGACCTGATCATCGGCGCGAACGGCCGCTCCGCGATCGCCACCCTGGTCGAACGCACCACGCGCTACACGATGCTCGTCCATCTGCCCGGCGCAGCCCACGACGCCGAAACCGTCCGCGACGGCCTCGTCCGCACCGTCCAGACCCTGCCCGCACACCTACGCGGCTCCCTCACCTGGGACCAGGGCAGCGAAATGGCACGCCACAAGCAGTTCACCATGGCCACCGGCATGCCCGTCTACTTCTGCGACCCCGCCTCGCCCTGGCAACGCGGCTCCAACGAGAACACCAACGGACTCCTGCGCCAGTACTTCCCCAAAGGCACAGACCTGAGCATCCACAGCCCCGAAGACCTCGAACACGTCGCCCAGGAACTCAACGGCCGCCCACGCAAGACGCTCGACTGGGACAACCCAGCCGAGCGCCTACGTGATCTACTCACCACCTAAAACCGGGCGGTGTTGCGAGGACCGTTAGAACCCAAGCTCCGGGCCGGGGCCCTTCGTACGCCGACCGCGACGCGCGCCACCCCCGGCGCAGGGGCGGGACACGCGCCGAAAGGCGGTGGCGGGCCGCGACGGCACCCGGGCAGCATGGACGGATGACCGAGACGATCACGCCCCGCCCGCTGTACACCAGCACCGCCGTCCGCCCGCAGTGGACGGATCTGCCGCCGTGGGTGCGGGAGCTGATCGGGCGGCGGCTCGGCGGGCCGGTGGCGGCGGGGTCCAGCGCCGGCGGCGGCTTCACCCCGGGCTTCGCGGCCCTGGTGCGCGGTCCGGCCGGAGCGGAGTTCGTCAAGGCGGTCGACGCCGTGACGCACCCGGACATCGCGGACTGCTACCGGCGGGAGGCCGCGATCAACCGGGCGCTGCCGGCCGGTGTGCCCGCGCCCGCGCTGCGCTGGGTCGAGGAGAGCGCCGGCTGGGTGGTGCTCGGCTTCGACCCGGTGCCGGGGGCCCGGATGCCCGCCGACCCCTGGCACCCCGAGGAGCTGGCCGCGGCGCTGGACGCCTGCGCCGCCCTGGCCGAGGCGCTGGCAGGCCCCTCGCCGGACCTGCTGGCCCTCGGCCTGAAACCGCTGCGGCCCGAGCCCGGGGAGGACGACTTCGACGACTGGCGCAGGCTGGCCGGCGGCGCTCCCGGCGCCGAGCTGCTGCCCGGCTGGTTCCCGGCCGGGCTGATCGAGCCGCTGGCCGCCCTGGAGGAGCACTGGATCGCGGCGACCGCCGGCGACGCCGTCCTGCACGAGGACCTGCGCCGGGACAACATCGTCCTGGACGCCGACGGGCGGGCCTGGATCTGTGACTGGAACTGGCCCCGGCTGGGCGCGAGCTGGTTCGACCTGACGCTGCTGCTGGCCACCGCCCGCGCCGACGGCCACGACGCCGACCGGCTGTTCGCCGCGCACCCCGCCGCCCGGGACGCGGCGCCGGACCAGCTGGACTCCGCATTGGCCGCCCTGACCGGGTACTTCCTGCGGTCGGGCGGGCAGCCCGACCCGCCGTCCGGGTCCCGGATGCTGCGCCGCCACCAGACCTGGAGCGGCGAGGTCACCCTGCGCTGGCTGGCCGAGCGCCGCGGCTGGCGGGTCTGACCGGGCGCCCCCGGACGCGACCGGTGGTCCCGGTCAGCCGCCGGCGGGAGCGGTGAAGGTCTCGACCGGCCCGAACTCACCGAAGAAGACCTTGTTGACGACCGGCACCCCCTGGACGTCCATCCGCTGCTCGAAGCGAACGGTGCGGCCCTGGCCGTCGATCCACAGGTCGCAGTCGAAGTCGGTGACGCCCTTCGCCTTCATCGTGCGCAGGACGCCCGGGTCGACGGTGGCCACCTGGTCGAGGCCGAGGTGCCCGGCGAGGTGCTGGGCGGGCGCCCCGCCCTCGTTCTCCATGCCCTTGCGGGCGGAGGGCCCGGTGGCGAGCAGGAGCTTGGCGTACCCCGCGTAGTTCGCCTGGCCGGCCATGTCGTCGGTCCGGGCGGCCTTGGTCCACGCACTGCCGGCCTTCACGCGGTTGCGGACGAAGACGGCGTCGGCCGTGGTGACGGTCTCCAGCCAGACGGCCTGGTCGGCCGGGACCTCGCCGGTGCTGCGCATCTCGACCCGGCCGGTGAACAGGGTGTTGACGTTGATCCGCCCGGTCGTCGTCAGCACGGCCGTGCCCGAGTACGCGGTGCTGGTAGTCATGGTCGTCGCGTAGGGCGTCTCCTCCGCGACGGCGACGGCCTGTTCGGGGGCGAACCCTCCGTCGGCGACCGGGGCGGGCGCAGCCGCGGCCGGCGGCGTGGTGGCGCTGCCGGAGACCTGGGACGGCGCCGGGGCCGCCGTACCGCCCGGGTTGTCCTGGCAGCCCGCGAGCGCGGTCATGGCGGCCGCCACGAGGACGGTGAGAGCGGTGGCGCGGCGCATGGCGGGTCTCCCCCCGGAGTAGGTGATCATCTCCGTTGAGCCTCTCATGCGGACGGCATCGTTCCGGAACCGGCCTTCGATCCCGCCGGACACCCAGCGCGGCGAGCCCCGCCGGCTCCGCCGACGGGAGGTCGGCTCGCCCCGGCCGGAGCCACGAGGCGGCCGGCGGGTGCGACCAGGCGCTCCAGCAGCAGCAACGCCGGCACCGCGGCCACCGCCAGGGCCGCGAGGAAGGCCCACGGCCAGAGCGTCCCCCGGACGAGCAGCAGGGTGAGCAGCCCGGGGGCGAGCGCCTGGCCGGTGTTCCAGGACAGCTGGTAGACGGCGAGGTAGCGGCCTCGCAGGGCGGGGTCGGCCAGGCCGACGCTGAGGTCCTCGGCGAACGGGGTGGCCATCGTCTCGGCCGCGTTGAAGAGGAACATCGCGGCGTGCAGGCCGGCCAGGACGGCCCAGCCGGGTGCCGAGGCCATCAGGGCGAACAGGGCGAAGGCCACCGCGTTGACCAGCGACGCGGCGGCCAGTACCCGGGTGGGCCGGAACCGCTCCAGCCGGCGGGCCACCACGCTCTGGGTGAGGACCACCTGGACGCCGTTCATCACCAGCAGCGAGCCGGCCACCCAGGCCTGCTGGTGCAGGCCCTCGGTGAGGTAGACGGCCAGCAGCATGCTGATGATCATCGAGCCGAAGACCGAGCAGAGGTTGATCCCGACCAGCAGGACGTAGCGGCCGTCCCGCAGCACCCGGCGGTAGCCGCCGGCCGCCGGCGCGGCACCGGCCGGGGCGGGCGCGGCAGGGCCGCCGGGCACCGCGGCCGGGCGCCAGCCGGCCAGCAGGACGGTCGCGCCGGCGTAGCTCAGGGCGTTCAGCAGCACCAGCAGTCGCAGGCCGCCCGTGCCGCTGCCGACCACCACCAGCGAGCCGAGCGCCCCGCCGATCCCGAGCCCGGCGTTGCGCAGGGTCTGCACCAGTGCGAACCAGCGGGTGCGCTCGCCCCCGGCGGCGGCCAGCACCACCAGGCCGGTGCTGGACGTCCAGTAGGCGACCGCGCCGGCCTGGGCGAGCAGGCTGACCAGGACGATCTGCCAGGCATGGTGGGCCAGCAGGAAGCCGCCGTAGGCGACGGCCGAGAGCGCGTTGCCGCAGGCCGCGACCTGCCGGGCGCCGTAGCGGTCGATCAGCGGGCCGGTGAGGATCGCGGTGGGCAGGGCGAGCAGCCGGGCGAGGGTGATGGCGGCGCCGACGGCGGCCACGCCGAGGCCGGTCGTGCGGGTGAAGAAGAGGACGGTGAAGGCGAGCAGGAGTCCGGTGCCGAGGCTGTCGACGAGGTGGGCGCCGACGAGCCGGCGCCGGCCGGTGGTGTCCGGGAGGCCGAGGCGGTCCTGGACGGATACGGGGACGGTGCTGGTCATGGACCGAGCCTTGCGGCGATGATCGGGTGGGCCCAGAGATTTCGTCCTGGTCGAATCCTCGAAGGGGAAGACGTGCTCACGCTGCGGTTCTCGGCCCAGGACGTGGCGGCCACCCGGTTCGCCTGCTCGCGCCTGCTGGAGGTGGTGACGAGCGTTCAGGTGCTCAAGGACCCGGGGTCGCGGGCGGTGCACCTGCCCTGGGTCCGGCGGGCCCGGGCGGATCTCGCCCGGGCGGGGGTGGAGTACGAGCTGCTGTCGCAGCTGGTGCCGATGCCGGCCTGGCACCTGCCGGACTTCCTGACCCCGGTGCCGGCCGCCACCGCGCCCGGGATGGACGAGGAACTGGCGGAGCTGGCCGCCACCGCGCCCGGGACCGTCCGTGCCGACCTGGCGCCGGTCGACCGGCCGCTGCCCCCGCTGGTGGCCGCCCTGCACGCGGACCCGGTGTCGGGGCTGGCCCGGCTGACCGCGGAGGTGCGGGCCTACTGGACGGTGGCCGTCGAGCCGTACTGGCCCCGGATCGCCCGGCTGGCGGAGGGCGAGATCCTGCACCGGGCACGGCAGATGGCGGCCGGCGGCCCGGCCGCGCTGTTCGAGGGCCTGCACCCGAAGGTCAGCTGGCAGGGCGGGCGGATGACGGTGTCCCAGCGCCGTTACGACATCGAGGAGTCGCTGGACGGCGGGCGCGGGCTGGTGCTGGTCCCGTCGGTCTTCGTATGGCCGGGTTGTGTCCTGCAGACGGGCCCGCAGGCGCAGCCCGGGGTGGTGTACCCGCCGCGCGGGGTGGCCACCCTCTGGGAGGGCGGCGCGGCGACCCCGGACGCGCTGGCCGGGGTGCTGGGCCGGGCCCGGGCCGGGCTGCTGGCGGAACTGGAGTCACCGGGCTCCACCACCGCTCTGGCGCAGCGGACCGGACTGTCGGCTCCCAACGTCTCGCACCACCTGACGGCGTTGCACGCGGCCGGCCTGGTGGCGCGCCACCGGACCGGCCGCGAGGTGCTGTACCTGCTGACGGCGCTCGGCCAGGCCCTGCTGGAGGGCGGCGCGCCCTGAGCCTCCGGACCGCGGGAGAGCGGTCTTCGGGCCCCGGCGGTGCCCGCCGCCGCCGGGGCGGGGTCGGCGGGCACCGGGGCGTCAGAACGGGAAGCGGCTGCGCCCGTGCTGGATCGAGATCCACTTCACGGTGGTGAAGGCCTCGACCGTGGCCTCGCCGTTGAGGCGCCCTACGCCCGAGTTCTTCTCCCCGCCGAACGGCACGACGGGCTCGTCGTGGATGGTGCCGTCGTTGATGTGGATCATGCCGGTCTCGATCCGCTGCGCCAGCCGGACGCCGCGCTCCACGTCGCCCGTGTGGACGGCGCCGCTGAGGCCGAACGGCGTGTCGTTGGCGATCCGGACGGCCTCGTCCTCCCCGTCGAAGGGCACCACCAGGACGACCGGGCCGAAGAGTTCGCGCTGCAGGATCGGCGCGTCGGCGGGGATCCCGCCCAGCACGACCGGATCCATCAGCGTCCCGACGGTCTGCCCGCGCAGCAGCTCGGTGGCGCCGGCCTCGACCGCCCGGTCGACCTCGGCGGTCAGCGACTCGGCCTGGTTGGCGTTGATCAGCGGGCCGATCTGGGTGGCCGGGTCCTTGGGGTCGCCGACCTTCAGCGAGGCGACCTTGGCCACGAAGCGCCGGGTGAACTCGTCGGCGACGCCGCGGTCGACCAGCACCCGGTTGGCCGCCATGCAGACCTGACCCTGGTGGGCGAAGCGGCTGAACACGGCGGCGTCCACCGCGTAGTCGAGGTCGGCGTCGTCGAGCACGATCAGCGCGCTGTTGCCGCCGAGCTCCAGCACCGTCCGCTTGAAGTGGCTCGCGGCCACGGTGGCGACGTGCCGGCCGACCGTGTCGGAGCCGGTGAAGGAGATCACCTTGGGCACGGGGTGCTCGATGAAGGCGTCGCCGATCTCGGCGATGTCGGTGACCAGCACGTTGAGCAGGCCGCCGGGGAGGCCCGCCTCCTCGAAGATCCTGGCGATCAGGGTGCCGCCGACGATCGGGGTGTTCTGGTGCGGCTTGAGGACGACGCCGTTGCCCAGGGCCAGCGCCGGGGCGACCGCCTTCAACGACAGGAACAGCGGGAAGTTGAACGGGCTGATCACCCCGACCACGCCGACCGGCAGGCGGTAGAGGCGGTTCTCCTTGCCGTCCACCGGCGAGGGCAGGATCCGGCCCTCGGCGCGCAGCGAGAGCTGCATCGCCTCGCGGAGCACGTCCTTGGAGAGCGAGAGTTCGAAGGCCGCCTTGAGGGCGGTGCCGCCGAGTTCGGAGACGATCGCCTCGGTGATCTCCTGCTCTCGCTCCTCGATCACCCGCAGGGCCCGCTCGAAGACCAGCCGCCGCGTGTACGGGTTGACCCGGCTCCAGGCCCGCTGGGCGCGCTCGGCGGCGCGGTAGGCGTCGTCGACCTCGGCGGCCGTTGCGACGGTGATGGCGGCGAGCTTGTCCCCGCTGTACGGGTCGATGTCGACGATGTCCCAGGAGCCGGAGCCCGTACGCCATTCACCGTCGATGTACTGACGCGACAGTTCCGAAAACCAGGACATCTGATCCCTCTCACCCACGAAGCCGGAGTCAGCAGATTATCTGACTCCTCATCATCATGGGTACGGGTCACAGCTCCTGACGGACCGCCGCCAGCAGCTTCAACGTCTCCTCGGGGCCCAGGCTGTCGGCCACCAGCCGGTCCATCGCCCGGCCGTACTCGGCGACCTGGTCCGGCTTGTCCAGGTACAGCGCGCTGGTGAACTGCTCCAGGTACACCACGTCCGCCAGATCCGGCTCGGGGAAGCCCAGCAGCGAGAAGGCCCCCGCCTCCGCCCGGACCCCGCCCACCCCCAGCGGCATCACCCGCAGGTCGACCCTCGGCAGCTCGGCGAACTCGGCCAGCCGGTCGATCTGGTCCCGCATCACCTCCGGACCGCCCCAGGAGCGGCGCAGCGCCGCTTCGTCGATGACGGCCAGCAGGCTCGGCCCCCGCTCGGCCGTGAGCAACCGCCGGCGGCGCGTCCGCACCTCCACCCGGCGCTCGATCTCCGCCGGCTCCGCCGCCGGGTTGCCGCGCGTGAAGACGGCCCGCGCGTAGCCGGCGGTCTGCAGCAGCCCGGGGATGAACTGCACCTCGTAGCTGCGGATCCCGGAGGCGGCCTCCTCCAGCCCCAGATAGGTCTGGAACCAGACCGGCAGCACATCGCCGTACCCGTGCCACCAGGACGGCGCGTTGGCCTCCCCGACCAGCCCGAGCACCGCCGTCCGCTCCCCGTCCGCACGGATCCCGTACAGGGTGAGCAGGTCGGCGACGTCCCGCTCCTTGAAACTCACCCGCCCCAGTTCCATCCGGCTGATCTTCGACTCGGACGCCCGGATCGAGTACCCCGCCTGCTCGCGCGAGACACCACTGGCCTCCCGCAGCCGGCGCAGCTGGGACCCCAGCATCAAGCGCCGCACCGTCGTCCCGCCACCGGTCTGCGTTGTGCCCATCCTGCGAACCTCCGCCTCTCACGCGCCCGCCCAGGCCTACCGCCGCAGTCTGCCACCTAGCACTGACATTCGGCGCCCAAACCAACGGACGATACACAACTGTGGTACGCAGAAAGGCCCGTGAGACCAACCGACACCAATGCGGCGCCCCCGCCCCGGCCCGCATCACGCACATTCCGCACCCCGGAGAGCACACCGCCGGCGCCCGAAGGAAGGGGCGCGGGAGAAGGCGGAGCGACCGACCACCCCGCGCACCTCTCGAACCCACCCCGACTCCACCCCGCCCGCCCTGACCCCGACCCACAACGGCCGCGCCCCGAGCCGAAGGGGCGCGCCGGTGCCGAAAGGGAGAGAGCGAGGGAGCGACCGACGAAGGAGGGAGAGAGGGAGCGACGACCGTCGGCGCCGGCGCGCCCCGGAGGCGAGCGGGCGCACAAAGAAGAACAGCACCTGCCCCCAACTTGGTCGGGGAGGGGGCAGGTGCTGTCATGACCGCATAGGCCCGGCGGCTCTGGCGGGTCCGCGGTTGGTGCAGCCCGGCGATGCGGCACCGGGCGGTTCGGGTCGATCCGGTCAGACCACCAGGGGGCGGTCGGTCGGGCGGATCGGGGCGGGCAGCGCGGTCTTGCCGCCCAGGTACTTGTCCACCGCGGCGGCGGCGGAGCGCCCCTCGGCGATGGCCCAGACGATCAGCGACTGGCCGCGGCCGGCGTCGCCGCAGACGTACACGCCGTCCACGTTGGTGGCGAAGGCGCCGTCGCGGTTGATGTTGCCGCGGGCGTCGAGGTCGACGCCCAGCTGCTCCACCAGGCCGTTGGCGGTGTCGGTGCCGGTGAAGCCCATGGCGAGGGTGACGAGCTGGGCCGGGATGGACCGCTCGGTGCCCTCGACCGGCTGGAACCGGCCGTCCTTGAACTCGACCTCGACGAGGTGGAGCTCCTGGACGTTGCCGTCCTCGTCGCCGGTGAAGTGGGTGGTGTTCACGCTGTACACGCGCTCACCGCCCTCCTCGTGGGCGGAGGTGACCTTGTAGAGCATCGGCATGGTCGGCCACGGCTGGCCGGTGGGCCGGTCGTCGCCGGGGCGCGGCATGATCTCCAGCTGGGTGACCGAGGCCGCCCCCTGGCGCAGCGCGGTGCCGAGGCAGTCGGCGCCGGTGTCGCCGCCGCCGATGACGACGACGTGCTTGCCCTTGGCGCTGATGGGCGTCTCGACGAAGTCGCCCTCCTGCACCTTGTTGGCGAGCGGCAGGTACTCCATCGCCTGGTGGATGCCCTTGAGCTCCCGGCCGGGGACGGGCAGGTCGCGGGCGGTGGTGGCACCGGCGGCGACGACGACCGCGTCGAAGCGCTCGCGCAGCTGCTGGCCGGTGATGTCCTCGCCGACGCTGACGCCGGTGCGGAAGCGCGTACCCTCCGCGCGCATCTGCTCGACGCGGCGGTTGATGTGGCGCTTCTCCATCTTGAACTCGGGGATGCCGTAGCGCAGCAGGCCGCCGATGCGGTCGGCGCGCTCGTACACCACCACCGTGTGCCCGGCCCGGGTGAGCTGCTGGGCGACGGCGAGGCCGGCCGGGCCGGAGCCGACGACGGCCACGGTCTTGCCGGACAGGCGCTCCGGGACCTGCGGCGTGACGCCGCCGTTGTCCCAGGCCTTGTCGATGATGGTGACCTCGACGTTCTTGATGGTCACCGCGTCCTGGTTGATCCCGAGCACGCACGCCGACTCGCAGGGAGCCGGGCAGAGGCGGCCGGTGAACTCCGGGAAGTTGTTGGTCGCGTGCAGGCGCTCGATGGCGCCGGACCAGTCGTCCCGGTAGGCCAGGTCGTTCCACTCGGGGATGAGGTTCCCGAGCGGACAGCCGTTGTGGCAGAACGGGATGCCGCAGTCCATGCAGCGGCCGGCCTGCTTGGTGATGATCGGAAGGAGGCTGCGCTCGACGTAGACCTCGTTCCAGTCCCGGATCCGGACGTCGACCGGCCGGCGCTCGGCGAGCTGCTTGGGCGTGGTCAGGAAGCCCTTGGGGTCAGCCATTTGCCGCCTCCATCATCTTGCGAGTGGTCTCGGACTCGGAGAGCCCGTCGCGCTCAGCGGCATCCTTGGCGGCGAGCACAGCCTTGTAGTCGGTCGGCATGATCTTGGAGAAGCGGGAGACCCCGCTCGCCCAGTCGGCCAGGAGCTCGGCGGCCACGGTGGAGCCGGTCTCCTCGTAGTGCTGCTGCACGGTCTCGCGCAGCCATTCGCGGTCGGCGGCGGTCGGGGCCTCGATGCCCACCATGCCGTCGTTCACGTTGGCCGGGCGCAGGTCCAGGACGTAGGCGATACCGCCGGACATGCCCGCTGCCAGGTTACGGCCGGTCTCGCCGAGAACGACGACCCGCCCGCCGGTCATGTACTCCAGGCCGTGGTCGCCCACGCCCTCGACGACCAGGGTGGCACCGGAGTTGCGGACGGCGAAGCGCTCGCCGGCCTTGCCGCGCAGGTGGATGCGGCCGCTGGTGGCACCGTACCCGATGGTGTTGCCGGCGATCACGTGGTTCTGGGCGTCGGCGCCGATGGCCGCCGCGTCCCGGGCCGGGCGGACGATCAGCACGCCGCCGGAGAGGCCCTTGCCCACGTAGTCGTTGGCGTCGCCCTCCAGGCGCAGCGTGACGCCGCGCGGCACGAAGGCGCCGAAGGACTGGCCGGCGCTACCGGTGAAGGTGACGTCGATGGTGCCCTCGGGCAGGCCCTCGCCGCGGTACCGCTTGGTCACCTCGTGGCCGAGCATGGTGCCGACGGTGCGGTTGACGTTGCGGATCGGCAGCTGGATGCGGACGGCGTCGCCGCGCTCCAGGGCGTCCTCGGCCAGCGTGATCAGCTGGTTGTCCAGGGCCTTGTCGAGCGAGTGGTCCTGGGTGGTGGTGTTGTGCAGGGCCGCGCCCTCGGGCAGCTCGGGCACGTGGAACAGCGGCGCCAGGTCGAGACCGGCGGCCTTCCAGTGCGTGATCGCCTCGGCCGCGTCGATGTGCTCGGCGTGGCCGACGGCCTCCTCGATGGTGCGGAAGCCCAGCTCGGCGAGGATCTCGCGGACCTCCTCCGCGATGAACTCGAAGAAGTTCACCACGAACTCGGGCTTTCCGGTGAAGCGCTCGCGCAGCACCGGGTTCTGGGTGGCGACGCCGACCGGGCAGGTGTCCAGGTGGCAGACGCGCATCATGATGCAGCCGGAGACGACGAGCGGCGCGGTCGCGAAACCGAACTCCTCGGCGCCGAGCAGCGCGGCGATGACGACGTCGCGGCCGGTCTTGAGCTGGCCGTCGGTCTGCACCACGATGCGGTCGCGCAGGCCGTTGAGCAGCAGGGTCTGCTGGGTCTCGGCGAGGCCGAGCTCCCAGGGGCCGCCCGCGTGCTTGAGCGAGGTGAGCGGGGAGGCGCCGGTGCCGCCGTCGTGGCCGGAGACCAGCACGACGTCCGCGTGCGCCTTGGAGACGCCGGCCGCGACCGTGCCCACGCCGACCTCGGAGACCAGCTTCACGTGGATGCGGGCCGCCGGGTTGGCGTTCTTGAGGTCGTGGATCAGCTGAGCCAGGTCCTCGATGGAGTAGATGTCGTGGTGCGGCGGCGGGGAGATCAGGCCGACGCCCGGGGTGGAGTGCCGGGTCTTGGCGACCCACGGGTAGACCTTGTGGCCGGGCAGCTGGCCGCCCTCGCCGGGCTTGGCGCCCTGCGCCATCTTGATCTGGATGTCGTCCGCGTTGACCAGGTACTCGCTGGTGACACCGAAGCGGCCGGAGGCGACCTGCTTGATGGACGAGCGGCGCGCCGGGTCGTACAGGCGCTCCGGGTCCTCGCCGCCCTCACCGGTGTTGGACTTGCCGCCCAGCTGGTTCATCGCGATGGCGAGCGTCTCGTGCGCCTCCATCGAGATGGAGCCGTAGGACATGGCGCCGGTGGAGAAGCGCTTGACGATCTCGGAGACCGGCTCGACCTCGTCGATCGAGATCGGGGCGCGGCCCTTGCCGTCGAGCTTGAACAGGCCGCGCAGCGTCATCAGCCGCTCGGACTGCTCGTTCACCCGCTCGGTGTACTGCTTGAAGATGTCGTAGCGGCGCGAGCGGGTGGAGTGCTGCAGGCGGAACACCGTGTCCGGGTCGAACAGGTGCGGCTCGCCCTCGCGGCGCCACTGGTACTCGCCGCCGATGTCCAGCGCGCGGTGCGCGGCGGTGATGCCGGAGGCGGGGTAGGCCTTGGCGTGGCGCGCGGCCACCTCCTTGGCGACCTGCTCCAGGCCGATGCCGC
This sequence comes from Kitasatospora herbaricolor, assembly GCF_030813695.1. NCBI lineage: Bacteria > Bacillati > Actinomycetota > Actinomycetes > Kitasatosporales > Streptomycetaceae > Kitasatospora > Kitasatospora herbaricolor. The sequence continues at coordinate 2,507,015 of NZ_JAUSVA010000002.1, forward strand.
CGAGCTTGGTGGTGGTGCCCGCGAAGTAGGTGTCCACGGTCTGCTGGTCGAGGCCGATGACCTCGAAGACCTGGGCGCCGCGGTAGGAGGCGACGGTGGAGATGCCCATCTTCGACATGACCTTCAGGACGCCCTTGCCGAGCGCCTTGATCAGGTTCTTGATGGCCTTCTCGGGCTCGATGCCCTCGATGAACACGCCCTGCGCGACCAGGTCCTCGACGGACTCCATCGCCAGGTACGGGTTGACCGCGCCGGCGCCGTAGCCGACCAGCAGGGCCACGTGGTGGACCTCCCGGACGTCACCGGCCTCCACGATCAGCGACACCTGGGTGCGCTGCTTGGTGCGGATCAGGTGGTGGTGCACGGCGGAGGTGAGCAGCAGCGACGGGATCGGCGCGTGCTCGGCGTCCGAGTGGCGGTCCGAGAGCACGATGATGCGGGCACCGTCGGCGATCGCCGCGTCGGCCTCGGCCGCGACGGCCTTCAGGCGGGCGGCGAGCGCCTCGCCACCGCCGGAGACCTTGTACAGGCCGGACAGCGTGACGGCCTTCAGGCCGGCCTGGTCGCCGTCGGCGTTGATGTGGACCAGCTTGGCCAGCTCGTCGTTGTCGATCACCGGGAAGGTGATGCCGACCGAGCGGCAGGCGGCGGCCTCGGCGGCCAGCAGGTTGCCCTCGGGGCCGAGGTTGCTCAGCAGCGAGGTGACGAGCTCCTCGCGGATGGCGTCCAGCGGCGGGTTGGTGACCTGCGCGAAGAGCTGGATGAAGTAGTCGAACAGCAGGCGCGGCTTCTCGGAGAGCGCCGCGATCGGGCTGTCGGTGCCCATCGAGCCGAGCGCCTCGCCGCCGGTGCGGGCCATCGGCGCGAGGATGACGCGGAGCTCTTCCTCGGTGTAGCCGAAGGTCTGCTGGCGGCGGGTGACCGAGGCGTGGGTGTGCGCGATGTGCTCGCGCTCGGGGAGCTTGGCGAGCTGGATCTGGCCGGCCGCGATCCACTCCTCGTACGGGTGCTCCGCGGCGAGGGCGGACTTGATCTCCTCGTCCTCCACGATGCGGTGCTCCGCGGTGTCGATGAGGAACATCTTGCCGGGCTGCAGGCGGCCCTTCTTGACCACCGTCTCCTGCTCCAGGTCGAGCACGCCGACCTCGGAGGAGAGGACGACCAGGCCGTCCTCGGTGATCCAGTAGCGGGCGGGGCGCAGGCCGTTGCGGTCGAGGACCGCGCCGATCTGGGTGCCGTCGGTGAAGGTGACGCAGGCCGGGCCGTCCCAGGGCTCCATCAGGTTGGAGTGGTACTGGTAGAAGGCGCGGCGGGCCGGCTCCATGGTGGCGTGGTTCTCCCACGCCTCCGGGATCATCATCAGCACGGAGTGCGGGAGCGAGCGGCCGCCGAGGTGGAGCAGCTCCAGGACCTCGTCGAAGGACGCGGAGTCGGAGTGGTCCGGCGTACAGATCGGGAAGATCCGCTCCAGGCCCTGGCCGTTCTTGTTGGCCGGGATCAGGTCGGTGGCGAGCTGGGACTCGCGCGCGGTCATCCAGTTCCGGTTGCCCTTGACCGTGTTGATCTCGCCGTTGTGCGCGACGAAGCGGTACGGGTGGGCCAGCGGCCAGCTGGGGAACGTGTTGGTGGAGAAGCGCGAGTGGATCAGGCCGATCGCGGAGGCGTAGAGCCGGTCCGACAGGTCGGGGAAGAAGGGCTCCAGCTGACCGGTGGTCAGCATGCCCTTGTAGACGATGGTGCGGGCGGAGAGCGACGGGAAGTACACGCCGGCCTCGCGCTCGGCGCGCTTGCGCACGACGAAGGCCACCCGGTCCAGCTCGATGCTGGTAAGGTCACCCTTACCCGCGCCGGCGGCGAGGAAGACCTGCCGGAAGCGCGGCATGACCGAGCGGGCGGTGGCGCCGAGCAGGTCGGGGGTGACCGGCACGTCGCGCCAGCCGAGGACGTCCAGGTCCTCGTCGGCGGCGATGGCCTCGATCTGCGCGACCGCGGCGGCGTCGGCGGCGTCCTCGTCGGGGAGGAAGGCGATACCGACCGCGTACGAGCCGGCGGCGGGGAGCTCGAAGGCGACCTTGGAGCGCAGGAACGCGTCGGGGACCTGGGTCAGGATGCCCGCGCCGTCACCGGAGTCCGGCTCGGCGCCCGTGGCACCACGGTGCTCCAGGTTGCGCAGGACGGTGAGCGCCTGCTCGACGATCTTGTGGTCGGCGATGCCGGTCAGCGTGGCGACGAAGCCGACACCACAGGCGTCGTGCTCGTTCCGCGGGTCGTACAGGCCCTGAGCAGCAGGTCGCGCATCCGGAACGAGCGCGTACGGCGAGCGCGATGCGCCGGCCTTGGGCTCGTTGTCGGAGTGCATGGATGCAGACAGCATCGGCTCTCCCGTCGTCGTCTTGGTTTTGGGGGCCCGCGTCCGGCCGGGGGCCTGGAGCGGACTCTGTGCAACAGGGACGACGTTGGCCCTCTGCGATTTCGTGCAGGTTACATGATGCCCGACATCCCGGGAAGTGGACATTGGCGTCCACATGGCGGACGCAAACCCCAGGTCAGGGCCTATTACCCACCGGTAGCACCGGCCGGGGGAGGCGAACACTCGTCCGCACGCTCCCACCAGTGTGCCCGCATGCCGCAAACCTGAAACAGCGGCGAAACGCCCCGGAACCAAGATCGCTCCGGGGCGGCCTGCGATTCTCACCCCGGGGTCGTCCCGGGGTTTGGAATCCTCGGGCCGACGGGCTCGAAGGCGATGCTAGGACAACCGAGCACCCCGCTCCCATGTGCGGAACGTCACGCAACCCGGGGCATAACCATGCATCGGACTGTGCCATCGCACGACAGCGCGGACGGGGTGCGGGCCGACCTGCCCCGCCACCCCGCCCGCACCCTCCGAACAGGCCGTTCTCCCCGGCCGCCCGCCCGACCCGGCGAGCCCTCCGGCCGGGGCCGCCGCCGAGTCACCACCGGCCCGGGTCACCACCGGCCCGGGTCACCTCCGGCCCGGCCACCGCCGCCGGCGTCAGCCGACCGCGCCGCCGATCAGGCGGCCCAGCAGGAAGGTCACGCCGGCCGCGGCCCCGCCCAGCACCAGCTGGCGCGTCCCGCTGAACCACCAGCTGCGGGCGGTCACCCGGGCGACCACCGCGCCGCAGGCGAACAGCCCGGCCAGCGAGAGCAGCAGGGCCGGCAGCAGCGAGGTCGCGCCGAGCAGGTACGGCAGCAGCGGCAGCAGCGCGCCCAGGGCGAAGCAGACGAACGAGGAGGCCGCCGCGACCACCGGCGAGGGGAGGTCGTTCGGGTCGATGCCGAGCTCCTCCCGGGCGTGGATCTCCAGCGTCCGGTCCGGGTCCGCCGAGAGCTGGCGGGCCACCTCCAGCGCGAGCTCCGGGTCGACCCCGCGCGAGGCGTACAGCTCGGCCAGCTCGGCCAGCTCGCCGTGCGGGTTGCGGCTCAGTTCCAGCCGCTCGGCCTCGATCTCGGCCTGCACCAGCTCACGCTGCGAGGCGACCGAGGTGTACTCCCCCGCCGCCATCGAGCAGGCGCCGGCGGCCAGGCCGGCCAGGCCGGTGAGGACGACCGTGCTGCTGGGGACCGCGCCGCCGACCACACCGGTCATCAGTGCGAAGTTGGAGACCAGCCCGTCCATCGCCCCGAACACCGCGGGCCGAAGCCAGCCGCCGTTCACGTCGCGGTGGTGGCCCTCGGCGGGGATCCGCGGCTTGGGGTGCTGGTCGTCGGTCAGGCGCTCGATGATGGTCGCGGTCATGTGGTCGGTCCTCCGTCGGTGCACTCCCCCAGCCCGGATGCGGGCACGGCGAAGAGCCGTGAGAAAGGCTGCCCGCGGGGCTCTCACAGCACTGAACGTAGTCCGATGATCAGGTGTTTTCCAGCAAAGTAAGGCTGTCCGAACAGCACTCCGACCGCCCGCCACCTGGTCGGCGGGGGCGGCCGGAGCCTGGGGAACGTGCAGGTCAGGGGGTCTTCTTCGGCTCCGCCCGGTGCGGGTCCGCGGCCGCGTCGTCGGCCCGGGAGGCCTCCTCGGCACGGCCTGCCCCGTCCGTCCCGTCGATCACGCCGGCCCCGTCGACGGCGTCCGTCCCGGCTGCCCGGTCCGCCTCGTCCGTCCCGTCCGTCCCGTCCGTCCCGTCGGCCGGCCCCTCGCCGGCGGCGGCCGCAGCCGCGGCGGCGGCCCGCTCGTCCCGGGAGACCGGGTCGATCGAGTCCGGGTCCTCGCGGCCGGGCCGCTTCTTCCCCACGATCACCAGGTAGGCGACGGCGCCGAGGAAGACGACGATCGCCGTCCAGTCGTTCAGGCGCAGGCCGAAGAACCGGTGCGCCTCGTCGATCCGCAGCGCCTCGATCCAGAACCGGCCCACCGTGTAGGCGGCCACGTACAGCGCGAACGCCCGGCCGTGGCCGAGGGTGAAGCGGCGGTCCGCCCAGATCACCAGCAGCGCCACGCCGACGCACCAGAGCGACTCGTAGAGGAAGGTCGGGTGGTAGATCCCCTGGACGATCTCGCCGTCCGGCAGGGTCTTGTCGATCTCCAGACCCCAGGGGAGGGTGGTCTCCTTGCCGTAGAGCTCCTGGTTGAACCAGTTGCCCCAGCGGCCGCAGGCCTGGGCGAGCGCGATGCCCGGCGCCAGGGCGTCGGCCCACGGCGGCAGCGGCACACCGCGGCGGCGGGCGCCGATCCAGGCGCCGACCGCGCCGAGCGCGATCGCGCCCCAGATGCCCAGGCCGCCCTCCCAGATCTTGAAGGCGTTCCAGGGGTTCCTGCCGTCCCCGAAGTACAGCTGGTGGTCGGTGATCACGTGGTAGAGGCGGCCGCCGACCAGCCCGAACGGGACGGCCCAGACGGCGATGTCACCCACCGTGTGCTTGGCGCCGCCGCGGGCGACCCAGCGCTTGCTGCCGAGCCAGACGGCCACGACGACACCGATGATGATGCAGAAGGCGTACGCGCGCAGCGGGACCGGTCCCAGGTACAGGACGCCCCGCGACGGGCTCGGAATGTAAGCGATATTCATGGCAGGGTCGACGCTACCGTGTCGACGGGCCCGATCGGCCACCGGCGAGGGTCACAGATCGCACTCGGTCCGCGCGGCCGGTCCCGGGCGAAGGCCCAGGCCCGGGCCCGGACGCGGGCGGAGCCGGACGAGGGCCGGCGCGGCACCCGGCCCCGGGCCCGTCCGTGCGGCCGCGCCGGCCGCGCGGACGGCTCGGGGCTCAGCCGCCGGTGCCGGGGGACGGGTTGTTGGTCTCCGAGGCGGTGCTGGTCGGGGCCGGGCTCTGGCCGTTGGTCCCGGGGGTGCCGAGCGGCTTGCCCTGGTTGGCCGCGTCGACCCACTTCACCAGGTTCGCCGGGGTGATCTCCTCGGTGCCCATCTTCGGGTAGACCGGCCCGCCGTTGAGCAGCACGGTCGGCGTGGACTTGAAGTTGGACTTGTCGAAGTCCTGCTGCACGGCCGACACCCAGCCGCTGAACGCGTTGTCGTTGACGCAGGCCTGGAAGGCCGGGGTGTCCAGGCCCGGGATCGGCTTGGCCAGCGCGATCAGGGTGGCCTTGTTGCCGAAGGCGTCGTTGGTCTCGTCCGGCTGGTTGCGGTACAGCACGTCGTGGTAGTCGCGGAAGTGGCCGGCGTCCTGGGCGCAGCCCAGGGCGTTGGCACCGTACCGGGAGCCCTTGCCGGGCACGGCCCGGTCGATGAACGAGACGATGTGGTAGTTGACGAAGAGCTTGCCCTGGTCCTCCAGCTGGTCGATGGTCGGGCCGAACTCGCGCTCGAAGGCGCCGCAGGCCGGGCAGCGCGGGTCCTCGTAGACGGTGAGGGTGGAGGGGGCGTTCGCCGAGCCGACCGGGATCACCAGGTTCTTGTCGCCGATGGTGCCGGCCGGGGCGGCCACCGGGGTCTCCGGCTTGGAGCGGTTGTTCTGCACCATCACACCCACCACCGCCGCGACCGCGATCACCGCCAGCACCGATCCGCCGACGATCAGCTTCTTGTTGCGCCTGGCCTTGGCCTCCTGCGCGGCCCGCTCCTCCTGCATCCGCTCGCGGGCGGTGCGCTTGCCATCTCGGTTCTTCTCGCTCATGTGACTGGACATCCAGGGTCGGGGCCGGGCCGGGGCCGGCCGGTGGAGGTGGGCCCGGCCCGGCCCGGGGCTGACCGGGCCGGGGCGGGGGTGGCTCAGGCCGCCAGCCAGGCGTCGGCGGAGAGCCTGGTCCGGGGCCGGTAGACCAGCCAGGCGGCCAGCAGCAGGAACCCGGTGTCCCGCAGGATCTCCTGCAGGTACTCGGTCTGCGAGGCGTCGACGGTGCCGCCGCCGCCGAAGCAGCCGCAGTCGATCGAGATGCCGCGCACCCAGGCCGAGGTGATGCCGGCGATGAAGGTGAGCAGCAGCAGCGCGGAGACCACCGCGACGACCCGCACGCCGAGCCCGATCAGCAGCAGGACGGCGAGCGCCACCTCCAGGAAGGGCAGCGCGTAGCCGACCGGTTTGACCAGCGACTCGGGGAGGATCTCGTACGCCCGGACGGCCTGCGCGGCCTCCGCCGGGTCGGAGATCTTGGCCAGGCCGGCCCAGCCCCAGACCACGGCCAGGGCGAGCCGGACCACGGTGCCGATCCACTCCCCCGCCGGGCCGTCGGCCACCCTTCGCAGTGCGCCGCCGACCGGCCGGGTGGCGGTGTGCGGGTGCGACGGGGCGTCCTGCTGACCGGCCATCGGAACCCCCTCGGGAATCGCCTGCCGGCCCTCTGCGGGCGCGGCCTCACGCGGATCTGCCGTGGTGTCACCCACGCTTTCCTGGTGAACCGTAGGGGATGGGTGGTGGTTCCTCCATATTCGACCGTTAAGCCGAAAGAGTGAGTTTTGTGCTGTTCCGTCCGGCCCGTGCTACCGTCCCGCGCCCCCGCAGCCGACCGGGCGGGCGGGCCCCTCCAGGGGCGGGCGGCCCTGCGTCCCGGACCGGGCCGCCCGGGCCACGGCACCCGGCCGGGCCACCTCCGCGCACTCCCAGGCCTGCCGCTCGGCGCGCTCCGCACCCCGCCTGGCCAGCGCGTGTCCGACGGCGGTGTCCGCCCCGGCCGCGAGGCCGAGGGCCAGCGCGGCGGCGGCCGCCCGGAGCAGGACGGCTCGTTGGAGACCCGGCACCGGCAGGCTCCTTCCTTCACCCGGACGGCTGAGCTGTGCACGAACGACGGACGGCGGACGGCACCGTCGAGTCGTCCCTCCACTCAACGCGGGTCAACCGCGGCTGATGCGCGGCGCCCGCACTCTTCACTCGTTCGGGTGCATGACGGCGATCGGCGCCCGGCTGCCGCCCCACGGCGCCGCCGGCGGACCGCCGTTCGACTCCCCGGCTCCGGGCGGCGCACGACGGACGGCCCGCCAGCTCCCCCGCGGGGGAGCTGACGGGCCGTCCGGATGCTGCGGTGCGGGGGCGCCTACCGGCGGCGGACACCCTCCGCGAGCTCGCCGGCCAGGGTGCGGACGGCGGCCAGGGCGGCCTCCTCGTCCCCGGCGGCGTCCAGGATCCGCTGGACGAAGGCGGAGCCGACGATCACGCCGTCGGCGAAGCCCGCCACCTGGGCGGCCTGGTCGGCGGTCGAGACGCCGAGGCCGACGCAGACCGGCAGGTCGGTGGTGGCCCGGGTGCGGGCGACCAGGTCCTCGGCGAGGGTGCCGACCTCGGCCCGGGAGCCGGTCACGCCCATCACCGCGGCGGCGTAGACGAAGCCGGTGCCGGCCGCGGTGACCTCGGCCAGCCGCGGGTCCTTGCTGCTCGGGGCGACCACGAAGACGGTGTCCAGACCGTGCTCCCCGGCGGCCTTGCGCCACTCCTCGGACTCCTCGACCGGCAGGTCGGGCAGGATGCAGCCCGCTCCCCCGGCGGCCGCCAGGTCGGCGGCGAACCGGGCGGTGCCGTAGCGGTCGACCGGGTTCCAGTACGTCATGACCAGCACCGGGGCGTCGGTGGCCGCGGCCACCTCGCGCACGGTGCGCAGCACGTCCTTGATCTTCACGCCGCCGCGCAGCGCGATGTCGTCGGCGGTCTGGATGGTCGGGCCGTCCAGCACCGGGTCGGAGTGCGGCAGGCCGACCTCGACGATGTCGCAGCCGCCGTCGATCAGCGCGCGGACGGCCTTGATGCCGCCCTCGACACTGGGGAAGCCGGCCGGCAGGTAGCCGATCAGGGCCGCCCGGCCCTCGGCCTTGGCGGCGGCCAGGGTCTCACTGAGCTTGGAAGCCACGGTCACTTACCGCCCTTGTCGTCGTAGAGGCCGAAGTACTGGGCGGCCGTGTGCATGTCCTTGTCGCCGCGCCCGGAGAGGCTGACCAGGATGGTGGCCTCCGGGCCGAGCTCGCGGCCCAGCTCCAGGGCGCCGGCCAGGGCGTGGGCGCTCTCGATGGCCGGGATGATGCCCTCGGTGCGGGACAGCAGGCGCAGCGCCTGCATCGCCTGGTCGTCGGTCACCGGGCGGTACTCGGCGCGTCCGGTGTCCTTGAGCCAGGCGTGCTCCGGGCCGATGCCGGGGTAGTCCAGGCCCGCCGAGATGGAGTGGCTCTCGATGGTCTGGCCGTCCTCGTCCTGGAGGACGTAGCTGCGGGCGCCGTGCAGCACGCCGGGCTCGCCCTTGGTGAGGGTGGCCGCGTGGCGCGGGGTGTCGACGCCCTCGCCGGCCGCCTCGCAGCCGATCAGCCGCACGCCGGCGTCCGGGATGAACTCGTGGAAGATGCCCATCGCGTTGGAGCCGCCGCCGACGCAGGCGACGACCGCGTCGGGCAGCTTGCCGGTGCGCTCGATCACCTGCTCGCGGGCCTCGACGCCGATCACCCGGTGGAAGTCGCGGACCATCATCGGGAACGGGTGCGGGCCGGCCACCGTGCCGAACAGGTAGTGGGTGCTGTCGACGTTGGCGACCCAGTCCCGGAACGCCTCGTTGATGGCGTCCTTGAGGGTGCGGCTGCCGGACTTCACGGCGACGACCTCGGCGCCGAGCATCCGCATCCGGGCGACGTTGAGCGCCTGGCGCTCGGTGTCGACCTCGCCCATGTAGATGGTGCAGTCGAAGCCGAACAGCGCGCAGGCGGTGGCGGTGGCGACGCCGTGCTGGCCGGCGCCGGTCTCCGCGATGATCCGGGTCTTGCCCATCCGGCGGGTCAGCAGGGCCTGGCCCAGCACGTTGTTGATCTTGTGCGAGCCGGTGTGGTTGAGGTCCTCGCGCTTGAGCAGGATGCGCGCGCCGCCCGCCTCGGCGGAGAAGCGGTGGACGTCGGTGAGCGGGCTGGGACGGCCGGTGTAGTCCTTCAGCAGCGCGTCCAGCTCGGCGGTGAACGCCGGGTCGGCCTTGGCCTTCTCGTACTCCTCGGCGACCTGCTCGACGGCGGCGACCAGCGCCTCCGGGATGAAGCGGCCGCCGTACGCGCCGAAGTAGCCGCGGGCGTCGGGCACCTGGGCGCCCGGCAGGTAGTCCTTCTCGGACATGGTGAAGTCCTTCTCGGTGATGACTGCAGTGACGTTGCGGGGCTGTGCTCAGCCGTACGTCCTGCGCCATCGGCGCCCCTGCACCTGCCCGGGCTCGCAGCCGATCACGTAGCGCACCCGCCGCCCCAGCACCCGGCGCGCGGGCGCGCGGCAGCCGCGCGGGCGGCAGCCGATCCGGAGCGCGCCGCCGAGCCGCAGCGGGGGGTGGGGGTCACGACCCAGGAAGGAGGTCGTGGCACCCGGCCGCGGCGGGATCGGGGCGGTGCCCGGCCCCTGGGGCGGGGCAGGGCGGGTGGCGGGTGGCATGGCTGCGGGTCAGCCCCGGCCGGTGTTGCGCAGCGCGGGGTGGGCGCCGGCCGCGACCAGGTCGGCGACGGCCGCCTTCGGGTCCTTGCCGGTCACCAGGGACTCGCCGACCAGCACCGCGTCGGCGCCGAGGTTGGCGTACGCGATCAGGTCGTGCGGACCGCGGACGCCCGACTCGGCCACCTTGACGATGTGCGCCGGGATGCTGTCCACGACGTTGCCGAAGGTGTTGCGGTCGACCTCGAGGGTCTTGAGGTTGCGGGCGTTGACGCCGATGATCTTCGCGCCGGCGTCGACCGCGCGGGCGATCTCCTCCTCGTCGTGCACCTCGACCAGCGGGGTCAGGCCGATCGACTCGGCGCGCTCGATCAGCGACACCAGGGCCGGCTGGTCGAGGGCGGCGACGATCAGCAGCGCGAGGTCGGCGCCGTGGGCGCGGGCCTCCCAGAGCTGGTACGCGGTGACGATGAAGTCCTTGCGCAGCAGCGGGGTGTCGACCGCCGCCCGGACGCTGTCCAGGTCGGCGAGCGAACCGCCGAAGCGGCGCTGCTCGGTCAGCACACTGATCGCGGCGGCGCCGCCGGCCGCGTAGTCGAGCGCCAGGGCCGCCGGGTCCGCGATCGCGGCCAGAGCGCCCTTGGAGGGGCTGGAGCGCTTGACCTCGCAGATCACCCGCACCCCGTCGCCGCGCAGGGCGGCCACGCCGTCCTTGGCGACGGGAGCCTTGGCGGCGAGCTCCTTGAGCTGGTCCAGGGAGACCTGGGCCTGCCGCTCCGCGAGGTCCGCACGGACCCCGTCGATGATCTCGTCGAGCACACTCACGCGGGCGCCCCCATCATTCTGCTAGTTCTGCGAGCTAGGAGCCGGGTGACCCGCGGGTCCTCCCGGCCTGGCAGTCCAGTCGAGCCGACGGCTGCGGTTCACACAGATCGGTGAGGATTCTGTGCTCATGTGCCCCCGTTGGCACTTCGATGGTATCGGCACCGGGGAGCGCGGGGCGCATCCGCCCGGCGCGCGTCTCGCGGAGCGGACCGCCCCGCCCGCATCGCGGGCACCCCCGGCGCCTCCCGGCGACCGCTCAGACCCCCGGGGGTGCCAGTCCGGCCCCCACCGGCAGGTTCCGCAGCGCCATGAAGACCACCAGCAGCAGCCCCAGCAGGACCGCGCGCCGGCCGTCGAGCACCACCGCGGGGGCCCGGCCGCCGGTCAGCGCGGCCCACACCCAGCGCAGCCAGAGCACGGTCAGCACTCCGGCCAGCGCGACCACCAGGACGTTGTCGTGCGCGGCGGTCAGCAGGTCCCCGTGGCTGAGCGCGTGCACGCTGCGCAGCCCCCCGCAGCCGGGGCACCACCAGCCGGTGGCCTGCAGCAGCGGGCAGGTCGGGTAGTGGCCCGGGGCGTTCGGGTCCACCGAGGCCACGTACAGGGTGGGGGCGGCCAGCGCGGCCAGCGCGCCCAGCGGGCGGCCGAGACGGCGCAGCACGGAGGGCCGCGGCGCGGGGGCGGCGGGAGCGGCGTTCACCCGGACGATTCTGCCCCCGTCGGGCGTCCGACGGGGGCAGAGCGGCGGCGGGCGTGGCGCGCCCGCCGGGCCGCCGATGTCTGCGGTGTTGCCTCAGGCGGCGACGGCGGTCTTCTTCTTGGAGGCGACGGCCGCCGGGGCGTCCTCGTAGTGCGGGCTGGGCTGGCGGCCCATGCCGGCGATCGACATCGCCTTGCCGACCACGCCGCCGAGCAGGACGACCACGAGGCCGGCCCAGACCAGGAGCACGTTCGGGATGATCATCGCGACGCCGCTGACCGTGAAGCCGATGAAGGCGATGGTCACGCCGGTCCAGGCGGCGGGGGTGTGGCCGTGTGCTGCTGCCGACATCTGATGCTGCTCCTTGGTTCTCCGGGGTCCGGCCGGGACTGCGGTGTCGTGGCAGGCCCGGGGGCTCCTGGCGGGTTGTCGTAGTCCATTGTGCCGGGCGGCCGCGCCCCGCCCCAAAGGGGGGCGGTTGTCTATCGGCTCACAGTCCCCGCGGTCCGGCCGCCGCCGGTCCGGCCCCGACGGCGCCCGGGCGGACGGCCCCGACGGCGCCCGGGCGGGCCGGGCTCAGCCCGCCGTCGGGTCCTCGCCGCGGTCCAGCGCCTTCCACAGGTCGGCGGGGGTGTCGCCGGCCTTGGCGGGCGCCTTGCGGGTGGGGGCGTCGTAGCGGCTGCCCATACCGGGCCAGTCCCGGCCGAAGCGGACGGTCAGCAGCCCGGCCAGCGCGATCAGCAGGCCGCCGGCGAGCGCGATCCAGGGCCAGACGCTGTGGCCGACCTGCTCGGCCTGCGCGCCGGCCAGCGCCAGCTTGCGGGCCGCCTCGGTGTGCAGCGCGGTGGCGTCGCCGGCGTTCGCGGCGGCGCCGGCCGCCACGCCCAGCCCGGCCAGCGCTATCAGCGCGCCCACCGCGATCCGCCCGGCGCCGCGCACCGCGAAGACGGCGACGGCGGCGGCCAGCGCGGCCAGCGCCAGGCCGGTCGGCAGGCCCGACACGGTGCTGCCGGTCACCGAGACGTCCAGGGTGCCCCCGGTGACGCCGGCCACCTTGCCGGTGGCCCAGACCCGGCTGACGGCGGTCAGCACCAGGACGGCGCCGAGCACGGTCAGCAGCAGCATCGGCCCGAGGGTGCGCCGGCCGCGCGCCGCGGGCCGCCCGGCGGGGGCGCCGGGGCGGGGTCCTTCGGTGCCGGGCTCGGAGGTCCCGGGCCGGGCAGTCCTGGGCTCGGCAGTCCTCGGCTCGGCCGTCCTGGGTTCAGGGAGTGCGCTCACCCGACCAGTGTCCCCCGGCCCCGAACCGCTCAGGCCCCCGGGGTCGGCCCGGGCCGGGCGCCCTCGACCGGGAACCCGGTGGTCTCGATCACCAGCGTGCGGTCCGCCAGCGGCAGGTACAGGTCGTTCCCGAACGGCACCCGCTCGGCCTCCCGGTAGGCCCCGGTGCGCTGCGGGTCGCTGTGCACCGTGCAGACCGCCTCGACCGGGTCGACGACGACGTACAACGGGATGCCGCACTCCGCGTGCGCCCGGAGCGTCCTGGCGAACTCGTCGCCCTGGTCGGCCCTGGGCACTACGTCGAGGACGGCCTCCAGGTCGCGCCCGCGGTAGCGGCCGCGCCGGTCGGGCCCGGCCCCCGGGGCCACCACCGCCAGCGCGGGGGCCAGGCCGCCGGGGACGGACGGCAGGTCGACCGCGACGTCCGAGAGGATCTCCCCCCGGCCGGCCAGCTGCGCCTCGATCTGCGGCGCCGCCCTGAGGACCACCTTCCACCGGCTGATGCCCTGAGGCGCCATGATGATCTTCCCGTCCGTGGTCTGCACCTGGTGGCCGCGGCGGAGCCGGCGCCCGCCGGCGCCTCCCGGGCACGCCCCGCGGTCAGCGCGGCCGGGCCCGACCTCTCCCGGTGCGGCTCGACGTCCCCGCGCCTCTCACGATAGCGGCGCGCGCAGGGTGTTGGCGGTGGCCACGGCGCGCAGCACGGCGGCGGCCTTGTTGCGGCACTCGGTGTCCTCGCTGTGCGGGTCGGAGTCGGCCACCACGCCGGCCCCGGCCTGCACGTAGGCGGTGCCGTCGCGGAGCACCGCGGTGCGGATCGCGATCGCGGTGTCGGAGTCCCCGGCGAAGTCCAGGTAGCCGACGCAGCCGCCGTACAGCCCGCGGCGGGTGGGCTCCAGCTCCTCGATGATCCGCATCGCCCGCGGCTTGGGCGCGCCCGACAGGGTGCCGGCCGGGAAGCAGGCGGTGAGCACGTCGAAGGCGGTCCGGCCGGGGGCGACCTCACCGGTCACGGTGGACACGATGTGCATCACGTGGCTGTACCGCTCGACCGACATGAAGTCCACCACCTCGACGCTGCCCGGCGCGCAGACCCGGCCGAGGTCGTTGCGGCCGAGGTCCACCAGCATCAGGTGCTCGGCCCGCTCCTTGGGGTCGGCGAGCAGCTCGGCCGCCAGGTCGGCGTCCTCCTGCGGGGTGGCGCCGCGGTGCCGGGTACCGGCGATCGGGTGCACCATCGCCCGGCCCTCGGTGACCTTCACCAGCGCCTCCGGGCTGGAGCCGACCACGTCGAAGCCGCCCTCGGCGCCGCCGTCCGGGCCGGGGAACCGGAAGAGGTACATGTACGGGCTGGGGTTGGTGGTCCGCAGCACCCGGTAGACGTCCAGGGCGGAGGCCGGGCAGGGCGCCTCGAAGCGCTGGGAGGGCACCACCTGGAAGGCCTCGCCGGCCCGGATCCGCTCCTTGATCTCCTCGACGGCGGCCCGGTAGGGCGCCCCGCCGAACGGCGAGACGGCCTCGGCGGCGGTCGGGGTGAAGGTCGCCAGGCCCGGGTCGACCGGCTTGAGCAGCTCGGCCTCCATCGCGTCCAGCCGGGCCACCGCGTCCGCGTAGGCCTCGTCGGCGCCGCTGGCCAGGTCGTTGTGGTTGACCGCGTTGGCGATCAGCAGCACCGTGCCGTCGGAGTGGTCGAGCACCGCGAGGTCGGTGGCGAGCAGCATGGTGAGCTCGGGCAGCTTCAGGTCGTCCGGGGTGAGCTCCGGCAGCTTCTCCAGCCGGCGGACCACGTCGTAGCCGAGGTAGCCGACCAGTCCGCCGGTGAGCGGCGGCAGGCCCTCGGCGTGCCGGGGGGTGTGCAGGGCCTCGACGCTCGCGCGCAGCACCTGGAGCGGGTCGCCGGTGGTCGGGATGCCGACCGGAACCTCGCCGTGCCAGCGGGCCTCGCCGTCCGGGCCGGCGGTGAGGGTGGCGGCGCTGCGCACGCCCACGAAGGACCAGCGGGACCAGCTGCCCTGTTCCGCGGACTCCAGCAGGAAGGTGCCGGGGCGCTCGCCCGCCAGGCTGCGGTAGAGCCCGATCGGGGTGAGGCCGTCCGCCAGGAGCCGGCGGGTGACCGGGATGACCCGCGTGTCTACGGCGAGCTTGCGGAAGGCGTCGAGGTCCATGGGCGGCGGCACCGGTTCCTGTGTGGCGCCCTGCGGGCGCGGACGGAGAGGCGAGGCGGGGCGGGGTGGGGCTGTGGGTCGGGCTGGGTCGGGCTGGGTCGGGACTGTGGGACGGGGGGCGCGCCACGGCCGGGCGCGCCGGGGGCCGCCGGGTACGGCGGGCAGCACCGGGCCCCGCGGGCCACGGGCTGGGGAAAGGTTAGCGAGTGACCGGCAGCACGTCGGCGTCGAAGCAGGTCCGCTCGCCGGTGTGGCAGGCCGCGCCGACCTGGTCGACCTTGACCAGCAGGGTGTCGCCGTCGCAGTCCAGGGCCACCGACCGGACGTGCTGGAAGTGCCCGGAGGTGTCGCCCTTGACCCAGTACTCGCTGCGGCTGCGGCTCCAGTAGGTGCAGCGGCCGGTGGTGAGGGTGCGGTGCAGCGCCTCGTCGTCCATCCACCCGAGCATCAGCACCTCGCCGGTGTCGTACTGCTGCGCGATGGCCGGCAGCAGGCCGTCGGCGGTGCGCTTGAGGCGGGCGGCGATGTCGGTGGCCAGGGCGGTGCTGCCGGGGGCGGCGGGTGTGGTGGACATGGTCCCCATTCTGTCAGCCCGCCTGCCGGGGCCCCGGGCAGCACCGCCCGGACGACGGGTCAGGCGGGCGCCTCGCAGCCCGCGGGCCAGATCTCGTGGACGTACAGGCCGGCCCGGCGGGCCAGGGCGGCCACCCGGGCGGGTTCGGTGCCGGGCGCTCCGTCCCAGACCGCGATCACCTCGTCGACCATGCCGACCAGGGCGGTGGCGGTGTCGTCCCCCAGCCCGCCGTGCGCGACCGGGGCCAGCCGGTGGACGGCGTTGGCCTCGTTCATCAGCCGCAGCCGGGTGCTGCGGTGGCTGTCGCCGACCGTCGCGAAGACCGAACTCCCGCCGGGGACGATCACTTCCAGCTTGCCGCCGTGGTCCAGGACGCACTGCGCGAACCAGCTCTCCGGCCCTTCTCCCGCACAGCTGACACCGACCAGTTCGTACGGGCCGAAGGTGGTGACCAGCTTCCAGAGGTCGCCGCGTACGAGCATTTCGGTGATGCCCGAAAGCCCTTGGTACCCGGTGATTCCGACGCGCATCCACAACTCCTGGGAACGTGCCGTGCCGCGGCCAGCCTATGCCACCGCGGCGGGCCGCCGGTACGGGCGGAACATGCTCCCGCGGCGGGCCGCCGGTCCGGACGATTTGTGCGAACCGCCTGCCGGGAGGAGCTCCGGTGGGCCATTCTCGGGGCATGAGCACCGAGCCGCCGCCCGCCGCCTCCCGACCGCCCCGGGGCCTGGTCCTCGCCGTCGCCGCCGTCCTGGTGCTGCTGCTCGGGGTGACCGCCACCGTGCTGCTGTGGCCCGAGCACCGGCCGGTGGCCCTGCCGCCGCCGGCCCCCTCCCCCACGGTCAGCACGCCCGCCCCCACCCCGACCCCCACCCCGACGCCCAGCAAGGTGCTGCCGTACCCGTTCTTCCCGGTCGGCACCTGCCTGGACCACCCGCAGCTGAGCAAGGCGATCACCAAGTCCGAGGCGCGGCCCTGCGAGGGGTCGCACGACGCCGAGTCGATCGCCACCGTCCTGCTGCCGGAGGGCCTGACCAGCGACAGCCAGATCGGCCGGGCGCTGCGCGAGGCCTGCGCGACGGCGGTGGACGCGGCGGAGAAGCGGCAGGGCGGCGGCGGTCCGTACTACGGGTTCCCGCTGGGGCCGTACCTGGCCTACTACCAGCAGGGCATGCGGGACGCCACCTGCACCCTGGCGGTCAGCAACAAGCAGGGCGGCACCAAGCTGACGGGGCAGCTGCGTTGACCGGACGCCGGCCCGGCGAAGGCCCCGGCCGGCGAACCGGCGGCGGACCCGGCGGGGACGCTCCGGCGGCGGCCGCCCCGGCGTAGGGTGAGCGCCATGTCGAACCACGCCCGTACCGAACGCCTGCGCCTGGCGGAGCTGCTGACGGCGGCCGGCCCGGACGCGCCGACGCTGTGCGCCGGCTGGACCACCCGGGACCTCGCCGCCCACCTGGTGCTGCGCGAGCGGCGGATGGACGCGGCGGCGGGCATCCGGCTGCGGGCGCTGGCCGGCTGGACGGCCCGGGTCCAGGAAGGCCTGGCCCGGCGGCCGTACGAGGAGCTGGTGCGGATGTTCCGGGCCGGGCCGCCGCGGCTGTCGCCGTTCGCGCTGCCGGGGGCCGACGAGGCGGCCAACACGGTCGAGTACTTCGTGCACGCGGAGGACGTCCGCCGGGCGGGCCCCTGGGAGCCGCGCGAGGTCTCCGCCGCCCTGTCCGCGGCGCTCTGGCGGCGGCTGCCGATGGTGGCCCGGCTGGAGACGGCCCCGCGCTCGCCGGTGCGGCTGGGGCTGCGCTCGGTCGGCCAGGGCCGGATCGAGGTCGGCCCGACCGGTGGCGACTACGTCGAAGTGATCGGCGAGCCGGGCGAGCTGGTGCTGTTCGCGGGCGGCCGCGGGGCCCGCGCCGAAGTCGAGGTGGAGGGCTCGGAGGAGGCGGTGGAGGCCCTCACGAAGGCCCTTCCGCTGCCGCCCGGTGCGGTCGGCGGCTGCCGCTGACCACCGGAAGGCCGCCGGCCCGGCCGTGACGCACTGTCACAGCCCCGTGGCACACTCGTGCGCCGGTGCGCCTCCCGGTGCGCCGCTCTCGATCACGGGGGCTTCCATGGGCACGGTCATGTCGTTCACACCTTTGACGCCGCAGCAGCTGGCGCGGGCCACCGAGGCCCCGGACCGGGCCGAGGAGTTACTCGACGCCTCCTACGACCACGACGGTGAGGACGGCATCGAGCCGGAGGCCTTCGACGGGTACCTGGACGCAGTTCGGCTGAGCGGTCGGCCCCGGCGGGGCGGTGCGGCGCCGAGGTGCCGCACCGCAGCCGCCGGGGCGGACCGGGGCCCTCGCCGTGGCCGGGCCCTACGGCCGTCCGCGGCGCCCGCGCTCAGTGCGCCTGGCGGACGGGGTGCCCGGCCTCCCGCAACGCGTCCTTGACCTGGCCGATCCGCAGGTCGCCGAAGTGGAAGACGCTGGCGGCCAGCACCGCGTCGGCCCCGGCCTCGACGGCGGGGGCGAAGTCGGCGAGCTTGCCGGCGCCGCCGGAGGCGATCACCGGGACGGCGACGGTCTTGCGGACGGCCGCGATCATCTCCAGGTCGTAGCCGTCCTTGGTGCCGTCGGCGTCCATCGAGTTGAGCAGGATCTCGCCGGCACCCAGCTCGGCCGCCCGGCCGGCCCACTCGACGGCGTCCAGGCCGGTGCCCCGGCGCCCGCCGTGGGTGGTGACCTCGAAGCCGGAGGCGGTCTCGGTGCCCTCCGGGCAGCGGCGGGCGTCCACCGATAGCACCAGCACCTGGCGGCCGAAGCGCTGCGCGATCTCGCGGATCAGCTCGGGGCGGGCGATCGCGGCGGTGTTGACGCCGATCTTGTCGGCGCCGGCCCGCAGCAGCTTGTCGACGTCCTCGACGGCGCGGATGCCGCCACCGACGGTCAGCGGGATGAACACCTGCTCGGCGGTGCGGCGCACCACGTCGTAGGTGGTCTCCCGGGAGCCGGAGGAGGCGGTGATGTCGAGGAAGGTGAGTTCGTCGGCGCCCTCGGCGTCGTAGAGCTTGGCCATCTCGACCGGGTCACCGGCGTCGCGCAGGTTCTGGAAGTTGACGCCCTTGACCACCCGGCCCGCGTCGACGTCCAGGCAGGGGATCACACGTACAGCGAGGGTCACGGCTGTTTGCCTTCCAAAGTGCTTGCGAGCCCGGCGCGGTAGGCCTCCAGCTCGATCTCGACCATCATCCGGGAGTCGATCAGGCCCTCGACCACGACCATGGTGGCGACCGGGCGGGCGGCGTCGAAGAGCTTCTTGTGGGCCCGGCCCACCTCGTCGGCGTCGCGCACGTGCGTGATGTACATCCGGGTGCGGACGACGTCGTCCGCCGTCAGACCGTACGCGGCGAGGGCGGCGAGGCCCACGCCGAAGGCGGCGAGCGTCTGGTGGTACGGGTCGCCCTCGTGCTCGATCTTCCCGTTCACCCAGGCGGTGGTGCCGGCCACCAGGACCGTGTCGCCCGCCGCCACCGCCCGCGAGTAGCCGAAGTCGTCCTCCCAGGGGGAGGCTCCGGCCAGCTTGCCGCGTACGATCTGACGATCTGTCATGACACGGCCTCCAGGGCCTCTTCGAGGGTGAACTTCTGCTCGTAGAGTGCCTTGCCCACGATGGCGCCCTCGACACCTTCGGGGACGAGCGTGGCGATGGCCAGCAGGTCCGCCAGCGAGGACACCCCGCCGGAGGCGACCACCGGGCGGTCGGTGGCGGCGCAGACGTCGCGCAGCAGCTGGAGGTTGGGGCCGGTGAGGGTGCCGTCGCGGTTGACGTCGGTGACCACGTAGCGGGCGCAGCCCTCGGCGTCCAGGCGGGCGAGCACCTCGTAGAGGTCGCCGCCGTCCTTCGTCCAGCCGCGGCCCTTCAGGGTGGTGCCGACCACGTCCAGGCCGACCGCGATCCTGTCGCCGTGCTCGGCGATGACCTTGGCGACCCACTCCGGGGTCTCCAGCGCGGCGGTGCCCAGGTTGACCCGGCGGCAGCCGGTGGCCAGTGCGGCGGCCAGGGTGGCGTCGTCGCGGATGCCGCCGGAGAGCTCGACCTTGATGTCGAGGCGCTCGGTGACCTCGCGGACCAGGGCGCGGTTGTCACCGGTGCCGAAGGCGGCGTCCAGGTCGACCAGGTGCAGCCACTCGGCGCCGGCGCTCTGCCAGGCCAGCGCGGCGGCGAGCGGCTCGCCGAAGGAGGTCTCGCTGCCGGAGGCGCCCTTGACCAGGCGGACGGCCTGGCCGTCGCGGACGTCGACGGCGGGGAGGAGTTCGAGGCGGTTGCTCATGGAGTTGCAACTCTCCGGATGTCAGAGGGTGTTGACCCAGTTGGTCAGCAGGGCGGCGCCGGCGTCGCCGGACTTCTCGGGGTGGAACTGGGTGGCCCAGAGCGGGCCGTTCTCGACCGCCGCGACGAACGGCTGCCCGTGGGTGGCCCAGGTGACCAGCGGGGCGGCGATGTTGTCGTTGGTGACCTGGAGCTCCCAGTGGCGCACGCCGTAGGAGTGCACGAAGTAGAAGCGGCTGTCCGGGTCCAGGCCGGCGAACAGCCGGCTGCCCTCGGGGACGTCCACGGTGTTCCAGCCCATGTGCGGGACGATCGGCGCGTCCAGCGGCTCGACGGTGCCGGGCCACTCGTCGCAGCCGGCGCTCTCCACGCCGTGCTCGACGCCGTGCTCGAACAGGATCTGCATGCCGACGCAGATGCCGAGCACCGGGCGGCCGCCGGCCAGCCGGCGGCCGATGATCACGTCACCGCGCACCGCCTTCAGCCCGCGCATGCAGGCCTCGAAGGCGCCGACGCCGGGGACGAGCAGGCCGTCCGCGTCCAGGGCGGTCTGAAAGTCCGAGGTCACGGTGACGTTCGCACCGGTGCGCTCGACGGCCCGCTGCGCGGAGCGGAGGTTGCCCGACCCGTAGTCGAGGACCACCACGTTCTTGGCCATGAGGGATGTCTTCCAGTCTCTAGAGGCGCATGACGCCGGAAACGAGGCACAGCGCCGCACCGATCGCGAGGACCGCGACCAGGCTCTTGGACTGCTTCTGCTTCCAGAACGAGTACACGCCGCCGGACAGGAAGAGCCCGGCGATGATCAGAAGTGTTGCGGCCTTGCTCACAGTGCGCCCTTGGTCGAGGGGAGGATGCCGGCCGCGCGCGGGTCGCGCTCGGAGGCGTAGCGCAGGGCACGCGCGAGGGCCTTGAACTGGCACTCGACGATGTGGTGCGCGTTGCGACCGTACGGGACGTGGATGTGCAGGGCCACCTGCGCCTGGGCCACGAAGGACTCGAAGATGTGCCGGGTCATCGTGGTGTCGTAGCTGCCGATCATCGGCGCCATCGACTCCGGCTCGGTGTGCACCAGGTACGGACGGCCGGAGAGGTCGACGGTGACCTGGGCCAGCGACTCGTCCAGCGGGACGGTGCAGTTGCCGAAGCGGTAGATGCCGACCTTGTCGCCGAGCGCCTGCTTGAAGGCGGCGCCGAGCGCGAGGGCGGTGTCCTCGATGGTGTGGTGGGTGTCGATGTGCAGGTCGCCGGTGGTCTTCACGGTCAGGTCGAAGAGGCCGTGGCGGCCGAGCTGGTCGAGCATGTGGTCGTAGAACCCGACGCCCGTGGAGATGTCGGTCTTCCCGGTGCCGTCGAGGTTGATCTCGACCAGGACCGAGGTCTCCTTGGTGGTGCGCTCGACCCGGCCGGTGCGGGCACCGTCGTTCTTCGCGGACATAGGGTTCAAAGCTCCTTGGTGACGGTGCGGACGGCGTCCAGGAAGGCGTCGTTCTCGGCGGGGGTGCCGGCGGTGACGCGCAGCTGCCCGGGGACGCCGTTGTCGCGGATCAGGACGCCGAGGTCGAGGATCGCCCGCCAGACGGCGTGCTGGTCCTCGAAGGTGCCGAACTGGATGAAGTTGGAGTCGGAGTCGGTGACGTCCAGGCCGAGCGCGCGCAGCGCGTCGACCACCCGGTCCCGCTCGGCCTTGAGCCGCTCGACGTACCCGAGCAGGGTGTCGGTGTGCTCCAGGCAGGCCAGCGCGGTGGCCTGGGTGACGGCCGACAGGTGGTAGGGCAGCCGGACCAGCTGCACGGCGTCCACCACCGCCGGGTCGGCGGCCAGGTAGCCGAGCCGCAGGCCGGCCGCGCCGAAGGCCTTGGACATGGTCCGGGTGACCACCAGCAGCGGGCGGCCGGCCAGCAGCGGCAGCAGCGACTCCCGGTGCGAGAACTCGACGTACGCCTCGTCGACGATCACCATGGTCGGCTTGACGGCCTGGGCGGCGTCGTGGAGCGCGAGCACGGTGGCGGCGTCGACGGCGGTGCCGGTCGGGTTGTTCGGCGAGCAGATGAACAGCACGTCCGGGCGGTGCTCGGCGAGCGCGGCGACGGCCGCGTCCACGTCGATGGTGAAGTCGGCGCGGCGCGGCCCGGCGATCCAGCGGGTGCCGGTGCCGCGCGAGATCAGCTCGTGCATCTGGTAGGAGGGCTCGAAGCCGAGTGCGCTGCGGCCGGGCCCGCCGAAGGTCTGCAGCAGCTGCTGGATGATCTCGTTGGAGCCGTTGGCCGCCCAGACCTGCTCCGGGGTGCGCTCGAAGCCGGTGGTGCGGGTCAGGTAGCGGGCCAGCTCGGTGCGCAGCTCGACGGCGTCGCGGTCCGGGTAGCGGTTGAGGTTGCGGGCCGCCTCGGCGACCCGCTCGGCGATCCGGGCCACCAGCGGCTCGGGCAGCTGGTACGGGTTCTCGTTGGTGTTCAGCTGGACGGGGACGTCGAGCTGCGGCGCGCCGTACGGGGACTGGCCGCGCAGTTCGTCCCGTACGGGCAGGTCGTCGATCTTCACGAGGCGTTCGGTACCGTCCAGTCGAAGCGGGCACGGATGGCGTCGCCGTGACCGGGCAGGTCCTCGGCGTTCGCGAGGTTCACCACGTGGGCGGCGACGTCCGCCAGCGCCTCGCGGGAGTAGTCCACGACGTGGATGCCGCGCAGGAAGGACTGCACGGACAGGCCCGAGGAGTGGCAGGCGCAGCCGCCCGTGGGCAGCACGTGGTTGGAGCCGGCCGCGTAGTCGCCGAGCGAGACCGGCGCGTACGGGCCGATGAAGACCGCGCCGGCGTTGCGGACCCGGGCGGCGACCGCGCGGGCGTCCCTGGTCTGGATCTCCAGGTGCTCGGCGGCGTAGGCGTTGACCACGGCGAGGCCCTGCTCGACGTCGTCGACCAGCACGATGCCGGACTGCCGGCCGGCCAGCGCCTCGGTGACCCGCTCGCGGTGCTTGGTGTTCGCGACCTGGGCCTTCAGCTCGGTCTCGACGGCGTCGGCGAGCGCGAGGGAGTCGGTGACCAGCACCGACGCGGCCATCGGGTCGTGCTCGGCCTGGCTGATCAGGTCGGCGGCGACGTCGCGCGGGGAGGCGCTGTCGTCGGCGAGGACGGCGATCTCGGTCGGTCCGGCCTCGGCGTCGATGCCGATCCGGCCCTTGAGCAGGCGCTTGGCGGCGGCCACGTAGATGTTGCCGGGGCCGGTCACCAGGTTGACCGGGCGGCACTCCTCGGTGCCGTAGGCGAACATCGCGACCGCCTGGGCGCCGCCGACGGAGTACACCTCGGTGACGCCGAGCAGCGCGCAGGCCGCCAGGATGGTCGGGTGGACCGCACCACCGAAGTCCTTCTGCGGCGGCGAGGTGACGGCGATGCCCCGCACCCCGGCCTCCTGCGCCGGGACGACGTTCATCACCACGGAGGACGGGTAGACGGCGAGGCCTCCCGGCACGTACAGGCCGACCCGGTCGACCGGCACCCAGCGCTCGGTCACCGTCCCGCCGGGGACCACCTGGACGGTGTGGTCGGTACGGCGCTGCTCGCGGTGCACCAGCCGGGCGCGGCGGATCGACTCCTCCAGCGCGGCGCGGACCTTCGGGTCCAGGGTCTCCAGCGCGGCGGTGATGTCCGCCTCGGGCACCCGGGTGGAGGCCAGCGTCACGCCGTCGAAGCGCTCGGTGATCTCGATCAGCGCCGCGACCCCGCGATGGCGTACGTCCTCGCAGATCGGCCGCACCTTCTCCAGGGCGGCCTCCACGTCGAACTCGGCACGGGGCAGCAGGTCACGCGGGTCCTCAAGGGAGCCGCGGAGGTCGATTCGAGAGATCACGCCACCCAGTGTAAGGAGTGGCCGGAACAGGCGGCCGCGCATTTCAGTCCGTGATACGAAAGCCGAGACGGCCGGGGATCTTGGGGGGACGCATCGTGGAACAGGCGCCGGAGGACTGGACACCGGTGGAACGGGGGCTGTGGGAGGCGTTCCGGCAGGGCGTGGTCTACGACCTCGCGGCCCGGACCGGGGAGCGCCTCGGCGCGCCGGGGACCAACCAGGAGCTGGACCGCACCGACGAGCGGGACGACGTCTTCGGCGACACCCCCTGGGGCCCGGAGCGGACGGTCCGCGCCGAGGTGATCGCCCGGCTGCTGCTGGACGGCCCGGCCCCGATACCCGGCCGGGTGGCCGCCCTGAAACTGACCGGCGCCCAGGTCACCGGGCCGCTGGTGCTGGCCGGCGGCACCATCACGCACTACGTCGAGATGCACGACTGCCGGTTCGCGAACAAGCTGCTGATGTCCGAGGCCCGGGCCGGCACGCTGCGCTTCGTCACCTGCCTCGTCCCGCGGATCGAGGCCTCCCGGCTGGCCACCGAGGGCGACCTGCACCTCGCCCGCTGCCGGGTCCCGGACGGCATCCGGCTGACCGACGCCCGGATCGGCACCGACCTGCTGCTGAACCAGGCCGTGGTCGGCGCCGACCGCTTCGGCCGTTCGCTCTCCGCCGACGGCATGAGCGTCCACCAGGACTTCGAGGCCGACCGGCTGGAGTCCACCGGCGAGCTGAGCCTGCGCACCGCCCGGGTCGGCGGACGGCTCTCGCTGCGCGGCGCCCAGCTGCGCAGCACGCCGCAGAGCTCCACCTGCCTGAACGCGGTGCGCCTGACCGTCGGCCACACCCTCTACCTGACCAGCTCGGCGGACGGCGGCTGGTACGGCTCCCGCACCTACTACGGCTCCGGCTACGGCGAGAGCCCGCCGCCCGGCGCGCCGAGCACGCCGTTCCGCGCGTACGGCAAGGTCCGGCTCTCCGACGCCCGGTTCGAGAGCGCCTGCCTGATATCCGGCGAGTTCCACCTCGGGGCGGAGGACGAGCTGTCGCTGCGCCGGATCCAGACCCCCGAGCTGCGTTTCGCCTGCCGGATGCGGCCCACCGGCACCGTCTCGCTCTCCCGCGCCCGGGTCGGCAACCTGGTGGACGCCCCGGCCAGCTGGCCGGCGGGCAAGCACCTGGGCCTGACCGGCTTCACCTACGAGGTGCTGCGCCCGCTGGCGCCGTTCGGCGTCCAGGAGCGGATCGCCTGGCTGGAGAGCGCCTCCGTCGACTTCCAGCCGGAGTCCTACGAACAGCTCGCCGCCGCGCTGCGCCGGGACGGCGCGGACGACGACGCGCGCGAGGTGCTCTACGCCAGGCAGCGCCGGCGGTACGCCACCCTGCCGCTGCCCAGCCGGATCTGGGGGCACCTCCAGGAGGCCACCGTCGGGTACGGCTACCGGCCCGGTCGGGCGGCGCTCTGGCTGCTGCTGGCCTGGCTGCTCGGCACCCTGTTCTTCCAGCAGCACCCGCCGGAACCGCTCAAGGCCGACGAACGGCCGCACTGGAACGCCGCGCTCTACACCCTCGGACACCTGCTGCCGGTGGTCGACCTCGGGCAGAACGGCTGGAACCCGGCGGGGGCCGGCCAGTGGGTCGCCGCCGGGCTGGTACTGGTGGGCTGGGTACTGGCGACCACGGTGGTGGCGGGCGCGACCAGGCTGCTGCAACGCGGCTGAACGGCGGTCACGGGGGCGCGCGCCCGGTAACCCGGGCGCGCGTGGCACCCTCGGGCAACTACGCTGAGCGCCGTGACAGAACGGCTGCCGCTCTTCCCGCTCAACTCGGTCCTCTACCCGGGCCTGGTGCTGCCCCTCAACGTCTTCGAGGAGCGCTACCGCCGTCTCGTCGCCGACCTGCTGGCGCTGCCCGAGGACCAGCCCCGCCGGTTCGGGGTGCTCGCGATCAAGGACGGCCGGGAGGTCTCCCCGGTCCGCGAGAGCGACGGCCCGGCCGGGCCGCTGGACGGCCTGGGCACCGTCACCGGCGACCCGCTGGAGGCCCTGCACCACATCGGCTGCGTCGCGGACGTGGCCTCCGTCCAGCCGCAGCCGGACGGCCGGTACGAGCTGCTGGTCACCGGCACCACCCGGTTCTGGCTGCGCAGCGTCGACACCGGCGGGCCGTACCTGACCGGCGAGATCGAGACGATCGAGGAGGACCAGGGCGAGGGCGCCGGGGCCCTCGCCGCGGGCGTGGAGCGGGCCTTCCGCACGTACCAGAAGCGGCTGGCGGGCGCCCGGGAGGCGAGCATCGCCGGCGAGCAGGAGCTGCCGGCCGACCCGCAGGTGCTCTCGTACCTGGTGGCGGCGGCCTCCGTCTTCGACACCCCGGTCAAGCAGCGCCTGCTGGCCTGCCCGGACACCGCCCAGCGGCTGACCGCCGAGCTTGAGCTGCTGCGCCGCGAGGCCGCGGTGCTCGCCTGGCTGCCCTCGCTGCCGGCGGTGGACCTGACCCGGCAGTCCTTCAGCCCGAACTGACCGGGCCGCCGGGGCGGTACCCGGACGGGTGGGCCGGTGCCGGGCCGGTGCAGGGCCGGCGCCGCGACCGGGCTGACCGGGCTGACCGGGCTGACCGGGCGCCCAGGTGCCCAGGTGCCCGAGAACGACCCGGAACCACCACAAGGCCCGGAACGACCGCGAAGGGGAGGGCCGCGATGGCCAAGAAGGCGAAGAAGGGCGGGCAGGGGACGCCCGCGACGGTGGCCCTGGAGAGCGCCGGAGTGCCGTTCACCGTGCACGCCTACGAGCACGACCCGGCCGCCGCCACCTACGGCGGCGAGGCGGCCGAGCTGCTGGGCGTCCCGGCGGAGCGGGTCTTCAAGACGCTGGTCGCCGATGTCGACGGCACCCTCACCGTGGGGGTCGTGCCCGTCTCCGGGAAGCTCGACCTGAAGGCGCTGGCCGCAGCCGTCGGCGGCAAGCGCGCCGCGATGGCCGACCCGGCCGCCGCCGAGCGCAGCAGCGGCTACGTGCTGGGCGGCATCTCCCCGCTGGGCCAGCGGCGCCCGCTGCGCACCGTGCTGGACGACACCGTCCTGGCCCACCCGACGGTCTACGTCTCGGCGGGCCGGCGCGGGCTGGAGGTCGAACTCGCCCCGGCCGACCTGGTGGCGCTGACGAAGGCACTGACGGCACCGATCGGCCGGTAGGCCGCGGCGGGCCCCCACCCCCCACGCCCCGCGCGCCCCTGGACGCGCGGACGGCCCCCGGCCGCCAGGGGCGGGCGGTCAGGGGCCGTCGTGCGGTGCGGGCCTCGGGTGCCCCGGGCCGGTGCCGGCGGGTCAGGCCGGCGGGGCCGGCCGCTCGTGCCGCTCGGCCGGCGCCTGGTCGGCGACCGGCCTGCCCGCGGGCTTCTCGAACGACGGGGGAGCCGGCGCGTCCGCCGGCGGCGGAGTGTCCGGACCCGCGGGCGCGTCGAAGGGCGCGTGCCCGGGGGCCGGTGTGACGCCGTCCGCCGGGGGCGCGTAGTGGGGCTCGGACCCGGGCCGGTGGCCCCCCTCCCAGTACGGCGGCGGGTCCTGCTCGCGCTTGCCGAACGCCGCCGAGAGGGCCAGCAGCAGCACCATCGCCGTCATCGGCCAGACCAGCAGCGCACCCTTGGCCCCCAGCCGGAGGGCGTCGGTGAACCGGTGACCGTCACCCACCTGCCGGGCGTGCGCGATCACGTCGGCGGTCGGGCCGAGCCGGATGCCCAGCCGCCAGGCGATCAGCGAACCGGCCAGGCCGCCGACGGTCAGGCCCACCGCGACCGCGATCCCGCCGCCCCGGCGCCGGGTCAGCAGGAAGGCGCCCAGCGCGGTGACCACGCCCGCGCCCAGGCCGATCAGGGCGAAGACGGCGTCGGCCCCGGCGCGCTGCTCGCCCTCGGGGTCGGCGTACAGGATCCGGTTGCCCTTGACGAGCAGCGGCACCTGCGGGGCCAGCCAGACCCAGAGCCCGGCCATCACGAAGCCGAGCAGGAGGCAGACGAGTACCGTCAGCGCCCCGATCCGCAGCTCCGGCGGCAGCGGTCGCCTGGGCGCCCGCTCGGCCTTCTCCAGGACCGGCAGCGCCCCGTAGGGGTACGCGGCCGGGGCGGGGGTCTGGCCGGCGGTGCCCTGGAGCGCGGGCGTCGCGGCGCTCCCGGCGGCGTCCGCGGCGGGGCTCGCGAGCTCCCCGGCGGGGACCTTGCCGGGATCCGGAGGTGTGTTCGGTACGGTCACCCGGCCATCGTTTCACGATCGGCCGCGCGGAGGGGGTGCGGCCTACGCCCCGGGCGGGCCGCCGGCGCGCACCAGGGTCACCCGCACGCCCCCCGGCCGGGTCACTCCCCCGGGAAGGCGACGCCCAGGTCATGACGAACGCCGTCCAGGACCTGCATGATGCGCAGGGTCTCGGCGAGCGGCATCAGGTCGGACTCCAGGCGCCCGGCGCTGATGCAGCGAGCCGCTTCGGCGGCCTGGTAGCACAGGCCCCCGACGCGCTGCGGGGGGACGAACACGTCGATCGGCTCGTTGTCCCGACCTACGAGACGGACCTCGGCCGGTCCGTAGAAGGGGCCCTCGATCTCCAGGCGGGCGTGCGTCCCCGAGATCGACGCCGTGGTCGGGGTGCGGGCGAAGAGGGTCGTGTTCAGCACGCCGTGGGCCCCGGCCCCGGTGGTGACCACGATCGACGCCTGGCCGTCGACGCCGGTGAAGGCCTTCGTGCCCACCGCCGTGACCGAGGCGAACGGCCCCAGCACCATCGAGGCGAAGGAGACCGGGTAGACACCGAGGTCCAGGAGGGCCCCGCCCGCCAGCTCGGGTGCGAAGAGGCGGTTCGCCGGGTCGGGGTCCATCTGCTGGCCGTGGTCGGCCGTCACGGTGTGCACCTCGCCGAGCAGACCGGAGTCGAGCACCTGGCGGACCACGTCGATGTGCGGCAGGAACCGCGTCCACATCGCCTCCATCAGGAACACCCCGCGCTTGCGGGCGGCTTCGATCAACTGCTCGGCCTCGCGGGCGTTGCGGGTGAAGGCCTTCTCCACCAGGACGTGCCGGCCCGCCTCGACCGCCTGCATGGCCTGCTCGAAGTGGCCCGAGTGCGGCGACGCGACGTAGACGATGTCCACGTCGTCGTCCTCGACGAGTTCGGCGTAGCTCCCGTAGGCCTTCGGGACGGCGAACCGGTCGGCGAAGGCGCGGGCCCGGCCGGCGTCGCGCGAGCCGACCGCCACGACCCTCTGCGCGGTGTGCTTCTGCAGGGCCTCCACGAACTGGGCCGCGATCCAGCCCGGTGCCACCACCCCCCAGTTCAGCGCGGGCGCCTCACGCGGGGAGGGAGTTCGCGGCGCGGGCAGCACCGTGCCCGCGGCCTCGTCTGCGATGACCGGCCAGTCCTGCGTCATGGGATTCCTCTCGGTCGACCTGCCAAGGCGATGCGCGCGGGAACGGCGGCGGAGCTCCGGGCCCGCCGTGGGCGGCCCCGGTCCGTTGGGGGAACACCTCGTGCCCGGTCCGTGGAAGGCCCCGCGGGAGCGGGCCGGAGCCGGGCCCTCCCCGACGGCGGACGACCGCCCGAGGAGACTGCCGGTCACCGTCGTTCCCGTCGCGCAATCGATTGCGCAACGGTACGACGAGAGTGCCACAGCCTGTCAAGCCGGTCTCGTCGTCGCGGCTCGCCGCACCACCCCGTCGGACCGGGCCGAGGAGCCCGCCCCGTCGCCCGTCCTCCACCCGGCCCGCCCGGCGGGCGCCACGGCCGCCGACCGGCGGCCACCGGTGACCTGCGGCGGCGCGGACCGTGCCCGTGGGTCGGACCGGGTCGGACCGTCCCCGCAGGTCAGCTGGTTTCGCGCAGGACGAGCTGCGTGCGCAGGGCGACCTGCGAGGTGCTGCTCCGGCCTCCGATCCGCTCCAGCAGCAGGCGCCCGCAGGTCGCTCCCACCTCGTAGGCCGGATAGCGGATCGTGGAGAGCCTCGGGCGCACCAGGGAGGCGATCTCGATGTCGTCGTGCCCGATCAGCGCCAGGTCGGACGGGACCGCGAGGCCCAGCTGCTCCGCGGCCTCCAGCGCGCCGACGGCCGTGCGGTCGTTGACGCAGGCGATCGCCGTGGGCGGTTTCCTGCGGCTCATCAGCCTGCGCAGTCCTTCGGCGCCGGCTTCGCGGGTGTGCTTCCCCCGGACGATCAGCCCGGCCGGCAGGTCCAGCCCGTACCGTCCGGCGGCGGCGCGGTACAGCTCAAGACGGGGGTCGCCGGCGGGTGCGCCCGCCGGCCCCGCCAGCATGCCGAGCCGCTCGTGCCCCTGCCGGGCGAGGTGGGCGACCGCCTGGTCGACGGCCTCCTGGGAGTCGGCGCGCACCAGGTCCAGGTCGCCCGGCCCGGCGTCGGAGCTGACCACGACCGGGACGCCCGCCGCCCGGACGGCGTCGAAGTCCTCCGGGACCAGCCACTGCGGCGTGATCACCACGCCGTCGAGCCGGCGCTGCACCACGTCGTCCAGGCAGAGCAGTTCCTCGGCCCGGTCCGCGTTCGTGTTGCAGACGACGACCTGGTACCGCCCCGGGCGCATCGCGTCCTGCAGCCCGCGGGCCAGCTGCGCGTAGAACGGGTTGGCGATGTCCGGGACGATCAGCGCCACGGTGCTGGAACGCCTGGTGCGCAGGCTCTGGGCCACGGTGTTCAGCCGGAACCCCAGCTCGGCGACGGCCTGCCGCACCGCCGCCCGCTTCTCGGGGGCCACCGCCCGCTTGCCGCTCAGCACGTAGGAGACGGTGGTGACCGACACCCCCGCGGCGCGAGCGACATCGCTCATCGTCACCGACTGCTGATCCATTCGGGGTCCTCCTCCCGCGACCGGGCACCGCCGGCCCTGCCTGCCCTGCCTGCCCTGCCGAAGGCATCGGCGGGCGTCACAGGCTACGAGCTGGTGCAATCGATTGCACATCCTCCACGGCCGACGTCCCGGCCCGACCCCCCTCGTGCCGCATCCCCCAGGACCCGATCCCCGGCGCCGGGGCGATCCCGGCCGCCTCGGCCAGCAGGGCGGCGGCCCGCCGCCCGGCCCGCACGGCGTGGTCCGCGGCGCTGGGCACGCAGCGGCCGAGCTTCGGGGCGTAGGCCGTCATCACGACGCCCGCGTGGTCGCTGTCCACCTCGTCCAGGGTGACCGGCCAGCCCCGGGCGACCAGGGCGGCGTGCAGCTCGCGCGAGCGCCCGGCGTCCACCACCTGGTCGGCGGTGCCGTGCAGCAGCCGGACCGGTACCGGGGCCGGCCAGTCGGCCCGGCCGCTGCCGAGGTCCTCGATCGGCGCGGTACCGGTGATCGGCGCGGCGGTGCCGTACGCGCCGGCGATGCCCACCACGGCCGTGGGCCGCCGGCCGTCGAGGGCGGCGGGGTCGAGGGCGGCGGCCACCGCGGCCTTGGCACCCATCGACCAGCCGGCCAGCACGAAGGTCCGGATGTCCCCGCCGAAGTCCGCGGCGTTGCGGCGGGCGAAGTCCTCCGACTCCCGCAGGTGCGCCCGGCCGCCGTCGGGAGCGTCCGAGCGCCAGTCCGGGACCAGCACGACCAGGCCCAGCCCCGCGGCCGCCCGGGCGAGCGGCGCGAGGACGTCCCGCTCGTCGGACCCCCGGCCGTGCCAGAGCAGCACCACCGGCGCGGGCCCCGGCGCGACGGCCGGGCGGTACACGTCCAGTTGCTGGCCGCTCCCGCCGTAGCGCAGCCCGGTCCTCACATCGATGTCCGTGGTCACGGCACCGCCCCCGTTCGTCCTCGTCACCGGCGCGCTGCGCGCCCGGGGCGCACCCCACGCCCCCGGTGCAGCACGCTACCCGCCGGTGTGCGGCCCGCCGGGCGGGGGGCCGTCCAGCGGCCCGGGGGCCTTCGGGCGCCGCGCCGCGACTAGCGGGTGGTCGCCCGGCGGTAGGCCAGGGTCGCGGCGGCCAGCGAGACCAGGCCGACGCCCGCGCAGACCGCGAGGTCCCCGGCCACCGCCGCCCAGTCCGGGCTCGCGCTGAAGGTCCGGGCGAAGGCCTCCACCCCGTACGTCGAGGGCAGCAGGTCACGCAGCCAGAGCACCGGCTGCGGCAGGCGCTCCACCGGCAGCACGCCGAGCAGCAGCGCGGCCGACATGCCGAGCTGGCCGAGCAGGGTGGCGATCTCCTGGCGCGGCGCGAGCAGCCCGCAGACCGCGCCGAGGCCGGACAGCGCCGCCCCGGCCAGCGGCACCACCAGCAGCAGCACCCAGAGGTGGCCCGCCGGCAGGGCGAACATCCAGGCCCCCACGCCGGCGGTGACCAGCGCACCCGGCAGCGTGAACGAGGCGTACGCGGCGGCGGCGCCGAGCACCACCGAGGCGGCCGGCACCGGCAGCGTCGCGTAGTGGTCCAGCCCGCCGGTGGCCCGCAGCCGTCCGAAGTACTGGGAGAGCAGGTTGAGTGCGACGAAGGCGACCACCAGCACGCTGGAGCCGGCCACCACGGTGTGCGCGGCGGCGTTGTCCCCGGGGTCGACGACGCCGCGCATCATCACCAGGATGCCGAGCGACTGGAAGGTCGCGACGAAGAGCAGCGGGATCCGCGCCACCTTGGCCCGGGCCAGCTGGGCCCGGTAGACGGCGGCCAGCGCGGGCAGCAGCCGGGCGGCGGGCGCCAGCGGGGCCGGCGCGGCGGGCGGCGGGCCGGCGGTGGTCTGCGGCGGGGCGGACAGCAGGGTCACTTGGCCAGGCCTCCGTGACGGCCGCCCAGCTTGAGGTACGCGTCCTCAAGGCTCGGGGTGGCCAGGGTGAAGTCGTCCAGGGCGGCGAAGGCCGGGCCGGTGGTGACGGCGGCGACCAGTTCGCGGGCCTGCTCGGGGCTGGTGCGCACGGTCCAGCGCCGGCCGGTGCGCTCGGCCCGTTCGGCCAGCCGGGCGACGGCCGGCACCTCCAGCGGCGCCTCGGTGCGCCAGACCAGGTCCAGCCGGACGTCGCCGTCGACCAGGGCCTTGAGACCGCCGGGCGTGTCGCAGGCGATCACCCGGCCCTCGTCCACCACCGCGACGCGGTCGAGCACGGTCTCCGCCTCGATCACGTTGTGGGTGACCAGCAGGACGGTGACGCC
Source organism: Kitasatospora herbaricolor (assembly GCF_030813695.1). Taxonomy (NCBI): domain Bacteria; kingdom Bacillati; phylum Actinomycetota; class Actinomycetes; order Kitasatosporales; family Streptomycetaceae; genus Kitasatospora; species Kitasatospora herbaricolor. The sequence continues at coordinate 2,539,620 of NZ_JAUSVA010000002.1, forward strand.
GTGCTCGGCCCGCCGGCGGTCCACCGCGGACCAGACGGCGCGCCGGGCCACCGGGTCCATGCCGGTGGTCGGCTCGTCCAGCACGAGCAGCGGACGCTCCCCGACCAGGGCCGCGGCGAAGCAGGCCAGCCGGCGCTGGCCGCCCGAGAGCTTGGCGAGCGGCCGGCCTGCGATGCCCTCCAGGCCCAGTTCGGTGAGCACGTCGGCCGCCTGGGAGCGTGCCTGCGAGCGGCTGAGACCGCGCAGCCGGCCGGTGGTCTCGGCGGCCAGCGAGACGGTCAGCTCGTCGAGCGCGCTGGACTCCTGGCCGAGGTAGGCGAGCAGCCGGGCGGCCCGTTCGGGGTGGCGCACCACGTCGTGGCCGAGGATCTCGACGCTGCCGCTGTCCGGGCGCAGCAGCCCGGTGAGCTGGCGGACCAGGGTGGACTTGCCGGCGCCGTTCGGCCCGAGCAGTCCGAAGACCTCGCCCTGGCGGACGTCCAGGCTGATGCCGTCGTTGGCGCGGATCGCTCCGGCGCCCCGGCCGGCGGGGTACGTCTTCACCAGGTCGCGCACGGCACAGCACTGCCCGGCACGCCTTCCCGGCGTACCGGCGGCCTCGCCCTGGGGCGCGGCGCGTGGTGCCCGCCGGTCGGTCTCGCTCACGAGCGAAGACTCTACGCGCTGGGGGGCCAGAACCGGACAAGGGGGCCCGATCCGGCGGAGGCCGGGCGGGCGCGCCGGGGCAGCTGCGGGCCAGCTGCGAGGCAGCGCCAGGGCAACTGCGGGGCGAGGGCTGCGCAGGCCGGCCGGGTGCCGGCGGGCCCGGCGGGATCAGTCGTCGACGACGATCAGGTCCCCGCCGGGGACCCGGGTGGCGAGCTCCTTCCAGAAGCCGGCCCGGATCGCGTACCGGTCGTGCTCGTCGATCTGGTCGTCCTTGTGGGCCAGCAGGCCGAAGCGGGCGGCGTAGCGGAGCAGCTCGCCGTCCACCCGGTGCGGGATGCGCGGGTAGTCGGGCCACAGGACGGTGAGCCGTTCGGCGTCGCCGAGGCGTTCCGTCCAGCGGCGGGCGAAGACCTGGCCGACCTCGTGGGCATCGCCGCCGATGGTGGTGATGTCCTCCTCGCGGTCGGCCCAGCGCTGCTCGGCGGTGGTCAGCTGGGCGAGGGTGGGCAGGGCGTCGCCGGGGGTGGCGCTGTCCCCGCCGGGGCGGTCGACCCAGCCCCGGTCGGAGGACCAGCGCAGCACCGGGCCGCCGTGCGGCTGGGCGGGCGTGGTGGCGGGCGAGGCGGCGGCGGGCGCCCGGCCCGCCAGGTCCTTGGGGGTGGGGACGACCCTGAGGCCGTTCACTGCCATCGCCTGCCCGGCGACGGCCGGCCCGGGGATGCCGGGGCCCGCCGGCCGCCGGCCCGCCGGCCCGGAGCCGGCCAGGCCCGGGCCCGCCATCGCGGCGGCCGGCCGCGGGCGGGCCGGCTCGGGCGGCGCGGCGGCCGGCGGCCGGACGGCAGCGGGCGGCGCGGCGAGGATCTTGGCGATCTCCGGCCGGGGCCCGGGGGCGGGGAAGGCGGGCACCGTCTCCCGGGGGCTGACCCAGCGTTCGATCCATTCGCGGTCCAGCACCCGCCGCTCGTCGGCCTCGCCGACCAGGTCCTCGGACTGGTTGAAGTCCCCGTCGGCGGCCTGCAGCGCCCAGAGGTGCACCACCACGCCGTGCTCCTTGGCGGACATCATGCCCGGCAGCAGGTCGCCGTCGCCGGTGATCAGCACGACGTCGGCGCAGGCCCGGTTGCGGGCAAGTTCGGAGAGTTCGGCGTGCATCGCGGCGTCCACGCCCTTCTGCACCCAGCGGCCCTCGGCCCGGGTCAGCGCCCCCAGCCGGACGGTGACCCTGGGCAGCACCCGAAGCCGGCGGTGCTCGGGCATCGGGCGGCGGTCGGGGGCGGCGTCGAACCAGTAGATGCGCAGCAGCGGCAGCCCGGTCTCCTCCTCGGCGCGTTCGCGCAGCGCGGCGATCAGGGCGGTGTGGTCCACCGTCACCCGCGAGCGGGACGGGTCCCCGGCGAGCAGGCTGGCGGCGGCGCCCAGCAGGTATCCGGCATCCACCAGGACGACACAGCGGTCCACGTCCGCACCTCTTTCCGGTCGGCCCCGGGTACGGCGCCGCCGGGCCGGCAGCACCTGGCGGGCGCGGTCCGCCCAGCGCTCGGGCGGCGGGCCCGGCGCGCGGCGTAGGGAGCAGTCTGCCCGACCGGCCCGGCCCGGATACCCCGAACCACGCCGATCGCCCGACCGGCCGCCTCCCTGCCCGCCCGATCGTTGGGGACTCCTTTACCCAGGCTTCGGACGGTGAACCTCCGCCGTCCACGGGCCGCCCCGCCCGCCCGCGCTCCGCGGCCCGGCACGGCGCACGGCTCCGGCGCACGCCGGAGCGTCTCAGCGTCCCCGCAGGTAGCCGCCCCCGGCGCCGTCCACGTGCACGATGTGCACCCCGACGCGTACGACCTGGCAGTCCCCCGCCCGCCAGGAGCCCGCCGGCCCGGCGCTGTCCGGCAGCGGGGTCCAGACCTCGCGGAAGGTGCTGCCGTCCGGGTTGGTCCCGGTCTCCACCAGGTCGGCGCCGTCCCGCCGCAGCACCCCTTGGTCGTGTCCGGGCTCCCCCACCTGGTGGTGGAAGGTGACCAGCCCGCCGTCGTACGAGGTGACCCCGGCGAACCCCCGGCTGTCGGCGTAGTACTCCCCCGCCTGCAGCCAGACGACGTGCTCCCGCTCGACCAGCGGCCCGCCGTCGCGGCTGATGCCCCGGCGCAGCCAGGCGCCGTGCTCGGGGGGTCTCATGGGCTCTCCCGTCCTCCGCCGTCCACTCGTGTCCCCTCCCGGCTGCCGGACCCGGCCGCCCGGGCCGGTGGCGCCACCCCAGTGAGGCACGGGCGGCGCCCGCCGGCCACCGGACGCCCGACCGGGACGACCGGCACAGCCGCGGGAACGACCGCGCCCGCCCCGGGACGACCGGGACGGGCGCGGTGGTTCGCGGCGGGGCTCAGCTCAGCTCGGCGGCGACCAGTTCGGCGATCTGCACGGCGTTGAGGGCCGCGCCCTTGCGCAGGTTGTCGTTGGAGAGGAAGAGGGCGAGGCCGTTGTCGACCGTCTCGTCCACCCGGATCCGGCCCACGTAGGAGGCGTCCTTGCCGGCCGCCTGCAGGGGGGTGGGGATCTCGGAGAGCTCCACGCCGGGGGCGTCCTTCAGCAGCTCGTAGGCGCGCTCGACGCTGATCGGGCCGGCGAAGCGGGCGTTGATCTGCAGCGAGTGGCCGGAGAAGACCGGGACGCGCACGCAGGTGCCGGAGACCTTGAGCTCGGGGATGCCGAGGATCTTGCGGGACTCGTTGCGGAGCTTCTGCTCCTCGTCGGTCTCGAAGGAGCCGTCGTCCACCAGGTTGCCGGCCAGCGGCACCACGTTGAAGGCGATCGGACGCTTGTACACGTTCGGCTCGGGGAACTCGACGGCCTCGCCGTCGTGGGTGAGGCGGTCGGCCTCGCCGACGACCTTGCTCGCCTGGGTGTGCAGCTCGGCGACGCCGGCCAGGCCGGAGCCGGAGACGGCCTGGTAGGTGGTGGCGACCAGGGCGGTCAGCCCCGCCTCCTCGTGCAGCGGGCGCAGCACGGGCATCGCGGCCATGGTGGTGCAGTTGGGGTTGGCGATGATGCCCTTGGGGCGGTCGGCGATCGCCTCCGGGTTGACCTCGGAGACCACCAGCGGGACCTCGGGGTCGCGGCGCCAGGCCGAGGAGTTGTCGATGACGACCGCGCCGGCCGCCGCCACCTTGGGGGCCAGCTCCTTGGAGGTGGAGCCGCCGGCCGAGAAGATCACGATGTCCAGGCCGGTGTAGTCGGCCGTGGCCGCGTCCTCGACGGTGATCTCGGTGTCCTGCCAGGGCAGCGTGCGCCCGGCCGAACGGGCCGATGCGAACAGCCGCAGCTGCTCCACCGGGAACGAGCGCTCTGCCAGGATGCCGCGCACCACGGCGCCTACCTGGCCGGTGGCCCCAACAATGCCGATCCTCATCCGACTACTCCTCCATCTGGATGTTCCTGCTGATCACAGCCGCACTCCGCCCATCATGCCTTGAACCCCGGCCGGGGCCGCCAGGTATTCCAAGGTGTGAACGGCGGGCGGTGTCCTCACCGGGTCAGGCGGTCCGTTCCGGCCAGTGCGACGGCGGTCTCCACCGGGCCTGCGGGCAGCAGCGGGAGCCGGACGTCCGGGGTGGGGATCCGGCCCTGGGCGTGCAGCACGGCCTTGACCACCGTCGGGTTGGGGCCGGCGAAGGCCGCCTTGGCGAGGGCCGCGAGCTGGTGGCCGAGGTCACGGGCCCGGGCCGCCTCGCCGGCCTGCCAGGCGGCGGCCAGTTCGACGAAGCGGGCGGTGGCGAGGTGGGCCGAGGCGAGGATGCCGCCGGCGGCGCCGAGCGCGAGCAGCGGGGAGAGGAAGGCGTCGTCCCCGGCCAGGACGGCGAAGCCGGCCGGCGCGGAGCCGAGCAGTTCGACGGTGTCCTGGTCGATGCCGCCGACCGCGTACTTCACCCCGGCGATGCCGGGTACGGCGGCCAGTTCGAGCAGCGCGGCGGCGCTCAGCGGCTGCCCGGTGCGGTACGGGATGTGGTAGACGACCAGCGGGACGGGGCTGGCCTCGGCCAGCCGGCGGAAGTGCGCGACCACGCCGGCCTCCCCGGGGCGGGAGAAGGCCGGGACGGTCACCATCGCGGCGGCCGCCTCGGGGGTGGACTTGCCGAGGGCGAGCAGCGCCTCGACGGCGCCCCGGGTGCCGGCTCCGCCGGTGCCGACGAGCAGGGTGGCGCCGCGCTCGCGGCAGACGGCGGCGACCACCTCGACCACGGTTCGGCGCTCCGCCTCGTCCAGGGCGGCCGCCTCGGCGGTGGTGCCGAGGGCGGCCAGACCGGCGACGCCCTCGTCCAGCAGGGAGTGGGCCAGGGACTCCAGGGCCGGCCGGGCGATCGAGCCGTCGGCGGCGAAGGGCGTGACGAGGGGAACGAAGATCCCCGTCAGCGGGATGTGCTGGTTCATGGTGATCAGCGTCGCCCGCGCCCGACCGCCGGGTCCAGTTCATATTGCCGCCGACAACCGTAAGCTGAGCCGATGCTCGACGTCCGGCGTCTGCGCCTGCTCAGGGAACTCGCCCACCGGGGCACCATCGCCGCGGTGGCGGAGGCGCTCGCCTTCAGCCCGTCCGCCGTCTCCCAGCAGCTGTCCGTGCTGGAGCGGGAGGCGGGGGTCCCGCTGCTGGAGCGCAGCGGACGGCGGGTCGCGCTGACCCCGGCCGGGCGCAACCTGGTCCGCCATGCCGAGGCGGTGCTGGAACGGCTGGAACTTGCCGGTTCCGAACTGGCCGACGCCAGAAAGGGGTTGGCCGGATCGCTGCGGATCGGCACCTTCCCTTCGGCGGCCCGGGCGATCGTCCCCGGCGCCCTCACCGCGCTGGCCCGCGAGCACCCCGGGCTGGAGCCGATGGTCGCCGAGATGGACCCGGCCCGGGTCGGCGACGCGCTGCGGGCCGGTGAGCTGGACGTGGCCCTGGTGCACGACTACGACTTCGTGCCGGCGCCCCAGGAGCCGGGCCTGGCCACCGAGCCGCTGTTCAGCGAGGCGATGTACCTGGCGTCCCCGGCGGGTGCCCGGCCGGCCGGGGAGGATCCGGTGGGCCGCTGGCGGGACTCCCCGTGGATCATGGGAACCCCCGGCACGCTCTGCCGGACGATGGCCGCCCGGGCCTGCGAGGCGGCCGGCTTCACCCCCCGGGTGCGCCACCAGGTCGACGAGTTCGCCACCGTGCTGGCCCTGGTGGCGGCCGGCCAGGGGGTGGCCCTGGTGCCCCGGCTGGGCGCCCCGGAGCAGCTCCCCGGCGTCACCCTGACCAGGCTGGGGATGTGCCGCCGCACCCGTACGGCGTTCCGCAGCGGCGCCGGGGCCCATCCCGCGGTGGCCGCCTTCACCGCCGCCCTGCGCACCGCGCTGCCGCCGGACCTGGACGAGGGCCCGCCGGCCCGGACGATCGCGCCCTGAGCGCGCCGCGGGCCCTGTCCCGAAGCCCTTTCGACGCCCCCGGGCCGCCCGGATCGGCCCGCCACCGCTCTTGATCACCCCGTCGCCGGTCACTAGCCTGCGCGCATGGCCGAACTGACGCATTCCTCCGAGCAGGCCCCGGGCTCCCACGGCCCCTTCGCGACCAGCGAGGTCGACCCTTCGCGGATCGGCCCGGTCCGCACCGAGTACGCGCCCGACCACGACGGCGACCCGGACCCGGGCGAGATCGTCTGGACCTGGGTCCCGTACGAGGAGAACGACGGCCGGGGCAAGGACCGCCCGGTGCTGGTGGTCGCCCGCGAGCCCGGCGGGACGCTGCTCACCGTGATGCTCTCCAGCAAGGCCCACAGCGCGGACAGCGACTGGGTGCCGATCGGGGCGGGGCCCTGGGACCGCACCGGACGCGACTCCTGGGTGTCGCTGGAGCGGGTGCTGCGGGTGCACGACGAGGGCATGCGCCGTGAGGCCTGCGCCCTCGACCGGGCCCGGTTCAACCTCGTCACCGACCGCCTGAAGCTCCGCTACCGCTGGAGCTGAGCCCCCGCGGGGCCCGGCCGGGCGGGCCCCGCGGAAACGGACTGTTCACGCGACGATCGACGTGATCTCCTCCCGGAGGAGGGCCCGGCAGGACAGGATCGGGCCGGACAGTCAACGACGAGCTGAGCCGGGAGCATGAGCACTCAGAACCCGCCGGGATACGGCTACCCGTCCGACCCGAACAACCCGTACGGCCAGACCCCGTACGGCCCGCAACCGCCGGCCCAGGGTCCCTACGGGCCGCCGCCGGTCCAGGACCCGTACGGCGGGACCGGGCAGCCCTACGGCTACCCGCAGCAGCCCCCGCCGCCCGCCGCCGGCGGGCCCGGGTACGGCGCACCGCAGCCGCCCTACGGCGCGGAGCAGCCGGCGTACGGCCAGCAGCCCTACGGCGGCCCCGGCCACGGGCAGCAGCCCTACGGGCAGCCCGGGTACGGTCAGCCGCCCGGCCCGCAGCAGGCCTGGCCGCACTGGCTCGCCCCGCCCGCCCAGTACGGCGGCCCGCCCACGCCGGGCAGCCGCACGCTGGCCTCGGCCGGCGACCGCTTCCTGGCCCGGCTGATCGACTCCGCCGTCCTGCTGGTCCCGTACCTGGTGCTGGCCCTGCTGCTGGAGAGCACCGGCTCGATCCTGCTCTACCTGGTGCTGGGGCTGGCGGGCTTCGGCTACGAGATCGTCATGCTGCTCACCCAGCACGGCCAGACCGTGGGCAAGAAGGCGATGCGGATCCGGGTGGTGGCCCTGCAGCACGGCGGGCGGCCGGCCGACAACGCCCTGTGGACCCGCGCGGCGCTCTACGGGCTGCCGTCGGCCGTCTACTGCCTGGGCAGCCTGTTCACCCTGGTGAACGTGCTGTGGCAGCTCTGGGACAAGCCGTTCCAGCAGTGCCTGCACGACAAGCCCGCGGGCACCGTGGTGGTCAAGGAGCACTGAGCCCGGCCGGCCCCCGTCACGCCGGACGACCGGAGCGCCCCGCTCCCGGGCGTCCGGCGTGACGCGTCTCACAGCCCCGGCGCCCGCCCGGCCCCACGCGCCGGAACCGGTCACCGGGCGGGCGCGATGCGCCCTGGTCGCCACCCGGCGACGGGCAGTGACGGTCACTGTCGCACCCGTCCCGGACACCTCGTCAGGCTCAGGGAATCGATCTTCGGACCGCGCTAGGGTGGGGGTTTCCCCGCCGGAGATCTATGTCCGAGGAGTCATTTCCACCGTGGCCGACAGCTTCGTTCACCTGCATGTCCACACCGAGTACTCGATGCTGGACGGGGCCGCGAAGAACGGGAAGCTGTTCGCGGAGGCCCAGCGGCAGGGCATGCCCGCCATCGCGATGAGCGACCACGGCAACATGTTCGGCGCGTACGAGTTCTTCCAGAGCGCGAAGAAGCTCGACGGAGCCGTGAAGCCGATCATCGGCATCGAGGCGTACGTGGCGCCCGGCTCGCGCTTCCACAAGAAGCCGACCTTCTGGGCGCCCGGCGGGCAGCGGCAGGTGAGCGCCGACGGCGAGGGCGGCAAGGACGTCTCCGGCGGCGGCCGCTACACCCACATGACGATGTGGGCGCAGAACGTCACCGGCCTGCGGAACCTCTTCAAGCTCTCCTCGCTCGCGTCGATGGAGGGCTACTACATGAAGCCCCGGATGGACCGCGAGCTGATCGCCGCGAACGCCACCGGGATCATCGCCACCACCGGCTGCCCCTCCGGCGAGGTGCAGACCCGCCTGCGGCTCGGCCAGTACGAGGAGGCGGTCAAGGCCGCCGGCGCCTACCAGGACATCTTCGGCAAGGAGAACTACTTCCTGGAGCTGATGGACCACGGCCTGTCCATCGAGCGGGACGTCCGCCAGGACCTGCTGCGGCTGGCCAAGGAACTGAACATCCCGCTGCTGGCCACCAACGACTCGCACTACGTCACCGCCGACCAGGCGGACGCCCACGACAGCCTGCTCTGCGTCGGCGTGGGCAAGAACAAGGACGACCCGAACCGCTTCAAGTTCAACGGCGACGGCTACTACGTCAAGACCGCCGACGAGATGCAGGCGCTCTTCAGCGAGCTCCCGGAGGCCTGCGCCAACACGCTGGCGATCGCCGAGCGGATCGAGCCGTACGACGAGGTCTTCAACTACGTCGACCGGATGCCGCAGTTCGACGTCCCCGAGGGGGAGACCCAGGCGTCCTACCTGCGCCAGAAGATCAAGGCCGGCCTGAAGGTCCGCTACGGCGACAATCCGAGCCAGGAGGTGCTGGACCGGGTCGAGCTGGAGATGGGCGTCATCTCCCCGATGGGCTTCGACGCCTACTTCCTCGTGGTCGCCGACATCTGCCAGTACGCCCGCGACAACGGCATCCCGGTCGGCCCGGGCCGAGGCTCCGCGGCCGGCTCGATGGTCTCGTACCTGACCCGCATCACCGAGCTGGACCCGCTGGAGCACGACCTCCTCTTCGAGCGGTTCCTGAACCCCGAGCGCATCAACCCCCCGGACGTCGACATCGACTTCGACGACCGCCAGCGCGACCAGATGGTGCGCTACGTCACCGACAAGTACGGCGCCGAGTACACGGCCCAGGTGAACACCTTCGGCACCATCAAGGCGAAGGCCGCCGTCAAGGACGCCAACCGCATCCTCGGCTACCCCTTCGCGATGGGCGACCGGATCACCAAGGCGATGCCGCCGGACGTGATGGGCAAGGGCGTCCCGCTCGCGGACCTCTTCAACGAGAAGCACCCCCGGTACAACGAGGGCACCGAGATCCGGGCGCTGTACCAGAACGAGCCCGACGTCAAGAAGATCATCGACACCGGCCTGGGCATCGAGGGCCTGATCCGCGGCACCGGCGTGCACGCGGCCGCGGTGATCCTCTCCTCGACCCCGCTGCTGGAACTCGTCCCGCTGCACATGCGGGACAAGGACGGCGTGATCATCACCGGCTTCGACTATCCGTCGTGCGAAGCCATGGGCCTGATCAAGATGGACTTCCTGGGTCTGCGGAACCTGGGCATCATCGACCACTGCATCAAGATCGTGAAGGCCAACCGCGGTGTCGAGGTCGACATCGAGAAGATCGCGCTGGACGACCCCACCACGTACGAACTGCTCGCCCGCGGCGACACCCTGGGCGTGTTCCAGCTCGACGGCGGCCCCATGCGCGCCCTGCTCAAGCTGATGAAGCCCACCGAGTTCGCCGACATCTCCGCCGTCTCGGCGCTGTACCGCCCCGGCCCGATGGGCATGAACTCGCACACCAACTACGCGCTGCGCAAGAACGCCCAGCAGGAGATCATCCCGATCCACCCGGAGCTGGAGGAGCCCCTCAAGGAGGTCCTCGGCCCCACGTACGGCCTGATCGTCTACCAGGAGCAGGTGCAGCGAGCCGCCCAGGTGCTGGCCGGCTACAGCCTCGGACAGGCCGACCTGCTCCGCCGCGCGATGGGCAAGAAGAAGAAGGAGGTCCTGGAGAAGGAGTTCGTCCCCTTCCACGCGGGCTGCAAGGAGCGCGGCTACTCGGACGAGGCGATCCAGGCGGTCTGGGACGTGCTGGTCCCGTTCGCCGGCTACGCGTTCAACAAATCGCACTCCGCCGCCTACGGCCTGGTCTCGTACCAGACCGCGTACCTCAAGGCCAACTACCCGGCCGAGTACATGGCCGCCCTGCTGACCTCGGTGGCCGACGACAAGGACAAGATGGCCGTCTACCTGGCGGAGTGCCGCCAGATGGGCATCAAGATCCTCTCCCCGGACGTCAACGAGTCCGTGGTCGACTTCACCGCCGTCGGCAACGACGTCCGCTTCGGCCTCAAGGCCGTCCGCAACGTCGGTGTGCCGGTGATCGAGTCACTGGTCAAGACCCGTGGCGAGAAGGGGAAGTACACCTCCTTCGCCGACTTCCTGGACAAGGTCGAGCTGGTGGTGTGCAACAAGCGCACCATCGACTCCCTGATCAAGTCCGGCGCCTTCGACTCGCTCGGGCACACCCGGCTCTCGCTGACCACCGTCCACGAGAACGCCATCGACGCCGTCACCGGCGTCAAGAAGCAGCAGGCCATCGGCCAGGACGACCTCTTCGGCGCGATGGACACCGGCGAGGACATCCCCACCATCGGGCTCGACTTCGAACTCACCGACCGCGAATGGCCGCGCAAGCAACTGCTCAGCCTGGAGCGGGAGATGCTCGGCCTGTACGTCTCCAGCCACCCGCTGGACGGCGCCGAGCACATCCTCTCCCGCAACCGCGACATCTCCATCGCCGAACTGCTCGGCTCCGGCCGCACCGAGGGCGAGGTCAAGCTCGCCGGCCTGATCACCTCGGTCGACCGGCGGATCAACAAGGCGGGCAACGCCTGGGCGATCATCACCCTGGCCGACCGCGACGGCTCGGTCGAGGTGCTGTTCTTCCCCGCCACCTACAACCTGATGGCCGACCAGATGGTCGAGGACAACGTCATCTCGGCCCGCGGGCGGCTCAACGAGCGCGACGGGTCGCTGAGCATCTTCGGGCAGGAGATCACCCAGCTCGACATCTCCTCCGCCGAGCACGGTGGCAAGCCGCCGATCCAGATCACCGTGCCCGAGGCCAAGGTCAACCCGCACATGGTCCGCGAGCTCAAGCGCTCGCTGCGGGCGCACCCCGGCGACGTGCCGGTCCGGCTGCTGACCACCAGCCGGCAGAAGAACGTCCTGTACGAGCTGGGCTTCCTGGTCAACACCGACAACGCCTTCGCCAGCGAGGTCAAGACGCTGCTCGGGCCCTCCGCCTGGAGCATCTGACAGCGGCCGTCCGCCGGGTGGCCCGCCGGAACGCCGGCGGGCCACCCGGCGTTCCGGTACTGCCGGACCGTACGCCCCGGGGCCGGGCCGGACGGCCCCGGGGCGCAGGTGCTCAGCAGGTCGGGCGGTCAGGCGGCCGAGCGTCAGGCGGTCAGGCGGTGACGAGGGACAGGCCGTAGACCGAGAGGATCTCGTTCACCGGCTGGAACCAGGTCTGCCCGCCGCTGCTGCAGTTGCCCCAGCCGCCGGAGGTCACGCCCTGCGCCTGGTCCCCGGTGATGAAGGAGCCGCCGGAGTCGCCCGGCTCGGCGCAGACGCTGGTCCGGGTCACCTGGTAGACCGCGCCCTGGCTGTAGTTGACGGTCTCGTTGAGGCCCTGCACCGTGCCGCAGTGCCAGTGGGTGGTGGAGCCGGAGCGGCAGACCGAGGAGCCGACCGGCGCCTGCCAGGACCCGCGGACCAGCACGTCGCTGACGGTGCCCCAGCCGAGGACCACCGGGACGGTCCACCAGCCGTTGCCGATCCGGATGAACGAGTAGTCGTTGCCCGGGAAGGACGAGCCGGCGAACGAGCCCATCGCCGACCCGTCCCAGCCGACCACGCTGCTCCCCGCGCCGCCGCAGTGCCCGGCGCTGACGAAGCCGCCCTGTACCGCGAACCCGATCGAGCACCGGGTGTTGCCGTTGATGTAGTACGGGTCCCCGCCGACCACGCCGGCCGACAGGGTGCGCGGCGTCCGGTCGACGCTCTGCTCCTCGACCGTCACCGGGCCGGCCTGTTCCGCGGCGGCGACGAAGGCCGCCACCCGGGCGTCCTGCCGGGCGCCGGGGGCGAGTTCGACCACCACGCTGTTGCGCCGCGGGTCGACCCGCCAACTGCTCACCCCCGCCGGGGCTGCGGCGGCCCGGGAGCGGGTGTCGATGGCGGCCTTCGCGCTGTCGAGCTCCTGCTGCGAGTGCCGGACGACCACCGTCTCGGCCCCCGCCGCCCGGAGCGCGGTGCTCCGCGCGGCGTCGGTGACGGCGACCACCAGGGTCTCCCGGTCGGCGTCGTACCAGGAGCCGCCGAAGGCCTGGCCGGCGAGCTGCTCGGCCCGGGGTGCCAGCCGGGCCGCGAGGTCCTCCCGGGCCAGCCGGCGGGCGGCCTGACCCTCGGTGAGGCCGAGGTCGCGCCGGAGCGCGTCGGTGAGCCCCGGCGACAGCGGCCGGGCCGTGCCGGTGGCGGAGGTTTCGCCCGTACGGTCGGCGGCCGCGGCGGCCGAGGCGCCGAGGCCGAGCGTGGACAGGGTCATGAGGGTGGCCATGGCCACCCTGGCAAGGGTGTTTCGCACCGCTGATCTCCTCTGATCCGTGGCGGGTGGGGCCTGCCTTACGGGGAGAGAGCGCTCTCTGCACTACGGGTCTAGACCGCGCCGGTCAGCTTTACATCGTTGAATGTCCGCGTCAACCACGCCAACCGAACTGGTCCGCACGAAATCTGACACTCCATCTGCCAAAGAAGGGTCAGGCCGGTGGCTGCCGCAGTATCCGGAAAGCGCTCCCAAGCCGGCCGTGCGACGGCCCGCGGGCGGCCCCCGTCCGATGCGTCCCCCGCGGGGCCGGACCGGTAGTCTCCGGATTGGCCACGGCCGCCCGCCTCGTCCCCGCGCGGGGACTGCCACGCGTCACAGAAGGACACCTCCATGCCCGACCAGCTCACCGCCGCCCACCGCGAACCCGAGCGCGCCGAGACCATCCTGCGGGTCTTCGAAGCCGCCTTCGGCGAGCTGCTCGCCCAGGACCCGGCCGCCTTCCGGGTCAAGTTCCGCAAGATGGCCGCCTCCGCCTTCGCCTTCTACCGCGGCACCGCCGGCCTCTACTACGCCGACCTCACCACCGCCCCCTACGACGGCTACGGCGCCGCCTTCCTCGACGAGCGCACCAGCCGGGTCTGGATCCACGGCGACCTGCACGCCGAGAACTTCGGCAGCTACCTCAACTCCGAGGGCCGGCTGGTCTTCAACGTCAACGACTTCGACGAGGCGTACGTCGGCGCCTTCACCTGGGACGTCCAGCGACTGGCCGCCAGCCTCGCGCTGATCGGGTACGCCAAGGCGCTCTCCGACGACACCATCACCGAACTCGTCCGCACCTTCGCCGCCGCCTACCGCGGCCGGATCGCCGCCCTGGTCCGGGGCGGCGGGAGCACCTCCGTCACCCTGGACACCGCCACCGGCCCGATCCTGGAGACGCTGCGCCGGGCCCGCCTGCAGACCCGGGTCGCACTGCTGGACTCCGAGACCGTCATCGACGACTACGACCGCCGGTTCCGCAAGGGCGGCGGCGCGTTCGAACTGGACGAGGCCACCAAGGCCGAGGTACTCACCGCCTTCGAGGCCTACCTCACCACCCTGCCGCCGGCCACCCGCACCCGCCCGGACGCGCTGCGGGTCAAGGACGTCGTCGGCCGCCGCGGCATCGGCATCGGCAGCGCCGGACTGCCCTCGTACAACCTGCTGCTGGAGGGCCACACCGACGCCCTGGAGAACGACGTCATCATCTACATGAAGCAGGGCCAGACCCCGGCCGTCTCCCGGCACGTCACCGACCAGGGGATCCGCGACTACTTCGAGCACGAGGGCCACCGCACGGTCATCTCCCAGCGCGCCCTGCAGGCGCACAGCGACCCGTGGCTCGGCTACGCCTCGCTGCGCGGCCAGGGCCAACTGGTCGCCGAGGTCTCCCCGTACGCCACCGACCTCGACTGGACCGACCTCAACGAGCAGGCCGACCTCCACTCGGTGACCGACTACCTCGGCCGGGCCACCGCCACCATGCACGCCGCCGCCGACGAGTCCTCCAGCGGCCACACCCTGGTGCCGTTCTCCACCGAGCACGCCATCGACGCCGCCATCGGCAAGGACGAGGAGGGCTTCACCACCATGCTGGTCGACTTCGCCCACGCCTACGGCGCCCGGGCCCGGCAGGACCACCAGATCTTCGTCGACCTGTTCCGCAACGGCCGCATCCCCGGCCTGTAACACCCTTCGCCGGTACGTCAGTTCAGGGCCGCCACCCGCTCCGCGGCGGCGGCCCTGACCGTCGGGTCCTCGATCGGGTCGTCCCGCAGGCGGGCCAGCCGCTCGCGGACCAGCGGGCCGTCAGGTGCCGAGGCGACCGCCAGCAGGCGGACGTCGGCCTCGCAGTCCCACAGCGACTGCACGTAGACCTGGTCGAGCCCGGACGGGTCGATCGCCGCCAGCGCCGTCAGGTACGAGGCCCGCTCGTAGCTGTGCGGACTGCGCAGCCAGAGCAGGCGCAGGAGCGGCACGGCCTCGACCGCCGCCGGGCCGAACCTGGCCAGGGCGAGTGCGAGGTCCTTGTAGCCGCACCACCCGCGGCGGGCCCGCAGGGCCTGGAACTCGGCGAGCAGCACAGGCAGGTCCTGGAGCTCGCCGTGGGCGGTCAGCACGTCCAGCGCCAGCAGGGCGAGCCACGGCTCCGCCGAGCCGGCCCACTCCCGCGCGGCCGGGAGCGCCGTGGCACCGAGCAGTCGTACCGCGCCGCGCAGCCCGGAGATCTCCCGACCGTTCCTGGCCCCGAGCGAGGGGACCAGCGCCAGCAGCGGTGCGAGGGAGCCGGGGGACGGCCGCGGCGAACGGCGGGAGAGGCTCCACAGGGCGTCGCTCCGGTCGCCCTCGGGCGTACCCGGGGCCGCGATCAGCGCGAGCAGCCGCCCGGTGTCCAGCCCGGCGAGGGCGTCAGGCCTGCGTCCGACGGCAGGCGGTGCGACCAGGCCGAGCCGGTCCCGCCACCGCAGCCAGGGCTCGTGCCACAAGAACTCCGGCTCCCTGCCCACGAGTCGGGCCCGAACCGGCTCCAGCAGGTCGTCCCAGTCCGCCACCGGCCAACTCCCGGCGACGGACTCCAGGACAGACATCCAGCGCTCGCCGTCCCGGATGTACGCCCGGAGCGCCTCCCGCGCCTCGGCCGAACCCGCCAGGGCGAGCAGCCCGAGGACCTCGGATGCGCTCCCGTGCCCGACCTCGCCGCCCTCCAGCAGGGCGATGACCGGTGCCAGCGGCAGCCCCAAGTCCCCTACCAGGCGGGCCAGACAGCGATGGCGCTCGTCGACATTGGTGTCCCAGCGGCAGTCCCGCCGGATGCACGCGAGGACCAGCCGGGGCGCCTGCGGATCACCGACTGCCAGGAGAGCGCCGAGGCCCCGGCCGCGTTGCAGCAGCCCCTCCAGGGTGGTGACCGGCTCGTAGGTCCAGTCCTCATCGTCCTCGCCACCACCGCCGCCGCCACTCACCGGTCAGGCCTCCGGGTCGCGCAGGCCGACGCAGTCGAGCGCCCAGAAGGGCTCCGAGTACACGAAGGTGCCCGTCATCCAGGGCTCGTGGGCGGACAACCGGGCCACCTGGAAGGCCGGTCCGGGGATCCGCAGGGACGGGGAGCGGAAGCCCGCCGGGGTGGCCGGCTCGAATCCGCGGGTGCGGTACCAGCGGGGGTCGCCCTCCAGGAAGACCAGGGGCGCGCCCGCCTCCTCGGCCGCCGCGAGGGCGTGCCGGACCAGCCGGGTCCCGATGCCCCGGCCCTGGTGCTCCGGGAGCACGCCGAGCGGCGAGAGGCTGAGCACGTCCACGATCCGGCGCGGGGCGTCCAGCCGGCAGCCGCTGAGCAGGACGTGGCCGACCACCGCGCCGTCCAGTGCGGCGACGAAGGACAGCGGCGCCGACCCGGCCCTCGCCCCGCGGAGCTCCGCCACCAGCCGGGACACCCGGCCGTCGTCGCCGAAGGCGCGGGTGTGCAGGGCGTGCACCCCGGGGTGGTCGGCAGCGCTCTCCGGCCGGATCTCCACCCGACCGCCGAATGGGTGTCCGGGAGTCGCCGCAGGGGTGACGGCGGTCGCGACGGGGGTGCTTCCGGGGCGCGCGGGCGGCGGGGGTTCAGAGGTCATGCGCGTGAGGCTATGCCCCGACCGGCCCGCGGGGCGCGGGGATTTCCGCCCGCCGGCGCGTCGCCGGGGGCCTGCGCCGGGGCCCGGCGGCCCAGTCGTATTCCCCCGGGGATCCGGGCACGCTAGCCTCGACCGACACGCTGAACATGGGCACCGCAAGGGGGACTTCGTGACGTTCGACCCTTACCGAACACCGCCGGCCGACGGGCGCCCGGGGGTGCCACCCGTCCGCCGCGGCCCCGACGGGTCCCTGATCACCATCGGCCTGCTGTCGGTGCTGGCACTGCTGAGCGAACTGGGGATCCTCGCCTACGACATCGGCCAGCAGGGCTTGGGCTACCTGCCGACCGCGCTGGGCCTCAGCTTCGACCACTACGTGCAGGAGGCACCGGTCGGCTTCTTCGGCTACGACTCCGCGCTGTCGGTCGCGCTGATCGTGCTGGCCGTCGCGGCGTTCAGCGGCCGGCGGTGGGTGCGCCCGGCGGCCGTGGTGCTGTTCGCCGTGGACGGGTACTCGGCCGGGGCCTTCCTGATCTACGAGCTGACCAACGAGTTCACCGCCGGGCGGTTCGCCCAGCCGACGTCCTCCCTGCTGCTGAACCTGACCCGGGTGCTGGCCGTGGTGCTGGCGCTCGCCGTCGCCGTCGTGGTGCTCGCCACCCGCTCCCGCGGTGCGGCCCCCGGCGCGGCCGGGCCGCAGCAGAACCCGTACCTCGGGTACCCGCAGGCGGCGCCGTTCCCGGCCCGATCCGGTGGCCCCGGGGAGCAGTTCGGCTCCGCCCCGGCCTACGCCCCGGCCCAGTCGTTCACGGCTCCCCCGCCGTACACGCCGGCCCCGCCCTTCCCCGCCGCGCAGCCGTACACGCCTGCCCCGCCCGCCGCGCCGCCCGCCGGCCCGCCGGAGGACCGCCCCCAGGGCTGACCGGGCGAAGGGTCACGGCGGGGCAGCCCGGCGTGACCCGTCCGGGCCGCCCTCAGTCCTTGAGCTGGGTGAAGCGGATGCGGTTGCCGAACGGGTCGCGCAGGCCGCAGTCGATCCCGTACGGGCGCTCGGTGGGCTCCTCGGTGAACTCGACGCCCAGGCCCAGCAGGGTCTCGTACGTCTTGCGGCAGTCCTCCGTGGTGAAGATCAGCCAGCCGCCGGTCGCACCCTTGGTGACCAGCTCCCGGACCTGCTCGGCGGTCTCCTCGGACATCGCCGGGGCGCCCGGCCGCTCCAGCAGGATCTGGCGCTCCGGGTGGCCCGGGACGCTGACCGCGAGCCAGCGCATGAAGCCCATGTCGACGTCGGCGGCGACCTCCAGGCCGAGCTTGCCGACGTAGAAGTCGAGGGCCTCGTCCTGGTCGAGAACGAAAATCTGCGAGTGCGTGATGGCGTTGAACATGTGCTCAACGCTACTGGCCGGGCCCGGCGAAAACTTATCCGAAACCGCTCGGCCGGCGACCGCTCGTCGGGCGGTTGCGGCCTGTCGCCCGCGGCGGCCGGTCAGGTGCTCGGGCGGGTCCAGGCCATGGTGAAGCAGGTCGGCACGACGGTGGCCGCCGCCTCCTTCCGGTAGGTCCTCGGCGACCGGCCGACGATGTCGTGGAAGGTCCGGCTGAAGGTCCCCGGGCTGCCGAAGCCCACCTCGAAGCAGATCTCCGTCACGCTGCGCCCGCTCTCCCGCAGCAGGAACATCGCCCGCTCGACCCGGCGGCGCTGCAGGTAGCGGTGGGGCGTCTCGCCGAAGGTGGCCCGGAAGGTCCGCGAGAAGTGCGCCTCGGAGACATGGGCGATCCGCGCCAGGGCGGGGACGTCCAGCGGCTGGGCGTAGGCGCGGTCCATCGCGTCCCGGGCCCGCAGCATCAGGCGGTTGGTCTCTT
This sequence comes from Kitasatospora herbaricolor, assembly GCF_030813695.1. NCBI lineage: Bacteria > Bacillati > Actinomycetota > Actinomycetes > Kitasatosporales > Streptomycetaceae > Kitasatospora > Kitasatospora herbaricolor. Next base: position 2,557,807 of record NZ_JAUSVA010000002.1, read on the forward strand.
CGGCGGCGCGGCTCACCCCGCCATCAGACCACGGTCCGCGTCGTCCGGGCCATGTCCGTCCGGCGCAGGTCCGGCACGTCCCGGCCCCGTCCCCGCTCTCGTACTCGCCCGGGATCCGCGCCCTGTCACATCCGTCCGGGCCCCGGCGTCAGTGCGGTGACGGCACACGGACGACGGGAGACCCGCGGCGATGGACGACGACGAATTCCTGGCACTGCGCTTCGAGGAGCACCGCACCCACCTGCGGGCGGTGGCCCACCGGATGCTCGGTTCGCTCAGCGAGGCGGACGACGCCGTCCAGGAGGCCTGGCTGCGGCTCGGCCGGGCCGGTGCCGGCGGGGTCGACAACCTGGGCGGCTGGCTCACCACGGTGGTCGGGCGGGTCTGCCTGGACATGCTGCGCTCGCGCCGGTCGCGGCGGGAGGATCCGCTGGACGTCCGCCTGCCCGACCCGATCGTCGGCGGCCCGGAGGGGACCGACCCCGAGCAGCAGGCACTGCTCGCGGACTCGGTGGGACTCGCGCTGCTGGTGGTGCTGGAGACGCTGCCGCCCGCCGAGCGGCTGGCGTTCGTGCTGCACGACCTGTTCGCGGTGCCGTTCGACGAGATCGCCCCGGTCCTGGACCGCTCGCCGGCCGCGGCCCGGCAGCTCGCCAGCCGGGCCCGGCGGCGGGTGCGCGGGGCCGCGCCGCGGCCGGAGGCCGACCTGTCCCGTCAACGCGAGGTGGTCGACGCCTTCCTCGCCGCCGCCCGGAACGGCGACTTCGAAGCCTTGGTCGCGGTGCTCGACCCGGACGTGGTGCTGCGGGCGGACCACGGCGGGACGGCCCCGGCGCAGGCGGGAGCAGGGACGGGCACGGGGACAGGGACGGGCACGGCCGGCGGGTTCAGGCTGGTCCGGGGCGCGGCGGCGGTGGCCCGCGGGGCGGTGACCTTCTCGCAGGCGGCCCGGTTCGCCCGGCCGGTGCTGGTCAACGGGGCGCCGGGCCTGCTCACCGCCCCGCAGGGCGAGCCGTTCTCGGTGATGGGCTTCACCGTCCGGAACGGCCTGATCGTCGGGATCGACGTCCTCGCCGACCCCGAGCGCCTGCGCCGGCTCGACCTGTCCACGGTGCTCGACGGCTGAGCGGCAGCGGGCAGTACGCGGCGGGCGGCGGGACCGGCCGTACGGTGCCCGCCGCCCACGCCGTCCCTCAGGCGTCCAGTTCCGCCAGGAAGTCCAGCGCGGCCGCCCAGGTCTGCTCGGCGGCCTCGGCGTCGTAGTCGGGCAGGTCCGGGTCGGTGAAGACGTGGCCGGCGCCCCGGTAGCGGTGGACCTCGACGTCGGCACCGGCCTTGCGCATCCGCAGGTACCAGGCGTTGAGCCAGTCCTCGGACTCGAACGGGTCGGGCTCCGCGACGTGCAGCTGGACGGGGATGGAGGTGGCGGCGTCGTCGCGGATGTCCGAGGTGCCGTGCAGCAGCAGCAGGCCCTTGGCCTGCTCGTCCGCGAGCGCGAGGTTCTGGGCGAGGGCGCCGCCGAGGGAGAAGCCGGCGTAGACCAGGCCCTCCGGCGGCGGGGTGGTCCCGTTCACCGGGGTGAGCAGCGGGACGACGGCGGTGATCGCCCGGCGCAGCAGCTCGTCGCTGGTGATCTCCTCCTTGTGCGCCATGCCCTCCTCGACGCTGTCGAAGGTCCGGCCGTCGTAGAGGTCGGGGGTGTGCACCTGGTGGCCGGCGGCGCGCAGCCGGTCGGCCGCCGCGTGGACGGCCGGGCGCAGGCCGTAGACGGAGTGGAGGAGGACGATCTGGGCCACGGGTGCGTTCCTTCGCGATCTCGGTCGGGTCGTCTCCCATGATCCCGCATGATCCGGCGCGATCCTGCGGCCCGCGCCGCGCCGTACCGCGCCGTGCCCTGCGGTGCCGTGCCCTGCCGTGCCCCGCCATGCCCTGCCGTGCCGTGCCGTGCCGTGTCCCCGAGCACCCGGCGCGCCCCTCGCACCTTCGCCCGCCCCTGGCCGAAGGCCCCCGGCCCGGCGCGCCCCAGGCCGGCCGCGCACGCCCCGCGTGAGCGGCCGGGCGCGCACCCGCGTGGCCGCCGGGTGGCGTGACGGGCGCCGGCGGGTGCCGGTGTCCACGCGCCGGTGAAGAGTCGACGAACAGTCAGTCCCACCTATGGGCCGCCGCATTACCGGGCGGTAGCCTGAGCCCGTGATTGATCCCATACATGACAAGCCCCTGGCCGACGCCACCACCCGTCCGCGCCGCCGCCAGGTGCTCAAGGCCACCGCGATCGCCGCCGGGGCGGCGACCCTGCCACTGGCCCTCGGCGAGCGCGCCGTCGCCGACACCCTGCCGGCCCAGGGCCCGGCCTTCCTCCACGGCGTCGCCTCCGGCGACCCGCTCCCCGACGGCGTCGTGGTGTGGACCCGGGTGACCCCGACCCCGGCCGCCGTACCCGGCTCGGGCGTCGGACCGGACACCGAGGTCCGCTGGGAGCTGGCCACCGACCGCACCTTCGCCGCCCTCGCGGTGAGCGGTTCGGTGACCGCCTCGGCCGGCACCGACCACACCGTGAAGGTCGACGCCCGCGGCCTGCGGCCCGACACCACGTACTGGTACCGCTTCACCGCCGGCGGGGTCACCTCGCCGGTCGGCCGCACCCGGACCGCCCCCGCGAACGACGCCGCCGTCCAGCGGCTGCGGCTGGGCGTCGCGTCCTGCGCGAACTGGGAGGCGGGATACTTCTCCGCGTACCGGCACCTGGCCGCGCGCGGCGACCTCGACGTCTTCCTCTTCCTCGGCGACTACATCTACGAGTACAGGACGGGCGAGTTCTGCGCCGCCGGCAAGGTCGTGCGGCCGCACCAGCCGGCGCACGAGATCCTGAACCTGGCCGACTACCGGACCAGGCACGGCGCGTACAAGACCGACACCGACCTGCAGGCCCTGCACGCGGCCATCCCGACCATCGCGATCTGGGACGACCACGAGTTCGCCAACGACGCCTCCTCGGTGGGCGCCGAGAACCACACCCCGGGCACCGAGGGCGACTGGGCGGCCCGGGTCGCCGCGGCCAAGCAGGCGTACTTCGAGTGGATGCCGGTCCGCCCGTCCGTCGCCGGCACCACCTACCGCCGGCTGCGCTACGGGAAGCTGGCCGACCTCTCGCTGCTCGACCTGCGCTCGTTCCGCTCCGCGCAGGTGAAGGTCGGCGACGGCGACGTCGACTCGGCCGACCGGACGATCACCGGCCGGGCCCAGCTCGACTGGCTGAAGGCCGGGCTCTCCGCCTCCGACACCACCTGGCGGCTGGTCGGCAACTCGGTGATGATCTCGCCGGTCGCCTTCCTGTCCCTGCCGGACTACCTGCTGCGACCGCTCGCCAAGCTGCTCGGCCTGCCGGGCGAGGGCCTGGCGATCAACCCGGACCAGTGGGACGGCTACACCCACGACCGCCGCGAACTGCTCGGCCACCTCAAGGCGCAGGGCATCCGCAACACGGTCTTCCTGACCGGCGACATCCACTCGGCGTGGGCGGCCGACGTCCCGAACGAGGCCGCCACCTACCCGGCCTCGGGCAGCGTCGCCACCGAGTTCGTGGTCACCTCGGTGACCTCGGACAACATCGACGACTTCCTGAAGGTCGCCCCGCAGACCGTCTCGCTGGTCGCCGCCGGTGCCCTCAAGGCCGCCAACCGGCACCTGAAGTGGATCGACCTGGACTCGCACGGCTACGGCGTCCTGGACGTCACCCCGGACCAGGTCCAGATGGACTACTACATCCTGTCCGACCGCACCAGGCGCGACGCGAGCAGCACCTGGACCCGCTCCTACCGCAGCCGCTCCGGCAGCCAGGCCCTGGAGCGCGTCTGGGCTCCGGTGAAGTGACACCCGCCGGGCCGCCCGCACCCGGTCGGGGTGCGGGCGGCCCGGTCGTCGCGGCGGCCCGTTCGTTCGTCGCCGCGGCGGCTCGTTCGTCGCGGCGGCCGGGTGGACGCCCGGCCGCCCTCCCGCCCTCGGCCGGCGCGGACCGGCCGTCAGCTCCGGCCGTAGATCTCCGACCAGACGATCACGTCGGCCGTGCCCCCGTTGACGAAGTCCGTGCCCACCGACGTGATGGTCAGCAGGGCCGTCCGCCCGGCCCTGGTCCCGACGCACACCACGCTGCCCTCCGCCACCTGGAGGACGGAGACACCGCCCTGGGAGATGCTGTCGGCGCACTGCCGGCCGGTGGGCGTGCCCCGCCCGGTCCACAGCGCGAGGTTGCCGAGGCCGGCCGGGTCGTAGTTCCCCGTGATCGAGCCGTCCAGCGGGTTCAGCTGCGCGTCGGACGAGTCGCCGCTGCCGCCGGTCGGTGGGGCCGCGTCGAGACGCAGGCCGAGGATGGACATCCGCACCCTCCCCTGCCAGCGCACTCCCTGGGCGGCCGCGGAAGGTCCCGCGGAGGGTGCCGCGGCGGACGGGGGCGCCGCCGCCGGACCGGAGGAACCGTCCGGGACGGGTGCGGCCCCGGTGGGGCCGCCGCCGGGGTTCGGGGCGAGGGTCTGCGGGCCGCTCAGCACCGGCTCGCCCGAGATCCCGAGGAGCTTGACCACGGAGAAGAGCCCGCCGGCGAGCATGACCGCCGAGGCGAGCACCAGCAGGGCGATCACCCCGCGCCCGAGGCCCGCCGGCGCCGGGACGTTCACCTGGACGCCGTGGGGGCCGTACTGCAGGCCCGCCGAGCCCTTGATCGTGTTCGGGGGCGGGTAACCCGGATGCGGCGGCCCGGATCGGGGATCCGTCATCGCGGGCGTCCGAAGTTGTTGACCTGGAAGCCGTTCGGCCCCACCTGCACCGCGGCGGGTCCGTGGATGACGTTGCCGGCCACGGAGTACCCGGCGGGCGGCGTCTGCCGGCCCTCCTCCCGGACGTCCGCCAGCGCCCTCCGCAGGGCCGCGGCGAACACCGGGTCCCGGCCGACCGCGTCCCGCAGTACCAGCGCCAGCCAGGTGCGCGTGGCGTCCGACACGGCCGGTTGCCCGGCCTCGGCCTCCTCCCGCAGGCGGAGCAGCGCGGTCTCGCTCCCGAGCCTGCCGCTCACGACCTCGTGCACGCGGGCCATCGCGGCACCTGCGCCGTGATCACCACCCGGACGGCCTCCGCCTGCCACCCAGGCGAACAGCCACCCGACCGCGATCTCCTCATCGGTCACCTTGCCTCCCAAGCTGTATGACGTTGCGTCAGACCGTACTACCGATCCGCGTTGACGGGAGGCGGGAGAGCTGATTCCCTCCCTCCGTGGCGGGGGCGCGACGCGATGGCGGCGTCCGGGCCCCGCGAGGCTGTCGGCGAAGGGTGTTGCTGTGACGGGTGTGGATCTGGTGGTGGCCGCGGTCGCGGCCGGAACGTCGGCCGGACTGGCGGACGCCGCCAACAGCGGTGTCCGCGACGCTTACGAGGCGCTGCGCGCGGCGACACGGCGGCGGCTGGGACGGCGCGACGAACGGGTGGAGGAGGCCGAGCCGGAGATGTGGGAGGCCGTGCTGGCGGAGGAACTCACGGCGGCCGGCGCCCAGGAGGACCAGGAGCTCCTGCAGGCCGCCGAGCGGCTGCTGGCATTGCTGAGGGCGCCCGGGAACGCCCGGACCGGGGGCCGGGGGGACGTGTACAACCTGGACATGCCGCAGGCCAAGGGTGTGGCCGTCGGGCCGAACGCCCAGCAGACCAACACCTTCAACTGACGGGCATCCGGGGGCCGGCCCCGGAGCCTGCGAGCAGCCCCGGCCCGTGGCCCCGCGTTCGTTCCATGCGGTGGCCACGGGCCGGGGCCGTTCCACCGCCCAGGCACGACCGGGCGCCGACCCGGCTCGCCCCCTCCGCCCTCCCCCAGCACGCGAGGCCCGCGTTCCGCACGGGGTGAGCCCTGACTTGCGAAGCCGCGGCGCACAGTGACGTGGCGTCAGCATCACGTGTTCGTGGCGCCTCCGGGGTCGGCCGCTCCGCCGGCCTCCCGGCCGCCCGGGCGTGCGCAATTGCACTCCACCTTCCGCCGGACGCCGTTCTTTGTTTTCGTATTACACATAATGCGCGGCGCTGCGCATGCCCATTGATTGCCCTTCCCGGCGCTCTCCGAATGGCCTTCGGAGCGTCAATTCACTGTTTTGCCACACCTGGAGGCGAGTTACCGACCCGAAAGGCTTGACGCCGAAAGTTGGTCTAGTCCAATGTAGGGTCAGGACTCGTGAGGGCGACTATTCCCCGGGGGCGGAATCCAGGCGCCTCACCCTCCGACAGCCATCGTCTCCGCGACGGGAATTCCCGACGCATCCGCGACGAGCTGCCCACTGTCAGCCGAACCCGGCCCCGCCGTGCTCCTGTTCCGCCCTGTCACCGAAGACCAGAAGCCTGGAGTGACCGCATGACCCGACCCGACCGACATCACCGCAGGTTCACCCCGAATCACCCGCACGTCCGCACCACCCCCGGGAACGACCCCGCCCAGGACCTCCTGGGACCGCCGGCGCCGGCGGAGTCGCCCGCCTGTGAGCGGCCGGCCCGCAAGGCACCGCCGCGCGGCCACGCCCGCTGCGCCGACCGGAACGACGCACCCGGACGCCCCGGAAGGGCCCGCCGGTGAGCGGCCCGGGCGCAGCCGCCATCAGCCGGGGCCTGCACGCCGCCCTGGCCGCCGAGTCCGAGGACCGGATCATCTACGACCTCGCCGGGATCGGCGAGCGCTACACCACCCTGGTCGAGGAACTGCCCGGTGTCGCCGTGCGGTTCGCCATGAAGGCCTGCCCGGTGGACGAGGTGCTCGCCCACCTGGCCGCGATGGGCGCCGGCTTCGACGCGGCCAGCCCCAACGAGATCGCCCAGGCCGTCCGGACCGGCGTCGCCACCGACCGGATCCACTACGGCAACACGGTGAAGTCCGACCGCAGCATCGCCGAGGCGTACCGCTTAGGCATCCGGGACTTCGCGACCGACAGCCTGGAGGACGTCGGGGCGATCGCCGCCCACGCCCCCGGCGCCCGGGTGTTCTGCCGGCTGGCCACCAGCGGGGAGGGCGCGCTCTGGGGCCTCAGCCAGAAGTTCGGCTGCTCAGGCGCCGACGCGGTGCTCGTCCTGGAGGCCGCCCGGGCGGCGGGGCTGACCCCGGCCGGGCTCTCCGTGCACGTCGGCTCGCAGCAGATGACGACGGAGGCCTGGCAGGAGGCCTTCGAGCGGATCGGCGAGGTGCTGGTGGCCCTCCGGCGGCGCGGGATCCTGCTCGACCACGTGAACCTCGGCGGCGGCCTGCCCGCCCTCGGCTACCTGGACCGGCGGGGTGATCCGCTCGACCCGCCGCTGGACAAGATGTTCGTCGTCATCCGCGAGGGTATCGAGCGGCTGCGCGAGATCGCCGGCCCCGGGCTGGGCCTGGTGATGGAGCCGGGCCGGTTCCTGGTGGCCGACCAGGGCGCGATCAAGGCCCACGTGGCCCGGCTGTCCTCCCGCGAGCAGCTCGACGGGGAGCGCCGGAACTGGCTCTACCTGAGCTGCGGGAAGTTCAACGGGCTCTACGAGATGGACGAGTTGCAGTACCGGCTGGTCTTCCCCTCGCACCCGGACGCGGAGTACGTCCCGGCCGTGGTGGCCGGCCCCAGCTGCGACAGCGACGACGCGTACGCTCACGAGCACTGCCGGGTCCTGGTGCCCAGCGCGGTCGCCTCGGGGGACCCGGTCTGGATCCTCTCCGCCGGCGCCTACGCCGGGAGTTACATGACCCAGGGCTTCAACGGATTCGATCCGCTGCCGTACGGCTGGGTCCGCGGCGAAACGGCGGGGGCCCGGTGACCGAAAGACACGGCCCGTTACGGCGCGTCCACGAAAGCGCCCGGCGAAACGGCCGCGGGGGTTTTCGTACTGACCCGGAACAATTCCCCGGCGGCTTCTCCGGCGGCCTCCGGAGAACACCGGGAGCACCCGCCGGAACACCGGGAGCACCCGCCTCGATAACCCCGGCAGAACCCTCTCGGGACGACCGGCCCGGCCGGACGGGAGAGTTCCCGACCCGCCGCCACGGGCCCGCCGCCTATTCCTCCGGCCGGAATTCACGGCCGTCCTGAGGGCCTGGCCGCACCCCGGCACCGGCCGCCGCGCACCCGGGCGCGAGCACCACCCCGCTCCGCCGTACACCGCTCCGCCGAGGCCGTTGCACCACCGCCCTTGCACCACCGCCTTCGCACCACCGCCCTTGCACCACCGCCTTCGCACCACCGCCCTTGCACCACCGCCTTCGCACCACCGCCGGGCGGCACGGCCCTGCCGTCCCCGCGGCGACCCCACCAAGAACCCCACCGACACCCACCTGGGCCCTGGAGCTACCCGCATGCCGAGCACCGACCCGTATCTTCACCGCGCCGCGACCGGCCGGCCGTACTTCAGTACGGACGGCGAGTCGTACCTGGCGCAGACCCCGCTGAGGGAGATCCGCAAGAGCCAGCCCCTGCGGGTGCTGTCCGAGGAGGACCTCGCCTTCTGGCAGACCTACGGCTACGTCGTGGTCAAGGAGGCGATCCCCGCCGACGCCGCGCAGCGGCTGCTGGACTTCGCCTGGGAGTTCCAGGGCATCGACCCGGACCGCCCGGACACCTGGTACGAGGAGCGGCCCTACCGCGACGGGCTGGACCGCCACCTGCACGTCTACGGCTTCGTCGAGGCCTACCACCACCAGCTGCTCTGGGACAGCCGGCAGACCCGCCGTGTCTACGACGCCTTCGTCGACGTCTGGGACAGCGAGGAGCTCTGGGTCACCCTCGACCGGCTGAACCTCAACCCGCCGAACATCAAGAACCGCGACCGCGCGCTGATCGAACCCACCGACACCGGGTTCGACATCGAACTGCACTGGGACATCGACAGCACCCTCGGCGTGGTCCCGCAGCGCGTCCAGGGCATCATCGCGCTCAACGACACCGCGCCCGACCGGGGCGGGTTCCAGTGCAACCCCGAGCTGTTCCGCCGCTTCGACGAGTGGAAGCTCGGCCAGCCGGCCGACCGCGACCCGATCCGCCCGGCCGTCGACCGGGACGAATACCCGGTGGTGCGACCGGAGTTGTCCGCCGGCGACCTGCTGATCTGGAACGGCGCACTGGCCCACGGCGTCGCCCGCAACGTCTCCGACGGCGGGGTCCGGGCGGTCCAGTACCTCTCGATGATGCCCGCGCTGGAGGAGCACGAGGAGATGCGCCGCTCGCGGATCAACTCCTGGTACACCCTCAGCACCCCGGACTGGAACCGCACCCTGGTCGGCGACGCCGTCAAGCACGAGTCCCTCCGGTACGGCACCGCCGAGCTCAACCCCCTCGGCCGCAAGCTGCTCGGCCTCGACCCCTGGCACGGGGAGGAGTCCGCCCGATGAGCCGCGACCACGCCCCGCGCAGGATCTGCCTGACGCTGCCCACCAACCGGGCCTGCACCTCCACCATCGCCGACATCGGCGAGGAGGCCGCCTACGCGGCACGGGAGTTCGGCGTCGAGGTCAGACTGCTGATCCTCGACTCCTCCGACCCGTCGAGCTTCGCCGAGCACACCAAGGCCGTCCGCGAACTGCCCGCCGTGCCGGACGTGATCGTGCACCACCTGGACGAGGCCGCGCAGCGCGGGTTCCTCCGGGCGGCGATCGGGCGCGCCGCACTCCCCGACCCCGGGCGGCTGCTCGACCTGATGCTCCCCGACGCCGTCTCCTACGGCGCCTGCACCAACCGGGCGTTCCTGCTCGCCGCCGCCCTCGGCTGCGACTCGATCCACCGCCGGGACTCCGACAGCGGCTACCAGACGCTGGACGGCGCCCCGGTCTTCCCGATCCACCACGAGCTGCTCTCGCTCGGGCGGACCGGCGCCGAGGCGGCCGCCGGCGTCACCGAGAACACGCTGGACCAGGTGCACGGCGGCAAGCCGGTGTCCATGGTCGGCGGCTCCTTCGTGGGTGAACTGTCGGTGGACGTCAGTGAGATCAAGGAGCTGGACCCCGCCGTCTACCACGACGTGGTCAGCCTGTGGGCCCCGCCCGAGTGGTCCGCGGAGGAGATCGGGGAGCTGGTCCAGGAGTCGTTCGTCGGGGCCGGCACCGAGCCGTTCACGACGGACCGCTCGGTGCTGGACGTCCCCGACATCTGGCGGCTGGACATGTGCAACATCGGCTTCGACCGCGAGCTGTACGAGCGCGTCCCGCTGCCGCCGGCGACAGACACCATCGGCAGCGACTACTTCCTGCTGCACGTGGTCCGGCACGCCCCGCTGCCCGCGGTCGTGCACAACCGGCACATCGTCAACTACTACACCGCGGAGCGCCGGACCGGCGCCGGATTCATCGCGTACCAGCTGAGGTTCGTGAAGTTCCTGCTGTCGATGCTCTACTTCCACCCCGTCTACTTCGACCTGGAGGCGGCCGGGCCGGCCCTGCTGGACGAACGGCACCGCGTCCGGGCCGGCGAGATCGCCGGGTTCGCCCGGCGGGTCGCCGGGGCCGACCGCGCGGAGAACGTCCGCCGGCTGGACGTCGTGGACCAGCGGTACCGGCAACTGGGCGGCAAGTACGCCGAGTTCGCCGACCACCTGCGGCCGCTGCGGGAGCGGCTGCTGGACGAGGCGCAGGCGGACATCGAGTCCTTCGCGCTGCTGATCGAGGCGTGGGCACCGCTGGTGACCGCGAGCCGGGCCGTCGGCCTGGCGCAGCCGCCGTGCTAGCGGCACCGGGGCCGGGAGCCGGCCGACCCGCCCACCAGAAGGAGCGGTGGCGGCACATCGACGGAAGGGGTACCGGCCATGGCCGATGACAGCATCCGCCTGCGCCCGCTGGCGGAGGACGACTGGGACGAGGTGGTGGCGCTGGAGGAGCGCGCCTACGCCGCGAGCGGCCTCTCCGAGGGACGGGAGGTCCTGCGGTCCCGGGGCAGCGTGTCGCCGTCCACCTGCTTCGTGCTGGAGCACGAGGGAGAGTTCGGCGGCTACCTGCTGGCCCTGCCCTACCCGCGCGGCGAATGCCCGGAGCTGACCCTGACGGAGGCCTCCCGCTTCGAGTCGGAGAACCTGCACGCGCACGACTTCGTGATCACCGAGGAGCTGCGGGCGCGCGGGCTGTCACCGCACTTCGTCCGGCAGATCGAGCAGGAGGCGCGGTCCCAGGGATTCGACCGGATCTCCATGGTGGCCGTCCAGCGCAGCCACATCCTCTGGCGCCGGCTCGGGTTCGACACCCACGCCGAGGTCACCCTCCCCGAGAGCTACGGCACGGACGCGGTCTACATGTCCAAGGCCCTGTAGACCGCCCCGGACGGGGCACCGCAGTACCAGCGATCCGCTGCACGGGTCACCACCGAAAGACCGAGTAGGACTGAATCACACATGTCCAGCATCCACGTTCCCTTCCGCAGAGCCCAGGTGGCCATCGCGGCGCTGTTCCTCTTCCTGGGCTTCCAGTACGCCACCTGGGTGTCGCGGCTGCCCGCGCTGAAGGCCCACCTGGACCTCGACGAGGCCCAGGTCGGCCTGCTGCTGATGGCGGGCGGCGCGGGCGCGGTGGCGTCCTTCCCGCTGGTGCCGACCGTGATGAAGCGCCTGGGCTCCCGACTGCTGTCGCTGGTCTCGGCAGTGGCGCTGGTCGTGGTCCTGCTGCTGCTCGCGGTTGCCCCGAACTACCCGGTGACCCTGCTGCTCATCTGCCTGGACGGCGTGGCGGTGGGCTTCCTCAACGTGGCGATGAACGCCCAGGGCGCCGCCCTGGAGGTCGCGTACGAGCGCACCGTGATGGCGAGGTTCCACGCCACCTTCAGCGCCGGCTCGCTGACCGCCGCGCTGCTCGCCTCGGGCGTCAACGCGTTCAGCTCCTCGCTGGCCGTGCACTTCGGGGCGGCCGCCGTGCTGCTGGTGCTCGTGGTCGGGCTGACCCAGGGCGGCCTGCTCCGGCAGGACCAGCAGGCCGGGGAGGCACCCGCGCAGGACGAGGAGCCGGCGGCGGCCCCGCCGGCCGACGAGCAGGCCGCGAAGGGCGGGCGCCGGCTCACCCTGCCGTCCCGGGCCGTCCTCTGGATGGGCCTCGCGATGGTGTTCGGCACCGTGACCGAGGGCGCCATGAACGACTGGTCCACCCTCTACATGAAGGACGTCGCCGAGGCCTCGCCCGGGGTGGCACCGCTGGGCATCGCCATGGTCTCCGGGATGATGGTGCTCGCCAGGATCTTCGCCGACGGCTGGCGCGCCCGCTGGGGCGACGGCCGGATCGTGGTCGCCGGCGCCGCCCTGGCCGGGGCCGGCCTGGCCGCCGCACTGCTGGCCGGCGGGGTGGCCCCCGCACTGATCGGCTTCGCCTGCGTGGGCCTCGGCGTCGCGGCCGTCACGCCGTGCGTCTACGTGGCCGCCGCCCGGCAGGGCCCGGAGGCGCTCTCCCTGGTCGCCGCGATGGGGACGGTCGGCCTGCTGGCCGGCCCCGCCCTGATCGGCTTCATCGCCAGCGGCAGCAGCCTGGTCTGGGGCATGGGGGCCGTCGCCGTCTCGGCCGCGCTGGTCTCCCTCTGCGCCACCCGGATCCGCTGGACCACCCTGGTCAAGGCCGCCTGACCGCACCGCAGCGTACGGGTGGCTTCCCGGGCTCAAGCAGCCGGGAGGCCACCCGACTTGACGGCGTCGACGAACGACGACCAGGCCTCCGCGCGGAACACCAGCGCGGGACCGTCCGGGTCCTTGGAGTCCCGGACGGGGACCAGGCCGGGGACAGTGTCGGCGACCTCGACGCAGGCGCCGCCGTTGTTGTCGCTGTAGGTGGACTTCCGCCACGGTGCAGCGGACAGATCAGGTACGGGAGTAGCCATGTTGAGGAGCCCTCTCATCACACTGCGGATCAGTTGCGCCGACTCTCGAACCGACAACGCATCGGCCCGCAGCAGATCATAGGCTCGTTGGTAACGTCGGACTTCCTTCGGATCCTCGACGAAGTGACCACGGTCAAGACTCTCCGAGTACACCCGTCGCCTGCCGTCCGGAGAGACGAGCACCGATGTGAACGTGCCGAAGGGCACTCGCTCCCCCAGGCTGAACGGCGCCACCTGGATCACCACGTTCGGGAGCCGCCCGACATCCAGCAGATGCTGAAGCTGCTCGTACATGACCTCGGCTCCGCCGACTACTTGCCTCACGGCGGCTTCAGCGAGTACGGCGATGAAGAGCGGCCCGTCCGCGTCGGTGACGCGCTGCTGACGGCTCAACCGGGCAGCAACCCTCTCCTCGACCAACTGCGGGTCGCCAGCCGCATCACCATGCGAGAAGAGGGCCCGCGCATAGCGCTCGGTCTGCAGCAGCCCCGAGATACGGGCCACATTGAACTCCTGGATCATTGTCGCCTGCGCCTCGATGCGGGCATACCGCTGGAACCAGTCCGGATGCTCCACCGGCACGTACCAGTCGATCTCCTCCCAGATCTCCAGCAGTTCGCTGCCCGTGCCGAAGATCCGGTCGCAGGCGGTCACGAAGTTGCGCTGGGGCACCCGGGTGCCGGACTCGACCCGGGTGAGGTGGGGGCGGCTGCACGGGATCAGCTTCGCCACGTCGCCCTGCGACATCCCCCTCGCCTCCCGGGTGCGGCGGACGAGGCCGCCGAACACCGATCCGGCGCTGGCCCGCAGCGGCGGCGACGGGGGCGCGGGCGGGAAGGCGGGCTTGCGACCGGTCATGGCTCACTCCGGTGGTGTCGGCACACGCCGTGCGGTGATCGGCTGACAGATCGTCAGCGTACTGTCGGCCGGGCGCCCCCGGCAGCGGAATGTGACAACTTCATCACCTTCGGTGATCCGCCGCCGGGACGGCCCGCCGCAGTCCACGGATGGCCGGGGTCGCGAACAGTGCGGCGGAGCCCGCCAGGCAGGCGCCCGCCGAGACCAGAAGCAGGCGCTCCGGGGAGGCCAGGGCGGTGGCCGGCCCCGCGAGGATCTGGCCGAGGGCGATGCCGGACACCGAACCGGCCAGCTCGTAGGCGGTGACCCGGTTGAGCACCGTCGGCGGGGTGTGGGTCTGCACGCTGGTCGCCCACATCACCGACCAGAAGGCCCAGGCACCGCCGCCGAGGACGTGGCAGGCGAGCAGCACCGGCAGGCTCGCGCCGAGCGCCACGCAGAGCGGCAGCACGGTGTACAGCGCCATCGCCGCCGCGCCGGCGGCCAGCGGCCGGGCCGGGCGCACCCGTAGGGCCAGCAGGCCGCCGAGCACCGTGCCGACGCCGAGGAAGGAGACCGCGAGGCCGTAGGCGTTCGGGCCGAGCCGGGCGCCGACCAAGGCCGAGCTGAGCGGCACCAGCGGGCCGAAGAGCAGCACGCCGTAGCCCATCCAGATCAGGATCACCGCCCACATCCAGGTCCGGGCGCGGAACTCCTGCCAGCCTTGGCGCAGGTCGCGGCGGAGTGAACTGCCGCCGTGGGCGGCGGAGGAGACGACGCCGGTGTCGGCCGGAGCGAACCGGATCAGCCCCAGGCAGAGGGCGCTGAGCAGGAAGGTGCCGCCGTCGATCGCGTACACCGCGCCGGCACCGGTCATCGTGATCAGCAGGCCCGCCAGGGCCGGGCCGAGCAGTTGGGCGAGCGCGTCGGCCACCTTGAGCGTGGCATTGGCCCGCTGGGGCTCGCGGGCGACCAGCGGGACCATCCCGTTCACGCCCGGCTGGAACATCGCGGTGGCGGCGCCGGCGAGCGCCGCCATGGTCACCAGCAGCCAGAACGGCGGCGTGCCCGCGAAGAAGGCGGCGGCGAGCACGCCTTGGGTGAGCACCCGGGCGAGGTCCGCGCCGACCATCATCCGGCGGGCGCCGATCCGGTCGGCGAGCACGCCGCCGAACAGGACCAGGGCGACGACCGTCCCGGTCCAGACGCCGAGGACGGCGCCGACCCCGGTGATCCCGTACAGCGCGCCGACCGCGAGGGCGGCGGCCACCGGCATCATCGCGTCGCCGAGCAGCGAGACGGCGCGGGCGACGAAGTAGAGCGTGAAGCGCCGGTCCCACAACGGGGGGCGGGCGGACGGCGGGCGGGCCCGGGCGGGCCCGGTCCGGGCCCGGGCGGTCTGGTTCCGACTCTGCGCGGTGGTCACGGTGTCCATGGTGGTCTGGACCATTCGGTCACCCCAGTGTCCGGACCGACATCTTCGGGTACTTTCGCGCCATGACGTTCAGTCCGCCGCCGGAGCCCCCGGCTCCGCACCGGGTGGTGGCCCTGCTCCAGCCCCCGCAGTCGACCTTCCTGCTGGCCTGCGCGACCGAGGTGTTCGGCGACCACGACCCGGCGGTCGCCGCCCGCTACACCTTGGAGGTCTGCACCGAGCACCCCGGCCCGGTGCGCACCCAGGGCGGCTACGACCTGCTGGTGACGGCAGGCCTGGACGCGCTGGAGCGCGCGGACACCGTGCTGGTCCCCGGCTGGCAGCAGCCGGCCGGCGCCGAGGTGCCGCGGGCAATGGTCGAGGCGGTCCGCCGGGCGCACCGGCGCGGAGCGCGGATCGTCGGCATCTGCTCGGGGGCCTTCGTGCTCGCCGCCGCCGGACTGCTGGACGGCCGGCGGGCCGCCACCCACTGGGCCCGGGCCCAGGAGTTGGCCGCCCGGTTCCCGGCGGTCCGGGTCGACCCCGCGGTGCTCTACGTGGACCTCGGCGACGTCGCCACCAGCGCCGGATCGGCGGCCGGCGCCGACCTCTGCCTGCACCTGGTGAGCGCCGACCAGGGCGCCGCGTACGCGATGCGGATCGCCCGGCAGATGGTGATGCCCCCGCACCGCGAGGGCTGCCAGTTGCAGTACGCCGAACTGCCCACCTCCGGACCGGTCGCGGACTCGCTGGCCCCGCTGCTGGAGTGGCTGGCAGGGCGGCTGGACCAGCCCGTCAGCGTGGCCGAGATGGCGCTCCGCTCCCAGGTCTCGGCCCGTACGCTGACCCGGCGATTCACCGAGCAGCTGGGCATCAGCCCCGGGCGCTGGCTGCTGGACCGGCGGATCGCCGCCACCCGGGCCCTGCTGGAGGAGACCGACCTGCCGGTGGAGACCATCGCGCACCGGGTCGGCCTCTCCTCGGCCGTCAACCTGCGCCGGCGCTTCCACGAGGCCCTGCGCACCACGCCCGCCGCCTACCGCCGCGCCTTCCGCGCGGGCGGGGCCGGGCAGGCGGGGTAGGCCGGGCGGGCCCCGCCGCAGAGCGGCCCGGCCGGCCCTGAGATCCCCCGGCGGTGGCGGGGTGCGCGGGCCGGCGGCACCCCTGTAACCGCCGGACCACGCACCCCGCCACCGCCAGACCTCACCTCCCGGGCCTCACCCCTGGGGGCCGAACCGCGCCACCAGGTCCCCCGCCGTGAGCCGTTCCAGCTCCTCCGGAGCGGCGTCCAGCGGGCCGGGGTAGAGCCGGTACACCGCGCCGGACAGCTTCTCCGGCGCGGGGACGTCCCCGTCCACCAGCGCGACGAATGCCCGCCGGCCGGCCAGCCGTTCGGTGACCCCCGGCCCGTCGGGGTCGGTGTCCCGGCCGTCCCGCAGGGCCCGCAGCCGGGCGGCGAAGGCCGCCACCGGCTCGCCTTCGCCCCGCAGCCAGCTCCGTGGGGCGCCGCCGTCGCGGCCGCGGACCAGCACCTCGTCGGTGGTGGCGGCGGCGGTCGCGCAGGCGAGGTCCCAGAGGGTGGCCCGGTTGCCCGGGGAGAAGTGCGCGAGCACGTCGCGGGAGAGCTGCCCGACCTCGGCCTGGTAACGGCGGACACTGTGGAAGCCGCCGTCGGCACCGGTGTTGAGGTCGGTCCAGGTGTACCGGCGGTCCGCCAGATCGATGATCATCGGGACGCAGACCTTGGCGTCCCCGAGCAGGTCGAGCCGCTGCCGGACGGCCTTCGGGTCGAACGGGCCGGCCCCGCGGTCCGCCGCGTCCAGCTGCAGGAAGCCGGCGAAGGCGTCCGTGAGGTCCTCGAAGGCGACGTCGTTGTAGCTGAACACGATCATCACGGCGTAACGGGAGCCGCCCGCCGCCAGGCGCCCGAGGTCCAGGTCGACGAACTCGGTGGCGCCGTGCGGCGGCGGCGCCGAGACGTAGTCCCCGGAGTGGACGGCCGCCCGGTCGCCGTGCACCAGGGCGGTGTAGTCGCAGAGCCCGGTGAAGCGCCAGTCGGCGTCGTACAGCGCGACCGACAGGTCGAGGTCGACCCGGAGGTCCTCCGGTTGCATCCAGTGCAGGAAGAGCCGCAGCCGCTCCCCCGCCGGTAGGCGCTGCCGGCTGCCGCGCGGCACCGCGACCAGGGTCCGGGCCGCGGCCCGCTCCGCGAACGGGGCCACCAGATCGGCCAGCCCCTCGTCCAGCAGTGCCAGGTCGTACCGCTCGCCGGTGCCCCGGCGCAGCAGCTCGGACTCGATCACCTCGCAGACGGCGCCGCTCAGCCCCGCCGGGACCACCGTGCCGTGGTCCTCCCTGGCGTGGGCCAGCGAGACCGTCCCGCGCGGGAAGTACAGCCGCCGCTCGCCCTGTCCGCGCTCGCCGCGCAGCCGCCCGTACGCGCCGAGCAGCGGGCCGGGCGCGGCGCCGCGCAGGGCGTCGGCGATCAGCCGCAGGGCCTCCTCGGGCAGTGGTTCGCCGGGCGCGGTGGTGGCGCGGACCCGGAGCAGGTGGTGCAGCCGGCGGGCCAGTTCGCCCGGCCGCCGGGCCAGTTCCCGCAGGGCGCCCGGCACGTCCCCGGCGGCGAGCAGGCTCTCCACCCGGCCGGCGAAACCGGTGTGGGCCAGCCTGGCCCGGCCGCCGCTCTCCACCGCCCGGAGCGGGGCGGGCGGTTCGGCGAACTCCCGGCCCACCGGGTGCTCCCGCAGGTCCGTCCCGCGCAGCAGCGCGAACGCGGCAGCCGTCGCCGGGTAGCGCCCCCGGTACTCGTACGGGTGGAGCAGTTCGCCGGCCCGCAGCCAGGCGGAGCGGTGCCGGCGGAGGTCCTCGGCGAGGCCGGCCAACGGCAGGCCGTCCAGGATCGCCAGCAGGTCGCGGCGCAGCGGCCGCGGCAGGTTGCGCAGCCGCAGCCTGCGGGCGGTGGCGGGGAGCAGGTCCGGTTCGGCGCCGGACCAGGCCCAGAGCAGCCGGAGCACGTCGGTCGCGGTGTCGATCCGCTCGGCGAGGACCGGAAGCGCCGTGGCCGGGTCGCGGCGCAGCAGCGCGGCGAGGACGACGGCCTTGGTCTCGCGGACCGGGATCTGCTCGGGGAGGCGGTCGGGCAGGTCCGCCGGGGCGAGCGCGAGCAGGACGCCGAGGTCCTCGCGGTCCTGCGGGTCGAGCGGGGTCCGGCGGGCCAGCAGCCGGTCCAGCGACGCCAGCGCGACGGTGAGGGTGTCGCCCTCGGCGAGACGCAGCGGCCGGAGCATCAGCTCGCCGCCGAACTCCTCGGCGGCCATCCGGCCCGCGCGGTTGTCCTCGCCCAGGTAGGTGGCCTCGGCCAGCTCGGCTCCGCAGAGCGGGCAAGCCCTGGCCCGGCCCCGGGCGAGCAGGCCCTGGTGGCAGCCGGTGCACAGCAGGTGGGCGCAGGGTGCGAGGGCGCCGATGCCGGCCTCCTCGCCGGTCCGGCCGCAGTGGGCGCACGGCTGACGGGGCTGGTTGAGCAGGAAGGCCCGGATGCTGCGGGAGTAGAGCAGGTGCGCGTGGTCGGGCACCGCGTCGGGGAACCGGTGGAACAGCGTCCGGTGGCGTCGGTCGGCGCCCAGCAGCCGGTCGATCCGGGCGAGCAGCCCGCCACCGGTCGCGGCCAGCTGTTCTGGCGTCAACCGGCCAAGTACGGAGCGGAGTTGGCCGGTGAGCAGGTAGCCGCGCTGGGCCAGGTCGGCGTCCAGGGCCAGCAGCCCCCGGGCGTTCCAGGAGTCCGGTTCGGGCAGCAGGTCGCCGGTGGGGACGCAGACGACGCCGCGCCGGCGGAGCAGGAATGAGTCAAGGTCGGCGTCGACGACGGCCGAGGCGACTCGGGTCAAAGAAGTCCCCCGAGGAGAGGAAGGCAGAGGAAGAAGAAGGGGGGCGGAGAGGGGGCACGCTGGTTCGTTGTCAGGGTGAGTGAGAAGGAAGCACGCCGCGGAGCCGCCCGCGTGGTGAACAGTAGCGAGGGTGCGCGGAGTTGCCCACCGATTTATTCGCCGGCCGTCCGCGCCGGCGTGCCGGCCGCGCTCCGGCCGCCGTCCCGGCCGCGTGGTCGTGCCGCTCCCGCGCCCCGGTGCACGGCCCTCGGCCGCGGGGCGGCGGGCGCCCCGGCGGCAGGGGCGCGGGGCCCCTCAGCGGTAGAAGGTCCGGCCGGCGGCGCCGGAGGAGACGGACCAGACCTCGACGATCAGCCCGTCGGCGACCCTGAGGATGTCGACGCCGCTCCTGGCCACCTTCTCCCCCTCGGCCGTCACGAAGCTCGCCAGGTAGGGCCGGGCGACCAGCCCGGCCGGTGCGCCGCCGGCCGGAGCGAGGTCGACGACGGCCGTCCCCTCCGCGGCGAAGACGAGCCCGGTCCGGGAGGCGTGCCAGGCGGCGACGATCGCGGCGAGCTGCGGCGGCGTGCGGATCTCGTCGAAGGCCTCGGTGCCCGCCTGGGCGTACCGCAGCGTGAAGCCGGGTGCCATGATCTCGCCGGCCAGACCGAGGTCGCCGTTCCACAGGGCCGTCCACCGGTCGAACAGTCCGGTACCGAACGCGCGCATGTCGTGGTCGCCCACAGGAACCCCCCTGAGTCCATGGTCTTCGTGACGCCACGACCGTAACAAGCACCACCGACAACGCCCGGCCGCCGCCCCGGGGCCCGTCCCGGGCCGCGCCGGCGGCTCCGCACCGGCCCTACGACACCACGTCCTTGCGGGCGAAGCCCCGGAACGCCAGTGCCAGCAGCACGATCGCGTACGAGACCGAGAGCGAGACGCCCTGGAGCATCCCGCCCCACTCCAGTTGCGGCTGCAGGGCGTCCGCCCAGGCGTACTGCCAGTGCGCGGGCAGCCACTCCCGCAGGCCGCCGAGGGCGGTGACGGCGTCCAGCACTCCGGTGATGATGGACGCGAAGACGGCGCCGCCGACCGCGCCGAGCGGCGCGTCGGTGGCCGTGGAGAGCCAGAACGCCAGCGCCGCGATGACCAGTTCGGCGAGGAAGACGAAGGCGACGGCGATCGCCAGCCGGGGTAGCGCGACCGAGGCGGGCAGGCTGATGCCGGCCGGCAGCCGGAGGTCGCCCCAGCCGTAGGCGGCGGTGCCGACGGCCAGGCCGATCAGCGGCAGCAGCACGATGGCGGCCGCCGAGAAGGCCAGGCCGACCGCGAACTTGCGGGCCAGCAGCCGGGCCCGGGGGACGGGCGCGGCCAGCAGGTAGCGCAGCGAGGACCAGCTGGCCTCGGAGGCGACGGTGTCGCCGCAGAACAGCGCGACCGGGATCACCAGCAGGAAGCCGGTGCCCATGAACAGCATGGTGGTGGCGAAGTTGAGGCCGGAGGAGGTGGCCAGTTCGATGAAGGTGGTGCGGTCGGCCCGGCCGGGGGTGCCGCCGATCTGGAAGGCCAGCAGGATGATGAACGGCATCGCCGCCAGCACCCCGCCGACCACCATGGTGCGGCGCCGGCGCAGCTGGCGCATGGCCTCGACCCGCAGCGGCAGGGTGCGCCCGGCCCGGTAGCCGGCGGCGTGGTCGGGCGCCGCCTCGACGGCGGTGGGCGTGCTCACGCTGAGCCTCCGATCAGGGAGAGGAAGGCGTCCTCCAGGCGGCGGTGCGGTCCGGCGCGGTCCACCGGGACGCCGAGGCGGACGAGTTCGGCGATCAGCCGGTCGGCCGTCATGCCGTCCAGGCGCACCAGCAGGCCGCCCTCGACCACCTCCGCCGAGCCGACGCCCGCCAGCGCGGCCGCCTTGTCTGCGGCGACGGCCAGCTCGTCCGGCCCGTACCCGCCGGAGGTGCCGATCAGCAGCATCTCGCCCGCGCCGACGATGTCGGCGACGGCGCCCGCGCTGACCAGCCGGCCGCGGTCCATCACCACCAGGTGGGTGCAGGACTGCTCGACCTCGGAGAGCAGGTGGCTGGAGACGATGACGGTCCGGCCGGCCGTCGCGTAGCGGATCATCACCTCGCGCATCTCGCGGATCTGCGGCGGGTCGAGCCCGTTGGTGGGCTCGTCCAGGATCAGCAGGTCGGGCAGGCCCAGCATGGCCTGGGCGATCGCCAGCCGCTGGCGCATGCCCTGGGAGTAGGTGCGGACCGCGCGGTCCAGGGCCTCGCCGAGGTCGGCGATGACCAGCGCCTCCTCCAGGTGGGCGTCCTCGGCCGGGCGGCCGGTGGCCTGCCAGTACAGCTGGAGGTTGGCGCGGCCGGTGAGGTGCGGCAGGAAGCCCGCGCCCTCGACGAAGGAGCCGACCCGGGAGAGCACGGGGGCGCCCGGCCGCACGGGGTGGCCGAAGAGCCGGATCTCGCCCTCGTCCGGGCGGATCAGGCCCATCAGCATCCGCAGGGTGGTGGTCTTGCCGGCGCCGTTGGGGCCGAGCAGGCCCAGCACCTGGCCCTGCTCGACCCGGAAGCCCAGGTCGCGGACGGCGTACCGGTCGGCGGCGCCCTTGTAGCGCTTGCTCAGGCCGCTGATCTGCAGCGGAACCCCGGCCAGCGCCGGGTCGGGGGTCTGCCGCTGCCCGCGCCGCCGCAGGCCGCGCCGGCCGAGCAGCAGCAGGGCGGCGACCCCGGCCGCGACCAGCGGCAGGGCCCAGGTGCGGGCCGGCAGCGGCGCCGCCTCGGTCTTCAACGCGTCGACGGTCGGCAGGACGACCGGGCCGGCGACCGCGGCCCGGTAGGTGGCGGGTTCGGCCGGCGAGGCGTACGCCAGGTCGGTGCTGGCCAGCACCAGCCGCAGCCGGTGGCCGGCGGGGAAGTCGTGGTCGACGGCGGGCAGCGCCACCTGCACGGTCCGGCCGCCCGGCGCGTCCGCGCCGGTGACCCGCAGCGGGGCGACCAGTTGCTGCGGCAGGCTCTGTTTGCCGTCCGGGCCGAGGTCGTAGAGCTTGGCGAACAGGACGGCCTCGGGCCGGTCCGCGCTCACCCGGACGGGCACGGTCGGCTGCCCGGTGAGGTGCAGGGCGGTGCTCAGCGGCGCGGAGTCGAAGGTGGCGTTCTGCCCGGGGAAGTCCAGCGAGAGTCCGCCGCCGAGCGAGGCGGCCTGCGCCAGCGCCCCGATCCCGGGCAGGGTGGAGATGTTCGGCGGCGCGCCGCCCGGCGGGTTGGCGAAGGCCTGCTCGGCGCCGGTGAGTTCGACGCTGCGGGAGCCGGTGCCGGCCAGGCCCGGGTAGGCGTCGGCGGTGGCGCCGCGCAGCACGGCCTGGAACCCGGTGGAGTCGACGCCGCCGGTCCGGGTGACCCGGAAGGCGGGCCCGACGTCGTTCCCGGCGCCCTTCAGCCAGTGGTCGAACCAGCCGGTCACCCGGGCGTCGACCCGTTCGCTGCTCTCGGTGCCGCCGTCGTGGCCGCCGGCGAACCAGTCCACCGCCACCGGGGCGCCGTTCGCGGCGACCGCCTTGGCGATGGCGTCGCCCTGGTCGAGCGGGAAGAGCGAGTCCTGCTGGCCCTGGACGACCAGCGTCGGCGCCTTGAGCCGGCCCGCCACCGAGGACGGGCTGGAGCGGTCGAGCAGCGCGACGGCCTCCGGGTCGGCGTGCCCGGTGGTGGCCACCCGGTCGTACATCGCGCAGAGTTCGTCCAGGAAGCGGCCGCAGCCGACCGGCCCGGCCGGTGCCGGCGCCGGGCCCGCCTTCGTGCCCTGCGCGTCGGCGAGGTCGCCGGCCGAGCCGGTGGTGAAGAAGATCCCGGCCCAGAGCTTCTTGAAGACGCCGTCCACGGCCGCCCCGCCGGCCACGGCCTGCGGGCCCTGCCGGACGCCCTGCGGGAAGAGCGCGTCGGCCAGGTTCCACCAGGTGATCTGGCTGCCGACGGCGTCGATCCGCGGATCGGCCGCCGACCCGAGCAGGGCGACGGCCCCCCCGTACGAGGCGCCGGTGATGCCGACCCGGGGGTCGCCCGGTCCGTCCAGCCGGACCTCCGGCCGGGTACCGAGCCAGTCGACCAGGTGCTTGACGTCCTCGACCTCCCGGTCGGGGGCGTTCAGGCCGATCCGGCCGCCGGAGTGGCCGAAGCCTCGGGCCGACCAGGTGAGGACGGCGTAGCCGGAGCGGGCGAGCTGCTCGGCGCGGACCCGTTCGCCCTCCTTGCTGCCGCCGAAGCCGTGCGCCAGCAGGACGGCCGGGCGCGGGCTCGTCCCGGTGGTGAAGTACGAGGTGTCCAGGCCGACGGTCTGCGCGCTGCCCGGGGTCTCGGGCATCTGCAGGACGTGGTCCTCCCGGTGGACGGCGGCCCCGCCGTCGGCCGCGACCGCCGTCCAGGTACCCACACCGGCCACCGCGGCCACCGCCAGCGAGGCGGCCACCAGCCTTCGGGTCGTGAACGTCCCGCGCCCGCGCCAACGGCGCCCTGCCCCACCGAACTCCATGAACAGCGATCCTATGGGCGCCTCGGGTAGGGAAGCCGTAAAGGCGGCCGGGACACCCGCCCCCGGGCACACCCCCTCACCTGCCGCGCTGCCCCGGCTGCGCACCGGCGAGGGCTGACAGGCAGCGGGCCCGCACGGGGCCGCGTCCGGGCCACGGGGAAGCGAACGGCGGCGCACCCCGCACCGGGGCGCACCGCCTCGCACCACCCGGGCCGTCCACCACGGCGCCCGGGTCCTCCGCTAGAGCACCCGGGTCATCGTCCGGTGCGGGATGCCCGCGTCCAGGTACTCGGGGCCCTCGGCGGTGTAGCCGAGGCGCTCGTAGAAGCCGAGGGCCTGGACCTGCGCGTGCAGCTCCAGCTCGGTCGCCCCGCGTGCCCGGCCGGCCGCCTCGACGGCCCGGACCAGGACGGCGCCGAGGCCGGTGCCGCGGGCGGCCTTCAGCACGGCGAGCCGGCCGAGCAGGACGCGTCCGGGCAGGCCGCCGGTGATCTTCAGGGCCTGCTCGCCGTGGATCAGCCGGGCGGTGCCGAGCGCCGTGCCGTCGGCGCCGATCGCGAGCAGGTGCTCGGAGGTGGCGTCGAGCTCGTCCCACTCCTCGTCCTCGGGGATCTGCTGCTCGACGATGAAGACCTCGCGGCGCACCCCGTGCACCAGCGCCAGCTCCTCCTCGCCCTCGGCCACCCGGATCACCGGGGTCCCAGGCGTCACAGGGTTCATCTCAGCTCTCCGAGGAGATCACGTCGAGGGCCTTCTGCAGGTCGGCCGGGTACTCGCTGCTGAACTGCACCCACTCGCCGTCCGACGGGTGCTCGAAGCCGAGCGAGACGGCGTGCAGCCACTGCCGGGTCAGACCGAGCCGCTTGGCGAGCGTCGGGTCGGCGCCGTAGGTGAGGTCGCCGACGCAGGGGTGGCGCAGCGCGGACATGTGCACCCGGATCTGGTGGGTGCGGCCGGTCTCCAGCTTGATGTCGAGCAGCGAGGCGGCGCGGTAGGCCTCGATGAGGTCGTAGTGCGTGACGGACGGCTTGCCGGCCTGGGTGACGGCCCACTTCCAGTCCGAGCTGGGGTGGCGGCCGATCGGGGCGTCGACGGTGCCGCTCATCGGGTCGGGGTGGCCCTGGACCAGCGCGTTGTACTTCTTCTCCACCACGCGGTCGTGGAACTGCCGCTTGAGGTCGGTGTACGCGCGCTCGGACTTGGCGACCACCATCAGCCCGGAGGTGCCCACGTCGAGGCGGTGCACGACGCCCTGGCGCTCGGCGGCGCCGGAGGTGGAGATGCGGTAGCCGGCGGCGGCGAGGCCGCCGATGACCGTGGTGCCGGTCCAGCCGGGGCTGGGGTGGGCGGCGACGCCGACCGGCTTGTCGACGAGCACGATGTCGTCGTCGTCGTGGACGATCCGCATGCCTTCGACGTGCTCGGCGACGATCCGCACGGGCGCGGCGGGGGCGGGGAGCTCGACCTCCAGCCAGGAGCCGGCCATCACCCGGTCGGACTTGCCGGCCGTGGCCCCGTCGATGGTCACCTTGCCCTCGGCGGCCAGCTCGGCGGCCTTCGTCCGGGAGAAACCGAACATCCGGGCGAGGGCGGCGTCGAGTCGCTCGCCCTCCAGGCCGTCGGGAACGGGGAGGCTGCGGGTCTGCGCTGCGGTACTCACCCGTACGAGTATGCCGGACGGCGGGGCCGCTCCTTACTCACCGGCCGCCGCGGCCCCGGCGACCGGTCCTGCCGCAAGGCCCGGACGGTGCCCGGCGGGACGCCCCGCGCGAGCGGCCGCTACTCGCCGTCCTGCCGCGCCTGCTCCGCCGCGTCCCCGGCGGCCGCGTGCTTCGCGTCGGTGGCCGGGCCCGCCGTCACCTCGGCGCCGGCGTCGTCGCCGGCCACCGGGTCGGCCTTGGCGGCGGCCTGGTGGGTGCTCCCGTCCGGGTTGCTGCCGCGGAAGGAGAGCAGGACCACCAGGATGCCGCCGCAGACGATGGCGGAGTCGGCGAGGTTGAAGACCGCGAAGTGCTGGACCGAGATGAAGTCGACGACGTGGCCGCGGAACACCTCGGGCGAGCGGAACAGCCGGTCGGTGAGGTTGCCGAGCGCGCCGCCGAGCAGCATCCCGAGGGCGATCGCCCACGGCAGGCTGTACAGGCGGCGGGCGATCCGCCAGATCACCACGATCACGGCGGTCGCGATCATGGTGAAGACGATGGTCATCGCCTGGCCCATCCCGAAGGCGGCCCCGCCGTTGCGGATCACCTGGAGGGTGACGACGTCACCGACCACGGCGATCGGCGAGTGGCCCTCCAGCCGGGCCACCACCAGCAGCTTGCTGCCCAGGTCGACCAGGTAGGCGAGGAGGGCCACGGCCAGCAGCACGCCGATCCGCCGGCGCCGGGCGATGCCGGTGGCGCCGGCGGCCGGGGCCTGTCCGGACCCGGCCGCCGGGGCCGGACGCTCGCTCTCCGCGACCGGGGCGCTCTCCACCCCCCGTGCGGTGTCCTGCTCCGCGTCGGAGGGGGTCTGCGCCGGAGCGGCAGTGGTCGGGACGGACTCGTCCCGTGTCTTGGGGGAACCTGGCGTACTGATGATCCGCTCCGCTGCCGCAATGAGGTCCCCCCGGCCGGAGGCTGGGGGAGGGCCGACGTTACGGGGTCGAGCGTACGGCAAGCCCGGCCCCGTCCGACGCCCTGGCTACCGCCGTTCCTGCTTCGCCTTGCACTGCACGCAGAGCGTGGCCCGCGGGAACGCCTGCATCCGGGCCTTGCCGATGGCCTGGCCGCAGGACTCGCAGACGCCGAAGCCGACGTTCTCCAGCCGGGCCAGGGCCCGCTCGGTCTGGGCGAGGCTGTCCCTGGCGTTGTTGGCGAGGGCCAGCTCGCTCTCCCGCGAGATGTTCTTGGTGCCGGCGTCCACCTGGTCGTCGCCGGCGCCGTCGTTGGAGTCCCGCATCAGACCGGTGATCGCGGCCTCGGAGGCGTCGATCTCGGTCTGCAGGCGCTCCAGCTCGGTGATCAGCTCGGCGTGCAGTTCGGCGACCTCCTCGGAGGTCCAGGGGTCCTCGCCGGCGCGTACGGGCAGCTCGGCCGGGTCCACCGACTCCGCTCCGCCGCCGCCCGCCCTGGCCCCCGTCGCCACGGGCGTGCGGGTACGGCTGGGCGCTGCCACGCGCCCGGCGCCGGTGCTGGTCTTGTGCCGTGCAGTGGTCACGGTCCCCTCCCCTGGTTCGCCTGCCACAGCCTTGCGGGCCCGCTTGGTTGCGGTGCTCGCGACGGTTGTCTTCTCAGCCATGGCTTTCGACCCCATCTACGAATGAATCGAGCCGCCGGTTCCCGGCGGCCTCCAGTGCCGGAACGATAATCCCCATCAAATCCGGCCACAACGTGACATACCGATACGCCCTGTCGATCCCACCCGGCCAGCCGCGCCCGACCGCACCTGCCCGCGCGCTGACCAACTTGTGCCCAGATCGTCATCCGCTAATCACCACCGGCGCCTCCGACCTGCGCCGCAGACGGGCGCCGGTGACCTTGGGGCGGCGGTCGCCGGCCCGGCGCCGCCCGGCGGCCTCCGGGCGGGGGGCGCCGGGGCCGGGCGGTTCGCGGTGCCGAACCGACTTGCCGGGGCCGATACACTGGGCCTGCAAGGCGCAGATGGGACGAGTACCGACGTACGCAGCCACCAGCGACCCGGGGACGGTGCGAGCCCGGGGGTGTG
The DNA here is from genome assembly GCF_030813695.1 of Kitasatospora herbaricolor. Lineage (NCBI taxonomy): Bacteria > Bacillati > Actinomycetota > Actinomycetes > Kitasatosporales > Streptomycetaceae > Kitasatospora > Kitasatospora herbaricolor. The sequence goes on from NZ_JAUSVA010000002.1 coordinate 2,584,974, forward strand.
CACGGCGGGAAGATCACCCCGGAGCCGCCGGAAGAACGGCCCGACCGGCCCAGTAGACCCGGCAGCAAGCCCAAACAAGAGGGTCGCAGTCACCATCGCGGCCAAGGAGGGTGGTACCGCGGGACGGCATGCCGTCTCGTCCCTCCGTCGGATCAGGCCCACGTATCCGCCGGAGGCAGAAACCGCGATGAGCACCTACAACCCCGTCCCCGCCCAGGTGGACCTCCCCGCCCTCGAACACCGGATCCTGAGCTTCTGGCAGGACAACAAGGTCTTCCAGCAGAGTCTGGAGCAGTCCGAGGGACGCCCGGAGTGGGTGTTCTACGAGGGCCCGCCGACCGCCAACGGCATGCCCGGCGCCCACCACATCGAGGCCCGCGTCTTCAAGGACGTCTTCCCCCGGTACCGGACGATGAAGGGCTACCATGTCGCCCGCAAGGCCGGCTGGGACTGCCACGGCCTCCCGGTCGAGCTGGCCGTCGAGAAGGAGCTGGGCTTCTCCGGCAAGCAGGACATCGAGACCTACGGCATCGCCGAGTTCAACGCGAAGTGCCGCGAGTCCGTCACCCGCCACACCGACGCCTTCGCCGAGCTCACCACCCGGATGGGCTACTGGGTCGACCTGGACGAGGCGTACCGGACGATGGACCCGTCCTACGTGCAGTCCGTCTGGTGGTCGCTGAAGCAGATCTTCGACAAGGGGCTGCTGGTCCAGGACCACCGCGTGGCCCCCTGGTGCCCGCGCTGCGGCACCGGCCTGTCCGACCACGAGCTGGCCCAGGGCTACGAGACCGTCGTCGACCCGTCCGTCTTCGTCCGCTTCCCGCTGACCTCGGGCCCGCTGGCCGGCCGGGCCGCCCTGCTGGTCTGGACGACCACGCCCTGGACGCTGGTCTCCAACACCGCCGCCGCCGTCCACCCGGACGTCACCTACGTGGTCGCGACCGACGGCACCGAGCAACTGGTCGTCGCCGAGCCGCTGCTCGCCAAGGCCCTCGGCGAGGGCTGGGAGGCCACCGGCGAACGCTTCACCGGCGCCGAGATGGAGCGCTGGACGTACCGCCGGCCCTTCGACCTGGTCGAGATCGAGAACGCGCACTACGTCCTCAACGCCGAGTACGTCACCACCGAGGACGGCACCGGCATCGTCCACCAGTCCCCGGCCTTCGGCGCGGACGACCTCGCGACCTGCCGCAAGTACGGCCTGCCCGTGGTCAACCCGGTCCTCGCGGACGGCACCTTCTCGCCCGAGGTCCCGCTGGTCGGCGGCATCTTCTTCAAGAAGGCCGACGAGGAGCTGGTCAAGGACCTCCAGGAGCGCGGGCTGCTCTTCCGCCACCTCCCGTACGAGCACAGCTACCCGCACTGCTGGCGCTGCCACACCGCGCTGCTGTACTACGCGCAGCCGTCCTGGTACATCCGGACCACCGCCGTCAAGGACGCGCTGATCCGCGAGAACGAGGCGACCAACTGGTTCCCCGAGAACGTCAAGCACGGCCGCTTCGGCGACTGGCTGAACAACAACATCGACTGGGCGCTCTCCCGCAACCGCTACTGGGGCACCCCGCTGCCGATCTGGCGCTGCGAGGAGAACCACCTCACCTGCGTCGGCTCGCTCGCCGAGCTCTCCGAGCTGACCGGTACCGACCAGAGCGACCTCGACCCGCACCGCCCGTACATCGACGACGTCACCTTCGACTGCCGCGAGTGCGGCGGCACCTCCACCCGGGTGCCCGAGGTGATCGACGCCTGGTACGACTCGGGCTCGATGCCCTTCGCCCAGTACGGCTACCCGTACCAGAACAAGGAGCTGTTCGAGAAGCGCTACCCGGCGCAGTTCATCTCCGAGGCGATCGACCAGACCCGCGGCTGGTTCTACACGCTGATGGCCGTCGGCACCCTGGTGTTCGACCGGAACAGCTACGAGAACGTCGTCTGCCTGGGCCACATCCTGGCCGAGGACGGCCGCAAGATGTCCAAGCACCTGGGCAACATCCTGCAGCCCATCCCGCTGATGGACCAGCACGGCGCCGACGCCGTCCGCTGGTTCATGGCGGCCGGCGGCTCCCCCTGGTCGGCCCGTAGGGTCGGCCACGGCACCATCCAGGAGGTGGTCCGCAAGACCCTCCTCACCTACTGGAACACCGTCGCCTTCCAGGCCCTGTACGCCCGCACCACCGGCTGGGCCCCGTCCGCCGCCGACCCGGCCCCGGAGCTGCGCCCGCAGCTCGACCGCTGGGTGCTCTCCGAGCTGCACACCCTCGTCCGCGAGGTCGACGCCTCCCTGGAGGCCTACGACACCCAGCGGGCCGGCAAGCTGCTCTCCGGCTTCGTCGACGACCTCTCCAACTGGTACGTCCGCCGCGGCCGCCGCCGCTTCTGGCAGGGCGACAAGGCGGCCCTCGCCACCCTGCACGAGGCCCTGGAGACCGTCACCCGCCTGATGGCCCCGCTCACCCCCTTCATCACCGAGCAGGTCTGGCAGGACCTCGTCGTCCCGGTCGTCCCCGGCGCCCCCGCCTCCGTCCACCTGGCCGGCTGGCCGGTCGCCGACGAGTCCCTGATCGACACCGACCTCTCCCGCCACATGGCCCTGGTCCGCCGCCTGGTCGAGCTCGGCCGCGCCACCCGCGCGGAGTCCGGCGTCAAGACCCGCCAGCCGCTCTCCCGCGCCCTGATCGCGGCCCAGGGCTGGGACGAGCTGCCCGCCGACCTGCGCGCGCAGATCGCCGAGGAGCTAAACGTCACCGCCCTGGAGTCGCTCGCGGCCGTCGGCGGCTCCCTGGTCGACACCACCGCCAAGGCCAACTTCCGCGCCCTCGGCAAGCGCTTCGGCAAGGGCGTCCAGGACGTCGCCAAGGCCGTCGCCGCCGCCGACGCGGCCGCCCTGGCCGCCGACCTGCGCACCACCGGCACCGCCACCGTCGACCTGAACGGCGAGCCGGTCGCCCTCTCCCCCGACGAGGTCGTCATCACCGAGACCCCGCGCGAGGGCTGGGCGGTCGCCAACGAGTCCGGTGCCACCGTCGCCCTCGACCTCCACATCACCCCGGAGCTCAAGCGCCTCGGCATCGCCCGCGACGCCATCCGGCAGATCCAGGAGGCCCGCAAGAACTCCGGCCTCGACGTCGCCGACCGCATCGTCCTGCGTTGGTCCGCCACCAACGAGGAGACCACCGCGGCGATCACCGAACACGGCGCCCTGGTCGCCGAGGAGGTCCTCTCCCCCGACTTCACCGCCGGCACCGCCGACTGGGAGTCCGAGCCCTTCACCGACGAGTCACTCGGCCTGACCTTCCAGCTCCGCAAGGCCTGACCCGCCCCCGAAGCGGCCGCCCCCTCCCCCGAGGAGGCGGCCGCTTCGCCGTACCCGGCCCACCTTCCCCGTCACTGCCCCACCCCTGCCCCGCCCCACCCCCGCCCCCGATCACTCCTCCCGGTCTCCACCCCTGCCGCCCCACGCCCCACCCCATCCCCTCACCCCCACCCCATCCCCTCACCCCCACCCCACCCCCTCACCCCCACCCCACCCCCTCACCCCCACCCCACCCCACCCCCTCACCCCACCTCACCCCCTTCCCCCCACCGAGGGTGCGCTGCGCGAGGGGGCGGCGGACGGGGTGGGTACGGAGGGGGGCGTGGTGCGCGATTATCGGACTGCCAACGGCGAGAACCCGGCACACGAGGGTCGCCAGTCCGATAATCGTGCAGCCCCCCGTAGTACCCACCCCGGGAGCCGACCCCGCAACCACCCACCCGAGAGCAACCACCCACCAAGCCCCACGCGCAGCGCAGCGCCCCCCACCCGCACAACAAAAAAGCGCTCCCCCCGCAGCCGAAGCCACAGAGGGAGCGCCCAGTACTACCGCCTAGCAGGACAACCTAGTTGTCCCCGTCCTCGTCGATCAGGAAGCCCCGCATCGGCGCCGGAGCCTGCTGCATCGGCTGCGGAGGCTGCGGGCGGACCGCCGCCATCGGCTGGGTCATCCCGGCCGGAGCCATCTGCGGTGCACCCGATCCACCGGACGCCTGGCCGGCGCCGCCGAAGGAGGGCTGGCCGCTGCCGCCGCCGAAGGAGCTCTGCCCGCCGAAGGACTGGCCGCCGAAGGACTGCTGCCCGCCCCCGAAGGAGGGCTGGCCGCTGCTCATCGCCGAGGCGCCGGCCGAGGCCATCGACGACGCGGCCGGCGGCAGCGAAGCGGTGGCCGGGATGCGCGGCGGGGCCAGCGAGTCGTCCGCCTGCGACTCCAGCTGGCGCAGCTGGGTCTCCAGGTAGGACTTCAGGCGCGTGCGGTACTCGCGCTCGAAGGCACGAAGGTCCTCGACCTTGCGCTCCAGCGTGGCCCGCGCGGACTCCAGGGAGCCCATCGCGACGCGGTGCTTCTCCTGCGCGTCCCGCTCCAGGGCGTCGGCCTTGGCGCGGGCGTCGCGCTCCAGGCCCTCGGCGCGGCTGCGGGCCTCGCCGACGATCTTGTTGGCCTCGGAACGGGCCTCGGAGATCGCCTGGTCGGCGGTCTGCTGGGCGAGCGCGAGCACGCGGGCAGCACTGTCGCCGCCGGGAGCCTGCTGCTGCTGCATGGGGCCGCCCATCGGGCCGCCCATCTGCTGCGGCTGGCCCATGGGGCCGCCCATCGGGCCGCCCATCGGCTGGAGCTGGCCCATCTGCTGCTGGCCGTGCTGCTGCTGGCCCATCTGCTGGCCGGGGACCTGCTGGCCCATCGGCTGCAGCATCTGACCGCCCATCGGCTGGACCAGCTGCTGCTGGCCGCCCATGGTCTGGCCCATCTGCTGCTGCTGGCCCATCTGCTGCTGCATCGGGCCGCCCTGGCCGGCGGGCAGCTGCGGGGCACCGGAGGGCAGGCCCAGCGGCTGGTTGCCCATCTGCTGCTGCTGGCCCATCTGCTGCTGCTGCGGGCCACCCATCTGCTGCTGGCCCATCGGGCCGCCCATGGACTGGCCGGGGCCCTGCTGCCCGGGCACCGGCGGGCCGGATATGGCCGCCGGGACGGGGGCGCCGGGCCGCGAGTCCTGCTGCGGCTCCTTGCGCATGTTGGCCTGGTTCTGCGCCGCGGCACGAGTCGCTGCGGCCAGCTTGGCGCGCAGGTCCTCGTTCTCGCGGAGCAGTTTGGTCAGTTCGGCTTCGACCTCGTCGAGGAAGGCATCGACCTCGTCCTCGTCATAGCCTTCGCGCAGGCGAACGGTCGTGAACTGCTTGTTCCGAACGTCCTCGGGGGTCAATGGCATCTCTTCACCTCAACGTGATCGTCGGCACACCGGCATCCTGTCGCATCGCTCACCTACGACAGGCGCTGCACGAGCGAGATCAGGACATACACAATGATCATCAGTACGAAGAAGGACAGGTCGAGCGCCACGCCCCCGAGACGCAACGGCGGGATGAACCGCCGAAGGAGCTTGAGCGGCGGATCCGTGACAGTGTACGTGGCCTCCAGGACCAGGACCATGGCCTTGCCGGGCTGCCACGAACGTGCGAACTGGAAGACCCAGTCCATGACCAGCCGGAAGAGCAGGAACACCAGGAAGACGGTCAGTGCATAACCGAGCACTGCCCCCACGATCCCCATCGAGAATCCCTCTCCCTGGCCATTCGGCTTGTTGCTTGCTCTGCGGTCCGGCTTGTCGCTCGCTGAACTGTGCTAACTCACTGTCGATCAGAACCACACATGGAGTCGTGGCCGGGTCAGCTCTGGTTGAAGAACCCACCCTCGGCGATACGGGCCTTGTCCTCCGCCGTGACATCGACGTTAGCAGGCGACAGCAGGAACACCTTCTGTGTCACGCGCTCGATACTGCCGTGCAGACCGAAGACGAGTCCAGCGGCGAAGTCTACGAGGCGCTTCGCGTCGGTGTCGTCCATCTCGGTCAAATTCATGATCACAGGAGTCCCGCCGCGGAACTGTTCCCCGATGGTACGGGCCTCGTTGTAGGTCCTGGGGTGCAACGTCGTGATGCGGTAGGGCTCTCGTTCGTTCACGACCTTGGGCATGATCACCGGGGCGCTCTTCTCCAGGTTGTGGCGGCGTTCGGGTGTGATGGACGACACTGGGGCCATCCTCGGGGTCTCCTGACGGATCGGGACCGCGGCGGGGACGGGCTGCGGTGCGATCTGGGCGACGGGGGCGGGCTGTGCGGCCGCGGGGCGGGGGATGTCCTCCGTCCGCCCGGTGCGGATCGGCTCGGGGTCCGCGTCGTAGTCGTCGTCGGGGTCGTACCCCTGGCCGTCGTACGTCTCGTCCTCCACGAGGCCGAGGTAGACCGCCATCTTGCGCATTGCGCCGGCCATTCTCCTGTCTCCTCCGCTCTGTGGTGGATCGGCTCCGTCACCGGCGGCCTTCGCCTGCGGATTCCGCGACCCCGGGGCGGGCTCGCCGGACGACAGGTCCGGGCGGGCTCGTGAGAGTCGTGAAGTTGCGATCCACGGTTCGCTAGCGCTCTGCAAAGCTGCTAGGTTCTGTCCTGTTTTGTCCTGCAGTCTGATCTACTACCCGGTGACGTTACCCGAGGGGTGACCGCACTCCGAGTACCGCCGTTCCGACGCGCACATGTGTCGCTCCGGCCGCCACGGCCTGCTCCAGGTCCCCGCTCATTCCCGCGGAAACCATGGTGGCAGCAGGATGGCTCGCCCGTACGGCGGTTGAGATTTCCGCCAGCCGCTCGAAGGCCCCCGCCGGGTCGCCGGCCAGGGGCCCGGCCAGCGGAGCCACCGTCATCACGCCGTCGAGCCGCAGCCCGGGGGCGGCGGCGATCGCGTCGGCCAGTGCGGCGACCTCCGCCGGGGCCACGCCGGCCCGGCCCTCCCCCCCGCCGGCCTCCTTGTCCAGGGCGACCTGGACCAGGCAACCCAGCTCGGGGCGCTCCGACTTGAGCACCGCCGCCGAGAGCGAGCCGACCAGCCGCAGCCGGTCCACCGAGTGCACCCGGTTCGCGTACCGGACGACCGAGCGGACCTTGTTGGTCTGCAGCTGGCCGACGAAGTGCCACTCCAGCGGAAGGTTCGCACACAGCTCGGCCTTGGGGGCCGCGTCCTGGTCCCGGTTCTCCGCCACGTCCGTGACACCGAGTCCGGCCAGGAGTGCGCTGTCCTCGGCGGGGTAGGTCTTGGTGACGACGATCAGGGTCACCTCGTCGCGCGAGCGGCCGGCGGCCGCGCAGGCGGCGGCGATCCGGCGCTCGACCACGTCGAGGTTGGCCCCGAGTTCTTCGTACCGGGCCCGCTGGCCGTCCGTCAGGGCGTCCAGCAGAGTCTGGCCGAAAGCGCGCGGCCCGCCCGGGAACGGACCGTAGATGTCATTCGTCATGAAAGTTCAGAGCCCAACCAGACGTAGCTCGCGAGCCGGCCGGTGCGCTGCTCGCGGCGATAGGAGAAGTGATCGGCGGATTCGAGGGTGCAGTCAGATGATCGCACCAACTCGGTGACTCCCGCATCGGCCAGCTGGGCCGCGACTCCCGCCGGGACGTCCAGCGCCGGGGTGCCCCAGGAGGTCCGCGCGTACGCGGCCGGCACCAGGGCGCTCACCTCCGCCCGCAGCTCCTCGGGAACTTCGTAGCAGCGCCCGCAGACCGCGGGGCCGGTCGCGGCGACGATCCGCTCCGGCCGGGCGCCGAGTTCCACCATCGCGCGGACCACCGCCGGCACCACCCCGGCCGCCAGGCCCGGCCGGCCGGCGTGCGCCGCTCCGGCCACACCCGCCACCGGGTCCGCCAGCAGGACGGGCGTGCAGTCCGCGGTCAGCACCGCGAGGGCGAGCGGGCGGTCGGTGACCACCGCGTCCACCGTCGGGGCCGAGCCCTGGGGCTGCCGCTCCGTCACGACGGCGACGTCCGCGCCGTGCACCTGGTTCATCCAGACCACGTCCGCCGGGTCCAGGCCCAGCGAGCGGGCCGCCAGCCGCCGGTTCTCCAGCACGGCGACCGGGTCGTCCCCCACCGCGCCGCCGAGGTTCAGTTCCCCGTACGGCGAAGTGCTCACCCCGCCCCACCGGTCGGTGAAGGCGAAGTGAGCACCGTTTCGCGTATCGAACCGCTTCACTCGGGCTGTGCCTACTTCAGGAAGTCGGGCACATCGAGCTCCTCGGCGGGGCTCTCCACGTAGGGCTGCCGGACCGGCTGCACCTGCGGGGGCACCGGCGAGGCGGTCGTGGTGGCCGGGGAGTCGGCGTACCGGGAGCCGGACTCGCCCTCCGAGCGGGCCGTCACCGAGCCGATGCTCCCGTACGACGGGCGGGTGGCCGGGCGCTCGGGGGCGGCCGGCGCGGGGGCCGGGGAGGCCTTGACCACCGGGTCGCGGACGATCGCCGGCGGCTGGCCGCCGTCGAAGCCGGCCGCGATGACGGTGACCCGCACCTCGTCGCCGAGCGCGTCGTCGATGACCGCACCGAAGATGATGTTGGCCTCGGGGTGGGCGGCCTCGCTGACCAGCTGGGCGGACTCGTTGATCTCGAACAGGCCGAGGTCGGAGCCGCCGGAGATGGAGAGCAGCACGCCGCGGGCGCCGTCGATGGAGGCCTCCAGCAGCGGCGAGGAGATCGCCATCACGGCGGCCGCCTTGGCGCGGTCCTCGCCGCGGGCGGAGCCGATGCCCATCAGCGCCGAGCCGGCCTCGGACATGACCGACTTGACGTCGGCGAAGTCCAGGTTGATCAGGCCGGGGGTGGTGATCAGGTCGGTGATGCCCTGGACGCCGGAGAGCAGCACCTGGTCGGCGGAGCGGAACGCGTCCAGCACGCTGACCTGGCGGTCCGAGATGGACAGCAGCCGGTCGTTGGGGATCACGATGAGGGTGTCGACCTCTTCGCGCAGGCCGGCGATGCCGTCCTCGGCCTGGTTCGCGCGACGGCGGCCCTCGAAGGTGAAGGGGCGGGTGACGACGCCGATGGTGAGGGCGCCGAGCGAGCGGGCGATGTTGGCCACGACGGGCGCGCCGCCGGTGCCGGTGCCGCCGCCCTCGCCGGCCGTCACGAAGACCATGTCGGCCCCCTTGAGGACCTCCTCGATCTCCTCGCGGTGGTCCTCTGCCGCCTTGCGGCCGACCTCGGGGTTCGCGCCGGCGCCGAGGCCCCGGGTGAGTTCACGGCCCACATCGAGCTTGACGTCGGCGTCGCTCATCAGGAGGGCCTGCGCATCGGTGTTGATCGCGATGAACTCGACGCCCTTGAGACCGACCTCGATCATCCGGTTGATGGCGTTGACACCGCCGCCGCCGATGCCGACGACCTTGATGACTGCGAGGTAGTTCTGCGGTGCTGCCACGTCGAAGGCCTCTCGCCTCGAATTTCCGGGTCGGCCCGGCGCCCGGGTGCGCGCCGTACCGACGGATGTCGATGGGTGGGGAGCCTGGTTCCTGACTGAATGTCCGAAATGCCGACCGCCGACCCGAACCCTAAACTTGACCTTTAGGGTTGTTGCTGCGCCTCTGTCACATCACCGTGGGACACAGCCTGGTGACACAGGACACTAGGTCGCGGCGAGCCCGTGTTCAACGAACACGCCGAGCTTCCCTTTTTTCTTTTGAGCCTATGTGATCATCAACCGGCCTGGGAAACCGGGGTGACCGCCAAACTCATCCAGGCAGAAACCTACCGGATCATCCGGACAACGCCGGCGCCTCCGGCACACTCACGTCGTAATTCGCCGCTTTCTGGCGCATCAACGCGGTCAGCACCCTGGCTTTGCGCTCGGTCCGGTCCGGGCTCCCCCAACGCACCGTCCCACCACCGCTGAGCTGCAGTTGAATGTCGTCGTAGCTGTGCACCAGCACCGCCCCGGCCCGCTTGGCGACGTCCTCGGGCAGGCCCGCGGCGACCGCCACGGCGCCCTGAACGAGCTGCTGGCGCGTGATCACCTCGAGCGCATCGTTCGCCTGCTGACTGAGCTGCAGCTCCACCACCGGCACCCCCGCGGGGGCGGTGGGCTCGGTGGCGAAGCTCACCCCGCCGGCGTCCACCTGGGTGAACTGCCCGTCCTCGCCCTTGACGGCGGCGACCGGCTTGCGCTGCTCCACCTTCACCCGCAGGGTGTGCGGCCAGCCGCGCCAGACCTCGGCGTCGGCCACCCGCGGGATGGCCTTCACCCGGCGCTCGACGTCCGCCAGGTCCACCCGGGCGAGCGGCCCGTCGCCGAGCCCGCCCACCGCCCGGCGGACCTGGTCGGCCGTCAGCCGGTCGTCCCGCATGCCCTGCACCGAGATGCTTCGTACATCGAGCACCGAGGAGAAGAAGACCAGCCAGGACAGCGTGCCCAGCACCGCGGCCGTCAGCACGCCCAGCACCGTGAAGCCGCGCCGGGAGAGGCGGAGCCGGGGAGCGAACTCCTCGGCCTCCTCCTCGTCCTGGTACGCGCCGGCGCCGGGCGGGCCGTCAGCCACGGCGGCGGCCACCTCGCGCTGCCTCGATCGCTTCGTACACCATGCCGACCAGCAGGTCGTCGGCGTCGCGGCGGCCGAACTCGGCGGCCGCCCGGCTCATGTCCCAGAGCCGCTGCGGGTCGGTGAGCACCGGCAGCACGTTGTTCAGCACCCAGTCCGGGGACAGCTCGGCGTCGTCCACCAGCAGGCCGCCGCCCGCCTTCACCATCGGCTGGGCGTTCAGGCGCTGCTCGCCGTTGCCGATCGGCAGCGGGACGAACGCGGCCGGCAGGCCGACCGCCGCCAGCTCGGCGACGGTCATCGCGCCGGCCCGGCAGAGCATCAGGTCGGCGGCGGCGTACGCGAGGTCCATCCGGTCCACGTACGGCAGCACCCGGTACGGCGGCATCCCGGGGATGTCGTCGACCACCGGCAGCTCGTTCTTCGGGCCCACGGCGTGCAGGATCTGCACGCCGTACTGCTGCAGGCGCGGCGCGATGGTCTGGACGGTCTCGTTCAGGCGCCGGGCGCCCTGCGAGCCGCCGGACACCAGCAGGGTGGGCAGCCGCTGGTCGAGGCCGAAGTACTGCCGGGCCTCGGGCCGGGCCGCGTTGCGGTCCAGGGTCGCGATGGTGCGGCGGAGCGGGATCCCGATGTACCGGGAGTCCCGCAGCTTGCTGTCCGGGGTGGAGACGGCGACGAAGTCGCTGTACCGCGCGCCGATCTTGTTGGCCAGGCCCGGACGGGCGTTCGCCTCGTGCACCACGATCGGCACCCCGGCGCGCTTGGCGGCCAGGTAGGCGGGCATCGCGACGTAGCCGCCGAAGCCGACCACGGCGTCCGCCTTGACCCGCTCGATGATCTCCTGGGCGGCCCGTACGGTGCCGCGCAGCCGGCCCGGCACGGTGATCAGCTCGGGGGTCGGCTTGCGGGGCAGCGGGACGGCCGGGATCAGCTCCAGGTGGTAGCCGCGCTCGGGCACCAGACGGGTCTCCAGTCCGCGTTCGGTGCCCAGAGCGGTGATCCCGATGGACGGGTCGTGCCTGCGGAGGGCGTCCGCGAGGGCGAGGGCCGGCTCGATGTGACCGGCGGTCCCCCCGCCGGCGAGTACGACATGCACCGAAATTCACCGCTCCCTGCGCGCCGGCCGGGAGGCCGGGCGTGCTGTGGTTCGTCGTCGTGGCAGCACCCGGGCCAGTCGTGTCCTGAACCGGGAGTTGGTGGTCCGCGCGGCCAGGGCCGCCTGAGCCCCCGGCGTGCTGCGTGCGAAGCAGAGCAACACGCCGACGGCGCACATGGCCGACAGCATGGCGGAACCGCCGTAGGAGAACAGCGGGAGCGGGACGCCCGCGATGGGCAGCAGTCCCAGTGCCGACCCCAGGTTGACCATGGCCTGCGCCATGATCCAGGTGGTGGCTGCTCCCGCGGCGTACCTGACGAAGGGGTCCTTCGCACCGATGGCCACACGGATACCCGCGTAGCCTAGTGCCGCGAAGAGTCCGATGACCGACAGCGTCCCCACCAGTCCGAGTTCCTCGCCCGTCGCGGCGAAGATGAAGTCGGTGTGGGCCTCCGGCAACTGGCCCCATTTTTCGACCCCGGCCCCCAGTCCGGAGCCGAACGGACCGCCCAGGGCGAAGGAGTACACGCCGTGCAGGGCCTGGAAACAGGCCCCGTTCGGGTCCAGTTTGGTGACCCCGATGCAGGACAGCCGCTCGGCCCGGTGCGGCACCGTGACGACCAGCGCCGTGCAGGCCACCACCGCCACGCCCAGGGTGGCCACGAAGAGCCGCATCGGGGCGCCGACCATCCAGAGCAGGCCGAACAGCATCGCCACCAGGATCATCGCGGTGCCCATGTCACCGCCGAGCATGATCAGCATCAGCAGCAGCAGCGCGCCCGGCACCAGCGGGATCAGCAGGTGCTTCCACTGGTCGAGCATGCCGGTCTTCTGCTTGCGGGCCAGCAGGTCCGCGCCCCACAGGACGAGCGCCAGCTTCGCGAACTCGGAGGGCTGGACCTGGAAGAAGCCGAAGTCCAGCCAGTTCCGGTTGCCGCCGACCTCGACCCCGATGCCCGGGACGGCGACCAGCGCCAGTGCGCCGATCACCCCGAACATCAGCGGGTAGACGATCACCCGCAGCACCGCGAGCGGCACCCAGGCGAGGGTCACCAGCAGCGCCGTCCCGAGCAGGACGGCCACCAACTGCTTGAGGAAGTAGAACAGCGGGGACCGGTGCTGGCCCAGGGCGAGGATCTGGGACGAGGAGAACACCATGACCAGCCCCAGCACCACCAGCAGCAGCGCCGCGCCGAGGATCAGGTAGTACGGCGTCAGGGGGCGGTCCAGGGTGTACCGCAACCGGGCCCGGAAGGCCCGCAGCCGGGCGACCGGCCCCGCCGACTTGAAGGTCGTGGTGGTGGCCGAGATCAGCTTCAGCGGGGAGTCCCCCCGCTCGCCCGGCGGGGCGGTGGCCCCTGCCCTGCCCTGACCCGCCACCTCGCACGCACCCCTCTGCCCTGTCTGTGACTGCCTCGCCCCGGGGCGCGCCGCTCCCTGCGTGCCGCGCGCCCGGTGGTCCCGCCGGGCGGGAACCGGCTCGCCGGACGTCACCCGGGCCGGTCGCCCGCCCCGGTCGCCCGCCCCACGGCCCCCGCCGGCCCGCCCACGGGCGGCCGGCAAGGGGCCGTCAGCGGTCCGCTCGGGCCCGGACGGCCGCCGCGAACAGGTCGCCGCGTTCGTTGTAGTTGGTGAACATGTCCATCGAGGCGCAGGCCGGGGCCAGCAGGACGGTGTCACCCGGTTGGGCGAGCCCGGCGGCCGCGGCGACCACCTCGGCCATCGCCACCGCGCCAGTCTGGCCCTCGGCGGCCTCGATCACCGGCACATCCGGCGCGTGTCGCGCCAGCGCCTCGCGGATCAGCGCACGGTCCTGGCCGATCAGAACGGCGGCCCGCAGCCGGCCTTCGGCGCCCTGGACCAGGTCGTCGAAGGTGGCACCCTTGGCGAGGCCGCCGGCGATCCAGACGACCGGCCGGAAGGCCGCCAGCGAGGCCGCCGCCGCGTGGGTGTTGGTGGCCTTGGAGTCGTCGATCCAGGTGACCTCGTCGACGACGGCGACCTCGGCGATCCGGTGGGCGTCCGGGTGGAAGGCCCGCAGGCCCTCCCGGACGGCCTTCGGGTCGACGCCGTAGGCCCGGGCCAGCGCCGCGGCCGCGAGGGCGTTGGCGATGTTGTGCGGGGCCGGCGGGTTGACGTCCTCGACCGAGCCGAGTTCGGCGGCGCTGGACTGCCGGTCGGGGACGAAGGCGCGGTCCACCAGCAGGCCGTCGACCACGCCGAACTCGGAGAGGCCGGGAGCGCCGAGGGTGAAGCCGATCGCCCGGCAACCCTCCTCGACGTCGGCCTCGCGGACCAGCGCCTCGGTGGCCGGGTCGGCCGTGTTGTAGACGCAGGCGACGAGGTTGCCCTCGTAGATCCGGCCCTTGTCGGCCGCGTAGGCCTCCATCGAGCCGTGCCAGTCCAGGTGGTCGGGCGCCAGGTTGAGCACGGCCGCCGAGTGCGGGCGCAGCGAGGGCGCCCAGTGCAGCTGGTAGCTGGAGAGTTCGACGGCGAGCACGTCGTACGGCTCGTCGGCGAGCACGGCGTCCAGCACGGAGACGCCGACGTTGCCGACGGCGGCGGTGCGCAGGCCGGCCGCGGTGAGGATCGAGGCCAGCATCTGGACGGTGGTGGTCTTGCCGTTGGTGCCGGTGATGGCGAGCCAGGGGGCGGGCTCGCCGGTGGCGGCCAGCGGGCGGCGCAGGCGCCAGGCGAGTTCGACGTCGCCCCAGACCGGCACGCCGGCGGGGCCGGCGGCGGCGAACAGCGGGCTGCTCGGCGGCCAGCCGGGCGAGGTGACGATCAGGCGGGTGCCCTCGGGGAGGGTGTCGCCGTCGCCGAGGCGCACCGGGATGCCCAGGGCCGCGAGTTCGGCGGCGCGGGCCCGCAGGCCCTCGCTGTCGCCCCCGTCGACCACGGTGACCTCGGCGCCGAGTCCGCGCAGCACGCGGGCGGCGCTGATGCCGGAGAGGCCGAGTCCGGCCACCACGACCGGCAGTCCGGTCCAGTCGGGGTTGCTGGTCATCCGGTTACCCATCCCGCGTAGAAGAGCCCGAGGCCGACGGCGACGCAGAGGCCCTGGATGATCCAGAACCGGACGACGATCAGCACCTCGCTCCAGCCCTTGAGTTCGAAGTGGTGCTGCAGCGGGGCCATCTTGAAGACGCGCTTGCCGGTCATCCGGAACGAGCCGACCTGGATGATCACCGACAGGGTGATGATCACGAAGAGGCCGCCGAGCAGGGCCAGCAGGATCTCGGTGCGCGAGCAGATCGCCAGGCCGGCCAGGGCGCCGCCGAGGGCGAGCGAGCCGGTGTCGCCCATGAAGATCTTGGCGGGCGAGGTGTTCCACCACAGGAAGCCGAAGCAGGAGCCCATCAGGGCGGAGGCGACCACCGCGAGGTCGAGCGGGTCGCGCACGTCGTAGCAGTTGGCGGTCGCGGAGAGCGCGTAGGCGCAGCTCTGGCCGTACTCCCAGACGCCGATGAAGACGTAGGCGCCGAAGACCATCACCGAGGCGCCGGTGGCCAGGCCGTCCAGACCGTCCGTCAGGTTCACGCCGTTCGACATCGCGGCGATCATGAAATAGGCCCAGATGACGAACAGCACGGGGCCGACGGACCAGCTGAAGTCGCGTACGAAGGACAGGTGCTGGGACGCCGGAGTGAGCCCCCGGCTGTCGCTGAACTGCAGCGACAGGACGGCGAAGGCCAGGCCGACGAAGGACTGCCCGAGCAGCTTCGCCTTGGCCCGCAGGCCCAGCGAGCGGCGCTTGACGACCTTGATGTAGTCGTCCAGGAAGCCGACCAGGCCCAGACCGGCCGTCAGGAACAGCACCAGCAGCCCGGAGGCCGTGGGGCTCTCCCCGGCTATCACCTTGGTCGCGGCGTAGGCGATCAGCGTGGCCAGGATGAAGGCGATGCCGCCCATCGTGGGCGTACCGCGCTTGCTGTGGTGCGCCTTGGGGCCGTCGTCGCGGATGTACTGGCCGTAGCCGCGCTTCGCCAGCAGCTTGATCAGCGCCGGGGTGCCGAGCAACGACAGCACCAGGCCGATCATGCCGGCGATGAGAATCTGCTTCATCACAGCGCAGCACCGTCCGTCAGCTGTGTGCCGTCCGAGAGCAGTGCCTCGGCGACCTTCTCAAGACCCACCGAACGGGAGGCCTTCACCAGGACCACGTCCCCTGGCTGCAGCTGACTGCGCAGCAGTTCCACCGCCGCGTCCGCGTCGGACACCAGCACCGACTCCTCACCCCACGAACCTTCGTTCCTCGCGCCCAGTTCCATGCAGGCCGCGTCGCGTCCGCCGACCGCCACCAACTTGGTGATGTCCAGCCGGACCACGAGCCGCCCGATGGCGTCGTGCTCGGCGAAGCTCTCCTCGCCCAGCTCCCGCATCTCGCCGAGCACCGCCCAGGTACGGCGGCGCCCCGGACCCCGGCCCCCCATCGACACGAGTGCCCGCAGCGCGGCCCGCATCGAGTCCGGGTTCGCGTTGTAGGCGTCGTTCACGACCGTGACACCGTCGGCCCGGTCGACGACCTCCATGCGCCAGCGGGACAGCGCACCCGCCTCGCCCAGGGCGGCGGCGGTGTCGTCGACGGACAGTCCGAGCTCCATCGCCACCGCGGCGGCGGCGAGGGCGTTCGAGACGTGGTGCTCACCGTACAGGCGCAGCTGTACGGGCGCGGAACCGGCCGGGGTGGTCAGCGTGAACGATGGCCGTCCGGTGGAGTCCAGGCGAACATCCTGTGCGCGCACCACGGCGTCCCCGGCCTCGCCGAACAGCACCACCCGGGCCTTGGTCCGGGCGGACATCGCCCGCACCAGCGGGTCGTCGGCGTTGAGGATCGCGACGCCGTCGGCCGGCAGCGACTCGACCAGCTCGCCCTTGGCCTCGGCGATCGCCTCCTTGGAGCCGAACTCGCCGACGTGCGCGGTGCCGACGTTCAGCACCAGGCCGATCACCGGCGGGGTGATGGCCGTCAGGTACTCGATGTCGCCCTTGTGCCGGGCGCCCATCTCCAGCACCAGGTGACGGGTGCTCGGCTCGACCTTGAGCGCCGTCATCGGGTGCCCGATCTCGTTGTTCAGCGAGCCCGGGGTGAAGACGGTCTCGCCCCGGTGCCGCAGCAGCTGGGCGATCAGGTCCTTGGTGCTGGTCTTGCCGGCCGAGCCGGTCAGCGCGACCACCGAGGTGCCGGTGGCGCGGCCGACGACGGTCCTGGCCAGCTTGCCGAGGGCGTCCAGGACGTCCGGCACCAGCACGGCGGGCACGCCCACCGGGCGGGCGGCCAGCACCGCGACGGCCCCGGCGTCGACCGCGCGCTCGGCGTAGTCGTGGCCGTCCACCCGCTCACCGGCGAAGGCCACGAACAGGCCGCCGGGACGGACCAGCCGGGAGTCGTACTCGACCGTCCCGGTCACCAGGGCGGCCGGATCGGCGCCGTCCGCCAGGGTTCCTCCGACGGCGGCGGCGACCTCGGCGAGGGTCAGTGCGATCACGGCTGTTCCACTCCTCGGGTGCCCCGGGCGGCCGAGGAGCGGGAGATGACGTCCCGCAGGACTTCCCGGTCGTCGAAGGGGCGGATCTCGTCTCGGACGTACTGGCCCAGCTCGTGGCCCTTGCCGGCCACCAGCACGGTGTCACCGGCGTGCGCGCGGGCGACCGCACCGGCGATCGCCTCCTCCCGGTCGGGGACGACCAGGACGGCGCCCCGGTCCTCCTCCGGGACGCCGGCGGCGCCGCCGAGCATGGTGGCGAGGATCGCCAGCGGATCCTCGCTGCGCGGGTTGTCGCTGGTCAGCACGGTGGTGTCGGCCAGCCTGGCGGCGATGGCGCCCATCGGGGCGCGCTTGTGCGGATCGCGGTCGCCGCCGCAGCCGACCACCACGTGGAGCCGGCCCTTGGTGACCTCGCGCAGCGACTCCAGGACTGCCTGCAGGGCGTCCGGCTTGTGGGCGTAGTCGACCACCGCGACGAACGGCTGCCCGGCGTCGACCCGCTCCAGGCGGCCGGGCACCCCGGCGACGGCGGCCACGCCGGCCACCGCCCGCTCCAGCGGCAGCCCGGCGGTCACCAGCACGGTGATCGCGGCGAGCGCGTTGGCCACGTTGAACGGGCCCGGCAGCGGCACCGAGGCGTCGGCGGCGGCGCCGTCCGGCCCCAGCACCCGGAAGGTCGAGCCGACCGGGCCCAGCTGGACGTCCACCGCGCGCCAGTCGGCCCCGGCCGCGCCAGTGGCGGAGAAGCCGGTCACCGGGATCTGCGCCTCGGCGGCCAGCCGGCGGCCGTACGCGTCGTCCAGGTTGACCACGCCGGCCCGCGACTTGCCGGGCGCGAAGAGCCTGGCCTTGGCCTGGTAGTAGTCCTCCATGTCGGGGTGGAAGTCCAGGTGCTCCGGCGTCAGGTTGTTGAACAGCGCGACGTCGTACGTCACCCCGTCCACGCGGCCGAAGACCAGCGCGTGGCTGGAGACCTCCATCGTCACCGCGTCGGCGCCGCGCTCGCGCATCACCGCGAGGATCGCGTGCAGGTCGGTGGCCTCGGGGGTGGTGCGCTCGCTCTTGATCCGCTCGGCGCCGACCCGCATCTCCACCGTGCCGATCACCCCGGGGGCCCGGCCGGCGCCCAGCAGGCCGCCCTCCACCAGGTACGAGGTGGTGGTCTTGCCGTTGGTGCCGGTCAGGCCGATGGTCAGCAGCTGCTCGGCCGGGTGGCCGTAGACGGCGGCGGCCAGCTCGCCCATCCGGGCCCGGGGCCGGTCGACCACCAGCAGCGGGATGCCGGCGGCGGCCGCCAGCTCGGCCCCGGCCGGGTCGGTCAGCACGGCCACCGCGCCGGCCGCGGCGGCCTGGGCGGCGAAGGCCGCACCGTGGTGGTTCGCACCGGGGAAGGCCACGTAGACGTCACCGGCGCGGACCGCGCGGGAGTCGTGGGTGACGCCGGTGACCGCCCCGCCTTCGAGGGGGTCCAGGCCCAGCAGGCGGGCCACCTCGGGCAGCGGCAGCGCCGCCACCCGCTCGGGACGGGGAGGGCTCACGGTGATTTGATCGGGTTTCGGCACGGCGGGCAGGCTATCGGCCGAAGGGCGTCCAGGGCCAAACCGCCCGCTCCCGGACGCCGCCGCGGCCGTGGCGGGGACGGGCGGGTCCGACGGGGTCCCGGCGTGGGCGGGCTGGTCCGACGGGGTCCCGGCGTGGGCGGGCTCGGTGGTCATCGTTGATCACGGCTTCCAGTCGACTGGCAGGTTGGGCGCCTCGCTGCCGCTCGGCGGCACCTGGAGGGTCTTCAGGCTGAACTCCATCACCTGCTTGAACACCGGCCCGCAGAGCTGCCCGCCGAAGTGCCCGTTCACCGGGTCCTGGATGACGCAGGACACGGTGACCCGGGGCTGGTCGGCGGGGGCGAAGCCGATGAACGAGGCGGTGTAGCCGGAGTAGCGGCCGGTCTTCGGGTCCACCCGGTTGGCCGTGCCGGTCTTGCCGGCCACCCGGTAGCCGGGCACGGCGGCCTTCCCGCCGGTGCCCTGCTCGTCGGTGACCACGGACTCCAGCATCTCGGTCAGCGTCTTCGCGGTCTGCTCGCTGACCACCCGGCTCTCCTCGCCGGGCGGGGCCGGGGTGTACCGCCCGTCGGGCGAGGTGGTGCCCTGGACGACGCTGGGCGCGACCCGTACACCGCCGTTGGCGATGGTGGAGAACACCGAGGTGGCCTGCAGGGCGTTCACGGACAGTCCCTGGCCGAACGGGATGGTGTACTGCTGCGAGCCCTTCCAGTCCTCCGGCTTGGCCAGGATGCCCCTGGTCTCGCCGGGGAAGTCCAGGCCGCTGGGCCGGCCGATGCCGAACTTCTGCAGGTAGCCGCCGAGCACCTGGTTGGCCTCGGCCTGGGTCGGGCCGAGCTGCTCGGCGGCCTCGATGGTGCCGATGTTGGAGGACTTGGCGAGGACCCCGGCCAGGGTCAGGTACCAGGTCTCGTGGTCCACGTCGTCGTGGAAGACCCGGTCCGCGCGCTGCAGGGTGTTGGGGACGGTCACATGGGTGTCCCAGGTGGCCTTGCCGGTGTCGAGCACCGCGGCCATCGTCATCAGCTTGGCGGTGCTGCCCGGCTCGTAGGCGTCCTGCACGGCCGCGTTGCCGAGCTGGCCGGACTTCGCGGAGGCCAGGTCGTTGGGGTTGAACCCCGGCGAGGTGGCCATCGCCAGCACCTGCCCGGTCTTCACGTCCTGGACGACCACGTAGCCCTTCTCCGCCCCGGCGTTGGACACCTGGTCGGTGATGGCCCGCTGGGCGGCCCACTGGATGTCCCGGTTGACGGTCAGCCGCAGGTCGGTACCGGGCACGGCGGCGTCCATCGACCCGCCGGCGGTGGGCACCAGCCGCCCGCCCGCCTGGGCGTAGCTGCTGCGGCCGTCCTTGCCGGCCAGCTGCGCCTGGTACTGCTGCTCCAGGCCGCCCGCGCCGACGCCCTCGGCGTTGACGAAGCCGACCAGGTTGGCGGCCAGCCCGTCCGAGGGGTAGACCCGGCGCTGGGTCTCCCGGTTGAAGACGCCGGCCAGCGGGTTGGCGCACTCGTTGTCGACGCGGGTGCGGCCGCCCTTGTCCGCGGGGAGCTTCAGCTGCGCCTTCTGGGCCGTGCAGGCCTTGCTGCCGGCCTTCTTGTCGAGGGCCGACTTGAGGTCGCTGATCTGGTTCTTGGCGTCCGGAGTCTGCTGGGTGGCGAGGCGCTTGTAGCGGGTCTTGGGGGTGTGCAGGTCGGCGGTCAGCTGTTCCTTGGACACGCCGAGGATCGGCGCCAGCAGCGCGGCCGCCTGCTCGGGGGCGTCCGGGACGCCGGTCGACCGGGGGGTGAACATCTGCGGGTCGGCGGTGATGTCGTACGCGTCCACGGTGGTGGCCAGGGCGACGCCGTCGGAGGACGTTATCGAGCCGCGCTCCGCGGTGAGCGGGATCACCTGGTACCGGTTGGTGTTCGCGTCGGCGGCCAGGGCGTCGGAGTCGATCAGCTGGAGCTGGACGAGCCGGCCGGCGAAGACCGAGAAGACCAGGGACAGCACGACGGTGACGAACCGCAGCCGCTTGCGCGGATCGGCCAGCTTGATCGTCCTGGGCTGCGACCGGGCGGCCGGGCGGGGGCGCGGCCGGGGGCCCGGACCGGCCGGGCCCGAGCGCAGCCTGGACTGCACCCTGGGCTGCGCCGACCTGGCCGGGGCGGGCTTGGCGGCGGCGGGCTTGGCGGCGGACGGCTTCGACCCGGCCGGCCGGGGCTGGGCGGACTTCGGCTGGGCGGACTTCGGCTGGGCCGGCTTCGGTTGGGCGGCCTTCGGCCGGGCTGGCCTGGGCTGCCCGTCGGCCCGCCGCGGCCGGGGCGGCTGCGAGGTCCGGGCCGGACGCGGGGACCGGGCCGGCGGGCGGCCGTCCGAGCCGGGGACGGGCTTGCCGTCACCCGATCCACGGGGTGGCTGACGGGGCGTGCTCATCGGGCCGGCCCTCCGCTCGGGCTCGGCGCCGGCTGGGTGGCCGGGCCTGCCGGGTTGATCTGGACGGTCGTGTCGCCGCTCGGGGTACCCGACGGGGCCGGCGCCGGGGCGGCGGGCGGCGCGGCGGGCAGCGGCGGGGCCGGCGACAGCGCGGGCGCCGGAGCGGGGGCAGAGGCCGGGGCCGGGGCGCCGGGCCGGAGCTGCCAGGGCTCCGCCCCCGAGCGCTTCACCGGCGGGCTGTCCTGGGCCGGCCCGGGCTTGCCGAGCACCTTGCCGTCGTCCTGCAGGAAGGCCAGGCCGCCGGCCGGCACCATGCCCAGCTCGCGGGCCCGCCGCTCCAGCGCGTCCGGGGCGGACCCCTGGTCGATCTGGTGCTGCAGGGTCTGCTCCTGGTCGGTCAGCGCGGTCGTCTGCTTCTGCAACCGGGACAGCTCGAAGGAGCCCTCGTTGAGGGCCGTGTTGAGCGCCAGCAGGCCCAGCAGGCCACCGGTGAGCAGCACCACCACCAGGACGGCGAAGGGCGTGCGGCCGCGGGCCGGCCGCCGGCCCGGCCGTACGGTGATCCGGGCTCCGGCCCCCTGTCCGGGGAGCACCCCGGCCCCGCTCCCCCGGACCCGCCCCGTCGGTGGGCGGGTCCCGCCGCCGGCCACTGGCACCACGCTCTCCTCGCCCCCGCGTCCGTCGGTCTGGTCTGCTCGTCCCGCGCTGGTCAGCGCCGGTTGCCCCGGTCCCTGATCCTCTCCGCCACCCGCAGTCGCACGGGCGCGGCACGCCGGTTCTCCTCGATCTCCTCCTCGGTGGCCTGCTCGGCCCCGCGGGTGATCAGCTTCAGCCAGGGCTGGTGCTCCTCGGGGATCACCGGCAGCCCGGGCGGGGCGGTGTTGGTGGCACCGGCCGCGAAGTACTGCTTGACCAGACGGTCCTCCAGCGACTGGTACGACATCACCACGATCCGCCCGCCCACCGCGAGCGCGTCGAGCGCCCCCGGCACGGCCCGGTCCAGGACCTCCAGCTCGCCGTTGACCTCGATCCGCAGGGCCTGGAAGGTCCGCTTGGCGGGGTTGCCCCCGGTCCGCCGGGTGGCGGCCGGGATGGCGTTCCTCACCAGTTCCACCAGACGCGCGCTGTTGGTGAACGGTTCCTTCTCGCGTTCGCGCAGGATCACCGAGGCGATCTTGCCGGCGAACCGCTCCTCGCCGTAGACCTTGAGGATCCGGGCGAGCTGCCCGTGCGAGTAGGTGTTCAGCACCTCGGCGGCGCTCAGGCCCCGGGTCTGGTCCATCCGCATGTCGAGCGGGGCGTCCTGGGCATAGGCGAAGCCGCGCTCCGCCTCGTCCAGCTGCATCGAGGAGACCCCGAGGTCGAACAGGACGCCCTGGACCCGCGGGATGTCCAGACGCTCCAGCACCTCGGGGATCTCGTCGTAGACGGCGTGCACCAGGGTGGCGCGGTCCCCGAACGGGGCGAGGCGCTCGGCGGAGAGCTTGAGCGCGGCCGGGTCGCGGTCGACGGCGACCAGCCGGACCTCCGGGAACTGGGTGAGCAGCGCCTCGCTGTGCCCGCCGAGGCCGAGGGTGGCGTCCACCACCACCGCGCCGGGGGCCGAGATCGCCGGGGCCAGCGCGTCCATGCACCGCTGGAGCATGACCGGGACGTGCTTGGGTGCCGGATCGTTGGTGCTCATGTGCGCTGTGGCGCCCTTCCTCGGTGCGAAGCCCCCCTCCTTGCCCGCCCTCCCCTGTCCGGTGACCGGACAGGAGGGACCCACCGGGGAAGGATGGAGCCCGGGGCGCGGGGGACTGGGACCATTTTGGCCCACTCCGCGCCCGGCCCACCGCACGGGGCCCGTACGCCGCCCGTGGTCCCCGCCCGCTCACTGGGGAAGACTGTGACCGCCCGGCACCGGGGAAGGTGCGCCAGGTGGCACGGAGCGGGAGGAGGCCGCGGGCTGCGTACGCCGCGCCGGCGCCGTCCGGGAAGGCCCGGTTGACGGTGCTCGGCGGTTGTGCTGCGCTGCGCCGCAACTCTATCGCGGACACCTTGGCCGTCAATGGCCCGCGACGGCGCGCCACCCGGGCGGCGGAACGCGACCGCGCAGGCCCCGGGGCCCGGCCGGGCCGGGCGCGGGCGCTCGCCGCGGGCGGAGCGCGAGGGGCCCGCAGCGCCCGGCGGCGGCGCTCCGCGCCGGTCGGCGCGCCCGCCGGCGATCCGGACATTCCACCCAGAGCACCGCATCTCCCCACCGGTTCCCCGCCCCGGCGGTATGCCCTCGATCACAGCCGGCCGATCGGGGGGCCGGTCCCCTCACCATCGGCGGCGGAATCGCACTAACGTCGGGCCTATGACAGTGACCCCCGACCGGCACACGCCGACCGCCGCTGCCTCCGCCTCCGCCACGGCCTCCGCGCCCGCCGAGGACGCCCGCCCGGCCCAGGACGCCCCCGGCATCATCGACCGTTTCGTCAGCGCCAACCGCGCCTACGCCGTCGACTTCCGCGACGGCGGGATGGACGCCCGCCCGGTCCAGAAGGTCACGGTGGTGGCCTGCATGGACGCCCGGCTGGACCTCTTCGCCGCCCTCGGCCTGGAGCTCGGCGACGCCCACGTGATCCGCAACGCCGGCGGCGTCGTCACCGACGACACCATCCGCTCGCTCACCATCAGCCAGCGCGCCCTGGGCACCAGCTCGGTCGCGCTGATCCACCACACCGGTTGCGGCCTGCTCGGCCTCACCGAGGACTTCCGCCACGAGCTGGAGCTGGAGGTCGGCCAGCGCCCGCAGTGGGCCGTGGAGTCCTTCGTCGACCTGGACGGCGACGTCCGCCAGTCCATGCAGCGGGTGCGCACCTCGCCGTTCCTGCTGCACACCGACGACGTCCGCGGCTTCGTCTTCGACGTCCACACCGGGCTGCTCCGCGAGATCCACTAGCACCGCACGTCCGCCAGGGCCCGGCCAGCGCCGTCCGGGCCCTTTCCCGTGCCCGCGCGCCGGCCGCCGGCGCCGCCCAGGGCCTCCCGGCCGCCCGGCGCCGCCCGGCCGATCGGGCGAGGTCACGGGGACGGACCGGAGATGTTGCGGGGACGAACCGGGACACTGCGCTCTTGTCGCCCGCCCTGCCACTCCCGTACGGCACCGCCCGGAGGGAGAGGGTGACTTCTGGCCATCCGACAGGGAAGAATGCGACGGCAGGCCTTTTCCCGCACCACCTGGGGCGGCCTGGCCGCGGCCGCGCCCGGTGCCGCTCCGACCGGACCGCACCCGGGCATGCCGCGTCAATCACGGGGTGGGGCCGTCCTCGGGGTGAGGCGGCGCAATGCCAGGGAGCGTACGGGTGACCAGCACATACGATCAGGACGGTCAGGGCGGTCGTGGGGGCGACCGGCAGCCCGAGGGCTTCCACCGCGGTGGGCTGCACGAGCTGGGCGCCGTCGTGGACCGGGTCCGTGCCTCCGTCGAGAGCGTCATCGAGGGCAAGCCGGAGGCGGTCCGGATCGCGCTGACCGTGATGCTGGCCGAGGGCCACCTGCTGCTGGAGGACGTGCCAGGGGTCGGCAAGACCATGCTGGCCAAGGCGCTCGCCAAGTCGGTGGACTGCACCGTGCGCCGGATCCAGTTCACCCCCGACCTGCTGCCCTCGGACGTCACCGGCACCAACATCTTCGACCAGCACCAGCGCGACTTCGAGTTCCGGCCCGGCGCGATCTTCGCGCAGATCGTGGTCGGCGACGAGATCAACCGCGCCTCGCCGAAGACCCAGTCCGCGCTGCTGGAGTCGATGGAGGAGCGCCAGGTCACCATCGACGGCACCAGCTACGAGCTGCCCTCGCCGTTCATGGTGATCGCCACCCAGAACCCGGTCGAGATGGAGGGCACCTACCCCCTCCCCGAGGCCCAGCGCGACCGCTTCATGGCCCGGATCTCCATCGGCTACCCCAGCCCCGAGGCCGAGTTCGCGATGCTGGACGTGCACGGCGGCGCCAACCCGCTGGACGACCTGGCCCCCGTCGCGCACGCCGCCGACATCCTCAAGCTGGTCGAGCTGGTGCGCACCGTGCACATCGCCGACCCGGTCCGCCGCTACGCCGTCGACCTGGTCGGGGCCACCCGCACCAGCCCCGAGCTGCGTCTGGGCGCCTCGCCGCGCGCCACCCTGCACCTGGTGCGGGCCGCCCGAGCCGCCGCCGCGCTGGACGGGCGCGAGTACGTCACCCCCGACGACATCCAGTCGCTGGCCGTCCCGGTGCTGGCCCACCGCCTGATGCCGACCGCCGAGACCCAGCTGAGCCGGCGCACCTCCGAGCAGATCGTGCTCGACCTGGTCGCCCGGCTGCCGCTCCCCCGCCCGCAGGGCCCGGCCGTCCGGAGGGGCTGAGGTGGCCTCGTCCGGCTCCCCGTCGGGTCTGCGCACCGGCCTGGCCGGCCTCACCACCCGGGGCCGGTCCTTCCTCGCGGCCGGCGTCACCGCCGTCCTCTGCGCGCTGCTGCTCGGCCAGGACGCCCTGCTCCGGGTCGGCGTGCTGCTGATGGCGCTGCCGCTGGCCGCCGCCCTGCTGCTGCTGCGCACCCGCTACCGGGTGGCCAGCGGCCGCCGGCTCAGCCCGCACCGGGCGACGGCCGGCCAGGAGGCCCGGGTGCACCTGCGGGTCGACAACGTCTCGCGGGTCCCCACCGGGCTCCTCCAGCTGGAGGACAAGGTCCCCTACGTGCTCGGGCCGCGCCCGCGCTTCGTGCTGGACCGGATCGAGCCGCACGGCCACCGCGAGGTCTCCTACCGGGTCCGCTCGGACCTGCGCGGGCAGTACCCGCTCGGCCCGCTGCAACTGCGGCTCTCCGACCCCTTCGGGATGTGCGAGCTCACCCGGGCCTTCGCCGCCTCCGACGTCCTCACCGTCGTCCCCCGGGTGCAGGCCCTGCCCGAGGTCCGGCTGCGCGGCGAGTGGTCCGGGCAGGGCGAGAGCCACACCCGGACCCTGGCCCTGGCCGGGGACGACGACGTCATCCTGCGCGAGTACCGGCACGGCGACGACCTGCGGCGGGTGCACTGGAAGTCCACCGCCCGCTACGGCGAGCTGATGGTCCGCCGCGAGGAGCAGCCGCAGAAGGCCCGCGCGACCGTCCTGCTGGACACCCGCGAGATCGGCCACCGGGGCACCGGCCCGGCCTCCTCCTTCGAATGGGCGGTCAGCTGCGCCGCCTCGGTCGGCGTGCACCTGATGGAGCGCGGCTACGAGGTCCGGCTGCTGACCGACACCGGACGATCCGTGCCGGGCCCGGACGGCGGCGTCAACAGCGTCGCCGAGGCCTCCGGGATGCTGCTGGACGCGCTCGCCCTGGTCGACCTCTCCGAGGGCGGCTCGCTGTCCCGCGCGGACGAGGCGCTGCGGATCGCCGGCGAGGGCCTGCTGGTCGCCGTCCTCGGCACGCTGGACGAGGGGCAGACCGCCCGACTGGCCCGGCTGCGCCGCCGCACCGGCACCGCCGTGGCCTTCCTGATCGACACCGAGACCTGGGCCGGCCTGCGGATGCTCGCCCCCGAGACCGGCGGCGGCGAGTACCGCGCCCGGATCCGGCAGCTGCGCGAGGCGGGCTGGACGGTGCTGCCCGCCCGGGCCGGCGACTCCGTGCCCGACCTCTGGCGGGCCGCCGACCGCGCCGGCTCGGCCTCCGACGCCCACCGGGAAGGGGCCGACGCGTGACCACCCGCGCCAAACTCACGGTCTACTCCGCGCTGGCCACCGCGCTGGCCACGCTCTGCCTGCTCCCGCTGGTCACCTCCGGCGGCTGGTACCTGCACGCCTGTCTGCTGATCGCGCTGGCCGCCGCCGCCGGCGCGGGCCTGCGCCGGCTCCCGCTGCCCCGCTGGCTGGTGCCGGCCGGGCAGCTGCTGGTGCTGGTGTACGCGCTGATGCTCGGCTTCGCGGGCTCCGCGATGACCGCCGGCGTCCTGCCCGGCCCCCGGGCGCTGGACGCCGTCGGCACCCTGCTCGACCGGGGCCTGCAGGACATCCAGGAGTACGCCATCCCGGCCCCCGCCACGCCGGGGCTGCGGCTGATCCTGGTCGGCTCGGTGGCGCTGGTCGCCGTCGTGGTGGACGCCGTCGCGGTGACCTTCCGCAAGTCGGCGCTGGCCGGCCTGCCGCTGCTCGCGCTCTACTCCGTCGGCACCGGCCTGGCGGACAAGGACTCCCGGGCCTGGCTGTGGTTCCTGTTCGCGGCCTTCGGCTACCTGCTGCTGCTCCTCGCCGAGGGCCAGGACCGGCTCTCCCGCTGGGGCCGGGTCTTCCACGGCGGCGCCCGCGGCGAGAGCGGGGGCCGGCTCGCGCACAACGGCCACCGGATCGGCTCGCTGGCGCTGGCCACCGCCCTGGTGCTGCCGCTGTTCCTCGGTCAGTGGGAGCTGGACCTGTTCGGCAACCGGACCGGCAACGGCACCGGCACCGGCGGCAGCGGCTCCGGGGTCACCACCCTGGACCCGCTGGTCACGCTGGCCGCGAAGCTGAGCCGCCCGAGCGGCGAGGAGATGCTGACCTACACGATGTCGGGCGACAACGCCGGCAGCACCTACCTGCGGACCGGCGCGCTCGACGAGTTCAACGGCACCGAGTGGAAGCTCAGCCCGAAGGACGTCACCGGCAACCCCCGGGCCCTGCCCACCCCCGAGGGGCTGGCCCCCACCGTCACGGCGGACCCGGTCGCGACCGCCTTCACCGTCACGGACCGGATGGACTCGGCCTGGCTGCCGATGCCCTACCCGGCCACCGAGGCCGACCCGCCCGGCACCTGGCGGTACGAGGGCTCGACCCGGACCCTCATCGGCGACGGCAAGCAGACCACCCGGGGCCTGAGGTACGAGGTGACCAGCCTGGACGTGCGGCCCACCGCAGCCCAGCTGCGCACCGCCGGCCAGGTGCCGGAGGCGATCGCCAAGCGCTACCTGACGCTGCCCGGCGACTTCCCGCAGGCCGTGACGACCATCGCCACGGACGTCACCCGGGGCAGGACGACCGGGTACGACAAGGCGGTGGCCCTGCAGACCTGGTTCACCCGCACCGGCGGCTTCACGTACAGCACCGACGTGGGCAACGGCACCGGCAACGACGCCATCCTGACCTTCCTGGAGAACAAGAAGGGCTTCTGCGTCCACTACGCCTCCACCATGGCGGCGATGGCCCGGGCACTCGGCATCCCCGCCCGGGTGGCGCTCGGCTTCACCCCGGGCCAGGGCCTCGGGGGCAAGAGCTTCAAGGTGACGGACCGGGAGTACCACGCCTGGCCCGAGCTGTACTTCCAGGGCACCGGCTGGCTGCGCTTCGAGCCCACCCCGACCCGCGGCAGCGCCCCGGACTACTCGGACCCGGTGGCCGCGCCCAGCACCGCCCCGACCCAGCAGCCGACCAGTGCCGCGCCGAGCGCCGGTGCGGTGCCCTCGGCGAGCGCCAGCAGCAGCTGCGACAGCCGGCAGCGGCAGCTCGGCGACTGCGCCGACCAGGAGAAGGCCGCGCTCAAGGCCCAGGGCCAGCGGTCCTGGTGGCTGTCCTGGCAGGCCCTGGCGACGCTCGCGGGCGGCCTGGCCCTGATCGCCCTGCTGATTGCGCCGATGGTCTGGCGGGCCTGGGTGCGGCGCCGGCGGCTCGGTACGGCCGGACGCCGCCGTCCGGGGGCGGACCCCCGGACGGACCTCACCGACCAGCAGGTGCTGGCCGCCTGGGAGGAGCTGGTCGACTCGGCCTGGGACCTCGGCATCCCGCCGGACGACTCGCGCACCCCGCGGTCGGCGGCGCGGCGGATCGCCGAGGCGGGCGAACTGGACGCGGACGCCACGGCCGCCGCCGGCCGGGTCGCGCTGGCCACCGAACGGGTGCTGTACGCCCCGGCCGGCCGGGGCGCGCCCGCGCTGGCCCCGGACGTCCGGACCGCCCGGGAGGGCCTGCTGGCCTCCGCCCGGCGCACCGGGCGGGCCCGGGCGCTGCTGCTGCCGCCGTCCTCGGCGAGGCTCTGGTGGCGGGCGACCGATCGGGTGGACGACGCCCGGGACGCCGTGCGCGGGCGCCTCTCCCGGGCCGGGGCCGCGCTCACCGGTCCGTTCCGCCGGGCCCGGGCCCGGCTGCGGGGCGGCCGGCACGGCTCGACGGACCGACCGGAGTAGCCGGGGTGGGCCCGGCCCGCGCGGCAGCGCCGGCCCGGGCCCGGCCCGGGCTCGGGGCCCGGTACGTTCCGGATCCAGCGCGCCACGACGGGTGAGGGCGGGCAGTCCGCAGACTGCCCGCCCTCACCCGTCGCTCGTTGCCGGGCCCGGTTCCCCTGGGCCCTCCTCTGCGCTCAGAGGCCGCTCTGCTCGTCCCTGCGTCGCTGCCAACGCTGCTCCATCCGGTCCATCACCCCTGCCTTGCGGCGCGATGCGGGGGCCGGCTTCGGCCCCGCGCCGTGCCCGCCGGGGCCGCGCCTCCAGCCTGTGACGGCGAGGACCGCGCAACCCAGCATGACCAGGAACCCGACGACGCTCACCCAGATCAGTTGGGCGACCATGCCCCCCATCAGCAGGGCGATGCCCACCACGAACCCCGCGGCGGCCTGGTAGACCCGCCGACGGGTGTAGGCGCGCAGCCCGGTTCCCTCAAGCGCTGACGCGAATTTGGGATCTTCGGCGTACAGCGCTCGCTCCATCTGCTCGAGCAGACGCTGCTCGTGCTCCGAGAGCGGCACGGAGTCCTCCTACTCGTCGGTCGCGGGGCGACCGGTCCGCCACCCCAGGCGGGATGGCAAGTCCATTCAGCTTTCAAGACACCAGTCAGACGCTTGTGTGGAACCCACCCCGGCGCGAACCGCGACCGTCCGGTCGGGACGGTCGTGCTGTGCACCCCGGAGGGTCCACCGTCCCGGCCTTGTGTCGTCCATATGCCCCATGCGTCCGGCTGTCATGCTTTCCGGCTTTACCCAGATCATACGGTCCACCGGTGCATTCCGGGGTGGTCGACCGCACGTGGGTCGGCCCAGGTCGGCACGCTGGATCCGCACGGTTCCCAACGCCGGGGGGCGCGCACAAGTGCCCGAGTCGGCGGAATCACCCCGGACGTGGGCGAATGCGTGGCCGAACGGAAGACGTACCGGGTACGAAGGACAGGTCAGGAGCGTGTGGCCAGGAGGTGAAGCTGGGTGGCGACGGCGTGGAAGGCCGGCTGTTCGGCGGCCGCCTGCTCCAGCTTCAGCAGGGCCTCCATCGCCCCCGGCTCGGTGTCCACCAGGACGCCGGGCACCAGGTCGGCGAAGACCCGCACCCCGTGCACCGCCTCCACCCGCAGGCCGGCCGCGCTCGCCAGCAGGCCCAGCTCCTCGCCGGTGAACCGGCGGGGCATCGGGTCGCCGGCGCCCCAGCGGCCCTCGGGGGCGCCGAGCACCGTGCGGGCCTCGTTGAAGTGGCCCGCCAGGGCCCGGGCGAGCACGGCGCCGTTGCGGTTGGCGGCCAGCAGGCTGACCAGTCCGCCGGCCCGCAGCGTGCCCGCCAGGCTGCCGAGCGCCTCGGCCGGGTCGTCCACGACCTCCAGCACGCCGTGGCAGAGCACCGCGTCCACGCTCTCGGGGGCGATCAGCTCGGGCAGGGTCTGGGTGTCGCCCTGGACGGCCCGGACCAGGTCGGTGACGCCGGCCTCGGCGGCCCGCCGCTCCAGCGCGAACAGCGCGTCGGGGCTCGGGTCGACCACGGTCACCCGGTGGCCCAGCCGGGCCACGGGCACGGCGAAGTTGCCCGTCCCGCCGCCGGTGTCGACGACGTCGAGGACCGGCTGGTCCAGCTCGGCGGCCCGCTTCTCAAGGGCCGCCCGCACCACCTCCCACACCACGGCGGTACGCAGGGCACTGCGGGGACGCGTCGGGTACAAGGTGAGGACTCCTTGGCACGGAGAGGTACGGGTCGGTACGTCGGACGGCTCCACCTTAGGCCGTCCGACGGCCCGCCCGCGCAAGGCACCGTGAGGCGTTCCGGGCCGCCCTCCCCGCGGCGCTCCCGGCGGCACTCCCACGGCCGGGCCCGGCCGGCGCCCGCCCGACCGGCATGGCCGTGCGGGCGCCCCCGGGCCGCCCCCTACCGCGCCCTCAGGCCGCACCGTCCAGCGGCAGCCGCGGCGCGGGAGGCGTGGGGTGCAGGCCCAGCAGGCGCTGGACGATCCGCAGGAACAGCGCGGTGTTGCGGATCAGGTCGTCCGCGTCCCGCGCGCTGGCCGCGCCCCTGATCCCGGCCTCGGCGGCAGCCCGCCGGCGGGCGCCGGCCGCGAAGTAGACCGCCCACTCGGCGAGCTCCGGGGCGACCTCGGGCAGCACCTCCCAGGCGCTGCGGATGGCCTTGCGCCGCCTCGGGTTCTTCTCCGGCCGGCCGCGGACCGCGAGCACCGCGGCCACCGTGCGCAGGGCGGCGAGGTGGGCGGTGGCGTAGCGCTGGAGCGGGTCCTCCGTCCGGCCGGCCTGGACGAGGGTGCGCTGGGCCTGCCGGAGCAGGTCGAGCGCGGCCGGCGGGGCGGCGGCCCGGCGCAGCACCGGGTGCACGTCCCCCGAGCGGCCGGGTGCCGCCGGTGGGGCCGGGGCGGGCGGACCGGCCGGAGGGAAGGGGATCGCGGGCTGGTGCGGCAGGGGCGGGTCGGGGACCGACCGGTCCGGGACGGGCTGCGGCGGCCGGGACTGCGGCGCCGGTGGGCGGTGCTGGTGCGGCAGCGGCTGCTGCGGGACGGGCTGCTGCGGGAGCGGCTGGAGCCGGCCGGGGCGGGGCCCGCCGGGTCGCGCCTGGTCGTCGTCGGGGTGGCGGTGGCTGGCGGTGACGGGCTCAGGGTGGCTGATGGTCATGGTCTCCCCCGGTCCGAGGCGACTGGCCCGGGCCGGTCGACCCGTGCGCTCCCATCGTGCAGGGCACCACTGACAATCGGGCGTGCGCGGAGCGCACCGCCGCCGCCCGGCCCCGGGGAACGCGTGCGGGCGACACCCCGGCGGCCGGCCCGACGAGTCCCCCGTCCGGGCCGGCCGCGCGGTGTCGCCCCGCACGTCCCCCGGGGCGCCGATGCGCCCCGGATCCCCCACCACCGGTGTCCCCCGTGACCGCGCTCCGCCGCCCCGTGTCGGCGGTGCGCGGTCCCGGACCGGCTCGTGTGCACGGCACGACCCCGTCCGCCGGCACCCCCGTGACCGGCGGACCAGATCTGGTCCGCTCCCGGGGCCCCCGTGCCTCGCGGCCCGTTCTCCCGGTGCCCCAACTCTCTCGTCCTTGCAGGTCGGAGCACTATCCGTTGCGCTACTCAACCGGTGATCTGAGTACCCGTACTCAGTTTCGGCCGGGCCCGGCCGGGGCGGAACCACCGGGCGCCGGCGGGCGTCCTGAGAGCGCCGGGAGTGGACCGGCCGGGCCGGTACGGTGTGGCGCGGCGGCCACCGAGGCGTCCGCGCCGCCCCGGCGCCGGACCGACCGCGGGCGGACGAGAGAGGGAGCAGGATGTCGATCATTCCGTTGATCTTCACCAGCAGCTGGGCCAGCGGGATCAACGCCTACGCGGTGGTGCTGCTGCTCGGGCTGTTCGGCCGCTTCGGCTGGGCCGACAGCGTGCCGGCCGTGCTGGAGCGCCCGGACGTGCTGATCGCCGCCGGCGCGCTCTTCCTGGTGGAGGCGGTGGCCGACAAGGTCCCGTACCTGGACTCGGCCTGGGACGCCGTGCACACGGTGATCCGCCCGGTCGCCGGCGCCACCGTCGCCGCGCTGCTGGCCAGCCACGACCCGGGCGGGCTGGGCACCGTCGCGGCCGGGGCGATGGGCGGCACCACCGCGCTGCTCAGCCACACCGTCAAGGCCTCCCTGCGGATGGCCGTCAACACCTCGCCCGAACCCGCCAGCAACATCGGCGTCAGCCTGGCCGAGGACATCTCGGTGGCCGGGCTGGTGACGCTGGCGATCTTCCACCCGTGGATCGCCGCGTCGATCGCCTCGGTGCTGCTGGTGGCCGGCGCCGTGCTGGTCTGGTTCGCCTTCACCCGGATCCGGCGCTTCCTGGCCAGGCGCCGCGACCGCAAGGCCGCCCGTGCCGCCCGCCGCGGACCGCTGCCGTCCCCCGTCCCCGCACCGCCCGGCCGGGGCGGGAGCGGGTACTGAGGGCCGCCGGGCGCACTTTAGGATCGGTGCCATGGCACGGATCGTCATCATCGGCGCAGGAATGAGCGGGCTCGCGGCAGCCTCCCGGCTGGCCACCCTCGGGCACCGGGTGACGGTCTGCGAGGCCTCCGGCACCTACGGCGGGATGGTCGGCCGGTACGAGCGGGACGGCTTCGCCTTCGACACCGGCCCCGGCCTGCTCACCCTGCCGGCCGTCTACCGCGACCTCGCGCTGAAGACCGGCCGGGAGCCGCTGGAGGAGCTGGTGGGGCTCGCCCCGGTGGACCCGGAGAGCCGGCACCTGCTGCCCGACGGCACCACCCTGCTGCTGCCCAACGCCTCCCGGGGCGGCGTGGCCCGGGCCCTGGACGCCGCCTTCGGCGCGGGCTCCGGCGAGCGCTGGAGCGAGGTGATGAACCACGGCCGGACCGTCTGGGAGGCCACCCGCCGCCCGCTGCTGGAGGAGCCGCTCCCCGCGGACCCCGAGCGGCTGCGCACCGACCCGTACCCGGCGCCGCCGCGCCGGGGCCTCGGCCGGCTGCGGCGCACGCCGTGGACCCTGGCCGAGGTGGCCGGGCGGGAGCTCGACGGCCGTCCCGGCCTGACCGCGCTGCTGCACGAGTACGCCCTGCGCTTCGGCTTCGACCCGTCGACGGCGCCCGCCGGCGCCACCGTGCTGGCGTACATGGAGCAGTCCTTCGGCGTCTGGTACGTCCGGGGCGGCATCCGGGCGCTGGCCGACGCGGTGTACCGGCGCTGCCTGGACCGCAAGGTCGGGTTCCGCTTCGACTGCCCGGTGGAGCAGGTCCTGTCCGACCCGGCGGACGGCCGGGTGACGGGGGTGCGGCTGGCCGGCGGCGACCGGCTGGAGGCGGACACCGTGATCTCCTCGACGGACGCCCGGACCTTCCACCCGGACGCCGTGGGCCGCCCCGGCCAGGACGGCCCGCGCCCCGGCGACGGGCAGCGGGCCGACCGGCAGCGGGACGAGGCGGCCGCCCGGGTCCCCGGCCGGTTCACCGTGCTGCTCGCCCTGCGCGGCTCGCGCCCGGCCGCCGCCGCGCACCGCACCGTGGTGCACGCCGCCGACGGAGCCGCCGAGCGGGAGGCGCTGTTCGGCCGCACGCCGGAGCTGTACGCGCACCCCACCGTGCAGGTGCTCCGCCCCGACGACCCCACGCTCCACCCGGAGGGCCACGAGAGCGTCTCGCTGACCGTGACCGTGCCCTCGGCGGGCGCACTGGACTGGAGCCGCCCGGAAGCGGCCGAGCGGTACGCCGACCAGGTGCTCGACCGGGTCGACGCGGCCGGGCTGGGCCTGCGCGGACGGCTGCTCTGGCGGGTGCTCCGCACCCCGCTCGACACCGCGGCCGAGACCGGCGCCCTGTTCGGTTCGGTCCCGCGGCCCGCCCTGGCCGGGGCCGGCGGCAGCCTGCTCCAGGCCCCCAACCAGCGGCCCGGCCCCGGCCTGTTCGTGATCGGCGGCGCCGCGCACCCCGGCGGCGGCCTGGCCCGGGTGGGCATGTCCGCCTGCATCACGGCCGGCCTGATCGGCCCCGCCTGAGCGCGCCGGCCCGCACCGCCCGCAGAAGCCGCACCGCCCGCAGAGAACGCACCGCCCGCGGGACCCGGGCCGCCCGGCCCGCCCGCCCACTGCCGCCACCCCGGTGGACGTGGTCACCGGGTGGCGCGCGATGAATGACAGTCAGTTCCCGCACGGGCTAGCATCCAGGCGTCGCCCGGCCGTGCACGCCGTTACCGGAGGTCCGTCATGTCGAGCAATCCCGCTGCCGAGCGGCGGCCGGGCCTCCGCGACCGGGCGAGCGGTCAGATCGTCGCCGCGGTGGCGATCGTGGCGGCCTCGATGGCGGTGCGCGGGCTGATGTTCCCCTGGGAGTCGGACGACTACCGCTACTTCCTGCACCCCTGGTTCAGCCACATCGCCGACCACGGCGGGTTCCAGGCGCTCAGCGACATCGGCTTCTCCGACTACAACGTCCCCTACCTCTACGTGCTGGCGGCGCTCAGCCACCTGCCGGTGCAGGACCTGGCCGGCATCAAGGCCGTCTCGACCCTCTTCGACCTGCTGACGGCGTACTTCGCCTACCGGATCGTGGCGCTGCGCCACCGGGAGGGCTCCTGGCGCCCGCTGCTCGCGGGCGCGGTGGTGCTGTTCCTGCCCACCGTGACGGCCAACAGCGGCTGGTGGGGGCAGGCCGACTCGGTCTACTCCTCGTTCGTGGTCGGCGCGCTCTGGTTCGTGCTGCGGCACCGGCCCTGGTGGGCCTGCACCTTCTTCGGGATCGCACTGGCCTTCAAGCTGCAGACCGTCTTCGTGTTCCCGTTCCTGCTCGTCCTGCTGCTCACCCGCCGGGTGCCCTGGCGGGCGCTGCTGGCCGTCCCGGCGGTGTACCTCCTGCTGGACGTGCCCGCGCTGCTGGTCGGCGCCGACCTCGGGCAGCTGCTGACGGTCTACTCCCGGCAGACCGGCACCTACCAGAGCCTCTCGATGAACGCCCCGAGCGTCTACCTGCTGTTCCAGCCGGGGGACCACGCCGACGCGGTGCGCCGGGCCGGCATCCTGCTCACCGGCGCGGTGGTGCTCGCCCTGGTGGCCTGGGTGGTGCTGCGCCCGGCCGGCCGCGGGCCGCTGCGGCCCGGCGGGTGGACGCGGGACCTGACCGACACCCAGATCGTGCTGCTGGCCACCACCTCGGTGATCCTGGTGCCGTTCCTGCTGCCCTCGATGCACGAGCGGTACTTCTTCCTCGCTGACGTGCTGAGCGTGGTGGCGGCCTTCCAGCTGCCGGGCCGGCTCTGGTACCTGCCGGTGCTGGTCCAGCTGGCCTCGGCCGGCACCTACCTGCAGTACCTGGCGCACGACGCGGCCAGGTACACCAAGGTGGAGCTGTTCGGCGCCCTGATGGCCCTGGCCATGGTGGCCGTGGTGCGGGCCACCGCCCAGGAGTTCCGGCGGACGCCCGACCGGAGCGGCGCGGGAGGCCCGGGCGGCGCAGGGGCCCCCGAGGGCGCTGCGGCCGCCTACGGCACCACGGCTGCGGACGGCACGACGGCGGGGCCGGGGCGCGGCGCCCCCGAGGGCCGGTCGCTGGCCGTCGAGCGGAGCTGACCGGCCCGGGCCGGCGGCGGGCCGCTCAGCCCTGCTGCTGCCAGGTCCCCGGCTGCTGCCAGGCCCCCTGCTGGCCGTAGCCGGGCTGCTGCGGCTGCTGCTGGGGCTGCGGGGGGACCCCGTCCGCCGGCTGCTGCTGCTGCCACTGCTGCTGACCGTCCCAGCCCGGCTGCGCCTGCTGCTGGTAGCCCTGCTGCTCGTAGCCCACGGGCTGCTGCTGCCACTGCTGCTGCTGGCCGGTCTGCCCGGCGTACGGGTCCTGCTGCTGGTAGCCGTAGCCCTGGTCGTAGCCGTAGGCGGGCTGCTGCTGCCACTGCTGCTGACCGTCCCAGCCCGGCTGCGGCTGCTGCTGGTAGCCCTGCTGCTCGTAGCCCACGGGCTGCTGCTCGTACCCGGCGCCCTGCTGGTAGCCCTGCTGCTGGCCGTGCTGCTGCTGTCCGTAGAAGGCGGAGGCGTCGGCGTACACGCCGTCGGCGGCCGGCTCCTGCGGCTCGGAGGCGGCCGCCGGGCGGCCGGCCGGCCGCTCCGGACCGCCGAAGCGGACGCTGTCGTAGGAGTCGTCGTCGGGATCGAACGGAACCGCCTGGTACGCGGCCGTCTCGAAGTCCGCGATGTCGGCCTCGACCGCGCCGATCTCCCCCACCTGCTGGACGACGACGGGCTCGGCGACGTCCTCGCCGCCGGTGGCGGCGCTCAGCAGCGGCACCTTGGCCAGCGGTCCCGGCAGCTCGCCGTCGGACCTGCGCAGCGACCAGCCCCCGCGGAACCCGCGCTTGACGGACAGCGTCACGAAGACCTGGCCGACCGCGAAGAGCACCGCGCCGGCGGCGATCACCAGCACCGAGCGCACGGCCATCCCGGCGACCACGCCGAGGAAGCCGCCGAGTGCGACGGCCCGCCAGTGCAGCGGTGCGCGGTTCTGCAGCAGCAGCTCGGCGACCAGCCAGAGCGCCACCACCGCCAACGCGGCGTACAGCAGCAGGTACCCGATGCCCATCCGCCCGCTACCTCCAGTCGCGTGCCGCGCGCCCCGCGCGTGTGCCGAGACTGTACCGGGTCATCGCGCCGCGACCCACATCGTGCGTCGCGGCGCGGGCCCGCGGTCAGCGCTGGTGCAGGCCGAGGTTCTGGTAGATCTCCAGCGTGGAGGTGGAGTGGTTGAGGGTGATGAAGTGCAGGCCGGGGGCGCCCTCGGCGAGCAGCCGCTCGGACATCGCGGTGGCGTGGTCGATGCCCACCGCCCGGACGGCCTGCGGGTCGTCCTCGACCGCCCGGAACCGGGCGACCAGGTCGGCCGGGAAGTCCGAGCCGCTGAGCTGCGGGAACCGCTCCAGCTGCTTGATGTTGGTGACCGGCATGATCTCCGGGATGATCGGCACCTCGCAGCCGGCCGCCGCGACCCGGTCGCGCAGCCGCAGGTAGTCGTCGACCTCGAAGAACATCTGGGTGATCGCGTAGTCCGCGCCGGCCCGGCACTTGGCGACGAAGTGGCGGATGTCGTCGTCCCAGTTCTCCGAGCGCGGGTGCATCTGCGGGAAGGCCGCGACGCCGACGCAGAAGTCCCCGATCCCCTTGATCAGCTCGACCAGCTCGGCCGCGTAGCTGACGCCCTCGGGGTGGCGCACCCACTCGCCCATCGGGTCGCCGGGCGGGTCGCCGCGCACCGCGAGGACGTTGCGCACGCCCTGGTCCGCGTACTGGCCGATGATGTTGCGCAACTCGGCGATCGAGTGGTCGACGGCGGTCAGGTGGGCCACCGGGGTCAGCGTGGTCTCGGTGGCGATCCGGCCGACCAGGTTCACCGTCCGGCCTCGCGAGGAGCCGCCCGCGCCGTACGTCATGCAGACGAAGTTCGGGTCGAGGGCCTCGACCCGGCGGATCGCGTCCCAGAGCCGCTTCTCGGCGGCCTCCGAGCGCGGCGGCATGAATTCGAAGGAGTAGGACCGCTTGCCCGCCGCCAGCAGTTCGCGAACGGTCAGTGCGCGGTCGGTTCTGGTGGAAGCGATGCCGAGTGCCATGCTGGCAGGTTAGCCGCCGTCCGGAGAGGCGGGACAACTCACGTCCACCGAGTGAGACACCCTTCGGACACCCGCCGCTGGGCCGTACGGGTGCTCGTACGCCCGCCCGGGAACGCCGGGCTAGGCTGGCCGGTACCCCCAGCGACTCCCGGAGCCTCATCGTGACCTCGTCCAGCAGCCGGCCGGCCAACCCGATCGACGTGGAGGCCGTGCGGATACGCGTCAACGGCGCCCTCGGCGAGTTCATGGACGGCCAGGCGGTCCTGCTCGGCAAGATCTCGCCCCAGCTGGGGCCCGCCGTCGACGCCCTGCGGGACTTCCTGCTGGACGGCGGCAAGCGGCTGCGCCCGGCGTTCTGCTACTGGGGCTGGCGCGGTGCGGGCGGCGGGGACGCCGACCCGGGCATCGAGCACGCGGCGGCCGCCCTGGAGCTGCTGCAGGCGAGCGCGCTGGTGCACGACGACCTGATGGACCGCAGCGACACCCGGCGCGGTGTGCCCTCCGTGCACCGCCGCTTCGAGGCGCTGCACCGGGCCAGCGGCTGGCGCGGCGACCGCGAGCAGTTCGGGGCCTCGGCCGCCGTGCTGCTCGGCGACCTGCTGCTGATCTGGTGCGACGAGCTGTTCCTGCGCTCGGGGCTGCCCGCCGAGGCGGTGCTGCGGGCCAAGCCGGCCTTCGACCTGATGCGCACCGAGGTGATGGTCGGCCAGTACCTCGACGTGCTGGAGCCGGTCGCCGGGGACTCCACCGACGACGGGGCGCTGGACCGGGCGCAGACCGTCCTGCACTACAAGTCCGCGAAGTACACCATCGAGCGGCCGCTCCAGGTGGGGGCGCTGCTCGCCGGGGCCTCCCCGGAGCTGGTGGCGGCGTACTCGTCCTTCGGCCTGCCGCTGGGCGAGGCCTTCCAGCTGCGGGACGACCTGCTGGGGGTCTTCGGCGACCCGGCGGTCACCGGCAAACCGGCCGGCGACGACCTGCGGGAGGGCAAGCGCACCCTGCTGGTGGCGCACGCCATGCGCGGACTGCCGGCGGCCGACGCCCGGCACCTGGACGAGCGGCTCGGCGCGCCGGACCTGGCGCCCGAGGAGGTCGTGGTGCTGCGCGAGCTGATCGGGCGCAGCGGTGCGCCCGAACGGGTGGAGAGCCGGATCGAGGAACTGATGCGGCAGTCGCTGGCGGCGCTGGAGGCGGCCCCGCTGGTGGACCCCCGGGCCCGGGAGGTCCTGCTGGCGCTGGCCGAGGCGGCGACCGTCCGCCGCTACTGAGCGGCGGACGGGACCGGACGGCCGTCCCCGGGCCGCGAGGGGGCGCCCCGCGGCCCGGGACGGCGGCCTCAGACCGCGCGGACCCGGTGGGCCAGCTCGGCCGCCGCGGCGGCCGGGTCGTCGGCGGCGGTGATCGCGCGGACCACCACGACCCGGCGGGCGCCGGCGGCCAGCACCTCGTCCAGGTTGCCCAGGTCGATGCCGCCGATGGCGAACCAGGGGCGGTCCGTCACCTGCTTCGCCGCGTAGGAGACCAGGCCGAGGCCCGGCGCGTGCCGGCCGGGCTTGGTCGGGGTCGGCCAGACCGGACCGGTGCAGAAGTAGTCCACGCCCGGCTCGGCCACGGCCGCGTCGACCTCGGCCTCGGCGTGACAGGAGCGGCCGATCACCACGTCCTCGCCGAGGATCGCGCGGGCGGCCCGGACCGGCAGGTCGTCCTGGCCGAGGTGCAGCACGTCCGGGCCGGCCGCGTGCGCGACGTCCGCCCGGTCGTTCACCGAGAGCAGCTTG
The DNA here is from genome assembly GCF_030813695.1 of Kitasatospora herbaricolor. Lineage (NCBI taxonomy): Bacteria > Bacillati > Actinomycetota > Actinomycetes > Kitasatosporales > Streptomycetaceae > Kitasatospora > Kitasatospora herbaricolor. The sequence continues at coordinate 2,624,971 of NZ_JAUSVA010000002.1, forward strand.
CCGTGCCGCCGGCAGGCGTCGGCGAAGACCTCCAGGTACTCCAGCTCCTGCTTGGCCTCCAGGCCCTTGTCGCGGAGCTGGACGATGTCTACGCCGCCGCCGAGCGCGGCGTCCAGGAACTGCTCCAGGTCGCCCTGCTCGCGGCGGGCGTCGGTGCACAGGTACAGCCGCGCGTCGGCCAGCTGCGCGCGCAGCCGGCCCCCCGCCGTCAGGTCCGCCGCCATCAGATCAGCATCGCCTGGGCGCGGCGCTTCACCTCGGTGCCCCGGTTCTCCTGCAGGGCCTGGATCGGGCTGCCGGGCAGCGACGGGTCCTCGGTGAAGAGCCACTCCAGGATCTCCGCGTCGTTGTACCCGCAGTCGCGGAGCACGGTCAGCGTGCCGGACAGGTGCTTCACCAGGCCGGGGCCGTCGATGAAGGCGGCCGGCACCTGCAGCGACTTGTTCGGGCCGCGGCGGACGGCGATCAGGCCGCCGTTCTTGACCAGGTCGCGCACCTCGGTGACGCGGACGCCCCACTGCTCCGAGATGTCGGGCAGGTACATCCACTCGGGGACAAGGTCTTCAATCTTCGCTTCGATCTCGCTCACGTCACCAGACTGCCACCTCGCCGGGCCGCCGCGCACCAACCGCGCCCCCCGCGGCCCGTCCGGTGACCGATCGTGACCGGCCGGGACGGCCTATCCGGCGAGCGCCGCCTTCAGCTGCACGGCCGGGTCGGCGGCCGGCGCCGGGTCGAGGACGGCGCCACGCTCCAGCAGCCGGCGGCCCTGGGCGAGGTCCCGCGGCCGGTCGACGGTCAGCAGGGCGCGCAGCTGCCCGCCGCGCGTCCAGAGCACCGTCCAGCTCGGGTCACCGGGCGCCCCGCGCCACAGCAGGTCGTCGCCGTCGCCGTGCCGGCCCGCGTACTGCACCATCCGCCCGAACTGCTCGGACCAGAAGTACGGCACCGGGTCGTACGGGGTGCCCAGGCCGAGCAGCGAGGCGGCGGCCGCCGCCCCGGACTGCAGCGCGTGGTCCCAGTGCTGGACGGACAGCCGGCCGCCTCCGCGCGCGGAGGGGTAGGAGACGCAGTCGCCGGCCGCGAGGACGCCCGGCAGCGAGGTGCGCAGCCGTTCGTCCACCAGAACGGCGCCGGCCGCGTCCAGGTCGACCCCCGAACCGGCCAGCCAGCCGGTCGCCGGGCGGACACCGATGCCGACCACCACCTCGTCGGCGGCCAGCCGGGTGCCGTCGGCGAGCAGCACCTCGTGCGGGGCGACCGAGGCCACCCGCGCGCCGAGGCGCAGGTCGACGCCGGCCTCCCGGTACCAGGCGGTCATCGCGCCGCCGACCTCGGCGGGCAGCGCGCCGGGCACCGGCGTCGGGCCGGCCTCCACCACGGTGACCTCGCAGCCCAGCGCACGGGCGACGGTCGCGGTCTCGGCCCCGATCCAGCCGGCCCCGACCAGCACGATCCGGGCTCCCGGCTGCAGCAGCGCCCGCAGTGCGAGGGCGTCGTCGACGGTCCGCAGCAGGTGCGCGCGGTCCGCGCCGGGCAGCGCGACGGGGGCGGAGCCGGTGGCGATCACCAGGCTCCCGTAGGGCACCTCACCGGCGTCGGTGTGCAGCACCCCGGGCTCCAGGCCGGTGGCCCGGCGGCCGGTGACGAGCTCGACGCCGAGCTGCTCGTAGTCGATGTCCAGGGTGGTGGCGTCGGCCTTGCCGAGCAGCACGTCCTTGGAGAGCGGCGGCCGGTCGTAGGGGGCGTGCGGTTCGTCCCCGAGCAGGACGATCCGGCCCTGCAGCCCGCCGCCGCGCAGCGCGCGCACGCACTGGGCCCCGGCCAGTCCCGCCCCGACAACGACCACCTGATCCGTGTTCCGCTGCTCTCCCACGGCGCCACCCTAGCCGGGCCGTCCGCCCCTTGTACGCGCCTTCGGCCCGGACGGCACCCGGAGTTATGGTGGGTGCACCTCGACCGGTCCGCGCCCCAGGTGCCGGGCGGTCCGTACCACGGGAGCCCGGCGGACCGGGCTGAGAGGCGGGCTGGCACGGCCTGCGACCGTCCGAACCTGATCCGGGTCATTCCGGCGAAGGGAGAGCAGGGACCTTGACACGCTTCACGAGCGGCGCGACGACGGACGTCCTGGTCGTCGGCGGCGGCATCATCGGCCTGGCGGTGGCCTGGCGGGCCCGGCAACGCGGCCTCGGCGTGGTGGTGGTCGACCCCGCGCACGGCGGCGGGGCGGCCCAGGTGGCGGCCGGGATGCTGGCCCCGGTCACCGAGCTGCAGTACGGCGAGGAGCCGCTGCTGAGGCTCGGGATGGCCTCCAACGAGCGGTACGCGGCGTTCGCCGCCGAGCTGGAGGAGGCCTCCGGCCTGCCCACCGGCTACCGCGCCTGCGGCACCCTGGCCGTCGCGCTGGACTCCGACGACCGCGAGGAGCTGCGCGAGCTGCACGCCTTCCACCGGCGGCTCGGCCTGGACTCGGCCTGGCTGACCGGACGCGAGTGCCGCAGGCTCGAACCGATGCTGGCCCCGGGCGTCCGCGGCGGGCTGCACGTCACCGACGACCACCAGGTGGACGGCCGGCGGCTGGCCGCCGCGCTGGTGGCCGCCTGCGAGCGCGCCGGTGTGCTGCTGCACCGCGCCGAGGTCACCGAACTGCTGGTCGCCGGCGGCCGGGCCACCGGCGCCCGGCTGAGCACGGGCGAGCTGCTGGGCGCCGGCCGGGTGGTGCTCGCGGCCGGCCCGCGCAGCCACCTGCTGCCCGGCCTGCCCGAGGGCGTGCTGCCGGCCGTCCGCCCGGTGAAGGGACAGATCCTGCGGCTGCGGGTGCCCGAGGCGTACCGGCCGTTCCTGTCGCGCAACGTCCGCGCGGTGGTGCGCGGGCAGCACCTGTACCTGGTGCCGCGCGAGGACGGCGAGCTGGTGATCGGCGCGACCAGCGAGGAGCAGGGGTACGACACCACCGTCACGGCCGGCGGGGTGTACGAGCTGCTCCGTGACGCCCACGACCTGGTCCCGGGGATCACCGAGCTGCCGCTGGTGGAGACCTCCGCCGGGCTGCGCCCCGGCTCCCCCGACAACGCCCCGCTGCTCGGCCCGACCGCACTGCCCGGCCTGGTGGCGGCGACCGGCCACTACCGCAACGGCGTGCTGCTCACCCCGGTGACCGGCGACCTGCTCGCCGAGTACCTGGCCACCGGCGTGACACCCGCGCTGGCCGCGCCGTTCTCCCCCGGCCGGTTCGCCGCCGGCCCCCCGGCCGCCGGGGCCGTCCCCGCCGGCGCCGACCCCTCCGACCGCTCCACTTCCGCAAAGGCACTGGCATGACCGATATCTCACTCTCCGTCAACGGCGAGCCCCGGCAGGTGCCGGCCCGGAGCACCCTCGCCGAGCTGGTGGCCGGCGTCAGCGCCGCGCCGTCCGGCGTCGCCGCGGCGGTCAACGAGACCGTGGTGCCGCGCAGCGCCTGGGCCGGGACCGGACTCGCCGCGGGCGACCGGATCGAGATCCTCACCGCCGTGCAGGGGGGCTGAGCACCGTGGCGGGGACCTCGACCGACGACGAGAAGGACCTCCTGACGATCGCGGGGACCACCTTCGGCTCCCGTCTGATCATGGGCACCGGCGGGGCGCCGAGCCTGGACGTCCTGGAGCAGGCGCTGCGGGTCTCCGGCACCGAGCTGACCACGGTCGCGATGCGCCGGGTGAGCACCTCCACCCAGGGTTCGGTGCTGGACGTGCTGACCCGCAACGGCATCCGGGTGCTGCCGAACACGGCGGGCTGCTTCACCGCCGGAGAGGCCGTGCTGACGGCCCGGCTGGCCCGCGAGGCGCTCGGCACCGACTGGGTCAAGCTGGAGGTCATCGCGGACGAGCGGACCCTGCTGCCCGACCCGATCGAGCTGCTGGACGCCGCCGAGACCCTGGTCGACGACGGCTTCACGGTGCTGCCGTACACCAACGACGACCCGGTGCTGGCCCGCAAGCTGGAGGACGTCGGCTGCGCGGCGATCATGCCGCTGGGCTCGCCGATCGGCTCCGGCCTCGGCATCCGCAACCCGCACAACTTCCAGCTGATCGTGGAGAGCGCCACGGTGCCGGTGATCCTGGACGCCGGCGCGGGCACCGCCTCCGACGTGGCGCTGGCCATGGAGCTCGGCTGCGCCGCCGTGATGCTGGCCTCGGCCGTCACCCGCGCCCAGGACCCGGTCCTGATGGCCGAGGCGATGCGGCACGCCGCCGAGGCCGGCCGGCTCGCCCACCGGGCCGGGCGCATCCCGCGCCGCTTCCACGCGGAGGCCTCCTCGGCGATGGCCGGCCGGGCCGACCTCGACCACCGGGAGCGGCCGGCGTTCTGAGCAGCGGCGTTCCCCGGGGCGGGCCCCCGGGGGCGGCGTCGCGGGGGCCCTCGGCGTGGACGTGTCACAAGCCGGGCACAAGCGGCCCCGGGCGCGGTGTCCGCCCGGGACCGCCGGCGTCGGCGCCCCTACACTTCCCTGGTGGACATGGCACTGCACGACCCGTTGATCGGTACCCTGCTGGACGGCCGGTACCGGGTCGAGCAACGGATCGCGACCGGTGGCACGGCCACCGTCTACCGGGGCACCGACACCCGGCTGGACCGGGTGCTGGCGCTCAAGGTGATGCATCCCTCGCTGGCCGGCGACGCGGACTTCACCGACCGCCTCATCCGCGAGGCCAAGGCCGTGGCCCGGCTCTCGCACCCCAACGTGGTGAACGTCTTCGACCAGGGGGCCGACGGCGGAACGGTCTTCCTGGCCATGGAGTACGTCCCGGGCCGGACCCTGCGGGACGTGCTGCGGGACCGCGGCGCGCTGTCCGTCCGGGCCGCCCTGGACATCCTGGAGCCGGTGCTGGCGGCGCTCGGCTCCGCGCACCGCGCCGGGCTGGTCCACCGGGACGTCAAGCCGGAGAACGTCCTGATCACCGACGGCGGGCTGGTCAAGGTCGCCGACTTCGGCCTGGTCCGGCTGCTGAACGGCGCCGACGGCGCGGTCACCACCAGCACGGCGGGCGCGGTGCTCGGCACCGTCTCCTACCTGGCCCCCGAGCAGATCCGGCCGGAGGGCGCCACCGACCAGCGGGTGGACGTCTACGCGGCGGGCATCGTGCTGTACGAGATGCTCACCGGCGAGCGGCCGCACACCGGCGAGAACGCCGTCCAGGTGATCTACCGCCACCTGCACGAGGACGTGCCCGCGCCGTCCCGGGCCGTCCCCGGCATCACGCCCGGCCTGGACGCCATAGTCGCCACCGCCACCGCGCGCGACCCCGGGGCCCGCCCGTACGACGCGGTCGAGCTGCTCGCGGCCCTGCAGCGGGTGCGGCGGACCCTGACACCGGCCCAGCTGGACGCCGAGCCGCCGGCCTCCACCCGGCCCAGCCCGGCGTTCCCGACCACCGAGCCGACCTCGGTCATCCAGCCCCCGGTGGAGCACACCAGTGTGCTGGACGTGCCGCCGGAGCTGATGGACGCGCTGCTCACCGGGCCCCGCCCGTACGACGACCCGCCGGCCGGCCGGCGGAGTCGGACCGGACGGCCGCGGCGGCCGCGCCGCTCGCGCGCGCCGCTGGTCTGGGGCGCGGTGCTGGCCGCCGTGCTGCTGCTGGTGGGCGGGGCGACGTACGCGCTGTCCGGCGCGGTCTACACGAAGGTGCCGGGCGTGCTCGGCAAGAGCCGGGCGGAGGCCGTCTCGGTGCTGGCCGGGGCGGGGCTGCAGGGCAGCTTCACCGAGGCCTGGAGCGAGACCGTCCCGGCCGGCGCGGTGATCGGCACCGACCCGGACGTCGGCCGCCGGGTCCGCAAGAGCGACCCGGTGGCGGTGACCGTCTCCCGCGGGCCGCAGCGGATCGCGGTGCCCGACCTCACCGGCAGGACCCTCGACCAGGCCCGGCAGGCGCTGGCCGCCGCCCAGCTGGCGCCGGGGACCAGCAACGAGCAGTACGACGACGTCGTGCCGCAGGGCTCGGTGATCAGCAGCTCCCCGGCCGCCGGGGAGCTGCTGCCGGTGAACGCGCCGGTGTCGCTGCTGGTCAGCAAGGGCATGGTGGCCGTCCCCGACGTGGGCGGGATGACCAAGGACGACGCCACCAAGGCGCTCACCGACGCCGGGTTCAAGGTGCAGAGCAACGGCCTGAACCTGTTCGGCACCGGCAAGGTCTCCGGGCAGAACCCGGCCCCCGGCCAGCGGCGCCCGCAGGGCACCACGGTGGTCATCAGCTTCCCGCTGATCTGACCCCGGCGGGCCCGGCGAGCGGGACCGGTGACCGGGCGCGCGACCGGGCCGGGCGGACGCCGGGCCGGGCCGGGCGGACGCCGGGCCGGGCCGGGCGGACGCCGGGCCGGGCCGGGCGGACGCCGGGCCGGGCCGGGCGGCCAGGTCGGCCCGGCCCCGGCTTGAGGCCTCACCCGATCGGCGTAGCGTGAGAGGAAGGCCCCTGCCGGGGCTTCCCGAAAGCCGGTTCCCGAGGAGTGGTCCCCATGGCCGGGCACACCGTCGACGACTTAAGAGAACGTACCCGGGGTGCCGTGGTGACCCCGCAGGACCGGGGCTACGACGAGGCCCGCAAGGTCTACAACGCCACCGCCGACCGCCGGCCCGCGGCCGTCGTCCGGTGCGCCAACGCCGGTGACGTGATGGCCACCGTCAACTACGCCCGCGAGATGGGCCTGGACCTCGCCGTCCGCGGCGGCGGCCACAGCGCCCCCGGCTACGGGACCTGCGACGACGGCGTGGTGGCCGACCTGTCCGGTCTGCGCGGGGTGCGCGTCGACCCGGCGACCCGGACGGCCCGCGCCGAGCCGGGCGCGACCTGGGGCGACCTGAACGCCGCCACCCACGCCTTCGGCCTCGCCACCACCGGCGGGATCGTCTCCACCACCGGGATCGCCGGGCTGACGCTCGGCGGCGGCTTCGGCTACCTCTGCCGGACCATGGGGCTGACCTGCGACAACCTGCTGTCCGCCGACGTGGTGACGGCCGACGGCCAGTTCCTGACCGCCGACGCCGACCGGAACGCCGACCTGTTCTGGGCACTCCGCGGGGGCGGCGGCAACTTCGGCGTGGTGACCTCGTTCGAGTACCGGCTGAGCCCGGTCAGCCAGGTCGTCGCCGGCCCGATGCTGTTCGAGCTGGAGCACATGGAGAACATCCTGAAGTTCTACCGGGAGTTCGTCCAGGACGCTCCCGAGCAGCTCTTCCTCTTCCCCGGGTTCCAGACCGCGCCGCCGCTGCCGTTCATCCCCGAGGACCGGCACGGCGACGTCCTGGGCATCGTGGTGGTCTGCTGGTCCGGACCGCTCGAGGACGCCGACCGGGTGCTCCGGCCGCTGCGCGACCTGGCCCCCCGGGTCGCCGAGGCGGTCGGGCCGATGCCCTACCCGGCGATCAACAGCGCCTTCGACCCGCTGCTGCCGCCGGGCCTGCGGGAGTACTGGAAGGGCAGCTTCGCGACCGAGCTGACCGACGCGGCGATCGCGGCCCACCTGGAGCACGGCCCCCGGGTGCCGACGCTCAGCTCGACCATGCACATCTACCCCGTGAACGGCGCGCCGCAGCGGGTCGCGCCCGAGGCCACCGCGTACTCGTACCGGGAGGCGACGTTCTCCACCGTCATCCTGGCGGTCTGGGACGACCCGTCCGGCGACGAGGCGCAGACCTCGTGGGTCCGGGACTACTACGCGGCGGTGGCGCCGCACTCCGAGCCCGGCGGGTACATCAACTTCATGGGCGAGGACGACCAGGACCGGGTCGAGGACAACTACCGGGGGAACTTCGCCCGGCTGGCCGCGGTGAAGCGGCAGTACGACCCGGACAACCTGTTCCACCTCAACCAGAACATCAAGCCGGCCGCGGCCTGAGACCGCCGGCCCGGGTCCGGGCGGCTCCGCAGGCGCCGGACAGGCCCTAGCGGAGCGGCCCGTCGCCGGGCTCCTCCTGGTACGAGAAGCGCTTCTCGGCCCACGGGTCGGCCCGGTTGTGGTAGCCGCGCTCCTCCCAGAAGCCCCGTCGGTCGGCGCGCATGTACTCCACCGCGCGCACCCACTTGGGCCCCTTCCAGGCGTAGAGGTGCGGCACCACCAGCCGGACCGGGAAGCCGTGCTCGACGGTGAGCGGCTCGCCGTTGTGGTGGGTGGCGAAGACGGTGCGGGGGTCGGCGAAGTCCTCCAGCCGGAGGTTGGCGCTGTACCCGTACTCGGCCCAGACCATCACATGCGTGACGCCGGGGGCCGGGGGCACCTGTTCGAGGACGGCCGAGGCGGGCACGCCCGTCCAGTCGTTGCCGAGCATCGAGAACCGGGTCACGCAGTGGAAGTCGGCCTGCACGGTGACCCGGGGCAGGGCGTTGAAGCCGGGGAAGTCCCAGCTGTGCTTCTCGGCCGAGGCGGTCGCCCCGAACACCTGGAAGTCCCAGGTCAGCGGCTTGAAGCGGGGAACGGGCCCGTAGTGCAGAACGGGCCAGCCGCGTTGCAGGCGCTGGCCCGGTGGGAGCCTCGGGTCAGACGGGGGAAGTGGTTCTTGTTCGGACTGACCCATGTCTCCATGGTGACAGACGGCGCGTGGTGCTACGTGCGCGCCCCTTGTCCGCGCCGCACGCCCGCCCGGGCAGCGCAATGGTTGGCAAATCAGATAATCCGGCACATGTCCGTGTGAGTGTGAACTTACTGGAAATACCACCCATCACGGTGCCAGGATGCGGGCAGCCGTGGATCCCGGAAGCACAGCAGGAAGGCAGACGCCATGAAGGGTGACCCCGAGGTCATCGAGTTCCTCAACGAGCAGCTCACCGCCGAGCTGACCGCCATCAATCAGTACTTCCTGCACGCCAAGATGCAGGAGAACTTCGGCTGGACGAAGCTCGCGAAGTACACCCGGCACGAGTCCTTCGACGAGATGAAGCACGCCGAGATCCTCACCGACCGGATCCTCTTCCTGGACGGGCTCCCGAACTACCAGCGGCTGTTCCACGTCCGGGTCGGCCAGAACGTCAAGGAGATGTTCGACGCGGACCGCCAGGTCGAGGTCGAGGCGATCGACCGCCTGCGGCGCGGGATCGTGGTGATGCGCGCCAAGAACGACGTCACCTCGGCCAACATCTTCGAGTCGATCCTCGCGGACGAGGAGCACCACATCGACTACCTGGACACGCAGCTCGAACTGCTGGAGCGCCTCGGCGAGCCGCTCTACCTGGCCCAGCTGATCGAGCAGCCGGAGTCCTGACCCCGGGAGAGCCACGGGAGGGACTCGTCGGCACGGCGGGAACCTCGTCGGTACCGGCGCAGCCGCGGCGGCGCCGTGACGCACCTACGGCGTGACGCACCCACGGGCGGCCCCGGACTAGGCGGCGCGCAGCGGGGCCGGCTCCAGGGACCGGACGGCCGGCAGCGGGGCCTGCCCGGCGGGAGCCGGGGCGGCCGCCGGCTGCCCGGCGTCGCTCTCCGGGTCCGCGAGGCCGAGCTTGGCGGCCAGCCGGGCGGTCGGGCACGGCCGCGCGCCGTGCTCCCCCAGCAGGGCCTGGATCCGGCGGACGCAGGAGCCGCAGTCGGTGCCGGCCTTGCAACCCTTGGCGATCTGGCGGGGGCTGTTGGCGCCGGCGTCGATGGCCTTCTTCACCTGGTCCTCGGTGACCGCATGGCACATGCACACGTACATCGCGGTCTCTCCCAGGTGGTTCGGGGGTGATCTCGGGGCGGGTCCCGGTGGGATCCGGAATGATCTAGGAAGGCTTGCCTTAGCTCACTAAGCCTTACCTTACCCGCCGATCCGGGTACGAAAAAGCCCCTCCGGGCTCGGGAATCCCGAAACCGGAGGGGCCTTCGTCACATCACGGGTGTTCCGGCGGGCAGGGCCCGGCCGTGGCGGTGGACGCCGGGGCGGCGGCCGTCGCGGTCAGTGACCGCCCCGGTACATCTCGGCCACCAGGAACGCGAGGTCCAGCGACTGGCTGCGGTTGAGCCGCGGGTCGCAGGCCGTCTCGTAGCGCTGGTGCAGGTCGTCGACCAGCACCTCGTCGCCGCCGCCGACGCACTCGGTGACGTCGTCGCCGGTCAGCTCCACGTGGATGCCGCCCGGGTGGGTGCCGAGCGCGCGGTGCACCTCGAAGAAGCCCTTGACCTCGTCGAGCACGTCGTCGAAGCGGCGGGTCTTGTGGCCGCTGGAGGCCTCGAAGGTGTTGCCGTGCATCGGGTCGCAGATCCACACCGGCTGGGCACCCGAGGCGGTGACCTTCTCCACCAGGGTGGGCAGGTGATCGCGGATCTTGCCCGCGCCCATCCGGGTGATGAAGGTGAGCCGGCCGGGCTCGCGCTCAGGGTCGAGCCGCTCGATCAGGGTGAGCGCCTCCTCGACCGTGGTGGTCGGGCCGAGCTTGACGCCGATCGGGTTGCGGATCTTCGACGCGAACTCGATGTGCGCCCCGTCCAGCTGGCGGGTGCGCTCACCGATCCAGACCATGTGGCCCGACACGTCGTACAGGTCACCGGTGCGCGAGTCCACGCGGGTCAGCGCGGTCTCGTAGTCGAGCACCAGCGCCTCGTGCGAGGAGTAGAACTCGACGGTCTTGAACTCCTCGGGAGCGACCCCGCAGGCCTGCATGAAGGCCAGCGCGTTGTCGATCTCCTTGGCCAGCTTCTCGTACCGCTGGCCGGACGGGGAGTTGCGCACGAAGTCCTGGTTCCAGGCGTGCACCTGGCGGAGGTCCGCGTAGCCACCGGTGGTGAAGGCGCGGACCAGGTTGAGCGTGGCGGCGGACGCGTTGTACATCCGCTTCAGGCGCTCGGGGTCGGGGATGCGGGATTCGGGGGTGAACTCGAAGCCGTTCACCGAGTCACCCCGGTAGACGGGCAGGGTCACGCCGTCGCGGGTCTCGGTCGACTTGGAGCGCGGCTTGGAGTACTGGCCCGCGATCCGGCCGACCTTGACCACCGGCACGGAGGCGGCGTACGTCAGCACGGCGGCCATCTGCAGCAGGGTCTTGAGCTTGTTGCGGATCTGCTCGGCGGACACGCCGTCGAAGGCCTCGGCGCAGTCGCCGCCCTGCAGCAGGAACGCCTCACCACGCGCGACGGCACCGAGCCGGGCGCGCAGCTGGTCGCACTCGCCTGCGAAGACGAGCGGCGGATACGAGGCGAGGTCCGCAAGAGACTTGCGCAGCGCCTCAGGATCCGGCCATTCAGGCTGCTGCGCCGCGGGCAGGGACTGCCAGGTGTGGAGATTTGTCACGGTCACGTTGCCAAGGCTACGGGGTGTGACAACAGATTTGTGCCCGCTGCCCGATGGATGAGACGCGTCGTGGACATATCCGTGACGGGCCTCACTTCCGCGGCGCATCCGCTACGCTCTGCACCATGAACGCGCCGCACACCTTCTCCTGGTGGTGGACCATCCCCGAGGTGGCCCACCGATAGCGCGTCCCTGACGACACGACGGCCGCCCCTCGGGGCGGCCTTCTGCGTATCGCGAGCAGTTCGGCCCTCCCGGAAAAGCGGATCCACCACCGCACCCCGAGCCTTCCCGGAAGGAAGCCGCACCGTGACCAGTCCCACAGAGCTGCTCGCCCGCCTGACCGCCCCCGGCGCCCCCGCCTTCGCCCTGCTGCACCGCCGGGCCCCCCGGCTCGCGCCGGACACGGTGGAGGTGCTGCTCGGCACGGCCGGCTCCTACGAGCAGCTCGCCGACCTGCCGGTGCGGTCCGGCGTCCCGGCGGACGGCCCGCGGCACGACGTGCTCGCCCTCGTCCCGTACCGCCAGATCCGCGAGCGCGGCTTCGACGCGCACGACGACGGCACCCCGCTGCAGGCGATCTCGGTGGACGAGGAGCACGCCTTCCCGCTGGCCGAGCTGCTGCCGGCGCTGCCGCAGCTGCCGGTCTCGCTGTCCGGCGGCGGCTTCGACATCGACGACGAGCGGTACGCCGACATCGTCCGCGGGGTGATCAGGGACGAGATCGGGCGCGGCGAGGGCGCCAACTTCGTCATCCGGCGGGACTTCACCGCCACCCTGGACGGCTTCGGGCCGGCCCTGGCACTGTCGCTCTTCCGCCGGCTGCTGGAGCAGGAGCGCGGCGCGTACTGGACCTTCCTGGTGCACACCGGGGAGAGGGTCCTGGTCGGCGCCTCCCCCGAGGTGCACGTGCGGCAGTCCGGCGGCACGGTCGTGATGAACCCGATCTCCGGCACCTACCGCTACCCGGCGGCCGGCCCCGGCATCGACTCGCTGCTGGAGTTCCTCCAGGACCCCAAGGAGCTGGAGGAGCTCACCATGGTGGTCGACGAGGAACTCAAGATGATGTGCACCGTCGGCGACCTCGGCGGCCAGGTGCTCGGCCCGCGGCTCAAGGAGATGGCCCACCTCGCGCACACCGAGTACGAGCTGCGCGGCCGCACCTCGCTGGACGTCCGCGAGGTGCTCAAGGAGACCATGTTCGCGGCCACCGTCACCGGCAGCCCGGTGCAGAACGCCACCCGCGTGATCAAGCGGTACGAGGCGACCGGCCGCGGCTACTACTCCGGCGCGCTGGCCCTGATCGGCCGCTCCGCCAGCGGCGGGCAGCTGCTGGACTCCCCCATCTGCATCCGCGCCGCCGACATCGACCCGGCCACCGGCCGGCTGGTGGTGCGGGTCGGCGCGACGCTGGTCCGGCACTCCGACCCGGCGTCCGAGGTCGCCGAGACGCACGCCAAGGCCGCCGGCGTGCTCACCGCGATCGGCGCCCGTCCCGCCCCCGCGCACCGGCTGCCCCGGCCAGGTGGGCCCCGGCTCTCCGACGACCACCGGGTGCAGACCGCGCTGGACGCCCGGCGGGCGAACCTGGCGCCGTTCTGGCTGCGGATGCAGGAGCCGGCCACCGTGACCCAGGCGCTGCCCACCCTGGTCGTCGACGGCGAGGACACCTTCACCTCGATGCTCGCCCACCTGCTGGCCTCGCTCGGCCACCAGGTCTCCGTGCTCCGCTACGACACCCCCGGCCTGCGCGAACGCGTCGCGGCCCACCCCGGCACCCTGGTGCTCGGCCCCGGCCCGGGCGACCCGGCGGACGCGGCCGACCCCAAGATGGCGGTGCTGCGGCCGATCGTGGCCGACGCCCTGGCCGCCGCCCGGAGCGGCGCCCGCAGCGCGCCGCTGCTCGCGGTCTGCCTCAGCCACCAGTTGCTCTCGGACGCCCTCGGGCTGCCGCTGGCCCGCAAGGCCGTCCCGTACCAGGGCGCCCAGGAGGCGGTGGACCTGTTCGGCGAGCGCCGGACGGTCGGCTTCTACAACACCTTCACGGCCCGCTGCTCGGACGCCGAGGCCGCCCGGCTGGCCGCCGAGGGCGTCGAGGTGGCCCGCGACCCGGCCACCGGCGACGTGCACGCGCTGCGCGGTCCCGGCTTCGCCGGCCTGCAGTTCCACCCCGAGTCGGTGCTCACCCGGGACGGCGTCGACATCGTCGCCGGGCTGCTGGCCCGCCCGGGGGTGCGGGGCGCGGCCGGCGCCGCGCTGCTCGGCCGGGGCTGAGGGCCCGCCGGCCCGTCCGCGCCGCACCGCGCCGGACCCGCCGCCCCGTACCGGCCGTCGTGCGCGGCGCGGGGCGGGCGACGGGGGCGGGACCGGCGGGGGCGGGACGGGCCGTCAGGCCTCGTCGTCGAGGCCCTGCTCGATCGCGTAGCGGACCAGCTCGACCCGGTTGTGCAACTGGAGCTTGCCCAGGGTGTTCTGCACGTGGTTCTGCACGGTGCGGTGCGAGAGCACCAGGCGGTCGGCGATCTGGCGGTACGACAGCCCCTTGGCCACCAGCCGCAGCACCTCGGTCTCCCGCGCGGTGAGCTGCGGAGCGGCGGGCGCCGAGGCCTGCGTCGGCTCGGCCGCGAGCCGGCGGAACTCGCCCAGCACCAGCCCGGCCAGGCCGGGTGTGAAGACGGCGTCGCCGACGGCCGTCCGGCGCACCGCGTCCAGCAGTTCGTCCCGCCCCGCCGACTTCACCAGGTACCCGGTGGCACCCGACTTCACGGCCTCCAGCACGTCCGCGTGCTCGCCGCTGGCGGACAGCACCAGCACCCGCACCGACGGGTCCTGGCCCACCACCTGGCGGCACACCTCGACCCCGGGCAGGCCCGGCAGGTTGAGGTCCAGCACCACCACCTGCGGGCTGCAGGCCCGGGCCCGGCGCACCGCCTCCTCACCGTCCCCGGCGGTGGCGACGACGTCCAGACCGGCCTCGGCGAGATCCCGGGAGACCGCCTCCCGCCACATCGGGTGGTCGTCCACCACCATCACCCGCAGGGCGACCTGTTCCACCGTCATGCTCCCTCCCTGGGGACCCGCAGTTCGACCTCGACGCCCTCGCCCGGCACCGAGTACAGCTCGGCGGTGCCGCCGAGGTCCAGCAACCGGCCCCGGATCGACTGCGAGACGCCGAGGCGGCCGCTGCGCTCGGCCTCGCCGAGGCGGCCCGCCGCGAAGCCGGGCCCGTCGTCGCGGATGCTGACCGTGACCGCCTCCGGCTCGTCCTCGACCAGGATCCAGGCCCGGGCGCCGGGGCCGGCGTGCCGGTGCACGTTGTCCACGGCCGCGCCGACGGCGGCGGCCAGCTCGCCGGCCACCGGGCCGGGCAGCAGGACGGGTGTGCCCGGGGCGGAGACGGTGACCCGCTCCCCGGCGTACGGGGCGACCAGCGTGCGCAGGTCGGCCCGTTCGGCCGGGCCCTGGTGCGGCAGCGGGCCGCCGGTCATCAGGGCCCGCAGCGCGCGTTCCTGCTCGCCGGCCAGCCGGCCGAGTTCGGCCAGCCCGGGCCCGTTCCCGGCCACCTGCTCGCTGCCCCGGCGCTGGACGAGCGCCAGCACCTGCAGCACCCCGTCGTGGATGTCCCGGGAGAGCCGCTCGCGCTCCCGGGTGGCCGACTCCACCTGCAGCGCCCGGGTGAGCGCGGCCTCGCTGGCGCGGGCCAGCTCGATCACGTACCCGATGGCGCAGCCGGCCACCATCAGCAGCACGATGTTGTGCACGTTGTCGCCGGTGAAGCCGCCGTGGCCGAAGATGTTCGCGACGCCGATCAGGGTGCCCGCGAAGGCCGCCGGCCGCCAGCCGCCCTTGGCGGCGAACCCGAGCACGGTGCCGGCCGCCCAGATGGTGGGCAGGGTCGGCGCGCCGGCCTGGACCCGGGCCGGGTCGTCGACGATGCCGCTCATCACCACGCCGGTCAGGGTGAGCGTCAGGTCGGTGCCCAGCACGTACCAGGTGCACCGCTGCGGGCCGGCGAAGGAGCGGATCGTCGCGAGCGTCCACAGGGTCAGCGCGCCCAGGTAGATCCAGCCGGCGACGGGGTGCAGGAAGTCGCCGTAGGAGTTGAGGTAGCGCATCAGCGCGTAGCCCAGCGCCAGCACCCGGAAGTACGAGATGGCCCGCCAGAGCGGCAGCTCGACGGACATCCCGCCGGCCGCCAGCGTGCCGCCGACCCCGGTGAGGCCGCCGAAACGGGCGACCGGGCCGGCGGCGGGCCGCGCCGGCACGGTGCCGGCACCCGTACCGCTGGCGCCGGCGGCGCCGGGCGTGCCGCTGCCGTCCGTCATGAGCCCTCCCCTGGCGGTGGCGGTCGGTCAAGCCCTAGGCCTGACCGCCGTCCTTCTCCTCGTCGGCCTTCTGCTGCTGGGCGGCCCGGGCCTCCAGCTCGGCCTTGTCGGCCGCCGCCTGCTCGGCCGCCGCCTTCTCGGCCTCGGCCTTCTCCGCCTTCAGCGCGGCCTGCTCGGCCTTCTGGGCGGCCTTGCGGTCGGCGTCGGTGCGCTTCTTGTCGTCGGCGATCTGCCGCTTGGCGGCGGTCGCGTAGATGTCCACGTACTCCTGGCCGGAGAGGCGCATGATCTCGTACATCACCTCGTCCGTCACCGAGCGCAGGATGAACCGGTCGTTCTCCATGCCCTGGTAACGGGAGAAGTCGAGCGGGCGGCCGATCCGGATGCCCGGGCGGATGCCGAAGTTGGGGACCACCTGGCCGGGCGGCTGCACCTTCTCGGTGTCGATCATGGCCACCGGGATCACCGGCGCACCGGTCGCCAGCGCGACGCGGGCCAGACCGCCGACCTTGCCCCGGTAGAGCTTGCCGTCGGGCGAGCGGGTGCCCTCGGGGTAGACGCCGAACAGTTCGCCCCGCTCGATCACCGCGACGGCGCTGCGGATCGCCGCCTCGCCGGCGCCGCGCACGCCCGAGCGGTCCACCGGGAGCTGGCCGACGCCCTTGAAGAAGGCCGCGGTGAGCTTGCCCTTCAGGCCGGGGGTGTTGAAGTACTCCGCCTTGGCGATGAACGTCACCCGGCGCTTCATGAGTGCGGGCAGGAAGAAGGAGTCCGAGAAGGAGAGGTGGTTGCTCGCGATGATCGCGGCACCCTCTTCGGGGATGTTCTCCGCCCCCTCCATCCACGGCCGGAAGAAGATCCGTAGCAATGGCGCGACGATCATCTTCATCAGTCGGTAGAACAACGCCGGGCCTCCTGTTTAGCGGACCGGTCGATCCTAATGCCCAGCGGCCCTCCCCGGTGCCGCCGCCCCGCCCCGGCCGGGTGCCGAGCGCGTCCCGGCGGGGTGTACGAGCCGCCCGGGGCGTGGGACGATGCGGCTCCAGCGCTCCCGCCCGGGCCACCCGCGCGCGGTCGCCCACCCCCGCGAACGCGAAGGAGCCCCCACTCATGCCGCTGCTGCCCGGTGCCGAGCCCTTCCACCACCGGGGCGGCCCGGTGGGCGTCCTGCTCTGCCACGGCTTCACCGGCTCCCCGCAGTCGCTGCGCCCGTGGGCCGACCACCTGGCCGAGGCCGGCCTGACGGTCTCGCTGCCGCTGCTGCCCGGGCACGGGACCCGCTGGCAGGACATGCAGGTCACCCGCTGGGAGGACTGGTACGCCGAGGTCGAGCGGGAGTTCCTGGCGCTGCGCGAGAGCTGCGAGCAGGTCTTCGTCCTCGCGCTGTCGATGGGCGGCTCGCTCGCCCTGCGGCTGACGGCCGTGCACGGCGAGGCGGTGGCCGGCCTGGTGCTGGTCAACCCGTCGGTGCGCTCGGACAACCCCGCGAGCGTGCTGCTCCCGGTGCTCCGGCACGTGGTCCCGAGCCTGCCCGGGGTGGCGAACGACATCGCGCTGGAGGGCTCCCGCGAGGTCGGCTACGACCGCACCCCGCTGCACGCGGCCTGGTCGCTGTCCCTGCTGTGGAAGGACGTCCAGGCCAGGCTCCCGCAGGTGCGCCGGCCGGTGCTGCTGTTCCACAGCCCGCAGGACCACGTGGTCTCGCCGGCCAACTCGGAACTGGTCCTCGCCCGGATATCCTCGACCGACGTGACGGAGCGACTGTGCGAGCGCAGTTTCCACGTCGCGACGCTGGACCACGACGCGGCGGAAATATTCGGGGCGAGTCTGGACTTCATCCGACGGCTGGCCCCGTCGCTCGCGACGGGTGCCACCCGGGTCGAATCCGACGATCACCAAGGCTGAAGGGCCGGAAGTGCACGAGAGCAGCACGGCGGGCAGCGAGGACGAACCGCCCCGCGAGGACGGTCTGAAGAAGGCGGCCCAGGAGCCGGCGGACGAGCGCCCGGAGGCCGGTGACGGCACCGGGGGTCCTGCCGCCGAGCCTGCCGGCGGCACGACCTCCGGCGGCGGGACGGTGGCCACCGGCGGCGGCACCCCGAGCGGTGGCGGTACCCCGAGCACGGCCGGCGCTTCGGGCGCGGGCGGCGCTTCGGGCGCGGGCGGCGCCGAGGCGGGTGCGGCGCCGGCCGCCCGTCAAATGCCCGAGCGCAGCCAGGCCGAGCAGGACGAGATCTTCGCCGCCCTGGTCGCTCAGTTCGACGAGCCTGCCGGGCTGAACAGCCCGGACTGGCCGGAGAGCGAGAACCTGCGCGGCCGGGGCGAGTTCCGGAGCGGCCCGGCGAAGCCCCCCACCGACCTCTCCGACCTGGCGCCGCAGCCGCGCCCCCGCCCCTTCCAGCCGGTCGTCCCGGCCGCCGGCCCGCGCGACTACGAGGCCGCCGAGGACCCGGACGAGGGCCATTTCGTGCCGCCGGAGCCCCCGCCGCTCCCCGAGGCCGACGTCACCTCCAAGTTCGCCTGGCTCGCCGTGCTCGGCGGCCCGGCGCTGCTGCTCTTCGACGCCGTGTTCTGGCAGGAGGTCGCCGGCTGGCCGGCCTGGGTCGGCGTCACGGCCTTCCTCGGCGGCTTCGTCACCCTGGTCGTCCGGATGAAGGACCGGGACGAGGACGAACCCGAGGACCCGACCGGCGGCGCGGTCGTCTGACACCGGGCGCGGTCGCCCGGGCGGTCGGGTGGACCGCCGGGCGGCCGGTGCCGGGCCACCCGTCCGGGCGCGCGGGCGGGCAGGCCGCCGCCTACGGTGGTAGGGCCGGGTGTCCGCCCGGTTCCGGCTCCTCCGGGAGGCGACGGCCCATGCGTGCCACCCCTGCCGTCCGTGCGGTTTCGCTGCTGGCCGGCCTGGCGCTGGCCACGCTGGCCGGCTGCTCCTCGCACTCGATCGAGACCGTGCCCGCGTCGAAGGCCTCCACCGCTTCGGGCTCCGCGTCACCGTCCGGCGGGACGGCCGCGCGGGCCACGGTCGGGGACACCCTGGAGCTGCCCGGCCGAGCGTCCGGGTCGCGGATGGCGGTGACCGTGACGCAGGTGGTCGACCCGGCCGCGCCGGACAGCGAGCTGTCCACCCCGCGGGCCGGCAACCGGCTGGTGTCCGTCCGGTTCAGCCTGCACAACGTCGGGACGGCGGTCTATGCGGACACCCCGTCCAACGGTGCCCAGGTGATCGACGGCCAGGGCCAGGGGTTCAACGCCGACATCTCCGTCACCACCCAGGCGGGGCCGGCCTTCCCCACCGGCGTCGACATCGCTCCCGGGGACACCGCCCTGGGGTTCGTCTCCTTCCAGCTGCCGGCCGGCTCCACCCTGGCGAAGGTCCAGTTCACGCTGGACTCCGGCTTCGCCGACGCCACCGGGCAGTGGCGGGTGGACCCGGCGGCGAAGAGCTCACAGGCGACCACGGCCCCGCAGGCCACCGGTGCCCCGTCCGGCGCCTCGCTGCCCGCCTCCCCGGCCGCCTCCCCGCCCGGTGGCACGACCGCCGCGGACGCCCGGGCGACCGTCGAGGCGTACTACGCCGCCGTCAACGCCAGGGACTACCCGGCCGCCTGGGCCCTGGGCGGCAAGAACCTCAACTCCTCGTACCAGGACTTCAAGGCGGGCTTCGCCGCGACCGCCCGGGACGACGTCACCGTCACGGCGGTGAACGGCCCGGTGGTGGGCGTCGTCCTGGACGCCGTGCAGGTCGACGGCAGCCACCGGGTGTTCAGCGGTACCTACACGGTGCGCGGCGGCGTGATCGTCGGCGCGGACATCCACTGAGCCGCCCGGCCGTCCCCTCGCCCGGCCCCGGCCGCCCGTGCCCGGTCACCCGGCCGGGGCCGGCCCGTCCTCCCCCGCCGCCGGGATCTCCAGGACGGCCAGCACCGGCAGGTGGTCGGTGGCGGCCCGCAGGTCCGCCTCGGCGACCCCGGGCAGGCCGTGCGGGACCCCGCAGGCCAGGACCCGGACGCCGGGTGTCGCGAAGACCGCGTCGATGCGCTGGTAGGGGTTCTCGGGGACGGAGGTGAACGTCCCGCCCCAGGGGGCGGTCGGATGGCCGTCCTGGAGCAGCCCGGCCAACAGCTGCCAGCCGGGGCCGTCGGGGTGCTCGTTGAAGTCGCCGGCGATCACACCGTGCTCGGCCGGCCCGATCTGCTCCGGCAGCAGCTCGAACTGGGTGTAGCGCTCCGCGGGGTCCAGGCTGAGGTGGCAACTGGTGACCGAGAAGGGGGCGCTGCCGCCGGCCCGGAGCAGCGCGGTGGCGAACCCGCGGGCGTGCAGGCCGCGGGTCTTCGGTAGCAGCCGGTCCCGGACGGCGAGGACGTCGAGGCCGGGGCGGCCGAGCAGCAGCGGGCCGGCCGCGACGCGCCCGCCGCCGGCGAGGATCTCGCTGCCCGTGCGCCGGGCCAGCCAGGCGGCCTGGCCGCCGGGGCGCCAGTAGCGCGGCGACTCCTGGACACAAACCACGTCCGGCTCGCAGGCCCGGACGACCCGGGCCAGGGCGCGCCGGTCGTCGCGCAGGGAGCGGATGTTGTAGCTGAGCAGGCGCACCCGGTGGCCGCCGTCCGGCCCCGGCCCCGAGGGCGGCAGGGCCCGCGGGGCCGGGTGGTCCGAGGGCGTCCGGTGCGGCGACCCAAAACTCCGGGGCTGGTCGGTCACGGTGTCGTCCCTCCTGCACCTCGGGCGGTCCACCGGCCACGATAGGCCCGCGCGGGTCAGGAACGCCACGACGGCGGGGCGGGCGCCCGGCACGCGACGGCGGCCGTCGGGCGGAACGACGGGCGGGCGCCGGGGCTGCCGGGCCGGCCGGGGAACGCCACGACGGCGGGGCGGGGGGTGAGGGCCTCCCCGCCCCGCCGTCGGCGGAGCAGCGGACCGGTCGTACGGGCCGACCGGTCGGGTGGTGCGGGTCAGACGGTGCGGGCCAGGTCGCCCGCACCGACGATGCCGGCGGCCGACCCCATCGAGGCCAGCACGACCTCGGCACGCGGGCGGTGGACGCCACCGGTCAGGTAGCGCTGGAAGGACTTGGCGACCGGGTCGAGCAGCAGCCGGCCGGAGTCGGAGACGCCGCCGCCGAGCACGAAGACGCCCGGGTCGAAGAGGGCGGCGAGGTCGGCCATGCCGCGGCCGAGCCAGTCGGCCAGCTCGTCGTAGCACTCCAGGGCCAGCGGGTCGCCGTCCTCGGCCGCCTCGGTGATGTGGATGCCCCGGATGGTCTCGGCGACGCCGTCGTTGAGCTCCAGCATCCGCTTCCCGCGCACCGGGTCGGCGGCGGACTTCTCGCGGCCGTAGCGGCGCAGCGCACGGCCGGAGCCGTACTGCTCCCAGCAGCCCTTGCCGCCGCAGCCGCAGAGCAGGCCGTCGGGGACCATGTTGAGGTGGCCGATCTCGCCCGCCACGCCGAACCGGCCGCGGTGCAGGCGGCCGTCCAGGACGATGCCGCCGCCGATGCCGGTACCGACGGTGATCAGCACCATGTCGGTGTGGGCCGCCGCCGCGCCGAACCGGAACTCGGCCCAGGCCGCGCAGTTGGCGTCGTTCTCGACGACCGTCTCCAGGCCGGTGAGTTCCTCGATCCGGGCCTTGAGCGGTTCGTTCTCCCAGTCGATGTTGGGCGCGAAGATCACCGTGGAGCGGTCCCGGTCGACGAAGCCGGGGGCGCCTACGCCCACGCCCGCCACGTCCGGGTGCAGTTCCTTGAGCTCGCGTACTGCCTGTGCGATGGCATCGACCGCCCACTGGGGGTCGGCCGGGGTGGGTACCCGGGTCCGGGCCAGGATCTCGCCTGCCTCGTCGACCACGCCGGCCGCAATCTTGGTACCGCCGACATCGACGCCGATGGTCAGAGCCATGTGTCCCTCAGCTATTCATCTCGTTCCCGCTGGACGGAAAGGTACCGTCCAAACCTGCTCCCGTACACACCGGCGCCTACATTATCCGAAAGCAATCCCGCGGGAACATGGCTGTCCGCTTTCAAAAGTCGTACGTTTCGAATCGCTGCGTCAGCTCCTGTCCGCCGTGAGTAACCATGCCTGACCTGGCGATTCACTCCTTGTCGGACGGCCCGTCAGGCGTGTCGAGGTCAATGTGCTCACTGTGGGCACCGCCCCCTGAGGACCACCGGCGTTCATGCCCGGAGACAGCGGCCCGGTAGGCGGCGAGCAGTTCGCCCCCGGCCGCGGCGAGATGCCCATACACTTCGGGGTGCTTCGCGCGAAGGACGCCCGGCAGCTCGGAGAGCGTTCCCAGCGAGCCCGCGGCCCCGCCCGGGGCGAGCGATCCCAGCGAGCCGAGGGCCGCCGCCGCGAACTGCGGCACGCCGGCCTCCTCCGCCTTCTCCCCGACGGCCTTGGCGAGACGCCGGACCTCCTCCACCAGCAGGCCGAGCTCCGGCCCGAACGGATGCTCCGTCCCGGCGTCCTGCCGCTCGCCCCGGCCGGGCCCGGCCTCCGTACCGTCGCCGGGGCGTCCGTCGCCGGGGCGCGTGGATTCGGCACTCTCGTCGGCGGGCCGGCCGGTCCGGTCGTCGGCAGTGGTCATCGCGGGCGCCTCCTCAGCTGCGGCCGCACCCGCGGCCGCCTCCCTCGACGCTACCGGAATCCGCCGCTCAGCCCCGGGGCCAGAGCGCCGGGTCAGGGGTGAAGCGCACGGCGAGGACGCCGTCGGCCAGGGCCGCACCGGTGACGGTGCAGCGGCGCAGCGCGGACGGCAGCGCCAGGATCCGACGGTACGCACCGATGCCGACCACCAGCTCGTCGCCGCGCCGCACCAGGTCCAGATCGGCCCGGTCGGCGCCGGGCAGACCGATCCGCCAGACCAGCAGGCCCTCCTCGGCCAGCCGGTCCTCGACCGCCGGGAGCGCGGGGGCGGCGGGGGCCGGGCCGTCGCCGTCGCCGTACAGCTGGTCGGCCACCTCCTCCAGGGCGACCTCGGGGAGGGTGCTGACCAGCAGCGGCACGTCCAGCTCGGCCGCCAGGGCGTCCAGCAGGCCGCGCTGGCGGCCGGCCAGCGCGGCGAGCCACGGGTCGGGCGAGGCGGCCGCGGCGGGCGGCAGGGCGCGGTGCGCGACCACGGCGTCGGGCCGCAGGCCGTGCAGCGCGAGGCCGGCCCGGATCCGGCGCAGCTCGTCCACCGGGTAGGCCTCGGCCTCGACCACCAGCCGGACCGAGGTGCCCGGCGCGGTGATCGCGGCCCGGGTCTCGGCCAGCACGGCGGTGGCCTTCGTCCGGGCCTCGTAGAGCCATTCGGCGGGCATCGGGACGCCGGCCACGGCGGCCAGCAGCGGGCGCAGCGCGCGGGCGGCCTGGCGCTGCTCCGGGAGCAGCCGGGCGAGGTAGCGCTCCAGCTGCTCGGGCAGGGCGAGGGCGGCGATCAGCTCGGCGGGCCGCGGGGCCAGCACGACCAGCACGTCGGCGTCGGCGGTGTGCAGGGCGCGGAGCATGGCCAGCCGGGAGGTGCCGGGGAGGGCGGTGAGCTCCTCGGGGTCCAGCGGGTCGGCGCCGAGCAGGTCCAGGACGGGCTTCAGCCTGCCCTCGACCGCGCCGAGGGCCTGCCGGAAGGCGGCCTGCTCGTCGATCCGCGCGACCCGCAGCCCGGGGGCGTGCTCCACGGGTCGCGCGCTCAGGCGGGTGCCGAGCAGGGGGTCGAGGGTGCGGTGCGGGTCGTCGGCGGCCAGCAGCAGGGTTCGGTGCCCCCGCCGGGCCGCGTGCAGGGCGGTGGCCGCGGCGACGGTGGCCGTCCCGCCGTCGCCGCTGACCAGGATGATGCGCGCCGGGGCCGGGCGGCCGGCGGGGGGCGCGTCGGAGCTGCTCACCGTCATGGCCGGTGGTCCGCCGTCAGCCCTCGACGCGCTTCTTCAGACCGGCGAGCGCGCGGTCGATGATGACCTTCTCGGCCTTGCGCTTGATCATGCCGAGCATCGGGATCTTGACGTCGACGGCGAGCTGGTAGGTGACCTCGGTGCCGCCGCTCTTCAAGGGGGCGAGCGTGTAGGAGCCGTCCAGGGTGCGGAGCATCTGGCTCTTGACCAGGGTCCAGCCGACCTCGCGGTCGCCGTCCCAGGTGTAGGCGAGCACGTGCTCGTCGCGGATGGCGCCGGCGTCCAGCAGCAGGCGGACCTGGGCGCCCCGGCCGGTGCCGTCGGTCTCCAGCACCTCGATCTCCTTGACCTCACCGGTCCAGGCCGGGTAGGCGGCGAAGTCGGCGATCACGGCCATGACCTCGGCCGGGGTTGCCTCGATGGTGATGCTCGCCCTGGTGTGCTCCGCCATTGGAATGGCCCTCCGCGTGATCCCGTGCGTGCCGGTCGGCTGTGCGCCGAGGGCAGGCTATCGCGATCGGCGTGGCGCTCGGCCCACGCCCCGTCAGGTGGTCCGGGGCCTACCGGCAGGTCACCCCGGCCCTGCCGTAGGGTGCCATTCGAACGATCCCGTCCCGGCCGGGCCGGGCGCGGCCCAGGTGTGACGCTTCGAACACCGGAGCCGACCCCTCTGGCCGAACCCGCCTACTGGGCAGTAACGTCCTGGCGTCCCGCAGCGTCGCGAACGAGGAGCAGTCTTGCTCGACTTCAGCCTTCCGGCCCTCTACCAGGTACCGAGCGGCGGTAACCTCTCCGACCTGGTGCACCAGAACGCCGAGCGGCACCCGGGTGTCGCGGTGCTCAGCCGAAAGGCCGACGGGCAGTGGAGCGACCTGACCGCCGCGCAGTTCCTGGCCGAGGTGCACTCCGCCGCCAAGGGCCTGATCGCGGCCGGCATCGCCCCCGGCGACCGGGTGGGCGTGATGTCGCGGACCCGCTACGAGTGGACGCTGCTGGACTTCGCGATCTGGTCGGCCGGCGCGATCACCGTCCCGGTGTACGAGACCTCCTCCGCCGAACAGGTCGAGTGGATCCTCGGCGACTCCGGGGCCGTCGCGGTGGTGACCGAGACGGACGCGCACGCCGCCGTGGTCGAGCAGGTCCGGGAGCGGCTGCCGGAGCTGCGGCAGACCTGGCAGATCGAGCGGGGCGCGCTGGCCGCGCTGGCCGTGGCCGGGGCCGACGTCACCGAGGCGACCGTGACCGAGCGCCGGTCGGTGCCGACCGCCGACTCGATCGCCACCATCGTCTACACCTCGGGCACCACCGGGCGCCCGAAGGGCTGTCAGCTCACCCACGGCAACTTCCTCGCCGAACTGGGCAACGTGACGGCCCGTCTGGAGCCGCTGTTCCGCACCGGCGAGAGCTCGGTGCTGCTGTTCCTGCCGCTCGCCCACGTGCTGGGCCGGATCGCCGAGATCGCCGCCGCGATCGCCCCGATCAAGCTGGGCCACGTCTCGGACATCAAGGACGTCACCGCCGAGCTGGCCTCGTTCCGGCCGACGCTGATCCTGGGCGTCCCCCGGGTCTTCGAGAAGGTCTACAACACCGCCCGGGCCAAGGCCCAGGCGGACGGCAAGGGCAAGATCTTCGACCGGGCCGCCGACACCGCCATCGCCTACAGCCGGGCACTGGACCAGGGCGGCGCGGGCCTGGGCCTGAGACTGAAGCACGCGCTCTTCGACAAGCTGGTCTACAGCAAGCTGCGCGCGGCCCTGGGCGGCCGGGCCACCCACGCGATCTCCGGCGGGGCCCCGCTCGGCGAGCGCCTGGGCCACTTCTACCGGGGCATCGGCTTCACCGTGCTGGAGGGCTACGGCCTGACCGAGACCTGCGCGGCCACCGCCTTCAACCCGCACGACAAGCCGAAGATCGGCACCGTCGGGCAGCCGCTGCCGGGCTCCGCCGTCCGGATCGCCGAGGACGGCGAGGTGCTGCTCAAGGGCCCGCAGGTCTTCACCGGGTACTGGAACAACCCGCAGGCCACCGCCGAGGCGCTGCAGGACGGCTGGTTCGCCACCGGCGACCTGGGCACCCTGGACGACGAGGGCTACCTGTCGATCACCGGGCGCAAGAAGGAGATCATCGTCACCGCCGGCGGCAAGAACGTCGCCCCCGCGGTCATCGAGGACCGGATCCGCGCCCACGCCCTGATCGGCGAGGTCATGGTGGTGGGCGACCGCCGTCCGTTCATCGCCTGCCTGGTCACCGTGGACGAGGACTTCTTCCCCCGCTGGAAGGAGATCAACGGCAAGCCGGCCACCGCGACCGTCGCCGAACTGCGCGAGGACCCCGACCTGCTGGCCGCCCTGCAGTCCGCCGTGGACGACGGCAACGCCGCCGTCTCGCACGCCGAGGCGGTGAAGAAGTTCCGGGTGCTGGACACCGTCTTCTCGGAGGCCGGCGGGCACCTCACCCCCTCGCTCAAGCTCAAGCGCAACCTGGTGCTGAAGGACTTCGCGGCCGACGTGGAGGCGCTCTACCAGCGCTGATCACCGCCGCCGCACGCGGACGGCCCGCCAGGTCCCGGTGACCCGGCGGGCCGTCCGCGTCCGCGCGGTCAGATCCCCTCCGCGCTGCGCTGCGTGAGCCCGTGGTCGGTGGCGACCGGGTTCCACAGGCCGACGAAGGCCGTCTTGTCCAGGGTGGCCGAGCGGTCGACGGCCTGGCCGTCCCGGTAGGAGGCGGTCAACGGGGCCGGGCCGCCCGCCGGGCAGCCGGCGGCGCTCGCCTCGTCCGCCCACAGGGCGTAGTCGTGGTCGGCCTGCGCCGAGGCGAGCCAGGCCTCCCGCAGGTCGCTGCCGATCCGGGCCCCGTCCGGCAGGTCCGAGAGGTCGAGACCGTCCAGCCGGCTCGCCAGGGACCGCCGGTCGTCCTCCACCCGCAGCAGGTCCTGCTGAGCGCCGGTCAGATCGTCGCAGCCGGCGATCCGCCGGACCGCCGCCCCGGCCGCCGTGCGGTCGCCGGCGCTCTCGTCGAGCAGCGCGTCCAGCGCCGCGGCCTCGGCCGGGCCGGCGTCCGGGGACGCGGGCTCCGAGGCCGGCGTGCCGGGCCCGGCCGTGGCGACGGAGGCCGGGGGCGCCACCGGGTCGGACCCGGTCGGGAAGATCTTGAAGTAGAACCCCAGCCCCGCCAGCAGCGCCACGATCCCGACCGCGGACACCACGGCGAGCAGCACCCGGGCGGACCTGTCCCGGCCGGTCCCCGCCGTACCCGGGCTCCCGGCCCCGCCGGGCCCGCGGCCACCCGGGCCGCCACCCCGGACCGCCGGACCGGGGCTCCAGGGGAGCGCCGCCCGCGCCCGGACCGGCCCGCGACCGACGACGGTGGCAGGCGGCTCCGCCGGGCCCAGTGCCAGCCCGCAGACACCGCAGAACCCGGCCGCCCTGACCACGTGCCCGGCGGGGCAGGTGGTCAGCACGGCCGCCCCGCAGACGGTGCAGAAGGTGGGCCCGGTGGGGTCGCCCGGGATCGGGTGCCCGTTCCGGCAGCGCGTTTCGCCGTTCCCGTTCATGACGACCTGTCCCTGGCCGGATTTCGATTGTTCGGACGTCGGCGGGCCGGAAATCCTACGACGCCCGTTCGCCGAAAACCTCCGCCCGCAGGCGCGCGTTGCTCTCGTCGACCCAGCCGCGCATTCTGGCGAGGTCGAAAGCGAGAAAGATGAACAGGATCCCGAAGAACACGAAACCCACCAGCACCAGGGATCCCACGGCGCCGAGCACGGAAAGGCAGAAATACACCCACCACAGCGGCTTTCCCAGGTACAGGCGGTGCAGGCCGATGGTGAAACCGATCACCCCGGCCAGGTAACCGGTCAGCACGGTCAGCTTCCGCGAGTCGTACTCCGCGTAGACGGCGGCCGAGCCCAGCGCCTCGACCGGCACCGGGGGCACGTCCCACGGCCGGATCTCCTCGTCCGGGGCCACCCGGACGGCCTGGGCCAGGCCCGTCCCGCCCGCCGGCCGTCCGGCCGTGTCCGCCGGGACGCCACCGCGCCCGGGGTCGGCCCCAAGGTCGGGCCGGGGTTCGGGCCGGGGGGCGGCCCGGGCCCCGCAGGAGGAGCAGAAGGCGTCCTCAGGCGCCAGCGTTCCGCCACAATTCCGACAGCTCGCCATGTCCGGCATTTTCGTCACGTTCCTCGCGCCGTGGTGAGGAGGCGTCACGACGACAGCAACGTTCGGGCCGGCTCACGCGGGCAGAACAACGCCGGCGGATTCCGGCTCGGCGGAATACGCGTCAGCGGAACGGAATAGTCAGGACCGTCCGGTTCCTCGGCCGCCACGGCGGCCCGACACTGTCCCGGTCCTTTCCTCAATGGTCGCGCCGGCCAGCATCGTTGTCCATACTCCGGCGGGAACGACGGATGTTCGGGGCGGGCCGGCGGAACGGACCGGATCTCCCCGCACCGTCGGTCCGGACGGCCGGCCGGACCTCTCGGCAGGCCCGCCGCGGACTCAGGAGGCCAGCAGCGAGGTCAGCCGGCCGGCCAGCAGGTCCCAGCGCCAGGAGCGGTCGACCCAGCGGCGGCCGGCCTCGCCCAGGCGGCGGCGCAGTTCCTCGTCGTGGAGCAGCCGGACGATCCGCTCCGCCACGTCGGACGCCGAGCGGCCGGGCACCACGTACCCGGTCTCGCCCTCCAGCACCGCGTCCGGCGCGCCGCCGGAGTCGCCGGCCACCACCGGGAGGCCGGTCGCCGAGGCCTCCAGGTAGACGATGCCGAGCCCCTCGACGTCCAGCCCGCCGCGCCGGGTGCGGCAGGGCATCGCGAAGACGTCCCCGGCGCCGTAGTGCGCGGGCAGCTCGGACCAGGGCACCGCGCCGGTGAACCGCACCGAGGCGCGGACGCCCCGGGCGTCGGCCAGCCGCTCCAGGTCGCCGCGGTAGGGGCCGTCGCCGACGATCAGCAGGACGGCGTCCGGCACGTCGGCGAGGATCTGCGGCATCGCCTCGATCAGGGTGTCCTGCCCCTTGCGCGGTACCAGCCGCGAGACGCAGACCACCACCGGACGGTCCGCCAGGCCCAGGGCGCGGCGCAGCTCGGCGCCGCCGGAGTCCGGGTGGAAGGTCTGCTCGTCCACGCCCGGCGGCAGCTGGACCATCCGGGCGGCGGCCTCCGGGCCGACCGCGGAGGCGATCCGCGAGCGGGTGTACTCGCCCAGGTAGGTCAGGGTGTCGGTGCCGGCGCCGATCCGGCGCAGCAGCTGCCGGGAGCCGGGCAGCTGGGCCCAGGCCGCCTCGTGCCCGTGGGTCATCCCGAGCAGGCGTCCGGCGCCGGCCCGGCGCAGCGCGGGCGCCATCAGGCCGAGCGGGGCGGCCGCGCCGAACCAGACCGAGTCGCAGTTCTCCGCCTTGAGGATCTCGGCGGCCCGGCGGGTGACCCGGGGTGTGGGAACCATCACCTTCGTCCGGTCGCGGATCACCTGGAAGGGCTGCTCGGCGTCGAACCTGGCGCACTCCTCGCCGTCCCGCCAGGTGGAGGCGTACACCACCACGCTTCCGGCGGGCTGACGTACCGCCATGTTGTGGACGAAAGCCTGGATACCGCCGGGCCTCGGCGGGAAGTCGTTGGTGACGATCAAGGTCTTGTGCATCGGGCCACGGCTCGCTCGGTCGGGGGGTGCTCGGTGTACCGCTCGGTGATCCGTACGATAGGTCACCACCACGACCCGCCGGGAACGGAACGACGTACGGCAACCGTTTCCCCCCCGGGTCCGTCCTAGGTACAGGTGAGCCCCGGCCGGCTGGTTCCAGCGCCGGCCGCAGGTGCCCCCGGCGTCGCACGACGCCCGCGGCGGGACTTGGAGACGAACGCGAGACGAACGAGGGAGCGCAGTGGAGTTGGCCCCGGCCGGTACGCCCGGCAGATCCGGCAGCGCCGACGGCACCGGCGCCGAGGATGCGCCCGCCGTCCTCCCCGCGCCGGCCGTCCTCCCTCCCCCCGGCCGGCCGCGACCGGCCGGCGGCGCCCTGTGGGCCCTCGGCGCGGGCTGGCTGGCCTCCCGGACGCTGCTGCTGATGATGGTCACCGGCGTGCTCAGGCTCGGCGGGGACATCACCGCGGACGTCTCGGTGATCTACCACGGCTGGTACGGCGTGCTGCAGACCGGGACCTTCCCGCTGGACGACGTGACCTGGCAGTACCCGCCCGGGGCCGCCCTGGTGATCATGCTCCCCGGTCTGCTGCCCTGGTCCTACCTGGTCTCCTTCTGGGTGATCTGCGGCGTGGTGGACGCCCTGTCGATGGGCTTGCTGATGCGCGCGGGCGTACGCGCCGGCCGCAGCTACAGCGGCGCCTGGGTCTGGGTGGCCGGGGTGCCGCTGCTCGGCCCGATGATCTACAACCGTTACGACCTGCTGGTCACCGCGCTGGCCGTGGCCGGGCTGCTGGCCCTGCTGCGGCGCCCGGCGATCGGCGGGCTGCTGCTGGGGCTCGGCGGCATCATCAAGGTCTGGCCGCTGCTGGCCCTGATCGGCACGCCGTCCGGCCGGCGCACCCGGCGCTCCTGGACCTCGGCGGCGGCCACCGCCGGCAGCCTCGGCTTCCTGCTGGCGGCCGGCATGAACGGCGCCTTCGAGTTCCTGAAGTTCCAGAAGGACCGCGGCATCGAGGTGGAGTCGCTGGGCGCGATGCCGCTGCACATCGCGCGGATGGCCGGCACCTGGGACGGCCAGGTGAAGATGAACTACGGCTCGACCGAGATGCTCGGACCGTGGGTGGACGTCATCTCCAAGGTGATGGTGGCGGGCACCCTGGCCGGCTTCGCCTGGCTGCTGTTCTGGCGGCTCACCGCGAAGCGCCGCACCGCCGCCACCACGTACGACGCGGCGCTCGCCGCGCTGCTGGTGTTCACCGTGACCAGCCGGGTGATCAGCCCGCAGTACATGGTCTGGCTGGTGGGCGTGGCCGCGGTCTGCCTGAGCGTCCGCGCGACCAGCCAGCGCCCGGTGGCGGTGCTGGTCCTGCTCGCCACCCCGCTGACCATGCTGGAGTTCCCGCTGCTGTTCGGCCAGGTCACCGCCAGCCACACCTGGGGCGTCGTCGTCCTGGGGCTGCGCAACCTGCTGCTGCTGGCCGCCGCCGTGCTGTCCTGCGTGCGCCTGTGGCGCTCCAGCCGGGCCCCGGCCGCCCTGGCCGCCACGGTGGTGCTCCCCGCCCCGCCGGAGCCGGCCGCCAACCCGGCCTACCCCGTCCGCCCGGGCATCGCCTACGAGCAGGACCTGCTGGACGGCATCGACCGTCCGCACGCCGGCGCCGAGCGCTGAGTCGCCGGCCCCCGGGCGCGGGCCCGGTGCCCGCCCGTGGCGCTTCGCCGCGCCGGTGGCCGCGCGGCCTCAGCCGGTGCCGGAGAGCCGGGTGCGTATCTCCTCGCTCCAGCGCGCCGTGAAGTCGGCCAGGCCGGTGCCCAGCTCCGCCCGCAGCACCCGGTCGAGCTGCGCCTCCCGGCCGGCACCGGGCCCCGCCTCGGCCACCGCCCGGTAGAGGGCGACCAGGCGCTGCGGCCCGTACCGGGTGGCGATCAGGTCGCAGGCCAGCCAGGACAGCTCGTACGCCTGGGCGATGCCCGCGGCGCCGGCCGTGAAGTCCGCGTCGGCGGGCAACGCGGCCGGCACCCGCCCGGCGGCCACGTCGCGGGCGAGTTCGGGGGCGATCTGCCGGGTGGTGCGGCCGGTGCCCAGGTAGCCGGTCCAGTCGGCGGCGCCCTCGGAGAGCCAGAGCGGGGTCCAGGGCCTGGTGTCGGCCCGGGTGGCGACATGGGTGGCCTCGTGGGTGGTGACGACCTGCCGGCCCAGGTCGCTCAGCCTGGCGTACGCCTCGGGGTTCACCAGGACGCGGTCGGCCGGGGTGTGCGAGGGGGCGCCCGCGGCGGCGGTGGTGACGGCCGCCATGTCCGCCCAGTCGGCCGGCGGGACGTCCAGCAGCCGGGCGAACTGCTCCTGCCCGGCCGGCAGCTCCAGCAGCAGCCGGCCGGCCCAGTCCCCGCCCCAGACCGCGCTGACCGCCGGCACGGCCCGGTCGGCGACCTCCACCAGCGCGGCCGGCCGGACGCCGCCCCCGGCCGTGGCCAGCACCAGGCAGTGCGCGCCGGCGGCGGCCTCCACCCCGCCCAGGTCCCAGAGCGGCGCGGCGCCGCCGTCCGGCTCCTCCCGACCGACCCGCCAGCCGCCGCCCTCCCGGGCCAGCTCCAGCCGCCGGGGGAACAGCGCGGGGTAGTCGTCGTAGCCGGCGATCCGGACCGCCAGCTCGGCCCGTACGTCCACCCGGCCGGCGGCGTCGGGCGCGCCGGCCGAGGTCACCCGGTAGGCCAGCCCGGCCAGCGGTACGGCGGCGGTCCTGGCCAGCAGTTCCGCGAGGGCCGGGCGGCCGGCGACGGTGCTGCCCGCGGCGGCGGCCGCCGCGTCGTGGGTGCGCACCGCGTAGGCGCGGGCGGCGAGCAGCGCCGACAGCCCGGCGGCCCCGGGGCCCCGCCCCGCGGCGGGGCGGGCGGCGGTCGCGGGCGGCAGCGAGAGCTGGGCCAAGCCGCCGGCGGCCAGCAGCAGGGCGCCGCGCCGGGACAGCACGGTGCGACCCACCCCGGCGTCGGCCCGGGGCAGGTCGCGGGCGAGGTCCGCCTGCAGCGGCCGGGGAGGGCTCAGAGCCGGACCACCTCGGTCACCGGCATCGCGTTGACGCTCTCGTAGCGGACCCGGGCGCCGGGGTAGGGGGCGTGCACGACGACGCCACCGCCGGCGTACATCCCGACGTGGTGCCTGTCCCCGTAGAAGATCACCAGGTCTCCCGGTCGTGCGTCGGCCAGGGCGACCCGCTGTCCCGCGCGTGCCTGGCCCTGCGAGGTCCGCGGCAGGCTCACGCCGGCCTGCCGCCAGCTCCAGTACATCAGACCCGAACAGTCGAACGCGCCGGGCCCGCTCGCCCCGAACACGTACGGCGAGCCGATCCGGGTGACGGCGGCGGCCAGCGCGGCGGCGGCCCGGTCGGAGGCGGGCGGGGCGGTGCCGAGGTCGAGCCGGTCGGTACCGCGGGTGGCACGCTGCTCGGCGTCCCGGGCGTCCTGGGCGGCCAGCCGGGCCCGGCCGGTCACGCCGAGGCTGTTCAGCAGCCGCTGGGCCTTGGTCAGGCGCTGCTGGATCTGCTCCTTGCTGTCCGCCAGGGCGTGCCGGGCCTCCTCCAGTTCGGCGAGCTTGGCGGTGGCCTCGCTACGGCGCTGGTCCAGCCGTCGCTGGCGCTCGGCCACCTCGCGCAGGGTCTCGCTCTGCCGCTCGGCGACCTGGTCCAGGCTGCGGGCCCGGGACAGGTAGCCCTCGGGGTCGGAGGCGAGCATCAGCTGGGCGGTCGGGGCGATCCCGCCGGCCCGGTACTGGGCCCCGGCGACGGTGGCGAGCTCGCCGTGCAGCCGGTTGAGCTCGTCCTGGCCGACCGCCACCTGCTGCTGGAGGGCGCCGGTCTCGCCCTGCAGCCGGCGCTGGTGCTCCAGGGCCGCGTTGTACTTCTCGGAGGCCTGCTCGGCCTCGTCGTAGATCTGGTCGACCTGGGCCTTGACGTCCGTGCGGTCCGGCGGGCCGTCAGGCGCGCCGGGAGCGGCGAAGGCGCTGCCGCCGGCCGCCACACCCAGCGCGGTGCCGGCGGCGGCGGTGAGCACCAGCGCGCGGACGAGCGTGTGCACACCTGGCAGTGGGTGACGGCGGTGCATCGCCATGCGGCGCGGCTCCATTCCTGCGGCCGGGCCACCGCCGCCGCCCGGAGTGGGCGACCGTCCGAGCGGAGGTCCGGGGGCAGACGTTAGCGAGTCCTCGCGGCCGAGTCCAAACCCCTCCCAACCCGAATATTTGACCCCCAATCGGACATCAGCTCGGGCGGCCGGAACGCCGCAGGCCCGGCCCCCGGACGAACCGGGGGCCGGGCCTGCGGAAGGAGCCGGCGAAGCTGCGGCGCGGGCCGCGTCAGATCCGGACGATGGCCGAGATCGGCATCACGGTCGCGGACTCGTAGCGGACGTTCGCACCCGTGTGCGGGGCGTGGATGATCTGGCCGCCGCCCACGTAGAGGCCCACGTGGGACATGCCGCCGTAGTAGATGATGAGGTCGCCGGGCTGCGCGTCGGCGATGTTGGTGCCGATCCGCTTGCCGGCCGAGGCCTGCGCCTGCGAGGTGCGCGGCAGCGACACGTTGGCCTGGGCGTAGGCCCAGCCGGTGAAGCCCGAGCAGTCGAAGGAGTTCGGGCCGGTGGCGCCGTAGACGTACGGGGCACCGAGCTTGCTCTCCGCCGCGGCGATGGCGGCGGCGGCCCGGCCGCTGGCCGGGACGTTCGAGGGCGCCGGGGTGGCGGCCGCGGTGGAGCCGCTGCTGAGCGGGCTGCGGGCGGTGTCGCGGGAGGCGCGATCGGTCTGCGCCTTGGCGGCGTCCGCCTTCGCCTTGGCGTCCGCGGCGGCCTTGGCCTCGGCGGCCTTCAGCGCCTCACGCTCCTGCTCGGTCAGCGTGTTGAGCAGCTGCTGCGCCTTGGCGAGCTTGCCCTGGACCTCGTCCTTGCTGGCCTTGAGCTGCTGGGTGGTGGTGTCCAGCTCGGCGAGCTTGCTCTGCGCCTCGGACTTGTCCTGGTCCAGCTTGCGCTGCTGGGCCTGGAGCTCCTTGAGGGCGTTGCTCTGCGAATCGCCGGCCTGGTTGACGGAACCGGCCTGGCTGAGGAAGTTGTCCGGGCTGGTGGAGAGCATCAGCTGGACGGTCGGCGAGATGCCGCCGTTGCGGTACTGCTCCGCCGCGATCTCGGCGAGGCCGCCCTGAAGGTCGGTCACCTGGGCCTGCTGGCGCGCCACCCGGTCCTGGATCTCGCCGACCTGCTTCTGCAGTTCCTGCTGCTTGGCCTGCGCACCGTTGTAGGCCTCGGTGGCGACCTCGGCCTGCTCGTTGAGCTGGTCGACCTGCTCCTTGACCTGGTCCTTGGTCTGCACCGGGTCGGCGTGGGCGCCGGCCTGGGCGGACAGGGCCACGGCGGCGGCGGCAGCAGCGGTCATGATCGATACGCGGGCACGACCGGCGGGCTTGGGACGACGATGGGACGCCACGAAGGCGGGCTCCTTCTTCCTACGTCCGCCTACCGGGTGAGCTGACGGGTTCGGGCTGGAAGAGATGCCCTACGACGCCTCACCGGCCCGGCGTCTCACGACGACCGGCCGACCTGGCGCCGATTCACCCCGAGGAACGTGGTTCCCCGGCTCCGTTCCACAGCGTCCCCGTAGGGACTTCCCCGTCGGGCAGTTGACTGCCCGTGCTGCTTCTCGGACTCGGCGGTAACCCCCGCCGCCACCCAGGCTGGGTGATCGACTGTGCGGTGGTTCGAGGCACGACCCTAGTAACGAAACCGTGATCCGTTCAAATCGTTGTAGGAAAAAAGTTGGAACTCCACCCAAGTTCGATTGTGATTGTGACCAGATGTGATCGTCCGTCCACCCTGGGCTGATGGTTTTTCATCATGTGGTCGCCAGAGGCCCTCGGGGGGCGTGTCCCAGATCACAGGAGGATTTCGGGGCGCCCGGGCATGTCGGAGATGGCGAACAATCAACAAATGTCCGAAATGGGCCCGTTGTCGCTACCCCGGCAGGTTCTCACCCGCCCCCGGGTTCCCTCCGGCACCGCCCGCCCCGGCGGTCCGACGCTCGCCGCGCCCGGACGCGTCAGGCGCACCCCGCTCCCGGGGTCCGGGCCGGCCGGCCCGGACGGCGAGGGGGCCGGGCGCGAACCGCGCCCGGCCCGCGCCTCGCGGTGCGTCAGACCCGGCGGATCGTGTTGATCGGCATGGCGTCGGCCTTCATCACCTTGACCACGTCGCCGGTGTGCGGCGCGTGCACCACCAGCCCGTTGCCGATGTACATCCCGACGTGGTGGCGGTCCGAGCCGTAGACGACCAGGTCGCCCGGCTGGGCCTCGGCCAGCGAGGGCACCCGCACGCCGACGTTGCCCTGGGACTGCGAGGTGCGCGGCAGCGAGACACCGGCCTGGCCGTACGCCCACACCATCAGGCCCGAGCAGTCGAAGGTGCTCGGCCCGGTGGCGCCCCAGACGTAGGGGGCGCCCTGCTTGCTCATCGCCTTGGCCACGGCGACACCGGCGTAGCCGGCGGCCTGCGGCAGAGTGCCGAGGTCGACGCGGACGGAGTCGCGCGAGGCGCGGCCGTCGCCCTGGACCACCGAGGCGCGGTCGGCGGCGCTGAGCGTGTTCAGCAGCGCCTGCGCCTCCTTCAGCTTCTGGTTGACGTCCGCCTTGGCCTGGTTCAGGTCCTTGGTGGTCTCGTCCAGCGAGGACAGGATGGCCGCGGCCTCAATCTTCTGCTGGTCGAGGCGGCGCTGCTGGTCCTGCAGGCCCTTGAGCGCCTCGGCCTGGCTGGAGGTCGCCTGCTGGACGCTGGTCGCCTGCTGGAGGTAGCCGGACGGGTCCGAGGCGAGCATCAGCTGGACGGACGGGTCGATGCCGCCGGTGCGGTACTGCTCGCCCGCCACCTCGGCCAGGCCCGCCTGAAGGTGGGTCATCTGGTCCTGGCCCCGGGCCACCTGGTCCTGGAGCTGGTCGGCCTGCTTGCGGAGCTGGTCGGCCCGCTCCTTGGCGCCGTTGTAGCGCTCGGCGGCCTGTTCCTGCTCCTCGTTGAGCTTGTCGATCTGCGCCTTCACGTCCTCCTTCTTGGAGGGCGTGGTGGGCGCGGCGTGCGCGCTCATCTGGGCGGACAGGGCGACCGCGGTCGCGGCGGCAGCGGTGAGCACGGTCACCCGCGCGCGGCTCGGCTGCTTCGGACGGCGGTGGGAGGCCAAGGACCGGCTCCTTCTTCCTGCGGGCTCACCCGAACGAGTGAGTATCCGGAAAATAGGTTTGACGCCAGACCCTAGTGAAGATCAGCGCATTCCGCCACTCCCGCCGGGCCACCAACGTGGAGCCTCGGCCGGAAATTCACCTGATCCACACACTCCCGCCGTCCAGGCCCTGACCAGCTGTCAAGGCAGGCCGACCCACACCCGGCGCGCGGGCCGGCCCGCGCGCCGCCCGGAGCCCTCCGCGCTGCCCCGGTCGCGCCTGCCGCACTGATCGCGGACAGCGCGGGAGGGCGGCAGGCGGCAGGCGGCAGGCGGCAAGCGGCAAGCGGCAGGGCAGCAGGGCAGCAGGGCAGCAGGCCGGCCGGCTCAGGCCCGGCCCAGCCGGTTGAGCAGCAGGACCGACGCCACGGGGCGCGCGCCGGCGTTGCGCACGCCGTCCGCGACCTCCTTGTCGGTGGAGACCACCACCACCGGCCGCCCCTGCGGCTCGGCCCGCACCAGCCGGCGGATCAGCTCGTCCGCCGTCTCCCCCGTCCGGCTGAAGCGCACCCGGACCCCGCGCGGCGGCGCCATGATCACCGGGACGTCGAGGTCCTGGCCGTCGAAGACGCAGGTGACCTCCGCCTGGGTGCGCTGGGCGAGCATCGCCAGCCCCCCGAGCAGCCGGATCCGCTGCTGCTCCAGCGGCAACGAGGGATAGCCGGTCTTGGTGACGTTGTAGCCGTCCACCACCAGATGGACCTGCGGGATCGCCAGCAGCTGGTCCAGCAGCGC